>CAWKMQ010000028.1:0-92011 GCA_963850725.1 Vicinamibacterales bacterium
CAGGATCGCGCTGATGACGTCGGCGCGCGACTTGCCCTGAAAGGGCCTGGCGCCGGTCGCCATTTCGTAGAGCACGACTCCGAAGGAAAAGACGTCGCTCCGACGCATCGACGGCTCGCCGCACGCTTGCTCGGGGGACATCGAGCCGGCGTGCCGAGCACCGGCCGGCCGCGGTCCTGTGGGTGACGGAGACTCGGCATTGGAAGACCCGCCCGTCGCGCTCGAGAAGCAGGCGATCCCGAAGTCGAGACCCGGCCGGCCCTGAGGCGTCACCATGATGTTGCCGCTCTTGACGTCGCGATGGACGATGCCGCGGGCGTGGGCCGCAGCGAGCGCCTCGGCCACCTGCAGGCCGACGCGAAATCAGCTCGCCGCGGCATAGCGGCGGCCGCCGATGGACGCTGCAGGGTCTCACCTTCGAACGTACTGCATTGCGATGAACGCAGGCGTCGTCCGGCGTCGCCGATCTCGTAGACGGTGCAGATGTTCGGATGGTCGAGAGCAGACGCCAGCCGGGCCTCGCGCACGAAGCGCGCCCGCGCCGCGCGGTCGCCGAGCAACGCGGGGTCGAGCAGTTTGAGCGCCACCTTGCGGCCGAGGCGGAGGTCCTGCGCGAGAAACACCTCCCCCATACCGCCCGCACCCAGCCGTCCTTCAAGGATGTAAGGACCGACACGAGAACCGGGCGCGGCACCAGATCGTCGTCGGGAAACAGCGCCGCGTGGTGCAACGCATTGACCTCGAGAAACCCCTCCACACGCTGATCGGAGGCAAGCAGGGTGTCGACTTCGTTCCGGAGTTCGGCATCGCCGGCGCAGATGATTCCAGCCATGCGGCGCGCTCCTCGCCAGAGCGCTCCAGCGCTCCCTGGAGCAGGCGCTGAATCTGATGCCATCGTTCGGCGGTCACCGTCTGGCCTCGACGGCGATCTCCCGATAGAGCCAGAGTTTCGCAGCGCGCCATTCGCGTTCGACGGTCGGCGTCGAGATACCCACCACTTCGGCCGTTTCCTCGATGGTCAATCCGCCGAAATACCTCAGCTCGACGATCTGGGCCTTGCGGGCATCGAAGGCCACCAATTGCGTGAGTGCCGCGTCGAGTGCGAGCACCTCACGGCTGTGCTCCAAGGCGACATCGGCCGCCTCGTCGAGCGGAAGCGGCCGTGCGGCGCCGCCGCGCTTGCGGTGCGGGCAAATCGCGCACGGTCGACCAGGATGCGTCGCATGGCCTGAGCCGCAATCGCGATGAAATGCGCACGGTCCTGGGCCGCACGCGGCGGTAGTCAACCAGCCGCAGATACGCCTCATTAACGAGGGCGGTCGTGTGAATGGAAGCCGACGAGCGCTCCCGCCTCATCTGCCGGCTAGCGATGCGGCGAAGTTCCTCATATAGAACTGAGACAAGGCGATCCAGGGCCGCTCGGTCACCGTTGCCCCAGTCGAGGAGCAGCCGGGTGATGTCCTCTGGTGCCGTGTCCGCCATCTTGAAGGCCCCGTTTCGAAGGTGCGCGATTATAGCACCGGCCTTGCATCGCCCACCGGCGGGCGGCGGAGTGATGGGATTCGTCGTCGATTCTCGCCGTTAGGAGTATAGGGGCCCGTCGGCACGGGGGCCCAAATCAAACGGAGAACAGTGATGAACCGACCAGCGATTTCACAATCGCGTTCTTGTCACCGCGATTGTTGATCAAACACCAGTAGCGATCGTTCACGCAGGCGCGGAAACACCGATCGTGATCGCCACTGGTCTGAACAATCCCCGCGGTCTGGCGTTCGGCCCGGACGGCGCTCTCTACGTTGCCGAGGCGGGAAGGGGCGGCAAAGGCCTCTGCGCTGAAGGCCCGGAGGGGCTTCGCTGCTACGGGCCAACTGGATCGATCACTCGTATCGGCAGGCATTCAGGGATCGTGACACGCGTTGTGACAAACATGCCCTCCGCAGCGACTGAGGACGGCAGCTTCGCGACCGGTCCGCACGACATATCGTTTCAGGGCCTGGGTGGCGCCTACGTCACCATTGGCTACGGCGGGAATCCAGTGAATCGGACATTGGACTTTGGACCTGCGGGCGCCAATTTCGCGCGGCTCGTGCGTTTGACCATCGCAGGACGGCGAGTCGGGACAGACCTGGGCAGCTATGAACTCGCCACAAACCCTACGGGCGACGAAGTGGACTCCAACCCATACGGGCTCGTGGCGTTGCCGGGCAGGCGGGTCGTGGCCGACGCCGGAGCGAATGCGCTCAACGCAGTCTGGACCAACGGCGCAATCTCGACCCTCGCTGTCTTTCCGGATACCTTGAGCGAGGCCCCGCCGTTCCTCGGCCTTCCTCCAGGAACGCTCATCCCAATGGACACCGTACCGACCGCAGTGGCCCATGGGCCGGACGGTCAGTTCTACGTCGGTCAACTCACCGGATTTCCGTTCCCGGTCGGCGGCGCAAAAATCTTCCGCGTGCCTCGCCACGGTGGCACGCCCGAAACGTATGCCGAGGGGTTCACCGCGATCGTCGATCTGGCATTCGGTCCGGACGGTTCGCTGTATGTCCTGGAAATAGCGAGAAATGGGCTTCTGGCGGCCTTCGAAGCTAATGACTGGACGGGAGCTCTGATCCGAATCGCTCCTGACGGTAGGCGAACCGAGATTGCCACGGGCGCGTTGTTTGCGCCGGGCGGCGTGGCGGTGGGCGCCGATGGAACGGTCTATGTGACGAACCGGAGCATCTTCAGCGGTTCGGGCGAGGTGCTCCGGATCGAGCCCTGAACTTCCGGCTCGATCGCGAAGTGGGTTGAATCGTTCCGCTCGTGCTGCAAGGAGAGTTTATGGATACGTCTCTGCGCCGGTCACTGATATTTTCCTGCCTCTTAGGAGTCGCGCTCGACGCGCAAACCCCCAATGTGAAGCAAAGATCGGCGACCGACGGCGGCGAGTTGTGGGGCGTCAAGTCAGGGGTCATTTCGATCCCGATCCGATACGACCCTGACATCTCCTACAAGGCCGCCGCGATTTGGAGAGTGAACATGCGTCGCTGGGAGAGGCTGACGCGCGGCCGAGTGAACTTTACGTCGGTCAACTCTAATCCCCCTGCCGGGAATTGGGTGCAACTCAAGGCGCTCCACGCGAAGATCGGGAGTTGCGGCGTTGGCCGAACAATCCCACGAACTGCCGATTCGTGAATCGTCGATACTGGGCATCGGCATGAATGTCGGTGCCGCAACCACGATCTATGCAGATCTCGCGCTGGATTTCGGAACCAAAGACGACTTGCAGGGTGTGGCCTTTGAAAACTACTACACGGTCGAACCGCCCGATCAACCGGGGACGAACAGTCCGTTACAAATTGCGTCGATTGAGTATCAAAGCGACGGCAAGCTCATCACCTGGTACGAACCAGATGCGATTAACCCGAGACTCGGGCTACAAGCTCTGGCGCAGCAAAGGTTCTAACCTTGATCTCGATGCCGCAGCTGGAGTGACGTCCGTCGCGTTGCCGGCCGGTGTGGATACGGTCTTCACGGCCAACCATCAGGGTTCCACCCTGCGAGGCGCGGCTGTCTCCGGTGACAACGTCTATACCTATTGGAACGTGGGAACCGAACTCAAAGTCGCGCGAGGCTCATCGACGGATTTGGATTCCGTCGAATCATTGAAAACCGTCACCCTGCCAAGCGGAAAAACCATCGACGATCTGGTCGATATGTCGTTCGATGACGGTGCCCTCAATACCTGGTTCGTCGACGATTACGACGACTATGGCTCGGGCATCATGGTTCCCAACAGTTATCGGCGATATGTCGGCACCTATCGAGATCTCAACGGAGCGTCAAATGATCCGGGAGTTGTCGGGGAACAGATCAAGAGGTCCAACGTCGGCGCAGCGCTCCATGAACTGGGGCATGCCCTCGGATTCATCCACGAACATCAGCGTCCGGATCGCGACACCTATGTGTGGGTAGACCCCGATGCGAACGCGAAGGACTATGGCAAGAAAACCGGCGTGGTGACTCACAGTAGCTACGACCTTGCGTCGATCATGCACTACCGCAACAGCTCCGTCACGCGATCAGACGCCAATCACACGGGCATTCCCTCCAACAACTCCCTCAGCTGGCGTGACGTGGCCGGATTGGTCGATGCCTACGGCCTGAATGCGTTCACAGTGGCCGACGCCTGGGCCGCAAGCGCGGACAGTGATATTCCCCTGGCGTTTTCGCCTCTGGCGGGCATGGTCGATTCCGACATCATCGGCGGTGACTACAGTAAGAGCGGCGTCTTCTTCGCATGGTATGTGTTCAACGGGAATCTGAAGCGCTCATGGGGTCATGAATGGGATCCGGCCGCGACCGGCAGCGGATTCTTCAACTATCCACTGCAAATCGCCGGGGTCTTCGCGGGCGTGATCGGACTCGCCGTTCAGCACGACGACAATGGACATGTCTATGCCTGGTACAGGCGCACCACCAGCACCGCCTGCCCCAGTGGGATATACCGAAGCACCGGGACGTCGGAGGATCTGGACGCCTACTCGCCGCCACTTTGCGTGACGGTCTTCAATGCCGCCCACGACGGCGACGACATCGTCGATTTCGCCATCGACAATTACTCGGGCTCAGACCGCGTGTATACCCTCTACGACGACGGGACGATCAGCGTGGGGTCTTCCACGAATCTGGCGAGTATCAAGGCACCGACGAGTTACGCCTTGCCGGATAACGTGCCTGCAACCAAGGTGTATTCGTTTGCGTTGTTCAATGGCGTCGCCGTGTTTCACGCCAGTGGTTATCGCGTGCTGCGCGACGCGACGTTCAAGAACAAATTCTGAGTGCACAGATTAGAGGGCCGGTTCAGCGATCCAGCCAGGCCCGGACCGCGAGGTGTCATGACCGTCGCATCTCGCCGTAACCTATACAGGCCGAACTGTTACGTCCGTGTGGCCAGTCGCGGCCGCTCGCGTCGCCGGAACCACACTGCGACATCCGGATTGTCTGGCACACGCCGCTAGAAATAAAACTTCAACCCAAGCTCAACCACTCTGGGAGCGCTTACTGTGGTCGTGATCGTCCCGAACGTATTCGGTACCGAGATGTCGCGCGCCGGTGGACCGAAGCTCGGGTGGTTGAATAGGTTGAACGCCTCGATCCTGAATTCGGCATATCGCGCACCTCCCGTCGCGAAGTTCTTCGAGAGAACCATATCGAGGTTCGTATAGCCGGGTGCGCGTGCCACACCAACGGGACAGTTGCCGAAGGTGCCGGCCGCCGCGGCGGCAAACCCGGTGATGTCGAGCCACTGTGTAACCGACTGATCGCCCGGTTTCCAATTGCCGACGCAGTTCGGCCGTTCGGAGCCCCGATCACCCTGGAGCGATGGCGCGCGACCGTCGGTCACCGTCACCGGA
Source organism: Vicinamibacterales bacterium (assembly GCA_963850725.1). Taxonomy (GTDB): domain Bacteria; phylum Acidobacteriota; class Vicinamibacteria; order Vicinamibacterales; family JAMQPK01; genus JAMQPK01. The sequence continues at coordinate 5,397 of CAWKMQ010000028.1, forward strand.
AGCCCCGACCGTGCCTGCAAGATGCCGCCAAGTCGCCACCCGCCGATGACGGCATTCGTCAGCGGTGACCAATCGGCGCCGTAGCGGCGTCCCGTTCCGAACGGCAGGTCGAAGGTGCCCGAGAGGATCATGTTGTGCCGCACGTCGTGGAACATTGGTCCCCATTCCGCTTCCGGGTTGTACGTGTTCTGCCAGTACGCGCCTTCGGTCGCTCCAGTGACGCCCTGAAGGCCGCTGCCGCCGCCCACGCCATAGAATCCGCGATTGTTCGTCGTTCCCTTGGCAAGCGTGTACGAGGCCAGGAACTCGACGCCGTGCTGCATGCGCTGCCTCACGCTCGCTTGCATCGAGTTGTACCTGCTTCCCGATCGCGCCGCCGTGGTGGCGATTGTCGTGACGAGTGGCAGCGTGCGGAAGAGCGGCCTTCGGGAATTCTTCGGCGCCCAGGTCGATGGATCGCCCACGCCGGGCAGCGCCTGGTTTCCCTCAACGGGCGTCACGAGATGATCGGCATGATGTCCGACGTATCCGACCTGTGCCGACATGGACGAGGTCAGCTGGTACTCCACGAACCCATTCCACTGCTGACTGAACTGCGGCCGCAGATTCGGATCGTACGCGCGCACGTTCCCCGATGGTGTCGTTCCAGGCACGAGTCCCGCAAAGCCCGTGGCCAGGCTCCCGGCACCGGATGTTGTGTCATAGTTCACCGCCGACTCGAAGAAGAATGGCGGATTGAGTGGCAGGCGCAGATTCGCGCCCGTGCCTTCCATGAACTGCGAGATGCCGTAACCACCTCGAACGACCCAGCGCTCGGCAAGCCGCCAGGCCGCACCTAACCTCGGTTCCCACCCGTTGTAATAAGGTTGGTAGAGCGCACGATCCTCGAGACTGCCGTCGCTCGCAAACGTCTGCTCACCTGTCACGAGGTTGAAGTTGGTTTGCCTGTTGTCTTGTTCGACGAGTGGCGACGTGTAGGCCCACCGAACACCCAGGTTGAGCGTCACCGTGGGTGTGAGCTTGAAGTCGTCCTGCGCGAACAGCGCCGTGCGGTTTTGAAGATGCGTCCACGGATCGTTCGGGTCGCCGCCGCCGCGCCCTTTGCTCGACACCATGTCGAGGAGGAAATCGGCGAAGGCAAAGTTCGTGAACAAGCCGTTGAACCTGATGAATCCGAGCAGGCCGTTGTTGCCGGCATAAAAACGCTGCTGGTTGAACCGGAGGAACTGGCCGCCGAACTTCATCGTATGACGACCGACGATCCAGGTGAGCTTCTCGTTCAGCTGGTACGTTTTTGCGAGCGTATCCGAGTCGGTGGCGATGGCCCCGGGCAGTGTGAGCCCGCTCGCAAAATCAATCTGGCTGAGCCCGGCAATCGGGCTGACCTCCGGCAATTCCATAGAGTGCATTGCCGTTGCCGATGCCCGCCCAATCGGACGTCTCGCCGATCACGGTGGTTTTGCTGAAGCCAACGAGCAGCTCGTTGATCGATCGCGGACCCAGGACGCGGTTCCAGTTGAACCCGACGTTGTGAAACGGCTGATCGTTCCGCGTGGCAAAACTGAGCGGAAATGCGGTTCTGTCGCGCTGATCTTCGTAGGTGGCAAACGAATAGCGGGCGAAAAACTTATCGCTGCTCGACGCATTCCAGTCGACGCGCGCGTCGCCCTGATTCGCGCGGATCTGAGCAGCGTTTCGCCCACGTAATTCCCCGTCACGCCGGGAACGCTCCGGTTCGGCAGTGGATAGTTCGTCACGTCGTCGAGGAGACGTCGTGCGGTTGCGCTGATGCGGTTGAGCGGGATCTGGTTGTTCGGGAACGGTACTCGAGTGATCGGATCGACAATCACCGTCGCCACGCTCGACAAATCGCCGCGGCGCCATGATTCAGGTGCGACAGATGCGGTGCCAAAGCCGGGTGCATCCTGGCGCGAATGCTGAAAGTCGCCAAAAAAGAACAGGCGTCCTCTCGAAACCGGACCACCAAGGGTGCCGCCGTATATGTGCTGCGTGCGCTCCTGCTTTGGCGCACCCGATCGATTGTTTTCCCACGTGTTCGCGTCGAACTTGCTGTTCCTGTAGAACTCGAACACATTGCCATGATACGCATTGCTGCCCGACTTGATGACGCTGCTCACGATCGCGCCGCCGACGTTTCCCACATCGGCCGGGTAGTTGTTCGTTTCGACGCTGATCTCCGCGACGGCGTCGGGAATCGGCTGATAGGCGACGCGGTTGTCGATCGTTTCGTTCACGTCGAACCCATCGACCGTGAAGTTGTTGGTCTGCTCGCGATTGCCGTTCACGAACGGCCGATTCATATTGATGGCACCGATGTTCGTGAACCCGCGCGGGTTGTAGGTGGTCGTCCCGGTGAGGAGCAGCGCGAGTTGCCCGATGTTGCGGCCGTTGAGAGGCAACGACTGCGCTGTGTTGCCGGAGATGACCTCACCGACAGTTGGCGTCTCGGTTTGGAGAATCGGCGCGACACCCGCGACCTCGACGCTTTCCTGCAAGGCGCCGACGCTCAACTTGAAGTCGAGCCTCGCCACCTGCCTCGCTTCGAGCGCGAACGCCGGTGTGGTCGAGGTGCGGAAGCCCGAAATCGCCGCCTTGACCAGATAGGTGCCGACGGGCACTCCTTCGATGGTGTAGTTTCCGGCTTCGTTCGACGAAGCCGTGTAATCAACGCTCGTCGCCTGGTTTGTGGCGGTTATCGTCACTCCCGGCACCGCGCCACCGGTTTCATCCGTGACAAGGCCGGTGATAGACCCCGCGCCGCTTTGCGCGTTACCAATGCCGGACAAGCAGGCGGTGAGGAGCGCGACGAACGCAAACAGTCGAGGGAATCGAGTCCACATAGTGACTCCTTTCCGAATGACGGCAGCCTCGCAGGAAATACACCTAGACGGCGGACTTGTCAAAGAAAAGAAGCCGGAATGTCATCGTCCGGTTGCCGGCGTCGCGCCGCTCACTGGTTTAAACCGCTGAACGTCATCGTACGACGCTCCGTCGCGCCTCGTCACTTGCGCCGAACCTCGCGTGCCGGTTTGTCGTCGCGCAGGGCAATGAATTTGGTGTGCCGCAGGTGGTTTTCCCCGTCCACTCGAGGAACTCGATCTGCGCGACTAGCACCGGCTTCAGCCACCGACAGTCTTTCATCGTCGCTGCGGTCAGGCCGGCACCCCATCGACCGCTCTTCGCCTCCGGCAGATTCACGAACGGGCAATCCTTGATCTCCAGGCCGCCGAATTTCTTGAACAGTTGTGCGCGGACGACCGGCGTAAAGCCGTCTCTGGTGCGCGCGGCGTACATCAGACGGTCGTCTTCGTAATACCCGAAGATCAATGCGTCGAACGTCTTCGTACCGGCCGTGTAGCCGCCAACCTGTCGGCCCGCGCGCATCAAGCGACAAAACCGAGCGCGCCGATAGAAGTGCCCCATTCAGGCTCGATGGCCTTCCTGTTCGAGTATGAGCAGCGTTGGATACAGCGATGACCACGCCATCGAGGGACGCTCGCCTAGAGTGGCAGCTCAACCGAATGGCTTGCAGCCGAAGGCCGAGAAGAGATGGCGCGGGAATTGCTTCGGATTCGAGGATGATCAGCCGGCTGGGGATCGCCGCCGCCGCGTGCGTCGCTGTTTCGGTTGCCGGGGCCGCGTGGCTGCTGCCACTCGGCCGCGAGACACTGCAGACGCCTTTTGCCGACCCGAGGAAGGAGGCTCGCTGGGCCGTGGACGACTCGCGCGCCGCCGCGGTGCGCGAACTTGCGCTGCGGCAGGCACGCGTCTGGGCCCTGCCGCCCGACCCGTCGACCGCGGATCTGGCGGCGAATCCCCGCGATCCGAACGGCAATCTCTCCGGCGACCTCGTACGCTGTCGATATCTCGACGGACCACACAAAGGCACGACGCCGAAGTTCGACTGCGTCCTCTCCGACGGCGAGATCGTGAAGGTGAAATATGGCTCCACGACCGAGATTCAAGGCGAGCTCGCGGCGAGCCGTTTCCTCACGGCGCTGGGCTTCGGCGCCGATCGCATGTATCTGGTGCGCCACCTGCGCTGTTTCGGCTGTCTTCGAACCCCCTATCACGCCGCGTGGCTGCTGGATCAGCTGAATCTGCGGGAGGCTGCGCAGAGCCACTTGCCCGACAATCGGTACTCGACCTTCGAATGGGCCGCCGTCGAGCGCCATTTCGAGGGGCGGGAGATCGTCTCGCCCGACCGCCCGGGCTGGGGCTGGTGGGAACTGGATCGGATCGACCTGTCGCGCGGGGCGAACCGGACCGAACGCGACGCGCTGCGGCTCGTGTCGTTGATCATCGCGCATTCGGACAATAAGCCGTCCAATCAGCGGCTGGTGTGTGTGGCCGACCGCGGCGCGTCGGACATCTGTCCGCGGCCCTTCGCGCTGATTCACGATCTCGGCGACACGTTTGGTCTGAACAACGGCGGTCTTGCTCAGTGGAAGAAGACCGGGATCTGGAAGAACCGCGAGCGCTGCGCGGTCAGCATGCGCGAGTTTCCGGACGATGGCGCCACCTTTCCCGACAGGTACATCTCGGAGGAAGGACGCCAGTTGCTCGCCCGCCAACTGCGAATGCTGAACGACGCCCAAATCGAAGCGCTCTTCGCCTCGACGCGCGTCACCCGCGTCTCCGGCTCCGGCAACGGCAACGCCGACGTCTGGGCGCAGGCGATGCGCGACAAAATCCACGAGATCGTCGACGGCCCTCCGTGTCCCGAGACCGCCGATTTCGCGACCTCACCCGCTTTCTAAGCCGCGACACGGACCGAGTCGTCCTCGATCGCAGAGGCCTCACCGGCAAATATGTTTTCGTCGCCCCTCGCACAATCCCTCGCGCAGGTCGTCCACTGCGCATAGGAGTGCTCGAAACGTGCGAGCGCCGGGCCAACGCGTTCTAAGTGTCGGCACGGAATGTTCCGGTATCCGTCGCTTCGGCCGGAGAGAAAGGGGCAGCCGCCGGCGCTTCCTCAGACAGCTTGGTCGACGACGTGACGCACTTGACCATCGCGAGGCAAAACGGGGTTTGGCGGTTTGTTAAGAGTCTCCTAGCATGATAGTTCGGGTGATTTCTGACTCTCGATCGTTCGTGATCCTCGGCATGTATGACCAGTGATCGCGTCACGGTTTTCATGAATATCAATTCATTAGTCGATGTTTCGCTTTCCCTTCTGCGGTCACTTTTTTCGCCAACCATTCGCCAGCCCAAAAAACGAAAATCAAAACTCTCGAATTCCTTAGAAAATGGCGCGCCCGGCAGGTCTCGAACCTGCGACCCCCGGCTTAGAAGGCCGGTGCTCTATCCACTGAGCTACGGGCGCGTTGTAAAGTAGCTTAGCGCAGGATCGGCCATCGTCGGATCGGCCATCGTCGATCGTCAATCGTCCATCGTCTCGGTGGTTGACCCGATGAGAACTGTGTCGCCTGCCATCATCGTGCTCTGCATCGCGCTCGTCGGCTGCGAACATCAGCCGACGTTCCCGCTCGGCGAGCGGACAGTTGAGGCCTTCGAACCGTATCTCAGCAGACAGTTGACGCCGTCAGAGGCGCGGCGGCGGTTCGGGACGCCAGACGAGGAGACTGGGAGCGGTCTGCGAATCTACGTCTATCGGCTCGATGGCAATCGCGAGTTGTGGCTGGGATTTCCTGGCGACGCCGCCATCACATATGCGCGCGTGAAGTCAGCCGATGGCAGCATGACGGAACTCACCCTGCGTCCCTGACATCAGTTATCAGTTATCGCCGAAGCCACCATGACCTTGCAGACCGATCGCACGCGACGTTCGTTTGTCATGGAAGAAGGGGTCGCCATCCTGTCGCGAACACCTGCGACACTGGACGCGTTGCTGCGCGGACTCCCCGAAGGGTGGATCGCGGCGCACGAAGGAGGCGACACGTGGAGCCCCTTCGATATCCTCGGACACCTGATCCATGGCGAGCGAACCGACTGGATGCAGCGCGTCCGGATCATCCTCGAGCATGGCGAGGCGCGGCCGTTCGACACGTTCGATCGCTTCGCGCAGTTTGCCGCATCACAGGGACGCACGCTGGCCAGCCTGCTCGACGAGTTCGCAACCGTGCGGCAGCACAGCCTCGCTGAACTGGCAGCGCTGGACCTGACCGACGCGGATCTCGACCGTCGTGGGCGGCACCCGGAGCTCGGCGTCGTGACACTGCGCCAGCTCCTGGCCACCTGGGTGGCGCACGACCTCGATCACGTCATGCAGATCTCACGCGTGCTGGCGCGGCAGTATCTGAAGAGGTCGGTCCCTGGCGGGCCTATCTGCGGATCGTTCGCGACCAGGAAGGATAGGGGCGGGGTCCCTACCGGTTGTTCCAGTAGTCCGATTGGTTCTTGCGCGGGCTCGGGCGTGTCCTGGTGCGATCGGGCGGGCGCTCCGGGTTCCAGACCACGCCGCACTTCAAGCAACGCCAGTACGCCAGTCCCGTTCCCGGCTGGTCGGGTCCTTTGATCTGGCCCGAAAGGCAGTCGGGACACGCGACCGGGACACTGGCTTCCGGCACGGGGCGTGTCATCGAGATCTGCCCCCCTCCTGGTATTCCCGATACTCGGCAAGCCACTGCGCGCTCACGGTTCCAAGGTCGAACAGGCCAGAGCGACGACCCACGGTGTAGAGAAGTGTGACCACCGACACACCGATCGCCAGCGCCGCACCAATCATGACCAACATTGGGGTACTCCAGGCTTTGGTGAGGCTGGGGACGTGCGGCCCGGGAATTGGGCGACGCGGCAGCAGGGCTCAGGAAAGCAGACCCTAAGAGTATACAGCCCCCGCGGCCCGGGCGGGTTTATGGCAGGTCGATTGCCGCGAGATCGCCCGAAACCCCTCGAAGGCTCCCGTCGAAGACCAGCGACGGTGAAAATGTGCCCGCGGTCGTCGATCCCAGTTGGGTCGGCGTGAACACGAACACGTCTTCGTCGGCCCCTGACAGCCCTGTCACCGAGAACGATCCGCTGGTGGAGAGATAGATGCGGCCGGCCGCATCGATCGCGACCGCGTCGACGGTTTCGCTGCTGCTCGACAACCCGACGTCGCTGCCGTCGAAGTACATCGCCCACGTCCCCGCGGTCGTCGACGCCGAGCGATGTGGGCGTGAACACGATCAGATCGTGCCCCGCGCCCGACGCACCGGTCACCGAGAACGAGCCCAGCGTCGACATCACCAGCTGGCCGTTCGGCAGCACCTCAATCGCGTCGACATCTTCGTCGCTCGTTGCTGAGCCCGACGTCGCTGGCGTCGAAGTACATCGCAAACGATCCGGCCGTGGTGCTCCCGAGCGACGTGGCCGTGAAGCGCACGATATCGGAGTCGTCCACGGTACCCGATATGCCGGCAATCGATCGCGGCTCGGTGAACGACAGCAGAATCTGGTTGGACCGACGACCGCAAAGGCGTCGATGACCGCGCTGCTGAGACCCACGTCGGATCCGTCGAAGAAAAGACTGTAGGCCGCGCCGTCGTACGCCACGATGTCTTCGTTCGCCATGCTGACGCCACTCAGCGTCGCGCTGCTCTCGAGGGCAAAGTACAGGACGACCGGCGGCTTGGTCGCAACGGTCACAGCCGACGTCACCACGGCCGACACCCCATCGTCATCGCGAACGCGAAGCGCGACCACAAAGCTGCCGCCGGCCGCGTAGGTCCGCTGCTGGGCTGCTCCGACGGCATCGACGTCGAACGTCGATCCGTTGTAGTCGAAGTCCCACTCGTAGACGAGGGTATCGGCGCCGGGATCGATCGCGGTGCCGCTGAACTGAATCGGCAGACCTGCAACGCCCGAGTACGGTCCCCTGGCATTCGCGACCGGCAATACATTGCCGACCGACCACCGGGGCCGCATCGACGCCGGCACCGTTGCGGTTGTCCCGCACGGTGACGACGAGGGTGAACGTGCCGTCGTTGGGATACACGTGGGAGCCGGCCACTGTGCCATTCGTTTCCGAAACCGTGCCGGCCTGCAGCGGCGACCCGTCTCCCCAGTTGATGGTCGCGGTGTGCACGTCGGCGCGTCGGGGTCTTCGAAGATCGCCAGTATCGACACGCTCGCCCCTTCGGTGGACGTCAGATCGGGAATGGCGTGAAGCACAGGCGCCACATTGGTCGAGGGCACGACGGTAATCACGGCGGTCGCAGTCACGCGGCCCCATTTCGGCGACGATGTTGGCCGAGCCCCCGCCAGCAATGCCCAAAACCAGGCCGTTCGCATCGACCGTCGCGACGCTCTCGTCGCTCGAAGACCAGCTCGCCGAACACCTGGAGATCACATTCCCTTCGGCATCCCTGGCCTCGGCGGTCAGCTGAATCGTCGCACCCACCTCGACGTTCGCCGACATCCGGCGACACCGACACAGATGCCACGTCAGCGCAACTGTCGGGACGCACGTCGTGCCCGGTCGTGTCCACCGCCAGCCCGAGCGGCATGGCGACGTCGTCCCACCGCACGAACTTGAAGTCGACATCGTCGTTCTGCGCGACGAACAAGCCCTGCGGATATCGCGGGCCGAGGCTCATGTTGATGACGTCGATGCCGTCGGTGTCGATGGCCGAACCGAAAGGTCCGCTCGCGATCTGGAACGTGCCGAGGTACGGGTTGTTCCCCTCGCGCCGGTACACGTTGAACCGGCTGTTCCCCTGGCTCGATGCGATGAGATAGCCAACGCCGTCGCGGCGGTAGTAGATGGTCAATCCTTCCACGTCGGCCACAAGAGAAGTGGCCGATCCGACGACGATCAACGGTCGTGCGGTTGGTCGTCGAATCGCCGGGTTCCGCCCCGTATTTGTAGATGCCCGTATTCTCCTCGCCGACGTAGAGGATACCCCAGCTCGTCATCGGCCACCATGCCTTCGACCAAGACTAGGTGACATCCCAGGCGCGAGCCAGCACGCCGCCAACGGCCGCGCCGTTGGCGACGAACTCCCATTGTTCGATCCGAGTCGGCCGAAGAGACGAACCCGTAGAACTTGCCGGTCGCCGGGCTGTGATACATCGCGAAGCCGTACACCTGCGACACCGGTCTGAATCGTGCCGACCTGCGTGAGCCGCTGCGTGTCGGGATCGATCGTGTAGATGTCGATCTGGTTGTTGTTCCGGTCGCAGGCCGCAACCAGATCGACCTCCTGGCCGTTGAGCGGAAACCCGTAGCGGAGATCCACGTTGTTGTGCTTGCCGCCGGCTGACGAACTGCAGCTTCACGCCGTTCAGGTCGAACACGTGCAGGCCGCCGTTGCTGTTCTTGTTCGTGCCGATGACGACGCTCAGCGCCGGGTTTGTCGGGTGAACCCAGATCGCCGGATCGTCGGCCGTGCCCGATGTCGACAAATCGCCCGGCCGGACGCCAGCACCTGTGACACGCCGGATTTCGGGAACGTGCCGCTCTCTTCCCACTCAGCGGGGGCGCCGCGGACGACTTCGGAGAAATCGATTCCGAATGGAGAAAGGATGAGGGCCGCTGCGATGCCGACCGAAATGCGAATGCGCAAGGCTGGAAGGCGGGACGATATCACAGGCGTGACGACGGCGTGACAGCACTTTTTTTGTGAAACGAAACACGTGATAGCACGAATGGGGCTTGCCGTCCTCGGGCAAATGCCCTTAGTATCGGGCCCGCCAGCCGGCACCGCGGACGACACTTTTGTCGGCCCGCTAACGAAATCGTTTTCGGGCATTCTCGATTTCAGCAGCAACGGCGGGGACACAAGGGTGGATCGCGCTTTGCCTGTGTCGATGCTCTGGAGGTCCTGTGTCTGTCCGTGCTTTCATGACCGCCGTTCTCATCCTGCAGGCGTCGTCGCTGGCGGCTCAAACCGCCCCCGCGCCGCCGCTCGGAACGGCCGAGCGCGCGCTCGTCAATGCGCTGATGCTGCCCGACCGCGATGCCTTCCGCCAGCTCCTCGCGGCCGACGCGGTCGTCTCGTTGCCGGTCGAGGCGCACGGCCCCGACGCGATCGTCGAGAAGTGGCAGCCATTTCTGCAGAGCCGCGAGGTCACGCTCGCGCTCACGATCGAGAGCTCGGCGACAGCAGAGTCGGGAGACACAGGTCAGACGCTGGGCACATTTGCCATCTACGGGCGCACGGCAAAGGGCATGAGCACCACGCCCGTGGGAGCCATCTCGATCGCCTGGCGCCTGGTCGATGGCCAATGGAAGATCGGCACGTTGAGCCGGACGGGCAAGGCGGGAGCGAAACAACGGGCCGCGAACTAGTTGGTGGCAGTGCGTCGTTTTTTCGTTTTAGTTTTTAGTTTCCAGCTTTAGTTTCAGCTCTCACACAATGTGGTGCTTGACCGCGTACTGGATGAGCTCGGCCGACGAGGTGATTTTCAGCTGCTCCATCATTCGATACTTGTGAAACGCCACCGTGCGCGCGGTGATGTTCAGCTCTGCGGCAACCTCTTTCATCGATCGCCCCTCGGCCAGCAACTGCAGAATCTCACGCTGACGCGACGTGAGCTCGGGCGAATGCTTGCGCTCGTCGACCTTCATCAGCAGCTCGACCAGCCCCTCGGTCACGAGCGGCGTCACGTACGAGCGTCCGTGCACGACCTCGCGTATCGCGGTCATCAACTCTGACGGCGCCGACCGCTTGAGCAGATAGGCCGATGCCCCGCCACGGAACGCTTCCGCCGCCACGTCGGCGTCTTCATGCATCGTGACGAATACGAGCTTGGTGTTGGGCAGCGATTGCTTGATCTGCCGGCCTGCCTCGAGTCCGTTCAAGAGCGGCATGCCGATATCGAGGACAATCACATCGGGCCTGAGCTTTTCTGCCGCACCCAGCAGAGCCCGGCCGTCAGAGACGCGACCGACGATCTCGCACTCGCTGGACAGCAGTTTCTCGAACGCTCCAAGAACGAGCTCGTGATCGTCGGCCAGAAGGACTCGCGGCGCAGTCATCGCTCCCCTACTTTGACACGGTTACGCCCGCGTCCTGTTCCATTGGCATGATGGCGGCCGACGGCACGCTCGCTTCCAGCGTTGTTCCGCCACCCGGTGTGGAATGAATCGTCAGGGCGCCGCCGATCGACTGAAGGCGCTCGTTCATGCTCGCCAGACCGAGCCCGGTCCCCCATGCGGTGTCGACGTCGAACCCTTTGCCGTCATCGGCAATGGTCAGCACCAATCCGCGAGGCGTACCTTCCAAATGCACGGAGAGCTCGCGCGCGCCACTGTGCTTCACCGCATTCTGAAGCGCTTCCTGCACGACCCGATACACGCACAGCGTGACGTCGTCTGGCAGCGGCGACGGCACGTTGGCGTGCGAGAACGTGAGCGCGATGTCGGTCTGCGGCCACTTCCGCTGAAGGCTGATGAGCGCCCCGACGATGCCAATCAGTCTCAGCTTCACTGGATGCAGGCGGTGCGAAAGATCGTGAACGCTCTTCGCGATGGCATGAGCGCGTTCGAGGGCGTCGCCCGCGAGTTTCCGTTCATCGCGGCTCAGCTCGTTTGGAGTCGCGGAGAGGAGCTGAAGATCCATCGCCAGCAGGGCCACCTGCTGGCTGACGTCGTCGTGCAGCTCGCCTGAGATGCGCGAACGCTCGGCCTCCTGCGCAACCAGCAGCCGCCGGCCGAGGTCGCTGATGCGCTGGTAGCTGTTGCGCAGTTCGGCCTGGTTGCGGCGCACCTGTTCTTCCGCCCGGCGCCGACGCGCCCGCCTGCAAGAGCAGCCCGGCGATCAGCGCAGCTTGAGCGAACAGAAGGAATCCTGCGCCAACAATGTAGGCGCGGTACTGCTCCCAGACGCCCACGTCCCGAAAGCTGACGACTGTTCCAGGGGGGACCCGCGCCTCGCTGATGCCCCATCGCCGAAGCTGACGCCAGTCGACCTGGGTCATGCTCAAGTTCTTCATGGAGACGGGAATCCGGTCTGCCGCCTCTCCGTGAAGGACCCGCAGGGCGAGCAGCCGCCACGGCAGCAATCTGTCTGTCCAGGTTCTCGAGGCTACCCCCCACGACACCATGGTCGATCGTCGAGTTCACCCAGGAATAGGTCGGGCGATTGGCGACCGGTGCGATGCGGTCCAGGTATTCCACTGGCTGGAAGCTCTGGCCGGCACCATCCTGATAGACAAGAAGGTAATAGACGATCGAGCGCTCGGGTAGTGCCCCGAGCCTGCGCTCGAGTTCTGCCGTCGGCAGGCCCGACAGGTATGTGAACTCCAATCGGGGCTGAAACCGCCCGAACTGTTCGCGTGCCTCCGACTGGACGGCGCGATCGCGGGCCGCTGCACCGCTGACGACAAAGACGTGGTTGACCTCGGGCTGCAGTGCCGTCGCCAGCCGCACGGTCTCGCCAAAATCCACCTCGGACACGATGCCGGTGGAGTTCGGGATAGGGCTGGAGATCTCATTGCGTGCGAGGAAGATAACCGGCGTTCCGGGAAACAGCTCGTCGCGGTACTTCGCGATGAACTGGACCGCAACGTCCAGCACCGGGATGACCGCGTCGAACCGCTGGCCGCCGTATTTCAGTCGAAGAAAATCACGAAATCCGGCCTGGTACTGCTGGTCGGGGAATCGTCCGGCATCCAGGTACTCCGAGTGGAAGTCCAGTCGCCGGTCGAGACCTTTATCGAGCGCCCGTGGCAGGTCACGTTCCCCGGTGAGGGAAATGACCGCCTCTCGACCGGTCGAGTAGAGAACCAGGACCCTTTTCTGCTCGCCCTGTAACTCCGGCTCGCTCTGCCCTCCCAGCTGTGCCCCCAGCCCCGCGCCGTTGCACACGAAAAGCAGGGCCACGGCAAGCAGCCCCGGGCAAAACCCGCGGAATGTCGGTGAATTGACAACCAGCATGAGGGCCTGGTCGCGGATTATCGCACCCCCTGTCAATTTTACCTGTCCAGACTAGGACATTCGGCAGTTTCGTGAAAGCACTGACCAACATAGGCTACACCTGCCAGCGATCCGGGTGCTCCTGCGGGGTGGGCGATTCGGAGGCGATACACACTTGGACTCCGTCAGGAAATAGGTGGCGTATGTATGAGTTAGCCCGCCGGATGACCGCGCGCGCACTGTCTGAGCGTCTCGTCGGCCCGATTTCCGCCCCGGTTGAAGCCCGGCCGAAGGGGACTCGACCCGATCACGCGCGTCCTTAGCGGCGCCATCGAACACATGCCTCACGGCGTCCTGGTGTTCAGCCAGAGCGGCACGATCCTCGCCGCCAACCGCCGGTCCAGCGCGATCTTCGGGTATGCCCCGGGGGAGCTTCTCGACCAGCCGATGGAACGGCTGCTGCCAGAAACCTCCCGTCCGGTTCGAACCGCAGTCGGCAAGCTCCAGTCCGAGCGCCACACGAGCACCGTGACCATCGAAGAGCCTCCGACCGGCATCCGCAAGGACGGCGAATCGGTTCCGCTCGAGATTGGCTTCAGCGTCGTCAGCGAAGGGGAATCGAGCTATCTCGTGGCGTCGGTGACCGACATCACCGAGCGTCTCGACCTGGAGGCTGGTTTGACGGCGGCTCGCGAAGAAATCATGGGGTTTCAACGTCTCGTGGGCGAGCTCATCGAGAGCCTGCTGAGTGCCGAAGGCGCCACGCTCGATGGCGCGGTTACCGAAGGTCTGTGCCGTGTCGCCGCCGTGCTGCATCTCGATATGGCAGCCGTCTGGCAGACGTCGGTAGATGGCTCAATCGCAATACCCACGCACTTCTGGGTCCGCCAGCCGGTTCCACCGCCACCCGATTCGATTTCAACCGCGTCGATACCGTGGATGGTGTCGCGGCTGAAGGAAGGCGAGCCCGCCCTCTTTTCGAAAATTGATGACATTCCGTACGTGCTCGACCGCGAGGTCTTCGATCGGGCGGGGACCACGTCCGGCGCGGCGTTTCCACTGCCCGTAACTGGACACGGACGTCAACAGCTTCGCGCTCTATGCTTCGGGTCGATGAACGGACTCGACTGGTCGGGGGCGCTCGTCGAACAACTTCAACTGGTCGCCGCTGTCATCGGCCAGGCCCTTTCCAGACGGCACGTGGAGGCCGCCCTTCGCAGCGCGCTCAACGAGGTCGACGAGCTCAACGCGGAAATGGGCAGCGAGATCGCGCAGCTTCGCGGCGAGACGCGTCGAACATCGGATTCGAACTCGATCGTGCTCGAAAGCCCCGCGATCAAGCGCGCGTTCAAGCAGGTCGAGTCTGTCGCGCCGATGCCGGCCACCGTCCTGCTGCTCGGCGAAACAGGAAGCGGGAAGGAAGTGTTCGCCCAGGCGATCCACGACCTCAGCCCACGGCGTCATCGCCCGATGGTGAAGGTGAACTGCGCGGCTATTCCGAGCGCGCTCATCGAAAGCGAGCTGTTCGGCCGCGAGCGTGGTGCGTACACGGGCGCGATCTCGCGGCAGATCGGACGCTTCGAGGTGGCCAACCAGTCCACATTGTTCCTCGACGAAATCGGCGAGCTTCCGGTTGACATCCAGGTGAAGCTGCTGCGCGCGCTCCAGCACCGGGTGTTCGAGCGGCTCGGGAGCCATCAGTCGATCAAGGTGGACGTCCGCATCATCGCGGCCACCAACAAGAATCTCGAGAAGGCGGTCGAAGACAAGACGTTCCGGGAAGACTTGTACTACCGGCTCAACGTGTTTCCCGTGGTCGTGCCGCCGCTCCGCGAGCGGGCCGACGACATCCCCGGCCTGGTCTGGGCCTTCGTCGACGAATTTTCCAGGGCGTTCGGGAAGCCCGTCGAGTCCATCGCGAAGGAATCGATGCGCGAGATGCAGAGCTATCACTGGCCCGGCAACGTCCGGGAGCTGCGCAATGTCATCGAGCGCGCGGTGATCGTCTCGACCGGCCGGCACCTTCATGTCTCGCTGCCCAGGGCGTCGCCGCAGGTCGCGCCGGCGTCCATGGCGCTCGCCGATCTCGAGGTCGCGCATATCCGCGCGGTTCTCGAAACCACCAACTGGCGCGTGCGCGGCGCGGGAGGCGCGGCCGAGCGGCTCGGGCTGAAGCCGACGACGCTCGAGAGCCGGATGGCGAAGCTGGGGATCCGGCGCGCGCGCTAGGTCGCGCCGGCCGGTTCATGAACAAGAGATTAGGAGATTAAGAGGTTTTTTGAAAATCGGATCTTCTGATCTTCTGACCTTCTGTTTTCCCGGGATCAGAATCTCGACGCGCGAATCCACGTGTCTGCGCGCGACCAGCTCTTCGCAAGGTCTTCATCCACCTCGCGCGACGACGTGCCGCGGCCGGCCAGCGCTTTCTGAAGCCCGAGCAGTGACCAGCCGTTGTGGGGATGGTCGGCGAGCTCCTCTCGATAGATTCGCTCGGCGTCTTCGAAGCGTTTCGCCTCGAGCAACGCCGCACCCAGCCAGTGCCGCGCGGCGAACGGCAGCGGCTCCGGCTCGTCGTAGCCGAGCTGATCTTCAATCGCGACCGCGTGCTCCAACGCCGCAATGGCTCCACTGGTGTCGCCCGCAGCCAGCAGAATCTCCCCTTCGAGAATCCCCGCGACGGTGCCGAGCAGATTTCGTGCGGTGTGCTCTCTGAACACGTCCTTGGACGTGTCCGCGGCTTTCTTCACGCGATCCAGGTACACCCGGGCAAAGTCGGCATTGCCGGTCCGCAGTTGCGCGTACCCCTGCGCGAAGTCCCAGAAGCCTCCAAGGATTACGGGCGTCGGGCGGTTCTTCACCTCGAGCACTTCGTCGAAGCGGCCGAAGCGGATCATCGTGAGCACCTGATAGTAGGTCTCGCCGGTGAGCTTGGCGTAGTCCTTCCCTGCCTGCATCGCGATGGCGCCCTGCCCGTCCATCGACGCGGCATACAACAGCATGTGCAGGTTGTGCGCGGGGTAGATGGCGAACCCTTCGCCGATTGCGGCTTTCAAATCCGAGTGCCAGGCCTCGAGGTTGGCGCGCACCGAATCGCCCCAGCGCCCCACTTCGTTCCACGTGTGCGACGGCATGTGATTGATGTGGCTGGCGCCCGGGATCGATCGTCCGAGGAATTCGGCGCAGGCCGCCGCGCGCTCGGGCACGACGGTCGATTCGGTCGCGTGCACGTAGAGATGGCACGCCCCCGGATGGTGGACGTCCTTCGCGAGAATCCGCTCGAGCACGCGGTGCAGGCGCTGCACGCTCTCGCTCTTGATGTCGCGCGTGCCCCGGCGGGGCTCGAGCAGAAAGAGCGCATCGGCATGGAGCGTGGCGATGTCGAGATCGTCCGGGTACGACGCGGCGACTTTGCCGATCGCCTCCGCATATGCCTTGTCCTGCTCGACGCGCTTTTCGGGATCGAACTTCTCCACGTAACGAACCGCCAGCGCGTCGATGAGCGCGCGTTCCCTGGCGTTCGCCTTTGCCCTTGAGCGCGATGGCCTTCTGCATCGCGGCGTACGCGTGCGGCGCTTCTTCCGCGTTCATCGCGCTGTTCAGGTACGATCCCCAGGCCCAGGCTTCGCCCCAGTAGCAGATCGCGCAATCGGGATCGCGCTTCCAGGCTTCGCGGAACGAGCGAATCGCCTCGGGCTTCGCAAACGCGTACATCATCTGGAAGCCCTGATCGGAAAACGCCTGTGCGTCTTTGTTCGATGACGAGATGGGTCGCGTGAAGGTGCCCAGCCCGCTCTTGTAGAGCTCGATCGGCTGGGTGTAGCGCTCGAACAACGTCTTGGGCGCCGCGGTCTGCGGCGCCCTGTTGCTGCGCGTCGGCGCCAATGCCCCCGGCGGCCACGACGAGAAGTCCGATCGCCAACGCGCGCGTGCCAGCAGCCATACTGCCTCCAGGGTATGGCGATCGTAACAGAGTTCAATGAAAGAGCGCCGCACGTCCGATAAGATCGGGACCAGTGCGCGCCTTCATCGCCCTTGTCCTGCTCGTCGCGCTTTCGTCGCCCGTGCGCTCGTCCGAAAAGCCGGATCTGGCGCCACTCGAGGCGACGTTTCAGCGCATCGTGAAGAAGGCGCGCGGGCGCGTGGGCGTCGCCCTGATCCACCTCGAATCAGGCGCCACGCTCGACGTGCGCGGTCACGAACGGTTTCCGATGGCCAGCGTCGTGAAGGTGCCGATCGCCATCGAAGTGCTGACGCAGGTGGCCGACGCGGACGCTGACGCTCGATCGCGTGGTCCCGCTCGCGGCCAGCGACATCCGTCCCTGCTGCACGCTCGAACGGCGTCATCCAAACGGCGGCATCTCTCGCACGGTCCGCGAGCTTCTCGAGCTCGCGATCATCGAAAGCGACAATACCGCGGCCGATGCGTTGTTGAAGCTGGTCGGCGGTCCCGACGTCGTGCGAGCGGCGCCTGCGGGCGCTCGGGTTCCCGACGATCAACGTCGATCGATCCGAAGGTCAGTTGCTGCTCGACATGGCGGGGGTCACCGCGTATCCGCCGCCTGAGCAGTGGACGGTCGAGCTTCAGCGGCGTCTCGTGGCCGAAGTCGAGACGCCCGCGCTGAACAAGGGACGGGTGCAGTATCTCGCCGACGAGCGCGATACGGCGACGCCGTACGAGACGGCGCAACTCGCTCGGGCGTCTGCAGCTCGGCGATCTTCTTCCCGGGGCAGAAACCGACCTGCTCGTTGAGCCTCATGCCGCGACGACGACCGGGATCGCGCCGGATCAAGGGCGCATTCCCTCCGGAACACGAGGTCGCGCACAAGACCGGCACGACCGCCGTCGTGATCAACGATGTCGGCATCATCACGCTGCCGGCCAGACAGCAGAATCGGCGGACGGCTTGCGCTCGCGGTTTATGTGGCAGACGGATCGAGCATCGCCGCGATGGAGCGGTCGGTCGCGCAGATGAGCGCGGCCGCGTTCGAGTTCTTCAGAGGACGGACGAGTCCACACGCCGCCAGCGGCCGGCGGCCGACGGGACAGTGCGCAGAGGCTTCGCAGCAAGAAGTTCGGCTCGCGGGCGATGACGTGTGTATGCTCGCGGCAGATGGCTTCGAAGCCCTTGGTGTCCTTGTGGAAATTGCCCATCGAATACCCGCAGAGCAGCGCGAATCCATAGCGCTGCGCGAGCATGTTCCAGAGCATCTCGAGACGAATCGCCGCGTCGGCTTTCCCCTGCTTCCAGAGCACGTCGACCATCTCGCCATACGCGCGGATCTGCACGCGATCTTCGCTGCCCTCGAGCATCTCGGCGATCAACTTGCCGACGCTGGCTTC
Source organism: Vicinamibacterales bacterium (assembly GCA_963850725.1). Taxonomy (GTDB): domain Bacteria; phylum Acidobacteriota; class Vicinamibacteria; order Vicinamibacterales; family JAMQPK01; genus JAMQPK01. The sequence continues at coordinate 23,561 of CAWKMQ010000028.1, forward strand.
GAAACGATCCTGGCATCGGGCAGGTCGCCGTCCATGAACAGATCCAGCGTCCGCTGAGCGTCGAGCACGATGAGCGACCCGATCTGCTGCGCCTTGTCCACATCGATCTGACGCGCCCTCAAGATGCTCGAGGATCGCGTCCTGGTGCGTCCTGGTCGCAATGACGATGGCAGGATGGCCGTCGACAAGGCCCTGGCTAGAGAAATCCCGCAACGGTCGTGAACAGACTATGGTCGTCTGCCGTAAAACTGGACGGCATGGTGATGGTCGTGAAACGGGGCGTGTGTCTCCAATAGGATCTACCACATATGCAATGGTCGAACCGTCGGCCAACCCGCCATTTTGTTTGATTTCCCACCAACCAGGCCCCGGCCCGGTGTCGCCGATTGATTCAGGATGTCGGAATTCAGCGCCGCGGATCGCTCGCCAGCCACCATCCGTCGTTGACCAGCTGCTGCTGCAGCTCCCGCGCACGGTCGTCGACGGCGGCCGCGCTATGGAACCGCTCGATGCGATCCTCGCGTCCGGGCTCGTGGATGATTATTTCGAAGGTGTCTTTCTCAGGCGTCCGGATTTCGTAGGTGAGTTGCTTCCCGTCACGGTGAAAACTCCACAGCATTGGTTCCCATCTCGGGCAAACCGTCAGGAGCCAGTAGAGGCGCGCCCTTGGTCGCCATTCGCGTCATCACAAACTGGCTGTCGGTCCAACTCCCCGGCGCCGCGGTTCGACGATCGGTGCCGCCTCGACGTTCGATGCCCCAGTAGTTCTCGAGACGCTGGCGCCTGTCGCCGACTCGTCGATCGACGAGCACAGGCACCCGGTTAGTGGTAGCAAGAATCCTGCAGAACGAATAATACTCGGCGCTCATCCCCCGGCGCACGATCAGCACGAGATCGGGTGCAGTCTGCCGGTGACGAGCGGTCACCCACACGGCAAACGTTCGAAGGGCACGAAGCACGCCCTATACAAGAGCAAACGCTTCGCCACCATCGGTGCCAACCACGAAACGCGCCATAACCGGAGGCCCCGCAATATTTAACGCCAGCATGAGGACTCGCGTCGATTCGGGTTTGTACTGAGTCTCAATTCTCATGATGAGACACGAAATTCGACAGAATTCCCGTATCGCGCTGAAAACACACGTGCAACACGCTAAGTTCCAGAATGGTACATTTCGGGACCGAATGGCACGTTCAGATGTCTAGCGTGTAAAGGCCTGCCCGATTTCCGCGACGCCAACCTTCAACGTCGCGACGGCCAGCCGATCGAGATCGCTCGCGCTTCCGATCGCATGCACCGTGCGGTGCACGTGGGTAAAGCTCTGGCCCGGAGCAAGGCTCAGAGCGGGCGACGACGTCTCCAGTTCGTAGAAGGGGCCGAGCGGGGCTTGCCAGGCTCGGGTGGCCCGTCGTTGTAGCTGTTGATCACGTCACCCTTGAACGGTTCGCGCTGCGTCTCCCACATGGAGTTCACGTAGCTCGTCGCGCCGGACGGGCGCGTGTACTGAACGACCGTCAGCACGCGGCGCGCGGCGTCGTAGCTGCCGGCGAAGGACAGCGCGCGCGGCGGCGGCAGGCCGATCTTGCTGCGATATTGCCCGTCGCCCTTGAAGAAAACGACGGCATCGGTCGTGCGCAGCCGATCCGCCGGAACCTTTCCGAAGTACGCAGTCGTTGACGATCGGGACCGAGCGCCGGCGCGGTGCCGGGCTGAAATGGAATCGTGACGGTCGTTTCGGCGGACGGCGTGAACATGCCGAGAATCCAGACCGAGACGAGCCCGCTCTTCGGTTGCCACGCGTCGCGGCCGACGTTGGTCACGGTGTTCGACGATTCGAACGCCACCATGCGCGCACCAGGCCCGGCCGACGCGCCGAAGTGCGTTTCGACGTCGGACGTGCTGAGCAGCCGCACCGTGCGATCGACTTCGACGTCGAATGACGTGCCGGAGTAATTGACGAGCGACATCCGCCTGCGAAAGCGCACGCTGGTCGGCGTCTGGCTGTCGACGTCCCACTTGCCCCAGTCGAACGCCTCCGGAACCTGCCAGTGCTCGAGATCGAAAGGGTCACCTTTCTTGAAGTACAGTGCGTATGCCCGCCTTCGGGCCCCAGCCAGAACCGATCTTCTCCGCCGAACACGTTGATGTGCGGCTGCCTGGCGCGCGCGGCGATCGCGCTTCGTCCGATCCATCCGAAACTTGGCGCCTCGTCACCGCCGGTCGTGCTCGTCATGACGCGGCCCTGATACTCGGGCGATACCACGACCTGGGCCCCGGAGCCGGGCTCGGCAAGCACGATCACATCGGTGTTTTGCTTGAGAAATGCCAGATCTGACTCAAATGGCCCCGGTTTGGCGGTAGCGGGCGGCGGAGACGGGTCGCGCGCGCTGGCCGGCATCGCGGCCGGACTGGCAGGCGCCCACGGCGAACGCGGCTGCGACAAACAGGGCCAGAGTTCTGCTGGAGCGCATCGGCGCGCGATTGTATCGTATATGGGTACATGCCTTTGTATGAATACCGGTGTCTGGCGTGCGGGCATCAGTTCGAACTGCTGATCCTGAAATCGTCGCAGCCGGCCGCCTGTCCATCCTGCGCGAGCGACTCATTGGAGCGCATACTGTCGATGTTTGCCGTCAGCTCCGAGGCGTCGCGCCAGGCGAGCACCGCAAAAGCGTATGCGCACAACAACAAGTTGAACGCGAAGCAGGAACCTGATAAACAGCGGATTCAAATCGATCACAAGCACCAGCACTAACCATGCTCCGATACTTCATCGTCGCCGGCATCCTCGCCGCAGGTTCTGTTTCAGGCCATCGGCTCCGCGCAGGCACCATTCTCGATGCGCGTCGTGGCGAGCGGGCTGAAGGCGCCCTGGGAAGTCATCGTGGGGCCCGACGATCAGTTGTGGGTGACCGAGCGGACGGGACGCCGCGTCATTCGTGTGAATCCGGCAACCGGTGCGATCACGCCGGCGCTCGACCTGACGAGCGAGAGCTACGATCCCGGTGAGAGCTGGCACGAAGGGCTGCTCGGCCTGGCGCTGCATCCGGATTTGCTGAAGAACGCCGGCCGCGACTACGTGTACCTGGCGTTCACCTACGACAGCGATCCGGGCCCGGGCCTGAATCGAAAACTGCGGTTGCGGCGCTATACCTACGACGCGACCAGCCAGACGCTGGGCAACGCCGTCGATCTCCTGACCAACGTCCCGGCGAACGACGATCACGGCGGAGGGCGTGTGGCGTACGGCCCCGACGGGATGGTGTATCTCACGCGCGGCGACGACGGCGGCAACTGGCTTCAGAACTATTGCCGGCCCAACAGGTCGCAGGATCTCCCGACGTCGGCGCAGGTGGCCGCACGCAACTGGTCCACCTACGAAGGCAAAATCCTTCGGATAGGTCCGGATGGATCGATCCCCACCGACAACCCGTTGTTGAACGGCGTGCGCAGCCACATCTATTCGTACGGCCACCGCAATCCTCAGGGGCTGGGGTTTGCGCCGAACGGACTGCTCTACTCGTCGGAACACGGTCCCGGCACCGACGACGAGCTGAACCTGATCGTGGCAGGGGGCAACTACGGATGGCCGTACATTGCGGGGTACCGCGACGATCGCAGCTACGTGTACGTCAACTGGTCGCAGTCGTCGCCCACGCCGTGTGCGTCGCTGAAGTTCGACGAATTCGGCAACGCGCCGCCGTCGGTACCGCGCATACGCGAATCCGAGTGGAAGGGCACGTTCCTCCCGCCAATCCGGACGTTCTTCACGGTCGAGCCGAACTACGACATCGCGAAGTCGGGCGGTGCCACGATTGCGGCGGGCGGCTTCGAGATCTACACGGCGCGCGACGGCATCAGCGGATGGGCCACGTCGATTCTGCAGCCCGGCATGACCATGGGCCGTGTGTATCGGGTGAAGTTGAGCGACGACGGCCGGACGGCCGTGGGAGCGAACGAAGAACTCTTCCGAACGGCCAATCGCTACCGGGACGTGGCGATCGGGCGTGATGCGCGGACGTTCTACCTCGTGACCGACAACAACGGGCTGGGACGCTCGACGGATCCGTCAGGCGCGCGGGTCACGACCTTTGCCAACCCCGGCGCCATCCTCGAATTCAAGTACAACGGCAACTAAAAAGACGAGAGACATTAACAGAAGATCAAAAGATCAGAAGACAAGATTTCTTTTCTTTTGATCTTCTGATCTTCTGTTTTTTCGTGTCGTTCTCGTGATCACTGCCGGCGCACGACGACGCTGCCGTTGGTCGTCATGGCGCGGACCTTCGGCCCACCCGACCCGAGCGTCGTGGTGAAGACGCGCTGTCTGCCGGAGTGGATCACGACCGGAAAATCGATCTCCACACGCCCGTGCACGGTCCCCGTTTCGAGCTCGGCCGAATAGTTGGCCGGCAGATTCAGGCGGACGCCGCCGTTCTGCGTCTCGACATCGAGCCCGGTTCCCTCCCACCTCGAACCGGCGAGCTCGATCTGGAGGCCGCCGTTCTGCGTCCGCCCTCTGAGGTCGCCGCCCACCCGGCGCAGCGTGATGCCGCCGTTCACCGCGCGCATCAGCGCCTCTCCCGAGAACTCCTCGAGCGAGATGCCTCCGTTGCGGGTGTTGATCGACAGCTGCACCTTCGAGGGCACGTCGAGATAGAACGACGTCGACCAGTGCTCGTCGTTCATCCTCATCATGCCGTCCGACCGGATGCGTCCTTCCGTCGTCGTCACTCTCACGGAGCTCACGAGCGCGCGTGCGCGCGATTCGCTCTCGGCGTAGCCCTCGACGCGCGTGCGAAGACGCACGTCCGCGCTGCCGCCGCCCCGCACGTGCACGCTTCCGTTTTGACCTGGATCGATGTCGAGGGCGGTGCGGGCGCCGAGCGCTTCCTCGCGCACCTCGCAGGCATGCTCCCGGCGGCTGTCGTACCGGTTCCGGTCCGCGCAGAGATCTTCGGGCGGGGCGACGGTCTGGGGTGGCAGCGGCGAGCGGCTGACGGCCGACGCGATCGGCGTGGCCACAACGAGCAGAAACGCAATCGGATACAAAGCGCGCATGCGGGCAACCTCTCCGTCCTGCTTGGACGAAGCCATGGCACGGAGGGTTGCCGCAGGGCCGAACGAACTTACTTCGGCACGGTCTCGGGGCTGGCTGGTGCGGCGCCACTGGTACTTGTGGCCCCGCCAATGGTACTCTGGGCATGCTGGGCGTGCTTGAGATGCTCGCGGAGCGCCGGAAGCGTTTTTTCCGCGAATGCCTTCACCTGGGCATCCTTGGACACCGATGCCTGCTCGAAGAGCGCGATCATCTTCTTGTGCCCGTCGACCATGGCCGTCGAGTAGGCCCTGTCGAAGGCCGCGCCATCGAGCTTCTCCAGCCGATCGTGGAGCTGCTGGTGCTCGGCGTCGAGTGTCGTGGCCACGACGACGCCCTTGGACGTCGCAAGTGATTTCAGTTCCTGGTTGTTGGCGGAGTGGTCTTTCTCGAGCAGTTGCGCCAGCTTCTTGACCTCGTCGTTGCCGGCCTTTTTCGATGGCAAGCGTGCGAGGACGACCTCGGCATAACCGCCCTGGCCGGCCGTCATCAGGAACGTCCGGTCGGCGTCGAACTTCACGGTTTTCTGCGTGTCTGTCTGTGCCGGTGTTCTCGTGTCCGGCTGCTGCCCGCGCAGCGGCGCGGCGGCTGTCATCGAGCAGCGCAATCGCCGCGGCCAGTGTGTAACGAATCGTGTCACGCATGTCTGCCTCCTGGAGTATTTCGAGAAGGAGGTGCAATGTTCCGACCACGTTCGCGATCGGACATGGACACGCGTACAGGAAAGTCCGTGACCCTTTGTGTCGATATCACTGACAATGAGTAATACCCCCGTTCTTCCTCAGGACGCCGCGATGAAGCGTCTGTTCTTCCTGGTGATGCTGATTGGCATCATGACGGCGGCGCGTGCCTTTGCCGATCCACTCGGCGCCGGTCTGGGCGCCGACCGAAGCCGTCTGTCGGCCGAGCAGATCGCGCTTCGGTCCGACGCGTCTCGAGGCCACGCACGAGCTTTTCGCTGTTGCGCTTTCCCGAGGCGCTGCGTGGCGCCGGGACGCATCTTCAAATCCGACATCTGGCAGCACATCGAATCCGCCGCGCGCGAGTACGACCTCGATCCGATGATGCTCGCCGGCATGATTTTCATCGAGAGCTATGGCGACCCTCTGGCGAAGAGCCCGACCGGACCTGCCGGCATCGCGCAGATGACGAGGGGCTCGGCCAAAGAGTCGGGGCTGTCGGTCCGGAAAGTTCGCATCGGATCGAAAACGGTGAAGAAAACGAAATGGGTCGGCAAAGGCAAGAACCGCCGCAAGGTCGTCCAAACCGTGCAGGAGCCGATTTATCGGATCGTTGACGAACGCTTCACCCCTGCCCGGGCGATCTCGGCGATGGCGCGGCGCGTCAGCAACCGCCGCGCGTGGCTTGGCGGCAAAGTCGACTTCGCCATCGCGGAATATCACATGGGCGCCGGCCGCATGGCCGGACTGCTGTCGGCCTATCTGGGCCGGCCGATCAGGGTCTCGGAGGTGACGGCCGAAATGGAGCGGACGGGGCTCACCTACGCCGAGCTCTTCTGGACCAACACGCCGTACTTCCGGCCCGAGGTGTACAGGGCGCTCGACCAGCTGAACCAGGTCGATTACTCGCCGACCTATTACTTTCGTGTTCGACAGGCGATGCGATTGCTCGAGGTGTACAGCAAGCTCACCTCAGGAGTACGCGCGCCTCGCGTCGGTGTACCAGGGCAGGTTCGGATGGACGGTGCTGCCGAGCTGGCAGTGGAGCTTCGTGACCGAGCCGCTGACCGCGTCGCCGCCCGCGCGCCGGCGGCCACCGGCGTGCTGCACCAGGACGTCGGCGAGCGCTTCGCGCTGCTGCCCGACATCGCATCGGCGTTCGGCGTGCGCGGCGCCACGTCGGCCATGACGGCCGAGCGCTCGACCATCGGATCCGCGCTCTTCGTCGCCCACAGCTCAAGCGTCTTCAGGGCGATCGCTACGCCGGATTCGAGATCGCGCGCATGCTCGAACCCGCATCCGGCTGCGCGCGACGAGCCAGGCCGTGACGCCGGCGACAAAGACGACGCGTGCGCGCCGCTGCACACGCTCGGATGGGCATTCGACGTGCCGTCGAAGACTCTCTCGAAGACCGAGCAGCGCGATCTCAAGTTCATCCTGACCGATCTCCGTCAGGCGGGATTGCTTGCGTACGTCGAGGAGGGCAAGCTGCCGACTTATCACGTCGTGCGGCATCCCGATTACGCCTCGCGGTTCGAGCAGTTCTACCGGGACGCGATGGCGGGCAGTCGCCCGCGCGCCGAGCCGACTTGCGTCGCGCTGCGCGGTCGGAACCGTCAAGCCGGCCGCGTGGCCAATTGACACGCCTGCGTCGATGAGGCGTAAGGTGTATCGTATTGCCTAAGTTCCGCGCCACACGCGGAACACGGGGGACCCAGAGAGGCGCAAATGCCTCAGGGGCGAATTGGCGGAAACGCCATAGGACACTTCCGAGTCCGAGCCCGGCAGCTAACCCCGTCGGCGTTTAACGGAAGCGCACTTACTGGTTGAAAGCCGCAGCGCGCTGCGGCTTTTTGTATTTCGGGCGACCAGAAGGCGACTTCTCCAGAGGCCCGATCGTGCCTGAAGAAGGGTTTCTCGGCCAGATCAAGCGGTTCGTCGTCGGCGAACCGATACCCTCGCATCTCGCCCATCACGAACGCCTCTCGCGCGTCACCGGCCTGGCGGTGCTTTCATCGGATCCGCTCTCGTCGGTCGCGTACGCGACCGAAGAAATTCTGCGCGTGCTGCATCCTCGTCAATGTCGGCGCGCTGGCGTTCGCGAGCCCGATCGCCGTCATCATCGCGTCGATTCTCGCCATCGTCGTGTTCTCGTACCGCCAGACGATCCACGCGTATCCGAGCGGCGGCGGCGCGTACATCGTCGCGCGCGAAAATCTCGGCGAGATGCCGAGCCTCGATCGCCGCATCCGCGCTGCTGATCGATTACATCCTCACAGTCGCGGTGAGCATCGCCGCGGGCGTCGCGGCGCTGACGTCCGCATTTCCGCAGTGGATCGATCAGCGGGTCGTCATGGCGCTGGCATTCGTGTTCATCCTCACGCTGGGCAATCTGCGCGGCATCCGCGAGTCCGGAAATATTTTCGCCGCGCCGACGTACTTCTTCATCGTCAGCCTCCTCGCGCTGATCGCGGTCGGGCACGTGGCGCGCCATGACGGGCACCGTGCAGCCGGTCGAGCCGGCGGAGCCGATGGCATCGCTCGGGCAGCCGCTCACGCTCTTTCTCCTGCTGAGGGCGTTCTCGAACGGGTGCACGGCGATGACAGGCGTGGAGGCCGTCTCGAATGGCGTCCCGGCATTCAAGCCGCCTGAAGCGCGGAACGCCGCGGCAACCATGATGATCATGGCCGTCCTGTCGATCACGATGTTCCTGGGCATCACGTTGCTGGCGCAGGCCTACGGCATCCTTCCGAGCGAACACGAAACGGTCGTCTCACAGCTCGCGCGCGGCGTCTTCGGCGGGCGCGGCGTTCCCTACTACCTGGTGCAGGCGGCGACGATGCTGATCCTGGTGCTGGCGGCGAACACGGCGTACGCGGATTTTCCGCGGCTGGCGTCAATCCTCGCGCGCGACCGCTACCTGCCGCGCCAATTCATGAACCAGGGCGACCGGCTCGCGTTTTCGAACGGCATTCTCGGGCTCAGCGCGTTTGCCGCCCTGCTGCTCGTGCTCTTCGGCGGCGATACGCATGCGCTGATCCCGCTCTACATGATCGGCGTGTTCCTGTCGTTCACGTTGTCGCAGGCCGGCATGGTGATCCACTGGCGGACGCTTCGCGGGCCGGGCTGGCGAACGAGCGCCGCCATCAACGGCGTCGGCGCGCTGGTCACGGGCGTCGTGCTGCGTGGTCGTCGCGGTGACGAAGGCGCACGAAGGCGCGTGGATCATCATGCTGCTGATTCCGATTCTGGTCGTGCTTCTTCCGGGTCACGAAGAGCGCATTACAGCGCCGTCGCCGCGCAGCTGACGTTGACCGACTGGCAGCCGGAAGAGCGGCACCACAACCGGGTGATCGTGCCGATCAGCGGCGTCCAGCGGGCCGTGGTCGGCGGCGCTCGACTACGCGCGCACGCTCTCGTCCGACGTGCGCGCGGTGCTACATCGACGTCGATCCGGCGGCGACAACGCAGATCCGGAACGACTGGGACAAATGGGGCCGCGGCGTGCCGCTGGTCGTGCTGGCGTCGCCGTTTCGATCGCTGATGGAGCCGCTGCTCGAATACATCGAGCAGCTCGACGCGGAGCATCCGGACGATTACGTCACCGTCGTGCTGCCGGAATTCGTCCCGGCGCGCTGGTGGCACCACCTCTTTCACAACCAGCGCGCGCTGCTCATCAAGGGAGCGCTCCTCTTCAAGCCGAACACCATCGTCACGAGCGTGCCTTTTCACCTGGAGCGGTAAGCCTCATGGACACTCGCACTCGCGCGTCAATCGTCGCCATCAGGCTGGCGGCGCTCGTCGTCATGATCGCGAGCGTCGCCGCGCTCTGGAATTTCATGCTGTGGCTGCCCTGGCAGGTTGACTGCGCGCTGGCCGCGGCCGCGGCCTTCGCGTTCGCCTACAAATTCGAGCGCGAGGAATCGCAGTGATGCAATACGGCGTATCTCCGCAAAGCGCGCACGCGGTTCCGCGACTGGTTCTTTCAGGGCATGCGGCAGCCCGTCGAGGGGCCGCATGCGCCACCCGTCCACACGGCGCCGTGGTGGAAGGTGATGTGCCTCACCGGCGTCGATTACTTCTCGACGCTCGGATATCAGCCGGGCATCGCGTTTCTCGCGGCCGGCGCGCTCGCGCCCATCGCGACGCTGATTCTCGTCATGCTCACGCTCGTCGGCGCGCTGCCGGTCTACAGCCGGGTCGCGGCCGCGAGCCCGAACGGCCAGGGCAGCATCTCGATGCTCGAAGACCTGCTGCCGCGCTGGCGCGGCAAGGCGTTCGTGCTCGTGCTGCTCGGATTTGCCGCGACCGACTTCGTCATCACCATCACGCTGTCGGCGGCCGACGCGACCGAGCACATCATCCACAACCCATTCGTGCCGGCCGTCGTTCGATCATCCGGTCGCCGTGACGCATCGTGCTGCTGACGGTGCTCGGCGCGGTGTTCCTGAAGGGCTTCAAGGAAGCCATCGGCCTCGCCGTGGTGATCGTCGCCGTCTATCTCGCGCTGAACGTCGTCGTCATCGCGTGTCGGCTCCGCGAGATGCTCGCGCCATCCCGAGTACCTGCCGCGCTGGACGGACGCGCTCTTCACGCAGCACGGCAATCCGATGACGATGCTGCTCGTCGCGCTGCTGCTGTTTCCGAAGCTCGCGCTCGGCCTGTCCGGGTTCGAAACCGGCGTGGCCGTGATGCCGCTCGTCAAGGGGATCCCGACGACTCGCCGGAACGCCCGCCGGGCGCATTCGCAACACCAGGAAGCTGCTGCGCACGGCCGCGCTGATCATGAGCGTGCTGCTCATCGGCAGCTCGCTCGTCACGACGCTGCTGATTCCGCCGGAGGCGTTTCAGAAGGCGGCGAGGCGTCGGGACGCGCGCTCGCCTATCTCGCGCACCAGTATCTCGGCGACGTGTTCGGCACGATCTACGACGTCAGCACGATCGCGATCCTGTGGTTCGCCGGCGCATCGGCGATGGCGGGGCTGCTGAACCTCGTGCCGCGCTACCTGCCGCGGTACGGCATGGCGCCCGAATGGACGCGCGCGACGCGGCCGCTCGTCGACGCTGTTCACCGGCGATCACGTTCCTCATCACGTCATCTTCAATGCCGACGTCGAGGCGCAGGGAGGCGCGTATGCGACCGGCGTGCTCGTGCTGATGACATCGGCGGCGCGTCGCCGTGACGCTGGCGCTCTGGCAGACGCGGCAGCGCGACTGGACTTGCGTTCGCGGCGATCACGCTGGTGTTCGTCTACACGACGATCACCAACATCATCGAGCGGCCGGACGGCGTGAAGATCGCCACGTGGTTCATCGTCACGATCATCGTGACCTCGCTCATCTCGCGCGTGCTGCGCTCGACGGAGCTGCGCGTGCACGGTGTCACGGCCGATCGCGATGGCCGCAGCAGTTCCTCCGCGAGGCGGCGAACGCGCCGGTCCGCATCATCGCGAACCGGCCGGACACCGGGCTGCCTGAGGAGTACGCGCGCAAGCTGCGCGACGCACAGGAGTCGCACCACCTGCCGCCGGACGCGCGCGTGCTGTTCGTCGAGGTGCAGCCGTCGGACGCGTCGCTCTTCAGCGAGGTGCTCGTGGTCGAAGGCGTCGACGTCGGCGGCCATCACGTGCTGCGGTGCGCGAGCCCGGCGATCCCGAACGCCATCGCCGCACTGCTGCTCTTCATCCGCGACCAGACGCGCAACATTCCGCACGCGTACTTCGGGTGGACCGAAGGCAATCCGATTGCCTATCTGTTGAAGTTCCTGGCGTTCGGTGAAGGCGACACGGCGCCCGTGACGCGCGAGGTGCTCAGGCAGGCCGAGCCTGATCCGGAGCTGCGGCCGCGGATCCATGTGGGGTAGAGACGTTAAACCGGAAAACGGGAGACTGCAGCGCTTTCAAAGCGTTCTTAGTGTCCGGCTTTAGCCGGAACCGGCAGGCGTTCGCGACCCGAAGGCACTTGGAATGGCATTACTGCCGCGCGAATCCGAAGCTCCGGGGCCGGACGCGCGCTGCGAGGCCGACAGCGACCGCTACGACGCGAGGACACTGACTTCACTCCGCTCAACCTCGCTCGATACCCACAGGCTTCTCGCGCAGTCACCTGCGTAACGTGTCGGCCGCCTGCACACGGATTCGCGCCGCAGTAATGCCAACCCGACTGCTGCGTGCGAGCGCGCCATCATGTGACTGAAGATTAGGAGATCAGGAGGGACAAGAGAATGCTTTCGAAAAACCATTCTCCTGATCTCCTGATCTCCTGTTGACTTACCGTCGACCTCCGATCGATTAGAACTCGGTCGCACCCGTGCGGATGTTGTAGGCCTGCTCCACCGGGCACGACGAAGACGCGGCCGTCGCCGATTTCGCCGGTGCGCGCGGCCTCGCGAATCGCCTGCATGGCCGGTTCGACCAGCTCGTCCGGCGACGACCGTTTCGATCTGCATCTTCGGCAGCAGCGTCACCTCGTACTCCGTCCGCGATAGACCGCCGTGTGTCCTTTCTGGCGTCCGTGTCCGCGCACCTCGGTCACGGTCATGCCCTGCGATCTGCGATCTTCGCGAGCGCTTCCTTCAGATCGTCGACCTTGTTGGGCCGGATGATCGCTTTGATGAGCTTCATGCGAGCTCCGATCGCAGCGCCGGCGAGCGTCTTCACTGCGCCGGCGTGGCCGACATGGCCGTCGCTGCTCGCCTCGCCGTGCACGTAGGCCTCTTCGCCGTGGTTGCTGAGGTCGAGGCCGACCGATTCGTCATCGGCCGAGGCGCGCAGCGGGATCACCAGCGCCGATCAGCTTGAGCAGCATGAAGCTGACGACGCCGCTGTAGACAATCGTCGCCGCCACCGCCGTGGCCTGAATGCCGAGCTGCGCCGGGTTGCCGAACAGCACGCCGTCGGCCACGCCGTTCAGCGCCTTCTGCGCAAACACGCCCGTCAGCAGCGCGCCCACCGTGCCGCCGACGCCGTGCGCGGCCACCACGTCGAGCGAGTCGTCCAGCGACGTCTTCGCGCGCCAGATCAGACCGAAGTAGCTCGGCACCGCCGCGATCGCGCCCAGCGCGATCGCGCTCATCGGGCCGACAAACCCCGCCGCCGGCGTGACGGCGACCAGGCCGACGACGATCGCCGTGGCGCAGCCCACCGCCGTCGGCTTGCCCGAGCGCGCGTAGTCGAGCAGCGTCCAGACCACCAGCGTGCCCATCGGCGCGAGGAAGGTCGTCGACGAACGCCAGCGCCGGCGATCGGGCTCGCGGCCGAGCGCGCTGCCGGCGTTGAACCCGAACCAGCCGAACCACAGCAGCCCGGCGCCGAGCAGCGTGAACGGCACGTTGTGCGGCAGCAGCGACGAGCTCGGATAGTCGCGCCGCTTGCCGACCACGATGGCCGCGACCAGCGCCGCGACGCCGGCGTTGACGTGCACGACGGTGCCGCCGGCGAAGTCGAGCGCGCCCAGCTTCGGCCAGCCAGCCGCCGCCCCACACCCAGTGCGCGACCGGCGAGTAGACGACCAGCGCCCACAGCGATGATGAAGGTCACGTAGGCCGAGAAGCGCATCCGCTCGACGATGGCGCCCGAGATCAGCGCCGCCGTGATGATGCAGAACGTCCCCTGATAGGCCATGAACAGGTAGTGCGGGATCGTGCCCTGCGCCTCGAGCCCCACGCCCGCGCAGGAACAGGCGCGACAGATCGCCGAGGTAATTGCCGCCGGCCGAGAACGCCAGCGAATAGCCGACGACCGCCCAGAGCACGCCGACGAATCCGAGCGAGATGAAGCTCATCATCATCGTGTTGAGCGCGTTCTTCGAGCGCACGAGCCCGCCGTAGAAAAACGCCAGCGCCGGCGTCATCAGCAGCACGAGCGCGGTCGAAACCAACATCCACGCAGTATCGGCTTGATTCATAGACACACCTCATCTGTAGATAGAAGTCGGGATTGGGAACGTGCCGGAATCACGCGAGAAGCGGGCTTAAATCCTCAGGACATCGGCGGGACGCTGAACGGCAGATGCCGGCGCGGTCTTTCGGGCGAGAGACCGAATAACCGATCCGACAAAATTGTCGCCTGAAAGGCGTGAACGCAACAAAATTTTGTCGGACACCAGCTTCGACTGGTCGAGCGTTTTCACGAGCTCGCCGGTCGCGAGCTGCGCCGCACTCAACGGAGAATACGTAGAGAAAGGGGCTGTGATGGGACTCGCCCCGAGAATCACGAGACACCACGCCACGACCTGAACGACCGTGTGCCGGCGTAATGTCCGCATGCCCCGACAGTATCAAGATCGACGCCAGCCTCGCGCGCAAGGACGCGAGGTTTTTCTAGGAATTCAGCGAATCCTCGAGAGCGCCGTCACGCCGGACAACTCGTCGTCACACCATCATGTAGGACCGCCGCGAAGACATCTAGCATTCTTGTCGATTTTCGCCACTCAGAAGTCGAACTTGTCGATGTTGTCTTTCCTGAAAAAGAGCGGCGGCCCGAGGATGACCTCCGACCCGCGAATCTCGATCGCGCCCAGCCGCCCGGCGTTCATCGTCGTGGCGCCCGCCGCGAGCGTGCCCTTCACCAGCTGCGCGCCGGCCTGGACCGTCAGATAGCCGAGATCCGCGGTGTTCCACAGCATCACCGTCTGCACGGTGCCGTCGTGCACGTACGGCTTGTTCATGTTGGGCAGCGACAGCCCGATGACCCTGACGTCCTTGCGGCCCGCCTGACGCACGGCCTCGCCCGCGCCCGGCACGGCCGGCGCCGAGATTGCCATCACGAGCTTGACCGTCGGAAACGCCCGCAGGATGGTTTGCGTCTCCGCAAAGGCCTTGTCGCGGTCATCGTCGCTGGGTCTGATGGTCGCGAGCTTCAGGTTGGGATGGCGTTCGGCCAGCCGCTTCTTGATGAAGGCGATCCATTCGTTCTGGTTGGCCGCGCTCAGCGCGCCCGTGATGACGGCGAAGTCGCCCTTCCCGTCCAGAAGCCGTGCGGCCTCGTCGGTCAGCGAGGTCCCGATGCCTTCGGCGGTCGCCTGATTCACGAAAAAGGTCCGGGCATCGGGTTCGGCGTCGGCGTCCCAGGTGATCACATGAATCCCCCGCTCGCGCGCCTTGCGCAGCGAGGTCGAAATCGCCGCGCGGTTTTCGACGGCCACCGCAATCACGTCGACGCCCCGCGTGATCCAGTTCTCGACCATCTCGCTCTGACGCGCGGCGTCGAGCCCGGTCGGGCCGTCCCAGATGAGCTCGACCCCGAGCTCGCGCGCGGCTTCTTCGGCGCCGATGCGACAGCTCACGAAGTACGGATCGCCCTTGGCTTTCGGCATCATCGCAATCACGGGCCTGGCGGCGCCGCCGGTGGCGGCCACGGGTGCGCCCCCGTCTCCAAGCGATCGCACGAGCCACACGTTGGTGGCGGCCACCATCAGGGATCCGCCGAGGATGGCGGCACACAGCACGGCGACTTGACTGTTTTTCACGTCCAGCTCTCCTTCAAAAGGGCTCCGGGATCCGTTTCCGCGCTTCGCGCTCGCGAAAACGGATCCCGGAACCCTTTCGATCGCGATGGTCGCAACCAGCAGCACACCCGTGACGACGCCGATCAGCTCGGACGGCAGCGCCGCAAGGTGCAGTCCATTCTTCAGCACCGAGAGCGCCAGCAGACCGAGAACGGTGCCGCCGATCGTCCCGTGCCCGCCGAACACCGATGTTCCGCCCAGCACGACGGCCGTAATCGCGTCGAGCTCGTATCCGTTGCCCGCGTCCGAGCGTGCCTGCCCGAGGTGTGCAACGTAGATGATGGCGGCAACGCTCGCCAGCACGCCGGCCAGCAGATATACGAGCCCGATTCGCGCGGCCGACGGGGATGCCCGAATAGCGCGCGGCGCCCGCACTGAACCCGATAGCGTAAAACGATCGCCCGTACACCGAACGGTGCAGCAGAACGGCATAGGCCAGGATCACCGCCACGAACACGGGGAGCTGCACGGGAATGACGCCCCACAAGTATCCCTGCCCGAAATGCAGAAACGCCGCGGGAAACCCCGTGTAGCTGACCGCGGCTTCGGTCACGCCTTCAGCGATGCCGCGGAACAAGGCGAACGTGCCGAGCGTGACGATGAGCGGCGGAAGCCCGAGCCGCGCGATGAGGAACGCATTCAGGCCGCCGCCGGCGGCCCCGACGACGATCGCCACGACTGCAGCCGCGGCAAGAGGAAGATGGAAATCCTGCCAGGCGGCGCCGAAGGACACGGCGGCAAGCCCCATCATCGCGCCGACGGAGAGGTCGATGCCGCCGGTAATGAGAATCGGCGTCAGCGCGATCGCCAGCAGTCCGAGCTCGACGTTGAGCCGCGCGATCTCGAAGAAGTTGACGGCTGTGAAGAAATTCGGCGCGATGACGGCGAAGATCGCCACTTCGGCGGCAATCGCGGCGGCAAGAATCTGTTTATGCGCGCGCTGCACGAGGCGACCCTGCAAAGTGGCGCGCGCGCGACGGCAGCACGTTGAGACCCACCGCCACCAGGATGATGGCGCCCTGAATGGCTCGTTCCCAGTACGCGCTGACGCCGAGATAGGTCAGCGCCGGTCCGATCGCGCCAAGCAGCACGACGCCCAGCAGCGTGCCGGCGAGCGTTCCGCGTCCCCCGGTAATCGCGGTCCCGCCCACGACGACCGCCGCGATGACCTTCATTTCGAGGCCAAGCCCGGCATTGGGAGGAATCTGACCGAAGCGAACCGAGTTGAGGATGGCGGCCAGCGCCGTGAGCGCGCCGAGGCAGCCGAACGCGGCGATCTTCACGCGCACGGTGTTGATGCCGGCCAGTCTGGCCGCCTCGGCGTTCGATCCGGTCAGATACAGGAGCCGTCCGGCAGCCGTGTGACGCAGGCTCCAGCTGAAACCCGCGAACACGACGATCGTCATCAGCCCCGCGATGGCCGGAAACGCCGATTGCGGCAGCCCGAACCATTGAAAGGTGGCGGGCAGGTTCTGGACCCACGCTCCCTGTGTGATCCATCGCAGGGCATCGCGGAGCCCAATCATCATCGCCAGCGTGACGACGATCGACGGCAGTCCGAGAACGGCCACCAGCGTGCCACCAAGCGCGCCGATCGACGCGCCCAGCACACACACGACGGGCACGACGAGCACCAGCGGAACACCGGCCTTCGCCAGGACGCCGGCGACCACGCCACAGACGGCGAAGAGCGAGCCGACCGAGATGTCGATTTCTCCGGTCAGGATCACGAGCGTCATGCCCGCGGCGACGATGAGAACAGGCAGGGTCGCGAGAAAGAGATCGTTCAGGTTGTCGGCCGCGAAGTACGCCGGCCGCATGACGGCCATCACGACGCACAGCATCAGGATGGCGAACGCAACCGACGCCTTCCACGCCGATGCTGCGTCAGCATTGCCCCAGCGCCATCGCCATGACACGTTCCTGAGTGGCGTCGGCGCGCGCCAGCTCACCCGCGACGGTTCCGTTCCGCATGACCGCAATGCGATCGCTCATCCCGAGAATCTCGGGCAACTCCGACGAGATCATCACGATGGCGAGCCCGCGCGCGGCCATCTCCTGCATCAGCGCGTGAATCTCGGCCTTCGCGCCCACGTCGACGCCCTGCGTGGGCTCGTCGAGGATCAGAATCGACGGCCTGGTCGCCAGCCATTTCGCCAGCGCCACCTTCTGCTGATTGCCTCCCGAGAGCGATGCGACGAGCTGGCCGACCGACGGCGTCTTGATCTGGAGCTGATCGACGTACTGCGCGGCAACCTGCCGCTCCGATCCGCGGTCGATCAACCCGTGGCGGGCCACGCGATCGAGGCTGGCCAGGCTCGTGTTCTCGGCAATCGGCATTTCCGGCACCACGCCATGCCGGCGGCGATCTTCCGGCACGAATCCGATGCCGTGACGGATGGCGTCGGCCGGCGACGCCACGCGGGCCACTTCGCCGCCGACGCGCAGCTCGCCCGACTCGGCCGGCGTGAGGCCGAAGATCGTTCCGGCCAGCTCGGTCCGCCCCGACCCGACGAGACCGGCCAGCCCGAGAATCTCTCCGCGGCGTACCGACAGGGAGACGTTTCGCACGCCGGCGGCCGCGCTCGAGATGTGCCGCAGTTCCAGCGCGACATCCCCGGCCTCGATCGATCGCTTTGGAAAGATGGCCGACAGCTCGCGTCCGATCATCATGCCGATCAGCACGGACGGCGTGAGACCTGTCCGTGCGCGCGTGCCCACCGTCTGGCCGTCCCTGAGGACGGTCACGCGATCGGCAATCGAGAACACTTCCTCGAGGCGATGGGAGATATAGATGATGCCGGCGCCGTCCGACCGCAGGCGCGCGATGACGTCGAACAGACGGGCCACTTCCCGATCGCTGAGCGACGAGGTCGGCTCGTCCATGATGAGCACGCGTGCGCGCGCGCCGATGGCTTTCGCAATCTCCACGAGCTGCTGCTCGGGCATGCTGAGCGTCTCGACGAGCCGTTCGGGATCGATGTCCGCCCCGACGCGCGCCAGGAGATCCGCCGCAAGCCGCCGGCGTCCGCCCCAGTCGATCCGCCGCCATTCGCGTCGATCCTCCAGCGCGAACGCGATGTTTTCCGCCACGGTCAGGTGCGTGAACAGGGTTGGCTGCTGATGGATGACGGCGATGCCGAGCGAGCGCGCCACGGCCGGGGTCATCGACCCGACGACCGCCCCGTCAACCTCGACGGTGCCCGAGTCCGCGGCGACCGCCCCGGACATGACTTTGATGAGCGTGGACTTCCCCGCGCCGTTGCCGCCGACGAGCGCGTGCACCTCTCCCCGGGTCACGTCGAACGAGACGCCGTCGAGCGCACGGATGCCGGGGTACGACTTGCGAACCGACCGGGCGGCCACGAGTGGAGTCGCCGGTGGAGCCTGTGGCGGGTCGATCAATCCGCAGAATATAGCACTCTCAAATAGGGTGTGGCATGATGCGGTTTCGATGCAGCCGGCCACCTATCTTGCCTTCGACCTCGGCGCCGAGAGCGGCCGCGCGGTCGCCGGCGAGCTGCGCGCAGGCGCGCTGACCATCCGCGAAATTCACCGCTTCGCCAACGAGCCGGTTTCCTACGGCGACTCGCTCCACTGGGATGTCGCACGGCTGTGGCACGAGATGCGGGCCGGGCTTGCGGCCGCGGGCGACATGACGCTGGCCGGCATCGGCGTCGACACGTGGGGCGTCGATCACGCGCTCCTTGGCGAGCAGCTGCAACTCGTCGAGAACCCCTACCACTATCGCGACAAGCGCAACGTGGCCGCGATGGCCGATGTGCTGCAGCGTGTCTCGAAAGACGAGATCTACGCGGCCACCGGCATTCAGTTCATGAGCATCAACACGATCAACCAGCTGGCGGCGGTTCAGCGCCAGACGCCCCGCCTTCTGGCGGCGGCCGACCGGTTCGTGATGATGCCGGACCTCTTCAATCTGTGGCTGACGGGGCGCGCGGTCTCGGAATTCACGAACGCGACGACCACGCAGCTCGTGGACGCGAAGGCGCGCACGTGGGCCGCGCCGCTCATGGCACGCCTCGACCTGCCCGCGCGCATCGCCCCGCCGATCGTGGAAGCCGGATCGATCATCGGCCCGCTGCTCCCGCGCGTCGCGCCCCGCGCGTCTCTGGCCGGCACGCCGGTGGTGGCGTGCGCGTCGCACGACACCGCGTCGGCCGTGGCCGCCATCACGGCCCGCGACGGCACGGCGTTCATCAGCTCGGGCACCTGGTCGCTCGTCGGCACCGAGCTGGATCGGCCGGTGCTCACCCCTGACGCCATGCGTCTGAACTTCTCGAACGAAGGGGGCGTCGCCGGCACGACCCGGTTTTTGAAGAACGTCATGGGTCTCTGGATGCTTCAGAGCTGCCGGCGCCAGTGGTCGCAGACTGGTCTCGCGCTGGACTACTCCGCGCTGATGGACGCGGCCGCGAGCGCGGAGGGGTTCCGTCATCTGGTCGATCCCGACGAAGCGTCGTTCGTCGCGCCCGACAGCATGACGGACGCCATCGATCGGTTCTGCGCCAGAACCGATCAGCCGGCGCCGGCCTCGCCCGGCGCCTATGCCCGCACGATTCTCGACAGCCTCGCGCTGAAGTACCGCCTGGTGATCCGCGATCTCGAGACGGTGACCGGCCAGCGCATCAGCGCGATTCGCGTCATCGGCGGCGGCTCGAGGAACCGCGTGTTGAACCAGTTCACCGCCGATGCGACAGGCCGGCGCGTCATCGCCGGCCCGGTCGAAGCCACGGCCATCGGCAACATCGCCGTGCAACTCCTCGCCACGGGCGCCGCCGCCTCTTTAGCCGAGGCACGTGCGCTCATCGATCGTTCGTTCCCGACCGACGTGTTCGAGCCCGGAGACCGGGAGCCCTGGGACCGCGAATGCGCAAGGTTCCAGCAATATTGCGAAGTTACGTATGCCTGAAACCATCAGCCTTCAACATCTCGAAGACCTCTGGGATCCATCGGTAGCGGGTCCGCTCGAATCCAATCAGCTCTCGTTGCTGCGGTATCGATCGAACCTGCTCGGCGCCGATCTCCGCATCACCAACTTCGGCGGAGGCAACACGAGCGCCAAGATCGAGTTGCCCGATCCGTTCACCGGCGCCCCGGCCCGCGTGCTGGCCGTCAAGGGCAGCGGCGGCGATCTGGGCTCGATCGCCGATTCGGGGTTCGCGCTGCTCTACCTCGATCGCCTCGAACAGTTGAAACAACGGTACCGCGGCGAAGCGCACGAAGACGAGATGGTGAGCTTCTACCCGCTGTCGGCCTTCGGTCAGAATCGCGTCGCGGCCTCGATCGACACGCCGCTGCACGCGTTCATTCCCGCCGCGCATGTCGATCACCTGCATCCCGACTGGGCCATTGCGCTGGCCGCCAGCGCGAACGGCCGGCGGAAGCTGGACGAATTCAACGCCCGCTTCAACCGGCGGATTATCTGGATTCCGTGGCAGCGGCCCGGCTTCGAGCTCGCGCTGATGATCGAAGAAGGCGTCAGGAACAACCCGGGATGCGACGGGCTGATTCTCGGCAGCCACGGCCTCTTCACGTGGGGCCACACACAGCGCGAGTGCTACCTGAACAGCATCCGCACCATCGACGAGATGGGACAGTTCATCGACGCGCACCGGACGCACCACCCGGTGAGATTCGGCGGCGCGGCTCACCAGCCCGTGGCGAACCGCCGCGAGATAGCGGCACAAGTGCTGCCGGCGCTGCGCGGCGAGCTGTCGTCGGCGCGCCGCGTCATCGCGCACTTCGCCGACGACGAAGTCTCGCTGGATTTTTCGGGCTCCGCCTGGGCCGCCGATCTTGGCCGCCTCGGCACGAGCTGCCCCGATCACTTCCTGCGCACCCGCATCTGCCCGCTCGTTCTGGACTGGGATCCGTCTTCGGGCAACATCGCGGGCCTCAAGGCCATCATCCGCGACGAGGTTGCGGCCTACCGTGCGCGCTACACGAAGTACTACGAGTCGTTTGCGACGCCCGATTCGCCGAAGCTGCGCGATTCGAACCCGTCGGTCGTCATCATCCCCGGCGTCGGCCTCTTCGGCTTCGGCAAGAACAAGAAAGAGGCGCGCATTACGACCGAGTTCTTCATCAACGCCATCAACGTGATGGACGGCGCCACCGCGCTCGAAGACGACGATCCGGGTCACGCGAAAGCCGCCGCGCTGCCGCAGGCGCGCCATCCCGAGCAGTCGAAGCAGTTCGAGCAGTTTCACAACTACGTCGCGCTGCCCCGCTCGGAAGCCTTTCGCATCGAATACTGGGCGCTCGAAGAGGCCAAGCTGCAGCGCATGCCGCCGGAAGCCGAGTTCAGCCGCCGCATCGTGCTGATTGTGGGGGGCGGCAGCGGGATCGGGCGCGAAGTGGCGCTGCTCGTCTCGCGCAAGGGCGCGCACGTCGTGGTCGCCGACGCCGACGCCGAATCCGCAGCCACCGTCGCCGCCGAGGCCGGGAAGGCCTCATCACTCGACGCGGCAGCGAGCGTGGCGGTCGATCTCGCGTCGAGCACCAGCCTCGCGAATGCCGCGACGTTCACGACGCTCCTCTTCGGCGGCATCGACGGCATCGTCAATACCGCCGCGATCTATCCGGTCGCGGGTTCCGGCGGACGGTTGACGGAAGCCCAGTGGGGCAAGACCTTCCTCGTGAACGTCACCGGCAACTACCTGCTCGCGCAGGAAGCCGAGTGGGTGTTCCGCGAGCAGCAACTGCCGGCCGCCATCGTGCTGACCGGATCGGCCAACGCCGTGGTGCCGAAGAAAGGGAGCGAGGCGTACGACACCAGCAAGACCGCCGTCAATCATCTGATTCGCGAGCTCGCCGTCGGGCTCTCCCCGCTCGTGCGCGTGAACGGCATCGCGCCGGCCACGGTGGTCGCAGGCTCCACCATGTTTCCGCGCGATCGCGTGATGCAGTCGCTGCAGAAGTACGGGATCGCCTTTTCCGAGACGGAATCGACCGAAGAGCTGCGGGGCAAGCTGGCCGGTTTCTACGCCCAGCGGACGCTGACGCAGCGTCCGATTCTTCCGCGGGATTGTGCCGAGGCGATTGTGTGGCTGCTGAGCGACGCGAGCGCGAAGACCACCGGCCACGTCATCCCCGTGGATGGAGGCTTGGCTGAGGGGTTCTTACGCTGAGGGCTTGAATTCGCAGATTGGCAGATTGGCAGATATGGCAGATTCACGATTCGGATTCGAGAATACAGAAACAGTCTGACGATCTTCCAATCTGCCAATCTGCCAATGCCATTAAACGCCGATCCGCTCCAGGTGATGGTGAGCTTGACGGTGAGAGGACGCGACGAGGACGAAGGCGGTTCGGTCGTCTCCGGTTTCGGCCGGACGGGTGCCAGGGTGGGGATTTCGGCCTCGAGGGGGTCGGGGAACAGGTCGGCGAACTCGCGGACGACCGGCTCGGGATCGATGCCGATCGCTTCGGCGTATGAACGAATAAAAGACTTTCTGAAGATACCTGACGGCCAGCGCGACACATCGTCGCGTTCGAGGCCCTGCAGCAGCGGGACGGCTATTTTCGTGGATTCGGCAATTGATCGCAGATCGATCTGCCGGCGCTCGCGTTCGTAGCGCAGCCGGCTGCCAAAGGTTTTCATTGGGCTCTCCGCCGGAGCGGTAGTGCCCGATGTGCAGCCGAGCACTACAGTGAGGATTTCAAGAAAATACGCAGGGGCACCACCAGGGATTAGTGATGCCCCTGCTGCGTCGTCGACCCAGCTCCCCCAGCTCACGGACCTGCCGTGTTTTTGATTAAGCCGACAACGCGCTGGGGTTATGGCAAGTCGCGTGCCCGTTCAAAACCCTTATAAATTGCCCATTTCGGCTGTGCGGCGATGTAAATTTTTCCGTGCCTCTGAATTTTTTTCCGGGTAACCGTGTACACGGTGGTCTCCCGGACAGGACAGAACCGGCCCCCGGAATGCTCCTTTATACCGATTGACCCCTGTCTGCCCAGTGATCGGCGTGTGTGCCGGTACGGCACGGTTCCTGCTCATTCTCCCTGGCAGATTGAAGCGTAGGGCGCGTTGGCGCACTACATACGAAGGGAGAACGTCATTATGCAGGTCCGTCAAATCGTCAACGTGCTCGCAGTAGGGGTCCTTGCGATTGGCACCACGACCGCGTGTGCGACCAAGAAGTTCGTCCGCACCGAGGTCGGGGCGGTCAACACCCGCGTCGAGACACTGTCGCAGTCGCTCGAGAGCACCCAGGAACAGACCCGCCAGAACAGCGCCAAATCAAGGCCGTCGATGCGAAGGCCGACCAGGTTGGTATCTGGGCCAAGGAAGCGCAGACCACAGCCAACACCGCCAACTCCGCAGCCGCCACCGCCAACTCCGCAGCCGGCGCGGCGGCCGCGAAGGCGGACGCCGTCGACGTGGCGAGCAAGCGGCTGGTGTACGAAGTCGTCATCAGCGAAGACCAGGGTGGCTTCAAGTTCGCATCGGCCAAGCTTCCCGAGGCCGTTCAGACGCGCATCGATCAGATGATTGCCGACCTCAAGGCGAATCCCAAGGGCAACTTCGTCGAAATCGAAGGCCACACCGACTCCAGCGGCGACAAGATGATCAACCAGCGCATTGGCGAAGAGCGCGCTGAAGCCGTGAAGCGTTACCTGTACGAAGCGCACCAGGTGCCCCTCCATAAGATCAACGTGATCAGCTGGGGCGAAGACAAGCCGGTCAGCCCGAACAACACCCGGGAAGGCCGCGCGCAGAACCGCCGCGTCGTCATCCGCATCCTCGCGTAGTCCCCAATCGGTTCCTCTCCGAAGGCCGGGTCCATGGACAGACCCGGCCTTCTTCCGCCCGCCTTCGCGCCGGCATCTCGATCGAACTCCACGAACTTGACGAACCGACGAACCCCACGAACCCCACTCTCCGTCCTTCCCGTTGTATTCTGAGTAGAAATGCGAGTGCTCATCGTTGAAGACGACGCCGCAGCCCGGCGCGGCCTGACCGAGCTGGTCCGCGCCTGGGGATACGAAGCCGATAACGCGGCCGACGGCCAGGAAGGGCTCGAGAAGGTCACCAGCTACCGGCCTTCCGTGGTCCTTGCCGACATGGTCATGCCGCGCATGGACGGGCTCGACCTGCTGCGCCAACTCAAGGATCAGCTGTCCGATCTGACGTTCGTGCTCATCACGGCTCAAGGCAGCGTGGACACGGCGGTCTCGGCCATGAAGGAAGGGGCATACGACTACCTGGCCAAGCCGGTCGAGCCCGCGCGTCTTCGTACGCTGCTCTCGCATGTGGCCGAGCGTGAGGGCGCCCTGCGTGACGTGGCAGGGCTTCGCCGCCAGCTGCAGGAACACGGCCGGTTCGGCGAGATGGTCGGCAACGCGCCGGCGCTGCGCGCGGTGTATCGCGTCATCGAACAGGCCTCGCCGACCGCCGCATCGGTGCTCATGTACGGCGAGTCTGGTACGGGCAAGGAGCTCGTGGCCAAGACCATTCATCAGCTCAGCGGCCGCAGCAAGCATCCGTTCATCGCCATCAACTGCGCGGCGATTCCCGAATCGCTGCTCGAAAACGAGATCTTCGGCCACGAGCGCGGCGCCTTTACGGGCGCCATGGACCGCCGGCCCGGCTGTTTCGAGCTGGCGCATACCGGCACGCTCTTTCTCGACGAGATTGCCGAAGTGTCTCCCGGCTATCCAGGCCAAGCTGCTGCGCGTGCTTCAGGAGCGCACCGTGCGACGCCTGGGCGGGCAGAAGGAGCAGGCCGTCGACGTGCGCCTGGTGGCCGCGACCAACGTCGACCCGGCGAAGGCCGTCCAGCAGGGCAAGCTGCGCGAAGATCTGTATTACCGCATCAACGTCATCGGCATCTGCGTGCCGCCGCTGCGCGATCGGCTCGAAGACATTCCCCTGCTGGTCGAAACGTTCATCAGCGAGTTCAACGCCCGCAACGGCAAATCCGTGAAGGCGCTGGCGCCCGAGGCCATCCGGCTGCTTCAGCGCTACTCCTGGCCGGGAAACGTGCGCGAGCTGCGCAACGTCATCGAGCGGGCGGTCATCCTGAGCCCCGGCGAGTTCGTCGAAACCGCCCATCTGCCGGGCGACCTGTCGGGGCCGCCGCCCCCGTCCATTCAGTCGGTCGGGCTTACGCCCGGCATGACGGTGGACGAAGCCGAGCGGCGCCTCATCGAGCTGACCCTGGCGCACACACGCGACAACAAGACGCGAGCGGCCGAAATACTGGGCGTGACCGTCAAAACGTTGCACAACAAGCTGAAACGGTTCCGGCGCGAAGCTGAAAAATCCTGATCACCCATGCGCGCCAGTCTGAGAGTCCGGCAAACCGCCGCTGTCACGCTGCTGATCGCGCTCGCGATGATCGTGCTCAGCCTGCAGCACGTGGCGAACCTCGCGCGCGTGGGCCTCGAAGACAGCCGCGGCATCGGCGACCTGCTGGGCCGCACGATCTACCAGCGCGCGCGCGAGGCGATTGCCACCGGCGGCGACCCCGAATCGGCGCTTCGCAGCGACGCCCTGATCCGATCCATTCTCGAGTCCACGGCGGCCTACAGCCGCAACGTGACCTACGCGGCAATCGTGGACAACGAAGGACGCGCCATTACGCACAGCTTCCCTGCCGCCGAGGGACAGACGATCGAGCCCGGCGAAAGCCTGGCAGCCGTGCTCGATGGCAATACACTCCGGCAAATCCGCGCCATCTACGCCGACCGGGCGCTCGAGGTGGTACTGCCGCTCGAGCTCGGCGACACGCCCTTTGGCGCGATTCGCGTCGGCCTCTCGCCCATCCTCATTCGTAACGATCTGGCGCAGGCCATCCAGCCGATGCTGTGGACCACGGCGCTCGTGACGTGCGCGGCGGTCTTTCTGGGCATGGTCCTGGCCGGCCTGATCCTGCGGCCGATTCACGTCATCAACAGCGGCCTGGTGAAGCTGCAACGGGGAGAGAAGGTCGGCGACATCGATCTGCCCCCCGACGAAGAGCTCGAAGGCGTCGGCGAATCGTTCAGGGCCATCAGCGAAAAGCTCGCCGCGCGATCGCTCGGCCGCCTCATGGCCGGGGTGACGCACGAAGTGCGGAACCCGCTGAATGCCATGACGATTCATCTCGAGCTGGTGCGCGAGCATCTGCTCCGGCTCCAGCGCAGCTCGCGCGCGCCGGTCGGCGCCGTGCTCGGACTGGAAGGGCGCGAAGAACCGCCTCAGGATGTGAACGGCGCACGCGAGCACCTCGACGTGATTGCGTCGGAAATCAAGCGGCTCGACGAGGTCATCACGGGCTTCGTCCGCTTCATCCGGCCCGAAGAGCTGCAGGCGCAGCCGATGGACGTGAACGCGCTCATCAACGAGGTGATCGCGCTGGTCGAACCCGACGCGCGGCGCAGCGGGATTGCCTGCCGCGCGGACGTTTCGAACGTGCCGCCGCTGCGCGCCGATCCTGCGTTGCTGCGGCAGGCGCTGCTCAATCTGGCGCTCAACGGCTGCCAGGCCATGCCCAACGGTGGCAAACTGACGATGGGGGCGAGGACGACGAAGGATCGGCGTGTCGAGCTGACCATCGAGGACACCGGCGTGGGGATATCGGCCGATAAGCTCGATCGGATTTTCGACCTGTACTACACGACCAAGCCCGAAGGCAGCGGTATCGGCCTGTCGATCGTCTATAGGATCGTGCAGTTGCACGGCGGCGAAATCGAGGTACAGTCGACTGAGGGGCGAGGCACGACGTTTAGGCTTCTCCTGCCCCAAACGTAACGCGATAATAGAGAGCTTAGGGCTAAATTTTCGTGTAGTCGTAGTCCGGCTTTAGCCGGACTCTCACGCGGTCCGCCTGAAGGCGGACACTACGTAATCGAGGGCTAAGGCTGAGGGTTGAGAGCACAAGTGTTGAGCGGCGTGATTCTGGTGGGCGCGGCGCTCGCGGCCGCGTGTGCCTCGAGTCCTGCGCGGACGGCCGCCAACCTGCCGCTCGAGATTCCCGAGCCGCCGCCGCGCGTCGCGATGGATCCGGTGCCTGCGGTCGCCGAAGCACCGCCGCCCGAGATCCCCGAAACCACGACACCGGTCGACTCCAACTGCGACCGCGCCCTCGGCGCCCCGCTTGCCGGCCGCATCGACGCCGGCAGTCGCGGCGGGCCCGCCGGTGGCCCAGACGCCTGAGCCGGCCAGGACACCCCCGCCCGAGCTCCGTCCGGCAGGACCGGCCGGACGAACGCTGACGACGGCTCAGGTTCGCGAGCGGCTGGTGCGCACCAAGCAGAAGCTCGATTCGATCGACAAGCGACGCCTGAATGCCGGCAAGCGCGCCGACTACGATTCGGCGCAGCGATTCCTTACACAAGCGCACGAGGCCGTGACCGCCAACAACCTGCTGCTGGCGGAATCGTCCGCGGAGAAGGCTGAGACGCTGGCTGACGGGCTGCGCTGATACGCGTCATGGCAAATGGCTGATGGCAAATGGCAGATGGCAAATGGCATCAGGCCATCTGACCTTGTGCCATCTGCCATTTGCCATCTGCCATGACAGGGATCCCGCCAACTACCAAAGCAGCTTCAACGCCACCTGCCCGATCCGTCCCGGGTCGCCATCGCGCGTGGCGGTAATCTGGCCGAAGTTGGTGGCGCTGGCGTTGGTTACCGGCAGGGCGAAGTTCACCTGGTTGAACGCGTTGAACAATTCGCCGCGGAACTGCAGGCGCATTGCCTGTTGTCCAGGAATGGTGAAGAGCCTCGACACCGCGATGTCGCTCTTCGCCATGCGCTGGTCCGCTGATTGCGCTCTTTGGCACATTGCCGTAGATACCGCGTGGCAGCGTGGTTACCGTCGCAAAGGCGGATTTGTCGAAGAACGCCGCGATCAAGTCTTCGCGACTCGACTGATCGCGCGCGATGTCGTCGACGGTCTTTCCATCCGCCAACTGCGCCAGTTGGCGCCCCGCGCCGCCCGTACCGTCGAGCGCAACGTCGGTGCCCATCGTGAAGTTGAGCGGATTTCCGCTCGACCAGTTGTGCACGCCGCTCACGGTCCAGTCGGTGAGCAGGGCATTGACGAAGCCGTTCTCGAATTGGTGGTCCTGCTCCCACATCCACGAGATCCCAACCACATGCCGGCGGTCGAACTGCGAACGGCCTTTGAGGTCGGGTCGAAACGGATTCGCCACGCCGGCCGTCAACCCCGCGCCCTGATCGAGCAGCGTGTCTAGCGCTTTCGAGAGCGTGTAGAAGGTCGTGAACATGAACCCGTGGCTCATGCGCTTGGTCCCCTTCAGTTCCACGCCGTTGTACCAGCTCCGATACCGCGTCTCGAGGACGCGCGACGTGGGACCGATGATGCCGGGTTCATAAAGCACGCGCTCGGGGGCGTTCCCCGCCGTAGGCGCCAGCCCGGTTCTCGGCGAGTTGATGAACTGCGCCGGGTTGAAGTGCCGGTGGCCTTCCAGTTTGTAGCCGAACCTGCCGATGTAGGCGACATCGACCATGAAGTCGTTCGTGAGCTGCCGCTGGAACGAGGTGTTGAGGTGATGAACGTACGGCGTCGCCATTTCGAGGTCGTTGTAGACGAAGTTGAGCGGCAGCGGGTACAGCGGGCAGTTCAGCCCTGGATACGCGGTGATCGGCACGCAATCGAATTCGCCCGAGATGGGAACGCCGGACGGCGGCACCGGGCGGTTGAGGGAACCGAACGGATCTTCGATGCGTCCGTTGAACAATTGCACCGTACCGGTCCACGGTGCCTCGGCTGCATGCACCGAGGTTCCGCTGATGTGGTTGTAATAGATCCCGTAGCCCCCGCGGACGACGGTTTTGCCATCGCCGTTCACGTCCCACGCCATGCCGACGCGCGGCGCGTAGTTGTTCCAGTCGCCCTCGATCGTCTTGTCAGGAACGCCGGGATCCCCAGGGAAGAGGATGCCGCGGGGAGCGGCGGCTTTCACGGTCGACTGCGTGCTGTACTCCCAGGAGGTGTAACGGCCGTACTCCTGCTCCCACGGGAACCATGGCTCGTAACGCAATCCAGCGCTCAACGTGATGCGCGGCGTCATTTTCCATTCGTCCTGGATGAAGAACTGATGCTTCCAGAGAATCGGAAAGCTATCGGCTGCGCCGAAGCCGTGGCTGACGTTGTCGAACGCGCCGAGCATGAAGTCGGCCATCGGATTTCCGGAGCGCGTGCCAGTGAACGTGGCGCTGCGTGCGCCGTTTCCTCGAATGAGGTCGAAGTTCACGTATTGGCCCTCATATCCCCATTTGAACGTGTGCGCGCTCCTGACGTGCGTCATCACGTCCTTCCAGTGGAAGTTTCTGTAGACCTGACGCTCGGGCCCGGTGAAAGACAGATTGGGCCCGCCGGACACGTTCAGCGACATGCCGACGCCGAGATAGCCCTCGTCGATGTTGATGCCCATATCGCGCGGAGGCACGCGCTCGGTCGCGGTTCGGAACGACGAGGTGTCCAGGTACGAAACCGTCAACTCGTTCAGCAACGTCGGGCTGAACGTGTGCGTGTCGGTGATGCCGTAGTTCTTGATGTCGGCGACGTTGCTCTCAGGGACGTAATCGAGGTTGCCCGGCGAGCTGATGCGCTCGTAGTTGTCCTTGAAGAAATGGCCGAAGAGGGTGTTCTTGGACGACAACGTGTAGTCGAACGAGTCACGAAGTTGAACGCATCGAGCGGCGACGGGATAAGTTTGACCACGCTACCCGTTGCCGACCGCGGGATGAACTGATTGAGATAGTTTTTCGCAACCGGGCTGATGCAGTTCGGATTGATGACATTCGATCCCGCCGTAATGCACGGCTCCCCCGCGGTGTCTCTATAGCGGCGGCCGGTAAGATCGGATCGGTCGGGTTTCGCAACGGCGTCGCGACTCCCTGAAGTCGCCAAGACGCTGGGCGTCGGTCGGCACCGTCGCCTGCGTGGCCACCGCTTCGGCACGGTTGGTCAGTTTCTGATAGGAACCGAAGAAGAACAGCTTGTTCGTGACGATGCGGCCGCCGGCCGACGCCGCCATACTGGTTCTGCTTCTGCTCCGACTTCCGCGGCGCGAAGTAGTTCCGCGCGTTCAGCTTGTCGTTGCGATGGAATTCCCACGCCGATGCCGTGGAACTGATTGCTGCCGGCCTTGGTGACCATCGTCACCTGCGCGCCGGCGTTGTTGCCGAACTCGGCCGAGAAGGTGGACGTCTGCACGCGGATTTCCTGGACCGCGTCGGGCGGCGGAGGATTGAACCCGGCGGTCTGCGAGTAGTTCGTGAAGTTCGCGCCGTTCAGCGTGAAGTTGTTCTGCCCGCGAGAGGCGCCGTGCACGATCATCGTCGGCCCGCCGCGCGTGCTGGCCATCTCCTGTGACGCCTGCACGTCGGTAATGCCGGGGAGCGTGCTCGCCAGCTCGACGACGTTGCGCCCGTTCAGCGGCAGCTCCTGCACTCGCCGATCGTCGACCAGACCCGACATGGTTGCGCTGCGGGTTTCGACCAGCGCTGCCGTGCCGGCAACGACGACCGTTTCCTGAGAGCTGGCCCAGGTTCATCCTGAAGTCCACGCGCAGGTTTTCGCCAGACGTCAGCTCTGCCTTGGTTGACTGTGTGGAAAATCCCGTCAACTGCGCCGTGATCTCGTAGGCGCCTCTGGGCATCGCGAGCAGATTGAAGAAGCCCGTTTCATCGGTGATGGCCGAGCGCATCAACTGCTGTCCGACCATCGTGGCTTTGACTTCCGCGCCCGGGATGACGGCGCCGCTCTCGTCGCGCACGTAGCCGCTGATGGTGCCCGCCACCTGGGCTTCGCCGACGATCGGCCAGCCGAGGACGGCTGTCAGAATCAGGAGGATCGCTGTTCGCTTCGTCACGTTTCCCTCTCGCTTTCTTGGCGGTCCAAGCTGGACGGCCTGCGTAGGCCGGGTCTTGCTTCAGACCCGGCGGTGATTGAAGACGAGTTCACCGCTGAAGAACGAAGTTCCTTGAACGTTCCCGTGCTGTCGCCGAGCTTGTCGACCGGCACACCCACCTTGTCGAGCAGCGTCACGTGCAGGTTGGTGAGCGGCGTCCCTTCCGGGTACACGAGATGACGTCCGCCTTTGATCGTTCCCGCTCCGCCGCCCACGACGACCGTGGGCAACGGGCTGTGCGTGTGGCGATCGCTGTTGCTCAGGCCGGCGCCGAAGAGCAGCACCATGTGATCGAGCAGCGACCCGTCGCCGTCGGAGATCGATTGCAGCTTCTCGAGATAGCCGGTGAACAACGCGACGTGATGGGTCTGGATCTTCGTGCACTTCTCGAGCTTCTCGGGATCGTTCTGATGGTGCGTCAACTGATGATGCGGGTCGGAGATGCCGAGCTGCGGATACGTGCGGGCACTCTGCTCGCGTCCGTACATGAACGTGATGACGCGCGTCAGATCGCACTGATAGGCCAGCGCCTGCAGGTCGTACAGCAGCTGGACGTGCTCGTCGAACGAGTCGGGAACACCGACGGGCCGATCCACGTCGGGGAGTTCGCGCCCGCTCTGTTCCTCGGCTTTCTGGATCCGCCGCTCCACGTCGCGCAGCGACTCGAGGTAGTCGCTGACCTTCGTGTTGTCGGCCGCGCCGAGCTTCTGCTGAAGCTGCCTGACGCGGGCCGTCACCGAATCGAGAATGCTCCGGTCGCGCTGAAGCCGCGCCATCCTGACGCTCGGATCGGTGCTGTCGCTCGCACCGAACAGCCGCTCGAACACCACGCGCGGGTCGTTCTCCGACATCAACGGGAGCGTGGGCGTGAGCCACGACAGCGTGTTGCTGTACGCGCAGCTGTATCCCGTGTCGCACGACCCCACCAGGTTGTTCGCGTCGACGGTGAGCTGCAGCGACGAGAGCTGGGTCTCGCGCTCGAAGGCTTTCGCCGCGATCTGATCCATCGAGACGCCGTTGAGCACCATGCTGTCGGACTTTTTCACGTGCACGCCCGTCAGATACGAGCCGGACGCGCGTGAATGGTCGCCACCACCGTCGCCGAGCGCCTCCGCCGTGTTGTCGGCGAGGCCCGTGACGATGTTCACGCGATTGCGGAACGGCTCGAAAGGCGACAGCACGCGCGAGAACTCGAATCCGGCCCCGGTCCCCTTCGGCAGCCAGTTCTCATAGACGACCCCGTTCGGGTGATACACGACGCCAAGACGGCGGACGGGCTTCGCCGCTGTTTTCTGGGATGCCGTCAGCGCCGGGATCATGGCATCCAGCAGCGGCAGCGCAGCGTGACACCCACGCCGCGAAGCACGGTGCGGCGGGAAATGGCCTTCTTGGTAACGATCATGATCTCGACCTTTCGCTGCGCGCCGCATCTGGAACGGCACGCTCTTCGTGATTGCCAGAATCGTTGACGACCAGCGGTAGTTGTCGGCGGCAGCCTCGTGCAGAATCGCGCGGATGGCCGGCGCGTCGTAGTACTCCATCTGGCGGCCTACCGCGTACATGAGGAGCTTGGCGGCCACCGCCTTCACGAACATCTCTTTCTTCTCGAGCAGAGCTCCCCGAAGCGCCTTCGGACCATCCACCTTGGTGCCATCGAGCAGGACGCCAGACGCGTTGATCGCGGCCGTTCCGTCCTTCGTGCGCCAGCGTCCGAGCGCATCGAAGTTTTCGAGGCTCAGACCCATCGGGTCCATGCGCGCGTGACAGCTCGCGCATCCCGGGTTCGCGCGGTGCTGCTCCAGCATCTCGCGCACCGAGTTTGTTTTGATCGCCTTGGTCGTCTCTTCGAGGTTAGTGTTCACGTTGGGTGGTGGCGGCGGCACCGGCGCGTTGAGAATGTTTTCGAGCAGCCACTTTCCCCGAATCGTCGGCGACGTGCGATGGGGGTACGACGTGATGGCGAGAACGCTCGCCTTGCCCAGCAATCCCCAGCGGCTCTCGTCGGCCAGCGTCACCCGGCGGAAATGGCTTCCGTACACGTTCCTGATGCCGTAGTGCTGCGCCAGCTGTTCGTTGAGGAAGGTGTAGTCCGACGTGAGCAGCTCGACCACGCTGCGGTCTTCCTGGAGCTGGCTGTCGAGAAACAGCTCGATCTCGCGCACGAACGCGGTTCGAAGGTTGTCGTCGAACCACGGGAACTTGCGGTTGGCGTCTGGCGTCAGCAGCCACACGTTGCGCACCTGCAGCCACTGGCTGAAGAAATTCGAGACCAGCGCCTCGCGCGCGCGCGGGTCGGCGAGCATGCGCCGCACCTGCTGATCGAGGATCTTGCTGTCGCGCAACCTGCCACGAATCGCCAGGTCGAGCAGCTCATCGTCCGGGATGCTGCTCCAGATGAAAAACGACAGGCGCGACGCCAGCTCGACGTCCGGGATGCGGTACGGCTCGCCCGGCTTCACGTTGGCGGGATCGGCCTCGATGCGGAACAGGAAGTCGGGGCTCACGAGCACGCGCTCGAGGGCGGCCCGGATGCCCGCATCGAACGTGCCTTCGGCGCGGCCGATTTTGTAGAAGCCGAGCAAGGTCTGCACGTCGTCATTCGTCGTCGGGCGGCGATACGCACGCCGCGCGAGCGTCGTCAGAATCTTCGTCGCGCACGCGATCTCGTCTCGCGGCGAGCCCGGCGTGCAGATCAGAATGCGCTTCCGGCTGGGCGAATCCTGCGGCACCTGCCCGTTGTACGGTCCACCGATGAAGAGCAGCGAGACGACAATCGGCGCGCGAATGTCTCCGTCGTAGTCGTGACCCCAGATCGGGATGCGATCGGGTCCGAGGCCTTCCGGTCTCGCGGCGTCCGATTTCACGGCGGTCACGGTCACCTGCCGGAGACCGGCCTTCACCGGGACGCGCACCTCGAGTCCGCTGTCGGCCGTGAAGAGCGGGTTGCCTGCGTCCTCGTATTCGGACGCCGGCATCTTGAGCTCCGGGCCGCCGAGCGTGAACTGCCCGACCCGTTTTCCATCGATGCGGATCTCGATCTCGTTCGGGACGTTGAGGCCGCGCACCATGCCCGTGTAGGTCTTGTCGAGCCTGACGCGGAACACGTACTCGGCGTCCAGCGGGAAGTAGTGGCGCGCGACGATGCCGCCGCGCGATCCCAGCGGGAACTGTTCGCCCAGACGCTCGGTCTGCCAGAGCCATGTTCGCTCGTTCGAGTTGTTCTCGACGGCGGTGTACCGCTCGAAGCCCGGACGGATCGTGGGATCGCCCAGCGCCAGGCGCGAGATTTTGGCCGCGGACGACAGGTAGCGATCGAGGAGCGCCGGCACCACGCTGAGCGCGTCGGCGTTGGTATCGAAGCCGTGCGCCTGCTCGTCGGGTGGAAGCATGGCGCTGCCGTCGATCTCCACGCCGAGGAGATCGCGAACGGCATTCGCGTATTCGGTGCGATTGAGACGATGGAGGTCTGCCGGCCGACCCGGATCGGGATGCGTCTGAGCGGCGCGATCCAGTTCCGTTTCCAGCCATGCCGACACCGCGTCGTAGGTGGCGCTGTCGGGTCGCTGCCGGCCCTGCGGCGGCATCGAGCGGCCGCGCAGCTGGACGAGGACCTTCTCCCACGTCTCCGCCGAGTTGAACACGTTCGTCGGCGTCGGCCCTGTCGAGCACCAGGCCGGCCGTTTTCAGCTTCTCGTTGTGGCAGGAGACGCAATACTTCGTCACGAGCTCGCGCGCCGGCGTCGTGCGGTGCGGCGGCCGCGGCCGGCACCTGCGCCCGTGACGGGGTCAGACCCCAGGCGAAGGTGATGCGAGCCTGCGCATGCGGTCACTCGCAAGCACCATCAAGCACAAACGGATCCACGGAACCGTTTTTTTCACCGGCATTTGTTCTGGGCCATACAGGGTTTGCCGAGTTCGGGATCGGCGCCGTGTTTCACGAGCAGCGCCGCCGTGTCGTGGTTGAAGAGCACGCCGCCAAGACGGTCGCCCTGACCCGATGCCGCACGCCACGGGGTGATGCCCGCCTTGCTGACGGCGTTCACATTGGCGCCGTTGTCGATCATCAGCTGCACGAGCGTGTTCCAGCCGCGATACGCCGGCCCGAACAGCGCGTTCTCGCCGTTGGACGCCACCGCTTTCGCGTCGACACCCAGCTCGAGCAGCAATTTCGACGCTTCGAGCGCCTGCTCTTCGGTCACTGCGCTCTCACCCAGCGTTCGATTCATCCCGCCCGCCGCCATCAACGCCGTGGCATTCGATCCTCGTCGTCAGTCTTGGGGTCGGCCCCCGCGGCCAGAAGGAGCCGCATGATTTCCACGTCGGCCGTGGCGGCCGCCAGCAGGAACGGCGTGGCGCCGACGACATCGCTGTAGCCGCCGGCAAATGCCGGTGGGCGGCTCGTCATCCGCGCATTCGGCTTCGCGCCGCGCGCGAGCAGCGCTTTCACGAGCCGCACTTTGGCGTCACGATCGGGAATTCCACTCATCGCATCGGTAAAACCGAACACCGGATTCGCCTCGCCGTTTTCCCACGTACCCGACGCCCAGTGCAGCGGCGTAAATCCAGCGTTCTCGACGTTGGGATCGGCGCCGTGCTCGAGCAGAAACAGCGCGAGCGGCACCTGCGCGCGAACGGTGGCAACGAGCAGCGGGGTGCTGCCGGCCGATACCGTCGCTTCGAAACTGGGGCCTCCCGATCTTCCCGGCCCTCCCCCTCGCGCACCGGACCCCGACTCTCCTCGCCCGCCAGGCGAAGCGGCCGGCCGGCTCGGGCTGCGACACGACGTTCACGTCGAGACCCGCCGCGAGCAGCAGCCTGGCGCTCTCGATGTCGCCATCGCGCGCCGCGAAGTGCAGCGCGGTAAATCCTTTCTTCGTGTGCGCGCGCAGATCGGCGCCGTGCTCGACGAGCGCCTTCACGACATCGGGATGATGTTCCAGATGCGGCCCACATGAGCGCCGTCTGACCCTGCACCGGTTCTTTCGCGTTCACGTCGGCCCCGCGCGCAATCAGTGCCTGCACGGCACCGGCGCTGCCGCTCATCGCGCACGTCATGATCGGCGTCTCGCCGGTCGCGATGGGCGTATTCGGATTCGCGCCGGCCGTCAGAAGGCGCTGGACGAATGACGCGTTGCCGTTCGTGCACGCCAGCGACAACGGCGTGATGCGCAGATCGTTGGCGGCGTTCACGTCTGCGCCCGCGCGAATCAGGAGCTCGGCGGTCTCGAGATCGTTCCAGTGCGCGGCCCACAGGAGCGCCGTCGCGCCATCTTCGGCGCGGCCGTTCACGTCGACGCGCTGACTCAGCAGCGCGCGAACGGCGCGCGTGTCTCGATTGCGCGCCGCATCGACCAGCCGGCTGTCGCCGGCGGCCGTCGCGGCCGCCACGACGACCAGTCCAGCCGCGACCGCCGGCGCGAATCCGTGTGAACGAGGGACCTGACATGCGAAACGAGCTCACGTTCAGCGCTGAATGACCGTTCGCGCGAGCTTCAGCGTGGCATCCATCGGCGCCTCGAGCCCGCCGCTCGGCAGCGACGCGATGCGGAAGCCCTGCTTGAGCCGCCTCAGGACGTCTGCCTCGGTGACCGTAATCGCCGCCGGAATCTTCCGCGCCATGCACGCGTCGAGCACGACCTGTACGGCTTCTTCGTGTTCGGGCGAACCCTGCGCGACGCCGAGCGACCAGGAAAGATCGTTCGGCCCGACGAACAGCACGCCGATGCCCGGCACCGACAGAATCTCGTTGATGTTCTTCACGCCTTCAACGGTTTCGACCTGGAGGAACAGCAGAATCTCGCCCTGCGGATTGGCCGGCCAGATGTCGGCGCGCCGCGAGTACCTGGCCGCGACAGTCCCCAGAACCAGGCCGCCGGCATGTTGCCGTTGCCGCGCCGCCCGACCGGGTTCGGGATACTTCGATCCCTTCAACTGCGGATAGCGCGCAGCCGACACCGCCTCGAGCGCCTGCTGCTTGTTCTCAATCGCCGGGAACATGATGCCGAACGCGCCCATGTCGAGCACCTGTTTCACGATCGCTTCGTTCGGCGCGCGGCCGTAGGTCGGGATGCGGACGATGGGAGGCACGCGCACCTGCAGGTTGCCCTGCTTGGCGATCTCGGCCTTGTTGGTCGTCCCCAGCAGGAACGTCTCGAGGCGCTCGAAGTCGAGGCCGCGATGTTCCATGTCGATGATCATGAAATCGAGATCGGACGATGAGAACTGCGCCGCGGCATACAGCGAGAAGTCGTACATGATCGCGCCGGCCAGCGATTTGCCCTTCGCCAGCTTGTCGATCGCCCCGTTGATCCGGACCTCTGTTCCTTGAGCTGACACCAAACCGGCCCCCAGCCATACGGCAACAAGAACGGCAGCCACCAGCGGCACGCCGAAGCGGAACCTGAAACTGCGCATGAGCGACATATCCTTTCGATGAAGGCGTTTTATTTCAGCGGAATCCGAACGGATTCTTTCTGAGCCATCTGCCAGACGCCGCTGCTGTTCTGCGTGTAGCACCTCGAGCGTGCGGACGCGATACAGCTCGCCGTTGGGCGGCTTCACGTCCACCGGACCGCTCAGGCACGGCGGTCTTGCCGTAGATCCGGACTTTCGTGCCGCGATCGGTCATCGATTCGTAGTGCGACGGGCCCGTGAGCACCGCCTTGATGTACTCCGCTTTGTTCTGCGTCTGGCCGCCTCCGTGCGTGTAGACGAGATCGTCGGCCAGATACTTTTCGAGCAGCGCCTTGTCCTGCTTGATGGCGCCCTGCCTCCACCCGTTGCCGCCCTCGCGCACCGCGTCGGTCGGGTCGGCGGCCACGAGCATCGCGGTGGCGGCCACCGCGAAGGTCAACGCGAGAAATCGAGTCATCTGCGGTCCTCCTCGTCAGAATTCCACGTTCCGCCACAGAGACGCGACGGGCGCGTCCGGGCGCACGGGTTTCGTGCCGCGGCTACACGGTCGAATGGGAAGCCTCGGACAAAACGGCCTCAGTTTGGAGCGGATGCCAGCCTCAATGATGCCGCAGAGAGGCTCGAAAATGCCAGCGATCTTGGCGAAAAACAGGCCCGCGACCTGTCGCAAGATGTCGCTTACTGTCTGAGGAGAGGATTTGAGCGGGCTCCTGCTTTGGGGGGAGAGACGAAGACGGGCTTTCCCCCAACATGCGCTGGCCTTCCGGGAGGTTCCAGCGGTCGGTCAGGGCGTGCCACTCTTCGGTCAGCGCGGCGATCTCGGTCGCGGTCGCTTTGGCGTCCATCCGCTGACCCGTTCGCATCTGTGCACGCTCCGGAATGAGCGTCTGCGTGACGAATCGATCGAGGTCGGCGCGAAAATCCCTGGCGTCCTGCTGAGCGCCGGAGCGGATCCAGCCGGCCACCGCGGCGTTCCAGGCACCGTCCAGATCGCCCGCCCCGCGCCTGGCGACAACCGACCAGTAGGTGGCCGGACGCGACAAGGGTCGCGATCGAGCTCGTCGCGCACGGCGGTCTGCATGGCCGAATAGGCGTCCTTGCGCGCCGGTCCGCTCAGCGCTTCGGCGACGCGCGACAAGGTCGCCGCCCACCACTCGAGGAGCTTCTCAAATTCCTGAGCCGGCATGCCGCCCACGGGCGGTCGAGATGACGTTCATGAACATTTCGGACGCGGGGCCCGGTTGATCGTCGAGAAAGAGCGCCGCGCCGAGGCCGATCTGCCATTCGATGGCCTCCTGCGGCCCCAGCTTGAGGGGGTTCAGCGAGACGAGATCGGACCGCGCGGCCGTGAGGTCTTGCGGATCCTTCGTGAGACGGAAACGTTCGAGGCGCGCCCGCGCGGCGATGAGCGTCGCCGACGGCGCTGCCGCCGGCTTCATCATGGCCGCGGTCGCGGCCGCGATGGATTCGTCGAAGTGCCCTTCGTTATAAAACGCGCGTGCGCGTTCGAGATCGCTCTGCGCCAGGGCAGACGCCGGCCAGCAGAGGCCCAGCGCCCAGACCACGAGAAGTGCTCGTTGTAGTCGCATGATTAGTCGAACGCGCGCCGTCGCACCCAAGCCTGACTATTGTCTCCGTCGAGTATGCCGCCGATCGCGCCCAGGATCGACCCTTCTTCCCTGCCGCCGCGCCCGACGCGGGGAACGGCCGCCACGATGCGATTCGCCAGCCGGCTGAGCGGAAGGGACTGCAGCCAGATTCTGCCCGGTCCGCGCAGGGTGGCGAAAAACAATCCCTCGCCGCCGAAGAGCGCCGACTTGATCTTGCCGACGTACTGAATGTCGTAGTTCACCGATGGCTGCAGCGCCACGATGCAGCCGGTGTCGACGCGCACCAGCTCCCCGGGCGCCAGCGTCCGTTCCTGCAGCGTGCCGCCCGCGTGCACGAACGCCCACCCGTCGCCCTGCAGGCGCTGCATGATGAAGCCTTCGCCGCCGAAGAGGCCCACGCCGAGCTTCCGCTGGAACGCGATGCCGATGCTGACGCCCTTGGCTGCCGCGAGAAACGAATCCTTCTGTGCCACGAGCTCGCCGCCGACTTCGGTGAGGTGGATCGCGATGATTTTTCCAGGGTACGGCGCGCCGAACGCCACCTTCTTCTTCTGCGAGCTCCGGTTGTGGAACACCGTCATGAACAACGACTCACCCGTCAGCAGCCGCTTGCCCGCGCCCATCAGCGCGCCCATGAACCCGCTCTGCTGTTGCGAGCCGTCGCCGAATATCGTCTCCATCTCGATCCCGTCGTCCATGTACATCATGCCGCCGGCTTCGGCGACGGTGGCCTCGTTCGGATCGAGCTCGACTTCGACAAACTGCATGTCGTCGCCGAAAATCTTGTAGTCAATCTCATGCATCTCGGCCATAGCACCTCGGTGGTGAAGGTGAAACTACGCAGAATCTAGAAATCTAGAAATCTAGAATCTAATACTCCCATTTCGCCGTTCAGGTTCCAGACTCAGTTTAGATTCTCAGATTCTAGTTTCTAGATTTTAGTTTCTAGTTTCCAGCTTCCCACCGCCTGGCAACCAACCAACCGGCACATCCAGGTACGAGCGGTTGAGCTCGCGGAGCGACGACACGCCCAGCAGCTTCATCGTCCGGACGATGCCCGTGCGGAGAATCTCGATGGCGCGATCGACGCCGGCTTCCCCACCCGCGGCGAGGCCGTACGCGTAGGCCCGGCCGATGAGCACGGCGCGCGCGCCGAGCGAGAGCGCCTTCACGACGTCGCCGCCGTTGCGGATGCCGCCGTCGACGAGCACTTCGATTTGATCGCCGACCGCCGCCACCACTTCCGGCAGCGAGCGGATGCTGCCGGGCACGCCGTCGAGCTGGCGGCCGCCGTGATTCGAGACGACCAGCGCATCGGCGCCTTCATCAACGACGCGTCGCGCGTCTTCCGCCGTGTGCACACCCTTGACGACGATCTTGCCGTTCCAGAGCTCGCGGATCCACTTGAGATCGTCCCAGCAGACGACCGACTGTTCGAGCGTCTTGCCGACATCGGCATACGGCATCGGCCCGGTTGGCAGCAGCACGTTGGGAAATGCCATGAGCCCGCCGTCCATGAGCATTCCGGCGACCCAGCCCGGCCGCGCGATCATCTGTCCCAGGTACGGAATGCCCGAGACGCTGCGTCCGAGCAGCTCCTTGATGCCGTTGCGAAGGTCGCGCTCGCGCAGGCCCGGCACGCCGGTGTCGATCGTCACGACGAGCGCCGTGAAGCCCGCGGCTTTCGCGCGCTTCAGCATGTTGACCGACGCCTCGCGCCCACCGCACAGATACACCTGATACCAGGCCGGTCCGTTCGTCGCGGCGCGAACCTGTTCCATCGGCGTGCCCGACAGCGTCGACAGGACATACGCGGTGCCCGCCTTCCCCGCCGCGCGCGCGGCGAGCACTTCGCCGTTCGGGTAGAACATGCGGCTGCTGCCAACGGGCGCAAGGATGAAGGGCAGCTCGAGCGGCACGCCAAGCACGCTCGTTTTCAGGCTGATCGAAGGAATCGCGATCGCGCCACGCGGGCGGAACGTGAGCTCTTCGAACGCCTTCACGTTGTCGCGAAGCGTCACCTCCGCATCGGCGCCGCCGTCGATGTAATCGAAGACGACGCGAGGCAGCCGGCGCTTGGCCAGCCGGCGGAGGTCGCTGATGTTGAGGACGCGAGGGGGACCGACGCGGGACATAAAGAGGGATTCTACTGCATCCGATCATGGTACATTTTTGCGCGTGAAGGGTGTCTCGTGCTGACGCGCGAACCGCTGCGCCTGGCCTTCCTCGGCTGCGGTTTCATCACCCAGGTGCACAGCCGGCACCTGAAGGGGTTCCGTCCGCACATCACGTGCAGCTACGCCAGCCGCGATCGTGCGAAAGCCGAGGAGTACTGCCGGCGCTTCCAGGGCGACGGCCAGCTTTGCCGACTACGGCGCGGCCATCGACGACCCGCGCATCGACGCCGTCGTCGTGGCGGTTCCGCCTCGTTTTCATGTCGAGCTGACGCTGCGCGCGCTGGCGGCCGGCAAACACGTGCTCGTCGAGAAGCCCGCCTTTCCGCGCATGGAGGACTACCGCACCGTCATCGAAGCGCGCAACCAGGCGAAGCGGGTGGTGCTCGTCGGCGAAAACGATCACTACAAGCCGCTCGCCGTCGTGCTCAGGAAGCTCGTCGCCGAAGGCGCGATCGGCGACATGGTCTTCGCCCACTTCACGACGATCGCCAAGCGGCTGAAACGCGCCGACGACTGGCGCAACGACGAGAGCATGGCCGGCGGAGATGCCTTCTTCGAAGAAGGCATCCACTGGCTGCACATCGCGGGCAGCCTGGGACCCAGAATCGTCTCGATCGACGGCTACCGCCCATCGGTGTCGCGAGAGGGTCCCGACACGCGCGCGAAGAGCATGATGGTGGCGTTCCGGTACGACAACGATGCCGTCGGCTCGCTTTACTACTCCCGCGAGATCCCATCGCTCTTCAGGGGACTGCGGCTGTCGAAGCTGTACGGCCGCAAGGGCATCATCACGTTCGAATCGAACGGTCTCTTCGTGCTGGCCCGCGGCAACGGGGTCCCACGCCTCGTCTTTCCGGGTTTTCGAGACATCCGGGGCTATCAGGCGATGTATCGTGACTTCCATGAGGCCATCACCAACGGGCACGCACCTCAGATGAGCCTCGAGCGCGCGATCGAGGATCAGCGCCTGATGGACGGCGTGTACTCGAGCCTGCAGCGCACGGCCTGATGCCGAACGAACGTTACGACGTCGTCATTATTGGAAGCGGCGCGGGCGGAGGCACGATGGCGCACGCGCTGGCGGACACGTCCGCGAGGGTGCTCATCCTCGAGCGTGGCGACTTCGTTCCACAGGAAGCCGAGAACTGGAGTCCTGAAGCGGTCTGGAAGCACCTGCGGTATCAGACCGGAGAGCGATGGCTCGACGACCAGGGGCAGGAATTCCGGCCCTACACGCACTACAACGTCGGCGGAAACACCAAGTTCTGGGGCGCCGTCCTGTATCGGCTGCGGCGCGAAGACTTCGAAGCCGTCGAGCACATGGAGGGCATTTCGCCGGCATGGCCGATCGACTACGACGCGCTCGAACCGTACTACGAGCGCGCCGAGCGGCTCTATCACGTGCATGGCGAGGCAGGGATCGATCCCACCGAGCCCC
The DNA here is from genome assembly GCA_963850725.1 of Vicinamibacterales bacterium. Classification (GTDB taxonomy): domain Bacteria; phylum Acidobacteriota; class Vicinamibacteria; order Vicinamibacterales; family JAMQPK01; genus JAMQPK01. The sequence continues at coordinate 66,381 of CAWKMQ010000028.1, forward strand.
GGCGCGGCGCATTTCCGCATCCACCGGTTCCGCATGCCGAAGTCATGGCCGCCATCGTCGCGCAGTTGCGATCGTTCGGCCTGCACCCGTCGCCGCTGCCGCTGGGCCTCCGCGACGGATGCATTCTCTGCGATACCTGCAACTCGTTTCCGTGCAAGGTGCACGCGAAGAGCGACGCCGACGTCTGCTGCGTGCGGCCCGCCCTCGAACGGCCGAACGTGGAGCTCTGGGCCAACGCCTTCGCGAAGCGGCTGGTCACAAACGCGGCCGGAACCAGGGTGGAAGCCGTGGACGTCGAAAGGAACGGCACGACGATCCGCGTCGAGTCGTCGCTCGTGGTGGTGTCGTGCGGCGCGGTGAACTCCGCGGCGCTCCTGCTTCGATCGGCGAGCGACAGGCACCCGAACGGTCTCGGTAACTCGTCGGGTCTCGTCGGGCGCCGCTACATGGCGCATCTGGCGACGATGATGCAGGGCTTCCACCCGTTCCGGATAAACCCGACGGTGTTCCAGAAAACGGTCGCCATCAACGATTTCTACCTGCGTGGACCGCACACGCGCTATCCGCTCGGCCAGATTCAGTCGCAGGGACGAACCCATGGCGTCATGGCCCAGACGGTGGTGCCCCAGGTGCCGTTGTCGATGTACGACTGGTGGGTGGCGCGCGGCGTCGATTGGCTGGCGATGTCCGAAGATCTGCCCGACGCGCGAAACCGGATCTGTCGTCGACGCCTCAGGACGCATTCAGATGATTTACCGCCCCAACAACTTACGGGCCCATCGCACGCTCGTGAAAGAGACCAGGCGCATCCTGCGCCGGCTCGGCTTCTGGGTCGTGATGACGCATTCACATGGCAGCAAGAACACCACCCACCAGTGCGGCACGGTGGTGTTCGGCACCGACCCCCGCGAGTCGGTCCTCGACACCTACTGCCGCTCGCACGACGTCGAGAACCTGTTCGTGGTCGACGCGTCGTTTTTCCCCTCCTCCGCGGCCGTCAACCCGGCCCTGACGATCGTGGCGCAGGCGTTGCGCGTCGCCGACCACATCCGGACCGTCGATCTGAAGCTCGGCCTGCCAAAAACGTAAATCCGTTTCGACACCCCCGCCGTAGAGCAGTGAGGAACACGTGACGTGTCTGCTTGTGCCGCTTCCGCAAGCGGCGGGAGGTAGTAGGTGAAGAAACTAACCGCGCTTCTATTCGCAATTGCGCTGACCGGCGTGCTGATGACGCCGACCGGCGCCTCGAGCCATCGGGAAGCCCCCTTGATTAGTGGAGATCCGCGCGCCGACAACACCGACGTCTATGCATTCGTCAGCCCCGACCAGCCCGGCACGGTCACCATCATCGCCAACTACATCCCGCTCGAAGAGCCGGCCGGCGGTCCGAACTTTCACAGCTTCGACGAGAACGTCCTGTACGAGATCCACGTCGACAACGACGGCAACGCGAAAGACGACGTGACCTACCAGTTCCGCTTCCGCACGAAAGTCCGCAATCGCAACACCTTCCTCTACAACACGGGTCAGATTGACGAGCCTCGACGATCCCGACTGGAACATGCCGCAGACCTATGCGGTGACCGAAGTGCGCGGGAGGTCGAACGAAACGCTGGGCAGACGGCTCGCGACGCCGCCGGTCAACATCGGTCCGCGCTCGACGCCTTCCTATGACGCGCTGCACGCGGCGGCCGTCCACACGCTGTCGAACGGCGTGAGGGTCTTCGCCGGGCAGGTTGACGACCCGTTCTTCGTGGATCTCGGATCGGTCTTCGACCTGGCAGGACTGCGGCCGTTCAACACGCTGCACGTCCTTCCGCTGCCGGCCGCGGCCGGGGTGGACGGCGTCGGCGGCTTCAACACCCACGCGATTGCCATCCAGGTGCCGATTACGCAATTGACCAAGGACGGCCAGCTCCCAACCGGGCCGACAGATCCGGACGCCGTGATCGGTGTCTACGCCAGCGCCAGCCGGCGAGCCCTCTGGGTGGACGATGACGACGACGATGATGATGACGATCGCGATTGGGATCGCGGGGACTGGGACGACGACGACCACAAGTACGTCAGGGTCTCCCGGCTCGGGAATCCTCTGATCAACGAGGTCGTCATTCCGCTGGGCCAGAAGGATCGCTGGAACAGGTCGGATCCGCGCGACGACGAAAATTTCGCCAGGAGATACACGTCGCCCGAAGTGACGCGGCTCGAGAACTTCCTCTATCCCGTCCTGGACAACGCACCCGAGACCGGACGAGGCGACCTCGTGGCGGTGCTGCTGACGGGCGTTCCGGGACTGAACTTCACGGGCAACAGACAGGCCGACCTGCTGCGTCTCAACACCGGTGTGCCGCCGACGGCGGCGGCCGGGCTTGGAAACCGTCTTGGCGTGCTCGCCGGCGACCTCGCCGGCTTCCCCAACGGCCGTCGCCTCGAAGACGACGTGACCGACATCGACCTGCGCGCGTTCGCCTGCGGGTACGGAACCGTCGTCGGACCGATCATCGAGTCGTTCGGTTTCTGCGGCGGCAATGCGAATCGCTCGCCCAACAATCTGCTCGGCGACGGCGTCGATGCCAACGATCGGCCCTTCTCCGCCGTGTTTCCATATCTCGCGCTGCCCCATCAGGGGTATGAGCATGGGCACCACTAACCCACTAGACACTGGGATTAGGGATTAGGGATTAGGGATTGGGGATGGGGAGGATCGTGAAAAAGACGATTCAGCGAACAGTGTTGGTGGTCGTTCTGGGCGCGGTGGCCGCGCTGGCTCCCTATGTGAGCCGGCGCGGCACGCCCGAATGCGGCCGAGTGTCGAGCGGATGGCACCGGCGGTGGGTATGCCGGGCGCACCTTCCACATCGGCGGATGGACTGAAGCAGCGCATCGCCGAGGCGGAGCGCGTGCTGCAGGAGCGGCCGGACGACGTCGGCGCGAGCCTTCTGTTGTCCGACGCGCTCCTGCGTCAGGCGCGCGTGACGGGAGACGGCAGATTGGCGAACCGTGCCGACAATCTTCTGACGTCAGTCCTCAAGACGTCGCCAGGACACTACGACGCGCTGCGGCTGCTCTCCGCGGTCCATCTCTCCCAGCACCGGTTCCGCGAGGCGCTCGACATCGCCAGGCGCGCGCGCGATATGCGTCCAGACGACGCGTGGAACTACGGCGTCATCGGCGATGCGTCGATCGAGCTCGGCGAGTACCGAGGACGCCTTCGAGGCGTTCGACACGATGATGACGATGCGTCCGAACGGAGCGGCCTACGCGCGCATCGCGTACGCGCGCGAGCTCAAAGGTCACGCGCGCGGCGCCCTGGAAGCCATGCAGATGGCGGTCCAGTCAACCACGGCTCACGATCCCGAAGCGCAGGCCTGGTACGTTGCGCATGTCGGCGAGCTGTACCTGCGGATGGGCAACCTCGACGACGCCGAGCGCGAATTCGCGCGTGCCGACTACATCTTCCCGAACTACCCGTACGCGCGAATCGGTCAGGGCAAAGTGCTGGCGCTGCGCGGCGATCGGGCGGCGGCGCTGGCAGTATTCTCGGAGCAGTTCGCGCGTATGCCAAGCCTCGACCTCGCCGCGCGCATCGGCGATCTGCACGCCGAGGGCGGTAATCGAGCCGAGGCCGAACGCTTCTACCAACTCGGCGAAGATCTCGCCGGTCCGGGTCTGGCGCAGACCGAAGCCAGCCTGGCGCTCTTTCTGGCCGAGCGCGATCGAAAGGTGCCCGAGGCCGTGAAGATCGCCGAGACCGTGGCCAGGACGCGACACGATATCTTCACGGAGGATGCGCTCGCCTGGGCCTACTACAAGGCAGGGCGCCTGGACGAAGCGGCCGCCGTATCGAAGAGAGCGCTTCGAACGGGCACGCGTGACGAGAAGATGCTCGCGCGAGCCGCGGTCATTCAAGCCGCACAGACGCGCGCCTCAAAGTCCGGCTGAAGCCGGATCGTTCTGATTCTCCGTCGAGCCTTCGTTGTTCGACTTCGTGTCTTCGTGTCTTCGTGTCTTCGTGGTTGTGTCTTCGTGGTTTCCCTGTCTTCGTGGTATACGAACCCACGGGAGATCACGTTGAGAGCACGCTCGTTCAGCCATGCCGGCATCACGGTGTCGGATTTCAACAAAGCGGTACGTTTCTACTGGGACGTCTTCGGCTGCCCGCTCGTCGGCGTCGCCGACACGCCACCCGAGCGCGTCCGCACCTTCTTCGGCGTGACGCACGATCGGCCGGCATGCAAGATCGGCTGGATTCGCGTCCCCGGCGGCGGCGTCCTCGAGATCTTCGAGTTTCAGCCCCAGCAGCCCCCGCGCACCGTGCCCTGGAACGGCGTGGGCCTCACGCACATCTCGTTCAACGTGAAGAACCTCCGCAAGTGGCACGACTACCTGAAGACGAAAGGCGTCGAGATCGTCAGCCAGCCCGAGCGGTCGCCGCGCGGGCACTCGTTCTTCTTCGTCAAGGACTTCGACGGCAACCTGATCGAGCTGATGGATCTCGGCTACATGTACCACGTCCTGAACTGGTTCGGGCCGTTGGGTGGCTGGCTGTTCAGGCGAGGGATGTACAGGAAGTACTACGAAGGGAAAAAGGAATAGGGAAGAAGGAATAGAGAAAGAAGACGAAGAAGAAGAGACATATGCGCGTAATTGTCATCGCCCTTGCCATCGGGCTTTACGCTCAGCCTGCGGCCTCGCAGGCTCAGGCGTCGTTGCCGCGCGTGGTCGTGCTCGCCACCGGCGGAACGATTGCGAGCAAGTTCGATCCGGCGGTGGGCGCGCTCGCGCCGGCCGTCACCGGCGCGGCGCTCGTGAGCGCGGTGCCCGGCCTCGACACAATCGCCAGCGTCGACGTGGAACAGATTGCCAACATCGGCAGCTACGACATGACGCCGGACATCTGGAGGCGGCTGGCCAGGCGCACCAACGAACTGCTCGCCACCGAGGGCATCAGCGGCGTCGTCATTACGCACGGCACCGACACGCTGGAAGAGACGGCCTATTTCCTCGACCTGACCGTCACCAGCCAGAAGCCGGTCGTGCTCGTCGGCGCGCAGCGCGCGGCCTCCTATTTCGACAGCGACGGACCGAGGAACCTGCTCAACGCCGTGCGCGTGGCGATCTCGCCGGAAGCCGTCGGCAAAGGCACGCTGGTCGTCATGAACGGGCAGATCAACGCCGCGCGCGAGGTGACCAAAACGAACACGATCGAGGTGGAAACGTTCAAGACGCTCGAGTTCGGGGCGCTGGGCGTGGCCGATCTCGGCGCCGTGCGCTTCTACCGGGCGCCGCTTCGACGGCAGACGATCCCCCTCGCCGACAATCAGACCCTCGGACGCGTGGAGATCGTGAATCAGTATGCGGGCGCCGACGGCCGAATCATTTCACTGCTCTTACGGCAGGGCACGCTCGACGGACTCGTCGTCGAAGGGTTCGGACTCGGGCACGTGACGTCAGGAACCCTGGAAGCGATCAAGGAAGCGCGCAGCAAAAACATTCCGGTCGTGCTGAGCACGCGCGTCTATACCGGCCGCGTCGTGCCGCTCTACGCGCGCGACGTCGAGCTCGGGCAGCTCGGCTGCATCCGGGCCGACAATCTGAGCGCGCAGAAGGCGCGGGTGTTGTTGATGCTGGCGCTGACGCGAACGCGCGACAGCGGTGAGCTTCAGAAATTATTCGAACGCTGAGACGATCAACAAGAGACTAGGAGATTAGGAGGCCTGTTCGTTTTGGTTTTTCACTGCAAGCAGATCGAGCAGACGGCTGTACTTCACGGTGAAGCTGCGATCGGGCCGCATCAGCGTCGAATCATACAGACCCTGCGTGTCGTTGTAGACGACGAACAGCCCCGTGTTCGCCTGGTTCAACCAGCCAAACCGCACGTTGCTCGACCAGACGTTCGCGCGATCGTTGTATTGCAGAAGCGCCTGCAGGTATATGCGCGGCGTGAAGGAATACGAAACGCGCGAGCTGACGAGGTTGGTGACGAACGCACCGCCGGGCAGATCGATGTCGTTGCGGGTCCAGTTCACCTCGGTGTTGAACGTCTCGCTCGTCCTGAATCGCACCTGAGGGGCGTACACCACCCTGTCCCCGCCGAAAAACCCGCCGAACGTCAGGCGCATGCGAACGGAAAACGGCGCGCCCTGGTTCGTGAATGCCACGAACTGTCCTTCGCTGTGGTCGTACTTGCCCGCCGGCACTACCACGCCCGGATAAATCTCGAACGGCAGGAACACGCCTTCAGACGTCAGGTTCATGCCGGTGTGGAACTCGTGCGCGGCTCGGAGCTGCCAGTGCTGATCGATGTGCACACGTCTGGATTCGAGCACGCCTTCGTTCGTCCAGTACCGAGTCGTAGCCCACGTGCGGTCGCAGCTCGTGGAATTTCCAGAAGCTGCCTTCGGCAAGCCGGATGTTCCGGTTCACGGCCAACTCGGCCTTCCGGAAACCGTTCTCGCGTGCGAGAAATCCGACTTCCGGATTGAAGTTGTCGCCGACCTCCGCGTAACCCGCCCCCAATCGCCAGGCCTCGGTGTTGTGACTCGCACCAACCTGATATGCGTACTGCATCGCCCGAGATGTCAGGCGTTTCGGTGCGCGCGACGAATCCGTTGACGAGGCCGTTCTGGCCGAACCCAAGCCGCCCATCGACCGCGTAGCTCCGGTTGTAGTCCTGATCGCCGCGAGGATCGCCGGTCGCCCTGGCGGTTCACGAACATGGCGCCAACGGCGGACCGGTTCGGCAGCTCCTGCTGGACGCGCGCCACGCTGAAATTGTTGGCCGAAATGCCGCGCATCCTGGTCTTCGGCGGTCTGCATGTTGATGAGGCCGATGCTCGTATTGCCGTTCGACCCGGCCGGTCAGACGGCCGCCGGCCGACGATCGGGAATCGGAATGTTGTCGCCGCCGATGCCGATGCGCGCGGCTGAAGAACACTTCGGCTTCGCCGGTCATCCCGACCGAGAAGAGCCCCGCGTTCTCGAGGAAGAACGGCCGCTTCTCGGGAAAGAACAGGTTGAAGCGATCGAGGTTGATCTGCTGCTGTGTCGACTTCGACCTGCGCAAAGTCGGTGTTGTAGGTGGCGTCGAGCGTCAGGCTCGGCGTCAGGCTGTACTTCAAGTCGACACCGAAGTCGCCCGTCTCGTCCGAGCCGCTGGGCACGTCGCCTTCTGCGTCGCCTCGCACCGAGCACGTACGGCGTCAACTGAAGGTTGCGTTGTGCCGGAATGGCGAGACCCGACCAGCGTGCCCGCCAGCGACAGCCGGTAGAGGTCGGTACTGACGCGGCAGCGGCGACCAGTACGCGGTCTCGTTCCGTCGCCGGATATTGCGCTGAAAATTGATGCCCCACTCCTGGACGTCGCGCGCCGGGTAGCGCAGCGTCCGGAACGGAATCGCGAACTCGGCGCTCCAGCCGTTTTCGAGCATCTGCGACCGGACCTGCCACGACCCGTCCCAGTTGATGTTGAACCCGCCGCCGGAACCGCCGGCCTGTCCACCACCGCCACCGCCGCCACCACCACCACCACCACCGCCACCGCCACCACCGCCACCGCCACCGCCGCCACCACCGCCGCCACCGCCACCACCGCCACCGCCGCTGGCCTGGCCCTCGCCCATCACCTGTCCGTCGAACTCGATGCCGGCGGGACTGGTGCCGAAGACAAAGCCGTTCTGCCGATCGCGAAACGTGTCGAGCACGACGAGGAAGCTATCGGTGTTGCTGAGCACGGCATCCCGGCGGCTCTCCGCGCTGATGATCAGCTCCGGCGTGCGGTCGTAGTTGACGACGCCGATGTAGAGCACGTCTTTGGTGTAGATCACGCGGACTTCGGTGTTCTCCGACGCCGGTTGCCCCTCGTCGGGCGTCGTCTGCCAGAATCCCGTGATGACCTTGGCGGTGGCCCACGCCTTGTCGTCGAGGACGTTGCCGTCCACGACCGGCGCAAGGTCAGTGGCAGACGCCTCCCCGGCCACCGAGCCAACCGGCGGCGCGACCGCCAACCGGTTCGGCGGTGCCGCGGCCGCGGTATTCGGCGGCTCGCCCGACTGGGCCAGGAGTCCAGCAGAAAGGGACAGCACGATCGCGAGGCTGGCAAACGTCGATTTGGATGAAAACATGTCAGCAAATCCAGCGCGCCCGGGCACGAGCGATCAGGTAAATTACGCGTGGATGCATTAGGGTAACCGAACCTGATTTGATTGCCCAAACCTGCATATGCCCACCCGCCGAGCGTTTTTAGTTGGAATTACATCGATTGCCGTCGCGCCGCTCGCGGCGCAGACCTTCGACCTGGTGATCGCGAACGGCCGGGTGATCGATCCGGAGTCGGGTCTCGATGCTGTCCGGAATATCGGCATCATCAACGGCCGGCTTGCCAGCATCACCTCGGATCGGCTGACGGGCCGCACCAACATCGACGCCACCGGGCTTGTCGTCTGCCCGGGATTCATCGACCTGCACGCACACCAGCAGACACCGGAGACCCATCGATATCAGGCGCGCGATGGGGTGACGACGGCGTTCGAGCTCGAGCTGGGGACGAGCGACATCGACGCGTGGTACAAGGCACGCGCAAGCAGCCTCATCAACCACGGCGTCAGCATCGGGCACATCCCGGTGCGCATGGCGGTAATGCGCGACCCGGGCACATCGTTCCCCACGGCCGACGCCGCTCACCGGGCGGCCACGACAGCGGAGATCGGCGCGATGTCGCAGCGCATCGCCGAGGGCCTGAAGAAAGGCGCCGTCAGCATCGGCGCGGGTTTCGCGTACACGCCGGCCGCCAAAGACGAGGAGCTTCTCGAGATCTTCCGAATCGCGGCGCGGGAGCGCGTGACGGTGCACGTTCACACGCGGCGCGGCATGGCTGGTGTCGAGGAAGTCCTGAGATTCGCCGGTCAGACCGGGGCGCCGCTGCACATCGTGCACATCAACAGCACGGGTGGCGCCGCAACCCGCGAAGTGCTGCAGACGGTTGCGGCAGCGCAGGCCCGCGGCGTCAACGTGACAACCGAGGCGTATCCGTACGACGCCGGCATGACCGAGATTCAGTCGGCCAACCTCGACGAGTACGACGGCGCGAGCGAACAGCGCGTCGCGCAGCTCGAATGGCCGAGAACCGGCGAGCGGCTCACGCCCGACACCTTTCAGAAATACCGGAAGTCGGGCGGCCCCGTCGTATTGCACAACAACACGGAGGAGATGGTCGCGCTGCGCGGTTACCAGCCCGCTCACGATGATCGCCAGCGATTCCTATTGGGAGAACGGCACGGGCCATCCGCGCACGACCGGCACGTTCTCGCGCGTGCTGGGCCGCTATGTCCGCGACGCACGATCGCTCACGCTCATGGACGCGATTCGCAAGATGACGCTGATGCCCGCCGAACGTCTCGCCCCGCGCGTGCCCGCGATGAAGACCAAGGGCCGGCTGCGTCAGGGCGCCGACGCAGACATCGCCATCTTCGACGCCGCGCGCGTCATCGATCGATCGACGTACCGCGAGCCTGGACTGCCGCCCGTCGGCATGCGGCATGTCATCGTCAATGGCGTCGCCGTGGTCCTGAATGAGCAACTCGTCGCAGGCGTTGCCCCCGGACACGCAATACGGGCCGCAAACGGATAACAAGAGATCAGGAGATCAGGAGATCAGGAGATCAAAAAGCATTAGAAAAAGATCTCTTGAGTTCCTAGTCTCCTGTTAAAGGGAATTCGGTAGCGCAGGGCTTCAGCCCTGCCATCGGGAGGACATCATGACGCTGCGAATCGTTGCCGTCTGTGCGGTGCTCTTGGCGCTGCCGGCGATGGCGGCCGCTCAAACCTCTCCGCGCACGCACGAGCTGAAGGCCTCGCCCACCACGGTTCATCGCGGCTTCTTCGATGCGACGCTCAAGCCCGTCCTCACGATCGACTCGGGCGACATCGTCCGGCTCGAAACGGCGTCGGGCAACCCGCGATTCTTCGAGAGCATCGGCGTGCCGAAGGACAAGATTCCGGCAGAGCTCTACGCCGTGTTCGACGGCGTCGAAGGCACCAATCGAGGGGATCACACGTTGAACGGGCCCATCGCGATTCGCGGCGCCGAACCGGGTGATGTGCTCGAAATCCGCATCCGCTCGGTGGACGTGCGGCTTCCGATCGCCGGCCAGAGCTTCGTCCCGAATCGCGGCCTGCTGCCCGAAGACTTCCCCTACGAAAAAGCCCGCGCGCTCTGGATCGATCTCGATCGCAGGACGGTCGAATACGCCCCGGGTGTGCACGTGCCGGTGAAACCGTTCTGGGGCGTCATCGGCGTCGCGCCGCCGGTGAGCATGGGACGCGTGCCGAGCGGCCCACCGAACATCTTCGGTGGCAACCTGGACAATCGCGATCTCGGTGCGGGCAGCACGCTGTTCCTGCCTGTCCACGTATCGGGCGGGCTGCTCTCGTTTGGAGACGGCCACGCCGCGCAGGGCCATGGCGAAGTCTGCCTGTCCGCGATCGAAACGTCGCTGAGAGGCGAAGTGCAGATCCTCCTGCACAAGGGACGTCGTCTGCGCTGGCCGCGCGCCGAAACGCCGACGCACTACATCACGATGGGGCTGGCCGCCGATCTCGACGACGCCGCGAAGATCGCAACCAGAGAAATGCTCGACCTGATCGTCGAAACCAAGGGACTGTCGCGCGAGGACGCCTACATGCTGGCCAGCGCCGCGATGGATTTGATCGTGACCCAGGTCGTGGACGGCACCAAGGGTATCCACGCGATGATGCCGAAGGCCATCTTCCAGAAATAGCCGGGCGCACGCATATGAACCAGACGGTGACTGCCGCACTGATGCTCGTTCTGATGGCCGCCAGTGCCCGGCAGCCGGCGTCTCGTCCGAACATCCTGCTCATTCAGGCCGACGATCTCGGATACGGCGACCTGAGCGCGTACGGGCAGGCGCGATTCGAGACGCCGATGCTCGATCGGCTTGCGCGGGAAGGCACTCGCTTCACGCAGTACTACGCCGGCAGCACCGTGTGCGCGCCTTCGCGCGCGGCGCTGATGACCGGACGGCACACCGGTCACGGGTGGATCCGCGGCAACGGCGGCTTCCCCGCCGGCGATATCCCGCTTCGTCCCGAGGATGTCACGATCGCCGAGGTCCTTCGCGACGCGGGCTACCGCACGGCGCTCGTCGGCAAATGGGGCCTTGGGCAGCCGGGCAGCACGGGCATGCCCGATCGTCAGGGGTTCGACTTCGCGTTCGGCTTTCTCGATCAGCGCCACGCGCACCGGCAGTTCACCGACCACCTGTGGCGGAACGGCGAGCGCGCGAGCACGAACCTCGACAACGACTACGTCAACGATCTGTTCACGAAGGAAGCCGCAGGCTTCATCGAGAAGGACGATCCCCGGCCGTTCTTCGTCTATCTCAACTACACCGTGCCGCACGCCGAGTTGCGCGCGCCCTCCGACTCGCTCGATCGGTTCCGCGGGCAGTTTCCCGAAACGCCGTTCAGCAATCCGCCCGCCGACGAAAAGCCGACGGGTGCGCGGTTCGATGTTCCGTCGCTCGGCTATCGATCGCAGCCGACGCCGCACGCCGCCTTCGCGGCCATGATCACGCGGATGGACCGCGATGTCGGCCGCCTCGTCGATCTCATCCGCACGCGCGGCCTCGACAATCGCACGCTGGTGATGTTCATCAGCGACAACGGCCCGCATCAGGAAGGCGGCGGCGATCCGGCGTTTTTCAGGAGCAGCGGCGGACTGCGCGGCATCAAGCGCGATCTCTACGAGGGTGGTATTCGCGTCCCGATGATCGCGCGCTGGCCGGGCGTCGTCCCCGCGGGCCGCACCAGCGACCATGTCTGGGCGCACTGGGACATGCTGCCCACGCTCGCCGACATCGCGGGTGCGCGAGCGCCTGCCGGCCTCGACGGCCTGTCGATGGCGCAGGCGCTTCGCGGCCGATCGCAGGCGACGCATCCGTTCCTCTACTGGGAATTCCACGAGCGAGGATTTCAGCAGGCGGTGCGAAACGGCCGCTGGAAAGCCGTGCGGCTCAAGCCCGGTACTCCACTGGAGTTGTATGACCTCGTCGCGGATTCCGGCGAAGCGCGCAACGTCGCCAGCGCGCATCCGGACATCGTCGGCCAAATCGAAACGTATCTGAAGACCGCGCGGACCGAATCGGAGCGCTGGAAGTAGTCGGCATCTCTGCGAGGATTGCGGCTGGCACGGAAATCGAAATAGCTCCCGGAGCTTTTTTGGAGGCATAGATGAGGCGTGTGCTTGTCCTGGTGGTGATAGTGCTCGTTCAGTCTGCGGCGGCGGGCGCACCTCCACAGTCGATCAGCCGATGCGGAATTCGAGCGATGGAAGAAGGAGCTCTCGAACTGGGGCCGCTGGGGCGCCGACGACCAACTCGGCGCCGCCAACCTGATTACACCAGCCAAGCGCCGGCAGGCGGCGGCTCTGGTCAAGGAAGGTGTGTCGGTCTCGCTGGCCCGTGAGACGGACACGGAAATGGCGATCGACAACCCGAATCCGTACGAGCACAGCATGCTCACGATCGGCACCGACAAATTCGGCGTGGCCCCTCACGGCGTCGCCCATACACACCTCGATTCGCTGGCCCACATCGAATATCAAGGCGTTTTCTACAACGGCTACAAGCCCGACCCGGCGACCGTCATGAAGAACGGGCACGCGCGAAATTCGATCGTGAACCTCAAGAACGGCGTGTTCACGAGAGGCATCCTGATCGATCTGCCGCGGCTCAAAGGCGTGCCGTACCTGGAACCGGGCACGCCGGTCACCGCCCAGGACGTCGAGGCGTGGGAAAAAATCGCGGGCGTCAAAGTGGGGCCGGGCGACGCGCTGTTCATCCGCACGGGCCGCTGGGCCCGTCGGGCCGCCCTTGGTCCGTTCGACACGAGCCGGACGGGAAAGCGGTCGGGACCGAATGCGTCGATGATCCCGTGGCTGAAGCAGCGCGATGTCGCCCTGCTCGGCGGCGACGTTCCGCCGAGCCTGGCACCGACCGACGTCGAGGGCGAAACCGGCGCGGTGCACGACTTCGCGCTCGTGTATCTCGGCGTCTACGTCTTCGACAGCGTCGATCTCGAAGCGCTGGCCGAAGCGGCACAGGCGCGAAAGCGTTGGGAGTTCCTGCTGACGGTGGCACCGCTGCCGATTCGCGGCGGCACCGGATCGCCGGTTAATCCGATCGCAACGTTCTGAGAACGAAGAAAGACAAGACAAGAGATTAGGGGATTAAGAGACTAGAAGCGGTTTCAAAGCCAGGAAAGCGGGCCTGGCGGAATCCACGCGGATTGGCACGGCTGAAGCCGTGCGCCACCGCAGATCGTCCTGACCTGCGTGGCAGGGCTAAAGCCCTGCGCTACCGTGGTACGACAACATGTAAGCGATCCCTCGCCTCGCCTGCCTCGCTGCTGATAGACTCCCCGATCTATTTCCAGCTCCGGAGGATCTATGCGCGAATTTCAGACGGTCGTCTCTCTGCTCGACGGGGGGCGAGACGCTGACACGGCGGTCGGCGGCCTGGATCAGAAAGGTTTGTCCTACGCCGGGCTTCGCTCGCTGACCGGCCGCACCATCGATCGGCTCAACCAGCTCGGCATCGGACGGAACGACCGCGTGGCGATCGTGCTCGGCAACGGGCCGCACATGGCGACCGCTTTTGTCACCATCGCCGCCGGCGCGACCACGGCGCCGCTCAACCCTGTGTACCGCGCCGAGGAATTCGAGTTCTACCTGAACGATCTGCAGGCCAAGACGCTGCTGGTCGAGCGCGGCGTCGACTCGCCCGCCCGCGCCGTGGCGCAGAAGCTCGGCGTGCCGATTGTCGAGCTGTGCCCCGACCCGGCGGCCGGCGCCGGCGCCTTCACCATCGAACCGCTGGGCACGCCCGGCGGCCGGGCCACCTCGACGGGCGCGGCCGAGGCGAACGATATCGCCCTCATCCTTCATACATCGGGCACGACGTCGCGACCGAAGATGGTGCCGCTCTCGCAAAAGAACATCACCGCCAGCGCGCGGCACATCGTCGGCACGATTCAGCTGTCACCAGACGATGTCTGCCTGAACATCATGCCGCTGTTTCACATTCACGGCCTGATGGCAGCCGTCCTGTCGACGCTCGCCGCGGGCGCGCAGGTGTGGTGCTCGCCGGGATTCAACCCGCTCAAGTTCTTCGGCTGGCTCGACGACGTGCGCCCGAGCTGGTACACCGCCGTCCCGACGATGCATCAGACGATTCTGACGCGGGCGGAGCGAAACCCCGACGCCATCGGGCGAAGCAGGCTCCGGTTGATTCGATCGTCATCCGCGTCGCTGCCATCCACGGTGATGGGCCAGCTCGAAGAAACATTTCGCGCGCCCGTCATCGAGAGCTACGGCATGACCGAAGCCTCGCACCAGATGGCGTCGAACCCGCTGCCGCCGCGCGCGCGCAAACCGGGATCGGTGGGCGTGGCCGCCGGGCCCGAGGTCGCCGTGATGGATGAACAGGGCACGCTGCTCCCGGCGGGATCCACCGGCGAAGTCGTCATTCGCGGTCCCAACGTCACGCTCGGCTATGTCGCCAACCCGGACGCGAACGCGAAGGCGTTCACCAACGGGTGGTTCCGCACCGGCGATCAGGGCGTGATCGACGAAGAAGGCTATCTTCGTCTGACGGGCCGGCTGAAAGAGCTGATCAACCGCGGCGGAGAGAAGATCTCCCCGCTCGAAGTGGACGAAGTGTTGATGGATCACCCGGCCGTCCAGCAGGTCGTCACCTTCGCGGTGCCGCACGACGCGCTGGGTGAAGACGTCGCGGCCGCCGTCGTGCTGCGCGAAGGGCAGACCGTGACCGAGCGCGCGCTGAAGGACTTCGCCGCCACGCGCCTGGCCGACTTCAAGCTGCCGCGCAAGATCGTGTTTCTCAGCGAAATTCCGAAAGGCGCCACGGGCAAGCTGCAGCGCATCGGCCTGGCATCGAAACTGGGGCTTGGTTCCCCGTCGCCGACCTAAAGGTCGGCACTACGACATGAAGATCTGCGTGTTCGGCGCCGGCTCCATGGGCGGTCTCATCGGCGCGAAGCTCGCCGCGGCCGGAACGGACGAGGTGACGCTCATCGCGCGGGGTCCCCACCTTGCGGCGATGAAAGCCAACGGCCTGACGCTCATCAGCGAAGGGCAGACGCTCGTCACGCATCCGAACTGCACGGACAATCCCAGAGAAGCCGGCCATCAGGAAGTCGTGATTCTCGCCGTCAAGGCCAACGCGCTTCCCGCCGTCGCCGACTCGATCGAACCGCTGCTCGGTCCCTCGACCGTGCTGGTGCCGGTCGTCAACGGCGTCCCCTGGTGGTACTTCTACAAGCTGAAGGGGCCGTACGAGAACAAACGGCTCGAAACGGTGGATCCCGGTGGCGTGTTGTGGGAACGGCTTGCACCGTCGCGTGTGATCGGCTGCGTGGTGTATCCCGCAGCGGAGGTGATCGCTCCCGGCGTCATCGAGCACACCTATTCGAATCGCTTCGACATCGGCGAACCGGATGGATCGAAGAGCGAGCGCGCGCAGGCGTTCGCGCAAACGATGATCCGTGGCGGATTCCGAGTGCCCATCCGTCCGCAGATTCGCGTCAGTCTCTGGGTCAAGCTCTGGGGGAATCTCTCGTTCAACCCGGTGTGCGCGCTGACCATGGCGACGCTCGATCGCGTGGCCGGCGATCCCGCCACGCGCGCGGTCGTGCGGCAGATGATGGTCGAGGCGCAGGCGGTGGCCGAGAAGCTCGGCGTCACGATGCCGCTCGACGTCGACGCGCGCATCGCCGGGGCGGAAGAAGTCGGCGCGCACAAACCGTCCACGCTCATCGATCTGGAACGCGGGCGGCCGATGGAAGTCGATGCGATTCTCGGGGCGGTGCTCGAGATGGGACGCCTCACGAACGTCGCAATGCCTGCGTGCGAGGTCGTCTACGCGCTTGTGCGCCAGCGCGCGCAATCGGCGGGCTGCTATCCCGCCGCAATGGCGCGGGCCTGACGAGGTTCGAGTCTCACGCCACTGTCGGATGCGCAGGACGGCCCTGCGGTGACCACTGTTGCGCCACCACACGCATTCGCATCGGCTTCAGCACCGCCAGAGCCAAGACTGCCGCGATGATGTTCAGGATTGCAGCGACATAGAACACTGCATGCCAGCTGCCGGTCGCATTGGTCAACACGTTTGCCCACGGGACCAACAGGGCCGCTGTGCCTTTGGCCGTGTAGAGCATTCCGTAGTTCGTCGTTGCGAACTTTCGGCCATAGATGTCAGTGCACGTGGCGGGGAACAACGAGTAAATCTCGCCCCAGGCAAAGAACACCAGGCCGGACAGGATCACGAACAACACCGGATTGCCAGCGAACACGAGCAGAGTGTAAATACCTATGCCTTCAATCAAGAAGGCGACAAACATCGTGTTTTCGCGTCCGATGTGATCCGACACCCATCCGAAAAACGGCCGGCATATGCCGTTGAGCACTCGGTCGATCGTCAGCGCGAAGGTGAGAGCCGGCAAGGTCAGTCCGAGGATCGAGACGGGGATTTTGCCGACGTTGAAGTCCGTGGCGATTGGCGCCAATTGGGCGACTGCCATCAGCCCGCCAGCGCCGACCATGACGAACATCACATACATGACCCAGAATACGGGCGTCTTCAGTACCTCGACCGGACTATAGTCGCGCCGCGTCTGCTGGACGGCGGGGGCCGCAGGCGGAGTCACCTCGCCAGGTTCCGGCGCCCGCAGCATCATCGCGACAAGAATAACGATGATGCCCTGACCGAGACCGAACCACAGGAAAGCGGATTCATATCCGCTCGATGCGATCATGTTGGAAATGGGGATCACCGTCAGCGCCGAGCCGGCGCCGAAGCCTGCTGCTGTCAAACCGGCGGCCAGGCCGCGCCGATCCGGGAACCACTTCAGGGCGTTACCAACCGAGCCCCCGTAGATGACGCCTGCGCCGATACCTCCGATCGCAGCCCCGACGTACAAAAGCATCAGAGAGTCGGCGACCGAGTTGATGACCCATGCGATCGCGACCAGAGCGCCACTACCGCTGATCATGATGCGCGGGCCGAACTTGTCGATGAAGTAGCCTTCGATCGGTACGAGCCACGTCTCGGTCAGCACGAAAATCGTGAAGGCAACCTGAATCGCCGCCCGGCCCCAGTGATACTTCGCGTCAATCGGACCGACGAACAACGTCCAACCATATTGCAGGTTGGCGATCATCACCATGCATATGATGCCGAAGATCAGTTGCCGCCAGCGTGTCGTTTCAGACGCGGTGGAATGAGTCATTGATTCCTCACCTCAGCCAGTCAGAGTGGCCCGCCAGACTATCACCGCCCCGGTCGCGTGTCGAGCCGACGTGTATGACAACGGCGTTGTGAAAAACCTCACTGTTCCTTGGGTTCCTGTTCCACGTTCCCCCGTTCGCGGTGGACACCGCGATCGGGAGGCGCGACTTTTCTCAGGAAAAAGATGGCGCACTGAATCCGCTGCCCACCACGAAGGTGGCACTCGGAACAGCAACCGGGGAACCATCTGCGAGCTTACTCGCGCGCGAAGCAGTAGATGCGGCCAGCGCCGCCTCCAGGAGCCGTGTTCGCGCAACTCTGATTCAGGTGCGCCGCGTTCCAGGACGACAGCGTGCCGGTCGTGCTCTGGTTGGGACCGAAGCCGTCAGTGTGGCCGACCTGCGTCCGCAACGTCGCCGAGTCCGACGTCCAGTCGGCGCACGTCATCCCCGACAGCAAGGTTCCGTCGGCGTTGGATCCCGTAAGAATGTCGTGCTGGTTTGGTGTCGGCGAGCCCGTCCACTGCCCGTTGATCATCTGCCCGAGCTCGTTCAGAAACACCGAAGCATCACCCCGCCGCGCGTGCAACTCCGTGATGTTGGCCGCAATCTGGCCGCCTTTAACGTTGAACCATGGGCCTTCGCCGATGCGGCTTCGCGCATCCGTCGCCTGATTGCCATTGTCCGGATCGCTTTCCACACTGAGGTATGCGCGCCAGACGCGCCGCCCGTGGCCGACGGCCGTCGCGAGGCGTTGACACATCGCGTCCGCCGCCCGAATGCCGCCGAGATTACCCGTCGTGCTGGTCGTGCTCGTGACGAAGAACGTGAAAGGGGTCGGTAGAGACGGCCCCAGCGGTGCATCGCTGCTGCACGACGTGAGACCGCACACCGCGACGATCAAAAGAAGCGGCGCGCGATGCATGAGACGCTGCCTTTCTGCCGCGCCGGCGGCTGATGGCTCCAGTTTCACGCCGGTGCACTATCGGGTCAATACACAACGATCTGTTTCTTTGGTCTGACGCGTTGATTGCGGTATCTTTTGAACCGCCGGAGGACACCGTGAAGAAGACCTGGATCCAAATCTTCGGAGTGGCATGCGTCAGTGGCGTGTTCGCGTGGTTTCTCGTCGAGAGCCCCGAGGTGGTCTCGCTTCAGGCCGCTGGCTCCTGCGAAGCGCTCTCCTCTCTCACCCTTCAGGGGGGCACCGTGACGCTTGCTCAACCGGTGGCGGCCGGTGGGTTCGCGCCATCGGTCACGGGCAACGCACAAGGCGCCGCGGCCAGGCTTCAGCCGTTCTGCCGCGTGGCCGTCACGTTGAAGCCGTCGAGCGACTCCGACATCAAAATGGAACTGTGGATGCCGGCGTCGAACTGGAACGGCAGGTTCCAGGCCGTCGGCAACGGCGCCTTCAACGGCAACATCAACTATGCCGCGATGATGACGGCGCTGGCGCGCGGCTATGCAGCGAGCTCGACCGACACCGGCCATACCGGCTGCGGGCGCGAGCTTGGGCTTGGGCCATCCGGAGAAGGTGATCGATTTCGGCTGGCGCGCGGTGCACGAGATGACCGTCGCATCGAAGAAGATCATCGCGAGCTACTACGACGGCGGCCCGAAGTCTTCGTACTGGAACGGCTGTTCCGCGGGAGGGCGGCAGGCGATGAAAGCGGCGCAACGCTTTCCTGCCGATTTCGACGGCATCATCGCCGGTGCTCCTGGTCTCGACTGGACGGGACGCGCCGCGTCGGCGCTGCGTATCGCCAAGCCGCTCGAGACAGGACGAGGCCGCGCGGCTGACGCAGGCCCAGCGCCAGATGCTTCACACCGCCGTCGTCAACGCGTGCGACCTGCATGACGGCGTCAAGGACGGTGTCATCGAAAACCCGAAGAGCTGCACGTTCGATCCGGGCGTGCTCGAATGCAAAGGCGCGCCGGACGGTTCCTGTTTGACGAAGGCCCAGGTCGAGACCGTGCGATCGATTTACGCGGCAGGGGTCAACCGCAGCACGAAGCGCGAGATTACCGGTCTCGAGCGTGGCAGCGAGCTGGGGTGGACCGACCTGGGATGGACGGGGTCGGCGCGGTCGACCGGACTCGATCAGTTCCGTTATCTGGTGTTCGCCAACCCGAACTGGACCGTGCAGCAGTTCAATTTCGATACTGATGTCGTCCGGGCCGAGGAACTCGACAACGACACCATCAACGCGCTCGATCCGAACCTGAAGCCGTTTCTCGATCGCGGCGGCAAGCTGATTCAGTATCACGGCTGGAGCGATCCTCAGATTTCGCCGGCGAGCAGCACGCAATACTACGCGCAGTGTCGTGAGCGCGCTCGGCGGCGCCGACCGCGTGCACGGTTCGTATCGCTTGTTCATGGCGCCCGGCATGGGCCATTGCGGCGGCGGCGAAGGACCGAACACGTTTGATATGGTCAGCGCGCTCGAACAGTGGGTCGAAGCGCGGCAAGGCGCCCGACTCGATTCTGGCGTCGCGATCGACCGGCGGAAACATCGATCGCACACGCCCGCTGTGTCCGTATCCGCAGGTGGCGACATACAAAGGTTCGGGCAGCACCGACGATGCCGCGAACTTTTCGTGCCGCGCGCCCGCGCAGACACCGTCCGCGGCGCGGTAATCCGCGACGAACGTTCGATTGACGACAAACGGCGAAAGCCGCGTGGTGCCAGAATATCTGGCACGGTTGGACACTACGAGCCTCACTACGGTTTCCGCCAGACACCCTTCGGCCTGACGCCGAATCCGCGGTTCGTGTTCCCATCGCAGTCGCACGAGCGGGCGATGGGAACGATCCTTCATGGCCTCGCGCGCCGCGAAGGTTTGATGCTGGTGACCGGCGACATCGGCTGCGGCAAGACCACGCTCTGCCGCCGTCTGCTCGCGCAACTGCCTCCCCGGACTTTCATCTCGGTCATCCTCAACCCGTTCCTGACCGCCGAGGATCTGCTCAAGCAGGTGCTCGTCGATTTCGGCCTGGTCTCGAACGCCGACATCCGCGGCGGCGCCCTCACCAACGCGAGCTGCCACGACCTGGTGCGGACGCTGCACGATTTTCTGGGAACGCTCGCACGGCTCGAATCGAGCGCCGTCATC
Organism: Vicinamibacterales bacterium; assembly: GCA_963850725.1. Classification (GTDB taxonomy): domain Bacteria; phylum Acidobacteriota; class Vicinamibacteria; order Vicinamibacterales; family JAMQPK01; genus JAMQPK01. The sequence continues at coordinate 86,821 of CAWKMQ010000028.1, forward strand.
ATCCTCGACGAAGCGCAGGACCTCACGCTGCGCACGATCGAGCAGATTCGGCTGCTCTCGAATTACGAGACCGACTCGGCCAAGCTGCTGCAGATTATCCTCGCCGGCCAGACCAACCTGGAGACGCTCCTCGAGCTCGAACAGTTGCGCCAGTTCGGTCAGCGCATTTCCAGACGCTGCCGGATCGATCCGCTCGGGCCCGGCGAGGTCAGACCGTACATCGCCTGGCGCATCGCGGTGGCGCTCGCCGACCCGGCCCGGCCGATCGTGAGCCGCGCGGCCGAGCGGGCGCGCGACGCGGTCAACGCATTTCCGTTTTCCGGCGCCGCCGTCCGGGCCATTACGCGCATTTCGGGAGGCGTGCCCCGGATCGTCAACCTGTTGTGCGACCGGTCGCTCGAGCTCGCCGGGGCCGGCGGCCATGTCGCGATCGACGTGCGGATCGTGACCGAGGCCGCGCGCGATCTGAAGATCCGTGTTCCTTTGTCGGTCACCGCCGTCGAGCAGGCCGCGCCGCTCGCCATTCTTGCCGTGTCAGCGGTGTGCGCCGCGTCGATCGTCGTCGTGCGTCAGTTCCCGGCGCAGAGTGCGCTCCCGCCGCCCCCGCTGACAGTCGCACCTGCGGACTCGCCCGCACCCGCGCCTCAGCCGGTGCCCGAGCTGATTCCGCTGACGGCCGCGGCCGAGCCGTCGAAATCGTTCGAACTGTCAGTGGCGTCGTTCAGGACGGCGGCACGAGCACAAGACGTCGCCGGCGAGCTGCAGCAAAGCGGGTATCCCGCCACGGTCGTGCCCGCAGCCGAATGGCAGCGCGTCATCGTCGGGCCGTTCGACACGCTCGATGCGGCCACGTCCGCTCGCGAAGCGCTGACGGCCCTGCACTTCGGCGAGATCGGGATCAGGGAAAGGCGGTAACGGAAGGCCGGCTCGTCGCTCGAGTGGTCTCGAAGGTTCTGACGATCGATTCGATGAAGGCCGCGTACGCCTGCTCCGCTTCGCGCCGCCGCTTGAGCAACCCGTCGATCTCCGACTCGATGACCCGGATGGACTCTTCGGCCTCATGGACCATCGCGTCGGCCCGCTGCCGCGCGTCCATGATCGTGTTCTGGGCGTCGGTCTCGGCGGCCTTGCGGATATCGTTGGCCGCCTTATGGGCGGACACGAGCGCCTGACTCAACTGATCGTGATCCTGGCGCAAGCCGTCGATCGAAAGACGCTGTCGATCCAGCTCGGCTGTCAGCCGCTCGGCGTGCTGCGCCGCCTCGGCGGCGTCGAGGGTCAGCTTGGCGATGGCGGCGTCGACCTGTCCGCGGTCGTAGCCGAGGAGTTCTCTCTTGAACGGCATGCGCAACAGTGTAACGAGTTGGCACATTACGGATCGTACGCTGATAACATAACGGGCCCAGGGAGGACTGTATGCGCGTTGCGGTTCGAGCGATCGCGATTGCCTTGCTCGTGTCGCCGGTCATTGCGGCCGATCACCCGGATTTCCGCCTGTGGAAGGCCGATGAGCTGAAGAAGCGCGATGCGGCGCTGTCGACCAAGGTCGGGCCCGACCACTCGTCGCGCGAAACGCTGGCCGATTTCGGCGATCATCGCTTCCGGTTCCTCTACCGCGATGCCGACGGGTTCCCGGAACAGCACGACAAGATCGTCGACGTGGTGTTCGTGCAGAGCGGAGAGGGCACATTGCAGCTGGGCGGTACCTTGATCGACAAGAAAGGCACCGGTGTCGGAGAGTACGTCGGGTCGCGGCTCGACGGCGGCTCGCGCCATCCGCTGGGCCCGGGCGACGTGATTCACATCCCGGCGACCATCCCGCACGCGTTTCTGGTTCCGAAGGGCAAGCACATCACGTACGTGCTGCTGAAGTTCCCGGAGCAATAAGCGCGCCGATGATTCCGGCACGGGAAGCCCTCGAGCGCCTTCAAGAAGGCAACCGGCGATTTGTGTCGAACGTCCGCAGCCACGACTCCCTCGCGAGCGAGGCGCGGCGTGCCGAAGTGGTCGCCGGCCAGCAGCCATTCGCGATCGTGCTCGGGTGCTCCGATTCGCGCGTGCCCGCCGAGATCGTCTTCGATCAGGGACTGGGCGACCTGTTCGTGATTCGCGTCGCCGGCAACATCGTGGCGCCCTCGCAGGTGGGCAGCGTGGAATTCGCCGCCGGGCTGTATCGGCACCCGCCTGGTGGTCGTGCTGGGGCACTCGCAGTGCGGGGCGATTCTGGCGACCATCGATGAGCTGAGCGCACCCGAGCGCGAACCACTCCATCAACGTGCGCTCGATCGTCGATCGGATCCGGCCCTCGGTCGCGCCGCTGCTCGCCAGCACGGCCGGACGCCGTCACGATGCGCTGGTCCGCGAAGCCGTCCGCGAGAACGTGCGGATGTCGGTCGCCCAGCTGCGGCACGGCTCGGATGTGCTGGAGCAGCTCGATCGAGACAACGGCCTCGCCATCGTCGGCGCGGAGTACTCGCTGGAGACGGGAGTCGTGGAATTTTTCGACGGCGTGTAATCAGACGCCGCAGCCGGAGGTCGAGATGCGTAACGCCGCCATCGTCGTGCTTACCGCGTGCCTCACCGCAACGGTCCTCGCGCAGGACACGCAGCGATTCGAGATCGATCCCTATTGGCCCAAGCCACTGCCCGAGAAATGGATCATCGGGCGGACCGGCAGCATCTGCGCCGACGCGCACGATCATCTCGTCGTCACCAACCGCCGCGACATCACCGCCGAAGAGGCGGAAACATCGTGCAGGCGCCGTCGGTGCTGATCTTCGATCGCGCCGGCAAGCTCGTGCACTCGTTTGGCGATTCGAATACCGTTCCGGGAGCCATTCACGGCTGCTTCGTCGATCACGAGAACAACATCTGGCTGACGGGAAACGGCGACGGCATCGTCCAGAAATGGAGTCACGAGGGAAAGCTGCTGATGCAAATCGGCAAGCGCGGCGTGGTCGACACCTCCGACGGCACCGCCAAGGGCGAGCGCCTCAACGCCGGCAAGTCGCAGTTCTTCAACCCGGCCGGAGTCGTCGTCGATCCGGCGAACGGCGACGTCTACGTGGCCGACGGATACGGCAACCGGCGCGTCGCCGTCTTCAACAGGAACGGCGAGTTCCTTCGTCAATGGGGCCGCCAGGCGACGCCGCAGGAGACCGAGGCTGGCGTAAGCGGGGCGTTCGCGCAGCTGGTGCACTGCATCGCGATGAGCCGCGCCGGGCTCATCTACGTGTGCGATCGCCAGGGCGATCGCGTTCAGGTGTTCGACAAGATGGGCAAGTTCGTCAGGAACATCTGGGTGCGAACGGGCACGCCGACGCTGCCCGATCCGCGCGGCACGGTCTGGTGGATTGCGTTCTCGCGCGACCCCGAGCAGAAATTCATGTACGTCATGAACGGCCGCAACGAGCAGCTGCACATCCTCGATCACGCGAGCGGCAAGATCCTGTCGAGCTTCGGCCGGCCCGGTCACATGGCTCGGCAACTTCACGCACGGTCATGCGGTCGCGGTCGATTCGAGCGGCAACCTCTATATCGCCGAAACCGACACCGGGCGGCGGATGCAGAAGTTCACGCTGCTGAAGTAGGGGCTTACAGTTTTGGGTGTTCCATCGTGCAACACCGGGCTTGATTCCCCCTGAATCGGCCGGTTTTTGCGGGCACCCGCTTTGCTCACTCTCCCCGGTCACCGCGAAGACGCGGTCAATCCACAAGTTCGCAAGGAGGAACTGTGATGCGTTCGAACACGATCGTGGGAAGTGCCTGCCTCATCAGTCTCCTGGCTATGGTGGCGTGCGCGCCATCTCAGTCGCTCGACGCGGCGGCCAAAGAACCCGATCAGCCGGCGCTCGAGATGCAGGCGGCGGCCCAGCCCGGGGCGATGGCCGTGCAAGCGCCACAAACGGCGAAAGCGATTCAGCCGAAGAGCCCGGCCGCCAAAGCCGCGAAGCCGGCTGCCGCGAAAACTGTGGTCGCGACTGCGACGGCAGAGCCCGCAGACGCCACACCACCCGCGAAGGACACACCGGTGATGGAATCGCGCTCGGTGGCAACCAAGCAGCAGGACGAGGAGAGCATCGCCACAACGATCGGTGGATGCCTCGTCCACGATGACGGGATGTTCAAGCTGAAGGATACCGACGGCAGTCACGCGCCGAAGTCGCGCAGCTGGAAGTCGGGCTTCATCAAGAAAGGCTCGGCGCGCATCGAGCTCATCGATGCCAGCCAACGGGTCGACTTTACGTCGCACGTCGGCTACCGCGTCAGCGTCTCTGGCATGCTCGCCGACCGCGAGATGCAGGTTCGCTCGATCAAGGGCGGGACGGAGCGCTGCGACTGAACGAGTCGACAGTCTTCAGTTAGGTCAGTTTGCGGTCTCAGCCCCGGATTGAGTCTCAGTCGTTCAGGCGACTCAGTACTACTTCACTGACGACTGAAGACTGCCGACTACCGATCTATACTCATCTGCATGCGTCCACTTCCTGCGTGTAGCTTTCCTTCTCATCGCATCCACCCGTCTGTTTGCCGAATCCGCGGCCGGTCTTCGATGGACGGCGCCCCAGGGCTGGAAGCCTGAAGGCGCGCGGCCCATGCGTGCCGCGACGTATTCCATCGTGCCGGTGGCGGGTGACTCGGGCGTCGCAGAATGTGTGGTGAATTTCTTCGGTCCTGGCCAGGGTGGCGGCATCGAGGCGAACGTCGAGCGATGGAGGAACCAGGTGCTCGGCACCGACGGCAAGCCGGCGGCCGCCAAAGTGGACAAGAAAACCGTGCGCGGCGTGGCCATCACGATGGTCGATGCATCGGGGACGTATACCGGCATGGGAGGACCGATGATGGCGGGTAAGCCGGTGCCGGGGTACCGGTTGATCGGCGCCATCGCGGAAGGGCCCGGTGGCAACGTGTTCTTCAAGCTGACAGGACCGGCGAAGACGATCGCCGCCCAGCAGAAGAGCTTCGAGCAGTTGCTGATGTCGATCGCGCCGGATAAATACAATGACACACGGAGGGCGTATGGACCCGCCCGTGAAATAACACCCACCGATTGTCATGGCCGACCTCGTCGTCCTTCTCCACTTCCTGTTCGTGATCTTCGTGGTGTGCGGGGAGGCGTGCTCGCGCTGTGGTGGCCACGCATTATCTGGCTGCACATCCCCGCCGTTCTCTGGGGTGCATTCATCGAATTCTC
>CAWKMQ010000029.1:0-62858 GCA_963850725.1 Vicinamibacterales bacterium
GGACGAACAACGTCGGCCGCGAGTCCGACGAGCGGTACTCCCGCATTGGAGTACAGGCTCAGCTTCTAAGCAACGCCGCAGGTACGGCGTAGGCGCAGGCCGGGCTTGCCGTCAAGCCCGGCCGTCACTGCGAAGGAGGACTGTGTGAAGACGCTGCTCTCGGTCATCCTTGTCCTTGGCGTTGTCATCTCAACGGCCTACGCGCAGGAAACGCGCGGGACGATCATCGGGCGCGTGCTCGACGAGCAGGGCGCGGCGATGCCAGGCGTCAACGTGACGATCACCAACGTCGACACGAACGTCTCGGCCACGCTGACGACGAACTCGACAGGCTACTATCAGGCGCCCCTGCTGCTGCCGGGCAACTATCGTGTCGACCGCCGAACTGCAGGGGTTCAAGACGTCGGTGCGCAACGGCATCATCCTGTCGGTGGCCCAGCAGGCGACGGTTGACGTGACGCTCGGCGTCGGCGCGGTCAGCGAAACCGTCACAGTGAGCGGCGAGGCGCCGATTCTCGAGACCGGCGTCCTCACGACCGGACAAAACCTGGATCGGCGCAGTGTCGAGAGTCTGCCGATGTTCTCGAACATGCCCGTGCTGCTGACGCGTTTCGTGACCGGGGTCAACTCCTCGGCCAACGTCCCGTATGTCGCGCAGGGATTCGTCAACCGGACGTCGAGCGACACATCCGCGCCGGGCGGCGTCGGCGGCAACGAATGGACGATCGACGGTGCGACCAACAACGGCAGCGACCGGCGGCTCGCCTCGTCGCCGAACTCCGACATGATCGAGGAGGTCCGCATCGAGACGGCGAACTTCGATGCGTCGTTCGGGCATGGCACGGGCCTTGGCATCTCGATGATGACCCGCAGCGGCACCAACCTGCCTGCGCGGATCGTTGAATTATCAGTACCTGGAACAACCAGTGGAACGCGCCGCGATATTTCGCGAAGCGAAACTACTACGCCAACATCGCGCAGGCGGAAGCGAACGGCAACACGGCGCTGGCCGACTCGCTGAGCGTCGCAGAACATCAACCCCGACGGGAAGTCGAACAACCTCGCGACCACGCTCGGCGGCCCGATTATCCGCAACAAGCTCTTCGCGTTCGTGAACTACTCGTACAACAAGGACGATCGGCCGGTGAACCCGACCCAGCACACGATTCCGACCGATGCGCATCTGCGCGGGGACTTTTCGGACCTGCTGGCCATCGATCCCGTGCGGTATCAGATCTACGATCCGTTGACCGTCAAGCCCGATCCCAGCGCGGCCGGGGTTCTTCATCCGCGATCCGTTTCCGGGCAACATCATTCCGCAGAGCCGGATCATCAACCCGATGTATCAGCACTACGTCGGCTTCCTGCCGAAGCCGAACAGCAACCCGGTCGATCCCCGCCAGGAGCCCACGAACAACTATCTCGTGCGCACCTACACCGACCCGATCCAGAGCCAGATCTACGGCGCGCGCCTCGACTACAACCACTCGAACAGCCACCGGTTCTTCGGCCGCTGGAGCGGAAGCTACTTCACCGAGGGGCTGGACGACTGGACCTACCAGAGCGTCGGCATCCACTCCGAAGACATGAAACGGACGACAAATGCGGGGACCGGCAACTGGACGTGGGTCAGGAGCTCGTCGACCGTCATCGACGCGCAGTTGAGCGCGAATACGTTTCACGAAGGGGGCGAGCGGAAGACGCTGGCGACCATGAGGTCGAGCGAGGTCGGGCTGCCGGCCTACCTCGACGACAAGTGCGCCGCTTCGGACGAGGCGCGAACCGGCAGCTCGCGCGGCAGCTCGTGCGCGTTGCCGCGGGTCGAGATCATGGGCTACCAGACATTCGGAGACAACGCCGCAGAGGGCTACGACACGACGAACCTGCAGTTCACCGCGAACATGACTCACGTGAAGGCCGACCACACGCTGAAGTTCGGCACCGACATGCGGCGGCATTCGCGCACCGGCTTCCTGCCGGGCGCCAGTCAGGGCCTGTATACTTTCGATCCGACCTACACGCGCCGCTACTCCGACACCGCCCTCGTACGCCGGGCAATCTCGGCTTGAGCTGGGCGGCCTTCATGCTCGGCATTCCGACAACGTCCACCATCAATACGCCGGTCGACTACGCGACCTCGTCGCCCTATTACTCGGCATTTGCCCAGGATGCGTGGCGCGCGACGTCGAAGCTGACCGTCAATCTCGGCCTGCGTTTCGAGGTCGAGCAGGGGATGACCGAGACGGCCGATCGCATGATCACGTCGTTCGATCCCGACTTCGTGCCGGCGTTCGCCGAGCGAAGTGGTGGCGGCCTACGCGCAGGAGCCCGATTCCCGAAGTGTCGGTCGACCGCGTTCCGCAACAATCTGAAGCGGCGGCGCGGTCTACGCGGGGCAGGACGGGCAAAGCCGCCGCGGATGGAAGTCGCAGGTGATGTGGCTGCCGCGCGCGTCGGCGGCGTATCAGGTGAACGACGGCATGGTCGTCAAGGGCGGCTATGGCGTGTACTACGACTCGCTCAACGCGACGGCGATTCTGCCCAACCAGCTCGGTTTCAGCACCATCACGACGGTGCCGTCGAGCAACGACTTCGGGCAGACGTGGACCTCCGGGAATCCGCGAGCAGGCATCTCGCCCCTGGTCGATCCGTTCCCGGTGCGAGCGGATGGCACGCGTTTCGTGACTCCGGTAGGCACATCTCTCGGCGGAGACTTCGTCGCCGGGCAGCGCTCAACTACGGCAACCTCGATCGCGAACATGCCCGACTGCAGCGGTGGCGCGCCGGCGTGCAGAAAGAGCTCGGCCGCAACATGGCGATCGAAGTGGCGTATGTCGGAACCTACTCCGACAACGTCGATGTCAGCTCGTTCGTCGGCACACAACATCCAGGCGACCGTTCGCCAGGACATCCTGCCCGCGCAGTACTGGAACCACACGCAGACACGCGGAATGCGGCGCTGGCGACCGAGCAACAACAGAAACGTCCCGAACCCGTTTTTCATCGGCAATCTGACGGCGCTGCGCGCATCGAATCCGGCGCTGTACAACCAGCTGGCCGCGCAGGCGCTCTTTACCAGCCCGACGATCCAGAAGAACCGGCTGCTGCGTCCGTTCCCGCACATGAGCGTCGGGAACGGTCTTCAGGCGCAGGCGCGTGCCGCTCGGCAAAGTTCGAACGCACGCGGTCGAAGTGGCGTTCCAGCGGCGGTTCTCTCAGGGGCTCAGCTTCAATGCGGCCTATGCCGGCATCCGCGCCGAGGAGTGGCTCACCGTCATCAACGAGTACGAGGCGCGCGCCGACGGAGTGGATCACGAGCCAGAACGCGAGACCGCATCGCGTCACCCTCAACGGCGTGTGGGAACTGCCGTTCGGGCGCGGCCGGGCGTTTCTCAACAACGGCGGCTTCTGGAGCAAGATCCTGGGCGGATGGCAGACGGGGCAGACGTTCGAATGGCAGCCGGGACCGCTGCTGCAGTACGGCAACATTTTCTACTATGGCGACGTCAACGACATCGCGCTCGAGGATCCGACGCTCAACGAATGGTTCGACACCGACGCGGGCTTCGAGCGCAGCGCGACGCGCGTGCCGGCAGACTTCCAGGAGCGGCTGTTCCCGCTGCGCGTCGACGGTCTTCGCGGCGATCAGACGCTGCTGCTTGAACAGCAGCATCTCACGCACGTTTCCGCTGATCGGGCGATCGAATCTCCAGATTCGTCTGGACGCGGCAAACATGCTGAACCGCCAGCAGTTCGCCAATCCGCAGCTCAATCCCACGGCGACCGATTTCGGCCGCGTGACGGCGAATGCGAACACCGAGCCGCGTTTTCTCATCCTGATGTCGAAGCTGACGTTTTGAGGCGCCATGGCACCCGAGGACGCATGAGACGAGCGAAGATTGCTGTCGTGAGCTATGCGCGCTGAGGCGCGGCGGCTTCGGCCCGCGGCGACGGCCGGCGGTCACGGCGTGATTCGGCGCCGGTCGCGAGCCGGATCGCGGCGCGGACGGTCGTCGGGTCGTGTTCGGGGGCATGGTGGGTCAGCACGGTCAGCGCGGTGCGCGCGAGATGGCGCGCGAGCTGGCCGGCCGCGAGCGCGGCGTCGCCGGCTTCGCAGGCTTCGACGATGCGCTTGTGCTCTTCGGCGGCAATCGACAGCGCGCGCGGCACGCCTTTGATGTAGAGCCAGCGGTAGCGATCGGCGTGATCGTACAGTTCGCGAATCGTCCGCATCAGGCGGTCGCCCGCATGCGCCACGAGCGTGAAGTGAAATTCGCGATCGACGGCCTGCCACTGCCGCAGGTCGTGTCCCGCGAGCGCCTCCATGCGGCGCAGGCAGTTGACGCAGCGCGTCGATGTCGCGCTGCTGAATCGCGGGACGTTGATGCGGATGGCGAGCGATTCGTGGACGATGCGCATGGCGTAGAGCTGCTCGAGATCGTCGATCGAAAACGAGCTGACGCGGCCGCGGCGGTTGACTTCGGCTTCGACGAGCCCCTCGCGCTGGAGCATGCGGACCGCTTCGCGCAGCGGGCCGCGGCTGACGCCGAGCTTGGTGGCGAGCTGCACCTGCGAGAGCGATTCGCCGGGCGGCAGGGCGCCGTTGAGGATCGACTCGCGCAGGCTGGTGTAGACCGTCCAGGTCATGTCGCGGGGTTTTCGGCTGCGCGATTTGGCCCGGGGCGTCTGGGTTTTGGCGGAAGTGGCGCTGCATGGGCTGTCAGCCGAGGGGGAGTATAGCAAAGGCCCCTTTGCCTGCGCCGTGCCGCCGAAAAGTGTTGACACTTCAGGGGATAGGCCGGCGCGGGCATGCCGCGGTGCGCGCCCAAAGTGTTGACACTAGTGTTGACGCCATTACGCGTCGCTAGGCGTACCCTGGCGACGAGTACCTGAGGGATGGCGACCGGCTTCAGCCGGACCGGGATCAGATCGGCGACGATACTAGCTTCAACGGAAGGGACTCTAGCATGGGCGTCAAGGTCGCGATCATCGGGAGCGGCAACATCGGCACCGATCTGATGATCAAGATAGTTCGGACGTCGCGCGCGCTCGAACTGGCCGCGTTCGTCGGGCATCGATCCCGCAGTCGGACGGCCTCGCGCTGGCGCAGCGGATGGGCGTGCCGGTGACCGCGGACGGCGATCGACGGGCTCGTCCGGATGCCCGGCGTTCGACGAAATCGCCGATCGTCTTCGACGCGACGTCGGCCGCGCGCGCACGCCAGGCACGACGCGGTGCTCCGCAGCCATTCCAAGCAGATCGTCGACCTCACGCCCGCCGCCATCGGTCCGTACCTCGTCCCGGCGGTCAATTTCACGAGCTCGCGGACCAGCCGAACGTGAACATGGTGACGTGCGGCGGGCAGGCGACGATTCCGATCGTGGCGGCCGATCACCCGCGTCGCGCCGGTGCCGTATGCCGAGATCGTGGCGAGCATCGCCAGCCAGTCGGCGGGCCCGGGCACGCGCGCGAACATCGACGAGTTCACGCAGACGACCGCGCGCGGCCTCGAGCGCGTGGGCGGCGCGCGGCCGGGGCAAGGCGATCATCGTCCTCAATCCGGCGGAGCCGCCGCTGATCATGCGCAACACGGTGTTCTGCCTTGTCGAAGACGGCGACCCGCGGCCATCGAGCGCTCCGTCGAGCAGATGGTGGCCGACGTGCGGCCTATGTGCCGGGATACCGGCTGAAGCAGGCGGTGCAGTTCGAGGAGTGTCACGCGTCACGCCCGGCGCGCGTCGTCGATGCGCGCGGCGTCACCGTCTTCACGCGCGGCCTGAAGGTGTCGGTGTTTCTCGAAGTCGAGGGCGCCGGGCACTATCTGCCGAAGTACGCCGGCAACCTCGACATCATGACGTCGGCCGCGCTGCGGACGGGCGAACGTCTGGCGGCGGCGCACGCACGGCCGGTGATGGCATGAGCCGGCCTCGCCCATGGCTTCGAGCGCGGCAGGCTCGCGTCTGTACGTTCAGGACGTCACGCTGCGCGACGGCATGCACGCCATCCGGCACCAGTATTCCGTCGACGACGTGCGGACGCATTGCGTCGGCGCTCGATCGCGCCGGCGTGGACGCCATCGAAATCAGCCACGGCGACGGGCTCGCCGGGCTCCAGCTTCAACTACGGGTTCAGCGCGCACACCGATCGCGAATGGATCGAGGCGGCCGTCGCGAGCGTGACGCGCGCGACGCGTCACGGTGCTGCTGCTCCCGGGCATCGGCACGATCGAGGATCTCGACGCCGCGCACGCCTCGGGCGCGCGGTCGGTGCGCATCGCGACGCACTCGACCGAAGCCGACATCGCCAGGCAGCACATCGAGCATGCGCCGCACGCTGGGCATGGACGTCGTCGGGCTTCCTGATGATGGCGCACATGACGCCGCCGGCCGAGCTCGCGCGGCAGGCGAAGCTGATGGAATCCTACGGCGCGCACTGCGTCTACATCGTCGATTCCGCGGGCGCGCTGCTGATGCGCGACGTCGCCGACCGGATGAACGCGTTGAACGACGCGCTCGACGCGAAGACCGAGAAGGGGATGCACGCGCACCACAATCTGTCGCTCGGCGTCGCCAACACGCTCGTGGCGATCGAGCACGGCGCGACGCGGATCGACGGGTCGCTCGCGGGCATGGGCGCGGGCGCCGGCAATGCGCCGCTCGAGGTGCTGGTCGCGACGCTGAACCGATCGGGCCTCCCGCACGGCTGCGATCTCTTCGCGCTGATGGATGCGGCCGAAGACCTCATCCGTCCGATGCAGGATCGGCCGGTGCGCGTCGATCGCGAGACGCTCTCGCTGGGTTATGCGGGGGTGTATTCGAGCTTTCTGCGTCACGCCGAAGCGGCGGCGTCGCAGCACGGTCTCGACACGCGCGACATCCTCGTCGAGCTCGGCCGCCGCAACATGGTGGGCGGGCAGGAAGACATGATCGTGGACGTCGCGCTCGATCTGGCCAGGGCCGAACCGGTAGAATCGCACAGAGTGCACTATCGGAATCCCACCGAAGAACGATCCGCGAGCGGCGCGGGGCGCCCCGCGACTAGTAATGACCGCCCGTACGTCCACCAAACGCCCATCGTCCCGGACGATCGCGTCCGACGTCTTCGAACAGCTGCGACGGCGACATCCTCGAATGCCGGCTCGCGCCGGGAACGCGGCTGCGCTTCAAGGACCTGCGCGCGCGCTATCGATCGGGCTTGAGCCCGCTGCGCGAGGCGTTGATGCGCCTGGTGGCCGACGACCTCGTCGATGCTCGAAGACCACAAGGGCTTCCGCGTCGCGCCGGTCTCGCAGGAGGAGCTCGTCGACCTCGCGATGACGTGGTTCGAGCTCGAGGCGCTCGGCATCCGGCAGTCGATCGAGAAAGGGGACGATCGATGGGCGGCGAACATCCAGGCGCGGTTCCGGGAGCTCTCGAAGCACCGCATGCGGACGCCGAAGGGCACGCTCGATCCCGACTGGGAGCCGCGCAACCTGGCGTTCCACGAATCGCTCTACGCCGCGTGCGGGTCGCCGTCGCTGATGCGGTTCTGCCGGGTGCTGTCGGAGCGGTTCTCCCGGTACCGCCGGCTGTGGGCCGAGGCGCCCGCACGCGCGGAACATCGCGAAAGAGCACGAGGAGCTGTGCCGCGCGGTGCTCGACCGCGACACCGCCGCGCGCGGTGGCTGCGCTCCGGAAGCACCGGACGCCGACGATTCAGGACCTGCTGGCCAACTGGAACGAGTCGTGAGGAGACTCTAACCGGAGACTAGGAGAGACGCGGAGAATTGTATTCAGGAGAAATCTGCGCTCCTGGTCTTTGCGGTGAGGATTTTCGAAAATTCGTTCGGATATTCGAAAGATCGAGTAAGATCGTAAAGATCAGCATTCGAAGGTCTCTATGAAAATCAATCCCGATAAGTGCGTCGCCTGCGGCAACTGCACCTACGTGTGCCCGATGGGCGCGATCTACATCGATCCGCACGATCAAGCGCGCCACCATCAATCGCCACGAGTGCGTCGAGTGCTATGCCTGCTACACCGGGCTCAGCCAGGAGCACCTCAACCCCACGCTCGTGCGCACCACGCGCAAGATCTTCCAGATGCTGCGCCTGCGGTTCGATCCCGAGCCGGACGTCTGCCCGACGGCCGCATTCGAGCCCGACGAGCTCACCTGGCCGCGCGTCGTCCGGCGCGCGTTTTCGGATCCGCGCGTGCCGCACGAATCGACGGGCGTCGAAGGGCGCGGCACCGAAGAGGTGAAGACCAACGACATCAGCGGCCGCGTCAAGACCGGCGAAGCGGGCTTCACGATCGAGTTCGGCCGTCCCGGCGTCGGCGTCTGGATGCGCGAGATTCAGCTCATGTGCTGGGCGCTGGCCGATGCCGGCGTCGCGTTCGAGAAGAAGAACCCGATCACGTCGCTGATGAGCGACGTGGCCACCGGCACGCTGCGCGAGGACATCCTGAACGAGAAGCTGATGTCGGCGATCGTCGAGATCAAGGTCCCGCTCGAGCGCGTCGAAGAGGTCGTGCGCCTCGTCTGGGACGTCGAGAAGCGCATCGACACCGTCGTCGCGCTCGGCGTCGGCACGCGGTGCGACGAGCACGGCGAAGACACGGTCGTGGCGCCGGTCCTCGAGAAGCTCGGCTACTCGCTGCAGCGCGCGAAGACCAACATCGGCCTCGGCCGCGTCACCAATCAGGCGGCCGTGCAGGCTGCATTGGAGATGGCAAAACCATGACGAATACGCTGCATCGGTTCGGCGATGCGCAGAGCTTCCGCGACGACTTCATCGTCTTCGCGATCGCGAGCCGCGGAAAGAACGACGAAGACTCGGTGCCCAAACTGCGGCGGTTCCTCGAGATCGCCATGCAGTTCAAGCCGGTCAATCTCGGCGACTCGCGTCACGGCGGCGCGTACCGCCCGTCGAAGTCGATGTCGCCGATCGCGCATTGGAACCGCGACAACGACCCCGACTTCCAGAAAGTGATCGAGGGGCTCGATACGACGTGCACGGCTGCCGCTGTGTTCGACAACCTCGAGGCCGCCGAGCAGTGCACGAAGGCCGTGCGCGAAGCCGATCTCGGCCTCAGCATCAACATCTCGACCTCGGTCGACGGGGCCATCGCGTGCTGCAACGCCGCGGGCATTCACGCGTCACAGCGCCGGATATTCGCTCGGCTTCGAAGGGAAGACCGAGCACCTGCCGAACGGCGACGTGCTGGCGCTGTCGACGATGTGCGGGCACGGCATGGTCAGCATGTCGCTGGCGAAGAAGATGATCGACTGGGTGAAGGAAGGACGCCGCACGCCGGACGAGGCGGCGGTCGTGCTGACCCGGTTCTGCTCGTGCGGGGTGTTCAATCCCTCGCGTGCGCGCCGCCTTCTGGAAGAGGCGCGGGAGCGGACGAAGTGAGGCGTCTCGCCTCGACGCTCGTCCTCGCGCTCGCCATCGGCGCGGCCGCATGCGGCGGCGCGCCGCCGGCGCCCGCGGACGCACCTGCGTCAACGCCTGCGCCCGCAGCTGCCGACGTGCTCGTCCTCAACAACTTCACGCTGATCGATGGCCGGGGCGGTCCGGCCGTGGCGGATTCCGCGCTGATTGCGACCGACGGCCGCATCACGTGGATTGGCCCGAAGTCCGAGCTCAAGGCGCCGGCCGGCGCGTCCGTGCAGGATCTCACCGGCAAGTTCGTGATGCCCGGCCTCGTCGATCTGCATACGCACGTGTCCAATTCGGACGTCCAGATGCAGGATCCGGTCAGGTTCTTCACGCGCGAAGGCGTGACCCGCGATCTGAAGCTCTATGCGAGCTACGGCACGACGACGGTTGCCTCGCTCGGCACCGATCAGAAGCCGCTGGTCTACGAAATGCGCGAGGAGCAGCGCAAAGGACGCCCGACGGTGGCCCGCATCTTCACGGCAGGCCGCGGCTTTACGGTGAAGGATGGATTCCCCACCAACAAGGGGAACGTCCCCGGCATTCCGTACGAGCCGGTGACGCCGGCGGACGCGGCCGCGCAGATTGAAGAGCTTGCGGCGGAGCATCCCGATGTCGTCAAGATCTGGGTCGACGACCGGTTCGGCGACTTCAAGAAGACGCCCATCGAGATCTCGCGGCCGATCATCGAGGGCGCGCACAAACACGGGATCAAGGTGATCGCGCATGTGTTCTATCTGAGCGACGCCAAGCAGCTGGCAGCCGCGGGGCTGGATGCCTTCGGCCACAGCGTCCGCGACAGGGCCGTGGACGACGAGCTCATTCAGTTGATGAAGAAGAACGGCACCTGGATCATTCCCACGCTCTACCGCGAATGGGCGACCTTCATGTTCGAGGAGCCCAACCAGTTCCTGAACGATCCGTTTTTCGCGCGCGGCCTCGACGCCAATCAGCAGACGGTCCTGAAGTCGCCCGAGTACCACAAGGCGCTGACGGGCGACAAGTATTTCCCGAGGTATCCGGGTGTCCTGAAGACGGCGATAGAAAATCTGAAGCGGCTCGCCGACGCGGGCGTGCCCATCGGCTACGGCACCGACAGCGGCGTGCTGACCCGGTTCGAAGGATTTGGCGAGCACAAGGAGCTCGAGCTGATGGTCGAGGCCGGGATGACGCCGGCGCAGGTGATCACCGCGGCGACGAAGAGCTCGGCGGAATTCCTGGGGCAGCAGAAGGATCTGGGGACGCTCGAACAGGGCAAATGGGCGGACCTGATCGTGCTCGGCGCCGATCCGCTGGCCAACATCAAGAACAGCCGGCAGATCGAGGCGGTCTACATCGCCGGCAACAAGGTTCAATAGCGAACGGACTTCACAGGAGCTAGAGATCGGAGAATTCTTTAAGAAGGAACTCCTAATCTTCTAATCCCTGTTCAAGACAGGAGATCATGAGCGTTCTGCTGGCGATCGTGATCGGAGTGATGCTGTCGGCGGTCGGGTTCGCACAGACGGGAAAACCCGAGCAGCAGGTGATGCAGGCCGAAAAAGATCGGTTCGCCGCGATGGTCAAGGGCGATCGTGCGGCCCTCGAAAAGCTGCTGGCCGACGATCTCACCTATATCCACAGCACCGCGCTCCTGCAGACCAAAGACGAGTTCATCAAGAGCGTGACGGGCGGCAACATCGACTACGTGTCGATCGTGCCGAGCGAATCCGACTGGAAGGTGCGCGTCAACGGCAATTCCGCGATCGTCAACGGCCTCGCGGCGGTCAACGTCATCGACACCGGGAAGGATCGGAAGATCAGGATTCGCTACACGACCATCCACACCAATCGTGGCGGCGCGTGGCTGCTGCAGGCCTGGCAGTCCACGGTGATTCCTGAGCGGCCAAATACGAATCAGGAAACTAGAATCTAGAACTGGAATCTGGCAATTCTAGTTTCGAGATTCTAGTTTCCGGATTCAGGCATCCATGAAGTTCGTTCGCGGCACCTTTGCCGTCTTCCTGTTCGCCACGCTTGCCGCGCAGTCCACATCTCCACCAGGTACCTCTCGTTTGCAGAAGCCAGACCCGGTGTTCGACGCGCTCGGCGAGCGTCTGCCTGCTCCAGCGGAGTGGCCGTCGTGGATCGCGGAGCACGATCGGACACCCGCAGCCGTGTGGCCGAAGGGCGATGAGACCTCGATCGTCTACTGGCTCCTCTTCGGCACGACGTTTACCAGCCAGCCCGTATCACCTCGCGCCAGATCGATCCGAAGGAAATGACCGCGGCCGTCACCGCGCGGCTGGCCGATTTCGAGGCTGCGCTCGCCGCGCCGGGCGGTTCCGAGCGCGTGCAATTCGCCCGGCAGGTGCTCGGCACCGGGCCTGCCCGTCCGCGTCTGCTGTCGATGCTCGATCGCGTGATGAAGGAGGGAGAAACGCACGCGCGTCTCGCCGAGGCCGCGCGGGCACTTGGCGATCCGAGCCTGGAGTTCGCCGAGCGGTCGAGAATGTACAGGGCCCGCGGCCTGTCGACCGACACGCTCGCTGAAGATCAATTTCGCGGTGGAGGAAGCGCTCAAAGGTCTCGTCCCCGCACTGACGCGCGGGGCGACCCAGGCGAAACCAGCCGTGCGGCGCGTGGCGATTGTCGGGCCCGGCCTGGACTTCACCGACAAGCAGGAAGGCTACGACTTCTATGCGCCGCAGACGATCCAGCCATTTGCGGTGCAGGACTCGCTGATTCGTCTCGGCCTTGCCGATGCCGGCGCGCTCGAGGTGACGGCCTTCGATCTGAGCCGGCGCGTGAGCAGTCACATCGAGATGGCCGCCGAGCGCGCGCGTGGAGGCGCCTCCTACATCATCCACCTGCCGCTCGACGGTGACGTGTCCTGGACTCCCGAGTTTCTGGACTACTGGCGCCGGTTTGGCGACACGGTCGGAAGCCCGGTGCCAGTCTCGGTTCCACCAGGTTTGCCCGGTCTGAGGCTGCGCGCCGTCAGCGTGCGTCCTCCAGCCATTCGGCGCATGCGCGTGATCGACCTGAACGTGACCGCGCAGTATCTCGCGCTCTCCGAGGCCGAGCGATTCGACGTGGTCATCGGGACGAATGTGTTTCTGTACTACGATCGGCCGCAGCAGGGTCTCGCGATGGCCGGCATCTCGAATATGCTGAAGCCGGGCGGGGTGCTGCTGTCGAACAACGCGCTGGTCGAGATGCCGGCGGTCGGGTTCCGGTCGATCGGCTACTCGAAGGTGATGTATTCGTCGCGCGAGGAAGACGGCGATCTCATCGTGTGGTATCAGAAGGCGCCGAAGTGAAAACGGTTCCGGGATCCGTTTTCAGAACCCGCGACGGATGCGTGTAGATGTTGAACCGGTCGTCGCGCACGAAGCCGAGCAGGGTGATGCCGGTCCGATGCGCCAGATCGACCGCCAGGCTCGAGGGCGCCGACACGGCGGCGACGAGCGGAATGCCGCCGAGGAACGCTTTCTGCACGATCTCGAACGACGATCGGCCGCTGACGAACGAGCGCCGAGCGCGACAGCGGGAGCTGACCGGCCATGAGCGTGCGTCCCAGCAGCTTGTCGACGGCATTGTGGCGGCCCACGTCTTCGGCGCTCGATTGCAGGCGGCCGTCGAGATCGAAGAGCCCGGCCGCGTGCAGGCCGCCGGTTTCGTCGAACGCATGCTGCGCGTGGCGAAGCGCCGCCGGAAGTCCGGCCAGCACGGTTGTGTCGAGATGCCATTCCACGGCAAGAGGCGGCCGATCGATCTCGAGCGACTCGAGCGTGCGCCGGCCGCACATCCCGCAGGAGGAGTTCTGCGCGACGTTCCGGCGCGCCTCGAGCAGATCGGGGAGAATCTCCGCGCGGCTTCTGCTGAGGACCACGTTCAGCACGCCGTCGGCGTCCGGGCGATCGAGCCGGTGCACGTCGTCTGCCGATCGAATCACGCCTTCCGACAGCAGAAATCCGGCAACGAGATCGGCGTCCGCGCCGGGCGTGCGCATGATGACCGCGAACGGATGGCCGTTCAGCCGGACTTCGAGTGCCGCCTCGACCGCGACGCGGTCGGCCGCATTTTCGAAGCGGCCGTCTGCGAGTCGCACCACATCGACGCTGCGCGTGCCTCTCATCAGTCATGGTCCGACCAAGGCGACGGGCTAGAAGGTTAGCACCTTGAGTATCAAGTCCTCTTCGGCCTCGGCCGGCAGAAACCCCACCACTACTTCGAGGCGGCCAGGATCGCCTGGGAGAACCGGGACCAGTTGCCCTTCGCCTGGCGCATTCTCCGCGACGGCGTGTGCGATGGCTGCGCGCTCGGCACCACCGGCATGTCCGACTGGACGCTGCCCGGGCCGCACCTGTGCATGGTGCGTCTCGAATTGATGCGGCTGAACACGGCGCCGGCCCTCGATCCTTCCGTGCTCGAGGATGCGGCGGCGTTGTCGGCCCGGTCGTCGCGCGAGTTGCGCGAGCTCGGCAGGCTTCCGCATCCGATGATGCGATCGCGCGGCGAGCCCGGCTTCCACCGCATCTCGTGGGACGAGGCGCTGAACCGGATTGCCGACGAGCTGCGCGCGATCGATCCGCCGCGATTCGCGATGTACCTGACGTCGAGAGGGCTCACCAACGAGATGTACTACGCGGCGCAGAAGTTCGCGCGTTTCGTCGGGACCAACCACGTGGACAACGCCGCGCGCCTGTGCCATGCGGCCTCGACCGTCGCGATGAAAGAGATGCTCGGCTACGGAGCCTCGACGTGCAGCTATGCGGACTGGCTGCACGCCGACCTCATCGTGCTCTTCGGATCCAACGTGCCGAACAACCAGCCGGTGACGATGAAGTACCTGCACCACGCGAAGCACAACGGCGCCCGGATCGCCGTCGTGAACCCGCATCGCGAGCCAGGTCTCGAACGCTACTGGATACCTTCGATCCCGAAGAGCGCGCTCACGGGCACCGCGATCGCGGACGACTGGTTCGACGTGCACACCGGCGGCGATCTCGCGTTTCTCATCGGCGTTCTGCGGGCGCTCGTCGAGCTCGACGGCGTCGATCGCGAGTTCGTCGACGCGCGCACCACTCGGCTTCGACGAGGTGCGCGCGGACGCGCTCGCCCACCCGTGGGATCAGATCGAGCAGGAGTCAGGTGCGCCGCGTGCGCGCATCGAGGCGTTCGCGCGTCTCTTGATGTCGCGGCCGAACACGATCTTTGTCTGGTCGATGGGACTGACCCAGCATGCGCACGGCGTCGATACCATCCGCGCGCTCATCAACGTCGGGCTCGCACGAGGGCTCCCGGTCGGCGAAAACCGCGGCCTCGTGCCGATTCGCGGGCATTCGGGGGTGCAGGGCGGCGCCGAGGTGGGTTGCGTGCCGGCCGTTGCCGCGGAGACGGCCGCCGAGTGGGAGCGCCTGTGGCGGTTTCCGGTGCCGCGGACGCCCGGATGGACGGCGACCGAAATGGTCGAACGCGCGTCGAAGGGCGAGGTCGATGTGTTCTGGATGGTGGGCGGCAATTTTCTCGAAACGCTGGCCGATCACGACACGTCGAAGGAGGCCCTGCGCAGGCCGCGCCTGCGCGTTCACCAGGACATCGTCGTGTCCTCGTCCATGCTCAGCGAGTGCAGCGGAGACGTCATCGTGCTGCCCGCGGCGACGCGGTACGAATCGCCGGGAGGCGGCACCGAAACGTCGACGGAGCGCCGCATCATTTTCTCGCCGGAGATCCCCGGCCGGCGCATCGGGACCGCTGCGCCCGAATGGACCGTGTTCCGGGAAGTCGCGCTTCGACTCCGTCCCGAGCGCGCGGACCTCGTCGGATTGAAGGATGCGCAGAGCATTCGCCAGGAGATTGCCGCCGCGGTGCCGCTGTATCGCGGCATCGAGTCGCTTGCCGAGAAAGGCGACCAGGTGCAATGGGGCGGACGCACCCTCTATTCAGGAGGCCGTTTCCACACGGCCGACGGCAGGGCCAGATTCGCGCGAACGGCGCGCGCGCCGCAGCCTGCCATCGCTCCCGGCCGGTTCCTGCTCGCGACCCGGCGGGGCAAGCAGTTCAATTCGATGCTGCACCGGGACGTCGATCCGCTGACAGGCGCGTCGCGCGACGAGATTCTGATCAGCGCCGACGATCTCGCCCGCCTTGGCGCCGGCGAGGGCAGCCCTGTCCGGCTTCGATCGGACTTCGGCACGCTCGCGGGCCGGCTGCGGACCGCACCGATCAAACCCGGCAATCTCCAGGCTCACTGGCCCGAAGCCAACGTCCTGCTGGGACCACGCGTCGATCCCGATTCCCACGAGCCCGACTACAACGCTCTTGTGGAGATAGAGCTCGTTCCGCACCGCTTCAAAAAGACCCGATCTGATCTGCTGTTCACCACAACCAGGACGCGGAACAGGACCTGGAACCTGGTTGAGGTGTGTAGTATCCTGCTGGTTTGATGTCCAAGAACAAGCAGCTCCTGATCGTGGACGACGACCAAAATACGCGCGAGGGGTACCGCACGTATTTGTCCGGCAAGGGGTTCGACGTCCGCGCGCTCGACGGCGGCGTCGATGCGCTCGCGTTGGCGAAATCCGCGGCGCCCGACCTCGTCGTGCTCGATCTGGGCCTGCCCGACATCGACGGGTGGGAAGTGGCGCGCCGCCTCAAGGGCGACGACGAGACCCGCGCCATTCCGATCATTGCGTTCAGCGGCCGTTCGATGCAGCACGAACAGGTCAGTGCTTTGCGCGCGGGGTGTGACGTCTACCTGACGAAGCCGTGCGCGCCCGACAAGCTGCTCGGCGCCGTCCGCAAGCTCCTCGGGATGGAAGAGCGGACGGCCATGCCGGAAGAAGACCAGCCCGACCCTTACTAGCCAGGTTGGCAGGGCTGAAGCCCTGCGCTACCGGAGACAGGGCTGAAGCCCTGCGCACCGGAGGCGTCGCTGACGCCCCTGCGCTACCGGGACATCGTGCGAAGAGCCGTTCGCGCCGCATCGGCGCCGGGGTCGAGTGCCACGGCGTCGCGGAAGAGCTCCGCCGCCGCCTCCACATCCCCGCGCTCGAGATGGACGTTGCCCAGATTCACGTACACCGCCGAATCTCGCGGATCCAGCCGCAGAGATGCTTCGAACGCGGCGATCGCGCACGCCTGATCGCGCCTTGCCGCGCAAATGATGCCGCGCATGTTGAGCGCTCTGGCGTGGCGCGGATGCGCGTCGACGAGCAGCCCGATCGCGCGCTCGGCCTCGTCGTGCCGGTTTTCCAGAAAGAGGGCGGTGGCCTGATAGAAACGGCTGTCCTCGCGCGTCGGAAACCGGCGCATCAGCGTGTCGGCGACCGCGGCCAATCGCGGCTCGCCGAGATCGGCCAGCACCGAGGCAAGCTGCTCCAGCGGCTGCGGGCTGTCCGGCGCGATTTTCGTGGCCTCGAGCGCCGCATCGACGGCACCCTTCATGTCGCCAGTCAGCGCGAGGGCATAGGACAGCGCGGTCAGCGCGGGGGCGTCTGGCGGCGAAGCCGACGCCCGCTGACGCAGCCAGTGCATCTCTTCCGCAAGGCGCCCTGCCGCGGCGGCAGACGTGACGCCTCCCCGCATCGATTCGAACGTGCCGCCGTTGACGCTCGACGCGCGGCGGAAGCTCTCGTGCGCCATGCCGAACGCTTCGGCCTTGAGTCCGGCTTCGCCGCGCAGCACCCAGTCTCCGGCGTCCGCGGCGCGCAGCGTCTCCACGATGACGGCGGGCTGATGCGCATGGCCGGCGAGGCGCACGCAGTGCCGGCGCGTTTCCCTCGGGTGGCGCGTACATCGCGCGGGCGGCCGTGAACTCGAGCGTCATGCGATCGTCCGATTGAATGGGAGCCGAGCTTCCGTAAGACACAAGATCGGCGGGACCGCCCGCATAGAGAGATAGAAGAAAGAACGGCGCCGTTCGCGCGGGACTCCGGCCTCGGCCAGCAGGGCGGGAACCTTCCCCCTCTGCGCGTGCTCGGCGACGCGCGCGAGCTGCGGCTCGATCCCGCCCGACGGCGTCCCGATGAGCAGCAGGTCGCTGTCTCCCACGAGCCAGACCGTGCCCTGTGGAAAGACCGACACGAACGTGCGGACGATCGACTGCAGATCGTCCGCCGCAATTTCGTAGGTGTGCGCCCACTGACAGAAGACACCCGCTGGTGTCAGACGCCCGCGCACGGCCTCGAAGAACTCGCGTGTGAAGAGCGCGGCCACGCCGGCCATCCAGGGATTGGAAGGCTCCGACACAATCACGTCGTACTGCCGGGAGGTCAGCTGCAAGTGAGTACGGCCGTCGCCCAACAGCAGCCGTACTCCGGGCGTCGCGAGCACACGCCGGTTTTCCGCCTCGAACAGCGCCGACGCCTCGACGACCTCGGGTGAAATCTCGACGACGTCCAGGTGCGAGACCGTTCCGGACGCCATGACCGCATCGGCGGTGACGCCGCTGCCCAGGCCAATGACGAGAGCGTCGCGCGGCTGACCCTGCAGGACGGCCGGCAGCAGTCCGAGCAGGCGCTGCGTCAGCATGTCGCCGCCGTTCGACGCGTCCACCTTGCCATCGATCGCCAGCGATCGCGTTCCGCCGAGACGTTTCACGCTGACCGTTCCGGCTGCGCCTTCCTTGTAGTACTCCAATCGTCCGGCGCGAAGGTTGATGTCGAGATCCGCAGGAGCGATCTGGCGCGCGGTACTTGATACATGCCGCCGGCGAGCAGCGCCCGGTTCCACTGGGGCAGAAAGAATGTCGCGGCGAAAATCAGCGCGGCCGTCATCGCGGTCATCGCTGCACCGCGGCCGCGGACCGCGCGCCCGTAGACGGCGGCCAGGGCCAGCCCCGCGCCGGCGGCGATCAGGAGGCGGCTCGTGTACAGAAACGTCGATGCCAGGCCGAATTGCGGGAGAAGCAGGAATCCACCGGCAAGACTTCCGGCGACGGCGCCGATCGTGTTGGCGGTGTAGACGACTGATGTATCGCGGGCGGCCGAATCCGCGCCCGGCGATGCTGCCGCCAGCGCGAGCGTAAACGTGGCGCCAAAGGCGACGCTCGCCGAGGTCAGCAGGAGCCCCAGCGCAAGCACTTCGCGCAGCAGCAGCGGGCCGAATCCACGGAGCTCGCTGACGGATCGCGCCACAATCAACGGCAGTTCCAGCGCCGCGAACCAGGCCGCGGCGAGCGTTCCCGCCGCGGCGACGACGAGCGTGGCGGCCAGCCAGCGGTACACGGTGCGGGCTCTTGCGCGCGATGCGGACACCGATCGTCGAACCGATGGCGATGCCGACGATGAACGAGGCCGCCATGATCGCGAAGGCGTACGTCGTCGGGCCGACGATGAGCGCAATCAACCGCGTCCATGCCACTTCGAAAACAAGCGCCGCAAAGCCCGACACGGTCGCCGCGACGATGCGATGCCGATCGTCGATCGTCGATCGTCGATCGGCCATCGTCGATCGGCGATCGTCTGGATGTCGACGTTTGCTTCCCGCCACGCACGGGTCGGGAGGGGTTTTCGATGGTGATGACTGTCGAAAACCGCTGCCGATCGCCGATGCACGATCGACGAATCCAGATCGCGGCAGCGGCGGCGAGCACGTTCAAGCCGACCGCACTCCACGTGGAGATGCGAACACCGTAGGCGGGGATCAGCCAGAAGCCGGCGGCCAGTGCGCCCGCGGCCGCGCCCGCTGTGTTCGCCGCGTAAAGGATGCCGGCCTCCGTTGCGGCGAGCGCGGGTGTGCGTTGCGGCTCGTGCGCGGTCTGTCCGGCAAACCACGAAACGGCGACAGGAAAGGTGGCGCCCATGGCGGCGGCCGGAAGCCCCAGCAGCGTGAAGCCGATGGCGACGCGTACGAGCGAGAACGAGAGCGGCGACGTGCCATCCGCGTAGGCCCACTTCAGCAGGGGCTCGAACAGATCGAGAGCGGCCGGCAGCGCGATCGCGCATACCGCGATGAAAAGTTCGAGTCCGGCGTAGATGGCAAGCGACGCGGGATGGGGAGAGCCGCATGCGGCCGGCGATCCAGGAGCCAAGGGCCAGGCCGCACATGAACGCCCCCAGCACGATGCTCGACGATGCCGTCGTGTGGCCGAACGCGAGCGTGAACATGCGTACCCACGCGACCTGATAAATAAGGGCCGCCGCGCCGGACGCGACGTAGCATGCGACGATCAGCCGCCGGGCAGACATGTTTCCCGCAAGTTGGAGTAGATTGTAAACACATCGAAGAGGTTGTGTATGTTCACGAAACGCGCATCAGGTCTCGCGCTCGTGCTCGGATTGTTCGCGACCGCGCTCGTGGGGTCTTCGCCCTTCGCGCAGGTCCCCGGCCCGGGCGTGTTTGGCGTCGATACGTCGCTGCCCATTCCCGAGCAGCCGCCCGCGGCTCCTCCATCCGCCCTGCTGCAGAAATACGCGACGGTCTCGGCCGATCGGTTGAAGAACCCGACGGCCGCCGACTGGCTGATGACGCGGCGCACGTACGACGGATGGGGTTACAGCCCGCTCGAGGAGATCAATCCGGGAAACGTCACGCGCCTTCAGCCGGTCTGGACCATGTCGACCGGCATGAACAACGGGCACGAGGCGGCGCCCATCGTCAACGGCGGCGTGATGTTCGTCACGAGCTCGTTCAACCAGGTGCTCGCGCTCGATGCGAAAACGGGAGCGCTCCTCTGGCGGTACCGGAGCGAATCTTCGGGCAGCGTGCGCGGGAAGCCGGTGAATCGTGGCGTCACGTTGTACGGCAACAAGGTGTTCGTCGTGTTGACCGAAGCCGTGCTCGTCGCGCTCGACGCGAAAACAGGCAAGGAAGTCTGGCGATCGATCGTGGGCAACAACGCGACGGGGGAATACCTGACGGCGCCGCCGCTGGTCGCCGATGGCAAGCTCGTCACCGGGATTTCAGGTGGTGACGGCCCGAACCGCGGGTTTGTCGCGGCCTACGATCCCGAGACCGGGAAACAGGTGTGGAAGACGTTCATGACGCCCGAGCCGGGCCAGCCGGGAAGCGACACGTGGCGCGGTGACGACTGGAAAACGGGTGGCGCGGCGACCTGGGTCACGGGGAACTACGATCCCGAAACGAATCTCCTCTTCTGGGGTGTCGGCAACGGCTATCCCTGGGTCGCGCACTCGCGGCCCGGCGACAATCTCTACACGGCGTCGACCGTGGCGATCGACGCGGCAACCGGCGCCATCAAAGGGCACTTCCAGTACACGCCAAACGAATCATGGGACTGGGACGAGGTATCGCCCCCGATTCTCATCGATTTCCGGCGCGGCGGCAGGACCATCAAGGGGCTGGTGAATTTCGGCCGCAACGGCTACCTGTATTTTCTCGAGCGCACCGACGGCGCGATCAAGTTCGTCGAGGGGAAACCTTACGTCAAGCAGAACGTCTTCAAGCAGCTCGACCCGAAGACGGGCCGCCCGGACGTCGACGACAGCAGGAAACCCGACATCGGCAAGACCGCCGATTTCTGCCCGTCATGGCACGGGGCGAAGAACTGGCAGCCCGGCGCGTTCAACCCGAAGACGCGGATGGTGTACGTGCCCACGCAGGAAAACCTGTGCGCCGTCATGGCCGGTCGCGCGACCAAGACGCCATCTGGCGAGACGCGCGTGTCGACGACCAGCCGCATGTACATCGCGCCGGGCGCGGATCACCTGAGCGAAGTCCAGGCCTGGGACGTCGATACGGGCAAGAAGGTCTGGAGCCACAACTTCCCGAAGTCGCCGAACTGGGGTCCCATTCTGACGACCGGCGGCGGGCTGGTGTTCAGCGGCGGCACCAACGATCGGATGTTCCGGGCCTTCGACGCGTCCACCGGCCGGGTGCTGTGGGAGTTTCCGACCAACTCGGGCATCTACGCGCCGCCGACCTCGTTCACGGTTGACGGGAAACAGTACATCGCGGTGATGTCGGGCTGGGGACAGGATGCCCGCTCGATGCAGGCGCGCATCGATGCCGCTTCGCCGGGTAACTTTCCAGAGGTGCCCGAGGGGGGAGTCGTGTGGGTGTTCACCGTGAAGTGACACGGTAACCAATTGATTGGATTGGGGAAAGCCGCGACAAATTACGACAATCCCACGTAGATTTCTCACCGAATCCCGCTAGATTTGTCACCCGCCCGGGTCTATAGTTCGGATCTCAAAAAACCAAACCTTCGGCCGACGGTCATTCTCGTAATGGAGGGTGTGACAATGGCACCTTATGGGTGGAGTTGGAGAGTTCTCGGCGCGGCGTTGTGCATCATCCTCGTAGGCTTCGGAACGGCCTTCGGTCAGAGCGTTTCCTCGGGCACCATCCACGGCATTGTCAAGGATGAGTCTGGCGGCGTGCTGCCTGGCGTCACGGCCACGCTCACGAGCCCGGCCCTTCAGGTTCGAGAGCTCGTGCAGGTGACCGACGCCGAGGGCGCCTACCGGTTCGTCGATCTTCCGGCCGGGACTTACTCGCCTGAAGTTCGAGCTCGGCGGCTTCAGCTCGCTGATTCGAGAAGATCTCCGGCTGACCGTCGGCTTCACCGCGCGTGTTGACGAGAACCTGAAGGTCGGCGCGATGGAGGAGTCGATTACCGTCAGCGGCCAGAGCCCGGTCGTCGACATCACGAGCACGAGCGCGAGCGTGGCGTTCACCAAGGAAATTCTCGACGCCGTGCCGCGCGGCCGCGACCTTCAGAATATTCTCGCGATGGCGCCCGGCGTGACCCAGGCGCAAATCGACGTCGGCGGCAGCACGCTCGCGCAGCGGCAGGACACGGCGAGCTACGGCGATGGAGGCGCAGCCCAAGCTCCAGTACGAAGGCATGAACATCGCGATGGGCGCCGACCAGAACACGCCCATCTACTTCATCGACAACAGCCTCGAAGAGGTGCAGGTGCGGACGTCGGGCAACGACGCCGAGGTGTCGACGCCCGGCGTCTCGATGGTGGCGATCATGAAGTCGGGTGGCAACACGTTCCACGGCGCCTACCGGGCGTCGTATGCAGCCGACAGCCTGCAGGCGAGCAACCTGAACGACGAGTTGAGGGCGCAGGGGATCGGCGCGCCGCCGCAGCTCAAGAACTTCTACGACGTCGCGGCCGATCTGGGCGGCCGGATTATCCGCGACAAGCTGTGGTTCTACGGCGGGTACGCGAAACAGACGAAGAGCGAGGGCACGCTCGGCTTCGCGGACGGCGCCGGACCGGACGGCAAGTACCTCACGGCGACGAGCCGCAGGCCTACTTCGAGAGCTCGCTCTATCAGTATTCCGCGAAGATCTCGTATCAGATGTCGAAGAACAATCGGCTCGTTTATGCCTGGCAGCAGGGCGTGAAGGCGCAGCCGCAGAACGGCGGCGATCGGTTCAGGCCGCTCGAGGCGACGCGCGACTACAAGAATCCCACCTCCATTCAGAAGGCCGAGTGGCAGAGCACGGTGACGCCGCGGCTGCTGTTGAACGCGATCGGTCGGCTACGCGGGTTACGTGACCGACTACGATGCGGGCCGTTCGTACGCGCGCGCCGACGCGCCGAGCCGCCAGGATCTCGAGACGGCGCTGATCACGGGATCGCACGTGCAGCATCAGGGCAAGACGCGCGACCGGTATCAGCTCGAAGCGAGCGCCACGTTCTTCCCGGAGACGCTCGTTCGCCGGGCAGCACGACTTCAAGACCGGCGTGTCGCATCTACTGGGACCGGACGTCTGACGCCTGGCTGAACAACCTTGCCGTGCAACTGCGTCCTGATTACCGACCGGATCAACGGCGTGTCGGGGACGCCGTCGCAGATCCGCGTCTACAACACGCCGGTCGGCGCCGCTCGACAACGAAGACATCTACGCGTGGTACTTCAAGGACAGCTGGCGGGCGACCGAGCAGACTGACGTTCAATCTCGGCGTGCGCTGGGAGTATCAGCACTCGTACCTGCCGGAGCAGAAATTTGCCGGCGCGCGCGATTTTGCCGACGGTGTTCCCGGCCGGCACGTTCGACTACCTCGACGTGCAGACGTTCAACCGCGTCGTGCCCGCGCACGGGCGTCGCCTACGATCTCGGGCGGCAAGTCGGTCGTCAAGGCGACCTTGGGCCTGTACAACTACATCCTCGGCGACACCTACGCCGACGTGTTCGCCGGCAACGCCACCGCGAACGCCGTGTTCCTCTGGCACGACCTCAACAACGACAAGCTGTGGCAGCCGGGCGAAGTCGAACCTCAATCTGAACGGCAACCCGATTTCAGGAGCATCACGGCGGCCGGCGAACTACGAGCTCAGCCCCGAGCTGAAGCAGCCGGACACCTGGGAAACGACCGTCAGCTACGAGCGCGAGCTGGCGCCCAGCATCGGCATTCCGCGTGATGTACATCAACAGGATCGTCAGACGGCAGCCATCGAGACCGATCAACACGACTGCGGCCCGTACAGCGCGTACAGCGTTCCGATTACCCGCCGCGATCCCGGTCCGGACGGCGTGCTCGAACAACGGCGACGACGCGGGCAAAGTCACGATGTACGACTACCCGGCGGCGTATGCGGGGCGCCGCGTTCGTCAACAGCAAGAGCGTCAACGCCGACAACACCGATCGATTCCACTCGATGGAGTTCACGCTGACCAAGCGTCGTCGAGCAGGTGGAGCGGGCAGATTTCGTATTTCGCGGTGAAGAATCACCGATGGCTCTCGCGCATCTTACCAGAGTCCGAACGACGAGTTCTTCCCGCTCGACGAAACATGGGCGTGGGCCGGCAACGTCACGGGACCTATCGGCTGCCCTACGACGTCTCGGTCTCGGGATTCCTGCAGAGCAAGAGCGGCGTCAAGGGGCAGCGCACCAACATCTTCCGCACGGCGGACCCTGACGGGGGACCGCCGCATCGCCCAGCAACGGCAACACCACGATTCGCCTCGAGCCGTACGGCAGCCAGAGCCTGTCCGCCTACAACATTCTGAACTTCCGCGCGAACAAGGATTTCAGGCTGGGCGGCGGCCGGCGGCTCGGCATCGATTTCGACATCTTCAACGTGCTGAACTCGGCGACGCCGACCGGCGCCGATTTCGCGTCCGGGACCGACGTTCGGTTATGCGACCGGCGTCACGCCGCCGCGCATTACCCGTCTCGGCGCGCGGTTCAAGTTCTGAAGGAGGGCGTATGAAGATCGCTGAAATTCGGAGTCTGGCGCGTCGTCGCGGCGGTTGGCCGCTCGCAGCCGTCGCGGTGTTCGTGCTGACGCCTGTCGACATCCGGTGCGCCAGACGGTGCTGGCGCAGTCGCTCAACTGCGACATGTCGCAGTACAAAGCGGCGCCCGGGCTGACCGCGGCCGTCGAGCAGGATGCCCTCGCGGTCACCTGGACCGGCTCGAACGGATCGGAGCTGCGGGCCCGTTACGGCATCACCAACGGACAGCCCATCGTGCGGGAACTGGCGGTCAGGAAGAGCGGCGGCCAGTGGGCGCCGCTCGGGCAGAATCTCACGCCGGAGTTCTACGTGAAAAGCGGCAAACGCCGCATGACGACGCAGCAGGGTGCGCCGCTGCGCGACATCGGCGTCGACATCACGGCGGACGTCATCGAGAAGAACAAGTGGTACGCGTTCTGGGACGCGCCGTTTGTCGTCCCGGGCGTGCCTGAGCCGAATCCCGCCAGGGGACGAGGCGAGGGCGCGGCGCGTGGCGGTGGCGGCCGCGGACAACCGGGACCGGCGTCGCAGAGCGAGCCGGCGGCGAGAAGAGGCAACGTGCCGCCGGGACCTGAGGGACGTGTGTACGAGCTGCCGCGAAGCGCCGACGAAATCAAGAAGGCGGACGCGACATTCCAGACCACGTCCTGCAGCGTGGTGACCGATGGCGCGCGAGTCGAAGTGAACTTCCCGGGATTGTCGATGGGGATCTTCGCGGGGAGCCTGCGCTTTACGTCGTACCGCGGCTCGAACCTGTTCCGGGTGGAAGCGATCGCGAAGACCGACGAGCCGTCGGTCGCGTACAAGTACGAAGGCGGATTGCGGGGCTTCTCGACGGCGCTCCTGCCGCGTGTGGCGTGGCGCGATCGCGGAGGCGATCCGCAGCAGTACGAGTTCGGCGGCATCAAGAACGACACGCGCGTGAACGTGAAGGCGAAGAATCGCGTGCTCGTGGCGGGTGGCGGCAAGAGCGGATCGATTGCGACGTTCCCGACGCCGCACGCGTTCTTCTTCACCCGCGAAGTCGACACGAACCTCGGCTACGTCTGGTACCGCAAGGACGCCGAAGGCCAGTTCGGTTTCGGCGTGCGCCAGGCGGAAGGCGAGGAAGTGCCGGAGTATGTCGAGAACTTCGCGCTCCACAACGCGCCTCCCGGCACGTGGCAGCAGCATGTCGGTGTACTACCTGATGACGCCGGACAACATCGAGGCCACGCGCCAGGCGGTGATGGCCTACACGCACGGCGACGTGTTCAAGCCGATTCCCGGCTACAAGACGATGGTGAACCATTTCCATCTGCGGTTCACGCAGCGGCTGCGCGCATCGGGATCGCTCGACAACACGTTCGAAGATCTCATGGTGATGCGCTCGGCCGGCATCAACATCGTCGGGCTGAGCGATTTCCACGGCGATCTGCGTCCGAACGATCCAGGGCTGGGGCGGTTCGAAGACCAGCGCGACTACTACACGGCCTCGATGAAGGCGTCAGACAAGGACTTCCTGGTCACCAACTGGGAAGAGCCGACGGCGTATTTCGGCGGCCACTACAACATCATGTTCCCGAAGAACGTGTACTGGAGCAAGGTGCGCCAGGCGGGTCAACCGTTCACGGAGAACGTGCCCGGCTACGGCAAGGCGTACCACACCGGCAACACGACCGACGTGCAGGCGATGCTGGATGCCGAGAACGGGTACTGGTTCCACTCGCATCCGCGCACCAAGGGCACGACCGGCTATCCGGACGCGATCTTCGACAAGGCGTGGGTGAAAAACGATCGCTATCTCGGCATTGCCTTCAAGCCGGCGATGGGCGACGACCTGTCGGACGTGCGCATGTGCAAGTGGCGCTGCTTCGACGCGATCGACACGATGAACAACATGTACGGCGGCAGCGGCCTGCGGCCGAAGTACCTGATCGCCGACGTCGACACGTACCGCAAGGGGCCCGAGGACGACATCTACCCCGGACACCCGATCAATTACGTGAAGCTCGATCGGCTGCCGGGTCCGACCGACGACTGGACGCCGATTCTGCGCTCGCTGCGCAACGGCGATTTCTGGGTGAGCACGGGTGAGATTCTCATCAAGAACTACGCGGTCGAAGGCACCGGCGCGAAGAGAACGCTGACGGCCGATCTCGAGTGGACCTACCCGCTCGAGATGATCGAAGTCGTGTGGGGCGACGGCAAGAAGGTCGACTCGCAGGTGATCAAGGCCACCGATACCACCGCTCACGGCACGAGGAAGGTCTCGATTCCGTTCGATGCCACGGGCAAGGTGTGGGTGCGGATGTCGGTGTGGGATTCGGCCGGCAACGGCGCGTTCGTGCAGCCCGTGTGGCTGACGCCGGGGCGGCAGACGACGAACAATAACTAGAATCTGTCATGGCAAATGGCAGATGGCAGATGGCAAGTTGATTCTGAAATTCAGATTCTAGATTCCAGATTCTAGATTTTAGATTCCGGGGGGTTGGGTGTATTTTTTACCAAAATGAAAAATCACACCCGACCCTTTTTCTGTCGGTCTGCGCCATCCTTCTCACCGCATCTCTCTCCGGTCAGCGCCGCGACATCTCCATCGTCATCGACAAGGCCATGGCAGCACCCTCGTGGGCCACGGCCGAGCGCGACATGCTGCAGGCGGCGGCCGATGGGGCCAGGCTCTGGGTCGAACGGTATGTGAAGCCTGACGGCTCGGTGAACGTTCCAGAACGGTGGGGCGTGACCGATGGCCCGGACGACATCATGGAGACCGTCCGGGGATGGCCGCTCGTCTATGCGATGGGAGCTCCCGACTCGGTCGCTGACGCCTACGAGAAAGTCTGGGAGGGCCACCTTCGACAATTCGGCCGGGCGAAAATTCCGACGGTCGAGCTCGCGAAGGACGGCATCTTCGTCAAAGAGTTTCCTCCGTCGTTCGACTGGGAACACACGGGAGAAGGACTGCAGGCGTTCTACTGGCACGCGCTCGGCCGTCCGCACGACGCGACGAGCCTGGCGCGCGTGCGCCGCTTCGCCGGCTTCTACCTGAACGAAGATCCCGAGGCGTCCAACTACGATCCGAAGATCAAGATCATCAAGAGCCTGTTCAACGGCAGCAAGGGAGCCATGACCAGGCCGGTGACGCCGGTCGACTGGGACGGCGACGAGAACCCCAAACGCGCCGAGCGCTTCCGCATATCGTCGAACATCCGCGGCGACCATCCACTGAATCTGCTGGCGACGACGCTCGCCACGCAGGCCTATCTCCTGACGCACGAACCGAAGTACAGGAACTGGGCTCTCGAGTACGTGGACGCATGGCGCGATCGCGCAGCCGCCAATGGCGGAAATTTTCCTTCCAATATCGGGCTCGACGGAAAGATCGGCGGTGAATGGGGCGGCAAGTGGTACGGCGGCATCTTCGGCTGGAACAGCCCGGACGATGGGCTGCGCAATTACGTGTTGCGGGGCATCCCTGCCGCGTTCGGCCAGGCAGCCATGCTGAGCCGGAACGCTGACTACATCGCTCCCGTGCGCCGGCAGGTCGACAACATCTTTGCCGCCGCGCGCACCGAGAACGGCCGGATGCTGCTGCCGCACTACTACGGCGAATCCCCTCGACCAGGCTCGGGGCAGGCGGCGGGCAAGGTCGGCTGGTACGGATACCGGGAAGGGGAGTTCTATCCGACCGGTGCGCTTGGCAATCTCTCCGAGACCACGATCGAGCTGTACCTCTGGTCGCTGAATCCAGCGGATCTGAAACGCATCCTTCCCAACCCGCCCGATCGGCGTTCGGTTCAGGGCTGGATCGAGTTCCTGCAAGGGAACCGGCCGGCCTATCCGCTCGAGGCCTTGCAGGCCGACGCGCAGGAGGTCCGGCGCACCGCCGAACGTACGGCCAAAAAGGCGAGCGGATACGGTGCGAGTCCTGTCGCGTTCGAGTCGCTCGCCAACCTCACGCTCGGCGCGGCGAACCTGTATGGCTCCGGTGATGTGCTGCGAAGCCAGGTGCGGTACTTCGATGCGGAACGCCGGCGCGCCGGCCTTGCGGAAGACGTGGCCGCCCTGGTCGAGAAGATCGCGCCGGACAGCGTGACGCTCACGCTCGTCAACACCAGCCACACGGCGTCGCGCCGGACGATCGTGCAGATGGGTGCATACGCCGAGCATCAGGCCACGACCGTGCAAGCGGGCGACCGCACGATCACGGTGAACGCACCGTTCTTCGAAGTGCAGCTCGCGCCGGGTGCGGGCGAGCAGATCGTGATCGGAATCAGGCGGCTGGTGAACGATCCGACGCTGGAATTCCCATGGGAAAGGGCGCGTTGATGGTTCGCCGGCGTTTCTGTTTTCTGATCTTCGTGGTGATGACCGCTCTCGTCTTTGGACCTGGAACGCTCCGGGGACAAGGCGACGTGATGATCGCTATCGACAAATTGACGCCGGCGCCAGCCTGGGCCCTTTGTCAAAGGAAACAAGAGATTAAGAGTTTAGGAGAATACTTTTAGAAGAGTGGTTCTCCTGATCTTTTGATCTTCTGTTCAAATATAAGTAGTGTCCGGCTTCCGCCTTCGCGCCGAAGGCGCTACGCCGAGATCGCCGTAGCCTTGGCGTAGCGGTTAGCCGGACCGGGAACTGTTCGGCCCGGACGCACTTGGGTTTGTTTAGGAGAATTCTTTCGAAGAATGATCTCCTAGTCTCCTAATCTCTTGTTTGTATTTCTCAGAGTGTGACGCTTTTTCTAGATGGCGATCTCGATCCGTGCCGTGGCCGAAAATCCCGTGACGGGGTTGCCGGTGAGTGCGACCAGATGCGGCGCGAGACCGTCCCGGAAAAAGCCATCACTCGAATTGCCGACCGGATTCGGTCCGCGCCCGGCGTATGGGCCCTGCGTGTAAACCGCATTGCTGGCCGATTCGGGAAACGCCAGCTGCGTCAGCTTGATGGAACGGGCGCCAATGCTGACTTCGGCGTGGATGTGCGTCGCGTGGCCCTGATACCAGCCGGGATAGATCGTCGTGAACGTGACCTCGCCCCGGGCGTCGGTCGTCTGGAAGCCGCGCAGGTACGTGTGGCCCGACTGGTTGCCGTACTGCGAATAGTTGCCTGACGCATCGGCATGCCAGATTTCGACGTGTGCATTCGCGACACCCGCGCCGTTCGCCACATTCACGACCTTGACGGTCAGCCTCAGCAGGGTGCCGGCCTGACCTTCGCGAATGTCGTGTCTGAAAAAATCCGCGAGCGAAAAACACCGCCCGGACTTCGAGACGCCGACGTCCGGGCTCGTGTGTGCGTGCCTCATGACACCTCAGAATCGATAGCTCGCGCGCGCGCCGATGCGCGTGAGCTCGATGTCGCGAAAGTTGCCAAACAGCTTCGTGAACGTGATGTTGGGACCGACGGAGAGCTCTTCCCAGACGCGGAAGTCGACGCCGCCGCCCACCGAGAGCGCGAGGTTCGTTTCGCTGTAACTCGGGACGAGCTGAGTCGGGATCTGAATCGGACGCCCGCCGTCGCCATTCGGGAACCGGCCCCGCAGGAAATTCCGGATGGGAGCCGCGAGGGCGCGATTGTCGATGCGAAAGTCGTCCGCGAGGATCCGGACATCTGGCTCGACCCGGATGTTGACCATGCCCCCGCCGCCCTGCACGTAAGGTGTGAGCCACCGCGCGTCGCTTGGAAATTCCATCACGAAGTTCGTGAGGAACCCAATCCCGCGTCCGCCGATGTTGATGTCGTCAACCTTGAAATCAGGCAGCGACAGCACCTCGAACTCGAAACCGAACTGGCGGGTGAAACGATAGCCGACCGACCCGCTTGCGGCGATGTTCGTTTCTCCCTCGCCGAAGACACCCGAAAAGGAGCCGGCAACGCGTGGTCCGTTGCTTCCCTGGGCCGCCGCGGTCTGGGCCAGGCTGCAGACGAGGAGTAGAAATACAAAAATCCGGAGAGCGTGAGACATCGAAAGAATTCCTCCAGCGGGGCGGCTGTGCAAGCCGGGTGCCCCGTATCGCACGCTGATTTCGGCCGGAATCGGCCTGCCAATACCTAAGGTGTCCACTTGTCAGAGTCCTGTTTCCGCCAAACGGGACGCCTCCGTCACAGTTTTGTCACAGAGAACCTGGTCGGAGACTAGGCCGAGAGGCCAACGGTGAAATTCGCCGTGTACCCGCTCGAGGGGCTTCCCGAGATCGTCGCCATCTCGGAACTGAGGCTGTCGGCGAAGATGCCGTCGCGCGCGTTGGTCGTCGGATTGGACCCTCTCGACGCGTACACGCCCGTGCCGTACACCTCTGCGTTGGTCGACTCGGGAAACGCAATCTGGGTGACCTTGAGCGACCGCCCGTTCTGCGTGACTTCGACGTGGATGTGCGTGGCGCGACCCTGATACCAGCCGGGGTAGACCGTCGTGAATTTCACCTGCCCGCTGGCGTCGCTCGTCTGGATGCCGCGCAGGTAGGTCTGCGCCCGCTCGCTGCCGTACTGCGAGTAGTTTCCGCCCGCATCGCATTGCCAGATCTCGACGTTCGCGCCGGTGAGCGGGGCGCAACTCGCCGCTGTGTTGAGCACCGTGATCGTGAGGTCGAGCTGCGTGCCGCCTTTGCTTTCGCGGATGTCACTGCGAAACAGATCGACGAGCGAGGGATAGGGACCGACCGTCTCGTTCGGCGTGACCGAACAGGCCAGCCCCGAGGTGCCTGTGGTGGTGCCTGTGCCTCCCGTTGTCGTACCGGTGGCCACGTCGGTGGCCGATCCCATCGTGCTCGGGCTCGTCGGCGAGTCGCTGGCACAGCCCGCGGCAAACACCGCGCTCGTGACGCCGAGCAGTGCCAGTAAGTCGCGCCGCCCAATCTTTCGTTCGTTGTCCTGCATCGTGTTCCTCCGGTCGTGAATGCGACATGACCAGATTAGGCGTATGCAAGAAGGTGTGCCGTCAAGAAACGGCAAGCGAATGTAAAGCTTTGTAAAGTGGAAGATCGATGGCAACTTCCAGCCCGCCGCCGTCGCATTGGTCGCGCGGATCGTGCCGCCGTGCACGGCCGCCGCGCGCGCGGCGATCGACAGGCCCAGTCCGGTGCCACCGGAGTCGCGATCGCGCGAAGCGCTGACGCGATGGAACGGCAGGAAAATGCGATCGATCTCGCTCTGGCGGCACGCCTGGGCCGTGATCGCGAACGACGATGTGCGCGTGGGTCGCCGTGGTGGCGACAGAAATGTCCACCGACGTGCCTTCCGGCGTGTAGCGGGAGCCGTTTCGCACCACGTTCTCGATCGCGCTGGCGACGAGCGCCGCGTCGCCCTGCACGATCGCTTCCGCCGAGTCGCGCACCACGACGGTCCGCCCGCTCTGACGGGCCTCGTAGTCGGTGTCGGCTGCCACGCGCCGCACGACGTCGGCGACGTCGAAGATCTCCGTCACGGCCGGCTTGTCGCTGTCGGCGCGGGCCAGCGTCAGGATCTGGCCGATCATCTCGTTCATCCGCGTGCCCTCGGCCTCGATGCGGTTCAGGTCTTTCTCGGCGGCCGGTCCCGCTTTGCGCCGGGCAAGCTCCACCGCCACATGAAGTCTGGCGAGCGGCGAGCGCAGCTCGTGTGAGATGTCCGAGAGCAGCTGCTTCTGCGACGACACGAGCAGGCTGAGCCGCTCGGCCATGACGTCGAAATCGCGGACGAGATCGCCGATCTCGTCACGCCGCCCCTGCACCATCGCCCCGGCCCTGGCGGTCAGATCGCCCGCGGCCAGCCGCTCGCTCGCGTCGCGCACGCGCTTGAGCGGCGCGCTCAGATGGCGTGCGAGCAGGAAGCACACGATCGCCGACACGACGATGGCGGCGACGAGCACTGGAGTGGGAATGAAGGTAAAAGGCGGCGCGTCGGGTGGCATCGACGGCGCCGGTGGCCGCGAGCCGCGCGGACGGAAGATCTCGAGCCCCACGAGGATGAAGACCTGTGCGATCCAGAAGCTGAGGAAGAT
The DNA here is from genome assembly GCA_963850725.1 of Vicinamibacterales bacterium. Taxonomy (GTDB): domain Bacteria; phylum Acidobacteriota; class Vicinamibacteria; order Vicinamibacterales; family JAMQPK01; genus JAMQPK01. Next base: position 32,531 of record CAWKMQ010000029.1, read on the forward strand.
CTTAACGGCGAGGCTGCGCATAGATGTAGCCGACTCCGCGAATGGTCTTGATGCGCTCGCCATCGGCCGAGTCGCCAATCTTGCGGCGCACCTTGCCGATGTGCACGTCGATGCTCCGGTCGAACGGATCGAAGGCGCGTCCGAGCACGCGCTGGCTGATGTCCTCGCGCGAGATGACGCGTCCGGCCGTCGAGAGGAGCAGGTGCAGCAGCTCGAATTCCACCGTCGTCAGATCGACGGGCGAGTCGTCTTTCATCACGGTCCGCGTCGCCGGATCGAGCGCGATGTCGCCGACGACGACCCGCGGCAGCGCGTCCGCCTCGCGCGGCTGCATGCGGCGGAGCACGGCGTGGATGCGCGCGGTGAGCTCGCGCGAGTTGAAGGGCTTGGGCAGATAGTCGTCGGCCCCGATTTCGAGGCCGACGATGCGATCGATGTCCTCGCCGCGGGCGGTCAGGAGAATGACCGGCACGGCAGAGCGGTTGCGAAGGGCGCGCAGAATCTCGAACCCGTTCTGCACCGGCAGCATCACGTCGAGAATGACGAGCGCGAAGCGGCCGCTGGCCGCCAGCTCGACGGCGCCGTCGCCAGTGTGGTGGGCCTCGACGTCGAATCCCTCGGCGCGCAGCAGCTCGCCGACCAGCTCGCAGAGCTCGCGGTCGTCGTCGACGATCAGGATGGTCCGGGACATGGCGGTCAGATTGTCTCCGAAAGGGGGCGTCCGCGCCGTGAAGAACGGGTAAGACAGTGTAAAGAATAGGTAAAGGCGGCCAGGAAGGCCCGCATGGTTTGGTGCAGGCCTTGCATTTCGACGGGTGCCTGCCTCCGTAGGCGAAAAGGAACCACCATGCGCTTCGCATGTGCAGTCGCCGTTGCGGTGCTGAGCCTCGCGGCCCCGGTTCGTACCTACGCCCAGACCTCGCTCGACGCGTTCGGCGCGCTTCCGACCAATCAGCTGTCCTCGTTCGGCGATTCCGGTGTTCCGTTCGATTTTGGCGGGCGAGTCGGATTCGAAGTCCTGCCCGGCGTTCAAGTGATGGGAGAGTTCGGCAGGCTGGGCAACGTCATGCCCGATCTCATCGGCATCGGGCTGGGGCTCACCGGCCTCAACCTGACGGCGTCGGCGTTTTATGGCGAAGGAGGCGTACGCCTGCTCGCATCGCCGCGATCGGCGGTCAGTCCGTATGTGGAAGGGCAGCGCCGGTGTCGCCCATCTCCAGTTCGGCGTCAACGGGCTTGGGTCGGCCACCGATGCCATCGTCAGGGCGGCGCTGAGCTTTGTGGACACGAGCGATCCGATTGTCGGTGGAGGCGGCGGCGTTCTGCTGCACGGCGGTCCGCTTCAGATCGATCTCGGTTACCGCTACAAGCGGATTCTCGCCGGCAGCACGCTGAGCTCGATTCTCAGCGCTGGGGATCGGCTTGACTCGCATCAGTTCAGATTTGGCGTCGGCGTGCGGTTCTGACGACGCTATGGCATAGCCCGCTGACGCTGGTATGGCATAGATCTCGACGACTGATATGGCAGATGGCAGTTTCTATTTGCCATCTGCCATTTGCCATCTGCCATGTTTACGTTACTCATTGCCCAGGTCGGATTCACAAACGCCCCATTGCCCGCCACGTCCCACACCGCCACTCTCGCCCACTGCCAGGCGGCGGCGGGGGCGCGCCATTCGAAGGTGCGCTTGCCGAATTCGCGGCTCTCTGAAAGCGGAATCGTCTCGTGATGCGTGGTCTTGCCGTCGCTCCACACGATTTCCGCGAATCGAAGCGGGAAGGTCCACTGCGCCTCGACGACGGCGACGACCTCGTTCGCGGTCGACTTCGACCAGTCCACTTTCGGCAGCAGCACCTCGCCGGTCGTCGTGAAGAACTCTCCGCGAGCGAGCGGCTCGAGCGCGTCGCCCCATCGATCGAATGACGGCAGACGATCGAGCTTGACGTAGTTGATGTTCATGTGCGCGTAGAGCTCGTGCGTGTGGTCGAACTGGAACATGTCGACCTCGCCGAAGATCTTCTTCCGCAGCCCCATGATTGCTCAGATCGTCGAGCAGATCGAACGCGCGATCGCCCAGCCGCGGCGACGAGAGATCCGAGGGCATCGCCTTCCATCCGGCGCCCAGGTAGCGCGGATCGCGGAAGTGCTCGGTCTCGAGAATCTTGTCGGGGAATCCGGTCGAGCCCTTGGTCCTCGGGTGGGTCTGATACATGTAGCCGCCCTCGCGCCGGACCAGATCGAGCATTTCCTGCGCGTTGGCCGTGCTGTAGACCTTGCCGTACTTCGGTGCTGCATTTCGAACGCCGCCTGCGCGTTCTTCGGCCGGTTCATGAACCAGTACACCGGCTTCGGGAACACCACCGACCAGTGACCGCCGAGGTGCACGTTCGCTTCCTCGGCGGGAATCAACAGGAACTCCGGATCGGACTGCGCCTTCAGCGCGCGGAAGTACGCGTCGAGCTCGTCGAGGCGCAGATCCGTGAGATCGGCGGGATGGCCGTCACCGTGAAAGTCCATGATCATGGACGCATCCACGCCCATGGCCTTGAGCACCGGCTTGAACGGCGGCGTCCACTGGAAGCCGTTCGCCATCGCCTGAACGGTATCCGCCAGGTGCCAATGCGTGCTCATCGTCTTGTAGCCGGCCAGCGCCGGAAAACGATCGCTGTTCGTGTACCGCAGCACCTGTGCGAGCGCCGTTTCGGCAGCACCCTCGGCGACGAGGAAGAAGACGCTCATGCGCTGCGCGCGTCCGGGAGGCGCGTTGATCCACGGGTAGTACTGCCAGTTCTCGTCGCGAAGCTGCCTGATGCCGATGCCGACGCGCCCGCGCCATCCACGGTGCCAGAGGTAGGCGAGGTTCGATGAGAAATCGCGCGGAAAGAAGTATTGATGCGGCGCCGGAAAGACGGCGATGCTGCCGCCCGTCATCTGGGCCGCCAAGCGTGCGGTAGCGGACTTTCACCGGCTCGCGCTCGGCCTGAAGCCCGTTGTGCATCACGCGCTTCAACGCGCCGTTCGTGTCGTAGTACGCCACCTCCGACTTCATGTTGTTGCCGGCCGTGCGATAGGCGGGCGCCGACATGTCGAGCCCGGCGTCGTAGTAGTACGCGACGTCCGGATCGTTGGTCGTCAGCACCGCTTCCTGCTGGATGAGCCGGCTGCCGGGATAGAACGTGTACGCGATGCGCGCCTTCGAAGCTGCCCATGCGCATGCCGTCGAAGACGAGCTCGACGCGATCGCCGATCGGACTTCGCTTTCGCGCCGCGCAGCCTGAAGGTGCCGGTGACGTGCCTCGTGCCTTCCGGATGCGCCGTGGGATCGTCGAAAAACGCGTTCCACCCGCCGCGCCGCTTGCCGGTTTCCCCCTGATAGACGGGCGTTGGCGTCGGTCACGATCGGGAGACGCGCCGACCGAAATCGAGCTGATGAGCGGCCGCGCCGGATCGAGCGAAAACGTCGCCTGCCACGTGCGCGAGTTCTCGTCGGGCCACGACACCGAGACCGCGTTGCCGTCGTGGCCGACGCTGACGGCGCCCGGCCGCAGCGCCGTCGTATCGAGCGCGACCGCTGCGCTGCGCTGTGCGAACGCAGGCATGCGGCAATCGAGCACGAGCGCGATGACTGCAATAGGACCGCACCGACAGGTCTCCTTGCTCTGCTTCGATCGTACCGGTGACTGCGCTTACGCTGACTTACCGGCTTCCGGCTTTCTTCTTTTTCCACTCTTCAAATCGTTTCCGCGTCGCCGGCGTTCATCGGATACACGCCGTAGATCGATTCGCCCTGGAGCAGCAGCCCACGCTGAAATTCTTCCTCCTCGTCGTGCTCGAGCGCCTTGTCGGCAATCTTCGACGGCGATGGCGGCGGGGATGACGAGAATGCCGGTGCTCTCGCCAACGAGAATGTCGCCCGGAATGACCGTCACGGTGCCGATGCGGACCGGCACCTGATAGTCGACGCTCATCATGATCGGGGAGACCGATGACGCATGGCCCCGGCGCATGTAGGTCTGAATCGGCATCGCTTCGAGCTCGGGCACATCGCGCATGGCGCCGTCGATGACGAGCCCTGCTCCTCCCCGCACGAGGAACCGGACCGTCGTCACGCCGCCCGATACGCCGGCGCGCGTTTCGCCGCCCGCGTCGAACACCAGGACGTCGCCGGGCTGTGCTTCTTCAGCCGACTTGTAGTTGAGCTGCGGTCCGGCCGAGTACAGCTTCTCGCGCACGTCCTTGCGATTGGGAAGGTAGCGCATGGTGCGGGCGCGGCCGACCATGCGCATGTTGGACTTCAGCGGCGTCAGCTCGTTGATGAAGTTCTGCGGATAGCCTTCAGCCGTGACGAGCGACCACGCCGACTCGAGGCCCGACGCGCATCAGCTTGTCGAAGAGCACGCGATCCTCGGCACTCAGGCGTTCCTGGATGTACGCCGGCATCTGCCGCTCAATCGGCTCGAGCTTGAGCGCCGCCTTTTGTGCGACCACACCGGCGGTGATCATCAGCAGGCCGGCCAGCGCAAGCAGCCATCCGCCTCATGACGGCTCTCCTCGTAATCTCCCAATCTACCAATCTACCAATCTGCCAATGCGTGATCAGTAAGGCATTTCTCTCTTCGTGAACGCCCGCCCCTTGTTGGTGAGCTCGACCGAATCGCCATGGGTCACCATGACGCCGGCCTTGATGAGATCGATGATGTTGTCGAGGTTCGCCGAGTGCAGCGGCGCCCACTTGTTGGCCTTCATCGCGTCCATGATGCGCGCGCGCGCGGCGTCGAGCTTCGGTTCGCCAATCGGCGGCAGTCCGCCGGTCGCCTTCGTGCCCGGCAGTGCTGCGTCCCTGGCTGCCGCCGCCTTTCAGATAGGCGAGACCCATCAGCGACATCGCCTGATCGCCGGGACCCCATTCGCCCCACGCGATGCCGGGCGTTTTGGTGATCTCGTCGATGTTGGCCAGCGAGTACTTGTCTTCCATCTTCAGCGAGAGGATCAGCTCGCCGTTCGGGATTCATCGGCCACGGATCGGCTTTCTCGATGTACTGGGTGCCGGTGATGCCCCAGATGCGCGAGGCATACGCCTGGCTGCCCGACCCGCGCAGGCCTTCGGGAATGCCTTTGTCGGCGCCCTTCAACTCGGGCCGCTCGAACTGATAGCGCGCGGTCGAGACAAACGTCCGGACCGCTTCGGCGTTGCGCGCGTGGCACAACATGAGCCCGTGGACGCCGGCGGTCAGAATCTGCTCGATGACCCAGTGATTGTTCTTCACGGTCACCGCATCCAGGCCCAGCACGGGCAGCGTGACGATGACCGTCGGCGTGCGATGGCCGCTCTTGGTCGGGCCCGCCGTCGACCAGTCCCTGCATGAACTGTCGCAGCAGGTGCGGTTCGAAGACCCCGTGCTCCATCTGGTACTGGATCAGGTCGTACCGTTCCTTGGCGAGTTTCTTCCCTTCCTCGTACCCCACGCCTTCCACGCTGATGTCGTAGACCGGCTGCCCGGCCTCGAGCAGCTCGATCATCTTGTTGATGCGTTTGGGCTTGTAGCTCGGCGTTGCCGCCCTGGGCGGACACGAGCGTCGTGAGGGCGATTCCGACGAGCGAAAGGGCTAGCGCGATTTTCTTCACGGAAACCTCGCTTTCATCGCATGTGTAATGGGGCCCGGATTGGTGTAAAGATACACCCTTCCCGGAGGTTTCTTATGCGGTTGTTTCTGATGGTTGGAGTGTTGGTCGCCGGGTTGCCGTGTGGCGCCGCGGCGCAGGGATTGGTCACGCAGAAAGCGTTGTCGGTGGAGATGGCCCAGATGATCGTCCAGGGCACGATTGAGCGCTGCCGCGCCGACGGATTTCGTGCGAGCGTGTCGGTCATCGACGCGGGCGGCCACCTCAAAGCGTTTGCCCGTGATGAGGGAACCGGGTTGCACACGATCGATTTGAGCCAGCGCAAGGCCTATACAGCATTGACCTTTGCGACACGATTCGCGAGCTCACTCGAGTTCGCAACGGCTCGAGGGTCCACGCTCGGATCTGCGTGCATCGAACGTGGAAGGCACCGTCGGCATCGGGGGCGGAGTCCCTATCAAGGTGGGAGATGTTGCCATCGGGGCCGTCGGCGTCAGCGGCGCCGTCGGCGGCGACAAGGACGAGATCTGCGCCAAGGCCGGCATCGAAAAAATCGCGCACCTTCTGAAGTAGCGCAGGGCTTCTGAGTAGGGCGGAGCTTCAGCTCCGCTGATAGCCTGTAGTCGGTAGCGCAGGGCTTCAGCCCTGTCTCGGTAGCGCAGGGCTTCAGCCCTGCCGAAAGGATCCCTCAATGCGTCTTGCTGTCACCGCTGTGATGCTTGGATTGCTTCTCGCGATCGGCACGCTCACCGTCGATCTCCACGGACAAGATGGACGGATCGAAGCGTGGGCGCCCATGCCCGAGAAGCCCAACCCGTTTACGCCGCCGCACAAGGCGCTCACGAAACTGTCGGACCTGCTGGCCAAACACAAAGGTCAGCAGAGCTGGACCGAGCTCATCGTCAACGACAACTTGTTCCACGGTTCGTACATCGCGATGGCGCCGGGAGCGAAAACGCCGAGGCGGTTCCATCAGGACAATCGCGCGTTCTGGATCGTGCAGGACGGCCAGATCCGATTCACGATCGAAGGCATCGAGCCGTTCGTCGCGACCAAGGGATATCTCGTGCAGGTGCCGAAGCGCCTGGTCTACAGCATGGAGACCGTTGGCGACAGGCCGTCGCTGCGCTTCGAGGTGCTGATGGCGAACTCGCACACGATGTATCCCGCCGATGAGAAGCCGGCGCCGGCGCCGGGCGTGAAGTACGAGCGCGTGAGCGTGGCGAACGCGAAGGGTGCCTACGACGACGCGAACGTGCCGTACATCGACTACAACCTCGTGATGAACGGCGGCAAGCCGAAGCCCAAGCGGAACCAGACGCAGTTTGTCGGCGACGCGCACGACGGCGGATACGTCAACGTCGGGATCGCGAACATCCTGCGCGGCGATCCGAAAACGGAGAAGCCGGCGCGCGAGGACGACAAGGGGCACTTCCACCTGACCGGTCCCGAATTCTGGTTCATGCTGGAAGGGCAGAACGAGTTCAAGATCGGCGACGTTCCGGTCTTCGTCGCCAACCAGGGCGACATCGTCTACGCGCCGGCGCAGGTCTGGCATCGTCCGCGCCACGTGGGCGCGGGAATGGCCACCCGGCTGGCCTTTGTGGGTTATGCGAACTCACACTTGTTCCAGCCGGGAGGAGAATAGCGAGCGCGCTCAATAGTGGGTGAGGATGATGGTGAAAGTGGTCGGAACCTGCACGTTACCGACGTCGTAAATGCCGACGCAGTACTGGGCGGGTCCGGGAGGCGAGCCGGACACAGTGGTGTTGAGCGACACCGAAGCTGAGATGTCCTGGCTGCAGAGGGAGGTCGTCGCGTCCCAGAATCCGAGCGACAGTCCCATCGTCAGCGTGCTCACGGGCGCGAGCTCCGTAATCTTCGCGACGATGTTGCCCGGATTGGTGACGGCGAAGTTGAACGCGGCGCCACCGCCCGTGTTCAACGTGCCCGTGTAGGTTTCCGTCTTCTGTTCGTATACCGGAGCCGGCTCTGTCGGCGTCGCTGCCGTTCCGCCGCACGCCAACGAGCTCAGTACCATCACGGTTGCCGCGGCCAATCGGGCGCCGGCACGATTTATCATCTAGAGGGCTCCTTTGCGGACGCTAAGTCCGCCGGCGCGGGTGCAACCGACGTGCCGCGAGATTGTGGATAGCGTGTCACCTCGTTCAGACGGGAACTGCTCTCGAACAGTGACAGCACAGATTGCGGGCCGACATACTTTTGTCACATGATGTCCGGGTCACATTCACCAAAAAACCGGGAGGCAGCCATGCGACGCTCTCGAATGCCTTTGCTCGCGCTTGTGTTTGTCAGCCTTGCCGTCGCTGGCGAGTAGCGGCCAGAGCAGGGCCGGTGGCAGTCCCACGGCCGGCGGTGGCGCGTCATACAAGCTCGTGGAGTTTCCGGCGCCGCCCACCAGCGCCGCCGGATTCCCCGGCGCGTGGAGTCTGATTCAAGCCTCGAGCGTCGCCGTCACTCAGAAAGGGACGGTGCTCGTCCTTCACCGTGGTGCGCACCCGATTCTGGAGTTCGATACCAGCGGCAAGTTGCTTCGATCGTGGGGAGACGGCCTCTTCAGCGAAGGGAAGGTGGCCGCGATTCCCGAGCCAAACTGGGCGCCGACCCGCTCGCACTACTCCGCGGTGTATGGCCCCGGCGGATGCACCTCGTGCGGCGCCCATTCGATCCGCGTCGATCCTCAGGGAAACATCTGGGCGGTCGATGCAACCGGGCACGTCATCTACAAGATGAACCAGGACGGCAAGGAGATCATGCGCGCTCGGCACCCGCGGCGCGGTCGGCGGTGGACCGTCGAACTTCAATCTTCCCACCGACATCGCGTTTGCGCCGAACGGCGATCTCTACGTGACCGACGGCTATGGCGGCGCGCGTGTCGTGAAGTTTTCGAGGGACGGGAAGTTCCTGCTCGAGTGGGGCAAACGGGGAACGGGTCCGGGCGAGTTCGGCCTGCCGCACAACGTCGTCGTGGACGGCCAGGGTCGCGTGTACGTGACCGATCGCGACAACCAGCGGATTCAGATTTTTGACGCGAACGGAAAGTACTTGAGCGAGTGGTCGAAAACCGGCGGCGTGTCCGGCCTGGCCATGACAAGGGATGGCGCGCATGATCACCGGCGCCGTCGTCCGCGATCTGAGCGGCAACGTCGTCGTCAAGCTGCCAGAGGCTCAGGCGGCTCACGGTGCGGCCGTGGATGCGGCCGGCAGCATCTATCTCGCGCAGCTGAGCGGCATCGTGCAGAAGTATGTCAAACAGTAGTGCGACAGGCCTGAAGGCCTGTGCCACCGGGTCGAGCCTGTATCTGTGCCAGCAAGCTTGAGTGTGAGCTGTATTACCGGTGGCACAGCGCTTTAGCGCTGTCCTGAAGAGCGGAGGTGCCCATGTTGAACAGGCGCGAATTCGTTGGAGCCCTCGTTGGAGTTGCTGCGACAGCGGGCCGTGCGTTTGCGATGCCGGGCGACAAATTCAGATGGGCGATGAGCAGCCACATGTTCACGCCGCTGAAGCCACATCCCGAGATGGGCATCAAGATGGCGGCGAAGTTCGGGTTCCACGGCATCGAGCCGTGGGGCAACGAGCTGCAGAGCTATCTGAACCGGCCTCCCGCCGAGTTCAAGAAGATCCTCGACGAGTCGGGCATCAGCATCTCGTCGGTCGCGAGCGGCGGTGAATACTTCGACACCGCCCGTGTGAAGGACACGATTGCAGACAACGAAGCCAATGCGAAGTGGGCGTCGTATTTCGGCGTGACGGCCCTCAAGGCCAACCTCAACCGCCGTCTCGGGCCCCGAGGATCTCAGTGCCGCCAACGTCAAGATTCTCGCCAGAAATCTGAACGAGGTCGGCAAGCGGACGCTCGTGCACGGCGTGAAGTTCGCCTTCCATCCGCACGCCTGGACGATGATGGAGCGGAAGGGCGAGGTCGAGATGATTCTGGAGGCGACCGATCCGAAGCTCGTGTTCGTGACGCTCGACACCTGCCACGCGTCGGTGGGTGGCTTCGATCCGGTGGCCTTCGCGCGCGATCACTACTCGCGCATCGCGCATTTCCATTTCAAGGACACGCTGCCGGTGTGGAGTGCCGGGAAGGGATGGAAAGGCCCGGCGCCGAGCAAGGAAGAGGAAGCCGCGATGGCCAAAAAGCTCGGGCTTCCGCCGACGCCCGATCCGATCTATCAGCGGCTCGGCACCGGCGGTGTCGATTTTCCCGCGCTGATCCGGGTTCTCCGCGAGCGGCAGTACGCCGGCTGGATCAGCCTGGACTTCAACTACGTCGACATGCCGCCCGGCGTGACGATCGAGCAGGACATGGCAGCGCACCGCAAGTATCTCGTCGACACGCTGCATGCGAGCCTGAAGACCTAGCGCAAAACGAAAGGGCGAGTCATGAAAACCAAGATCGCCACGTCATCCGTTTCAATCGGCAATCGAATCGCGATCGCCAATCATCAATCTATCACATTCTGCCAATCTACCAATCTGTCAATCTGCCAATTCTAGTATCGGTAGTGGTCCGGCTTGTACAGGCCCTTCGACCGGCACACCGATGTAGTCCGCCTGGTCCTTGCTCAACTTCGTCAGCTTCACGCCGAGATGGTCGAGATGCAGCCGCGCCACCTGCTCGTCGAGGTGCTTCGGCAGCATGTACACCTTCTTTTCGTACTTGCCGGTGTTCTGGTGCAGCTCGAGCTGCGCGATCACCTGATTGGTGAATGACGCCGACATGACGAAGCTCGGGTGGCCCGTCGCGCAGCCGAGGTTCAGGAGACGGCCTTCGGCGAGAATCATCACGCTGTGGCCATCGGGGAAGCGGAACTCGTCGTACTGGGGCTTGATGTTGATCCGCTCGACGCCTGCTTTCTTGAGGCCCGCCATGTCGATCTCGTTGTCGAAGTGGCCGATGTTGCCGACGATCGCCTTGTCCTTCATCCGCTTCATGTGGTCGAGCGTGATGATGTTGTGGTTGCCCGTGGCCGTGATGAAGATGTCGGCCTTGTCCACGACCTCGTCGATCGTGGTCACCTGATAGCCCTCCATCGCCGCCTGCAGCGCGCAAATCGGATCGATCTCGGTCACGATGACGCGGCAGCCCTGGCCGCGCAGGGCCTGAGCGCAGCCCTTGCCGACTTCGCCATAGCCGAAGACGACCGCCACTTTGCCGCCGAGCATGACGTCGGTCGCCCGCGCCAGGCCGTCGGGCAGCGAGTGCCGGCAGCCGTAGATGTTGTCGAACTTGCTCTTGGTCACCGAGTCGTTCACGTTGATGGCGGGGAAGAGCAGCGTGCCCGCTTCCATCATCTGATACAGACGGTGCACGCCCGTCGTCGTTTCTTCGCTGACGCCGCGGATCGATGACGCCAGCCGCGTCCAGCGCGACTTGTCCTTCCTGATCGACTGGTTGATGCAGTCGAGGATGACGCCCCACTCTTCCGGGTCCTTGTCGGGATTGAACGCCGGCACCTTGCCGGCCTTCTCGAACTCCGCGCCCTTGTGGACGACCAGCGTCGCGTCGCCGCCGTCATCGACGATGAGCGTCGGTCCGCTGCCGTCGGGCCACTCGAGCGCTTCGCTCGTGCACCACCAGTACTCTTCGAGCGTCTCGCCCTTCCACGCGAAGACCGGGATGCCTTTGGGATCCTTCGGCGTGCCGCCCGTTTCCGGCCGGCCGACGACGACGGCCGCCGCGGCGTGATCCTGCGTCGAGAAGATGTTGCACGACACCCAGCGCACGTCGGCGCCGAGCTCGGCCAGGGTCTCGATGAGCACGCCGGTCTGAATCGTCATGTGCAGGCTGCCCATGACGCGCGAGCCCGCGAGCGGCTTCCTGGCGCCGTGCTGCTTGCGCAGCGCCATCAGGCCGGGCATTTCCTGTTCGGCGAGGCGCAGCTCTTTGCGGCCGAAATCGGCGAGCGACAGATCTTTCACTTTGTAGGGCTCGCGGCCGGCGGCTTTCGCGGCGGCGAAGGGATGTGGTTGCTGGACGGCGGTACGTCATGAGAGATCTCTTTCTCTTAATTGCGCGTGGGACCCACCCCACGCGCCTGTGCCGTCGCCGCGACTTCGCCGGCTCGGCTTTGGTTGAAACGCCTATCTGCTTAGTGCAACTTCTCTTGGTGACACAACCTACGCGATAACCGGTGTCATCTTGCGCGCTGTGGCCACGAATAATCCCGGGCCCTTTGATTTCGGATCCGGCGACAGCGGCACGATGCGAACGTTGCCGAGTCCGCTCTCGTCGAGGATACGCCGGATGTGTTCTTCCGAAAACCCCAGCCACACGTGGCCCATCTGCTGGCGATAGCTCTCGCGATCGTGCGGCAGCATGTCGACGACGAGCAGCTGGCCGCCGGGCTTCAGCACGCGCGCGACTTCCGCGAGCACCCGCCTGGGATCGGCGAGGTGATGCAGCACCAGCGCCAGCGTCGCCGCGTCGAGCCTCGCATCGTCAATCGGCAGCGCCTCCAGGTCGCCCCGGCGCAGCTCGACGTTGTCGAACCCCTGAAGGCGCTTCTTCGCCGCCTGCAGCATCGCCGCCGAGCCGTCCACCGCGATGACATGGCGCACAAACGGCGCGAGCGCGGCTGTCATCTGGCCGGTTCCGCAACCGAGATCGCCGATCGTCCACTCGGCACTGGCGAACGCGGGCAGGGCCGCCAGGTGGACACGCTCGCCGAACAAATCGTCGCGCAGCCGATCCCACTGGCCGGCCGACGACGAGAAGAACTCCTGCGATTTCGTCCGCCGCTCGGCAAGAACGGTCTGCACGCGGCGCTGATCGTGCGCGGCGGCCGGCGTCGCGCCCACCTGTTCGCGAACGAGCGCCCACAATCGCCTGGCGGAGGTGTCGAGCCCGTCGCGCGTCATGCCGTACACGTTGCTCGTTCCCTCGGCCCGCGCCGCAATCCATCCGCTGTCGGCCAGCGCCTTCAGGTGCCGGCTGACCGTCGACTGCGGGCAGCTGCATGATTCCGCACAGCTCGGACACGGCAAGCTCGTGGCGGTCGAGCAGCAGCAGGATGCGGCTGCGCGTCGTATCGGCCAGAGCCGAGAGGTGGTCGAGGATCGCTGGGGGACGGGCGATAGCCATTAATCCGTTAATCCGGATTAAAGGTTACATCGAGCCGGATGTTCCCGTCAAGCTTTTCCGCCGAAAAGATCCCTGGTGGCCATTTCCGAGCCCACGACGCTGGCAACCGACTACATCCTGGGCACTTTATCAGGGGTTTTCGGGGTGTTGCTCCTGCGGCGCAACCGGAGCCCTCGCCAGCAGGCGGTCACGCTCTGGGCTGCGGCGTTGCTGGCCGCGGCGGCGGGAAGCTTCGTCGGGGGCACCTACCATGGGTTCCAGTCCGCGCTAGGCGCCCATGCCGCGACGGTCTGGACGCTGACGACCATCTCGATGGGGTTGGCGAGCTTTCTGCTGCTGGCCGCTGCGTTGACCGCCGCGTTCTCCGGCCGTTGGCGGACCTGGCTGCTCGGACTGGCGGCCCTCAAACTGTGCGTCTACGTGGCGTGGATGCTCGGGCACGACGAGTTTCGCTACGTCATCTATGACTACGGCTCGACGCTCGCGATTCTCCTGATCCTCATCGCTGCAGGGCAGACCCATGGCGTGGCCGGCCACCGGGCGTTGATCGCCTCCGGCATCCTGGTCTCGATTGCGGCCGCGGTCGTACAGCAAAGCGGCGTCCGGCTTCACCAGCACTTCAACCACAACGATTTGATGCACGTCGTGCAGATGGGTGGCGTGTGGCTGCTGTTCAAGGGCGGCGCAGGGCTCCGTGACCACGAAGGCTGAACCACGAAGACACGACGAGACACGACACGACCACGAAGACACGAAGACACGACGAAACACGACGGCACGACGAACGCGACGACCGACGAACCCAACGAACCCGACGAACCTACGAACCCATAATCCCGTGAGGGTGTATCGATGAATCGCCGAGATTTTCTGAAAGCGACGGGGCTTCTCGCGGCGGCGCCGGCGTGGCCGGCCGGCGAAGAGATCTTCGTCAACGACATCCACTCGCAGCTGAACCGGACGCGCGTGCGCGAGATCGTTCCGGTGGCATCCACCGCCGACATCACGCGCGCGGTGACTCGTGCCGCATCGGCGGGCCATGCGATCTCGATTGCCGGCGGCCGTCACGCGATGGGCGCCCAGCAGTTCGCGACCGACTCGGTGCTCCTCGATATGACGAAGTTCACGAAGGTCCACTCGCTCGATCGTGCGTCGGGCATCGTCGAGGTGGACGCGGGGATCATGTGGCCCGCGCTCGTGGACCATCTGCTCGACGCCGCAAGCGGGTGAGGCACGCCAGTGGGGGATCCGGCAGAAACAGACCGGCGCCGACCGCCTCACGATCGGCGGCGCGCTGGCCGCCAACGTCCACGGTCGCGGGCTGAAGATGAAGCCCTTCATCGACGATGTGGAATCGTTCGTGCTCGTTGACGCAAAAGGCGAGAGCCGCACGTGCAGCCGGACGCAGAACGCCGAGCTGTTTCGTCTGGCGATCGGCGGCTACGGTCTGTTCGGTGTCGTGTCAACGGTTAAGCTGCGGCTCAGCCCGCGGCAGAAGATTCAGCGGGTCGTCGAGGTTCGCGAGATCGACACGCTTCCGGAGGCGTTCGACCGGCGCATTGCCGAAGGCTACCTGTTCGGAGACTTCCAGTTCGCCGTCGACGAGAAGTCGGACGACTTCCTGAAGAAGGGCGTGTTTTCCTGCTATCGCCCGGTTGCCGCAGATACACCGCTACCGGACGGGCAGCGCGAGCTCGTGGACGAGGACTGGCACGCGCTGCTGCTCCTGGCCCACAACAACAAGGCGACGGCGTTCGACCGGCTACTCGAAGTACTACCTGTCCACGTCGGGACAGGTGTACTGGTCGGACACGCACCAGATGAGCACCTATCTCGACGATTACCACGTGCGGCTCGACAAAGAGCTGGGTGCGGCGCATCGCGCGACGGAAATGATCACCGAGATTTACGTGCCGAGGCGCGACCTGCCGTCGTTCATGATGGAGGTCGCGAAGACGTTCCGCGGGAACAACGTGCCCATCGTGTACGGGACCGTCCGGCTGATCGAGCAGGACAACGAGAGTTTTCTGGCGTGGGCGAAGCAGCCGTACGCGTGCATCATCTTCAATCTGCACACGGTGCACACGCCCGACGGTCTCGCGCAGGCGGGGCAGGCGTTCCGCGATCTCATCGACATGGGCATGAAGCGCGGCGGCCGGTACTATCTGACCTACCACCGTCACGCGCGCCGCGATCAGGTGGAAGCGTGCTATCCGCAGATGGCGGAGTTTCTGACGGTTGAAGCGCAAGCATGATCCGCAGGAACGATTCCAGAGCGATTGGTATCGCTACTACAAGCAGATGTTCGCCGATCGGGTCTGACGGTCAGTTCTCCTCGGGTGGCTCGATCCTGTCGACGACCAGCACCGGTTGGGGAACCCACTGAGTGTCCAGCATGAGGCCGAGTTGCGCCTCCAGCGCCGCAACAAAGTTCGGCGCATTCGACTCGACAGGGAACGCAAAAAACCGGATCGGGAGTAATCGCGGCGCAGTTTTACTCGGTGCGCGTATCTCCCCGGAGACGGGATCCGGGTTCCATTCAACAGTGAAATCGAACTTGCCGGTCAGCCCGGTCTTGTCGATTACCCCTCGATCGAGTGGGATGTGATGGCCTCCGCTCAGGTGATTTGGAAGAAGCCTGACGAGTTGAGGCATCGTGATCCCACGGCCCACGAGATAGCCGGAGGTTCCGGAAAGGCCACATGCCGATGATGTACCCGGCTTGGAACTGCAGTCGGCTTGTGATGGTGACATTCGCGGTCCGAGAATGCCATCCGATCGCGACAGAATGAGTGCATAAATCGGAAAATCCTTTGATCCCGATGTGCGACTCCAACTTGAATCGGTCAGCAAGAAGAGATTGCGTCATTTCATTCATCTGCTGCGACGTGGCGCGGAAAGGCGCCTTCGCAACGACGTCGAAACGATCTGAATCGATCCACGCAGGCCCATTGTCGATCTGATGCAGCCGGTCGTATCCGAAGTCGCTTTTGAGCTCGGCGTTGTAGGCAGACGAAAGCAAGAGGCGCAGCAGCGACGTTAATTGTGGTCATCCACTGCACCCGCCCATCTGGGCCGACACCGGGTTTCCCACCGGCGTTGTCAGTGAAGTACATCAGCGACCGGTCGTCATTTCTGGTTGCGCGTGATGGAAACCGTTTCGAATCGCGGCCGACGAGCTGTGGTGGCCGTGGTCTGGGTCTGTGGCATGGCGCGTGCGAGCGTGATCGGCGCGACCCCGAGAATCACCATGGCTCCGGTAAGGATCAACGCGATTGCCCAGACGACGTCCAACGCGACCGCGCGACTGGACTTGATCCAGGACTGCCGCCACGCGTGCAGCGAGATCGTCACGCCCCGCCATTGCGAGAACGCCGTGACGCCTGTCCGCCGCTCCCTGCTGCGCGATGGAGACGAGCAACGATGCGTAATCACTCGCATCGTTCTCCTGCAAGACGGCGTCATCACACGCCCGCTCGGCTTCGAATCGCAGCCGCCGCCACGCGGCCCAGACCAGCGGATGGAACCAGTACGCCGCGCAGACGATCCTCGACAGGCAGTGCGTCAGAAAATCCCAGCGTGCAACGTGCTCGAGCTCGTGTCTGAGCGCGCACCTGAGCGACGCCTCGTCCCACTGCTCGAGCGATGGCCGGCAGGATGATCGACGGCTTCAGCACTCCGCAGGTCATCGGGCCCGTCATCTTCTCGTGAAGCAAGCACCTCAATCGGACGGCGCACGCCGAACGTTGATGCGAGCGATCTGCACAAGCGCCTGTCCGTCGGTCCATGGCGAGCGCGCTCTGGCGCAGGCGACGCACCTGCCAGAAGCCGATCACGACAGGTATCAGGAAGAGCGCGACGCCTGTGAGCCAGGTGGCGGTGACGACCTGTGCCACGTCACGAGGCCGGCGTTGCCGGAGCGCTGTGCCGAGAGGTCCAGGGAGTGCTGGATGCGGAAGGGTCTGCACCTGCGCTCGACAGCGCGGCCGAGGCCTGCATCTTGTGTGCGGAGGTGCTGGGGCCGCCGCTGCGGCTGGTAGCCTGAACGCAACGGGCGGCAACAGTGTGCCTGCAACGGGAATCGCGACCAGCGCGGCGAATGCGAGCGCGAACAGCAGGTGTCGAATCGACGCACGCGTGCGCCGGCACAGGCGCGACAGGAGGAACGCCACTCCACACACGAGTGTCGCTTTCACGATCGCCAGCGACAGCGAAGGACATCATCGGCTCTTCTCCTTCCGCGCGCGTTGAATTTCGGCCGCGAGTTCCTCGAGCTCCTTCTCGGTCCACGACCCCTGGCGGACGAGCGACACCACCATCTGAGCGAGAGACCCACCGAAGAAGGTCTGCACGTACCGCTGGAGCGCTGTTCTCTTCGCCTTGTCCGGCGATTCCGTTGCCGAATAGACGTAGCGGACGCCATCTTCGGCGTGACGCAGATAGCCCTTCTTCTCGAGCCGGGCGAGCATCACGCGGACCGACGAGCCGGTTGGTGGATCTGCCAGCCGCGCCCGGATCTCTTCTGCGGTGGCCCGATTGCCGAGCGCGAACAGGCGTTCATGATTTCGCGCTCGCGGCGCGGAAGCGCGTCGCGCGTGGCCTTGGTCATCGGCGATCTCCAGATGCGACAGATGTCGCATATTAGTGCGACACATGTCGCATGTCAAGCCGCCGGCGCCATGTTCATTTCTCTCGACGCGCGTAAACCGGACACGTTATCGTCATCCGATGCGAAACGTGCTCGTCGCTGGTTGTGGCTGGAATGGCTCTCACCGGATCGTGGCGGATGCAGGCGCAGGGCGCGCCGAGCGTGGAAGAACGCTACCGCGCGATCCCGGACGCCGCCGCGATCGGCCACTACATGGAGCGCCTCAGCGCCCGTCCGCATCACGTCGGGGCGCCCTACACGAAGGACAACGCCGAGTGGATGCTGGCGCGGTTCCGCGAATGGGGCTGGGACGCGCGCATCGAGACCTACGACGTGCTGTTCCCGACGCCGAAGGAACGGCTGCTCGAGATGATCGCGCCGACACGCGTTCAAGGCGACGCTCGAAGAGCCGGCCGTTGCCGTGGACCCGACCTCGGGCCAGAAGAGCGAGCAGCTTCCGACCTACAACGCCTACTCGATCGACGGCGACGTCACCGCGCCGCTCGTCTACGTCAACTACGGCCGGCCCGAGGACTACGACGAGCTCGACGCGCTCGGCGTCTCGGTCCGCGGCGCGATCGTCATCGCCCGCTACGGCGGATCGTTCCGCGGCACCAAGCCCAAGATTGCCGCCGAGCACGGCGCCATCGGCTGCCTGATCTACTCCGATCCGCGCGACGATGGGTATTTCGCCGGACGCGGTGTTTCCCGACGGCCCGATGCGGAACAGGGACGGCGTCCAGCGAGGCAGCGTCATGGACCTGCCGACCTATTCAGGCGATCCGCTGACGCCGGGCGTCGCGGCGATGCCGGGCGCGAAGCGGCTGGCGATCGCCGAGGCGCCGACGCTCACGAAGATTCCGGTGCTGCCGATTTCCTACGGCGATGCGCAGCCGCTGCTCGCCGCGATGGGCGGGCCGATGGCGCCGGCGGCCTGGCGCGGCGCGCTGCCGATCACCTACCGGCTCGGGCCCGGGACCGGCGCGGGTGCACCTGAAGGTGGCGTTCAACTGGGACACGAAGCCGCTCTACAACGTCATCGCAACCGCTTCGAGGGATCCACGTTTCCCGATCGAGTGGATCGTTCGCGGCAACCATCACGACGCGTGGGTGAACGGCGCGGCCGATCCGGTCAGCGGCATGGCGCCGGAGCTCGAAGAGGCGCGCGCGCTCGGCCAGCTCGTCGAAACAGGGATGGCGCCCGAAGCGGACGATCGTCTACGCCGCCTGGGATGGCGAAGAGCCGGGGCTGCTCGGATCGACCGAGTGGGTCGAGCAGCACGACGCCGAGCTGCGCCGCAAGGCCGTCGTCTACATCAACAGCGACGGCAACAGCCGCGGATTTCTCCAGGCAGTCGGGATCGCACACGCTCGAGCAGTTCGTCAACGAGGTGGCGCGCAGCATCGAGGATCCGGAAACCAGGGGCACGGTGTGGAAGCGCTGGCAGGCCCGCGGCATCGCGGATGCCCCTGCACGACCGCCGCGCCGAGAGCCGTCGACGCGGCCGACCTGCGGATCGGCGCGCTCGGATCGGGGTCGGACTACACGCCGTTTCTGCAGCACCACGGCACGGCGTCGCTCAACCTGTCGTTCGGCGGGTTGGACGACGACGGGATCTATCATTCGATCTACGACGACTTCTATCACTTCAAGAAGTTCTCGGACCCCGGCTTCCTCTACGGCCGCGCGCTCGCGCAGTTGGTCGGCACGGCGGTCATCCGGCTGGCCGACGCCGACATTCTGCCCTACGAGTTCACCGGTCTTGCCGACACGGTGCAGACCTATGTCGCGAAGCTGCAGGACCTGCTCAAGCGGCGGCAGGACGAGGTCACAGAGCGGAACCGTCAGATGACCGACGGGGTGTTTGCGGCCGTAAACGACCCGCAGCGGCCGCGGCCGATTCCGCCAGTCGAGGACGTGCCGCCGGCGCTCAATTTCGCGCCGCTCGAGAACGCCGCCATCGGCGCTGACGCGCGCGGCCGGCCGCTGGCAAAAAGCCCTGGCGGCGGCGCGCGGGCGGGTGGTCGCCGATACGGCACAGCTTCAGGCGATGAATGCCCGGCTGATGCAAAGCGAGCGGCAGTTCATCGACGAGCAGGGGTTGCCGCGCCGCGCCTGGTACCGGCATCTCCTCTATGCGCCCGGGTACTACACCGGCTACGGCGTGAAGACGATGCCCGGCGTGCGGGAGGCGATTGAAGACAAGCGCTACGGGGACGTCGAGCGCGAAGTGCTGCGCGTCGTCGGCAGCGCTCAAGCGCGAAACCGCGCTTGCTCGAAGGGATGGCCGCCGATCTGGAGCGGCTGATCCGCTGAAGAAACTCGAATCTAGAGAACTGGAATCTAGAAACTAGAATCTTCGACCGGAATCTTCACGTGGTTCCCAAAGATTCTGGTTTCTAGATTTTAGATTCTAGATTTCGAGTTTCCCGCCCGCCGAGTGCTATTCTTGCGCCATGACGAAACAATACTTTCTGTTGGCCGCGATCGTCGTCCTGGGGACCGGGTTGGCCTCGTCGTCGGCTCCCGCTTACGCGCAGGCGTCACACGCTCCGGCGGGAAAGTCTGCTCCGGGCGGCTACGTGCTCGAGCGCGACAAGGACGTCGCGAAGAACGAGCCCGGCACGCACAATGGCGGCGGAGAAACGATCGGGTATTCGTTTTTCAGCAAGACGCCGAACCTCAAGCTGGTGTTCCGCAAGCGCGCGTTCAAGCCGGGCTCGGCGATCGGCTATCACGAGCAGCACGAGGACGAGATCTACTACGTGCTCAGCGGCCGCGGGATGATGAAGATCGACGGCAAGGAGTTCGAGGTCGGTCCCGGTGACGCCGTCCTGACGCGCCCGGGCAGCTCGCACGGCTTGAAGCAAGTCGGCAAGGAAGATCTCGGTGATCCTGATCAACTACGAAGCAGGTCAGGTGCGTTCGGTGCGATAGGTGCGCACGCACCCCGGCGCTAGTGCGGGCGATTTCTCCTAACCGGTCGAGTCTCTCGCGCAGCGCTCGCGTGAAGTCGGCAATCTCCGTTTCTGTGCCGCCGCTGGCCCTCAGGCCGGCGGCGAGTTGTTCGTCGCTGATCCCTCCCAGATACCTGTAGATCCATTCCACGTCGCGCCGCGTGATATCGGCGACCGCATCCGTGGTGCGCTGTCCCTTGTAGCCCCACTGTACGCAGTCGTTGTCGATGCCGAGGACGAACTGGCTGTTCTGCGCCGCAAAGGCCGCCGGATCCCACCGCCCACGCTTCAACACGTTGCTGCCCCACGCGCCCAGCGCGGCGCCCCAGTCGATAATCAGATAACGTGCCTCCAGCACGTCCGCGCGCGATGTGATGCTCGAAGATGGCCGTGTTCGATCCGCGCGCGACGTCGCGCACGTCCTTGTTGTCCCAGTTCGACAGCAGCATGATGACGATCTTCAGACCGTTCAGCTCGCGCGTGCCGACGAACGGGTTGTCGTTCCACGCCCAGCTGTGCTCGTCGAAATGCTTGACGACGCCGGCCTCGTCGAGCTCGAAGCGCGCATCGCGAAAGGTGGCGTCATCTGAAATGCATGCGCGGGCACGCTGCAGCGCCGGCCGCACCCTCGATTCGAACCGGACGGCACGAAGTAGTTCACTTCCACGAAGTACCCGGCGGCCCACGCCATGCGCGTGGCAAATACTTCCGTGTGCACCTCGTGGCCCCATTTCACCCGCCAGACACGTCCGCGCGCATCGCGCACGGATACAGATGGAAAGCTGCCCGTCACATGCTCCTCGATGAACCTGAATGGGGGAGCCGGCGCACCGTCGTGCCCTCCAGGCCCCGCGGCGAGGTCGAGGCTCTCGGCAGGGCCGGGATCGCGCCAGATGACCGCGCGCCTCGACCGAAGCGGCGCCTCACCAGCGGCCCGGCGCCGGATGCTCGAGCGTACGCGCCAGAACGCGAAGACCAGCCAGAAGACGACGACGGCGCCGGCCGTCACGCCGGCGAGGATCTGTACAAGTTCAGTCGTCGTCACTTTTGTCGATATTAGCCGGTCTGATGGTCAGGCCCGATCCGTCAAGGCGCAGGCGGCCTGTTAGGATGGGCGATGTGGGACACGATCCGCATCAACCGCTTCGCGATGACGTGCGCACGCTTGGAGAAGTCCTCGGCCGCGTGCTGCGGCATCACGAGGGTGATGAACTCTTCGAGCACGTCGAGCGCGTGCGCGAAGCCGCCAAGCGATCACGAACAAGCGCGACCAGGTGCGTGACGTGCGACGGGCTTGTCCGCCGTAGCGTTGGGCGAAGCCGGCGCGAAGGCGGATGCGGCGGATGCCAATCGGCTGCTCGGTGAGATGCCCATTGCGTCGGCGCTGACCGTTGCCCGTGCCTTTGCGCACTTCCTGACGCTCGCCAACATCGCCGAGCAGCACCATCGCGTGCACCGCAGGCGCGATCACGCCCGCGATCCGCACGGCCACCCGCAACGGGGGTCGTGCGCCGAGACATTTCGGCGGTTGTGCGGTGCCGGCGTCGCTCCCGACACGCTGGCGGCGGCTATCCGATCGATGCGGGTGGAGCTCGTGTTCACCGCTCATCCAACCGAGATCGTCCGGCGCACGCTTCTGCAGAAGCACAACCGGATTGCCGAGATGCTCGCCGTCCGCGACCGTCCCGACCTGACGCCGGCCGAGCGCGAGCAGGCGCTCGACGAACTCCATCGCGAGATCGCGGCGGCGTGGCAGACCGACGAAGTGCGGCGCGCCCGTGTCACTCCCCTCGACGAGGTGCGTGCCGGCCTCGTGGTGTTCGAGCAGAGCCTGTGGGAAGCCATCCCGCAATACCTCCGGGCGGTCGAACGTGCGCTGCAGGAAGTGTCCGGCACGCCGCTCGCGCACGAGGTAACGCCGATCCGGTTCGGCTCGTGGATGGGAGGCGATCGCGATGGCAACGCCAGCGTCACGCCCGAGGTGACGCGGCAGGCCACATGGCTGGCGCGCTGGCAGGCGGCCGACCTGTACTTGAAGGAAATTGTCGCGCTGCGCAGCGAGCTGTCGCTGTCCTCGTCGCATGCAAGCGAGGAGCTTCGAGCCCGTGTCGGTCCCGTGCACGAACCGTATCGCGCGCTCCTGGCCGAGGTTCGCGATCGGCTCGCCGCCACCCGTGCGCTCGCGGAGGAGGCGCTCGAGAGTCCGAGCCGAAGCTGACCGGTGCGGTGCCGTACCTTTCGGCGGCCGAGCTCGCCGAACCTCTGGAGCTGTGCTATCGATCGCTCATCGCAACCGGAAACGAGATGATTGCGGCTGGCCGGCTGACCGACGTGCTGCGCCGGGTCGCCACGTTCGGCGTCACGCTGGCGCGATTGGATCTCCGGCAGGAAGCCGGTCGGCACACAGAGGCTGTGGACTGGGTTGCGGCGGCGGCCGGCATCGGACGGTACGCCGCCGCTCGACGAGCACGCACGTCAGACGATGCTCGTCGGATCAACTGACCAGAGGTGACGTGCGGCTCGACGATCTCCCGATATCGACCGCCCCCGAAAACGTGCGGGATGTGCTCGACACGTTTCGCACAGCCGCGAACATCCATCCCGAGTCGCTCGGGCGCCTACGTCATCACCATGGCGAGCGCGCCGTCAGACGTGCTCGCCGTCGAGTTTCTTCAGATGGCGGCCGGCACGCATCATCCGCAACGCGTCGCGCCGCTCTTCGAGACCGCCCGCGATCTCGAGCAGGCGGGGTCGATCATGGCCGATCTGTTGCGCTCCCCTGGTACCGCGCCCGGATCGGCAATCAGCAGGAAGTCATGATCGGCTACTCCGATTCCGCCAAAGACGCGGGGCGTTTGAGCGCCGACTGGGCGCTGTACCGCGCGCAGGAAGAGGTCGTCGCCGCCTGCGCGCGCGCAGGGGTGCACCTGACGCTCTTCCACGGGCGCGGGGGCAGCATCGGCCGCGGCGGCGGCCCGACGTATCTCGCGATTCAGTCGCAGCCGCCCGGATCGATTCGCGGCACGCTGCGGGCCACCGAGCAAGGGGAGATGATCCAGGCCAAGTTCGGCCTCGTCGACATCGCCATCCGCACGCTCGAGGTGTACACGACCGCCACGCTCGAGGCCGCGGTTTCGCCTCGAGAGTCGCCGAAGCCGGAATGGCGTGCGTGCATGGATCAGGTTGCCGCTCGAGCCCGGGCGACGTATCGCTCGATCGTCTACGAAGAGCCGCGCTTCATTCCGTACTTTCGAACCGCCACTCCCGAGCCCGAGCTGACCCAGATCGTGATCGGCAGCCGTCCTGCGCGCCGCACGCCCGGTGGCGGCGTCGAGAGCCTGAGGGCGATTCCATGGCAGTTCGCCTGGACGCAGACGCGATTGATGCTGCCCTCGTGGCTCGGCATCGAAGATGCGCTGGTGTCCAACGGCGACGGCATGCTGCGCGAGATGTACCCGAACTGGCCATTTTTCGCCTCGACGATCGATCTCATGGAGATGACCCTGGCGAAAGCCGATGGCCGTATTGCCGCGCACTACGATTCGCTCGCGGCCGAAGAATTGCGGCCGCTCGGCGCGGAGCTGCGTGCGCGCCTCGCGCGCGCCATCGATGCGGTGCTGGCAGTGACGGGGCACCACGTGCTGCTCGAGGCCAACCCCGTCCTGCGGCGGTCGATCGACGTCCGTAATCCCTACGTCGATCCCATCAACCTCGTGCAGGTGGAGCTGCTTCGCCGATTGCGCGAGTCGGACGCGGATGCGTCGCTGTTCGATGCCTTCGTCGTGACGGTGAATGGGATTGCCGCCGGCATGCGGAACACGGATAGGAGTGAGGAGTCGGAGAGTGGGAGTCAGGGTCAGTAGTGTCCGGCTTTAGCCGGACGACTACCGACTACTGGCTAGAATGTGTATGCCTGAGTTTCATGCCGAACCTTACATCTACTTGCCCGCCGTGACACACACCTCCGCGCTCGTCGCCTGGGGGGCGTTCTACTTCCGCACGACCAGCCGGGGCCAATCGAAGCTCATCGACGATCAGGATCTGAACTACGTTCATCCGCCGCGCAAGGATTCGATCGGAGCGCTGTCGGCGCCGTATGGTCCCGCGCGTGTGGAGGTGTACGACAAGGCGGGCATCGCTCGTCATCGATGGCCAAGAACGGATGTCGCGAATCACTGCTGGCTTCCGGGGTTGAAGCCCGACACCGAATATTCGATACAAGGTCTTCGTCAAAGGCGCGGAGTGGGCGGCGGGGGAGCGTTGGGACTGGTCGGCGAGCGACAGAGCGCTCGTTCAGGCGGGCAATCGCTACGACAACCGTTTCCGTACGAATCCGGACCCGGCGAAGCCGGCCGGCGTCTTCGCTTCGCCGTCATCGGCGATTTCGGCGTTGGCGTGAAGAAAGGATTCACCGACGCGACGGCAGCAGCAGGTCGCGAACGCGCTGCGCTGGTCAATCGACACGCACGACGTCCGGCTGATTCTGACGACGGGCGACAACATCTATGCGGGCACGCGTCTGCTCGGCATTCCGATCGGCGGGACCGGCGACGAAGACGACGACTGGTTCTTCACCTACTTTCAGCCGTATCGCTACGTCATCAACCGCGTGCCGGTGTTTCCCTCCATCGGCAATCACGATGGCAGCGAGACAGAAGAACGCGACGATCGCGCGCAGGTGGAGGACAACTTCTACCTTCGCGAGCGTCTCGCCGGGGGCGAAGAGGCGGCCGGCCGGGCATCGTTCAGCCCTGGCCTGTTTTATCGTTTTCGCTACGGCTCCAGCATCGAGTTCGTGTGTCTCGACACGTCGAATGAAGACTTCTTCCGTGGTCGCCGTCTGTTCGAGTACCCGAGGCACTGGGAATTTGTCGAGTGCGCGTTCCCGGCCGATCGGACGGCCGGCATGTGGAGGATCCCGTTCTGTCATCACCCGCCCTATTGCGCCGGCCCCCAGCACCACAACACGAAGAGCATGCAGCGGCTCGTCCCGTTGTTCCAGCGCTCTGGCGTCAAGGCGGTGTTCTCGGGTCACGAGCACAATTTTCAACACTCCCACGCCGACGGGATCGATTACTTCATCACGGGAGCCGCGGGCCGGCTTCGGCGTTCGGTCCCGGACCAGTTCGCAGAGGCACACACGGTGACCTGGGCAACCGAATGTCACTTTCTGCTGGTGGATGTGTCGGGCGACAAGATGACGGTGCGAGCCTTAGGCGAGGTTGACGCACCCGACCAGGTGGCTTCCGAGCTCGTCCGGTTCGATCCGGAGGGACAGCGCCACGCCGGCCCGATCGAAATCTATTGCGCTTGAGCCAGCTCGATCGCCTGCGGGACTGGACGCTCGCTATACGAGCGGTTGTTCATCTGTGTGATCTCGAAGCCCGTGGAGGTCCACTCGAGCGACGACACCGACGCCGGATCGATTCTGAAGGAGTCGAGCCGATCGAGCGGCACGTCCATGACCTTGGCCACGACCGATCGCAGCACGTCGAGGTGGCTGACGACGGCGATGGCCGCGCCGTGGTGCGCGCGTTGCAGCCGGCCAATCGCGCGCCAGGCGCGCGATTGGACGTTGAGCATCCACTCTCCGCCGGGAATCGGGCTCCGTGCACGATGGCGCATGAACGCGATCCATTCGTACTGGCGGTCGAGCTCGTTGTAGGGCCGCCCGGTCCACTCCCCGAAATCGATTTCGTTGAGGTCGTCGACGATCGTGACGTGCCCCGGGCGGTCCGTAAGGGCGTCGGCTGTTTCCCGGGCCCGCTCGAGCGGGCTGCTGTACACGGCGGTGAGGGGTATCTGGCGCAGTGCGGTACCGAGCGCCGCCGCCTGGCGGCGTCCCTCTTCGTTGAGATGGATGCCGGGCATACGGCCCGGAAGAAACCGGCGGTGGGCGTCGACCATTGCGTGGCGTATCAGGAGAATCATCGTCGCGTCGAGCCTCAAAAAAAGCGGCTCGGGCCTCGCACCTGAGAGGTGCCCGGCCCGAGCCTGATTCGAGTCAGCTAGAACGAACGCGATTACTTGCAGCCTTCGGCGGTCTTGATCGTCGCGACCGTGAACGTTCTGTTAGCGGCCGCTTTCGCATCGTCGGCTCCCGCAGCCGGCCTTCCGGCTTCCGGAGCAAGGACGCCGGCCACTTCGACGCACTGATTGGCCATCGACCCCAGGTCCACCTTCGAGCCGTCCGCCGCCACGATCGTGTAGGTCAGGGCGTCGGCCCCACCCGCCGTTGCCGTCGCACCCGCCGTGTTCGAAGCGCCGCCGCGAATCGGCGACAACGTCCAGCCAGTCGTGGCGGAACCCTTCAGTACGCCTTTGTACGTTGTCGTCTGGGTTCGTGGCGCCGCCGCGCGCGGTTCGGCCGGCTGAGCCTGTCCGGCGGCCGGTTGCGCTGGTGCTGGTGTCGGGGCTTGTGCGGCGGGTGGAGTCTGCGAGCTCGCAATCGCGGCGCCGAGTACGAACGCGGCGACCGTAAAACTGAAAACCTGTTTCATTACGTGTTCTCCTTGGGTGAACTGGGGCTTGGCGCGAGGGGTTGTGCAGGAAGCGCGCCATGCAGTGTTCAACGGATTTCACCGCGGAAAAGCGCGTGATTCACTCGGGA
Organism: Vicinamibacterales bacterium; assembly: GCA_963850725.1. GTDB lineage: Bacteria > Acidobacteriota > Vicinamibacteria > Vicinamibacterales > JAMQPK01 > JAMQPK01. Next base: position 59,480 of record CAWKMQ010000029.1, read on the forward strand.
GGACCTGATCGGCTGTTGGGATCTCGTGCCGTGACGGTAAAAATTACGCTGTAAAAACTGGATGACTCCTCTGTGATCTATCGTACGGGCGCGTTCGGGTTGGCCGCGAGATCGTAAATGCGATCGACGCCGCGCACGTCGACGCCGGGATTTTTCGCTGCTTCGATCGCCTTGGCGTGCTTCGTGAGATCGATACGCTTCGCGGCTTCCTCCGGCGACACTCCCTGTTTGCGGAACGCCGTTGCCTGCTGATAGAAGTCGCGCCAGTACGCCTGCAGATTGCGGAGATGGTCCTTGCCCTTGAAGACGTTGCCGTGTCCGGGCAGCACCGTGTCGAAGTCGAGCGACATCACGCCCTCGATCGTGGCCGGCCATTCCTCGACGAACGCGTCGCCTGTGTACGAAAGCGCGCTGGTGATCATGTCGCCGGTCGCCACGATCCGTTCCTTCGGCAGAAAGATGACGATGTCGCCGTCGGTGTGCGCGCGGCCGAAAAACCGGATCTGGATTTCCCGGCTGCCGCGGTGCAGCGTCATATCGCGCGACAGCGTCGAATTGGGCGGCGTCGGCCGGATCTTCGCCTGTTCGTCGGCGTAGTGCTGATGGATCGTGAGCTGCCGCTGCAGAATCGCGCGTCTGCTGCGGGTCCTTCGCTTCCGCAATTTGCTGCTTCAGCGTGGTGAAGCGCGTTGCAATCGCGCCCGTGCCGTTGGTCAGATAGGTCCGTTCCTTCAGCGAGCCGGGCCCGTTCAGCCGTCGCCAGGTCGTGTCGTGGCCGATGATAGTCACGTCGGGCCCGAACACCTGGTTGCCGAACGCATGGTCGTAGTGGTAGTGCGTGTCGACGACGTACTTGATGGGCTTGGGCGTCAGCGTCTTGACGTCGGCGATGAGCGTCGTCGCGGCGGCTGGCGTGATGCCCGGATCGACCACAAGGACGTCGGCGTCGTTCACGATGACGACCACATTGCTGCCGACGGTGCAGACCCGGTGGCTGTCCCGTAGTAGACCCCTTCGGCCACCTTCTCGAATTGATGCGCCGGCAGCGAGCCCGGCTCGGGCGGCATTGTCATGGGTCCCCCGCCGCGTTGCGCCTGCGCGAGCAGTGGCATAGGCGAGGACGAGAAGGGCAAGGAGCGGGAAAGAAGAATTTGCGCATACAGAGACCTCTCATCGACGCTCGACCGATTGACTATTTCACACCGATGACCTGCCGAATGATGCCGTCGGTCTTGCTGTACACCAACAGCTCGCCAGACGCGTCGAGCGCGAACCGCGCGTCCGCCCGCTTCGAGCCCGACACCGTACCGCGGCCCGGCAGATCGGGATCCAGCCCACCGCGTGCCTGATACGCGGCCTGCGTGATCGACGTAAAGGTGTCGTGAACCTGGGCGTTCCAGAACAACTTCACCTCGTGCATCGGCGCCATCGTCGCCGGATCGCCGTCGTCGGCCGCCAGCATCTCGGCGAAGTCGGCGTACCACACGCGTCCGGTCGACAAGTCCGTGAAGATGTACTTTCCTCGCAGAGCCGGCAGGGCCTTGCCGGTGTACACATATCCGCTGCCGATACCATCGCCGCCAGTTGGTACGTGCCCGTACTGGACGACCGGATAAGTCGGCACCACGACCTCGTCGGTCACCGTCGTCGCCGATCTGGATGGCAATCTTGTCGACCTCCGGCAGCGGCGCGGTGGCGTTGTCGGGCTTCAGTTGCTGATTGCCTTCACGCTGCGGATATCCGAAATTCGCGCCCCTGCGGATGATGTCGATCGTTTCCCAGGTTCGCAGGCCGACGACGGCGGCAATCAGATGCCAGGTCCGCGGGTTCTTCGGATCGGCAGCCCAGCTGAGCCGGTGAGGGTTGCGAAGACCGTAGGCCCATATCTCTTTCCGGGCGCCTGGCTTCGATGCAAACGGGTTGTCGTTCGGAATGCGGTAGCGGCCGTTCTCGCTCAACGTCTGGTCGTCGGCATGTTCCGCGGGATCGGGAATGATTCGCAGAATCTTGCCGACGAGCGTGTCGAGGCGCTGCGGGTTCGGGCGCGCCATCGTACGCATCTCGCCGGACCCGCTGTCGCCGTGGCCGATGTACATGACGCGCCACTCGGGATCGCCGCGCCGGGCGGCCGGGTGAAACACCACCTCGCCCATCGGATGAATCCGGTGGTTCAGCTGCACGCGCATCACCTCGCGTGCCGTGCCTTCGAACGTTGCGTTCCGCGGATTCGTGTCCGTCCATTCCACGAGCACCGATTCGTACACAATCGGACCGGGCGTCGTGATCGCCGCCGTTGGCTCGTATCCGAAAGGACCGAACGTCAATCCCGGAACAGTGGTCGCATCGGGCCGCTGCGATCCCGGCGTGGGGCTCTCCATGTGCACCGTGTAGAACTTGCCGTTCCGGCCGTAGTCCGGATCGAACTGAAGCTGGCTGATGCCGCTGCTGTAGCCGGGATCGGGGTAAAAGCGATCGAACAGGCCCTTCCGCTCGTCGCGTCCGTCGAAGTCGAGATAGGTGGTAAGAGCCCTGGATTTCTTGTCGAGGATGTAGACCGGGCCGTTCATGTCGACGACGAAGAAGCGCCCGCTTCCACCAGGTTCTTCACGAATCGCGTTGACGCGCGCCAGCATGCCGTCCACCTGTCCGGCGCCGTCCAGCTTGCCGGTGATGGGCAGCGTCGCAAAGTCGCGCACTTCGAGCGTCAGCGGCGCGCCGTTCCCGGGCGGCGCGGCCATCACCGCCACAGTTGCGATGAGCACGAAGAGTGGCGCGGTCAGTCGCGACAACTGATGACTGAGAACTGACAACTGATGACTATTTCACCGAACCCACGATCTGGCGAATCATGCCGTCGCTCTTGCTGTAGATGTAGAGCTCGCCGCTGCCATCGACCGCCAGGCGCGCATCGGCACGTCCCTGATTGGCGACCTTCTGCCGCGCGGCAAGGTGCTCTTCCTTCCCGCCGCGATGGTGATAGGTCCATTCGTTGATGGGGAACATCGTTTCGAAGATCTGTCTGCCAGTATCGGGAGCGTCGTTCGGGTTGTCCCACGCGAATTTCACCGGATAGGTTTTGGCCTGCGTCGCCGGATTCTTGTCGCCATCCGCCGACAGCATCTCTTTGTAGTCTGCGTACCAGAACCGCCCCGTCGTGATGTCTCCAAAGATGTACTTGCCGCGCAGCTCGGGAATGAGCTTGCCCGATATACACGTAGCCGCTGCCGATGGCATCGCCGCCATTCTCGTCGTGGGGGTATTCAATCACCGGATATTTCGGCGCCACGACCTCGTCGGTCACCTCGTCGCCGATCTGGATGGTGATCTTGTCGACGGCAGGAAGCGATGCGTGCGTCTGTTCGGCGGTCAGAACATGGAC
>CAWKMQ010000030.1:0-115136 GCA_963850725.1 Vicinamibacterales bacterium
TCGCTCACTACCGTGTCCTCGAACGTCTGGGGGAAGGCGGAATGGGAGAAGTGTTCCTCGCCGAAGACCTGAAGTTGCAGCGCAGGGTGGCCCTCAAGCTGATTAGCCCCACGCTGACGCGGGATGAAACGCGGCGCCAGCGGTTCGTCCAGGAAGCACGCTTGGCGGCGTCGATCGACCACCCGCACATCGCCGCCATCTACGACATCGGCGAGGTCGACGGCCGCACGTACATCGCCATGGAGTACGTCGAAGGCGGCTCGTTGCGCGAGGTGCTCAAGGCTGGCCCGCTGAAACTCCGCCAGGCGCTCGACTACGCCGTTCAGGCGGGAGACGCCCTCGCCAAGGTGCACGGGCGCGGCGTCGTTCACCGTGACCTCAAGCCCGAAAACCTGCTCATCGCGAAGGACGGCTACCTGAAGATCATCGACTTCGGCCTCGCAAAGCTGACGGATCCCGTGGCGCACAGTGGGCTCGCCGACGCCGCGACCGTGGCCGACCCGCAAGTGCGCACCGCCGAAGGCGTCGTCATGGGCACCATGGGCTACATGTCGCCCGAGCAGGTGCGTGGCGAAACCGTGGACGCGCGCAGCGACATCTTCTCGTTCGGCGCCGTGCTGTACGAGATGGTCACGGGAGTGGCGCCCTTCCGGAAGCGCAGTGCCGCCGACACCATCAGCGCGATTCTCGGCGAGATGCCGGCGGCGCCGCGTGTCGAGGATGTCACCGTCGGCACGGAGTTGCAGCGAATCCTGCGCAAGTGCCTGGCCAAGGAACCGGACAGCCGCTATCAGGGCATGCGTGATCTCGTCGTCGACTTGCGCCAGCTTCGAGAGTCGATCACCAGCTCGGAGACGATGTCGAGGCCGGTCGAGCCCACACGCGAATCCGTCACCGGCTGGTGGCGACGCCCGCCCGTGTGGATCGGCGCCGCTGTTCTCGCAGCGGCCATCGCGGCCGCGACCCTGTGGTCCATGCGTCGTGGCGGCGAGGCGCCTTCCATCTCGCCGAGCGAAGCGGCCGCGCGACCGGCGGTGGCCGTCGTGGCATTCGAGGTCATGGGGGGCAGCCCCGACGTGGCGTGGCTGGCCAAGGGCCTGCCCTCGATGCTGATCACGGGACTCGCGCAGACACCTGATATCGAAGTCGTGGGCAACGAACGGTTAGGCGATGCGGCCCGACAAGTCGGAGCATCGACGCTCGATGGGGTCGATCGCTCGCAACTGGCCGAGGTCTCGCGTCGCGCCGGTGCCCGCTTCATTGTCAACGGCACCATTATTCAGGCGGGCGCGGACCTTCGGATCGATGCGCGCGTGGAGGATCTCTCGACGGGGGCCGTCCGGCTGGCGGAAACCGTGCGTGGGCCCGACGCGCTGGCCCTGGCGGACGACCTGTCGGCCCGCGTCCGGCGCGGACTGAACGTGCAGACGGCGCCAGGCACGGTGCGCAAGGTGGCGGATGTGGCGTCCGCGTCGGTCGACGCGTATCGTGCGTTCACCGCCGGCGTCGAGGCGCGGTCGAACGAACGGAACGCAGACGCGCGCACGGCTCTTCGAGGAGGCCATTCGCGTGGACCCGGAGTTCGCATTGGCGTACGTGCACCTCGCCGAAGTGGACCGGCACGAAGAGCGCGATCAGCGAGAGCTGGCCGATGGCTGAAGATGGCCGCCCAGCGCCTGGACCGGATGCCGGAGCGCGACGCCGTGCTGGTGCGCGCCGAGTTGGCGCGGGACGCGGGCCGATTCGACGAGGCCGATCAGCTGCTCGAAGGCCTCGTGGCGCGCTACCCGGACACCGAGCAGGCCTGGTACAGCCTCGCGTTGTCATGGTGGGATGTGGATCCGGCTCGCAGCATGGCCTTGCTCGATCGCGCAGTGGCGGCGCTGCCGTACTCCCCGCGGATGCAGAACCTATACGGGTACACGCAGATGAACACCGGACGCCTCGAAGACGCAGTCCGCACGTTCGAGACCTACATCAAGCTGCGACCGTCGGAGCCGAACGCCCTCGACAGCCTGGCGGAAGGGCATCTCATGGCCGGCCACATTCCAGAGGCGCTCGCCAACTACGAGGCCGCGATCAAAGGCGGCTTCGATTCGCATATGGGAAAAGCCTGGACCCTCGGCGTGCTCGGCCGCTACCAGGAGGCGCTCGCGGAGATGTGCGTCGATTCACGCCAGCGAGTCTGGACCTCGCAAGCGGCGTCGACGACGCGAGCGTTCCTGCTGTCGCGAGTTGGCCGCTACCGCGAGGCGCTGCAAGCCGTGGACGCGTCCCAGAAGCAGGCGGAGGACGACGGCTTCACCGAAGCCGTCGTCTCCTCGCACGTGGCCAGGGCGCTCTTCGCGCTGGAGCGGCGCGACTGCGCCGGAGTCGCGGGGCACCTCGGGGCGGCTGAACAGGTGACGAAGGGCGTGCCGGCACTGCTCGCCGTTCGCTGGCAAGTGTTGGGCGATCTGCTGGCCGGCGCGTGCGATGCGGGCGAGGGCCGGTTGGACGCCGCGAAGCGGCGGCTCGCCCATGCGCGGCAGCGTGCACCGGTCGACGTCGCCCCTCGAGGTGTGGTGGGTGCACGCGCTCGAGGGCGAGGTGGCGCTGGCCGAGCGGGACTTCGACAAGGCGGCGCGTGCCTTTGCGGCGGGTGAGCCGGCGCGCAAGATGTTCTTCAGTAACTGCAGGGATCTGGGACGTCGCTGTCGTTCTACGGCAACAACCTCGTGCTACGTGACGGCCGCGCGCGAGTAGCAGCGGCACAGGGACGCACGGCCGAGGCGATTGCGCTCTACCGTGGCCTGCTGACGCCGGGCCCCGAGCAGAAGTGGACCGCGATGCTGGATCCCCGGCACGTCATCGCCCTGGCCCGCCTGCTCGACAAGGCCGGGGAGCGCGATGCCGCCCGCGCCGAATACCAACGATTCCTCGAGTACTGGAAGGACGCGGATCCGGACTTGCCGGAACTGGCAGAGGCACGAGCGCGACTGGCCCGATAGCGAACCGGCGGACGTGGCGGAAGTCACATGTCAATGACCCGCTGGAGCTTCACGCCCGACCACAGCCGCTCGCGCGTCGCACGCGTCAGCGCCAGCGAGCGGGCGCCGGCCGGCGTGACCGCGAACACGCGGCGCGACGGTCCCTCCGATGCGCCGGCCCGCGTCGAGACCACCAGCCCCTTCGCCTCGAGCCGATCGAGCGTGGCGTAGACCGCGCCGATGGTGACGTCGCGGTTCGGTGACCTCCTCGAGCTCCCGTCGCACGTTCATGCCATAGGCGTCGTCGCCCGTGCGGACAACGGCCAGCATCACCTGCTCCTCGAGCGAGCCGAGCAGCACGGTTCCGGTTCGCGTCGCGACTTCATCGCTCTCAAGGTCTCACGGCTGCCGCAGCACGACCGCGGGATCCGTCAGGCTGGCGCGGCGCGCCGGCACGAACGCGGCCAGCATTCCCACGGCGAGCAGCACCGCGACGGCGCCTGCCATCGCGAGCGGGTCGGTGGGCTGCACGCCGTAGAGCAGCGACGCGAGCAGGCGCGAGGCGCCGATGGCCGCGGCAATGCCGATCGCGCTGCCGAGCGCGACCAAGGCCGACCCCGCGGCCGACCACCTGCCGGACGACGAGCAGCGGCTGCTGACCCAGCGCGATGCGGATTCCGTACTCGCGGGAGCGGCGGACCACGTAGTGCGAGATGACGCCGTAGACGCCCACGGCGCCGAGCACGAGCGCCAGGCCCGCGAGCAGCGACAGCAGCGTCACGACCTGCCCGGTCGGTCCGAGCGCCAGATCGAAGATGTTCTTCATCGTCGTCATCTGCTGGACCGCGAGCTGCGAGCTCTCCCGGGCGATCGTCGAACGCGCGTCGAGCAGTACCGAGGCATGGCTCGAGCGGATTCGGTGCGCAGGACGAACGACACCTGGTTGTACACGATCGGCACCTGCTGGAAGAGCATGTAGCGAGCGGGGACCGGTGCGTCGGTCAGGTTCGCCTCGGCGGTGTTGCCGACGATGCCGACGATCCGCTCGCCGGTCTCGTCGAACGTCTGCAGCACCTTGCCCAGCGGATCCTCCCCAGGAAAGAACTTGGCGGCAAGCGCTTCGTTGATGATGACGACGCGGCTCGCTGCCTTCGCGATCCGAGGCCAGGAAGTCGCGGCCGCGCGTGATGGGAATCCCGAGCGTCGCTGAAATAGCGCCGGCGTCACCATGCGGAACGCGGTGGTCGCGTTGAGCGGCGGCCTGCCCCACGATGCGTGATGCCCCAGTTGTCACCGCTTCCGCGCAGCGGCAGCTTCTGTGCGGCCGCGACCGACTCTCACGCCCGGCAGCGCCTCCAGCGCCGGCAGCATCGGACAGGATCGCGCGGCGCCGCTCATCCACGCGTGAGCCGCGCCGGCATGGTCGCATCGACGACGGCGACGCCGTCCGACTTTCAGGCCCGGATCGATTCCGCGGAGGTTGGCGACGCTGCGAATGAGCAGCCCCGCGCCGGCGGCGAGCAGGACGGCGAGCGCCATCTGCGCAACGACGAGTCCGCCTTCGAGCCGGCCGCCGCGGCTGCCGACTCCGCCGGTCCGCGTCGTCGACAGCATCGTCTGCAGGCTGCTGCCGCGCCAGAGCGCGACGCCAGGAACGACGGCCACGAGCAGCGCCGCGAGCAGCGCCGCAACCATCGAGGCCCAGAACACCGTCCAGTCGAGCCTGGCGTTCTCCGCGAGCGCGCCGAGCGGCAGCGACCCGACGAGCACCCCGAATCCGACGACGGCGAGCGAGGCGCCCACGAGCCGGCGACGATGCCGATCAGGAGCGATTCGACGACGAGCTGCTGGATCAGCCGCTGGCGGTTGGCGCCGAGCGCCGCGCGCACGGCGATCTCCGTCGCGCGGGCGTCGACCTGACCCAGCATCAGCGACGCGACGTTCGCACACGCGATGAGCAGGATGACGGCCATCGCCGCGAGCGTCGCGAGCAGGCTCGGCTTCACGTCGCCGACGAGGAACTCGCGTACCGATTCGATCGACGGGTTCCGGGTCTTGTCCCACTGCGGGTTCGGGTACTGGAAGTTGGCCGCAGCAAGCCGGCGAGCGCCTGCAGTGGACCGTCCATGTGCTCGATCGACTGGCCGTCCGCGACGCGGCCGACGAGCGTGTAGCGGCCGGAGCGGTTCTCCGGGTTCATCTGCGCCGCGGTCCAGATCCGCGTCGTGGGGCTCGGAAACCAGAAGCCCGGCGGCATCACGCCGACGACCGTGCGCGCCAGCCGCCGAGGCGCAGCGGCTTGCCGACGATGGACGGGTCGGCGCCGAGGTCCTGCCAGAGCGAATGACTCAGAACCGCGACCGGTTCCGCTCCCGGCACGTCTTCGCCTGCGCTGAACGTGCGGCCGAGGGAGCCGGCGTGCCGAGCACGTCGAAGAACTCCGCCGACACGGCGATGCCGGGCACCAGCCGCATCGGGCTGCCCGGAACCTCCAGGGTCAGGTCGTCCGGGCGATAGGCGGCCATCCGCTGGAAGCCGGGGAACTGCGGCCGCAGCCGCAGGAATTCCTGCTCCCGCCACGAGCCTGAGAACCAGAGGACGCCGACCTGCTCTTCGCGCGCGATCGGCAGCGGATCGAGCAGGAGCGTGCGCACCACGCTGAAGATTGCGGCCGTGCCGCCGGCGCCCAGTGCCAGCGTGAGGACGGCCAGCACCGCATAGGTCGGGCCGGCTGAGCAGCCGGCGCGCCGCGTAACGGGCATCCATGATCCAGCTCTCGAACATCGGTCCTCCCGGACGCATGCGGTTCGCCCGCGGTTCGAATCCCGTCATCCCCCGCCACCAGCTCCGTCGCAGCAGCGCGGGCACGGAGCCGAGCGCCTGGCGCCATGCCCAGCGCCGTGCCGCCGCCGACGCCATGCGTCGTGACGCGGTGCTGGTACTCCGCCCGCACGTCGGCGAGCACCTCGTCGCGCTCGGCGATCGGGATCAAGCGTGCGGAAGATGGCGGCGACAAGCCTGGGGAGGCCTGTGGCGCGTCGACGGAACTGACGAGGCGGAGTGTCCCGGCGCACGATTCTACATTGTAGAAAAACTACGCGACGCCGTGGCAAGGTTGGATGGGTCCTCGCCCCTGATGCGGTGCTGTACAGTTGTCAGGCGTCTGCATGCTAAGGAGCGGATCACCCACCATGATGAATCGCAAGGACTTCTTGAAAACCGGACTTGCCGCCGGGGCGTTCCTTGATCTGCGGCCCATCTTCCGGCGATGAGTGAAACTCAGAGGCCGGCGACGGGTGCAGGTCAGGATCTGGAAAGGTATAGATTCCATCCTCATCACCGGTTCTCCAATGATGAATTGGTGATCGAGCGGGAACAACCGGGCAGGCCCCATGAAGGAAAGGTACTCGCAGCCATCCAGCCGCATTCGGATGACATCCCGATATTCGCGGGTGGACTCGTCGCGAAACTGATTCGTGAAGGGTACAAGGGGTATCTGATCAGAACGACCAATGACGATGCGGCGGGCATTGGCAAGACGCGCGCGGAGACCGTCCTGAACAATGAACGCGATACGCAAGGAGTGGCCAAAGCCCTGGGGCTGGAAAAGGTGTATGACCTCTCCTATCGCAATCACAACCTGCACGAAGTGAACATGCAGGAGATTACGGGTCGATTCGTTTTCCTCATCAGGATGCTGAAGATAGACACGATCATTTCTGTACGACCCGTGGGTGCCGTACGACAACAACCCGGATCACTACATCACGGGGAGAGCCGTCGAGGCGGCGTATACCAGCCCATTGGACTATCCCGAACAGCTCGATGTCGTCGAGCCTCACGGCCTGAGCGAGCGCTACTACTTCACCAGGCGAGGGCCGCAGTACATCAACAGGATCGTGGAGATTACGAGCCACGTCGATACCAAGGTAAGAGCCAACATGGTCAACGTGACGCAGGGCCCCGGCGGACACAGCGGATCCGAGCTGCGGCGGAGGCTGGCTGGAAAGGTCTGAAGCTGCCGATTCTCGGGGACGATGATGAAACAGCGGACTTCAATTACATCAAGCACATCATGCTCGATCTCGATTCCGAAGCGCTGCGCCTGACCCCCTCGGACAGGGAAGTGGAAAACCCTTCGGCCTCGAATGGGCAGAGCGGTATCACTACCGAGGCCCGATTCCATCCAAGCTCGACGACTACATCAAGAAGTCTGCGGTGCGGATCTGAGAACTCGTGAGGAGACGGCCCCGGGAGCGTCGCTACCGGTCCTCGGCATCCTTGCGCAGATCGATGGCCGGATTCCGATTGAAGAAATTGTGCGGGCGCAGCTTGAACGAATGCCAGATGGTTGGCATCACCGGCAGATCTTCAGCGCGCGTCAGGTGGTGCATGCCCATGTTCACCCAGACCACGATGTCCTGATTGCGGATGGGCCGATCGCCCGCGGTCCACACCGGCAGGCCGTCGCTGCCGGTGCTTTGAAACATGTATTCCCCGCCCGCATATCGCTCGGACGGCGCGTACGGCGTGACCCAGATGTCGTGCTGGAGGAAACCGGCGCGCTTCGCCGGCCAGTCGTCCGCATCGAGTAGCAGCTTCGCATGATTGGCGACGAGCACCTCGTACGACACGGCATTGCCCACGCCGTTCGTCTGGCTCTCGTTCATCACGCGGAACTTTGATGGTTCGTGTCCGGTGTTGAGCTCAGCCGCCTTCTCCGACGCGGCAATCCTGGGCTCGACGACGTAGATGCTGCGGCGGGGCGAGTCGGCGGGCAGCGTGACGGGGCGGTAGATGTCCTGATTGAAGCTGTTGCCGGAGCCGTCGACGTCGAGGTCGAGCCGGAAATTGAAGTAGTGGTCGTGGTTCACCGCGACGAGGTTCGGCGCCACGAGCGTGCCGTAGCGGGTATCCGCGGCCGCCGTCGCGTCCGCCATGCGCCTCGTCGCCACGCCTTTCAAAGCATCGATGCCGGTCGCCCCGACGCGCGCTTCGATCTCGGCGGCGTCGTTGAACACCCAGTCGAACAAGTAGTCGTAGTTGCCGACGGCGGCCGCCATGCGCACCACCAGTTCGATATTGGCGCGGCCCTCGTAAGTCTGATTCAGCGGCTCGGCGTGCCGCCAGATGGGATCGCCGGTGCCTCGCTCGAAGATGCAGAGCGCGTTCGGCGTGGTGATCGGCTCGCCCTTGTCATCGCCGAACGTCGTCGGCAGAAATGCGGCCGTCGCCGGGCAGTCGACGCCGGCTTTGAGCGGCGTCGCCATGGTCCCGGCGCCGTACTCGCCGGTGTCGAAATAGGTCCGTGAGTACCACCCGTAGTCGGCATCCATGTACGGCACGAACATCTCGGACACGTAGCCTTGGTAGAGCACCGAGCGCAGCTTGTCTCCGTCCTGCCAGCGCGCGACGGAGATCACGGTGCCGACGCGGCCATCGACGCGCGCATGGAAGCGCCAGTTGCCCCAGGAAATCTCGTTCCCGTTGATGACGACGTTCGCGCCCTGCGGCTGCGCCATCACCGTGGGCTTGCGCGCCGCGCGCAACGTGCCCGCCGCCGCTTCGGTGAAGTTCTGATCGCGATCCGCGATCGGGACGACGCCGGCGTCGGCTACGCTCAGGACCTTACGCTCGCGCAGGTCGACCACGGCATAGAGACGCTCGATTGGCCAGCCCCACATGTTCGTCGTCGTGCGGCGCAGGTCATAGCAGCCGACCTTGATGATGCGTTTGCCCGCATGCTCCGGGATGGCGAAGTACCCGGCGGTGATCGGTGAGCAGAACACTTTCTCGAGATCTGTCACACCGCGTTTCGCGAGCGCTGCGCGGAATTCCGGATGGGTCAGAACGACCTTCGCCGCCTCGAACTCGGACATCATCACAGGCGGTTCGACACCTTTGCGCTCGATCACCGAGACGATGCGCCTGACGTTCAGATCGGTGACCACTTCGAACACGCTCGCCGATGTCATGACGACCAACCGCGCCTGACGTGGCAACGTCTGTGCCCGGCCGCCACGCAATGACGTCCGCCTTCGCCGGTTCGTCGAGCAGGATCGACGCGAACTGCGCGCCCGCGAAGCGGGCGTCCGTCCGCACGATCTGGGTGGCGACGCGGATTTCGTCAGCTGTCAGCGGGTCGAGCGGATGTGCGGCGGCGAGGGCAGGCAGGAAGAGCACGGCAAGGGAGAGAACGACCGTCGAGCGGCAGTCGAACAGCGCGCATGAGCAGGACCTTACTTGCGGCCGGCGGCTGTGGCCGGCGTCGAGGCAGCTCCTCCCGCACGCGCGCGCGCGGGAATCCCCCAGAAGATATGCCCGCCGCGATTGGTCCCGGCGAGGATGTCGATCGCGCCATCCTTGTTCAGATCGGCCACTTGAATCATCGAGCCCACGCCCGACCGGTTGTGAATCAACTCGGGCACGAACCGCGCACCACCTGGCGCTTTCGGATCGCGGATCGTTTTGAACCAATAGAGGACGGCGGCCCCCATGGAGTCAGGGTCGCTGTAGCTGTCCAGGTGCGCCCACGCGCGCTTGCCAGTGATGATGTCCTTCATGCCATCGCCGTCGACATCCGCCATCGTCAAGGCGTGCAGCTCGGTGAAGGTCACGTTGCCCGGGATTCGTTCGCCGCGAAGTCCCCCATGATCTGGTGCTCGACGAATGAGATCGTTCCCGCAGCATCGCGCTTCTGTTCGTACCACGCCAGGCCGAACCCGTGCGCCGCAAGGGCGGTGACGACGTCGGGGAGCTTGTCGCCGTTGACGTCGTAGATTTCGATGTTCCCTCCGGCGTTGCCTGCGCGGCCGAAGGCGCCCTGATGAAACGTCCAGGGCGTGACCGTGGCCCCGCCCGCGGGTTGCTCCCACCAGCCGTGCGGCGCGATCAGATCGACCTTGCCGTCGCCGTTGATGTCGCCGGCGCCGATGCCGTGGATGCTGGCACCCCACGGGCCTGCTTCGGAAACGGCGTACGACTTCCATGGTCCGGTCGGGTTCGCGGGATCGGAAGTCGCCCACTGCACTTTGTTGCTGCCGGCGAAGACGGCGTCCGACCTTGCCGTCGTTGTTCACGTCGGTGAAGGTGATCGATTCGGAGACGACTTGCGGAAACACCGTGTAGCGAGTCCAGCGTCGTGATTCGCCGCGCGGATTCACGTAGAGCGCGGGCGCGCGCGATTCGGCGACGAGGATGTCATCCCAGCCGTCGCCGGTGTAGTCGCCGGCGTAGTTCACCATCGCCGGACCGTATTCCGTGGCCGGGTTGAACGCCTGCCCGAGATAGAGCTCGCGCGAGTCGGTGAACGAAGGGCCAAGGTAATAACGGTTGCCGATCGTGACGTCGAGCACGCCGTCGTGGTTGAAGTCGCCAGCCGCAGCCGACCACCCATAGTAGAAATCCTCGAAGTGCTGCACGCGAAAACGGGGCGAGCTCTTCTCGGCCGGCGTCACGCGGCGATTGCAGGTCCTTGAGCGCGAGATTCTTGAACCGCACTTCACCAGTACCGCCAACGTAGAGCGCGATCGGTCCGAACGTGCCGGTGTCGGCATCGATGGCCTGTCCGGAGAAGCCCGTTGGAGCGTTCACGCCCGCGCGGAAGACGTTGGCGTCGACCAGCACCTCGAACGTATTCCAGTCATTTGGCTTGAATGCCGTCGAGGCGGGCGCGGGAAACATCGATACGAAGGCCGGGGCTGGACCTGCCGCGCGCCCGCCGCCCGGCGCACCACCGGCGGGGCCAGCACTCGGCGGCGAAGGGGGCGGCTGGATTCGCAGCATGGAACCGCCGGAGCGCGTCAGCGGCTCGCGATTGCCGATGCGCCCCTGCGCGTCGACCGTTACCGCAGCTGGCGCCGGCGGTCCACCGGCCAGCGTCGTGTAGATGCCTTTGATCCCCGACGCGCTCTTCTCGCCCCGCAGCATGACGCCGACGGTACAGTCCGCAGCGCACCGATAGGAACCGGCGAACAGCACGTCCTGATATCCGGGATTGATGAGGAGCCAGCCGCCATCGCTGCTGGTCGGCGTGCCGACGATCTCACCGTTCTCCGCGCGCCACGTCGCCTGGCCGATCTGATCGGTCCCGGTCAGCGCGGATCCTTTGAAGGTCCAGTCCGGAACGAACCTGGCGGGGACGGGCGGCGCGGGTGTCTGCCCGCCGAGCGCGGTAGACAATACGACCGCCACCAGAGAGATCGAAACTACGAGACTGCGTCGTCGAAACATTGATGCCCTCACATGTGGCTATCGGATTCCCGAGCTCGGACTAACTGGCGGGTTGAGGAGAAAGCGCAGGCTGTTGTCGATCATCGTGGGCAGGATCGGCGTCGAATAGATCCGGTCGCCATGGCCGTAGTTCAAGTACACCATTCTGTACTTGCTGTTGATCCACGCCACCGGGATGTCACCGCCGTTGAGCGTGTTCTTCACGCCGAGCGGAAAATTCGAGGCATCCAGCGTCAGCAGCACCTTCACGTCAGGATTGGCGCGAGGGCTCGGCGTCCACGAATACCACTCGTTGATTGGTGCGACGAAAGTCGGCGGCATGCCTTTCACGATCGGATGCTCGCCGTCGTCGACGTTGACGCGGGCGGGCAGCGATGGCCAGTTGCTCGCGCTGAATCTGCCGCCACCCATGAACTCGGTGAACCACGGCCACGCGTTGTTCCCGAACCCGGAGACATGGAACCCCAGCCAGGCGCCGCCGCCGCTCATGTAGCGCTCGAACGCCTGCCGCTGCGCCGGCGTGTGAGGCATGTCATTCAGCCAGATCACCACCCGGACGTCGCGGAGATTCGCGTCGTTCAGGTCGTCCCAGTCGGTCGTGGCCGTAAACGCGTAGCCGCCGTCGCCGGCGCCGGCTGCGAGGGCGCGCATCGCCTGCTGCGCGAACAGGACATGATCGAGCTCGCCGCTCACCGTGAAGAACGCCAGCACCTTGGGACGCGGGGCGGCGGGTTGTTGGGCGACGACGTACGCCGGCAGCGGGGAGCCACACGGCGAGGCACCCGATCGACAGCAGGATTCTCTTCATGTGCGTGCGGGAGCATAGTACATTGCGCCGGCCGCCCTCGAGATCCTCAGTGCCAACATTCCGACTTGCCATCGCAGCGACCGGAGTCATCTCGTTGGCCGCCGTCCTCGGCGCCGAAGTCGGCGTCACGGACGGTCCCAAGGGTGTTGTCGTCAACACCCGCAACGGCAAGGCGTACGCGGCGTTTCCCGACCTCGGCGTCGTGAAGATCGTCAATGGCGCCACCGGTGCCGTGGTCGTGCTCAAGACCGGCGCCAACGTCAAAGATCTGACGATCAATCCCCGCGATGGCCGTGTCTATGCCATGAACCGCGGTCCGGGGACGATCTCGGTGATCGACCCCGACACCGATGCCGTCGTCGACACCTTGAAGGCCGACCGGGGCAGCCTGACGGCGTTGAATCCGGTCGACCAACCGGCTGTACGTCTCGGCGAGCACCGGCACCGATCCCTCGGTCATCGATCTTGCGACGAAGACGTCCACGGTCATTCACGCCGGCACCGAGGGCAATGCGCTCTCGGTGAACGTCAAGGCCAACAAGATTTACTTCGTCGGCTACGAGGACAACTTCCTGACCGTCGTCGATGGCGTCACCAACCAGCCGACACGAATCGAGCTGCCTGGCTTCCATCAGTGGGATTCGGCCCTCAACGAGACGAACGGCATGCTCTACTTGCCGACGCCGAACAACGATGCGGTTACCGTCATCGATACGCGGACGAATGTCGTGTCCACCATCGGGACGGGCAACGTGCCCATGGCCGCGGCCGTGAACGACATCACCAACCGCATTTACGTCGTGAACTACGGTAGCAGCGACGTCACCGTGATCGACGGCGGCGTCGCACCGGCCGATTGCGACGGTCAAGGTCGGGTTGTGGCCGCAGCAGATCGCGATCAACACGAAGACGAACATGATCTACGTCGTCAATACCCACGCGAACAGCGTGTCGGTGATTGACGGCCGGACGAACACCCTCGCCGCGACCGTGCCTGCCGACAAGGGCCCGTGGGCGGTGGCGGTCAATCCGGTGACGAACATGATCTATGTGGCCAATCGACTGAGCGACAAGGTCACGGTGATCGATGGCCGCACGAATCGGGCGGTCCAACGATAAGCGGAAACTTCTATTTCCGCCCCGCTTCCTTCGCCGGCATCGCAACCGTGGGAACCATGATGTGCGTGTACTTTGGGCCCTTCCACATCACCCACGGCCCGCCGTTGTGCGGATCGGTTGGCAGGGCCTCCAATTGATTCGTGTCGGGCGTCAACACCATCACGTGGGACGGGCTGACGACCCACTGGTTCGACGCAGTCGGAGCCGTCGCAAACGGGTCGGTGTTGCTCGCGCCTTTGTCACCCTTCAGCATGTAGGCGATACCCACGCTCTTGATCTGCGGATCCTTCTTGTTCATCCAGGCGTCGGCCCACCCTTGCCACTCCTTATCAAGGCACATCACCTCGGGATGGGCCATGCACACCCAGCCGTTGGTCCCGGCGCGCAGTTGCACCATTTTCCCGTCGGCACCGAGTTCGACGACGGTGGCGTTCTTCGCTCATGTCAGCCGGCGCCGCGCTCAGCGCGAGCTTCACTTTCGCATCAGGAGACATGGCTTTGTTTTTCATGGCCTGATGCTGGGACCGGTTTCGCGGGCTCCTGAGCGACGAGCGACAAGCTCGCCGCCGTGAAGCACACGATCAACAATGCGACAAGTTTCGACATGGCTTTCTCCAGACAGGGTGGAAAACGCGATTTGAAACCAGGGGCCTCGACGGTCGCTCCGTGACTCGCGACGACAACGCTACCGAGGCTGAGTGCGAGCGAAATCATACAATCAGATCCTGACGACCGCGGCCTGGACCAGATTCGAGACGCGGTGGAGAAGAAAACCGTCGCGATCGGCGGCTGACCGCGTCGTCAGAAGCGCGCACAGCAGCTGTCGCTCAGGATCGGCCCAGGCGACGGTACCAGTGGCGCCGACGTGGCCAAACGTTCGGGCAGATCCGAGGTCGCCGAACGAGTTCCAGACAACGGAGTCCCGCAGCGCCCAGCCGAGACCCCAGGGTGCGCCAAGCCCGGTATTGTGATCCCGGGTCATGGCCGCCACCGTCGTTGGAGAAAACAGCCGCGTCGATCCGTAGATGCCGCCATCGAGGAACGCCTGCAGCAGAATGGCCAGGTCGCCGGTCGTGCTGTGCACGCCGCCCCAGGGGTGGCCGATGTCCCGCCAGTACTGGGTGTTGGGTCCCCAGCTTCGCAGGTCTTCGGTCTCGGGACCGGTCTGGTAGATCGCGGTCTGCTCGACTTTTGACGTTCCCAATCCGAGCGTTGTCCGCGTCATGCCCAGCGGCTGGAAGAGCTCGTCCCGCAGAAAGTCCCTCAGCCGCCGGCCCGTCACCCGTTCCACGATCTCCCCGGCCAGCAGGGTGCCCATGCTCTGATAGCCGAACCCCTTCCCAGGCTCGTACAAGAGCGGAGTCTTGAGCGCTCCCGCGACGAAGCGGCTCAGGGGAGCATGAGCCCGGCGGAGCTCCGTGTTCTCCGGGAGTTGATCAGGCAGCCCTGAAGTGTGCGACAGGAGGTGCCACACTTTCGCCTTGTCCTTGTGCTCTCCTTCGAACTCCGGCAGGTAGCTCTGCACGCGATCGGAGAGCACCACGTCTCCCCGCTCGACCAGCAGCATCAATCCGCACACGGCGATCGGCTTCGAAATCGACGCGAGGATGTAGACCGTATCCGGCCCGGTCGGGGGCGCGTCGGTCTGCTCGCTCAGCCGGCCGAATCCGCGATGCAGCACGATCCGGCCATGCCGGGCGACGCAGATTGACGCAGAGGTGAGGTGCCGCTGCCCGGTCTCCACTGTCAGGCAGTCCACTACGCGGTCCAGCCGCGACTGCGACATTCCGACATCGGCCGCGCGACCGGCTTCGAGCCGCTTCCCAGTCGACTGGTCCTGAGATCCCGTCGGCTCGGCGGACACAACTGCACCTGCCTCAGCGGGGAGCGCGACGAGGCCCAACCCGGCCAGACCAGCCGCTCCGGCCTCGAGCAACTCGCGGCGAGTGCTCCCCTCGGCACGTCTCCCTGTGAAGACCTCGTGTGCTGGTGACATCAAGACACTGTTACTGCTTGTCGTACACGGCCGTGGTGGTGACCTTCTGCCCTTTTGCATTGGTTCCCGAGGTCGTCACCGTGCGGCTCTTGCCGTCGGCTGTGACAGCAGATCAGTGTGCCGCGCAGCGGATGAGCAACGCCTTTCTTCGCGTCACGCAGCAGTCAGCGACCGTCGTCGTCGGTGTTGGATGCGATGGTTTGCGCGAAGTGCACGTCGGTCGTCACGAACACGACGTTAGCGCCATCAATTCGAACTAGCTCCGCAACCATCCGCAATAGCTCGCGTTCGAGACCAGCCGGTTCGTGCGGATGAAACCTAGCGTGGACGACCGCTCGCCGGGTCGGGATTGAGCCAGTTGATCAGGAACGTGAAGCTTCTGCCGGTGTCCGATCCCTCGAGAGCTAGAAAGCGTTGGCCATCGGTGCTGACCGCGTACCTGGGCACGCCGGAAGTTGGCGCGATCCTGGATTCAAATAGTGCCTCCGGGGCGCTCGCCGTGAACTCGGTTCCGGTAGTCACCCGCACCCTCATCATCGAGCCGTCCAGGCCGATATAGAAAAGTTCTCGTCCATCTGCGCACCACTGTGGCTGTACGCCGCCGCCGCTTGATACCTGTCGCTTCGAGGTAAACGTCGGAAATGCTGCGACATACACCTCCCAACGCCCCGACTCGTCCGAGTTGAACGAAACCCATCGGCCATCGGGGGAGACGTGCACTTCGTCCTCCACATACGGGGTGTCAATGAGCATCTGAGGCTTTCGGTCCCCACTCAACGGCACGGCGTACACGGCTTTTCCGAACGTTCTAAAAACGATAAAACGCCCATCGGGTGTCCACTGGTCCACCGCTGCCTCCTCGTCCAACCTGACGAGTTGCTCTTCCTTTCCGGTGTCGAGATCCTTGACGAACACGGTGGCACGCCCTGTTCGAAACGATGTGAACGCCAGCGCCCGTTCGTCTGGAGCCCAGGACGGATCCGTATCGAATGCAGGATCAGTGGTGAACCGCGAGAAGATGCCAGTTGCCAGATTCACATCCCAAAGATCTTTGGTGTCCAGCCGCACGAGCGTTGCTCGGCGCCCACGTGGAGACAACACCACTTGGTCGTATGGCCCCGGGTCACCCAGGGTCGCGGTGCGGCGCCCGTTGCGGTCCAGCCATGTGAGTGTTGAAAGGATGGGCCCGGTGGGACGATAAACAATGCTGCCGGTATCGGAAACGGACACGTGTTCAGCACCGTCGGTAACGTGAATCTCGCCTCCAGAGAACCGGAGCCGTTCAGGATCGAACTGCCGCGCGAACAGAGTTGTTCCGCGGGAGTAGAACAGATAGCCGTCCGCGTATCGGGGAGACGAGCCATCCTCCATCAGTTTCCGCGTATTCGGCTCGTCCAGCGAGGCAACGTAAATACCGGGCTCACCAGCAGCAGTCAGCAGAAAATGGCGGCCGTCCGGTAAGAACTTGGGCCGGGTAAAGTTTTTTCGAGTGTCCCCGGCGGCAAGGGTCTCGACCGGCGTGGCAACTCCTCCCGTTTCCGGGACACGGTACATCTGCTCATTGTGTGGACCGAACAAGATCACTCCTGGACGCCAGGCGCCTGATATATCGACCAGATCTTCGTACTTCGCGGGAGCGATCGTCCGTGGAGATCCTCCTGCGAGCGCAATCGTTTTCACGTAGCCGTCGGGGGCAAAGAACGCGATAGAGCGACTGTCGGGCGACCAGAACGGGCCGAAGGCCAGCTCAGTCCCGTTCAGAGCGACGAGACCTGTCGTGGCCATGTCCTTCACCACGAGCTTTTGACGCCCGTCCACAGTGGCCCCGAAGACGAAGCGTTGGCCGTCCGGTGAGATGACGCCAGTATCATTTTGTTGCAGCTGCAACATATGCGGCGGCAGATTCCAGTCAAAGCGAAGGCGCGGCGGCTGCATGACTGCGGGTCGTGACCAAAGCGGCAACGTGGACGCCAATGAAACGACGAACGCGCAACCGATCGCCCATGGCAGCCACGCGCTGCGTCTCGCGGCGGCAAACGGCGGAATACGTGAAGTCGTCTGCGCCGGCGATGTGTGTGTTTCGATCCACCGCAGCTGCCAGGCCGATCCTCGCGAGGAGACGGACAGCGTATTGGCGGAACCGGCGTTCGCAGCGAGGGACTCCTCGATATCGAGCACGGCATCTCCGATGTCGCGCAACCGTCTGCGCGCTTCCTTCCGCAAGCAGCGATCGAGCAGCATCTGGGTCGTGGCGGGAGTATCGGTCGGTATGCTGGCCCAATCGGGTTCCTGATCGAGGATGCGCGCCACCGTATCCGCGTCAGTGTTGCCCTCAAACGCACGCCTGCCCGAAAGCATCTCGAACAGCACGCACCCAAACGCCCAGATGTCGGTCCGCTTGTCGACCGTCAGCCCACGCGCCTGCTCAGGGCTCATGTAAGCGGCCGTCCCGAGAATCCGTCCCTCCGCCGTTCGGGCGAGTGAAACCGGCGGGTCGTTTTTAGCGTCCGCCGGCAGATCCATGGCAACAGCCTTAGCCAGACCGAAGTCGAGGACCCTCACGCGTACGTCCGATTCCGTTACGCCCGCCGCGCCTTGCAGGACGATGTTGGCCGGCTTCAAGTCGCGATGAACGATTCCTCTTTGATGCGCCGCATCGAGGGCCTCGGCAATCTGCCTTGCGATTGTCAACGCTTGCGTCGGTGGCAACCGACCAGCCGCAAGGCGCTCGGCCAACGTTGGTCCCTCGACGAGCTCGAGCACCAACGCGGTCACGCCATCGGTTTCTTCCAGTCCGTAGATTGCGCCTATATGTGGATGGCTGAGCGTCGCGAGCAGCCGCGCCTCGCGGGTGAATCGGCCACACCGCTCGGGATCCGATGCGAAATGCGTAGGCAGCACCTTGATGGCGACGTCACGACCGAGCTTGCTGTCTCGTGCGCGATACACTTCTCCCATCCCGCCCGAGCCAAGGAACGCGACGATCTCATACGGTCCGAGCTGACGGCCTATCATGTCGGGCGGCGTATGCATTGAGGCCAGCTCGTTTTCGCCCATGTCGGCTGCAGGATTGTCGAAGAACCGCGCCGCATTGGACTCATAACGCAACAGAGATTCGAGTTCGTGCTGCAGGTCCGGATCTCCCTGGCACGCCTCCTCGAGGAACGCGCTGCGCGCTTGGGGCGGGTGTTGTAAAGCCGCCGCAAATAGATCCGAAATCAGTCCGGGCCGGTGAGTTCCCATATCAACCGTCTACCGACGATCGGGATGGGGGTGAGGCCGGTTAGGGCTAAACCCGTCCGCCTGCTTGAAAGCATGGCTCATGTGACGGTACAGCCAGGTTTTTGCAAGGGCCCAGTCACGCTTCACAGTCACGGGAGACACACTCAGCACATGTGCAATCTCCTCGATGCTCAGTCCCGCGAAATACCTCAGCTCCACAACCTGCGATTTGCGCTGGTCGACCGCTTCCAGTGCCTCAAGTGCGCCGTCCAGCGCGACGATCTGTTCTGCCGGTGCCGCCGAGACGAGGTCCACCTCGTCGAGTGACATCCGAACGGCCCCGCCGCCGCGCTTCTGGTAATGGGATCGCCGCGCGTGATCCACCAGAATCCGACGCATAATGCTCGCCGCCACCGCAAAGAATTGGGCACGATGCTGCCACTGTGCGGCCCGTTGCTGCACCAGCCGGAGGTACGCCTCATTGACGAGCTCGGTCGCTTGTAGTGAGTGGTTTGAACGCTCTCGCCGCATCTGGCGCCGGGCCAGGTATCGAAGCTCCCGGTACACCAGAGGCATCAGCCGCTCGAGGGCGGTCTTGTCACCTGCGCCCCACGCCTCAAGCAACTGTGACACATCCGACATGTCGCACCCGCGTCAGGTTCGATAGCCGTGGCATTTTATCATCCACTGATGATGCACCCACCAGCACGCCATGAGACGCCGCGCCTGTTTTTCTCGCGTTACTTCCTGGACGTTGCATGAAAGCGGGGGATCTTATGGGCCCAGAGCAAGCTCTGCCGACCAGTCGCCGCGGCTCCTTTTTGTACTCCGTCCCAGTGGGAGGACATATGGGCGTCGGGTGTGAAAAAAACTTCGTGATGGAGCGCGCATGCGAGGACTTGAACGGTCAGGTTCCCGTCTCACTGGCTGACGACATCGGCTGCGCCGCGCGCAGCGATGTGCCCGTACTCATCACCGGCGGACCGGATGAAAGCCGGGAAATTGCCGTCGCGATCGACCGCCGCAGCCATACAACAACGGATCGGTTGACGTGATCGATTGCCGCAGCCTCGGAGCTCTCGGCAGGGTCATGAGCCACGCGTCCTGGTCGAGCGCCGCCAACGGGACCGCGCACGGCTCCATCCTGCTGTTACAGGAGGTGCATGCGCTCAACCTGCACGAACAGGCCCAGTTCGAGCATCGGTTGGCGGAGTGGCGCGTATCCCGGCGGAACAGCGGGCTGCGGATCATGGCGTCTTCCTCGGCTCCGCTGTTCGACCGGGTGCGCGACGGATCGTTCGACGAGCGCCTCTACTATCGGCTCAACGTGATTCACATGGTGGCCGGTTGATGGGACAAGGACTGCAGCACGTGGCATTCTGATCCCGCAACTACGATCACCGACCGAACGAGCCGAGCTCCATTGGGCCCGGCTCGCTCAACCGCGGAGAGCGAAAGCGAAAATCGCAGAATCGGTGTCAGCGAATGAACCGCTCCACATAATCGGCTCCGAGGCCGCACGCCTCGTAGTGCCCGCGACACATGGTGATCTTGCTGAACACATCCTCGTAACCGAGCGCGTTCCCGTCCGGATCGACATAGAGCATGATGCCGTTGACCTGGAATAGCGTGATCATCTCTTCCACGTCCTCCGGCACCACCAGCGTATGTGTTTCGCCGGGCGGCTCATACACGTACCCCCTCCTCCGCGACCCAGTCGTGCTCCAGGTAATGCCAACGGCCCTTCAGCACGTAGCCGTGGACGGGATTCGTATGACGATGGCGCGACAGCACGCCGGCGCGCGTCACCTTCAGAAGATTGACCCAGTAACCCTGCGAGACCGACAGGCAGAGCGGCCGGAACCAGACGTTCGGCGCCTGCGGTACCCAGATCCGTTCGTCCGCCGGCAGCACAGGTGACACCAGAAGATCGGGTGACATCTCAGCGGGCTGCGGCAGGCGGTAGGCAACACGGGAATCGTCGTTGACATCACGGACGGGCATGACTTCTCTCCTCATTCATTTCGCGGAATAGCCGCCGTCGACCACGAGTATCGCGCCGGTGATGAAACGGGCGGCATCGCTCGCCAGGAACAGCGCCGGCCCGACGATGTCGTCCGGAGTTCCCCATCGGCCAAGCGGCGTGCGGTCTAGAATCGCGCGGTTGCGCGCGGCGTCCTGGCGGGCGGCCACGGTCATCGGCGTCTCAATCCAGCCAGGCGCGATCGCGTTGACCCTGATGCCGTGCTCCGCCCAGGCGACGGCCAGCGACTTCGTCAGTTGCACGACGCCAGCCTTCGATGCGGCATACGCCGGCGACAGCGGCGCGCCGAAGATGGCATGCATCGAGGCGACGTTGACGATGGCGCCCTTTGCGTTGGCCCAGCGCTTGGTGGCAGGCGACCGAGCAATACGTCGTCGAAGCGGTGGCAGCAGCAGCAGCACGTATTGCTCGCGCCGAGGCCACCTCGATGCGATCGACCTTGACCGACTCGAGCAGCCGCTGCGCGATGGTGCGCTTCTCTTCGGGCATCATCGAGATGCCTTCGGCCTGCTCGCCATCGCGAAGCGTCGTATCCATGATCTCGATACGACGAGTTTTCCCTTTGCTCATGTCTTCCGGGAAAGCATAGCATTAACGTATGAAATCCCGGGGTTTTCGAGTCGCCGCGCTGCTCGTCCTGGCGGCCGCGTGCAGCAGCGCCAAGACTTACGAAATGCGCGGCCAGATTCTCGGCGTGAACCGCGACAAGATGGAGATTCTCGTCAAACACGAAGACATCAAGGGCCTCATGCCGGCGATGACGATGCCGTGGAAAGTGCGGACGGCGAACATGCTCGACACGCTCGAGGCCGGCGACCTGATCACGAGCGAAATCGAAGTCGACGGCAGTCAGGCCGTCGTCACGAAAATCACGAAGACGGGCACCGCGAAACCGGATGTGCCGCCGCCGGCACCAACGGCGCCGGGCGCGAAATACCTGATGCCCGGCGACGAAGTGCCCAACCAGGTCTTCGTAGACGAGGAGGGGCGCGAGCGCGACTTCAATACCATTCGCGCCAGCCGGCCCATCGCGATCACCTTCATCTACACGAAGTGCCCGATTCCGACCTTCTGCCCGGCGATGGATCGCCAGTTTGCCGAAGCGCAGGCGCTCATCAAGGAGAAAGGTCTCACGGGCAAAGCCGCGCTGCTGTCGGTGAGCTTCGACCCGAAGAACGACACGCCCGCGGTGTTGAAGGCGCATGCGCAGCAACTCCGATCCGATCCACGAGTGTGGAATTTCGTCACCGGCGAGCGCGAGGCGATCGATCGGTTTGCCACGAACATGCTCGTCACGCTCGTGCGCGGCCAGGCGGCGAACCCGGAGGAGATCGGCCACACATTGCGGACAACCGTGGTGGGTCGCGACGGCAGAATCGTCAAGAGCTACGCTGGAGCCGATTGGACAGCCACGGATCTCGTCACCGAACTGGAACGCCTGCTCTGACACCGGCCGAGCGTCGGCTCGTCGCCAGGCTGCGGACGCCGCTGGCCGTCCAGCGCTACCTCAACGCGCTTCCCTACAACACGGAGCCGCCACCCGGTCGCGCGACGCTGCGCAGCTTCCGCGGCGTCGTCCGTCATCGGACGGCGCATTGCCTCGAGGCGGCGCTGTTTGCGGCAACGGTGCTCGAGCAGCACGGGTATCCGCCGCTCGTCATCAGCTTCGAATCGATCGACGAGCTCGACCACGTGATCTTCGTGTACCGAAAACGGTTCCGGGATCCGTTTTCGAAGACCACACCCGAAAACGGCATCCCGGAACCGTTTTCGCTGGGGATCCGTCGCGCGGTCGCGCGACCCGGGGTTGCACGGACGCAAGCCCGTCTTCGCGACGCCGCGGGCGCTGGCCGCCAGCTACCTCGACGAGTATGTCGACCTCACCGGACGCATCACGGCCTTCGCGCTGGTCGATCTTCGCGTGATGGGTGCCTACGACTGGCGCCTGTCCGGAAAGAACGTGTGGAAAGTGGAGCGGATGCTGCTCGACACCCGGCACCAGCCGCTCGGGATGCCCGACACACGATTCCGCGAGTTCCGGCGGCGATATCGCGAATTCAAGGAGCGACATCCCAATCGGAAGCCGCTCTTCTATGAAGGTCGCCACACGTGGACGCCGATACCTAACACTTCTTGCGTAGGTGCGTTGGGTGCGCGGGTGCCGCGCGGAAGCGATGTGGAGTGCGGCGCGAAGGCGGGCCAGAGTATGATGGTCCCGTGGCTGCGAAAGATACGGCTCGACTTCAATCCGAGCGCGAGGTGCTCTGTCCCTGCTGCGGCGCCACGCTCGTCATCGATCTGAATCTCGCACGCGTCGTTGCCCACAAGGAACCGGCATCCGGGCTCAACATCGAGCTCTCGGACGCGCAACGGATCCTCGCCGACGAGAAGGCGCGCCGCGAAGCGGCGTTCGAACAATCGTTCAACACCGAGCGCACGAAGGGTGACGCGCTCTCCAGGCGATTCGAGGAAGCGCTGAAACAGGCCAAGGAAGAACCGATTACGAAGCCCACGCGCGACTTCGACCTGGATTGATGCGCGCGCCGGTCCATCATAAGACTCTCAGAATCGTCACCTACAACATCCATCGGTGCCGCGGCATGGACGGACGGACCGTGCCCGACCGCACCATCCAGGTGCTGGCAAGCCTGAACGCCGACGTCATCGCGCTGCAGGAAGTGATCGGTGCGGGCCCGAACGACTCGGGACACGCCGAGGAAATCGGCGCGGCCCTGGGCATGGGCTGGGTGATGGCCTCGGTGCGCCACCTGCGCGGCCATCAGTTCGGCAACATGATCCTCTCGCACTATCCGATCCGACAGCACGTGCAGCACGACCTGTCGTGGCGCACCTGCGAGCCGCGCTGCTGCCAGCGCGCCGATATCCTCATCGACGACCGGACGCTGCACCTCTTCAACGTGCACCTCGGCACCGCCTATCGCGAGCGCAAGGATCAGGCAGGCCGGCTCGCCACCATCGTGCACGACGGGCGCGTGCATCCGCCGAAAATCCTTCTGGGCGATTTCAACGAGTGGAGCGGCGGCCTCGCCACCGTGGAGCTCACCAGACGGCTCGAGGCAATCGACCTCAGGACGCACCTGCGCCGAAGGCGGACCTACCCGGGCCTCTTACCTCTGCTGCACCTCGATCACATCTACTACGAAGGGCTGGTCGACATCGCGGGCGTCGAAATTCCGCGAACACGCAAATCGCTGATGGCCTCGGACCATCTGCCGTTTCTTGCGGAGTTGCGCGTGGGGTTTGAGTGACCTGAAGTTAAAATCTAGAAACTAAAATCTAGAATCTTCGGTAGAGATCCGACGTTCCAGGTTCTAGGTTTAGATTCTAGTTTCTAGATTCTAGTTTCTAGATTCGAGCGTCAGCTGATTCGAGCGTCAGCTCTCTTCTTCGAAATCCTCGTGCTCCGCGGGGCTGATGCGCGTGGACGGGCGCAGCGCTTCCCGGTAGTCGTAGATCGGAAGATCGCGGACGTGAAGACGAATCTGGCAGGCCGGAGCCTTGTCGGACACGACGACGGTGTACGGACTTCCATCGAGGCCATCGCGAAACGCGACGCGGCAGCCACAGGCGAGGCGAGCATGTGTGAAGCCTTTTGCCATCTGCCTCTGAGCTTACTACAAGAGCGATTTGATCTGCTGCTCGAAATGTTCTTTAACGGACAAACCGATGTGTGTCTTACAGATCCTTCCATCGCGGCCGATCACGAACGTTTTTGGCAGGCCCCACGCCGCGTTGTAGCCACGCGGCCCTTTGATATCGTCTCTGCCCTCGCCGACGAGCAGCGGGTAGTTCACCTTGAACTTTTCACCAAACGGCGCGAGCGCCGCCGCGGGGTCGTCCACCGACACGCCCACGACGATTAGGCCTTTCGGCCCATATTTCTGCTGGAACTCGACGAACCAGGGAATCTCGACCTTGCAGGGCGGACACCACGTCGCCCAGAAATCGAGCAGGATCACTTTCCCCTTGAGCGAGGCGAGATTGAAGTCCTTGCCGCTGGAGTCCTTGAGCACGAAGTTCAGGTTGGCGGCCTTCGGATTTGCGTCGCACGCCGGCGACTGCGCGGCCTCCACCTTCGCGCCTAACGGCGCGACGGTGGACAAGTCCACCGTCCTGAGCTCGTCGACGTGCTCGAGCGGCACGGCGAGCAACAGGAACGTCAACGCGGCCATCACACCTACGACTCGAAGCACGCCAGTCGCCATCAGTCCTTTTCCTTCTGCCTTCTTCCTTTTGCCTTACAACGACTTCTCCATCACCCCTGCCAGCCTTTCGAGCTCTTCGCGCGGCTCCCTGCCGACCAGCACATAGGTGACATTTCGCTTCGACCAGATGACCGCATCGTGCCCGAAGACGTCCGTCGATGCGCGCTCGCGGTTGACATCGGGAATCACGTACAGAGAGAGCGGCTTGCCGCCCAGCCGGTACAGGGCGTGGGCCACGCCCCCTTCACCACAGTAACATCGACGCAGACCGACGAGCTGAAGCCCCTCCACCGCGGCGCGAGGCAAGTGGACTTCGCGCCCGTAGTTGCGCGCGTACGATTCTTCGCCCGCGGCGGCGTCGAGGGGCGCCTCCGAACTGCCGAAGGTGAAGCACGACACGTGATCGAGCGTCAGCTGCGCCGCGAGCACCGTGGGAGAAAGACCCGTGAGGCTGTACAGCAAAACGCCGCCCAGGACCAACGTGAGGGCGGCGACCATGGAGAGCGATGCAAGAGTGGATCGGGTGATACCAAATGGAAGGGTTCCGGTGCGCGCCGCGGCGCGACAGCGCGCCCGCAACGCTTCCGGGGCCGCCGGACGACACAGCTTCTCGCGCACCGTGTCGCGCACGACGGTCTGGAGGGCCGTCTGATGCCTGCACTTCGGACAGGCCTTCAGGTGCGCATCGACCGCCGCCCGCTCGTCGGCGGACGCCTCGCCATCGACATAGGCGGCAAACAACGGGTCGATTTCCCGGCAACTAGGCATTGACGCTGCCTTTAGGACGAGACTTTCCGGTCCGCCGGTTCAACATGTTTTGGCACCATTTTGTCATAGAGCATACGACGGCCGCGTGAGATCCGGGACATGACCGTTCCGACTGGAATCCCTAACATTTCTGCAATCTCCGCGTAGGGGAATTCCTCGACATCGCGCAGCCAGACTGCCTCGCGGAATGCTTCCGGCAACGAATCGAGGGCCGCCTGCAGCTCGGGTTCCAGAGCCCCGCGCAGCAGGCTTTCCTCAGGCGTATCGGCCGGGTCGGCGGGCGCGGCCAGATCGAGGCGATCGCTGTCGACCTCAACCGGGTCGCGCCCGATGTCGCGCCGCCGGTTGCGGTAAGTGTTATGGAGAATCGTGAACAGCCAGGCTTTGAGGTTCGTCCCGGGACGGAACTGCTTTCGAGACTTGAACGCCTTGACGTAGGTGTCCTGCACGAGGTCCTGGGCATCGGCCTCATTGCGCGTCAGGCGGAGCGCGGTGCCATACAGGCTGTCGAGATGTGTCAGCGCGTCGGTTTCGAAGGCGGAGGGCATGCTGAACGGGACCTTGCCGCAGTATAGCGAGCTTCGGAGATTGTCCTCCGAACCGGTCGACGCGCTGTGTCCAAATCAGGCCGAAAAGCGTAAATAGCCGAAGAGGCTGTGGCGGTTTTCGAACGAATTCGAAGTCGCTCTGTGGTATGGCTCTTGCTCCTGCGGCGTCGTTGCGATAGCTGTGTAATCACAGTAAGATCGCGTGAATCTCACTGGTGGCACCCCACTAATTTCGCGAGGTAATCCTATGCGCACCCGCGCCCCCCGCAGGGCTTTCATCTGGTTGCTGGCCGCAGGCTTCGTGCTGGCCGCCGCAGGTGAGTCGCACGCGCAACGCCTGTCCCCCGACCTGATGTGCTCCTGGGCGCAGATCTACGCGCAGGCCAGCTCCACCGTCAACGCGCAGGGCAGCGGAAGCACCACCGTCAACAAGCAGTCCCAGTTCGCGCCGTACTACGGCAAGAACCAGATTCACTACGACCAGTTCGAGTGGCACACGTACAAGACGGACCACTTCGAAATCTACTTCTATCCCGAGAACGAGCAGCACCTGGCGCGGGTCGCGAGCTACGCGGAGAGCGCCTACCAGCAGGTCAGCTCCGACCTGCGGCACGACCTCGCCCAGCGGGTGCCGCTCATCATTTTCAAGACCCACAGCGAGTTCGAACAGCAGAACATCGCACCCGGCGCCTCGACGGAAGGCGTGCTGGCCTTCGCCGAAGGCGAGCGTCATCGCATGGTCCTGCCGATCGATCTCCCGTCAGACCTGCTCTACGGGCTGATCGTGCACGAGCTGACCCACGTATTCCAGTACGACATCATCCCGACCTCGCTCATCCGCCGCAACATGCCGCTGTGGGTGCACGAGGGCGGCGCCGAGTACGAGCGAGGTATCTGGGATCCGCTCGACCTCATGACGGTGCGCGACGCCGCCGTCGCCGACATCATCCCGCGCATGAGCGAGATGGAAGGCTACGGTGAGTTCAACAACCCGCGCCTCGTGTACAACCTCGGCCACGCGCTGTACGAGTTCATCGAGGCGCGCTGGGGCAAGGACGGCGTGCGGCAGTTCCTCTTCTCGCTGCGGCGCAGCGCCATCGGCGGGGGCTCGAGCCCCTACGAAGATGCCTTCCAGATCAGCTCGCGCGAATTCGACCAGCAGTTCGAAAAGTATCTGAAGGATCGGTTCAAGGCGTTCCGCGACAAAGAGCGGCCGGCCGACTACGGACAGGATCTGTCTCCGGATCCCGCGCGCTCGCAGTATACGGGCGCGATTTCGATAGAGCCGTCACCGTCGGGCGATCTCATCGCGATGACGACCGGCAACCGCAAGGATCAGGAGCTCGACATCATTCTCGTGTCGGCCAAAGACGGTGCGGTCGTGCGCAACCTCACGCCCGGCTTCGACATGGACCGCGGATTCGAGTACCTCGCGTACCCGAGCCTCAGCAACATGGTCGGGTGGATGTCGTGGTCGCCGGTGGGCGATCGCCTCGCCTACTTCGTCCGTCAGGAAAAATACAAGACGCTCATCGTGCAGAACGTGCTCACGGGCAAGATCGAGCAGCGTCTCAACCTGTCGAGCGTCGACAATCCCGAGTCGCCCAGCATCTCGCCCGACGGCCGATCGGTGATCTTCGGCGGCCTTCGCAACGCGATTGGCGACATCTTCAAGCTCGATCTCACGAGCGGCGATGTCGCGAACCTCACCAACGACGAGTTCGGCGACTACGGCCCGGTCTACTCGCCCGACGGCCGCTTCATCGTCTATATCGCGCGCATCAGCGGGTCGCAGAAGCTGTTCCGCCTGGATGTCGACACCGGGGCCAAGACGCAGCTCACCTTCGGCACGCAGGACGAGGCCGCGGCCAAGTTCCTGAACATCGACACGATCATCTTCTCTTCGACGGCCACCGACCCGACGACGCCGCTGTCGCCGGAAATCGCGCGTAACGGGAACATCTTCAACCTGTGGACGTTGAGCCTCAAGACCGGCGAGCTGCGGCAGTACACCGACGCGCTCGGCGGCGTGCTCTCGCCCGTGGTCCTGTCGAAAGAAGGCGCCAATCCGCGCCTGGCGTTTGTCGACTACTACAAGGGCAGCTACAGCCTGCACACCTTCGATCTGAAGGAGCCGCTGCACACGGCCGCGTCGGCCGACTTCGGGAGCCCCGGGCCGATTACCGACTTCCAGCCGCCGCTGCAGCACACCCTCGTCGCCGAGAACGTGTCGAAGAAGGGCCGCTTCGACAAGATGTTCCTCGACGGCCGCCCGCCGGTGAACGTCGGCGTCACGAGCGGCGGCGACATCTTCGGCGGATCGATGGTGTCGTTCACCGACGTGCTGGGCGATCAGCAGTTCAGCATGTACGCCTCGTCGGTGCAGCAGTACAAGACGCTGTCGTTCTCGTACGTCAACCTGTCGCGGCGTATGCAGTTCGCGCTGCAGGGCTACTCGCAGACGCAGTTCTTCTACGGCCAGCTGGCCAGCTACTTCTACGATCCGGCGCTGGCGCCGTACATCAGGCGCGAAGACGCGCTCGCCACGCAGACGGTGCGCGGAGGATCGGCGTTCGGCATCTACCCGTTCAGCATGTATCGCCGCGTCGAGTTCTCGGGCGGGCTCGTCAACTACAACGAGGAATTCGCCGACCCGCTGCTTCAGGACGAGGCCGATCGGTATCAGCGGGAAAACTTCGGAACCCGGCTCTTCAACAGCGGCATGATGGTGCCGCTCGGCGTCTCGTTCGTCCAGGAGACGACCGTGTTCCGCGAATACGGACCGCTCTCGGGCAGCACGATGCGGCTCTCGTTCGAAACAGCGCCGAAGATCGGCAATACGCTATCGCGCCAGACCATCGACACCGACGCGCGCTACTACGCGCGAATCGGCGCCAACGGCGTGTTCGCGCTGCGGGCCGTGGGCTTCAAGAGCTTTGGCGATTCGCCGGGCTACTTGTTCTTCGGCGGCAACTCCGAGATGCGCGGCTACGACTACCGGCAGTTCGTCGGTCACAAGGCGTTCTACGGGAACGCCGAGCTGCGCTACCCGCTGATTCACGCCATGGCGACACCGATCGGCGTGCTGGGAGGCATCCGCGGGGTGTTCTTCTTCAACGTCGGCGGGGCGGGCCTCGACGGCCAGACGTTCAAACCGTGGGAGAGCGGGACGAAGACGTTCCCTGCCCAGACGACCGACACTGGCATCGTCGTCAGGCCTGCGCAGAGGATCGACGGCTTCCGCCTGATCGACGCGCGCGCGTCGTACGGCATCGGGCTCGAAACGTTCGCGCTGGGCTTCCCGGTGCATTTCGACTGGTCTGTACCGGACGATGTTCAACGAGGACTACGAGCGGTACATCCTGGGCTCTGCCGCTCAGGAGGAATTCCGCAAGGTCAAGTTCGCCGTCTGGATCGGATACGACTTCTAGAATCTGCAATCATAGCAAATCTGCAGATCTGGCAAATGGCAAAATGGCATGGAGACTCCAGATGCTATTTGCCATCTAGCCATTCTGCCATTGCTCATTAGATGTCCGCCTGCTCCCGTATCGTCGAACTTCTCTCCGACTACATCGAAGGGCGTCTCCCCGCCGATGTCCGACGCGATCTCGACCAGCACCTCAACGGATGCTCCGAGTGCACGGCGTTCGTAGGGACGTTCCAGTCGACCATCGCGCTTCTGCAGTCGCTCAATGACGACGACCTCCCCGAGGAACTGCGGCTGAAGCTGAAGGCGTTTCTCGACGCCCGCACGACCAGCTGATCGCGTCCCGCACACGATGCCCGCCGCTCCCAAACCTCCGTCGGAATCGGCCACCGAAATGGTGCAGGTGGTGCTGCCGAACGATGCCAACCCCATGGGGTTCATGCTCGGCGGCGCCGTGATGCACCTCATCGACATCGCGGGGGCGATTACGGCGTTCCGCCACGCGAGGGCGCTGATGGTCACCGCGGCCGTCGACAGCCTCGAATTCCTGAATCCGATCAAAGTCGGCGACTTCATCGTGCTGAAGGGGCGCGTGACGGCAGCGTTCAGAACGTCGCTGGAGGTCGAGGTGCTGGTCTATGCAGAACAGGCGCTGACGGGACGCCGGCAGATGACGAGCCGCGCGTATCTGACCTTCGTCACGCTCGAACGCGACGGCAAGCGCGAGGAAGTGGCGCCGCTCCTGGTGAGCACGGATGAAGAGAAGGCGCAGCACGCCGCCGCAGAGACGCGCCGCGCGGAGCATCTGGCGCGCCGGATGACTACCCAGACAACAAGAGACTAGGAGATCAAGAGAACTCTTTCGATCAGAATTCTCCTGAACCCCTAGTCTCTTGATCTCTTAATCTCTTGTTATTCTTCTTCTAGTTTCGCCGCGCGTTTGGCCTCGCGCGCCTGAAGCTGCACGATGCTCTTGTCGAGGTTGATCGCCACCCGGTAGCGGCTCAGGAACTTGTAGCCGACAATCCCGCCAAGCCTGAAGCCCAGCAGCACGCTCGGCGCGCGCAGGTTGAGCACCACCACCGACAGGTTGCGATATTCGATCTTGTTGAAATTCAGGTTCACGCCCGGCATCAGGAACGCATCGCGATCCCACCCTGACGCGCCGTAGACCTTGAGCGGAATGTTTCGCATCTCGCCGCGCTCGAGGCCGCTGGCCGTGTCGGTGCTGATCGAGATCACCTGCCCGCCCGTGTCGAGGATGAAGCTGGCCGGCCCGCCCTGGACGTGGCCCGGCACCATGGCCAGCCGATGCATCCGCAGCGGCAGCTCGACGTCGGCCGTTTCGGCCGGCAGCTGCGCGCCCATGGTGAGCTGGTTGCGATCGTAGTCGATGATGACCGACATGCCGAGGGCCAGCGGCGAGAAGCTTTCCATCTCGCGCGTCGGCAGGCCATGCAGCGGCGGATTCTTGATGATGGACGGCACGTTCTGGATCTTCAGCGAACCGCCGATCTCCAGCTCGTCGAGGCGGGTCAGCTCCAGCTCGCGCACGCCCAGATCGCCGACGCCGGCGCTCAGGATGTTGACGATGGGACGGACGCCCATGCGAGCCGCGGTCTCACGCGAGATGACCGTCTGCTCCGACCCGGTGTCGAGCACGAAGTCCATCTGCGGTCCCTTGTTCACCTTCGCCTTCACGATGATCTTTTCGTTGATGACGCGGAACGGGACGGTGTGAATCTTGCCCGCGGTCGCAGGATCGATGTACATCGGCGACCGCGCGCCGAATGCCTTCAGAAAGCGCACTTCGGCCCGCGCCCACGCAGCCTTCGCGCTGCGGTCCTTGTTGGGCAGCAGGTTGATGTAGCTCCCATAGGCGTTGGCCGCCTCTTCGTAGCGCTTCATGCGCTCGTACACCGACCCGACCGTGTGGTGGAATTCGGCGTCGCGCGGATCTTTGGTGAGGGCCGACTGGGCCGTGTCGAGCGCCTCGTTCAGCCGGTTGCGCGCGGCCAGACTGCGCGCGAGGCCGTGCAGCGCCCGGCCGTGATCCTTCTGAAGGGAAAGCACGTCCTGGAATGTCTTCTCGGATTCTTCGAACAGCCCGACGGCCCACAGCGCATCGCCGTAGTTGGCGATCGCATCGGGGTTTCTGGGAAACGCGCGGGCCAGGATCTGCCCGTCGGCATACGCATGGGAAAAGTCGCCCAGGCGCAGGGCGGTCTTGACGGCGCCAATCAGCGACTCGCGCTTGATTCGAGGATCGTCGGTCGACTTGACCTGCTCGTAGGCGTTGAAGGATTCGACATAGCGGCCGTCGTTGAACAGCAACCTCGCCAGCTGCAGCTGCACCTCGGCAGCCTCGGGCGAGATGGCCGCGGCGGAGGGTGAAAGCGCAACAGCTGCCGCCAAGGCGGCAGCCAAGGGAACCAGCCTGCGGACTGAGTACATAGCCCCTCTCGGTTTACCTGAGTCGATTTACCTTGGATTGTAGGGGTCGGCGGGCGTACGGGCAAGCTGTTTCGGGCCCGGGTTTATTCGCGATTTTGGATGTTGCTGGAACCGGAACAGGAACCGGGAACCTGCACGCGCTAACGCGCATGTACACGCGCTTTAGCGCGTGTACTGTTCGATGGGCACGCCGTCGTACATCTCGTCGATGCGCAGGATCTGGGTCTCGCGGCTGTAGGTACCCAATTCGTAATCCTCGCTCATGATGAGCGCCTTGATGGGCTTCGTGGGGCACACTTCCGAGCAGAGGCCGCAGAAGCTGCACCGCGACAGGTTGAAGTCGAAGTAGTCGAGGATCTTGATCTTCTGCCCGGGCTCGCGGTGTCCGCCAAGCGCGATGAGGTCGTCGGGACAGGCCTTGGCGCACTGATCGCACACGATGCAGGTCTGCGCGCCCGATTCGGGCTCCACCTGCAGGCGAAGCACGCCCCGGAACCGCGGGGCAACCGGCCGCCGCTCGGCCGGATACTGGAACGTGAAGGCCGGCTGGGGGGTGTACTTCAACGTGAGCCACAGCCCCTTCAGCAGGTCGACGAGAAAAATCGTCCGCAGCAGCTTGATCATGAGCGCTCGCCGACGAGAATCGGCTCCGATGTGCCTGCCATGATGACGCGCTCCTTGCGGAGCACGGTGTTCTCCTTGCGAATCTTGTCCTGGAGGCGCATCAGCCCGTACAGCAGCGCCTCGGGCCTCGGCGGACAGCCCGAGACGTAGACGTCGACGGGCACGATCTTGTCGACGCCCTGCAGCACGCTGTAGGTCGGGAAGGGGCCTCCGGCGTTCGAGCAGCTGCCCATCGAAATGACCCATTTCGGTTCGGGCATCTGGTCGTAGCAGCCGGCGGAGCACCGGCGCCATTTTCTTGGTGACGGTGCCGGCCACGATCAGCAGATCGGACTGCCGCGGCGAGGCGCGGAACACCTCGGCGCCAAAGCGCGCGATGTCGAAACGCGAGGCCGACGCGGCCATCATCTCGATCGCGCAGCAGGCCAGCCCGAACCCCATCGGCCACAACGAGTTCTGGCGTGCCCAATTGAGCACTTTGTCGACGTTGGTGGTGATGAAATTGTCTTCGAACTTGTGGTCGATCAGTCCCATTAGTTCGTATTCTAACGTTGATAGTACTTTGCGTTCAAATGGATGAAATTGGCCCATTTCCGGGGCGTTTCATCGAGCGAGTAGATGGCCTCGACCGGGCACGCCGGCACGCACGCGCCGCAGTCGATGCACTCGTCGGGGTGGATGTAGAGCATTTCGGCGGCCGCGAACTCGGGCTCGTCCTTGCGTGGATGGATACAGTCGACCGGACACACGTCGACACAGGCCGTGTCCTTGGTTCCGACGCAGGGCTCTGTGATGATGTACGCCATGATGCGAGAGGCTAGCCTGGCGATTATAGTATGGGCATCGACATGAAAATTGCCGTGGCCGCGGCGTTGGCGTTCAGCCTCGCAACGCCTGCGCGCGCGCAGGACTTCCTCTCGGGTCCCGTGTCGC
Source organism: Vicinamibacterales bacterium (assembly GCA_963850725.1). Classification (GTDB taxonomy): domain Bacteria; phylum Acidobacteriota; class Vicinamibacteria; order Vicinamibacterales; family JAMQPK01; genus JAMQPK01. The sequence continues at coordinate 33,374 of CAWKMQ010000030.1, forward strand.
TTGCGAACGGCATCGTAACGCTCGGATCGGATATCGCCGTCTCGGCCACGCCGCAGGACGACACCGACGGCGCGTGGTTCAACTACACAGACTACGAGCACAACGCGCTGCGCCTGTTCAGGATAGGCGTGACGGCCGACGTGCGCGTGACGAGCCGCGTCTCGGTGCTCACGGAAATCCGCAGCGAGAACGGCGACGGCGTGAAGCCGTACGCGCTGTATCTGCGCGTGCGGCCGTGGCGCGATCGGCCCATCGACATTCAGGCGGGACGGATTCCGCCGACCTTCGGCGCGTTCGCGCGGCGCGATTACGGCGCCGGCAATCCGTTGATCGGGTACCCGCTCGCCTATCAGTACCTGACGACCGTGCGGCCCGATGCGCTGCCGGCGTCGAACGAAGACGTCATCCGCATGCGCGCGCGCGGCTGGCGGCCCAGCTATCCGCTCGGCTCGCTCAACGTCGCGCCAGGCATGCCGCTGATTACCGCGTTTCGATGGGATACCGGCGTGCAGGTGCGCGTCGGCCCGGAGTCGCTGAACGCGGCCGTCGCGGTGACCACCGGCACGGCGTCCGATCCACGCACGCGCGACAACAACGCGGGCAAACAGATCATCGGGCGCGCCGAGTGGAGACCCAATGCGGGGCTCATACTGGGGGGATCGGCGGCACGAGGCCCCTATGTCTCAGACGAAGCGCTGGCTACGGTGACGTTTCCCGCCGGCGATGTGCGATCGATCCAGCAGGCGCTGGGCCTGGACGTGGAGCTCTCGCGCGATCACTGGCTCGTGCGAGGCGAGCTGATCTGGAATCAGTGGCAGGTGCCAACCCTGGCGCACAGTCTCGATGCGACCAGCGGTTTCGTGGAAGGCAGCTACAAAGTGTCGCCAGGTTTTTTCGTGGCGAGCCGCTTCGACAGGCTCAACTTCGGCGCGCTGCCTTCTTCGCTCAACAGTCCGACCTGGGATGCGCCCGTCACGCGGATCGAGACGGGTGCCGGCTACTACATCCGCCGTAACTTTCTCGCCAAGCTCGCGTACCAGCACAACTGGCGCGACGGTGGGCTCATCCGCAGCAAGGGCCTGGTGGCGCTGCAGCTGCATTTCTGGCTGTGAGGAAGATTTCTTGTTGATGGCGGCGAGCGCCGGGCAGGGCTAAAGCCCTGCGCTACCGGGACTGGCATCGTTGCCAGTGCGATCGCCATTCTGATTACCCTCGTGGTGCAGCATGGTAGCGCAGGGCTTTAGCCCTGCCTTCCTCGGTGGCACAGGGCTTCAGCCCTGTCCTGTCGGCGCAAACACCGATGGGCATCATCCGCGGCCGTGTCGAGGTACCCCGCGCGACGCACGTCGAACGGCGGCCCAACGTCAACGATCTCGGCATGCATCCGGGCCAGGAACCGCAGGACCTGCGGCGGCCGGTGGTCTATCTCGAATCGGCGCCGGCGCTCGCGTTTCCCGACAGCGAGCCGCAGCGTGCGACGATGGATCAGCGCAACGAGACCTTCGTGCCCCACGTGCTGGCGATCACCGTCGGCACGACCGTGGATTTTCCCAACAGCGACAACACGTACCACAACGTGTTCTCGCTGCGCGGTCCGCGGCCGTTCGATCTCGGCCGCTACGCGGCGGGCCGATCGAAATCGGTCCGGTTCGATCGCCCCGGCATCGTGCGTGTGTTCTGCGAAATTCACTCGCACATGAGCGCGTTCATTCTCGTCTTCAACCATCGCTTCTTCGCGGTCGCCGCGGCCGACGGCCGCTACCAGATTGGCCGCGTTCCTCCCGGCCGCTACAACCTGGTCGCCTGGAACGAGGGCTCGATACGCGAGTCGCGGCCCATCGTCATTCCAGATGAGGGCGGGCCGGTCGAAGCGGACTTCACCTTGCGGTAGCCACGCGTGAAGCTGCTGGGATCGCTCACCAATCGCATCTTTCTGGCCAGCGCCGCGCTGGCGGTGGTCTCCATTGCCGCCGCGGTGTACTTCGTCAGCCGTACCACCACGCGACAGGCCGAGGCCGAGCTGCAGCGCGGGCTCATCGAAGCGGGCGCGCTGGTCGATCAACAGTGCGCCACCTTTCTGCAGGCGCTCACCGTCATGGCCAGGCTCGTCGCCGACGACCCGCGGCTGAAGGCGGCCGTCGATACAGGCGACCCGCCAACGGTCCAGCCATTCGCGCGCGCCTACCAGGAGCAGCTTCGCGCTCCTCTGCGTGCACCGCTGATCGTGCTGACCGGCAAGAATGGAAGCGTGCTGGCCGAAGCCGGCGACGTCGACATCACCGAAGGCGCGATGGGCGCGCTGCCGGAAATCCAGCAGGCCCTTGCCGGACGCGAGGCCAGCGGCTTCTGGCCCTATGCCGATGGCGTGCTCCAGGTGATGACGGTCCCGATCAAGATCGGCCTCGACCGGCCCGAAATCATGGGCGCGCTCACCGTGGGGTCGCGCCTCGACAACGAGCTCGCCGAGACGTTCAAGCGCGCCACGGAAAGCGACATCGTGTTTGCCGTCGACGGTCAGATCCGGGCGTCGACGCTGCCTGCGGGCGACCGCCTTCGCCTGGCGTCCCTGCTGAAGACCTCGGATGTGCAGACCATCTCGCTCGAAAACGGCGAGTACGTGGCATTGAGGCGCCCTCTGGGTCCTGCCGCCGCCGCGATGACGGGCGAGACGGCGCCAAGCGTGCTGTTGCTCCGATCGCGCAGCGAGCGGCTGCAGTTCCTGAACGCCATCAACACCGGCCTCGGCGTGGTGGGCATGCTCGCCGTGCTGGCCGCGACGATTCTCAGCTACGCCGTCGCGCGCTCGATTACCAGACCGCTCGCGACGATTACCAACGTCATGCGCGAGATGTCGGCCACGGGCGATCTCACGCGGAAAATCTCGCTGAGGCACGCCGCCAGTTTCGATGACGAGGACGCGAAGCTGCTCGCCACGACCTTCAACACGCTCACCGATTCGATCGCGCGGTTTCAGCGCGAGGCCGCGCAGCGCGAGCGTTTGTCGGCGCTGGGCCGGCTCTCGATGGTCATCGCGCACGAGATTCGGAATCCCTTGATGATCATCAAGGCCTCGCTCCGCACGCTCGGCAACGAGCACGTGAGCCGCGGTGAGATCAAGCAGGCGCTGACCGACGTCGACGAAGAAGTCGTCCGCCTGAACCGCATCGTGAACGACGTGCTCGACTTCGCGCGTCCCATCCGTTTCGACTACGCGCCGGCCGATGTCAACGCGTTATGTGCCGACGTCGAGCAGGCCACCCGCGGCGTCGACCAGACGATGAGCGTCGTCATGAAGACGGATCCGGCGCTCGGCCCCATCGTGACCGACGCCGAGCGCCTGCGCACCGCGCTCGTCAACATTCTGGCCAACGCGCGCCACGCCGTCACCGCCAGACAGTCCGATGGCTCGGTGGCAGACGCCTCTTCGGTGGCGCAGGGCTCAGCCCTTCCCCTCCCGACATCGAGATCGAAACCACCGCCATGCGCAATGCCGTGCGCCTGGCCGTCCGCGACCGCGGCATCGGCGTGAAAGCCGAAGACATGCCCCGCGTGTTCGATCCGTATTTCACGACGAAGCGGACCGGATCGGGGCTCGGCCTGGCGATCGCCAAGAACATCATCGAGGGAATGGGGGGCACCATCGTGCTCGAGAACCGCGCCGGCAGCGGCGCAGAGATCCGCATCGAACTGCCTGCCCACGAAGCGCAGCGCGCGAAGGTGGCCGTCGCGCGAGGGTTCACATGGCGCCTAGAGGCGGCACCCTTCTCCTGGTCGACGACGAGCAGAAAATCCGCCGCACGCTGGGACAGGCCCTGAAATCCGAGGGGCACGACGTGCTCGAGGCCGGCAGCGTGCGCGAAGCGCAGCGCACGCTGAGCGAACGCAACGTCGACGTGCTCATCGTCGACAACATGATGCCCGACGCCACGGGCCTCGATCTGATTCGAGAGCTGGTCGCGGCCACGCCGGAAACCGATCGCCCCCAGATCCTCATGATGACGGCGCACGCCACGATCGAAAGCGCCATCGAGGCGATGAAGCTGGGCGCGCTCGACTACCTGCAGAAACCATTCGAGGTCGAAGAGCTGCTCGTGGTCGTCAGGCGCGCCCTCGAGCACCAGCGGCTGAGCTCGCACCAGCGCTATCTGCTGAACGAGCGCGACGAGGAATTCAACCATTACGGCATCGTCGGACGCAGCCGGGTGATGGAAGACGTGATCCGCAAGGCCGAGCTGGTGGCCGAGACCAAGAGCACCGTCCTCGTCACCGGCGAAACGGGCACCGGCAAAGAGCTCGTGGCCCGCGCGATTCACGCGCGCAGCGCCCAGCGGAACATGCCGCTCATCAAGGTGAACTGCGCCGCCATCCCGGAAACGCTGCTCGAATCGGAGCTGTTCGGCCACGTCCGGGGAGCGTTCACCGGCGCCGCCACGAACAAGAAGGGCAAGTTCGCGCTCGCCGACGGCGGCACCATCCTGCTCGACGAGATTGGCACGATGAGCCCGGTGCTGCAGTCGAAGCTCCTGCGCGTGCTTCAGGAGCGCGAGTTCGAGCCGCTGGGATCGGAGCGCAGCCAGCAGGTAGACGTCCGCGTGATTGCCGCCACCAACAGGGATCTGCGGCAGATGGTGCTGGACGGCACGTTCCAGGAGGATCTGTTCTACCGGCTCAACGTCATCCCCATCGAAATGCCGCCCTTGAGGAACCGGCGCGAAGACATCCCGGTGCTGACCGAGCACTTCGTCCGCAAGCACCAGCAGCGGACCGGCAAGCGCGTCGACCGTGTCGACGAAGGCGTGCCGGAGAAGCTTGCGGCCTATGAATGGCCGGGCAACGTGCGCGAGCTCGAGAACACGATCGAGCGCGCCGTCGTCCTGTCGACCGATGGCGTGATTACCGCCGCGCTGATTTCCGTGCTCGGCGTGGCCACCGGACCATCGAGCGCCCTGCCGTCACTCAAGCTGCGGACCAACATCGAGTGGATCGAACAGGAAACGATTCGCCGCGCCCTCGACAGCGCGAGCGGCGTGAAGAAGGACGCCGCCGATCTGATGGGCATCAGCCAGCGCGCGCTGAGTTATTACCTCGCGAAATACAAGTTCCAGTAAAGCGTAACGGGTTACGGCCGCCGTAATCCATCGATCTGGAACTCGTGTAAATCCGAGAAAATTTCCTCGTTCCCTGCGGCACCACCCTTGCCTTTCCGGAGAGCATGAAGAAATTGCTCCTGCTCTCCATTGCGCTATCGGTCCTCGTGTTGTGGGCGATCGCGTGCGGCGGCGGCTCTTCCAGCGGCGGCGGTGGAAACGCGGGCGGAGGCAATCCGAATCCGCTGGGCGGCGTCAGGCGGTATCCGGTGGGGTGGGCGCAACGATCAACCTCAGCGCGAACGGCGTGGACAACACTCAGCCGTCAGTCAAGCTCGGGGAGCGGCTGCGCGTGACCAACAACGACACGCGCGCGCATCAGTTCATGACGACCCCGCACAACGTTCACACGGATTGTCCGGCGCTCAATGCGATCGGCTCGCTTGCGCCGGGCCAGAGCGGCACGTCGGATCCGTTGACGACCGCGCGCGGATGCGGATTTCACGATCACATGAACCCCGACGATCCCAAGTTCCGCGGTCAGGTGCTGGTCGGCCTGGGTTCAAACGATCCGCCGCCTCCGGACCCCACGTACTTGCGGTAGGCTCTAACGGATGCGCTCTCATTTGCGGGGCGGTTCTGGCAGCCCTCCTTCTTGTGCCGGCATCAGCGACGGCTCAGGATGCGGGGGCCCAGCCCCAGCCTGCGCCTGCACCGCCCGACCCTCGCGACGTCGCCGATCGCCGGCCCAACTTCGTCGAGCCGGACTTCACGCTGGTCAACCTGCCGACGACGCTGCGGCTGCCGCGCTACAAGAGCGCGTTCCGCATCACGCACCGGTTTGCGCGGACGCTGAACGACGATTTCGGAAGAGTCGCAAGCGATCTCTTCGGCCTCGACAGCGGCGCGCTGATCGGGCTCGAGTACCGGTTCGGCGTCATGCGGGGACTGCAGGCGGGGATTTACCGGACGAGCGGGAAAACGATTCAGTTCTTCGGGCAGTACGACGTCGATGCGCCAGAGCGCGTCGGTCCCGTTCACGTTGAACGCCGTCGCCAGCATCGAAGGCCTGAACAACTTTCACCGCGGCGACGTCGTGGACGAAGAGGACAATGCCTACGCGACCGCGCTCAGCCCTCTTCTGTCACGGACGATGGGCAGTTACGCGGCGTTCTATCTTCAGCCGTCGTACATCTTTCATTCCAATACCTACAGCACCGCCGGGTGCATGGAGCACATCGAGCACGGGCACGACATCCCCGGGTGCGCCGACCTGGCAACGGGCATCGAGTCGAACACGCTGCTGGTGGGGCTGAGCACGCGGCTTCGCGTGCGCCGAGCGTGTACCTGGTGGGATCGTGGACGCCCCGCGCAAGCGGCTTCCGGCCCGGCGTCTCGTTGAAGACGTTCGGCATCGAGAAGCGGCTGCGCGGGCACGTCTTTCAGCTGAATGTGTCGAACGGACTCGGCACGACGATGGCCGAGATGGCCCGAGGCGCGTCGAACGACCACGACTGGTTCCTCGGCTTCAATATCTCGAGGAAGTTCTACTAGCGTAGTCGTCAGTCGTCAGTCGTCAGTCTTCAGTCGTCAGTCGTCAAGTGCTACTGACAATTTGTCTTTCGCTGAGACTGACGACTGTCTCTCGACTGAGACTGACGACTGATAACTGCGACTGACGACCTGTTCTAGTTCTGCTTGACCAACTGGCCGCGAATCGCGCCGCCGCCGTTCACCGTCGTGTGCACGTTGAAGTAGTTGCCCGGCGGGGTTGTTGAAGATGCCCTGCGCAACCGTCGCCGCCGGCACGGTGGCTCGACGTGCTTTGCAGCCCGGTCTTGGTAATGGTCGACTGCCCGGTCGCCACGGCGGTGTCGGTCGCGCGTCAGCGGCAGGCCGACGACGACGCCGGCGTTCGTGCCGGCCGCCGCATTGTGGATGTGCGCGCCGGTCAGCGTCGTGTTCGCCGGGAAGCCGGTGATGTTCACGATGAAGTCGTAGGTCGCCCCGGTGATGATTTTGCGCCGAGTCGCGGGTCACGGTCATCGTCAACTGCATCGTGCCGCTGGCCCCGGCATCGGCGTTGGTCGCCGGCACTCCGGCGGACCAAACGGCCTACTTCGTTGCCGGCAGCAGGATGGCGGTGAACTTCGCCACGTTCGGATCCGACGGGCTGGTCGGTGAATCATCGCAGGAGATTCCAAAGACGAGCACAAGGGCGAGCATCGCAACACGCTTCATGTGTAGCCTCCCGAAAAAGAGTCCGAAATCTTAACGTCCGATGAGTCGAAGTCCGGCTGGTCCAGGTCCCTGCGATTGACGAGCCGGACGTGTCCGTGTCCCGGAGTTCAGGGAGTCAGACTCGTGCAATCAGCGGACCATTTCGGAGTTGCTGATTCTATTGCAATCGGCCGTGGTCCACCTTACCGATTTCGTAAATCCTTACGCGGCGTGCAGTGGGAAGTCCGAAGAGTCGTGGGGTCAAAGAGTCCGGGAGTCGTGGAGTCCGGGAGTCGTCAGAGTCGAAGAGTCCGGAGAGTCGAAAAGGCGGTTTCAAAATCACATGGAAGCGGGTGGCGCCTGGCGGGGCCGCCCCGGCCACGCCCGCAGGTCCGCCTCCCGTACACGTGTTGTTCGGACCGAGGACGGGACGGGGCAGCCCGGCGACAGGACCCGCTTTCCCGATTTTGAAATCCTTCTAGACTCCTGCGACTCTCAGGACTCTCCGACTCTCAGACTCAAACGTCCAGGATTCTGAATGGCTGATCCGGCGTCAGCTTCCGCATCAGCGGATACGCCACGTTGTAGACGGGGACACCGGTCGACGTGCGTCCTTCCGGCTGACCGTTGTGCGCGTGGCCGTGCAGAACGGCCGTCACATCGTACCGGCCGAGCGGTTCTTCGAGCCGGCTCAGCCGAGGTACGGATAAATCTCGCACGGCTCCCCTTCGACGGTCCCCTGAATCGGCGCGTAGTGCAGGACGACGATTTTCTTGTCGGTGCGCAGTCGCGCGAGCGCCGACTCGAGCTTCAGCGCCTCGTTGACGGCTTCGTGCACGAACTGCTTGATGATCGGCTCGCCCCACGGCCCGAGGGCGCGGCGTCCGAAGCCGCCGGCAAACCCTTTCACGCCGGCAAACCCGACCCCCTGCACTTCGCACGTGTCGCCATCGAGCAGGCAGACCCCGTGGTCGACGAGAATCTGCTGGATCTCACGCTCGTGGCCCGCTTCGAAATCGTGGTTGCCGAGCACGGCGACGATCGGAATCCGGACCGATGCCGACAGATCCTTCACGAGGTTGCGAGCTTCGTCGGCAGTGCCGTAGTCGGTGATGTCTCCGGCAAGCACGAGGACGTCTGCCCCTGTCGTAATCTGCGACAGCAACGGCTGCAACACACCCGGGGACGACTTGCCGAAATGCAGATCGGCCGTGGCGGCAATTCGCATCCTGCGTCACAGAGCAACATACGTGCCTCGTGGCATCCCTCTTGCCTGTGTAGGGGCGTGACACCGACGACCGTTCAGGCCCCCAGCCGGCACGCGACAGAGTTCTACAAGCGTGTCATCAATGTCTTCCAGGACAACGACATCGAGTTCCTGGTCGGCGGCGCGTACGCCTTCGTCCACTACACCGGGATCGGACGCGACACCAAGGATCTCGATCTCTTCATTCGCCGCGTCGACTGGGACCGGGCCGCGCGCGCGCTCGAAGACGTCGGCATCTCGGCCGAGCTCACGTTTCCACACTGGCTGGGGAAGGCCTTCGGCGGACGGCAGCGGGAATTCTTCGTCGACCTGATTTTTTCGGGCGGCAACGGCGTCGCCGAAGTCGACGACGAGTGGTTCGCCAACGCACGGTGGGACGAGTCGCTCGGCTTCCCGGTGCGACTGATGCCCATCGAAGAGATGATCTGGTCGAAGGCTTTCATCATGGAGCGAGAGCGCTTCGACGGCGCCGACGTGCTGCACCTCGTCCGCGCGCGGCAGATGGACATCAACTGGCCGAGGTTGGTCACCCGATTCGGCGAGCACTGGCGCGTCCTGCTGTCGCACCTCGTGCTGTTCCAATATGTGTATCCGAACGATCCGCGCGCCGCACGCGGTCATCGACGAGCTGCTCGATCGCGCGAAGCACGAACCAAAAGCCGATGACGGCATCCGCCTTTGCCGCGGCCCGCTGCTCTCGCGCGCGCAGTATCTGATCGACGTCGAGCGGTGGAACTATTTCGACGCGCGGGAAGTGCCGCTCGGCACCATGACGCCCGAAGAAATCAGCCATCTGGACCCAGGCCATCGACAAAAAATAGGGTTCAGGATCCGTTTCGCAGTCCACGCGTCATCAGAACCTCATCCTGAAGCCGAGCTGGACAGCGCGCGGATCGCCCACAGCCGTCACCTGACCGTAGGTCGGCGACGGATTGTCCGGGTACGATCCCGGGCCGAAATTCGTGTTCCGGGTGATCACGTTCTTCCGATTGGTCAGGTTGAACGCCTCGACCAGACCGGCGACTCGGACCCTGCCGGCGACGTGAAACTCGCGCGAGACCCTGACGCCCGAGCGTGAAGAAGTCGCTGCCGATACCGGCATTGCGCTCGATGAACTCGCCATCACGATGGGCCGGCCCGCCGTGGCCTGAATCGTGGTCACGCCCGACGTGATGTTGAACGGCAGCGCCGAGTACGCCTGCAGGGCACCGCTCAGCTCGACGGCCCAGGGCAGTATCGCCACGCCGTTGACCACCAGCCGATGCCGTTGATCGTCATCCGACCGTCCCCAATCCTTCGACAGATCGGTCGGATCGATCGGCGAGCTGAAGAAGAACTCACCGACGTTGTTCATCGACTTCGACAACGTGTACGAGACGCGGTAGTGTCCCCACGACGTCAGCCGCTGCACGAAGGAGACGTGCATCGACGTGGTAGTTCGATTCGGCCTCGGAGGAATACTGGTTGTTGTTGGCGTAGTTCGGATTCGGCCGGCAGCCGTTGTTCGTGCCCGCCGCCACACACGTCGGCACGTTCTGGTTGATCGAGATGATGAGGTTGTCGCCGCGGACGTACTGATAGCCGAGCGCTCACCGTGCCGGTGTTGCCGATCTGATGCTCGACTTCGACGCTCGGCCTGCGTGGAACGCGCATTCTGTATGTCCCGATCCATCGTCGTCAGGTTGACAAGCGTCACCGAGGGCACGGGGGCAGCGAGGATGTTCGGAAAGACCGGCGCCCCTGCCTGGGTCGGCGACAGACTGATGCCGATCTGCTGCAACTGGTTCAGATCGGTCGTATTGCCCGCCGAGAGGATGCGCGTTCGCGATCGCGCGAAGGGGCACGCGGTCGAAGAACAGCCCGGCACTGCCGCGCACGACGGTTCTCCGCGATGCGGTCGGCGTCCAGGCGAAACCCACTCGGGGCGACACGTTGTTGGTGTCGGTGCTGATCGTCTCGAGGAACTGCAGGTCGTACCGCAGCCCCGCGTTCACCGTCAGTGACGGCTGCACCTTCCACTCGTCCTGCACGTAAACGCCGACATTCGGGTTGGTCTGCGCGACGACCGATTCTCCGAATGTCTGCGTGAACCCGGCATTGTTGTAGGTGCCGGTCAGAAAGTTCGCCAGCGACGAAAACGTGTAGGCGCCGCGAACCGATCGCGGATACGTGATCGTGTCGTCGTTGTAGATGAAATCGACGCCCGTGCGAAGCGCATGTGCGCCGGCCTGGTGCGAAAGGTTGCTGACGGCCTGGAACATGGTGTTGAGCCGTCGCTGAGGGCTTCCCGACAGCGTTCCGAATGACGCGACGCCGGCAATGCTGACGGCGGGTCCGATCGGATCGGTCGGAAGCGCCTTCAGATTGCCCTGGGCGAACTGCACGCGCGTTTCGTTGACGGTCCGGTTGGACAGCGTAGGGTATTGCTGAACGCGAGCGACTGATCGAGGTTGTCGAGGCCCGCCGAGGCGCTCGGCGCATTCAGCGCGCCCGCGCCGCGCGAGTTCTGCGAGAGCACGTCGTAGAGCGAGTACCGCACGGTGAACTGGTCGCGGTTGCTGAACTGGTGATCGAGCTTGGCCAGAAGGTTTGTCGTGTCGACCGGATTCGGATAGATGCCCGTTGCTACGGGCGAACCCGGATAGCCGACCGCCTGCAGCCGCGCATTGATGACGGCAGACGTCTCCGGAAGATCGTCGTCAGGCCGGTCTGGTCGAGGCGCCGTTGCTCGACGATTCGCGAAGTAGAACGTCCGGTTGCGCGCAATCGGTCCGCCCATGCTTGCGCCGTACTGCTTCTGGTTCATCGGCAGCTTCGTGCCCGACAGCGCGTTCTTCGCGTTCATGCGCGTCGTCGCGGAAGTACCCGTAGACGTCGCCCTGCGCGATGTTGGTGCCGCTCTTGGTCACCACGCTGATGTACCCGCCGAGCGCGCGTCCGAGCTCGGCCTGGCCGCCCGACGTGACGACCTGAAACTGATCGACGGCATCGACGCCGTAGGGAATGCCGCTGAGCCCGGCGGCATCGTCGTTGGCCGACAGGCCGTCGACGATGAAGCTGTTCGAGAAGTTCCGCTGGCTGCCGATCGAGATGCCCTGTCCGGGCACCGCGGAGGTTTCCGCGAAGAGCTGCGTGCTGCCGGTGTTGGTCGGTGACACGCCGGGCACGAGCAGCGCGAGATCCAGGAAGTTCCGGCCGTTCATCGGCATCGCCTGGACTTCCTCGACTGGAACGGTGCCGGCAATCTGGCTGCGTGCCGCCTCGAGCACCGCCGCGTCGCCGGTGACGTCGACGCTCGTATCGAGCCCGGCGAGCGCCGAGCTCGAAGAGGAAGCTCGAACGCCGACCCGACCGTCACGTTGACCGTCTGCGTCGCGTCCGCGAAGCCCGCGAGATGCACCACGACTTCGTAGCGCCCGACGCGCAGGTAGGGAAAGCGGAATCGTCCTTCCTGCGTCGGTCACTGTCTCGCGCGTCAGGTTCGTCTCGGACTGCCTGACGCGTGACGCTGGCGCCAGGCACGACCGCCCCTTGCGGATCGGTGACCCGGCCGCTGATGGTGCCGTAGTTGATCGTCTCCTGTGCCGCGAGCGCGCGCGTCATGACGCACACGCAAATCGCGAACAGGAAGACACGGCCCACAAACCTCATGGGTCATCCCCCGTCTCTTGGTCGTTGAACGGAAAATCTGAATGAACGGCAGCGGTCCGCCCGGAGGCGGCAACTACGCGCGAGGCGGGGGTGAGAGCGGAACGGGCGCGAGCGAGATCGCCGACGGTGAAATCGCCGGTGCGGCGTCGTCAGCACCAACCGGCAACGGCATGTCCATCACGGCAGGCAGAATGCCAACGGTGCCGAAGAACGCGATGAATCCCGTGTCGGTCTGCGAGCATCCAATCGTTGGACAATCGCAATCGTGCGTGCCGTGATTCTCGGCGTGCAGCGGACAGGCGGGCTTGTCGTGCAGCGGGCAATCCGCCATGCCCGCGTGCTCGGCAGCTGCGCTGTGATCGCACGACAGCGCCGTCGACACGGCGGCGATCGCCACGGCGTGCCAGACGAGGGCAATCGCGGCAACAGGCGCGCGCGATTGCGGATGTGCCGCATAATCAATCAATATGGTCCTCTTGCATGTCTGATCCTGTCAAGCTGATGCGATCCATTTTCTTGGCGACGGCGCTGTCTCAGTGCGACACATGCGCAGGCGCAACCGTCGCCGATGACGGCTGGCGCTGGAACGTCAACGGAAACATCTTCGCCGGCGTGAACTATCAGCACCGCAAGTCCGGCGATATCCAGACCTTCGAGTCGCAGAACTGGGCGATGGGCATGGGCGAGCGGCCGCTCGGGCCGCGGACGCCTGACCGTCCATACGATGGTCTCGCTCGAGCCGTTCACGCTGAAGGACATCGGCTCGCCTCAGGTGTTTCAGACGGGAGAAACCTTCAACGACGTTCCGCTCATCAACTATCAGCATCCCCACGATCTGTTCTCGACGCTGACCGTCGCCTATGCGCAGCCGGTCGGATCGTGGACGCTGACGACGTCGGGCGCCGCCGTCGGGCATGCCCGCGCTCGGACCGCCGCCGTTCATGCATCGGCCGTCGGCTGCCGAGAATCCGCAGTCGCCGCTCGCGCATCATCACCTCGACTCGGTTCACATCACGCCTGGCGTGCTGACCGTTGGGCTGTCGCGGCAGGGAATTGGCATCGAGACGTCGTGGTTTCACGGCCGCGAGCCCGACGAAGATCGCACCGACATCGATTTCGGCGCGCTCGACTCGTGGTCGGTGCGCGGCTCGTGGACGCGCGGACCGTGGAGCGCGCAGCTGTCGGGCGCGCGCGTCAACGAGCCCGAGCCGCCGAACCCTGGCGACATGACGCGCCTCATGGCGTCGATCGCGCACACGCGCACCGGCGCGATCTCGACGGCGGTGATGGCGGCATGGGGACAGAACCGCGAGAGCCATGGCGTCTCGAACGGCTTCCTCGTCGAGAGCAACATGTCGTGGCTCGAGCGGAACTACCTCTACTCGCGAATCGAGCTCGTCGGCAAGGAACTTCCCCACACGCACGGCGGTGTCTTCCAGCCGGCGCACGAGCCGATGAACATCGGCGCGTTCACGGTCGGCTACACGCGCGATCTGCTGACCGGAGGGTTCGGGCAGATCGGGATCGGCGGCGACGCGACGATGTATTACGTGCCGCACGAGCTGCAGGAAATCTACGGCGCGCCGCTCTCGTTTCACACATTTCTGCGCTACCGCTTCGGCACGCCGTCGCACGCCGGCGTCGAGCATCATCATCATTAGATCCCACGGGAACGCCGAGACGCCGGAACGCCGGGTAGAGACTTGATCTGAGTCAACGCCGAGACGCCGAGGCGCCGGGATCGAAAACGTACAGATTTCGAGAAACTATAGAATCAACGGAATCGGTTAACGAGACGCTTCATCGGCCTCAGGCAGGTCGTCCACGTTGAAGTTGATGAGGAGGCCGACGCATTTCTCGGTGACGTCCACGTGCGTTCACATCTGCAGCACGTTTGCGGCAACTCCGAGCCGGTGAGCGCGGTATAGGTGAGGCGCTTGCCGATGATGCCCTTGAGCGCGAGCGCGAAACGCATGGCGTCAGTCCCTTTGCGATTGTTGAAACGGAACGCTTGTTCATCGAGGTAGCGGAACAGATGGAACGGTTCGACGGACACGTAGGTGCCCTTGATGGCGCGCTTCAGCAGGCTCCAGAAGTTTCCAGCCCGTTGGTGTGGACCTGTCCGTCGACGTAGGCTTCGGCGTGGTCGATGACGTTGATGGACGTAGCCACGCTGTCCCATGCGGTCGTAGGACGGAGCGCATCGGTGTAGATGGTCGCGCCAGCGTTCGACGTTCTCGCCGATGGTCTGCTCAAGTTGATGCTTCTTGCGGTTGCTGATGACTTGCAGTGCGGACTTGGCTGCCCGTCTTCGCCGTGCCGCTCCAGCAGGCCCATGACGGCGACCTTGCCGACCATCGAACGGCTCTGCGAGATGCCGAGCCGCTTGCGCTTCGCCGCGTGCATGTTGCGCGCTTTGCCGCCGATGAAGGTTTCGTCGACTTCGACGTCGCCGCCCAGCTTCCCGCCGTCCTCGGCCTGCAAGCGCAAGACGGAGACGCGACAGCATGAACCACGCGGTTTTCTGGGTGACGCCGAGCGCGCGCGCCAGTTCGTAGCTGCTGATGCCGTTCTTGCAGTTGGTGAGCAGCCAGAGCGCCGGAAACCACTTCTCAAGGCCGACGGCGGAGTCCTCGAAGATGGTCCCGACCTTGAGCGAGAACTGCGCCTTCGGGTGCTTCTCGTAGCACTTCCAGCGCCGCTGAGTCGCAAGGTAGGTGACGTTGCTCAGACCCGCAGGTCGGGCAGCGTACGACGCCATCGGGCCAGCGGATGGCTTCACGGCCTTGCGGCAGTTCTCGTAGTCGGCGAAGAACAGAATCGCTTCGCTGGAGGGTTTTGGGTTGCTTGGTTGCCATGAACGAATCATGGCAGAATCTAATGGTTACCGATCCCCTCGGCACCCCGGCGACCCCGGCGTTGCATTTCGTCGGCGACGGTTTTACTGACGCAGGGCGCCGGCCAGCCAGGCGTCCAGCTGCTGCGACTGAATCCGCGTGGCACTCGGCGACGGGCTCAAGACCCATCCATGGGCCGGATCGGTCCCGAGCGTCACGTCAACCGGTCGCGCGACGTCGTGCCTCTCGATCGTGAACGTGACCTTCGTCCCTGGCGGGAATCGCGCGATCCGCTCGATCAACTGGTCCGGCTGCAGCGTCTCGCCGTTGATGGCCACGATCTCGTCGAGCAGCGACAGGCCCGCGACGGCCGCCGGCGAACCACGGCGGATGCCCGAGATGACCGTTTTCTGATCGTCCGTTGTCGTCGTCACGCCCAGCCACGCGCGAGGCGTAGAGGCCGGAGGCGTGATGCGCAAACCCAACCACTCGATCGCCGGCGCATAGTCGAGCTCGGCCGTCGTTTCCAGCACACGCGCGAGCCAGTCGCGCATCTCCTGCGCATGCGCGGGCCCCACGATCTCGGCGGCCACGTCGCGCACGTCCTCGCGGCGATATCCTTTCTCCCCGAGAACCGCTTCAGCATCAGCCGCATGAAATCGTCGAGCGAACGAACCCCGGCCGTGTGCTGCCTGATGTTCGCGTCGAGCAGGAATCCGAGCACCGCTCCCTTCACGTAATAACTGATCGCGGTGTTCGGCGTGTTCTCGTTCGCGCGGTAGTAGTTGATCCACGCGTCGTAGGAGGCCATCTCGACGGGCTGCTCGAGGCGCCCCGGGGTCATCTGCAGGCTGCGAATCTGTGCCGAGAGCGCTCCCAGAAACTCGTTTTTCGTCACGACGCCGGCGCGCGCCAGCATGAGATCGGCGTAATAGTCGGTGATGCCTTCGACGAGCCAGAGAGACTTGGTGTACACCTCGTTCTCGTAGTCGAACGGTCCCAGCTCGACGGGCCGCAGGCGCTTGCCGCTCCACGCGTGAAAATATTCATGGCTCGCCAGGCTGAGCCACTGCAGATACTCGCCGCGCGTGTCCGCATCGAGCGGCGTGTTCATCATCGTCGAGTTCCGGTGCTCGAGGCCGTTTCGTGCCGATCCGATGATGTTGAAGAAGTAGTACCGCTCGAACGGCAGACTGCCCCAGAACCGCGCGATGGCGTCGGCCACCACGGCGAGATCGCGCACGGCCTGAGGGCCGTTCCACACGCCGCGCTCCCGGAAGTTGACGAGGTAGTGCGGCTTGCCCTGGATGCTGAACTCGTAGACCGACGGCGACCCGGCGACGATGGGCGAGTCGACGAGCATGTCGTAGTCGGCGGCCACGTAGCTGTGCTCGCCCGTTCCGGGCGTCATGCCCGAGAAACTTCCCTTCCAGGCGCGCGGCAGCACGAGCCGGACTTCGTGCGCGCGGTGCGATGGCGATTCGACCAGCGTGATGAATGTCGACGCTCCGTTGATCACCGCCAGCTCGTCGTCCACCCAGTTGGTGCGGACGCTCATCTCGTGCGCGTACACGCGATAGCGCACCCAGACCGTCTTGGCCCCGCCGGTCGCGATCCGCCATCGGTTCTTGCGCGTCTTCTCCACCGAAAGCGGCGCGCGCGCCTCGTTGGCCGCCGTCAACGCCTCGACATGTCGTTCGTACTCGCGCACGAGGTACAACCCCGGCGTCCACACGGCCATCATCAAATCGATGTCCGGGCGACCCTCGGTGGGATACGACGCCTCAACGTCGATGTAATGGGTATGAGGGGCGGGAAACGATACCGTGTACCGGACAGGCTCGCGGGTTTGGGCGGGAGCCGGGTGAGACAAGAACAGGACACGAAGATCACGAAGAACGGAACCACACAAGAACACAAAGAAAAAAATCCTTTGTGATCTTGTCTGGTGCTCTTCTTCGTGACCTTCGTGATCCTGTCCGTCATCCAACGGTCTCCCCCGCACGCAACTCAATCACCTCGATCCCTTTCGGACGACAGTGACGCCGCAATTCATCGGGCGTCCCGGTCAACTCAGGGAACGTCCCATAATGTATCGGCACCACAGCCTTCACACCCAGCCACTCCGCGGCGAGCGCCGCATCTTCCGGCCCCATCGTGAAGCGATCGCCAATCGGCAGAAACGCGACATGCGGCGCATGACGGTCGCGGATGAGACGCATATCGCCGAAGAGGGCCGTATCGCCGGCGAAATACACCGCCGTATCATCTTCAAAACGCACGACGAATCCGGTGGCGGGACCAAGATAGGCGCCGTCGGGCGCGCTGCTGCTGTGGACGGCCGGCACCATCGCAATCTGAAGGCCCGAAAGATGCTGTCGGCCGCCGATGTTCATCGGGCGCAGATGCTTCACACCCTGGCGCTCGAGCCACGCGGCCAGCTCGGGAGACGCGACGACGGTTGCGCCGGTCTCGCGGGCCACGGCCACCGCATCGGCGCAGTGATCGGCGTGCCCGTGGGTCACGAGCACGAGATCGATCGCACCAACGCGCTTCGCGGCGGCCGGACACGACGGGTTGTCGGTGAGGAACGGATCGACCAGCACGCGCACGCCCTTCGGAGACGTGACGAGGATCGTGGCGTGCCCGAGCCAGGTGACTTTCAGACCGTCCCAACGCGGCGCGTGACGCGGGTAGATTCGGGCTCGGCCGCGGGCAATCGCATGTGAAGCGAATTATCCCTGAAAGCCGGCTTTCCGTTAAGATCGAGGAGACGTGTCCAGAGTCATTCCTCTTACGCCAGTCACACCGCGCGTCCCGAAGCCCGAATGGCTGAAGGTGCGGGCGCCCGGTTCGCCGTCGTATCTCAGGCTGAAGGGCCTGATGCGCGATCTGAAGCTGCATACCGTGTGCGAGGAAGCGCAGCTGCCCGAACATCGGCGAGTGCTGGACGCACGGCACGGCCACCTTCATGATCCTCGGCGACGTCTGCACGCGCGCGTGCGGGTATTGCGCGGTCGGACACGGCCGTCCGCAGCCGGTCGATCCGGCGGAGCCGGCGCGGGTCGCCGACGCGGTCGCCACGCTCGATCTCGCGCACGTCGTCGTCACGTCGGTGGATCGAGACGACGTGAAAGATGGGGGCGCGTCGATCTTCGCCGAAACGATCCGCGAGATCCGCAAGCGCACGCCGTCGGCGAGCATCGAGGTGCTGATTCCGGACTTTCAGGGGAAGGCCGAGCCGCGCTGCACGCCGTGCTCGATGCGCGGCCCGGACATCCTGAACCACAACACCGAAACGGTTCCGCGCCTCTATCGTCTCGCGCGATCGGGCGGCCGCTACGATCGCACGCTGGAACTGCTCGACCGGTCGCGCCGGTACGCGCCGCACATCGCCACGAAGTCGGGCATCATGCTCGGCCTCGGCGAAGAGTGGGACGAGAATCGTCGCGACGCTTGCGCGATCTGCGCAACGGCGGGCTGCGCGATTCTGACGCTCGGCCAGTACCTGCGGCCGTCGCAGGCGCATCTGCCGATGACGCGCTACTACCATCCCGACGAGTTCCGGCAGCTGAAAGACATCGCGCTCGAGATGGGCTTCGCGCACGTCGAGTCAGGGCCGCTGGTGCGCAGCTCGTATCACGCGCACGAACAGGCGACGCGCTTCAAGAGGGCCAGGATGGCTCAGGGCTATAGGGCTTGATCAGGCTCAGGTGTCACTCGCAGAAGGTTCATCACGGACATTGTCGCCTGCAACCGGTGCGAGCGGCTGCGCACCTACTGCGGCGAAATTGCTCGCATCAAGCGTGCGGCGTTTCGCAACGATACTTACTGGGCCAAACCCGTTCCCGGCTTCGGCGATCCGAACGCACGCGTGCTGGTTCTCGGGCTGGCGCCTGCGGCACACGGCGCCAATCGCACGGGGCGCGTGTTTACCGGCGATGGCGGCGGCGGGTCCGGCGATTTTCTGATGGCGGCGATGCATCGCCACGGATTCGCGAGCATCCCGACGTCACAATCGATCGACGACGGCCTCACGCTGCACGATGCGTTCATCGCGGCGGCCGTGCGATGCGCGCCTCCCGACAACAAGCCGACGCCCGAGGAGATTGCACGCGTGCCAGTCCCACCTCAAGCCGAGCTCGCGATCTGCCAAACGTTCGCGTGGTCGTCGCGCTCGGGAAAATCGCGTTCGACGTGTGGTGGCGAGTGATGCGGGAGAGGGCTCATCGTCAAACCGCGCCCGGCATTCGCCCACGGCGTGGTCTACAGATCCCGGGTCGCCGACGTGATCGCGTCCTACCATCCGAGCCGGCAGAACACCAACACCGGCAAGCTCGACGCCAGATTCGGATCGAAGTGCCGTCGCGTCGATCTCGCAGCAAGCGCAGCGCTGCAGCTATCGGGACGACTCTGAGGCCTGCTAAGCCGGCTACGAGTCCCTAATCCCCAGTCCCTAATCCCTGCGTTTTTTCGGCTTGTAGACATGCGCGCTCTCGCCGTAGAACACATCCGCGGCTTCCATCACCGTTTCCGACAGCGTCGGATGCGGGTGAATCGTCAGCTTCAGGTCTGACGCGCGCGCGCCCATTTCGATCGCCAGCGTCCCTTCGGAAATCAGCTCTCCCGCGCCGACGCCCGCGATGCCGACACCGAGAATCCGCTCGGTTTCCGGATCGATGACGAGCTTCGTCAATCCATCGGGCCGGTCGAGCGTCGTCGCGCGGCCCGATGCCGCCCACGGGTACTTGGCGATCTCGACGGGGATGTTCTGCTTCTTCGCCTCGGTCTCGGTCAGCCCGGTCCAGGCCAGCTCGGGATCGGTGAAGACCACGGCGGGAATGGCGCGGGGCTCGAAGACCACGTCCTTGCCGTGAATCACTTCGACCGCCACGCGCGCCTCATGCGAGGCCTTGTGCGCGAGCATCGGATCGCCCGCCACATCGCCGATGGCGAAAATCGTCGGCTCGGCCGTCCGCCGCTGCGCATCGACTTCGATGAAACCCCGCTGGTTCACCTTCACTTTCGTCTTGTCGAGGCCGGGAATCGCCGAGTTCGGCCGGCGCCCGACGGCCACCAGCACGCGATCGAAGATCTGCGCGCCATCCGGCGCGTTCTTCCCTTCGAACGTGACGCTCAGACCCTTCTTGTCGTCCTTCACGCCGGTCACTTTCGTCTCGAGCCAGATCGCCTCGGCGTACGTCGCCATGCGCTTGGCCACGACGGCCGCGAGATCGCGATCGGCGCCGGGCAGCAAGCCATCGGTCATCTCGACCACGGTGACCTTCGATCCGAGCGCCGCGTACACCGTCCCGAGCTCGAGGCCGATGTATCCCCCGCCCACGACGAGCAGCCGGCCCGGAACATCGGGCAGATCGAGCGCCGTCGTCGAGTCGAGGACTTTCGGGCTGTCGATCGACACGTTCGGCACCGTCGTCGGGCGCGATCCGGTCGCGATGATGATGTAGTCGGCTTCGACCTTCTGCGGCCCGCCCGAGGTCTCGACGCTCACCGTCCGCGCATCGACCAGCGAGGCGCGTCCCTGGATGAAGGTCACCTTGCGCGATTTCGCGAGCAGTCCCAATCCTCCGGTCTGCTTCTTGACGACGGTGTCTTTCCAGGCGCGAAGCTTGGCGATGTCAATCGACGGCTTGCCGAACGACACGCCGAACGCGTCCGAGTGCCGGGCCTCGTCGATGACCCTGGCCGCGTGCAGCAACGCCTTCGACGGGATGCAGCCGCGGAACGTGCAGACGCCTCCGGGATTTGGATCGGCGTCGACGAGGGTGACCTGCATGCCGGCGTCGGCGGCATGAAACGCCGCGACATAACCGCCAGGACCGGCACCGATGACTGTGAAGCGTGTGCTCATGATGTAGGGCTTAGGGATAAGGGCTAAGGGCTTAGGGCGAGCTGTAGGCGCAGCTGGCGTTCGCTGCTAGCCAGCTACACGCCACTAGCCCTCAGCTACCTAGCTCAGGCTTCTATCCAAATCAAGGCCGGCTGTTCGATCGCCTCGACGATCCAGCGCAGGATGCGCACGCCGTCGGCACCGTCGATCACGCGATGGTCGTACGACAGCGTCAGCGGCATCAGGAAGCGCGGCGCGAACTCGCCCTCGACGTAGACCGGCTCCATGCGCGCCCGCGCAACGCCGAGGATCGCCACCTCCGGCCAGTTCACAATCGGCGTGAACGCGCCACCGCCCAGGCTGCCCAGATTGGAAATCGTGATCGAGGCGCCCTGCATGTCGTCGAGCGAGAGCTTGCGGTTCCGCGCCTTCTCGGCCGCGGCGGCAATCTCGTCGGCGATCTGGAAGAGGTCTTTCTGATCGACGTCGCGAACGACCGGCACCAGCAGGCCGCGATCGGTGTCGACGGCGACGCCAATGTGCGCGTACTGCTTGTAGACGATCTCGTCGCTCTGCATGTCGACCGACGAGTTCATCTGCGGGAATTTCTTCAGCGCGGCCGCCAGCGTCTTCATCAGGAACGCAGTGATGGTGACGGGCGCGCGCCCCTCGGCTTCGGCTTTCTTCGACAGCCGTTTGCGCAGCGCCTCGACGCCGGTGATGTCGGCGCGATCGTGCTGGAAGACGTGCGGGATGGTGTTCCACGCGTGCGTCAGATGGTGCGCGGTCGTGCGTCGCACGCCGCTCATCGGCTTGCGTTCGATCGCGCCCCACTTGCTGAAATCGGGCAAGGCCACTGCCGCGCCGGCCACCGCCCTTCCAGCGCCGGGCGTCGCGCCAGACAACAGCCGGCGGGCGAACGCCGTCACGTCGTCCATCGAGATGCGGCCACCAGCGCCAGAACCCTGGATGTCGGCGATGTTGACGCCAAGCTCGCGCGCGAGCCGGCGCGCGGATGGCGCCGCGGGAATGGACGCCGGATCGGCCGCCGCCTTCGGCGCCGCGGCGGGTGCAGGTGCCGGCGCGGGCTGAGCCGGTTTGGACGGCTTCATCTCGACGACGTCGGCTTTGCGCTTCGGCGCTTCTGCCTTGGGCTCCGCCTTCGCCTCGGAGCAGGTTTCGGCTGTTCTGCCTTGGGTTCTTCTGCCGGCTTCGACTCCGCTTTGGCAGCCGCGGCACCCGCGCCGTTTTCGTCAACGGTGAAAATCGTCTGGCCGACTTTCACCTTCTCGCCCGGCTTCACCTTGATCTCTTTGACGACCCCGTCCGCCGACGAAGGAACTTCGATCGTGGCCTTGTCGGTCTCGAGCTCGAGAACGGGCTGATCCTTCTTGATCGCATCGCCCGGTTTCACCATGACGCGGAGCACATCTCCGCCTTCAATGTTCTCGCCCAGCTCGGGCAACTTCATGTCTGTTGGCATAATCGTAGGTTCGTCAGGTTCGTGGTTCGTGGTTCGTCGGGTTCGTGGGCTCGTCAGTGATCGCAGCAGAGTTCCGAGCTAATCCCGAATCCCTAATCCCCAATCACTGAGGTCTACGACACCGCAGGATTCTTTTTTTCGGGGTCGATTCCGAGATCCTTGATCGCTTTGTCGACCAGCTTGGCATCGATCTGCTTGTCGCGTGCCAGCGCCGACAGGGCGCCAACGGCCACAAACCGCGCGTCCACTTCGAAGAAGTCGCGCAGCGCCCTGCGTCCTTCGCTGCGCCCGAATCCATCGGTGCCCAGCGAGACAATCGGACGCGACACCCAGCGATCGATCGCGTTGGGCAGGACCTTCAGATAGTCCGACGCCGCGACGATGACGCCTTCGGTCTTGTTGAGGCATTCGGCGACATACGGCACCCGCGCTTTCTGCGAGGGGTGCAGCATGTTCCATCGATCGCAGGCGTTGCCGTCGCGGTACAGCTCGCCGTAGCTCGTCACGCTCCAGACATCGGCGGCCACACCGAACTGCTCGAGCAGAGCCGCGGCCTTGATGACCTCGGGGAGAATCGCGCCGCTGCCCAGGAGCTGCGCCTTCAGCTTTGCCGCGGTGTTCTTCGCCGTGCTGTAGCGATACAGCCCCTTCAGGATGCCGGCTTTTACATCGGCACCTTCGGGCATCGGCGGCATGGGGTACTGCTCGTTCATCACCGTCAGGTAGTAGAAGATGCTCTCCTGATCGACGTACATCCGCTTGATGCCGTCCTCGATGATGGCCGCCAGCTCGTAGGCGAACGCCGGATCGTAGGAAAGACAGTTGGGCACCGGCAACGACAGCACGTGCGTCTGCCCGTCCTGGTGCTGCAGCCCTTCGCCGGCCAGCGTTGTTCGTCCCGCCGTGCCGCCAAGCAGGAAGCCACGGCTGCGCGAGTCGGCGGCGGCCCAGATGAGGTCGCCCACGCGCTGGAATCCGAACATTGAATAATAAATAAAGAACGGAATCGTGTTGACGCCGTGCGTCGAGTACGCCGGTGCCGGCGGCAATGAACGACGCCAGCGAGCCCGCCTCGTTGATGCCTTCCTCGAGGATCTGTCCGTCCGTCGACTCCTTGTAATAAAGGAGCGTGTCCATGTCGACCGGCTCGTACAGCTGTCCCACGTGCGAGTAGATGCCGACCTGGCGGAAAAGGGCCTCCATCCCGAACGTTCGCGCCTCGTCGGGCACGATCGGCACCACGATCTTGCCGAGGTCGGGGTCGCGCAGCAGCTTCGACAACAGACGCACGAACACCATCGTCGTCGAGGCGGGACGCCCGTCGGTGCCCTTGGCGAACTCTTCGAAGAGCTCCGGGTTGGGCGGCGCCGCGAGCGGCGTTGTTTTCGAATTGCGGAACGGCAGCGCGCCGCCGAGCGCCTTGCGGCGCTCCTTCAAGTAGGTGACTTCCGGGCTCTTCTCGTCGGGACGATAGTACGGCGCCTCGCCGAGCTTCTCTTCGGCAACGGGAATACTGAAGCGCTCGCGCACCGCGCGCAGCTCGTCTTCGGAGAGCTTCTTCTGCTGATGGGTGATGTTCTTGCCTTCGGCCGCGTCGCCGAGACCGTATCCCTTGATGGTGCGAATCAGCAGGACGGTCGGCTGCCCTTTGTGCTCGACGGCCGCTTTGTAGGCGTTGTAGACCTTGACGGGATCGTGTCCGCCCAGCTTCAGCTTCTTCAGATCGTCGTCTGAAAGGTGCTTCACCATCTCCAGCAACTGGGGGTACTTGCCCCAGAAGTGCTTGCGGAGATACTCGCCGGACTCGACCGTATATTTCTGGTACTCGCCGTCGACGACCTCGCCCATGCGCTTGACGAGCAGTCCGTCTTTGTCTTTCGCGAGCAGCGGATCCCAGTCCTTGCCCCACAGCACCTTGATGACGTTCCAGCCCGCGCCGCGGAAGACGGCCTCGAGCTCCTGGATGATCTGGCCGTTGCCGCGGACCGGTCCGTCGAGCCGCTGCAGGTTGCAGTTGACGACAAAGATGAGGTTGTCGATCTTCTCGCGCGCCGGCAGCGTGATGGCGCCGAGCGATTCGGGCTCGTCGGTCTCGCCGTCGCCGAGAAACGCCCACACCTTCGAGTCCGACGGAGACTTCAGGCCGCGATCTTCGAGGTAGCGGATGAACCGCGCCTGGTAGATCGCCATGATCGGGCCGAGGCCCATCGAGACGGTGGGATACTCCCAGAAATCGGGCATCAACCACGGATGCGGATACGACGACAGCCCGCCGCCCGGGGCGAGCTCGCGGCGGAAGTTGTCGAGCTGCTTTTCGGTGAGACGGCCTTCGAGGAACGCGCGCGAATATATGCCTGGCGCAGCGTGCCCCTGGTAGTAGACGACGTCGCGGTCGCCCGCGTTACCCGACCGGAAAAAGTGATTGAAACCGACTTCGTACAGCGTGGCGGCCGACGCGAAGGTCGAGATGTGCCCGCCGATGCCGGCCTCGTGCTTGTTCGCGCGCAGCACCATGGCGATCGCGTTCCAGCGAATCAGGCTCTTGATGCGGCGCTCGATTTCCTGGCTGCCGGGGAACGGCACTTCCTGCTCGGACGACAGCGTGTTGACGTACGGCGTGTTGGCGCTGAACGGAAGCCTGATGCCGCGGCGGCGCGCATGTTCGCTGAGCTGCTGCAGCAACTGTCCCGCGCGCGAGGGCCCGCTCGACTGCAGCACGTAGTCGAGTGAGTCGAACCACTCGCTGGTTTCGATGGACTCGAGATCGTCGAGGTTACCGGCGGCGATGTTCCTCATCAGTTAACGCGGTCCTTCAATCTTGATGGCCTTCAGGGCGCCGAGATCCGAAGACAGCTCGGTCGTTCCGGCCGGATACTTGTTGAGCTTCAACACATAGGCCGCGACGTCGCTCGTCTGCTTCTCCGTCATGGTACCGGGCGAGTCGGCGGGCATCGTCGAGTGCACGCGATCGAAGAAATCCGCCATGGTGAGATTCGTCCAGTTGCCGATGAACTCGAGGCCCACCAGCGCGGGTCCGGCCTCGCCGCCGGTCAAATCGGGTCCGTGGCAGCTCGTGCACATTTTGGCCGCGACGGCTTCGCCGCGCTTCGCCTGCTCCTCGGTGTACACACCCGCCCACACGCTACCGCCGGCCGCGTCCTGCGCCCGGACGCGTGCGGTCGACATGAGGACAGTGCCCGCGACGAGCACGAACAGGGCAGCCGCCGCCCCGACAATCTGCGTCCAATTTCTGCTTGCAGCTCTCATGGTGCCTCACTGGTAACAACAGAGAAGGTCATTATACAATTTTCATTGTTACCACATGAAAATGCCGCCCGTCCGGCTGCAACCGGACACTTGGTACTCACGCGTTCTTGTCGCGGCGTTTCTTGCCTTCTTTTTGTACGCGCCGCTCGGCGCGCACGATATTCCCGACGAGATTGTCGTACAGAGCTATCTCAAACCGCAGCAAACGACGCTCCAGGTGCTGCTGCGGGTGCCGCTGCTCGCGATTGCCGATGCGAGCCTTCCCAAAGACGGAACGGGCTACCTGGCCATGGCGTACCTGGATCCGGCGCTGCGCGAGGCCGCGAACCAGCTGGCCAACGGCATCGTGCTGCTCGAAGGCGACGAGCGGCTGACGCGCTACGAGCTGGTGAACGCACGCATCTCGCTGGCATCGGACCGATCGTTCGATACCTACGATGGGGCGATGGGGCGGGTGCGTGGAGCGAAGCTGCCCGACACGACGCAGATTTACTACAACCAGGGCTTCCTCGATCTCGAGTTGAACTTTCCGATTCAATCCCAGGACTCGTCCTTCTCGATGCGCGTCCTGTTCGGACGGGGACTGGCGAATCGCACGGCCACCTACATCAACTTCATCCGCCCCGACGGCGCCGTTCGCGCGTTCCGGATTCACGACGAGACGCCGCTGGTCCGGCTCGATCCACAAGTCCATCAGGCGGCCTGGGTCTTTCTCTCGGCCGGCTTCTACCGGTTCCTCGACGGCCTCGACCACTTGCTGTTCGTCATCGTGCTGGCGATTCCGTACCGCCGGGCGCGCGATCTCGTGAAGCCGTTCGTCGCGTTTGCGATCGCGCACTCGATCACGCTCACGTTCGCGGCGTTCGGCCTCGCGCCCATGGGCACGTGGTTCGCGCCGACGATTGGCGCGCTCATCGCGCTGTCGCTCGTGTACGTCGCCATCGAGAACGGGGTCGGGAGGGGTTTTCCCTTCCGTGCAGAGGAAAACCCCTCCCGACCCCGTTTTCAGTACCGCTGGATCGTCGCGCTCGTGTTCGGGCTCTTCCACGGGCTCGGTTTCGCGGTCGCGCTCCAGGAAACCCTGCAGTTCGCCGGGTCGCATCACCTCGCGGCGCTCGCCGCCTACAACATCGGGCTCGAGCTGGGGACGCTGATCATCCTGGCGATCGTCGTGCCGGCGGCCAATCTCCTGTTTACCCAGGTGGTACCCGAGCGCGCCGGCATCATCGTCTCGTCGGTCCTCATCGGCCACGTCGGCTGGCACTGGATGACCGAGCGCTTCACGACCGCGCAGCTCTCGGGTTGGCCGTTGATGGATTTGCCGTTCCTGCTCACGCTCGTCCGCTGGCTGCTTGCGTTGACCGTCGTCGGTGGAGCCTTGTGGTTCCTCGCGGGCCTCGTCAAGCGCAAGCCAAACGTCCCGGAAGTCCCCGAGAAATCCATCGTCGATAGTCGATAGCCCCTCGACGCAGCTCGGGGACAGCAGATAGGAATGCCCGACATGTTGAATAGATTGATTTTCTGTACGGCGACATTCGTCGCGCTCGCATCGTTCGCGCCGGCGCCGGCGCACGCCCAGCGCGGTCCGGCGGGCGCGGTAGACCAGGTGCGCGCGGCGGAGACCGCGTTCGCCAAATCGATGGCCGACCGCAACGCCACCGCCTTTGCGTCGCTCATCGGCGACGAAGCGGTGTTCTTCGGGGGCAAGACGGTGCAGCACGGAAAGCCGGAAGTGGTTGCGGCCTGGAAGCGGTTCTTCGACGGCCCGGCCGCGCCGTTTTCATGGGCGCCTGCCGAGGTGGAAGTGCTCGCGTCGGGCACGCTCGGCATGACGAGCGGGCCCGTCTACGATCCGAACGGACAGCGCATCGGCACGTTCAATTCCATCTGGCAGAAGCAGAAGGACGGCTCGTGGAAGATCATCTTCGACAAGGGCTGCCCGCCGTGTGAGTGCGGGGCGAAATAGTCGCAAGGCGCAAGTCGGAAGTCGCAGGCGCAAGTCCAGCGCAAGGCGAAAGTCACGGTTGCGACGGGCAGGCCTTTAGGCCTGCCCGACCCGCGTTGGCAGGGCTAAAGCCCTGCGCTACCGGTGCCGACTTGCGCCTCGCGACTTTCGACCAGCGCCTTTCGACTGACCCACTCCCGGACCATCTCCACCGCGACGTCAGGACGGTCGGAGATGATGCCGTCCACGCCCCAGTCGAGCAGGCGCCGGATGTCGGCGGGCTCGTCCACCGTCCACACCTGCACCGCGAGCCCGGCCTTGTGCGCGAGCCGCACGAAGCGCGGCGAGACGACGCGCGTGCGGCCGCTCGTTTCAGGTACCTGAAAGGCCTGATACCTCACCCAGCCGGGTGAAAGTCCTATCCACGAGCCATACAACGCCATCCGGACTTCGAAGCGAGCCCCGCTGGTGGCAATCTCCGGCGCCAGCGCGCGCGCCTCGCGCAATGCCCCCAGGCTGAACGACCCGAGGCAGACGCGCCCGGCCGCTCCGGCGCGGCGGATTCTCCTGCACGACGGCACGGGCCAGCTCCGGCCGCCGTTCCTTCAACTCGATGATGACCGCGGTCGTGGGATAACGCGCGAAGACCTCGCCAAGCGTGGGCACGTCGAGCGCGGCCAGCTCGGCGGCGGTGCGGTCCGACACGAGGCCGGTGGCACGCGTCGTGCGGTCGAGGCGGTCGTCGTGATGGACGACCACCGCACCGTCGCGCGAGAGATGCACGTCGAGCTCGAAGCCGTCGGCGCCGGCCGCGAGCCCGCGGTCGAACGCCGTTATCGTGTTCTCCGGGCCGATCTTGCTGCCGCCGCGGTGCGCAAAGACGAGGGGCCGCGACGACCGGATCGCCGGATGCACCGCGCGATTCTAGCTGGGATAGAATCGGGCATGGCCACTATTTCGACCATCAAGACGCTCGGCGCGCTGCGCCGCGCTCGCGAGGCCTCTCCCGAGGCGTTTGTGCGGCGGTCGGTCAAGAACGAAGTCCGCGACAACCTCATCAACAAACTGAAGACCGGCGAACCGCTGTTCCCCGGCATCATCGGCTACGACGAAACGGTCATTCCACAACTGGTCAACGCGATTCTGTCGCGTCACAACTTCATCCTGCTCGGGCTGCGCGGCCAGGCGAAGAGCCGCATCCTGCGCGCGCTGGTCTCGCTGCTCGACGAGCACCTGCCGGTGGTCGCCGGCTGCGAGATCCACGACGACCCGCTCGCGCCGATCTGCTCGGCGTGCCGGATGCGCATCGCGGCCGAAGGAGACGACACGACGATTGCGTGGCTGCCGCGCGACGACCGGTACGTCGAGAAGCTCGCCACGCCGGACGTGACCATCGCCGACATGGTTGGCGACATCGATCCGATCAAGGCGGCGCGCAGCGGGCTGCAGCTGTCCGACGAGCTGACGATTCACTACGGGCTGCTGCCGCGCGCCAACCGCGGCATCTTCGGCATCAACGAGCTGCCCGACCTCGCGGGCAAGATTCAGGTCGGTCTCTTCAACATCCTTCAGGAAGGCGACATCCAGATTAAGGGCTATCCGATCCGGCTGCCGCTCGACCTGCTGATGGTGTTCACCGCCAACCCCGAGGATTACACGGCGCGCGGCAAGATCATCACGCCGCTGAAAGACCGCATCGGCTCCGAGATCCGCACGCACTACCCGTCGACGCGGCGGCATGCGATGGACATCACGGCACAGGAAGCGTGGCTCGATCGCGCCAGGGACGGCAAAAAAATCGACGTCCCGGGCTACGTGCGTGAAGTCGTCGAGGAGATTGCGTTTCAGGCGCGCGCCGATCGCAAAATCGACCGCCGGTCGGGCGTCAGCCAGCGGCTGGCTATCTCGTGCCTCGAAAACGTCCTGTCCAACGCCGAGCGCCGCGCGCTGACCAACGATGAGTCGCCGATTGTGGCGCGCGTCACCGACGTGTACGCCGCGTTGCCGTCGATTACCGGCAAATTCGAAATGGAATACGAGGGCGAGCTCAAGGGCGCCGACAACGTCGCCCGCGACCTCATCCGCGCGTCGGTGGCCAGCGTGTTCGGCGAGCGGTTCGACAACGCCGATGTCCGCCGCGTCATCGAGTGGTTCGACCTGGGCGGGTCGCTGCAGTCGGCCGACACCTCTCCGGCGAAGGATCTGCTCGCACAGGCCCGGGGAGTGCAGGGGCTCGTCGAGCTGGCGCAGCAGCACCTCGATCTCGATCCGAAAGCGCCCGAGCCGGTGCTGGCGTCGGCGGTCGATTTCGTCCTCGAGGGTCTGTACGCGCAGAAGAAGATCAGCCGCAGCGAGGATCGCGGGTACCACGCCGCCGAGCAGCCCCAGCGGCGCCCGACGACACGTACCGCCGAGCGCGATATGGAAGAAGGGTTCCAGGTGCCGGGGGGGAAGAAGAAGTACTACAACTAGTTTCGTGGGTTCGTCGGTTCGTGGGGTTCGGCGGTTCTGGGTTCGTGCGGTGCGTGGGTTCGTCGGTTCGAGGTTCGGTAGGGCGCAACTTTAGTTGCGCAACATAACGTGCGATACAAATACTCCAAATACACCGGCGATCCGCTGGACGATCTCGATCTCGACGACCTGATCGAGAAGCTGTCGGATTTGCTCCTTTCGAGCGGGTTCCAGTCGCCGTACGGCGGCATGTACGGCGAGTCCGAAGACGACCGCACGATGCAGGCCCTGCACGACGCCATCATGGACGCGCTCTTCAACGGCGGCGTGCTGCCGGAGGAAGCGCTCGAGCGATTGCTGGGCGACCCGGCCGATGCCGACCAGGCCGATGCGCGATCGAAGCTGGAAAAACTCATCCAGGACATCATCGATCGCATGATGCAGGAAGGGTTCATCTCGCCGGCGCCCGATCTGGAGGCCGATCGCGCCGAGCGCCAGTCGCGCGGCACGGGCGGCGGCTTCGGTCCTGACGCGCCGCCAACACGCTTCGAGGTGACCGATAAGAGCCTCGATTTCCTCGGTTACCGCGCGCTGCGCGATCTGCTGGGCTCGCTCGGCAAGAGCAGCCTCGGGACGACACGATACGCGCGACAACGCGACCGGCATCGAGACGATCGCGGCGCCCAAACCGTACGAGTTCGGAGACACCCTGAACATCGATCCGAGCAGCACCGTGCTCAACGCGGTGCTGCGGTCCCGCCGGGATGCGGAAGCGGTTCCGGGAGCCGTTTTCGAGGGTCATCCAGAAACAGGAAAAAGGCTCCCGGAGCCTTTTTCGATCGACATCGCGTACGAAGATCTCATGGTGGCGCAGGGCGAGTATCAGTCGTCGTGCGCGACCGTGCTGATGCTCGACTGCAGCCACAGCATGATCCTGTACGGCGAGGATCGCTTCACGCCCGCCAAGCGGGTCGCGCTGGCGCTCGCCAATCTCATCCGGCTGCAATATCCCGGCGACGCGCTGAACGTCATCCTGTTTCACGACTCGGCCGAGGAGATTCCGCTGCGCGAGCTGGGCCGTGTGCGGGTGGGGCCGTATTACACGAACACGCGCGAAGGCCTGCGCCTGGCGCGGCGCATCCTCGACCGGCAGCGGAAGGACATGCGCCAGATCGTCATGATTACCGACGGCAAACCGTCGGCGCTGACGCAGCCCGACGGACGCATCTACAAGAACGCCTTCGGGCTCGACCCCTTCATCGTCTCGGAGACCATTGCCGAGGTCGCGGCGTGCCGCAAGAGCGGCATCATGATCAATACGTTCATGCTGGCGCGCGACTACGAGCTGGTGGCCTTCGTGCGGCGTGTCGCCGAGATCTGCCGCGGGAAGGCGTATTTCACGACGCCGTATACGCTCGGGCAGTACGTGCTGATGGATTACATGGACAAGAAGACGAGGACCATACACTGATCAGGAATTGGAAGATTGCGAGATTGGTAGATTGTTTTCAGATTGTAGATTTTAGATTGTAGATTCTAGATTCGAGTCTCAGTTAACGAATGCTGCCAGCCGAGATTCCGATTTTCCCTCTGCCGAACGTCGTGCTCTTCCCGAGCGCGCTGCTGCCGCTCCACATCTTCGAGCCCCGATATCGCGCCATGGTCACCGACGCGCTCGATGGCGAGCGCCTGATTGGCATGGTGATGCTGCGGCCCGGCTGGGAGCCGCGCTACGAGCAGACACCCGATGTCTATCCGGTTGGCTGCGCCGCGTTCATCACGCACGCCGATCGGCTGCCCGACGGGCGCTACAACATCATGCTGCGCGGTCTCGAGAAATTCAGGATCGCCAGCGAACGCCTGGCTCGTGAAGGAGACGAACGCTATCGCATCGCCCGCGTCGACTCGATCAAGGAAGTGCAAGACGGGCGCGACGATCGCCATCCAGGAAGCGCGGCACCGGCTCGAACGGCTGATCGCGCGCAAGCTGCACAAGAACGACCACGACTTCATTCCCAAGGACGTGCCCGACGCCGATCTCGTCCACGCCATCGCGCAGCATCTCGACCCGCTCGAAAAGCAGGCCCTGCTCGAGTGCAACAGCCTGCTCGAGCGATGCGAGGCGCTGGTCGAGTTGCTCGAAATGCGCATGATGCCGACACCCGGCGGCAAGTCGCGGCTGCACTAACCACGAAGACAGCTGAGGACGACGAACACCGGTAGCGCAGGGCTTCAGCCCTGCCACTATGCCTGCCGGCGAAGAGATCCGACGGCGAGCGTCAGAAAGAAAATCAGGCTCAAGGCAAGCACCACGGCGCCGCCGGTCGGTACGAGCAGGCGCGTGGAAATCAGCAGCCCTCCCGCGCCCGGCGACGAACGCGACGAGCACGCTCCAGAGCAGGTACGATCGCGTTCCCGTCGCCACGTTCCTCGCCGCGGCAGCGGGCACGACGATCAGCGCCTCGACGAGCAGCGCGCCAATCACCTTCAGGCTCACCAGGATCGCAATCGTCAGCACGATGGCAAAGCCGTACTCGAGATACGCGGAATTGATGCCGCGCGACCGTCGCGAGCGGCGTGCTGAGGCTGTCGAGCAGCAGATCGTTGTAGTGGCGGAACAGCAGAACCGCCACGACCGATCGCGGCGATCACCAGCAGCACGAGGTCGGCGTCGGTCACCGTCAGCAGGCTGCCGAAGAGAATGGCCTCGACCTGGTGAACGTTGAACTGACGCGTCACGGCCACGAGCAGGCACAGGCCGAGGCCCAGCGTCAGCGCCAGAAAGACGCCGATCAGCGTGTCGGGCGGCAGCTTCGATCGCCGCTTCGCGTACACCATCGCCAGCGTCGACAGCAGGCAGAAGCCGAACATCCCGCCGTAAGGCGCGTTCAGCGGTTCGCCGAGCAGCAGCCCGACGCAGACCCCGGTGATGGCCGCCTGTCCGAGCGCGGCGCTGAAAAACGCCATCCGGCGCGCGACGACGAGGTGGCTGATGCCGCCGAGCAGCGGCGCGAGCAGCATGACGCAGAGAAACCCGCGAACGAGGAACGGATAGTCGAAAGATCGCTGGCATCGGTTCGCGGTTCGTCGGTTCGTAGGTTCGTCGGTTCGTGAGGTTCGTGAGTTCGCGCCCGCGAGCACGGTCACGCGATCGGCGATGCGGCGCACCTGCTCTGAATCGTGCGACACCATCAGGACCGTCATCTCGCCCTTCAACGACACCAGCGTCTCGTCGAGCCATCGCGCGGCGTCGGCGTCGAGACCACCGCCGGGCTCGTCGAGAATCAGCAGCTCTGGAAGCGGATCGAGCGCGTTGGCGAGCAGCACGCGCCGCAGCTCTCCTCCTGACAGCACCGACAGCGTCCGCGTCTCGAATCCCGCGCAGACCCACGCGCTCCAGGAGCAGCGAGATGCGCTTGCGCGTCGCGCTCGTCACGCCCAGACAGACGGGGAAATCCTGCCGCGTCAGCGCGAGAAAGTCGGTCACGGTCACCGGCAGCGTGCGATCGATCTGGAACTGCTGCGGGACGTACGCCATGCGGCCGCGGCCCGCCCAGTGCGCCACGATGCGGCCGTCGAACGGGATGAGGCCGAGAACGGCCGACAGCAGGGTCGTCTTGCCGGCGCCATTCGGTCCGACGATGCGCGTGCAGCGTGCCCCGCTCGACGGTCAGTGAGAAATCGGTGAGGAGCGCCTCGCGCGCGGGACGCAGCGTGAGGCCGGAAATCTCGAGCAGCGTGTCCTTGACAAGAGCTAGGAGAGTCGGAGTGCTTGTTTCCGAAGTTTCTCCTATTCGTCCTATCTCTGTGACCAGCGCGCGGATCATCGTCTCGGCGTTCGTCTGCATCTCCCGCTCGAACTTGTCCGCGGTGAACGGCCCCGAGGCGATGTGGCTGATGATGTAGACGTTCACGCCGGCCTCGTCGCGCAACACCTTCAGCAGCGGTTCGGGAAACGTCGCCTCGCTGAAAACGACCGCGATCTTTTCCCGCTTGAGCAGCGCCACCATGTCGCGCAGCTCGGCCGCCGACGGGGTCAAGTCCGTGCGAGGGCTGCACGACGCCGCCCACCTCGAGCCCGAACTCCTGCAGCAGGTAGCCGTATCCGTCGTGCACCGTCACCACGCGGGTGATCTTCGCCTCGGCGAGCTGAGACGCGGCCTTCGCCTTGATCAGGCGCAGGCGGCGTGCGTACTCGGCCGCGTTCTGCTGAAGCGCCGCGGCATCCTGCGGCCGCAGCCGGGCCAGGGCGCGCTGGATGAAGTAGGTCTGCTGGATGGCATTCGAGAAGGAGATGAAGGTATGCGAGTTGACGCCTGTTCCCGCGCCCGGCCAGTCGAATCATCGGCGTCTCGGCGTTCACCCGGATCACCGTGACGCGCGTGTTGCCCGACGCTTTCAGCATCGGAAAGATGAAATCGTCGTGGCCGATGCCGTTGACGATGAGCACGTCGAGATCGGCCATCCGCTTGATGTCCTCGCGGCCGCGGCTGATAGTCGCCGGCATCGATGTCACCCGGGAGAAGCGCGCGCACTTCGTAACCGGGCAGATTGCCGACGACGTTGGCGGTCCAGGAATAGTAAGGATGGAGGGTGACGCCGATTTTGAGGGGCGCAGCGGGCTTCGGGGTCTGCGCGTGGAGGGTAGAACAAGGAAACTGGAAACAGGAAAACTAGAGAAGCAGAGACAGAGCTAAAGCCCTGTGCCACCGAAGTACTGCTCCAGCGAAGGTCCGACTGTTCCGACGCTGTCAGAGTCATTTAGCTGTCTTCATTGACCATTTGATCCCACGAGCCAGTTCGTCCAGCCGTCGTTCTGCGGCAGCCGCAGCGCCGCGAATCCGCTGCGGCGCTTGGCTTCCGGCGTATTCCAGATCGACACGTGCAGCGTCGTGCCGTCGGGCAGCCGGTGATGCGTTTCGTCGTTCGGCGCCGGATCCGCCGGCGCGCCGGGCTCGGGCTCGAGAATGACGAGCACCCACGCCGGCGCCGACGACTCCGACGGCACACCGAGATAATTGGTCGCCCAGTCCTGGCGCACCGAGGTCCACTTGTACTCGATTTTCCGCGTCGGGTCCGGCGCGAACGGTGGAATCCCCTCGCCTTCGAGCGTCGTCACGTCGGGCCAGCTGGCCGGTCGTCGGCGCGGATGCGCTCGGCTTCGAGCAACCCTTCCTGCAACTCGCGAAAGATCCGCTGTTCGGCCGGCGGCGGCATCGCCGAATCAGCCGCTGATAGGGCAACAGCCCGGCGTCCAATTGGCGAGTGGTGTCGTCCGTGCCGAGCGAAGGCCGGAAGACGTACGCGGCCACGACCATCACGATCGCGGCGGCCGCTTTCAGGACGTTGACGGTCTCGGCGCGAACCGACGGCGGATGAATCTCAAGCGTGCGCATGCTTCCCGCGCCGATCGGCCCGCTCGGCAATGACGCTCACGATCTTCTCCCCATGGAACCGGCCGTTCTCGATGAAGATGTTCGACGTGTCCCGGCCGCAGATGGCGCCGCCCGCCAGGAAAATGCCGGGCACGTTGGTTTCGAACGTCTCCGGGTTGAACTCCGGCGACATCGTCTCGCGGTGCAGCCGGATGCCCGCGCGGCGGTAGAGATCGCAGTCGGGGTGATAGCCCGTCAGCAGGAAGACGGCATCGGCTGGAATCTCTTCTCTCGATCCGTCACGCTCGACAATCACCTGCGTCGGCTGAATCTCCACGACGCTCGTATTGAAGAGCCCTCTGACCGATCCTTCCTTGATGCGATTCTCGATGTCGGGCCGCACCCAGTACTTGATGCTCGGCTTCAACTGCGGATGCCGGTGCACGAGCGTGACGTGTCGCGCCCGATCGGAACAGCTCGAGCGCGGTCTCGGCCGCCGAGTTGCCGCCGCCGACAATGACGACGTGCTTGCGGTAGAAGCCGTGCGATTCGGTGTAGTAGTGCGAGACGTGCGGCAGGTTTTCGCCGGGCACGCCGATGACGTTCGGGTGATCGAAGTATCCGATCGCGAAGATGACGTTGCGGCTGTGGCGGATGCGCCGCACGCCTTTCTCCGAGCGGGTCTCGACGTCGAACATCGTCGCCCGACGCCCGCGCGCTTCACGTCGACGACCTGCTCGCCGAAATCGATCGGCAGCTCGTAGGTGTCGACCACGCGCCGGTAGTAGCGCAGCGCCTCGATGCGCGTCGGTTTTTCAAAGGGCGACACGAGCGGCAGCCCGCCAATCTCGAGCAGTTCCGGCGTGGTGAAGAACACCATGTTGACCGGAAACTTGTAGATGGAATTGACGAGCACGCCCTTCTCGATAATCGAATAATTGAGGCCGATGCGCTTGGCGGCAATGCCGGCGGCGAGACCGGCCGGGCCCGCCCCCACGATCGTGATGTCTCGAACCTGCATTTCCGTGTAGTTTAGCCCGCCCATGACGGCCTGTTTGATTTGGGGCCGACCCCCAAATCCGTGATCGCCGTGCCGCGCCAATCGGGGCGCGCCTGTGCCAACTCAGGTCGTCCAGCGCCCGTACACGGCCAAAAACGCCCGTAAGTTGCTGAACTACCGATATTATTGGCTGATCTTGGGTCCCGATTTCGTCCCCCGTTATCGGTAGGGCTCGACTTAAGTCGAGCCGTCTGATCCAAAGGAGCTTACTGAATGCATTCGCCAATCAAGTATCTGGAGAAGGGGCTGGCCGTTGCCGCCAACGGCGCGTGGTCGGTGTTCAACACCGTCAACCGCATCAACCCCGGTCCATCGTTCATCCCGAAGTGGTCCGACAAGCCGCTGCTGAAGTCGTGGCAGAAGACCAAGCCGCCGCTGGGCTGGCCCCGCAAGACCGACTCGCTCTGCCCGGTCTGCGTGCGTGAAGCCCGCCAGGCGATTCTCGACGGCAAGCAGGACGTCTCGATCCTCCTGCAACGAGAAGGTCGGCGAGATTCCGGCGACGATTCTCGAGCGCGACGGCAAGATCCTGATGGTCAAGGACTGCCCCACGCACGGGCACTTCGAAGACGTCATGGCGATGGACACCGAGTTCTTCAAGCATCTCGAGCAGGTGTTCCCCGGCCGCGACATCGCCGGCGCACAACGACGAGAAGCTGCACAACCACGGCAGCAGCACCATCAAGCACGGCCGCGGCTCGGTGCTGACGGTCGACCTGACCAACCGCTGCAACATGATGTGCGACCCCTGCTTCATGGACGCCAACCAGGTCGGCTTCGTCCACGAGCTGAGCTGGGAAGACATCAAGCAGGTGCTCGACAACGCCATCACCATCAAGCCGCGCCGGCAGATGTCGGTGCAGTTCTCCGGCGGCGAGCCGACGATGTCGCCGTACTTCCTCGACGCGGTGCGTTACGCGCGCGAGGTCGGCTACAACACGGTGCAGGCGGCCACCAACGGCATCGAGTTCGCCAAGAGCCCGGAGTTCGCGAAGGCGGCCGCCGAAGCCGGCCTCCGTTACGCGTATCTGCAGTTCGACGGCATCGGCAACGCCGCCAACTCGCATCGCCGCGTCGGCAACCTGTTCGACGTCAAGCTGCAGGCGATCGAGAACCTGTGGAACAACGGCGTCGACATCGTGCCGGTCGTCACGATCGTCAACGGCGTCAACAACGAGCAGGTCGGGCGCATCATCGAGTTCGCGCTCGACAACCCGCGCAAGATCAACTTCCTGTCGTTCCAGCCCGTGTCGTTCACCGGCCGCGACGAGGAAGTGACGCCCGAGCGCCGCGCGGCGCAGCGCTACACGCTGTCGCACCTGGCGCACGACGTGAAGAACCAGACGGGCCTCGGCGAGCCGGTGCGCGACTGGTTCCCGATCTCGTTCATGGGCACCTTCACCGACTGGGCCGACACGGTTCACGGACCGGACGCGCAGTGGGGCAACCTCACGTGCGGCTGCCACCCGAACTGCGGCGTCGGCATGGCGGTGATGATCGACAAGCAGACGAAGGAAGCGGTGCCGGTGACGGCGTTCCTGAACGCCGAGCAGCTCGCGAAGGACGTCGCGCAGGTCAACGACGCCGGCCGCGGCAAGTTCCTCTCGGTCGTCGGCATGGCGCTCGCGCTGATGCGGAACTACAACCCGTTCAAGGCGCCGACGCACTTCAAGCTGATCGACCTGATGAAGAAGTTCGACAAGACCTTCGGGGCGACCGGCAAGAACTACGGCAAGGTCGGCAAGGACCGCACGATGCGGCCGACATCGACCTGCGGCGCCAGGATCGCTGGAACTTCCTGTTCATCGCGGGCATGTGGTTCCAGGATCTGTTCAACTACGACTTCCGCCGCACCGAGATGTGCATCATCCCGTATGCGACGCAGCAGGGCGAGATTTCCTTCTGCGCCTACAACACCGGCATCGGCTGGCGGAACATCATCGAGAAGATGCACATGACGGCCACGCTCACCAAGTGGTACGAAGAGCACGGCCGTCACGAAATCTTCGCCGGCAACAAGGCGGTGCCGCTGCCGACCACCGAGCACGCGCTGAAGCTGAACGCCGAAGCGGTCGCGGCCGGCGAGCAGCAGGACCTGGTGCTCGCCGGCGTGGCCCGCAACGCGCGCGAAGAGAAGATCGCGGCGCGCGCCGCGACGCAACGAGAAGTCGCTCGAGGACAAGCTGAAGGAAGACGCCAAGCATCGGCAGATGGCCGACCTCTATCGCCAGCACGTGCTGAAAGAGGCGCCGAAGCCGCCGGTCATTCAGATTCAGGGACTGAAGGGATCGCGGGAGAAGAGCGCTCGCGTAGAAACTAGAAAGTAAAAAGTAGAAAGTAAAAAGTAAAAGGGCGGGTCTTGTTCTTCAAGACCCGCCCTTTTTTTTTTGTGTCTACTCCTTTTTTCTCTTTCCTTCTTCCTTTTTCCTTTCTGATTTCTGCACCCCTGTTTCGTCTGGCGAAACTTCGCACGCGACCGGTTCCATTCTCAAAATCGAAACAATCGCGAGAATCCGCGCAAGCTTCTTGATAGTGGCCGCCACCGGGCGTAGGGTCGAAACAACGACACATTACGCAAGGAGACGGCCATGTCCAGAGTTGGCGGATTGCTCGTGCTGACGACGCTGTTGCTTGCCACTCCACATCCTGCCGGCGCGCAGATCGGCGGCGGTGGGTCCATTCAGGGAACCGTGCTCGACACCTCCGGCGCGCCCGTGCCCGGCGCGACGGTCACCGCCACCAACACCGCAACCGGCATCCAGACCGTACGGCAGACAACAGAAGCGGGCGTCTTCGCGCTGCTGCCGTTGCCCCCCGGCGTCTATCGAGTCACCGTGTCGCTGAGCGGCTTCCAGACGTTCGCCCGCGACGCGGTCGTCGTCGATGCGCTGGGCGTGGTCGGCCTGAATGCCGTGCTTCAGATCGGCGCCATCACACAGGAAGTAGTCGTCACGGCCGAAGTGCCACCGCTCGCCACGGCGGACGCACGTCTCGGCCAGACCATCCGCAACGAGGTCTACACCGCGCTTCCACTCGTCATGAATACGGGCGGCCCGCGCGACCCCACGGCGTTCATGTTCATCATGCCCGGCGTGCAGTCGATCGGGCGCTGGGGAAACGTGATGGGCGGCCAGGACTTCACGACCGACATGTACGTGGAAGGCATTCCGATCACCAACGCCGTGGTACAGGGCGAAGGCCGGAACCTGTCGTTCGGCATCTCGGTCGAAGCCATCGATCAGTTCCAGGTGGAAACCAGCGGCACCGCCGTCACATTCAACGGCCAGGGTGCGTCGAACTACGTCGTCAAGTCGGGGACGAACACGTTCCGCGGGTCGGGGTTCGAGTTCTTCCGCAACAAGGCGCTCGACGCCAAGGCCTACTTCGCGCGCGTGAAGCCCGAAGACAATCAGCATGAGTACGGCGGCACGGTCGGCGGCCCGATCAGCCGCAACAAGGCGTTCTTCTTCGTCGCCTACGACGGCTACCGCGACCGCCGCGAGACGCCCTCGACGCTGGTGTCGATTCCCACGCTCGCCCAGCGCAACGGCGATTTCTCGGCGCTGCCGGTCACCATCTACGATCCGCGGACGACGCGCCCGAGCGGCACCGGGTTCGTTCGCGATCCGTTTCCAGGCAACATCATTCCGCAGGATCGCATCTCTCCCATCTCGCGCAGCTTCCAGTCGTTCCTGCCGCAGCCGACCAGCGCGGGACTGCAGAACAACTATCTCGGCGGATCGCTGCCGACCGGATTCGACAACAACAGCGTGACGGCCAAGGTGGACGTCAAGTTCACCACACAGCAGCAGGGCTCGGTGCTCTTCTCGCACGGGAAACGGAGCCAGTACACCGAGTTCCGAGGCGGGACCAATCCACAGACCGCGCTGCCGCTGCCGTACACCGAGACGCGCCTGGTCGAGGAGATTCCGACGAACGCTCAGCTGAAACACACCTACGTGCTGGGCTCGCAGTGGGTCAACCAGCTCGGCTTCGGAGCGTCGCGGCTATCCGTCCCGATTTTCAACGCCACGATCGACGGACAGTACCCGATCAAGGCGGGCCTCAAGGGACTGCCACCTGGTGAGGCGGATTCATCGTTTCCCGAGGTGGCGTTTCTCGGACCGAACGCGCCCACGATGTGGCGAGGGACCGACGCGCGCGCCTTCACGGAGTATCTGAACAACTTCACGCTGCAGAACAACCTGGCCTGGACCCACGGCAAGCACACCATCACGTTCGGGCTGCAGGCGCAGCGGATGGACGCCGACGAACGGGAACGCACGTACGGCAGCCTCGCCACGTTTGGCTTCAGCAACGTGCAGACGGCCGGATTCACGTCGACCGGTACGCTCGACTCCGCGAGTGGAAACGCGTACGCGAGCTTTCTGCTCGGAGAGCTCAACGCCACCACCGTCGTCCAGGACTCTCAGGTGGCCACGAGCGGGCGCTTCTACACCTACGCGTTCTGGGCGCAGGACGATTTCAAGCTGCGACCCAACCTGTCGCTGAATCTCGGTCTGCGCTACGACATCATGAAGCCGTATACCGAGCTCTACGATCGATGGTCGTACATGGATCCGACCGCGCCCAATCCCGCGGTTGGCGGCTATCGAGGAGCTGTGGCGTTCGCGGGCGACGGCGCCAACAGCTGCAAGTGCCGCACGCCGATCAACACGTATTACGGCGCCGTCGGTCCCCGGCTCGGCCTCGCTTACTCGCTGAACGAGCGCACCGTGCTGCGCACCGCGTACGGCATCAACTACTCGCGCCGCGGCGCGGTCGGCGGCCGCGCGGGCGCGCGCAACGGCACGGGCACGCTGGGCTTCTCGGCCAATGCCAGCTTCCCGAGCCCGAACGCCAGCTTCACTCCGGCGTACAACTGGAACGACGGCGTGCCCGGATATGCGGCGCCGCCGTTCTTCGATCCGTCACTCAACGCCGGGTTCGTCACCGGCCGCGGCACGGGCGGAAGCGTCACATATGGCGATCCCGAGATTGGCGGACGCATGCCGCGTTATCAGAACTGGAACACGGGCGTGCAGTATGCGCTGCTGCGCAGCGTGACCGTCAGCGCCTCCTACGCCGGCAGCCGCGGCGATTTCCTCGGCGGCAGCGGGCGCGGCTTCTATGCGAACCAGCTCGATCCGAAGTACCTCCCGCTCGGCAATCTGCTGACGCAGCAGGCGACGCCCGCCAATATCGCTGCCGCGCAGGCGATTGTGCCGGGCGTGGGCCTGCCCTACGCCAACTTCAACGGCACGATCTCGCAGATGCTTCGCCCGTTCCCGCAGTATTCGGCCGTCACCGACGTGTACGGCAACGTCGCACGGTCCACCTACCATTCGCTGCAGTTCACGGCTGAAAAGCGGCGTGCCAACGACGGGCTGTCGGTGGCGTTCAACTACACCTTCAG
The DNA here is from genome assembly GCA_963850725.1 of Vicinamibacterales bacterium. Lineage (GTDB taxonomy): Bacteria > Acidobacteriota > Vicinamibacteria > Vicinamibacterales > JAMQPK01 > JAMQPK01. The sequence continues at coordinate 75,284 of CAWKMQ010000030.1, forward strand.
CCGGACGGAAGACAATCTCGCGGCGAGAACCGGGTACGACTTCGAGCAGGACTGGTCGGTTGGCGCCAACGATCAGCCGCACGTCTGGAACGCCATGGTCGTCTACGACTTGCCGTTCGGTGCGGATGGAAAACCTGGAAGCGGGAATTCGGTCGTCCGGGCGATCGTGAGGAACTGGCAGGTTTCGGGCATCACGCAGTTCCGCTCGGGCCGGCCGCTGGGCTCGATCCTGGCGACGTGCAACCTTCCGAATGCCGGCACCTGCTACGCGGACTTCAATCCGAACTTCAGCGGGCCGGTGCGGATCAACGGTGATTACGGCGATGGCGACGTCCTTGGCACGAGCCCGCCCACCTATATCGACGTGAATGCGTTCCGGTCGCCTCCGCCGTTCACCTTCGGGAACACGCCGAGAACGCTGGCCCACGATCTACGCAACCCGAGCTCGTTCAACCAGGACCTGAGCGTGCGCCGCGACTTTCCCATCGCGCAGTTCAGGCTCGGCGTCGGGTTCGATGTGTTCAACCTGTTCAACACCGTGGTGTTCGGCGGCATCCAGAACAACATCACGAACGCCAATTTCGGGCGGGTGAGCACGCAGACCAACACGCCGCGGGTCGGACAGGTGAAAATTCGTTTCGAGTTCTAGCGTGCGGGTGGGTAACTGTCATGGCAAATGGCAAATGGCAAATGGCAGAGAGTGCCATCTGCCATCCGCCATCTGCCATGACGGCGTAAGAGATGCTTAGGGCTTGATCACCTTGACCACGTAATAGCTGACCTGCCCCGGCACTTCCTTGAACCAGTGCGGCATGCCGGCCGGGACGACGACCACGTCCCCTTTTACGAGCTTCTGCGTGGTGCCGCCGGTAATGTCGGTGCCCAGCCACTGGCCCGGTCTCGAGTTCTTGCCGCCGACCATCTTCCCGCCATACACGAACGTCGCCGTCCCATCGGTGATGTAGAGCACGTCCATTTCGTGATCGTGCACCTCGACCTGCCCGGGCTTGTCGCGGTGGGACCCGGACACCAGGACGTCGGACGCCGTGACGAGGCCGCCCCCTTTGGCGAGCGCCGCCGCCACTTTGTCGTGATCGACGTAGACGCCCTGCGTCACAGGGGTCGGTTTGGCGGCCGCCGGGGCTTGCGCGGACAGAGCGGACGCGGCGATCAGAATCATCATTAATCCAAGCAAACTCTTCATGTTGCCTCCCTCGGTGCACATCCTATCGCATCGCCCGAACTGCTAGGTGGGAACCGTTGAATTCTGTAAAATCACAGGGACTCAACATCATGCTGCGACGCTACACTTTCGCCTTCCTGCTCGCGTTCGCCTGCCTTGCCGGCGGTCCCACGATGACGGCGGCCCCTCCGGCCGACCCGGATGTGGAACGCCAGTTCGCCGAGACGGTTCAGCCGTTCCTCAACAGCTATTGCACGAGCTGTCATGGCGGGGCGAAGCCGGCCGCGCAGTTCGATTTGCGCCAGTACCTCGTCGGCCGAATCGGTCGTTCAGGATTTTTCCAGGTGGGATCGCGTGCGCGACAAGCTCGCCGCCGGACAGATGCCGCCGAAACAGGCGAAGCAGCCCGACGATCGCGCGCGCCAGCAGGTGGTGAACTGGATCGATGCGACGTGGAAGAGCGAAGCGCGTAGAAATGACGGCGACCCCGGGGTGGTGCTCGCCCGCCGCCTCAGCAATGCGGAATACGACTACACCATCCACGATCTGACCGGTGTCGACATTCGCCCGGCGCGTGAATTCCCCGTCGATCCCGCCAACCAGGCCGGGTTTGACAACTCCGGCGAGTCCTTGACGATGTCGTCGGCCCTGCTCACGAAATATCTGCAGGCCGCGCGCAAGGTCGCCGATCACATGTATCTCACGCCCGAGGGTTTCGAGTTTGCGCCGCACCCGATGCTGGTCGAAACCGACCGCGAGAAGTACTGCATCCAGCAGATCGTGGCCTTCTACGACCGGCAGGCGACCGACTTCGCGGACTACTTTTACGCGGCGTGGGTTTACAAGCACCGGTCCGTGCTCGGGAAGCCTCGCGCCACGCTCGCCGACATCGCGGCGTACACGCATGTCAGCGCCAAATATCTCGCGACGGTCTGGGATGCGCTGGAGAAGAAGGAAGAGATCGGTCCCATGGCCAAACTGCAGGCCATGTGGAACGCGCTGCCCGTTCCGAAAGGCAATCAGCCCGACCTCGCGCGCGACGGCTCGACGCGAGATGCGCGAGTACGTCGTGCGGATGCGCAACGACACCACGCTGAAGTTTGCGAGCCCGGTCGTCAAGGGCTTGACCGTCGCCACCCAGCCGTTGATGAACTGGAAAAACCGGATGTACGCGACGCACCGCCGCGACTTCGAACGCGCCGCGCTGCGGGTCGAGGGCGAGCCGCCGCCGGTCGAGGTCAAGATGCCCGACGCGAAGCTCGGGCTCATCGGCGGCGGGCTCAACGGCGAAGATCTGAACGCGCTCCGCGCGCTGGCTCAACAGTATCAATCGCGCATGGCCAACCCCGATCTCGCCGTTCCGGCGGGACAGCGCGCACGATACGAAGCGGCGTTCGCGAAATTCGCGCTCGGTCTTCCCCGACACGTTCTACGTTCGCGAGCGGGGCCGTTTCTATCCCGACGACACGGAAGACAAGGGCCGGCTGCTGAGCGCGGGCTTCCATAACGTGATGGGATACTTCCGCGACGACACACCGCTCAGCGAGCTCGTGCTGGACGACAAGGGCCAGAAAGAGCTGGAGGCGCTCTGGCTCGAATTCGAGTTCATCGCCGATTTCACGGCGCGCACCTACACCGAGTTCTTCTTCAATCAGAGCGGCGAGGTGATGGGCAACGGCCGCGAGTCCGGCAGCTATCGTCCAGAGGACAAGGCGATCACCGACGAAACGGTCATCCTGGATTTCAAGAAGGTCTACCTGGCGAAAGCCGAGGCCGAGCCCGGCAACAACCCGGTGGCCATGGACGCGATCAGCGATCACTTCGATCTCGTCAACGCGACCATCCGCGGCATCGAAAAGAAGCGGCTCGACTCGCAGCCGCGTCAGCTCGACGCGTTCTTCGCGTTCGCGGCGCGCGCGTACCGGCGGCCGCTCACTGAGGCCGAGCGCGCCGACCTGCTGGCGTTCTACCATTCGCTCCGTGAAAAAAACAACCTGTCGCACGAAGAGGCCGTCCGCGATCTCATCGTCAACGTGCTGATGTCGCCCCATTTCTCGTATCGCGTGATGGCGGGCAAGGTCGAGCGCGGCACCGTCCCCTCGGCCCCGTTGTCCGACTTCGCCCTGGCCAACCGCTTGAGCTACTTCCTGTGGTCGTCGATGCCGGACGAAGCGCTCAGAGCGCGCGCGGCCGCCGGCGATCTGCGGAAGGAATCCGTGCTCGTCGCCGAGGTCCGCCGGATGCTGAAGGACGAGCGCGCGAGCCGGCTGGCGACGGAGTTCGGCGGCAACTGGCTCGATTTCCGGCGATTTGAAGAGCACAACGCGGTCGATCGCGAGCGCTTCCCGCAGTTCACGAACGACCTGCGCGAGGCGATGTTCGAAGAGCCGGTGCGGTTTATCAGCGACGTCATCCGCAACGACCGCTCGGTGCTCGACATGCTCTACGGCAACTACACGTTCGCCAACCCGGTTCTGGCGCAGCACTACGGCATGCCGCCGGTGAAGGGCGACAACGACGACTGGGCTCGCATCGACAACGCGCGCGAGTACCAGCGCGGCGGTCTGCTGCCCATGGCGGCGTTTCTGACGCAGAACGCACCGGGCCTTCGCACGAGCCCCGTCAAGAGAGGCTACTGGGTCGCGCGTCGCGTGCTCGGCGAAGTGATTCCGCCACCGCCACCGGTCGTGCCGGAGCTGCCCAAAGACGAGGCGCTGATGGATCTGCCCGTGCGCGATACGCTGGTGAAACATCGCGAGAATCCGGCGTGCTCGAGCTGCCACGCGAGGTTCGACAGCTTCGGCCTGACGTTCGAAGGCTACGGGCCGGTGGGCGAAACCCGATCGAAAGACCTCGCGGGCCGCGCCGTCGACAGCAACGCGGCGTTCCCGGGAGGGAGCCAGGGCAGCGGCCTGGCGGGGCTGCAGTCGTATATCCACGCCAACCGCGAAAAGGACTTTCTGGATAACCTCTGCCGTAAAATGCTTGTATACGCGCTCGGCCGGTCCCTGATGCTGTCGGACGAGCCGCTCGTCCAGCGGATGAACGCGAAACTGGCGGCTGGTGGATACCGGATGGGGACGCTGGTCGAAACGATCGTGACCAGCCCACAGTTCGTCAAAACGAGAAACAGAGAGACTCAGGAGACTAGGAGAAATTCTTTTCAAAAACCAAAACTCCTAGTCTCCTAATCTCTTGTTCGTATTTTCGGTACAGAAAGGCTGACGAGATGAAGTTGACCCGTCGTACGGTCCTCCGCGGAGCGGGCGTCACCATGGCGCTGCCATGGCTCGAATCGCTGTCCGCGTTCGCCGCCACGCCTTCAACGCGTTCCCGAAGCGCTTCGCCGTGCTGTTCATGGGCAACGGCGTCAACGAGAACCACTGGGGCGCCGTGGGATCGGGCGCCGGGATGACGCTCGCCCAGAGCCTGTCGCCGCTCGAGCCGTTGAAGCACAAGGTGAACGTCATCAACGGGCTCTTCAACAAGAACTCGACCGGCCAGGGCATCCACCCCGCCCAGACCGGCAGCCTGCTCTCGGGCGCGCCGATCCAGCGCGGACCGGTCATCCACGCCGGGATCACCGTCGATCAGATGATCGCCAACCACGTCGGCCAGGAAACGCTCCAGCCCAGCATCGTGCTGGCGTGCGAGCAGCCGATGACCGGCTACCACGAGACCAACTTCTCGATGGCGTACAGCTCGCACATCTCGTGGCAGAACGCCGACTCGCCGGTGCCCAACGAGGTGTATCCCGCGCTGGCGTTCGACACGCTGTTCGAGAATCGCGGCAGCCTTCGCAATCTGAGCATCCTGGATCGCGTCAGGGAAAGCGCGGCGTCGCTGAGCCGCCAGGTGAGCACGACCGATCAGCACAAGCTCGACGAGTTCATGACGAGCGTGCGCGAGGTCGAGAAGCGCGTCGACAGCATGCGGAAGAGCCAGGAGCAGGCCGAGGACCTCGCGAAGCTGAAGAACCGTCCGGTCTTCACGATGGAGCGGCCGGCGAACGGCCTGCCGGAGGATTTCCGCGAGCACACGCGCATGATGTGCGACATCATCGCGCTCGCCTTCCAGACCGACAAGACGCGCGTCGCGTCGCTGCTGCTCGCCCGCGACCTCTCGGCGCTCTACTACCCGTTCCTCGACGTCCGGAACGGGCATCACGCGGCGTCACACGACAACCTGTCCGACGCGTACGAGCGCATCGCGCGGTTCCATTTGAGCCAGATGGCGTATCTCGCGACGAAGCTGGATGCGATGCCCGAGGGCGACGGCACGGTCCTCGACAACAGCTGCCTGATGTTCCTCTCGAACCTGTGGAACGGCAGCAAGCACGTCAGCACGCAGCTGCCGGTCGTGCTCGCGGGCGGCCTGGGCGGCACGCTCGAAACCGGCCGGTCGCTCGACTACCTGAACGCCGGCGACGAGAACCGCAAGATGTGCAGCCTGTTCCTCGGCATCATGGATCGCATGGGAGTTAAGTTATCCAGCTTCGGCGATGCGGAGACGCGCCTCGCGGGACTCTAGAAAGTAAAAAGTAGAAAGTAGAAAGTGAAAAGTAGAAAGTAAAAAGTGGGTTCAGACCCGCCTTTCCACTTTTTACTTTTCACTTTTTACTTTTTACTTTCTTCTTTCGCGTAGTACCCCTCCAGACACCTTTCCATCACCCACGACGCGCGCGCGCCGGTTTCGGCCGGCGACTCGCATCGGCCTCGCCCCAGCAGCTCGTCGACGATCGTCTGCACGAGCGGCTGATGCACGTGCGGCGGGTTGCGGAATCGATACCGGTTCTGGCTGCCGTTCCGCGTCACGACCACGTCTTCGTCGCCCAGCACCGCGGTCGACATCTCTCCCTGTGACCCCGTCAGCACAATCGAATCCCCGGACTCGGGCGCGTTGAAGTTCCAGATACCCGTGCCGACGACCTTGTCGCCGATCTGAAACGACGCCGCCGTCACATCTTCGACCGAATAGGTTCCGCCGGTGTTGATCGCGAAGCCGGCTGCTCTGGTGATCGGCCCGGCGAGAAAGTCGATGAGGTCGAAGAGGTGCGAACCGAGATCGAGAAACAACCCGGCGCCCGCGATGCCGCCATCGAGCCGCCAGGCTTTCGCCGCCTCTCCGGTCGCGAGCTGAGTGGTGACGCGGACGTGAATCGAGGTCAGGTCGCCGATGGCGCGGTCGCGCACGAGCTCGCGCATCTTGAGAAATCGGGGCAGCGCACGCCGGTAGTAGGCGACCCACAGAGGCACCTGCCTCGCACGGAACGCGTCGGTCATCCGAACGCATTCGCCGTAGTTGGTCGCCATCGGCTTCTCGACCAGGCACGGCTTTCCGGCGGCGGCCGCCTTCAAGGCGAGCTCGCAATGGCTCGCGGGATGCGTCGCGATGTACACGGCATCGACGTCGGGGTCGCCGATGAGATCGTCAGCGGTCCGGTGAACGCGCGGAACGTTGTGGCGGCGGGCGTAGTCCTCGGCCTTCGCCAGATCGCGGCGCGTGACGGCGAGGAGCTCCGACCCGTCAGCCTTCTGAAACGCGGGACCGCTCTTCTTCTCGGTGACGTCGCCGCACCCGACGATGCCCCATCGAATGATACGCATGAGGGAATGATAAACCCGACGTAATCGAGAGCACGGAGGTGTCTTCAACACGGAGGCACGAAGGCACGGAGATGCGTCATCCAAAGAAAACCTCCGTGTCTCAGTGCCTCCGTGTTGAAGACAGCAACCTCCGTGACCTCCGACTACTCGTGCGACAGAAACCTCTCCACCCTCGCAATCTCCGCATCCAGTTCCCGCGAAAACCCCCGATCGCGCGGCCGCCCGTTGACGAACCCGACATCTACTTCCAACCCTCGTCGCCGCACCTAGCATTGGCCCATGCCGACGAAATCGATCGCGCCACAACATCGGCATCGCGTAATAGCCACGCACGCGCTTCTTGACGGGCGTGTAAGCCTCGAACCGATACACCCATCCCCAGAAGCGCTCGAACCGCGCGCGGTCCCAGATGACCGGGTCGAACGGGGCGAGAAACCGGACCGTTCGCGGCACGTCATCCCGGGCCTCCACGCCGGCGGGCCAGGCGTACGAGTGACCGTCGATCGCGCCCTTCCGCAGCGCGCCCGACTGCACGAGTTCCGCGATGACCGTGCGTGGCTCCCCGAGGTGGTTGAAGCGGGCCGCGATGGCCTGCAAGCCCTTGAGCGACGCGGGCGCGAAGATATTGGCCAGATCCATCACCAGCCCTCTCAAGCGTTCGTGAGCAGCAGCGGTCTCCGACGCCAATGAGACGGGTTTGTAAACCCGGATCCCCCGTTCGCGGCGCGCGATGCGCACGAGTCCCCGATAGTGAAGTTGCTCCAGGGCTTGAGTGGTCGCCTTGGAATAGCCGCCCCAGGCATTGACGACACGCTTGCGGCCGAGGTGCGCCTCGAGGTCCGCCGGATGCACCTCTCCAGACGCCCGCACGACGTCGAGCACCTTCTGTTCGAACCGGCTCATGCGCGAGCGGGCGCGCGGGTGCAGCAGGTTCCACACCGCCGCGCCACGAATCCGTATGCGTACAGGTAGTCCTCTTCGATGTCGAGCGACGCGTAGTGACGCTCGAGATCGCCGGCGCGGTATCCGTCGACCCGGTGCCGGAGAATCAAGTCCTGCGCGCGCGCCGGAGAACGAATCGGATCGGCCTGCACGAAGCCGAGACGATCGATGGCGCCCTGCAGTGTCGTCGGTTGGAAGAGTGAATGGCTGATCGCGATGCGCCGCGCGCCGGCTAGGGTGAGATGGGATTCCATTTACACGCGGTGCTCCAGATGCCCATGTCGAGCGAGCCGGAGACAGACGACTGATTGGCCGTCCACGCTTGCGCGATCAGGCGATATCGCCCCTGTGGAAGCTTCCTGCGCGCGCCCACCGCTCTCGGCGCGACCGGCCCGAGATGGATCGTGCATTGTGCACCACCCGCAGTGCCAGAGTACGAATCGAACAGCTTGTCGCATCCTGCGCTGGTCAGGAAGCCGTCCACCTGGCTATCCGCCGGAAACACGTTACTGAGATCAACTTCGATGTCGTCCACCGTGCTGAAATCGAGGTCGCTGTAGGCCAAGCCGCCGCAGCACGGTACCAAAGCATCGCGCTGCTGGGCTCCCTGTGACGCCGGCCCGAACACGTGTTGTTGTAGCTTGAGGCCACAGGGACTGGTGCAGGCCACGAGAGACGAAGTTGCCAGCGTGAGTACGACGCAGAAGCGCAAAGACGCAGAGATCGTTTTCAACGTCTGATCTCCGCGACTCGGCGGCTCTGCGTCAACGTTGCTGTCCGCGATGTAAGGGCCACAGAGTACTCTCGTGTCGATCCGCTCGCCTGAATCGTATCGCAAACGATCCTTCGGATCGTAGATGCGAACCGATCGATCGATTTCGTACTTCGGCGGCCAGTCGAGCTTGCCGATCTCGCTGTGGCTCGCAAACCGGTTGCGGAATCCCGGCTCTTCCCACGATTCGAGCAGGATGAACGGCGTGCGCCCGTGCTCCTCGAGCCACGCGAGCGCGCGATCGAGCCAGGCGGGGTCGAGCCCTTCCCACGTCAGCGCGTCTTTCCGTCCGTGGAACCGCACGGCGCCGCTGTCCCAGACGGCAAGCACGACGGCATTCGCGGGCAGCCTGTCGCGCACGACAATGCCCGCGCTTCGATAGCGTTGTTCGAGGAATTTCAGATTGAACGCAAGCCGATCGCCGGCCGTGCGCACTGAGAAGGCGGCGAGGCCGATCGTCACGACCGCCACGATGGCGGTCCGGCCGAACGCCGGGGCAAATTCGAGCAACCGGACCGTCACGGCGCATGCGAGCACCAGCATCAGCGCGATGGCCGGCAGCAGAAACCGCAGGTACGACCACTCGTCAAACGGCGTATAGATGAAATAGACGAGGCAGGTGGCCAGAATCAGGCCCACGGCAAGCCAGGCGGCGCGACGCTCGCCGGCGGGCAGAACGAACGGCGCGGCGAACGCAAGCAGCGGGAACGGCGTGTGCGTCTCGACGAGCCACGACAGATATCGCGGCGCATTCACGCCGAGCGCGGCAAATCCGAACAGCTGACCGAGTTGTCCGTACCCCGTTCGAAAAGGGCTGCCGTAGAGCTGGCCGTTCAGCCAAAGCACCACGAGCCCGAACGGGACAACCGCGACCAGAAACCGACTGACCCTAGGGATTAGGGATTGGGGATTGGGGATTGGTTCAGCGACGCGTGTCACGCTGCGATCGGCGACCACGAAGACGGCGGCAATGGCGGCGAGCGGGAGTAGGTTTGGCCGGACGAGCAGCGCGAGTCCGCAGCAGACGCCTGCAATCGTCCAGCGCCGCGAGAGGAGCGCGACGAATGTTCCCATCCACAGCGCGGCCGTCGTCACGTCGTTCATCGGCTGCACCACCTGGTAGAGCATCGGCGGGCTCGCCGACACCAGCACCGCCGCCATGGCGCCCGCAAGCGGGCCGGCGAGGCGGCGCCCCGCAAGAAACGTCAGCCAGACGAGCAGCGCACCCGCAATCGGCGTGAGGATGAATATGGCATCGGGACCAGCGGCCATCGCGAGCGGCGCGAGCAGCAACGAGAATCCGGGCGCGCAGACGGGCGCCGACGCCTCTGGCCGCGTTTCTGAAACGACGAAGCCACCGGGCGTGAATGTCTTGGGGGCATCAGGCCAGGGCACCTGCGTGACGAGATCGCTCGTCGGCTGCAGCGTGCCGGCGGCAAATGCGTCGGCCATCAGCGCGTAGCACGACGAATCGGATCCACCAGCGGCATACGTGCCGTAGTGAAGCCCGACAGCCGCGACGGCTATGGAACAGAGCGCGGCGGTGAGAGTGGCGATCCGATGCATGCGGTTTTGGGTTCTCGGTGCTGGGTTCTAGGTGCCGGTTCGGGTTCTGGGTTCTGGTTCTCGTTCTTACAGAAGATCAGAAGATCAGAAGAAACCTTGATCTGTTGACCTTCTGATCTTCTCGGTTTCATGGTCAGTCATCGGGCGCGTACCGGGAACCCGAGACCCAGAACTTAGAACCGGAACCTCAGAACCTCAGAACCCAGAACCTAGAACCGCTGAAATCTGTATTTCAGGAGCACCGCAATCGCATGCACGCCATCGCGCCAGCCGATCTTCTTGCCGCTCGCGCGGCTGCGAGGATCGAACGTGACCGGCCGCTCGACGATGCGGCGCCGCTGGCGCAGCAGCTTCGCGGTGATCTCGGGCTCGATGTCGAAACGGTTCGATTCGAGCTGGAGACCGCGTGCGACGGGCGCCGCCATGATCTTGTAGCAGGTTTCCATGTCGGTCAGGCGGCCGCCGAAGAGCACGTTGGTCAGCCAGGTGAGCGAGTGATTGGCGGCAATCGACAGCCACGGCCCCGACGGACGCCCGGCGAGAAAGCGGGAACCATACACGACCTCGGCCTCGCCATTCAGGATCGGCTGGACGAGGTCGGCCAGCTGCACGGGATCGAGCTCGAGGTCGGCGTCCTGAATCGCCACAACGGTGCCACGCGCGCGGGCGAGCCCGATGCGAATCGCGCTCCCCTTTCCGCCGTTCGCGGCCGCATGCACGATCGAGAGCACGCCATCGACCGGCGCGATGCCGTCGAGCACGTGTCTCGTACCGTCGGTCGATCCATCGTTGACGACGATGATTTCGCGGGGCGCGGGCAGGGGAATCTGCAGCAGCCGATCGATGACCTGGCGGACGGTGCCCGCTTCATTGAAGACAGGAACGATGATGGTGATGAGAGCCGGTGGCGAAACCTGCATTGGAGGATTGGAGGATTGGAGGATTGATAGAGTGTTGTGGGATTGAAGACTGGAAGACGGCAGGGGCATTCCGCCTAATCTCCCAATCCGTCAACTCTGCAATCTGCCAACAATCTATCAATCTTCCAATCTGCCAATCTTCCAATAGTGGTTCACTCAACGTTTGCCTCGGGCAGGAGCCGGCGCCGGCATGTACTCGACCGTCACGTCGCTCACGATCGCGATCGGCCGCCCGCTCGCCGTGTAGGTGGCCGGCTGGCCGTCGGCGCGCACCACGGTCAGCTTCTCGCCGAGGATGGTCACTTCCGACAACTCCGCCGGAAGCTCGAGCGAAATCGCTTCGCTGCCGACCGGCGCCACGGCCTTGACGCCGCCCGGACCCGCGCCGCCGGTGATGCGTTCCAGGAGGTCGGCGGCCGTACGAAACTCGGTGGCCACCGCCGCACGGCTCAAGAGCGTGTTATCCAGCGTCAGCACACCGATGCCGGCGGCATACGAGGCGAATCCGCGCTTCAGCCGCACTTCTTCTTCAGAGTAGGTGTGGCGGTTGTGAAGGTTGAATCTGAGCGTGACGGGTCCCCGGTGAGGAGGCAGCTTGATGAGGATGCCCTCCTTCGGGTCGCGGCCGGTCAGCACGTCGCAATACTCGTGCTGGGTTTTGACGCCGGCCCCGAGCGGGGACGGGCATGTCATCTCGGCGGGCGCGACCGTCGGTTTTCGCGGTGGCGCGGGCCGGGTTTTCGGGTCGTCGGTTTCGCCCCGGGCTTCGTCTGGGCGCTGGCGGAACCGGGTAAGCGGCGCACAAGCGCGACCACGATGACGCCAGTCATCCGACCATCGACCATGCGCCCCTGGACCATCGACCATTGACCATGCCGTTAATCATCGACACACGCCGTCATCGGCTCCGAAGCCATGCGAATCGCCGTGCGAAGCTTGATGAGCTCGAGAAACTCCATGCGTGTTCGCGCATTGTCCCGGAATGCGCCGAGCATCGAGCTGGTGACACAGAACGAATTCTGTTTCTCCACGCCGCGCATCGACATGCACAGGTGCGTCGCCTCCATCACCACCGCCACGCCGAGCGGGTTGATCTTCTCGCGAATCGTGTCGGCAATCTGGCTCGACAACCGCTCCTGAATCTGCAGGCGGCGGCTGAAGATGTCGACGAGCCTCGGAATCTTGCTGAGGCCGATGACCTTCGTGCGCGGGATATACGCGACGTGGCACTTCCCGAAGAACGGCAGCAGGTGGTGCTCGCACAGGCTGTAGAAGTCGATGTCCTTCACGATCACCATCTCGCTGTAATCGACGGTGAACAGGGCGTCGTTGAGCACTTCGTCGACGTCCATGTTGTAGCCGCTCGTGAGGAACCTCAGGGCCTTGTCGACGCGCTTCGGGGTATTGAGCAGCCCCTCGCGGGTGGGATCTTCCCCCAGCTCGGCGAGCAGCTGCCGGATGAGCTCCTGCATTACACGGAATTGTACAGGTTAGGGCTGCGGGGTCTCGGTGCAGGGTTCTGCGGTACGTCCGGGTTCGGCAGAACCCGAACCCGAGCCGAGGTCTTTAGAAGCGGACGCCGACCGAGAACCGGAAGAGGCGCGGAGACGTGTAGGCGAACCGGTTCAGGGGCTGACCCAGGTTCGTGGCGCGCCAGTGCGTGCCCTCGACCGGGGTCGTCGTGTACGGATTGAACTGCGGCTGGATGACCTGCACGCCCATGCCGATGGTCGTGAGGTCGGAAATGCCGCCGTTGCGGAAGACGTTCTCGCCGCACGCGCACATCTGGAACTGGTTGAAGACGTTCAGGACCTCGCCATGGAAGAACAGCTCGGGCCGCACGTCGCCCATCCGTCCCAGATGGTAGCCGTAGTTCACCGAGAAATCCGTGCGCGCGGTGGCCTCGGTCTGGAATGGGTTGCGCCCGAGCACGTAGTACTCGATCCCCGTGGGCGGATTCTGGTAGCCCGGGTTGGCCATGAACGCCGACGGTTGATGGCCGCGATCGCCGGATACGGCACGCCGGACGCGAACTGCTGCAAGAGCCGAACGACATCGTGCCCGCGGACTCCGCCACCGGCAGCGTATAGGTGGCCCACATGCGCGCGCGATGGCGCTGGTCGATCATCAGATCGCCCGTCGGATAATTCCAGGACGCGACGCGATATTCGGGATAGTTCCCGGACGTGCCGCCGCTGGGTCCTGAAGCAATCTCGCCTTCCACGTCGCCCCACGCGCGCGATAACGTGTAGTTGCCGCCGAGCGAGACGCGCGATCCGAAATCGTATGTCGCCTGCGTCGAGAGGCCCGCGTACTGGCGCTCGGTACGGTTGGTGTTTTCGATGAGGCTCAGGTCGAAGGTCCCGCCAACGCCGTCGGTCACCTTCCCGGTCTGCAGGTCGGTGCGCAGCGCGTAGAAATTCCGGAAATCCCGATAAATCATGTCCGCACGCACGGTGCCGCGCCCGAGCGTTCGCGCCACACCGCCGGAATATTCGTACGAATACGGCGAGCTGAGCGGATCGCGAATCTGCATGTTCACACCCGGCAGCGACGCAGCGGCGGGAGGCACGACCCGATCCGCCGAGCGCCTTCGTGCCAGGCGAAGACGGCCTTAATCGCGTCCTCGGTACTGGTCAGCGACCCGGTCGGCGCGTTGGGATCGGTATTGATGGCCGGGCCCGTGTAGACCCACCGCTTCGTGGACGCATTGCCGCCCTTGGCGGTCGACGCCACGACGTTGCTCGTCAGGGCCATGGTGTAGCGGGCAAAGCCGCCGCTGAAGGCCCAGCGTCCATCGCCGGTCGGATCCCAGACGGCCGACAGGCGCGGACTGAACGACAGGTCGTCGCCGACCGTGTTGCCGTCGCCATTGGCGGCGGCGTTCTTGTCGAGGCGCACGCCCAGGTTCAGGGTCACCTTGCCGTTGACGCGCCAGTTGTCATTGATGAACAGCGAGTGCATCCGAAGGTTCGAGCCCTCGCTGAGCTGGTCGATCGGGTTGTAGTCGAGCGTCGTCGTCGCGTTCGGGACGAGCACCGGAAAGATCTGATCGTTCCGGATGATCGCGTTGGTCGTGCGGATGCGGTAGTCGCTGCCCGACGCGTGCGTGTTCGAGTAGATGTTGTCGTTGAAGTAGTCGTACCCGAACGCCATGTGATGCGTGCCGGTCGAGCTGTTCGACACGAAGTACGAGCCCTTGACCACGAAGTTCTGGTTATCGCGCTGCTCGTCGCCGTCGCCGCACACCGAGCCCGAACAGAACGTCGGGCTCCAGAAGCGCAGGTTGCGCGACAAATCGATGAGGAGCGTGCCGTCGATCGGATCGGTGGCCGTCGCCCCGACGTCGGTGAACGTCAGCTGGCGCGACGAGTACTGCGCCGACATCGAAAAGTTCGCGTTGATCACCCCGGTGTATTGCACCGACACGAGGCTCTGCGGCTGACCCTGCCTGGCGAGACTCGGAGGTCTGCGACGTTGAAGCCGGAGTTGTTCTGGTCGAGCACCTGATTCAGCTTCAGATAGGTGCCCTGCAGCGACTGCCCGCTTTTCGGCGTGTAGGTCAGCTTGCCTTCGTAGCGCTGCTCGTCGTTGACGAAGTTATACGGAATGTTGGTGCCGACCGTCGTCCGCTTCGACTGCTGCTCCTGCGACCGCATGGCCGCGAAGAACCACAAGTGATCGGTCTGCAACGGGCCGCCGAAGGTGGCTTCGTACACCGGCACGGTGACGTCGAGCTTCAGGTCCGAGGGTTTCGCGACGGGTTGTTGATGAGATCGGTCGACTCGAACGGGGTAAACGACCGCCAGCTGTCGTTGGCGAACGTCGTCCGGAACGATCCGCTGAATCGGTTGCCGCCCGACTTGGTCACCGCGGTGGCGACGCCGCCGGCAAATCGCCCGTATTCGGCGGAAATCCCGGCGCTGGCGACCGTCACTTCCTGGAGCGAGTCCTCGATGTACGGGGTCATCGGCAGCTCCGCGCAGGTTCTCGTTGATCACGGCGCCGTTGAGCATGTAGAGGTTTTCGTACGACTGCGAGCCGTTGATCGTGTACGCCCCGCGCGGACCGGTGGGATGCACCGCGGGCGCCATCAACAGCACGGCGTCAATCGTGCGGTTGGACGGCAGGTCGGCCATCAGCTGCTGCTTGAAGTTCGTCGCCACCTGCGCGGTTTCGACAAACGGCTGGGCCTGTCCGACGACGTCGACCTGGACGCTGCACGCCCGGGGCGACATCGTCGACGTCGAGCGTCGCGCGCTGTGTGCCCGCCACATTCAGCGTGCGCCGCAGCGTTTGAAATCCTCGAGGACAAAAGAAAGCGTGTAGGTACCTGGCGGCAGCAGCGCGACGAGATAGTCGCCGTTCGCCGACGTCACCGCCGTGCGCGGTCCGGGCGCGCTCGGAGTGGATACTTCTACGAGCACACCGGGCAAGGGTTGTCCGTCGCTCGACACCACCCGGCCCGAAAGATTGCCGGCTGGGGCCTGCGCCCATGCAGCAGGCACACACACCGAGTAACGCCGCCGCGAGCAGGAACGCCGTCAATCGAGCGTTGTGGCATACCTACGGTTTTATCGGATTTTCCGCCGATCCCTGTAGAAGGACAACCCTTAAGTGTTCATGAGCTTTGCAGCGATTTGGCCTGTCAGAGAAACACCTACTTCAAAAATTTGGATATTGGTGACCGAAAAATTGGATCTGCATGCAATTTGATCGAGATGCCACTCTGAATTGTTAGCAAATTGTTATATTAAGTGGTTGCCAGACTTGGCATCTTTCTGGTTAGGAGTTTTGTCTTGGACGTTAATAACGACGCCCAAGGCCATTTTCAAGGAGAGGCTATGAATACGAGACGACGCGAACGGGGCCAGGCAGCGCCATGGCTGCTGTGCATCCTGTTGTCGCTCGGGATGCTTCTGGGACCTGCCCTAAGCGTGCAGGCACAGGAGCAAACGGGAACGGTTACAGGTGAAGTCACAGACGCCAGCGGAGGGGTACTCCCAGGTGTGACGGTTAGTATCACGAATCTTCAGACCGGGCGTGTCACCAGCGTTGTGACCGACGGTGGCGGCAAGTATCGGGCGTCGCTCGATCCTGGCACCTACAAGATCGGGTTTGAGCTGAGCGGCTTCGCCCGGCAGGAAAACCCCGACTTGAACGTTCTGCTCGGCCGGACTTTTACCATCAACGCGTCGCTGAAGGTCGGCAACATTTCAGAAGCCGTCCAGGTGACGGCGGAAGCCGCGCCACTGGTCGATACGCGCAGCACCCTCATCGCGCACAACGTCACCGCGGAAGAGATCGACCGGATGCCGAAAGGCCGCAGCTTCCAGTCGGTCGCGATGACGGCCCCGTCGGTCAACTCGGGCGACGTCGAGGGTGGGTTTCAGGTGAACGGCGCCAGCGGCTCGGAAAACCAGTTCACCATCGATGGCGTCTCCACCAATAGCTTGCTGGCCGGCCACTCGCGCCAGAACACCGTGTTCGAGTATCTGCAGGAAGTGCAGGTCAAGACCGTTGGCATCCCGGCGGAGTACGGCGGCGCGCTGGGAGGCGTGATCAGCGCGGTGACCAAGTCGGGCGGCAATGCGTTCCACGGGCGAGGGGCACTATTACTATTGCGGAACGCGCTGAACGCAGGGCCCGTGAAACGGTTGGTGCTGTCGCCGGTCGACGACCGCACGGTCTCCACCGTTCAGGAGACGAACAGGACGACGCACGCAACGAAGTGGGCGGATCGCTGGGCGGTCCAATCATCCGCGACCGTCTCTTCTTCTTCGGTTCGATCTCGCCTCGTTTCAGCACGACGACCAACGAATATCTGTTCAGCAGCGGCACCGATCCTGGCGAGATCACGCGCGACCAGACGATCATGAGCGCCTACGGGAAGGTCAGCTACGGCGGCCGCCGGGTGAACGCGTATTTCGGCGCGTTGTTGACGCCAACGACATCCACCGGGACGCTGCCGGCCTACACCGGCATCGGTCCGCAGTACATCTCGAGCTCGAAAGCGAGCAACAACGTGAACCTCGAACGCGGCTACGAGACCGATCAGCGGAACTTCACGGGCAATGCGGACATCACCGTGTCCAGTAACTCGTTTTTGAGTGTGAAGGCCGGGCACTTCTACGACGACTACGCGGACACGGGCGTTCCGCTGACGACTCCGTGGTACTACGAACGCCGTGCGTGGCCGGAAGTCCTCGTGCCCGTCAGCGTTCGTGGGACCGCGTCTCACCCAGAACACTCCCGCGGTTCAAATCGTCGACCACGACACGACGAAGCAGACCTACATGCAGGCCGACTACAACACGAACTTCAGCGCTGCTGGATACCACACGCTGAAGTTGGGCGGCGGCATGCGGCACAACGAGAACGACGTGGATCAGCGCTATCCCGGTGGCCGAGTCCAAATCTGGTGGGATTCCGCGGTGACGAGCACGGTGCCGGGCGTCGGAACGAGACAGAGGCACATACGGCTACTACGCGGTTGACGACCTCGGGACGTTCGGCAAGGCGTCCGCTAACATCTCGCATTTCTACGTGCAAGACCAGTGGAACGTCGGGCAACCTGACCCTCAATCTCGGTCTGCGTTTTGAAGACGAGAAGATTCCCGCGTTCAGAGAGCGGGACGTCGCGATTCAGTTCGGATGGGGCGAGAAGATCGCACCCAGAATTGGCGCGGCGTACAACGTGAAGGGCGACGGCCGGATGAAGCTCTTCGGTAGCTACGGCCGGTACTACGACTGGACGAAGTACGAGCTCGCGCGCGGCACGTTCGGCGGCGATATCTGGCTGACGTACTACCGTCCGCTCGACGATCCGTCGATCATCAGCAGTATCAATCTGAACAACATGCCCGGTCGCGATCTGTGGGGCAATGCCGCGGGCTATCAGGATCATCGTGTCCCGAGCTTCGGCACCGACCAGCTCGATCCGGACATGAAGCCGATGAGCCAGGACAGCTTCAGCGGAGGTGTTGAGTACCAGTTGAAGCCTACCGTGCTGCTGTCAGTCAACTACGTGCACAACAACCTGGTCCGCACAATCGAGGACGTTGGACAGCTGATAGATGGCAGCGAGGTCTACGTCTACGGAAACCCAGGTGAGGGACTCACCAAGCAAGCGTTTGTTTCAACCAGGACCAGCCCGTTCGACGTGCCGAGACCCAAACGGCAATACGACGCGCTGCAGGTGTCGCTGAATCGGAGGTTCTCGGGTAACTATTTCCTCGGTGGGAGCTACGTCCTGAGCCGTCTATACGGCAATTACGCGGGTCTCGCCAACTCGGACGAAATCCGCACCCCGGGATTCAGTTCATTCGCGGTCGATCAACAGCAGGGTGCTCAGTCGTTCCGGCCCGGCGGAAACGCGACTCGCGCATTCGATCTCGACGAGATGATGTTCGACTCACACGGCAACCTCAATCCCACGGGTCGTCTCGCAACAGATCGTCCGCACGTCCTGAAGATGTACGGCGCGTACATGACGTCGTTCGGGACGCAGATTGGTCTGAATCAGTACGTTGGCAGCGGAACGCCTATCACGACCTACGTCAGAACGATCAACGCGACGGAGGTATTCGTCGAAGGCCGTGGCGAGAGGGCCGGACGCCGATGCTTGCGACGACCGACCTTCTGCTCTCGCACGAAATCAGGATGCGTAACACCAACAACCTACGGTTGGAGTTGAACGTCCTGAACTTGTTCAACCAGAAGACGGCCCGGCACCAGTTCAACTTGCTGAACCGGAACCGCTCTGCGGCGTCCATCAACCTGGCCAACCAGGATTTGAAGCAGCCGTACGACTACAAGGCAATGATCGCGGCCACAACGGACGGTCGGAACGGGATCGGCAATGAGCCACGGTATGGCATGCAAGACCTGTGGAGCGAAGGCACGACGGCACACTTCATGGTGAAATTCCTGTTCTAGCACCACGCATCGTCAGTTCGTAAGTTCCAGGGGGGAGCATCCTGCTCCCCCCTTTTTTTGTGCAGACATGCATGCAATCAGTGGCTTCAGCAACCACAAAGATCTTGAGTTTGCATATCGGTCGTGCCCGAGGAGGCGACCGCTATGCATTACGTTCCTTCACGGCTCTCTCAACTTCTTGCCACGGCATCACTTCTTGCGTTTCTCTGGCCAGGCTTGGTGGTTCACACCCAGGAACAGAGCGGTTATGTCACCGGTCGAATCATTGACCAGAGCGAGCGAGGCGTACTGCCCGGCGTTCGGGTTGCGTTAGTCCAATAAGCGAAAACCACGCGAATTACGAGCGCCATAGGCGATGGGGTCGGCGTCTACCGCATCAGCCTGACCCGGCTGTACTACGGTGTCGCGTTCGAGCTCAGCGGCTTCGCGCGGCAGGAAATGCCGCGACGTCGAAGTGCAGATCGGGCCGCACCTACGACGTCAACGCGTCGATGAAGGTCGGCAACGTCACCGAAGCGGTCCAGGTGACCGCAGAGAACGCGCCGCTCGTCGACACGCGCAGCACGATCATCGCGCACAACGTGACGGCGGAAGAAATCGACCGGATGCCGAAGGGCCGCAGCTTCCAGTCGATCGCGCTGACCGCACCGTCGGTGAACTCAGGGCGAAATCGAAGGCGGCTTCCAGGTGAACGGCGCCAGCGGCGCCGAGAACGCGTTCACGGTTGATGGCGTCGACACCACCAGCCTGATCAACGGCCGTCGCGGCAGAACACCGTGTTCGAGTACATCCAGGAAGTGCAGGTCAAGACGACCGGCATTCCCGCCGAGTACGGCGGCGCGCTCGGCGGCGTCATCAGCGCGGTCACCAAGTCGGGCGGCAACATCTTCACCGGTGAAGCGCACTACTACTTCGCCGGCAGCCCGTTGAGCGCCGGCCCGGTGAAGCGTCTCGTGCTGAGCCCGATCGACGACAAGACGGTCAGCTACGTGCAGGACGACAAGCAGCCGGACATCCGCCACGAGTTCGGCGGGTCGCTCGGCGGCCCGATCGTCGAGGGACAGGCTGTTCTTCTTCGGATCGTTCTCGCCCCGCATCAACCAGCGCACCAACGACTACAAGTTCTCGTCGGGCACCGAGCACGGCGACATCAAGCGCACGACGAAGACTCGATCCAGGCGTTCGGCAAGGTCAGCTTCGGCAGCCGCCGGGTCAACGCGTACGGCAACATGCTGGCGACGCCGACGTACGTCGAAGGGCACGCTGATCGGCCTACAACGGCAACTGCGCCGCACGTGCGTCTCGAGCTCGAAGGCGGCGAGCGACGCCGAACATCGACGCGGCTGGGAGCAGATGCAGGTCAACACCAACGGCAACGTGGACATCGTCGTGTCGAACGGCGCCTACGCGACGTTCCGCGGCGGCTACTTCCACGATCGCTACACCGACACCGGTATTCCCGACACGACGAGCTACACGTATCAGACCGCACGCCGTCGTGCTGCGCAATGGCGCGACGCTCCCGGCGAACCTGCCGGGGCCGACAGACACGTCGAACACGCCGCGCGCGCAGATCACCGACTTCGACACGACCAAGCGCAAGACTGTTCAACGCCGACTACAACCACACGTTCCAGGGCGGCGGCTGGCACACGATGAAGGGCGGCGTCGGCTATCAGCACGCCTCAACGACGTGGAATCAGCTCTATCCCGGCGGTTACGTCTGGATCTTCTGGGAGCCGTCGACGGCCTCGCCGGTCAGACGCCCGACCGCGGCACGTACGGCTACTACGAGGTCAACAACCGCGGCACCATCGGCAAGGCGGGCGCGGACATCATCTCGCTCTACATGCAGGATCAGTGGCAGATCGGCGATCGCCTGACGCTGAACCTCGGCATCCGCGCGGAGGACGAGAACGTGCCGACCTTCAGGCCGGAAATCCAGGAGAACGCGATCGAGTTCGCCTTCGGCGACAAGCTCGCGCCGCGCCTCGGTTTGCAGCTACGACGTGTTCGGGCAACGGCCGCGCCAAGCTGTATGGCAGCTAGGGCCGCTACTACGACTGGACGAAGTACGAGCTGCGCGCGCGGCTCGTTCGGCGGCGATATCTGGTGCATCAACTACCGCGCGATCGACGACCCGAACGAGCCGCTCACGGCCAACTTCGACAACATGCCCGGGCCGCGACTGTGGGGACGCCGGGCGGCTGCCGCGATCGCCGCGTCCCGAACTCGATCGAGAACGTCGATCCGGACATGCAAGCCGATGTCGCAGGACAGCAACAGCGCCGGGTTCGACTTCGAAGTCAACCCGCGCACGGTGGCGACCGTCCACTACGTCCACAACAACCTGAACCGGACGATCGAAGACCTCGGCGCGCTCGTGGACGGCAACGAGGAATACATCATCGGCAACCCCGGCGAGGGCATCGGCGCGATCACGCCCGCTCGGCTGCGCCGCTGACGGGCGCGGACCTTCGCCATGCCGAAGGCCAAGCGGCAGTACGACGCCGTCGAGCTGGGCATCAGCCGCCGGTTCGCGAACAACTGGTTCGGCAGCGCCAACCTGACGATCAGCCGGCTCTACGGCAACTACGCCGGTCTCGCGAGCTCGGATGAAATCCGCACGCCGACCACGGGCGTCAGCTCGGCCACGGCGCAGCAGCAGGCGCGGCTCGATCTTCCGTCAGGGCGGCAACGTCGAACCGCGCGTGGGACCTCGACGAAGCGATGTTCGACTCCCACGGCAATCTCGACGTGCTCGGCCGTCTGGCGACCGATCGTCCGGTCGTCGTCAAGTTCTACGGCGCGTACAACTTCGTCCGGCAACACGCAGATCGGCGTGTTCTTCTACGCCGGCAGCGGCACGCCGATGACCACCTACGTCAACACGGTGAACCAGACCGAGGTCTTCGTCGAAGGCCGCGGCGACATGGGCCGGACGCCGTTCTACAGCAAGACCGACCTGCTGGTGTCGCACGAGCTGCCGATGGCGGGCAACAAGCGGCTGCGTTTCGAGTTGAACGTGCTGAACCTCTTCAACCAGAAGACGGCGCGGCACATCTTCAACTACCTGAACCGCGGCGCGCGGCGCGCCGCGGGCGTCGTCGGCGATCGACCTGGCGAACACCGACCTGTTCAACGGCTACGACTACAACGCGATGATCCGCGCGACACCGGATGGCGCGAACGCATCGATCCGCGCTATGGCATGGACGACCTGTTCGAACCCGGCACGCAGGGTCAGTTCTCGGTGAAGTTCCTGTTCTAGGTTCGTAGGTTCGTAAGTTCGTAGGTTCGTAGGCCGGTCGTAGGGCGGTTTCTCAGACCCGCCCTACGGCAGCAACACTCTGGTTACATTCGTGCAGTCTGGGGGAGCATTTTGCTCCCCCTGTTTTTTGTACGCACCCTTTTGGCTCCAAAACGAATGACATTCCGCGCAAATGCCTGAAGAACAGGCCCTTTTCCTGTGCTGTTTCGAAACTCCGGCTTTGGCGTGGTTCTTGTATTAGATGGTGGGCAGACGGGAGGCGAGACCATGATGACCACCATCGAGACGAGACCGACCGACAGGCGAGGCGTACCTCGCAGCAGGTTGTCGTGGTCAGCAAGCAGTCTCAGCTGAACGGGTTGCTCGAGACGGTGCTCGACGCAGGCCAGTACGACGTCGTGTTCGTCGAATCGACCGAGCACGCGTACAGCCATATCAAACGTCTGACGCCACATCTGATCATCGTCTGCCTGGACATCGACGATCTCGACGGCTTCCAGGTGCTGTCGATGCTGAAGCTCGATGCGGATACGAAGGATATCCCGGTCGTCACGTGCACCGTGACCACCGAGGAAGAAGTGGAGCGCAGACGAATCGGTGGAAATGCCCGACGACGTGTTCAACCAGCCGGTCCCGCTGCGGCTCAATTAGTGTGCAGTCGTGAACTAGTCGTCAGTCGGCAGTTAGCAGTTTTCAGTTCCAGTTTTCAGTCGGCGTCCGGGGGCGAGGAGCGTATAGCTTCCGCCCTTTTTTCATCTCAACTCGAGTGCCGGTATGAGCCTGTACACTAACGGCAAAGTCTGGTACCGTACCCGGGCGTGACGGCGCCCCACCCGAAAAGCGCGACCGGGAACGGGTCGAGATTCTCGGAGAGCTGCATGGCGAGGTCATGGTGTTCCAGCCGCTGTCGATCAAGGAGATCAGCCACGGCGGATGTCTGGTCGAGACCGCCTTTCCCCTCCACCTCAATTCCCTTCACGACATCCGGCTGACACTGGGCGAGCGGTCCGTCGTGCTGAAGGGCCGGGTGGCGCATTGCCGCATCAGCGACGTGGACCAGGAGATCGTGCACTACCGATCGGGCATCGAGTTCATCGAGCCTTCCGACCGCATCCACGCGGTGATCGTGGAGTTCATCGAAGCGATCAAAGCGGGCAGGAACGGTCTGACGCATCACGCAGATTGGCAGATTGGTAGATTGGCGATTACGTATGTCAGACTGCCAATTGCGTAACCTGTCAATCTGCCAATCTACCAATCTGCCAATCTACCAATGGCGATCGAGCTACCTGCTCTTCAAGTGCTCCAGGTAGTCGCCTGAGGTGATGCGCGGCGCCCGGCCGAGCGGTGCGTTGTAGAAATACACCCAGACATCTTCGGTCCGGCCGTCATCGAGCGTGGCCGACACGCGGACGCGGTTGTAGAGGCTGCGCTCGGGTTCGGCCGGGCGATGTCCTTCGATGCGATCGAGCGCGGCCAGCACCGTGGGCGGATCCGTGATCTCGAACACTTCGCCCCAGACGCGCGCATCGCTGGCCGGCACGGCCGCCGGATAGATGCCGAGATCGAACAGTTTGCCGTTAATCCAGCCGCGGCCCGCAAATTTCAGAAACGAGTCGATACCCGCACGCGTCGTGCGATTGAATCCCGTTCGAAGGGTGCCGTAGAAGAAGATGTGTTCGGGCATTGAGGCTGAAACTGGAAACTAGAAAGTAGAAGCTAGATCTGGAAGACGGCTCTGGTTCTTAGATTCTAGATACTGGATTCCAGATTCTAGATTCTAGTTTCAGATTCTAGCTCACTTACGGAGGGGCTGGAGGCGGAGGCGGCGCGGGCGCATCCGGCCGCGGTCGCGGAGCGAGCATGCGGAGGGTGTCGGGCGCGACGGCGAAGGACATCTGAACGGTTTTGTCGGTGCCCGACAGCTCGATCGATTTCAGCGCGTTCTCGAAGCCGGGCTTGCCCGCCGCCCTGCAGGCGCGCAAGCGACACGAACCCGCGGACGGTATCGCGCAGCTGATCGGCCGCCGCCTGGTCGCCGGTTTCCGCGCGGATCGTGGCCTGCATGCCGCCGTTCACGTGCGCTTTCATCGAGACCAGCCGCACGGGCGGCACCTGCACCGAGAAGTCGCTGGGCAGCCGCATGCGGCGGCGCATCGCGTCGAAGTGGCCGACCACCCATGCCGTGCTGCCGGCATTGTCGCTTGATGAGATTCATCATCTCGTCGTTCGACGTGATGTCCTCGGCGCCGCGTGCCCCGTCGCGCGCGCGATCCATCGCGCGCCGCACGAGATCGACCTGCCCGATCGCGATCAGATCGGGTCCCGGCAGTCCCACGCGCCACCTGCTTTTCGGCGTCAGGATGCATGAACAACTTCCCGCCCTTGTAGTCCTCGATGATTCCGCCGTGATCGTGGATGAACTGCTCGATCCGCGCTGGTCGAACGAGCCCTGCACGAGCAGCAGCATTCTGGGACTCCGGCCGCGCTGATCCTGCTGACCGGGTGTCTCGTGGGGCTCGACATAGGCCACGATGTGATGGACCTGCTTCTCGAGGTCGATGCCGGCGAAGTCGTTCATCATCTGCCGGCCCTTGTGCGAGCCCGCTTCGATGGTCGGCAGAGCTCGCGACGCAGGTCGGAGTTCATGACGTCCTGACGTTGGCAAACGCCACGACCTCGGCATTGGCAGGCACATAGCGGACTTCCGGCGGCAGCCCGGCCGGGACACCGGCGCTCCGGTTATAGGCGAGATAGGCAATCAAGCCGCCCGAAAGGCCGACCAGAAGCGCGCCAAGCGCACCGAACAGGAAATAGCGGGTTCTTTTGGTCATGGCTGTACCCACGTAGACGGAATGACGGACGCCACGGTTCCCTCGGCGACCGCAGTTCGTAGGTTCGTCAGGTTCGTCAGGTTCGTAAGTTCGTGGGGTTCGGTCGCGGTTCGGAGTCCCAGGCCTCCGCAATCTGCGATTTCACCGCGGAGGCCTGCCGAACCTCACGAACCTACGAACCCAACGAACCGACGAACCCGACGAACCCGACGAACCGTTATTGATCCAGCATGTATTCCCGCTTTTCGACCGTCCGGGCCGCCAGCCAGAGCGCAGCCACCAGGATGACCGCGAGCGACAGGAGGCTCGACGCGGCCGAAGGCGGCTCCGAGAACAGCGACTGGATGGCCGAGACCGTATCGTCCTGGGGCATCGCGTGGGGGACGAGCGACTGAAGGTAATGGGCCACCGTGAAGCGGCGCAGATAGCCGGGCACGATGAGCGCCACCTGCTCCCAGCCGAACACCAGCACCAGCCCGGCCACGAGCGGCCTGGGCACGCGCGCGCCGATGAACGCGAAGACGGCGCCATAAACCGCCAGCCCGAGCGCCAGCATGCCAAGGTCGGTCAGCAGCAGCGGAAACGTCGCGCCGATGCTGCCGCCGCCGACCGGGCGTGATCAGCAGGTAGACCGCCGTGACCGACGGCAGCACCACCAGGGCGGTGCACACCAGATAGGCCAGATATTTGCCGATGATGATGGCCCGCGCGGCATCGGGCCGCGTGAACAGATACGTGATCGTCCGATCTTCCACTTCGTCTGAAATGAGCGACGTGCCGTAGAACGCGCCCAGCACCGGCACGATGAAGCGGAGATAGAGCAGCCAGATCATCCCGCCGAAGATGACGGGCCCCGCCGACCGGCACGCCGTTGACCCGAACGACGACAAGCCCATGGCAGTCGATGACGCGAAGCAGGATGGCAATCGCCACCGGCGCGCCGACGGCGAGCGCCATGAACACCGTGCGCCGCGACCAGAGCAGCTGTCCGACCGAGATCGTCGAACACACGAAACGCGCCGCGGCATGACGGTGGGCGCCGAGAGTCGAGGGCGTCGTCATGACTTCACCAGATACTCGAAGACCGCCTGCAGGTTGTCGTCGGGCGACGTCACTTCGTAGATCTCGCCCGAGCCGTTGGTCGCCGCCATCTCCGTCAGCGCGCGTAGAAGGCGTCGGGCTTCGCCGTCTGCACAAACACCGCGTCGTCTTCGAAGCGGACGCTGAGCACGTCGTCGCTGGCGACCAGCTGTCGTCGCGAGCGCGCGGGGCTGCTTCGAGCGCATGCAGACGGTGTGCGGGTGCTCGTCGATCAGATCCCGAATTTGATGCACGTTGCCTTCGGCGAGCACGCGGCCGTGGTGCATCAGCAGGATGTTCGACGTCAGCGCCTCGACCTCGTGAAGGATGTGGCTCGACACGATGACGTTCTTCCCGCCGCGGCCCAGTTGCGCAGCAGCTTGATCGTCTTGCGGCGCGCCAGCGGATCCATGCCCGACAGCGGCTCGTCGAGCACCAGCAGCTCGGGCTCGTGCGCGATCGCCTGGGCGAGCTTCACGCGCTGGCGCATGCCCTTGCTGTAGGCGCCGATGCGCTTGTTGGCCGCGTCGGTCAGATCGACCTGCTCGAGCGCGGCCAGCGCCGTTGTCGCGCGCCTCGCGCTCGCCGTAGCCCGTGAAGCCGCAGCAGCGCCGACAGCCATTCGAGTCCGGTCATCCGATCGTAGAACGCATCCTGCTCCGGACAGAGGCCCATGCGGCGGATAGATGCCGGGGTTGCCCCACACAGGCTCGCCCAGGACCTTCACCGAGCCCTTGCTGGGCTTCAGCTGCCCGGTCATCAGCTTCAGCAGCGTCGACTTCCCGGCGCCGTTCGGGCCCGAGCAGGCCCGTGACGCCGCCGGCCGATGGTGAGCGAGATGTCGTTCAGCCCGATGACCTGGCCGTACCACTTGGACAGGTGGTCGGTCGCGACGACGGCAACGGGTCGTGCCCGTCCATCGTCACGTCACCACCTCGATGGCGCGGATGCGGCGGCTCAGGACGCAACGCCGAGACCGCAATGAGCGCCGCGAGGACGAGCGGCCGAGACGACGGCGGCGTGTCGTAACGCGGGGGCACGCGGAAAATGACGTCGCCGACCTGCGTGAGACGTTGGCAAACACCGAGATCCACGAGAACGATCGTGCCGTCGGTGGCGCTCCGCGTGGCGCCGAAGACCGCCTGCGTGAAGAACACAAGACCCGCGTACATGACCGCCACGAACCAGCGGCTCTTGCTGAGCGACGACAGCGCGAGAATCGATGAACGCCGACACGTGATCTGGACGAGCGAGAACAGCGGAAATCGCCGGAACGAGGTAGAGGTTGTCGCGCACGAACGTCATGTTGCCCGTGAACGCGGGCACGAGCAACAGCAGCAGCATCGCCGGGAGCCAGGTGACCGGCGCGAGCGCGGCCAACAGAATCGCGAGACTTCCCCGCGATGTACTGCGTCCGGGTGACGGGGCGCGAGAGATACAGCTGAAGCGCGTTCGCGCGGATGTCGTCGGCAATCAGCCCGGAGCCGGCATAGACGGTGATGAAGAACGACGAACAGCTCCTGCTGATCCAGAAAGTCGCGGAACATGCGTGGCGTGACGGCGAGCAGCAACTCGCCTGCCGGGAACATTGGCCGCCGCGTAGATCTGCACGCCGCGGACGACCGCGGGAATCCAGGCCAGGATCATGAGAAAGAGAAACGCGCGCTTGCGCGACGAGCGTGCGCAGCCCGTTGGCGCGCGATGACGATCCATGCGCGGCCGCGCAGGTCGATGCCGCCTCGCGCCGGCGGTACCGCTCGCGATGGATGGGCATCTAGTCCTCCCCCATCGCCTGCGCGAACACGTCTTCGAGCGTCGGAACGCTGGGCTTCAGATGCCGCACCTGCGCGCCGACGCTGAGCCGCCGACGCAAACAGCTGTTCGGGGCCCGCGTCGGCCGGCACGAGCACGCGGAGCACGTCAGCCGTCGGTTTCGCGGCACTCGAACGCCTGCATCCGCAGCGCGCTCGACGAACGCGTCCCTGGTTGCCTTTGACGCGGACTTCGAAGATGCGCCCGGTCGGGCTTCTTCAGTGACGCGATCGGCCCCTGCATGACGACCTGTCCGCGATTCATCACGACCACCGCGTCGCACACCGACTCGACGTCGGGCATGACGTGCGAGGACAGAATGAGGCTGATGTGCCTGTTGTGCGCGATGTCGCGCACGAGCGCGAGCATCTCTTCGCGCCCCTTCGGGTCCATGCCGTTGGTCGGCTCGTCGAGCAGCAGCAGATCGGGATCGTGCACGAGCGCCTGCGCGAGCTTGATGCGCTGCTTCATGCCGGTCGAATAGGTCTCGACGTTGCGATAGCGGGCCTCGCCGAGGCCGACGTAGTACAGGACCTCGTGCGCGCGCTGCATGGCATCGGCGGCCGGCAGCCCGGACAGCTCGCCGCAATAGGCGACGAATGAGACGGCCGTCATGCCTGGAATCTGCGCGTCGTTTTCCGGCATGTAGCCGACGCGCGCGCGGATGTCGAGAGGCGCCGCCGCGACGTCGAGATCGAGCACGCGGATGCGGCCGCTGTCGGGCTTGATCAGCCCGAGCAGCGCCTTCAGCATGGTGCTCTTGCCCGCGCCGTTCGGTCCGAGCAGGCCGACCGCGCCCGCCGGAAACACCGCCGAGACATCGGACAGCGCCCACTGCGTGCCATAGCGCACGCCGACACGTTCGAGGATGGCGACAGAATCCGACATTAGTTGACTATACGAACGTGGCAAGCACCTGTTCCTGAGTAGTTCAGGTGCGGGATTCACGATCGACGCAGAGGCTCAAGATTCTAGGTTTCTTCGAAAGCTGGAACTCTGCGGCTCTGCAGCTCTGCGTCTCAAAGCCCCAGCACTTCCGCGCGCTCCCGCATGAACCCGATGACATTCCGATGTGCTCGTCGAGCGGCAGCCCGAGCTCTTCGGCGCCCTTTCGCAGGTCGTCGCGGCTCACGCCCTTGGCAAACGCCTTGTCCTTCATCCGCTTGATGACCGACGACGGCCTCGAGATCCTGGACGCTCTTCGACGGACGCACGAGCGCCGCGGCCGTGACGAACCCCGCCATCTCGTCGCAGGCAAAGAGCGTGTGCTCGAGCCTGCGATTCGCGGGGCGTGTTCGTGTGCTCGCCGTGCGAAAGGATCGCCCGGATGACGAAGTCCGGACAGCCGCGCTCGCGAAGAATCTCGGCGCCGCGGAACGGGTGGTCCTTCAGATCGGGATACTGCTCGTAATCGAAATCGTGCAGCAGCGCGACGACGCCCCAGACCTCCTCGTCTTCGCCGAACTTGCGCGCGTACCCGCGGACCGCGGCCTCGACGGCGAGCGCATGCTTCCGCAGGCTCTCGCTCTTTGTGTACTCGGTCAGCAGATTCCACGCGTTGTCTCGCGTCAGCTCGAACATGTCATCGCCAATCTCCAATCCGTTCTTACCTGATCCCTATCCCTACTCTTCTCCGACGGTCTCGCGGCCCTGTGCGATAGCGTCGCAATCAACGGCCTCGGCGCCAGGCGCGCGGCGACCGGAATCAGCTTATTCCGAACCCCGGGAATCACCACCGGCTTCCCTTTCATCATCCCGTCGTATCCGACGCGCGCGACGCGCGGCGCGTCCATGACGAACGCCTCGAACAGGCGCGAGCGCTGCGACCCGCGCGCACTTTGAACTCCGACTCCGTCGGTCCCGGGCAGAGCGTCGTCACCGTGATGCCGTGCGGCTTCAACTCGTAGTCGATCGCCTCCGAGAACGACAGGACGAACGCTTTCGATCGCGTAGTAGATCGACATCCAGGGGCCGGGCACGAACGCGGCGGTGGACGCGACGTTCAGAATCCGGCCGCTGCGCCGCTCGATCATCGCCGGCAGAAAGCGCTTCGTGAGATCGACCACCGAGGTCGAGTTCAGCTGAATCATCTTCAGCTCGGCGTCCAGGTCGGTCGTCGCGAACTTTCCGTAGAGGCCGACACCGGCGTTGTTCACGAGCATGTGGACGTCGAGGCCCCGGTCGACGACGGCCTGGTGCAGCCGGCGCGGGCCCTGCGGATCGGTGAGATCCTCGGGCAGGCAGACGACATCGACGCCGAACTTCTTCTGGATGTCTTTCGCGCGCGCCTCGAGCTTGTCGCGTTTGCGCGCGACGAGAATCAGGTCGTGGCCGTGGCTCGGCAAAGACCTCGGCGAGTGCGGCGCCGATGCCGACCGATCCGCCCGTAATTAGCGCACGTTCTTTGGCCATTCGTGAGTCCTTGCGGCCGCGACCGCTTTTTCAATCACCGATGTGGCTTTGGGCGTCAGACGATAGGGTTCGAGCTCGGCGGGATCGACATACTCCGCCGCCGCGACGTCGGACCCGTGGCTCAGACGCCCGCCGACCGGCCTGCACAGATAGTCGATGAGCACGTAGTGATACCGGACCTTCCGCTCGGGATCGAGCAGGATGCGATCGAAGACGTCGACGACGGGCCCGACCTCAACCTCGAGGCCGGTTTCTTCGAGCATTTCCCTCGCCAGGCCGGCTTCGAGCGTCTCGCCCAGCTCCAGACGCCCGCCCGGAAGGCTCCACTGGCCCGCCAGCGGCTCGAAGCGGCGTTTCACCAGGACGACCTTGCCTTCATGGATGATGACCGCCCCGACGCCGACAATCGGCTGGCCTGGATACTGCCGCGACGGCCGGGTCGCATTGACCGGTACGACATCCTCCTCGGCCTGAAAACTGAGCGGATGCAACACGCAGCGCTGGCGGCGGATGAGGCCGTCCTCGATCCAGAACTCGTCGTAGCCGGCGACTGGTCGCAATCTCGCCGGCTTCATCGGCCTGGCGGCCGCGCCACTCCGCATGCATCGCGCCGGTTTCGACCCGCGCGATCATCCTCACGGTCCGCTGCGACGACCGCGCGAACGCGGCGGCCAGCTCTTCCCGAACGGCGTCCCGGCCGTTGGCGATCGTCGTGCCCGGAGTCGTTCGTGGCATCGAGGTGATAGAGGGCCGTCAGCGCGTCGAGATCGCCCGCGTTGAATGCCTGAAACCATTTGCGGACGAGCTCGAAAGAGTCGGTGGGCATCGTGTTTAGGGTATTTTACGGGGCATGAAAGCACACACGAAATATCTGACGCTGAACATCCCGTCGAAGATGGCGTTCCGGAACATCACGCCGGAGGTCGACGAGGCCGTGCGCGCCAGCGGCGTGCAGGAAGGGCTCGTGCTGGTCAACACGATGCACATCACCGCGTCGGTCTTCATCAACGACAACGAGCGCGGGCTGCACCACGACTTCGGCAAGTGGCTCGAAGAGCTGGCGCCGTTCAATCCCGATCCCAACCACTACCACCACAACCGCACGGGCGAGGACAACGCCGACGCCCACCTCAAGCGGCAGATCATGGGCCGCGAGGTCGTCGTGGCGATCACGAAGGGGAAGCTGGACTTCGGGCCGTGGGAGCAGATCTTCTACGGCGAGTTCGACGGCAATCGGAACAAGAGGGTGTTGATCAAGGTCATCGGACGAATAGAGAAGGTTCGTGGGGTTCGAACCTGGAACCACCGAACTTCACGAGCTCCACGAACCTCACGAACTCCACGAACTCTACGAACTTCGAATCTACGAACGCCTTTCAGAGCTGCAGACTTGCGTCCGCATTCAAATCCAACCCCGCGCGCTTTCCCGCGTGAAAATTTCTGAGACCGGCGGCCGCGATCATGGCCGCGTTGTCGGTCGAGAGCGAGATGTGCGGGACGCACGCAGGAATGCCGCGGCGCTCGGCCTGTCTGGCGAAGTCGGCCCTGAGACGTGCGTTCGCGGAAACGCCGCCCGCAATCCCCACGCTTTGCGCGTGATACCGATCGGCTGCATCGAACACGCGATCCAGCAGAGTCGACACGACGACGCGCTGGAAGCTGGCGCAGATGTCGTCGATCTCCCTCTCGGTCAGTGGGCCCGTCTTCCGCGCGCTGCCGCACGTGCCGGAGAACGGCTGTCTTCAGCCCGCTGAAGCTGAAGTCGAGATCCCCTTTCATGTGCGGCGCGT
Organism: Vicinamibacterales bacterium; assembly: GCA_963850725.1. Taxonomy (GTDB): domain Bacteria; phylum Acidobacteriota; class Vicinamibacteria; order Vicinamibacterales; family JAMQPK01; genus JAMQPK01. The sequence goes on from CAWKMQ010000030.1 coordinate 107,410, forward strand.
TCCGGTCGGCGTGGGTCATGCGCGTCGCCGGGAACGCGATGGCTTCGTCGTTGCCGTTCCGCGCGCGCTTGTCGACAATCGGCCCGCCCGGGTATCCGAGTCCCAGCAGCTTGGCGACCTTGTCGTACGCCTCCCCTGCCGCATCATCCCGCGTTCGCCCGATGCGTTCGTAGCGGCCGGGTTCCCTCACCACGTACAGGCTCGTGTGGCCTCCCGAAACGACGAGCGCCACGAGCGGCAGGGCGATGTCGCCGTGCTGAAGGAACAACGATTCGATGTGCCCGGCGAGGTGGTGCACAGGCACGAGCGGTCGATCGAGCGAAAGCGCGAGAGACTTGGCGAAGGAGACGCCGACGAGCAGCGAACCGACGAGACCGGGGCCCTGCGTGACGGCAATCGCGTCGAGCTGTTTCAGATCGGTCTGAGCGGTCTCCAGTGCCGTGCGGACCACGCCGCAGATATCGCGGATGTGCTGACGCGACGCAAGCTCGGGCACCACGCCGCCCCACTCGCGGTGGATGTTCACCTGCGACGCGACGATGTTCGATCCGATCGTCCACCTGCCGCCGGTTTCCGAAACCACGGCCGCCGACGTCTCGTCGCACGACGTTTCAATCCCCAGCATCAACATATGAAATGGCTAACAAATCGGGGTCGGGTGTAATTTCCGACGGTTACGACGGAAATTACACGACCCGATTTACGGAACTGTTATCACCGAAGCGCGGCCTGGCCCTTCACGAGCTCGGCCAACGACTCGATGTAGGGCGGACGCGACGATGCCGCGCTCGGTGATGATCGCCGTCACGTACTTGTTCGGCGTGACGTCGAACGCGGGATTCCGGACCTTGGCGGCCTCGGGCGTCAGCCGCGCCGGTCCGATGTGTGTCACTTCTTTCGCGTTCCGTTCCTCGATGGGAATCAGGCTGCCGTCCGGAGTGGCCAGATCGATCGTCGACACCGGCGCGGCCACGTAGAACGGGATGCCGTGTTCCTTGGCGAGCACCGCGACGGTGTACGTGCCGATCTTGTTGGCGACATCGCCGTTGGCCGCGATGCGGTCGGCGCCGACGACCACGAGATCGACCTGGCCGCCGCGCATCAGCGCGCCCGACATGTTGTCGGTGATGACCGTCGTGTCGATCCCGTCGCGGGTCAGCTCCCATGCCGTCAGACGCGCGCCCTGCAGGAACGGGCGCGTTTCGTCGGCCAGCACCGCGACGTGCTTGCCCTGCTCCACCGCGCCACGAATCACGCCGAGCGCCGTGCCGTATCCGGCGGTCGCCAGCGCGCCCGCATTGCAGTGCGTCAGCACGCGCGCCGTGTCGGGCACCACGCTCGCGCCATGCGCGCCCATCGCGCGGCAGCTCGCGACGTCTTCGTCGTGAATGCTGCGGGCCTCCGCGTCCAGCCGCACCTTGATCTGATCGACCGATTGTCCCGACGACGCCGCATCGGCAAACACGCGCTTCATGCGATCGATCGCCCAGAAGAGATTGACGGCGGTTGGCCGCGTGTCGGCCATCATCTCGCACAGCTTGTAGAACTCGGTGGCGAGCTTCGTCGTGCCGGTCGCGGTACTTTGTTTCACGCCAAGGGCGAGGCCCATGCCGGCCGCCACACCGATCGCCGGCGCGCCGCGAATCACCATCGTCTTGATGGCCTTCGCGACGTCCTTGGCGGTCTTGCACGTCACGTAGATCTCAGCGCCCGGCAGCTTGCGCTGATCGATCATGACGATGCCTTCGTCGTTCCATTCAATTGTGGGAAGCACGTGCTGATGATACTTCGTAATGAGGGTTCGTTGGGTTCGGGGAGTTCGTCAGGTTCGGCGGACTCCGACGGAACCGCGAACCAACGAACCCTACGATCCTAACGAACCCGACGAACTTGAGGCTGGATCAGGCCGATCGCTATTCGATGAAGCGCGCGTCGAAGGCGTGCGGCAGCAGATCCTTCAACTGGTGCCGCGTCTTCACGTCGTGGAGGTCCGCCAGGATCACTTCGATGTCGCCGGCAAATTCCCACAGGATCTGGCGGCACGCGCCGCAGGGCGTGGTGGGCTGCGCGGTGTCCGCCACAACCGCGATGCGCTTGAAGGATCGATGGCCTTCGGACACGGCCTTGAACATCGCCACGCGCTCGGCGCACATCGTCAGGCCGTAGGTGGAATTCTCGATGTTGCAGCCGGTGATGATCTGCCCGTCGTCGGTTTCCAGTGCGGCCCCGACCTTGAAGTCCGAAAACGCCGCCTGCGCGCGCTCGCGCGCCGCCCTCGCCGCGCGGACGATGTCGGGTTGCCCGTTCGATTCGGCGATCTGGCCAGCCCCGTCGACACGCCGAAGCATCACGCGGCGATCCTCGCCGAACCGCCTGTCCGCGCCCGCGAACTCCAGCCTGTTCGACCGGCGGTCGATCGCGCCTCGCCGATCGCCGAGGACCCGCCGTTCCTGCCACGGTCCCGCGGTCGCGAGCCCCATCTCCACCGCCCATGCGACGTCCACCAGAGGCGTCGACTGCAGGTACTGCTCGAGATCGTTTCGCAGGCGCTGGATGTCGCCGTCGTTCTCGGCCAGCGCAGCCGATTCGGCGTTGCGCCAGATGCGGATGTCGTAGTACCGCCTCGGATGCGACCCGTCGCGCAGCAACTGGTTGGTGCCGTAGCCCTTCTTGCGCACCAGTCCCTGCAAACGCCCGGTCAGCGTGAGAAACTCGGTCTCCTTCCCGTCTGAGATCTCGAGCGCGACGACGGACACGACAGACTGTTCGGCCACTCAGATCCTCACTATGATGGCGTTCAGCAGCGAGAGGAATTGTCCCCGCACTCGCTTCGCCGTCTCAAGTACTTCTTCGTGGTTCAGCGGCTGCGGCAGCACGCCCGCGGCCAGATTCGTGATACACGAAATCGCCAGCACTTCGAGACCCATATGCCGCGCCACGATGGCCTCCGGGACCGTGGACATCCCCACCGCGTCCGCCCCGATCAAACGGAGGTATCTCACTTCTGCAGGAGTTTCGTACGACGGCCCGTGGCACGCAACATAAATCCCATGACGCAGCACCTGGCCCTGCGCCGCCGCCACCTCGCCGGCAATGGCGCGCAACCGCGGCGAGTAGACGTTGGTGAGGTCCGGAAACCTCACACCAAAGCGCTCGTCGTTCGGCCCGACCAGCGGGTTGCTGCCGAGCAGGTTGATGTGGTCGTCGATGACCATCAGGTCGCCGGGAGCAAACGCGGTATTGATCCCTCCCGCGGCGTTCGTGAGGATCAGCACCTTGACGCCGAGCACGCCGAGAACCCGGGTGGCAAAGGTGACGGTGCGCAGATCGTGCCCTTCGTAGAAGTGCGCCCGGCCGGATAGCGCGGCAACCAGCCGGCCCGACACTTCGCCCATGACGAGACGCCCCTCGTGGCCGACCACGTTGGACGCGGGCCAGTGCGGAATCTCCTCGTAGGGTATCGACGTCGCGCGCTCGAGGCTCGAGGCGAAATCGCCGAGCCCCGACCCGAGCACCACGGCGACATCGGGGATGCGGGCCGATGTCGATCGCACGCGCGCGGCGGCGCTCTGCACCTGATCGTAGTAGGAAGACGCGCTCACCGTTCCTTCTCGTATGCGTGACCCAGCGCGCGCGGCGGCCGCGAGTGCCCGATGAAGCCCGCGAGCACGACGATCGTCAGCACGTAGGGAACCATTTGAATGAACTGCACCGGAATGTCTTCGCCGGACGGCAGTTTAACAACGCCCTGCATCTGAATGGTAACGGCTTCGGTGAGCCCGAAGAACACGCACGCCAGCATGGTCTGCAGCGGCCGCCATTTTCCGAAGATGAGCGCGGCGAGCGCGATGAACCCGCGGCCCGACGTCATGTTGCGCGTGAAGAGCGACGACTGGCCGATCGACAGATACGCGCCGCCAATCGCGGCGAGCGCTCCCGACAACAGCACGCCGCTGTATCGCATCCTTGCCACGTTGATGCCCGCGGCATCGGCGGCTTCCGGATTCTCTCCCACCGCGCGCAGCCGCAGCCCGAACGGCGTCCTGTACAGCACGTACCACGTGATCGGCACCAGCGCGAACGCCAGCACGATGGGCACGCGAGGGATCAGTTGCTCGATCGGAATCTGCGGCGTCGACCCCGACGAGAGGAAGAAGGCGCCGCTCAGAAATCCCGGCAGGCCGATCATCAGGATGTTGATGGCCGTCCCGACGACCACCTGGTCGGCTTTGTAGCGGATGCAGGCGACCGCATGAATCAGCGCGACCAGCAGTCCTGCGCCGATGGCCGCCGCCAGGCCCGTCCACGGGCTGCCGGTCGAATAGGTCATCGCCGCCGCCGTGAACGCGCCGGCCAGCATCATGCCCTCGAGCGCGATGTTGATGACGCCCGAGCGTTCCGAGAACATCCCGCCGAGCGCCGCGAGCACGAGCGGCGTCGACAATCGGATCGTCGAGAACACGAGCGAGATCGTAAAGAGGTCAGCCATGGCGCGGCCTCTCCTGCAATCGGTGCATCAGGCGGGTCAGAGGCCCGCGGAACATCGCTTCCGCGGCGATGAACAGGATGATCGTCGCTTGCAGAATCTGCACGATGTCCTTGGTGACGTTCCGGGTGAACGCGTCGACCGGGATACCGCCGCGCGAGAGCACGGCAAACAGGAGCGCCGCAAGCACGACGCCGGCGGGATGGTTCCGGCCCAGCAGCGCGACCGCGATCCCGGTGAATCCGTAGTTGTCGGAGAACCCGTCGTAGTAGCGATGGCGATAGCCGAGCACTTCGTTGATGCCCACCATGCCGGCCAGCGCGCCGGAAATCGCCATGGCAAGGACAATCTGGCGCGGGACGGAAATGCCGCCGTACTCGGCCGCCGACGGATTGCTGCCCGTGGCGCGAATCTCGTAGCCCCACTTCGTTCTCCACAGAAACACGTACACGGCGACGCTGGCGACGAGCGCGAGCAGGAACGCCACATTCAGCGGAATGCGCGCCGGCAGCCCGGGAATCATCGTACCGAGCCGCGGAATGTACGCGCTCTCCGAGATAGGCGCCGACTGCAGAATCGGATCGCCGGGAACGCGATAGTGGTACTGCGTGAAGTAGCTGACCAGGGCGACCGCGATGAAGTTCATCATGATGGTGTTGATGACCTCATGCGATCCGAAGCGAGCCTTCAACAGCCCCGGGATGGCGCCCCAGATGCCGCCGGCAAGGACCGCAGCTACCATGCACAGCGGAACCAGCACCACGGCCGGCAGACCACCCAGGACGATCCCGGTCCAGGCGGTGGCGAACGCCGCGACGTAGAGCTGCCCTTCCGCGCCGATATTCAGGAGCCCGGCCCTGAACGCCACGGCGACCGCGAGTCCCGTGAAGATGAGGGGGGTCGCGAGAAAGAGGGTGTAGCCGATGCCGTCGGGCCACCACAGCGCGCTGCCGAGGAGCAGCCCGTAGGTTTCGAGCGGGTTGTCGCCGATGGCCAGCACGAACACACTGCCGACGGCAAAGGCCGCGAGGACGGCAACGAGCGGAAACAGGAGTGCCAAAGGGAGCGATGACTCGCGGGTCAACCTGGCTGCGCTCCTGTCATGAGGCATCCAATGTTCGGTGGTGTTCGCGGTGGCCGGATCGACCTCGCCGGCAATCCGCCCCTGGTGAATCACCAGCAGCCGGTCCGAGAGCGACATGACTTCCTCGAGCTCTGCCGAGACCAGCAGCACCGCGCAGCCAGCATCGCGAAGCGCGACCAGCTTGCGATGAATGAACTCGATCGCGCCGATATCGACGCCGCGCGTCGGCTGAGCCACGAGCAGCAGTTTCGGCGGCAGCTCGAATTCGCGGCCGATGACGAGCTTCTGCTGGTTTCCCCCGGACAGGGCGCGCGCGGGCAGCGCGGGATTCGGCGGCCGCACGTCGAACCGCTGAATGATGTCCGCCGTCCGCCGCTTCACCTCGCGTTCGTTGACCATGACCCCGGTGCGTAACGGGCGGCCTGTAATGAACCCCGAGGATGGCGTTCTCGTCGAGGCTGAACTCGAGCAGCAGCCCGCGGCGATGCCGGTCTTCGGGAATGTGCGCGATGCCGCGCTCGCGGCGCGCGCGAGCGTCCAGCCCGGCGAGCGGCCGGCCTTCGAAGACGAGCTCGCCCGACACGAGCGCCGGGTTCACGAGGCCGGCAAGGGCCTCGATCAGCTCCCGCTGGCCGTTGCCTTCCACGCCGGCGATGCCGACGATCTCGCCGGCTCGCACGTCGAAGGAAACGTTCGTCACGGCGGAAACGGTTCCGCGTCCTGCTCCGAGCTCACCACGAGAGGTCGCGCACGCTCGAGACACGCGCGCTCCGGGTTTCGCCGGCCGCCTTCTCGACGTGCAGCAGCACGTCGCGGCCCACCATCAGCCGTGCCAGCTCGGCCGCGCTCGTCTCGTTCGTCTTCACCCGGCCGACCACTTTCCCGTCGCGCATGACGGTGACGTCATCCGAGATCGACAGCACCTCGGCCAGCTTGTGCGTGATGATGATGATCGTCTTGCCCTGCTCGCGCATCCTGCGAAGGATGGCGAAGAACTCTTCGACCTCCTGCGGCGTCAGCACGGCCGTCGGCTCGTCCAGGATGAGGAGCCGCGCGTTCCGATAGAGCGCCTTCAGCAGCTCGACACGCTGCTGCTGGCCGACCGAGAGATTCTCGATGAGGGCATCCGGATCCACCGACAGGCCCAGCTCGTCCGACAGTGCGCGGATACGTGCGCGCGCCTCGTCCATTTCGAGGCGCGACGCTGCCGCCTGGCTCGGCACCCAGGACGATGTTCTCGGCAACCGTCATCGTATCGACGAGCATGAAGTGCTGATGCACCATGCCGATGCCGAGCGCGATGGCATCGTGCGGCCGCCTGATGTCGCGGACCTCGCCGTCGACGAGAATCTCTCCGCTGTCGGCGGTGTAGAAGCCGTAGGCGATGCGCATGGCGGTCGACTTCCCCGCCCCGTTCTCGCCGACGATGGCGTGAATGGTGCCCGGGCTCGACCGCGATGTTGATATGGTCGTTGGCGAGGACGCCGCCGAAGCGCTTGGTGATGTTCCTAAGCTCGATCATTGAAACCATCGCATCCGTCACCTTGATGTCGCCCGCGATGATTCTCCGTTTCGCTTCTTCGGCGGCCTTGATGGCATCCGGCGTCAGCAGGTCCCGGTTGAACTCGTCGACCGAATACCCCACGCCATCGCTCTCGAGCCCGAAGACGTGCAGTCCCGGCTTGAACTGTTTCTCTTTCACTTCCTTCACGATTTGATAGACCGCGTTGTCGACGCGCTTCACCATGCTCGTCAGCACGAAACCCGGCTTCACCATGTTCTGGTTCGAGTCGACGCCGATGACGAAGTGCGTCGGCACGCCCGTTCGCATCGCGTCCCATCTCCTCGACGGCGTCGAAGGCGCCGAGACCGGAATTGCCCGCGGCCGTGAAAATCACGTCGGCGCCCTTCGCGATCTGGGCCAGCGCCAGCTCCTTGCCCCTGCCGGGATTGTTCCAGGCGGCATCGGTGACGCCGACGAAGTTTTCGAGAATCCTGATGTTGGGGTTCACCGATTTGGCGCCCTCTTCGTAGCCTTTCGCGAAGCGGTGGATCAGCCCGATGTCCATGCCGCCGAGAAATCCCAGCGTGCCCGTCCTGGACGTCATCGCCGCGAGGATGCCGACCAGATAGGAGCCTTCGTGCTCCTTGAACACC
>CAWKMQ010000031.1:0-87227 GCA_963850725.1 Vicinamibacterales bacterium
CGAGACGCTTCGCAATCGGCTCGAGAAAGCGTCCGTACTGCGCCAGCCTGCTATGATCGTTTCGCTCCAAGGCTTTTTTCACTTCGTTCAGCGTCCTCGGCGTCGCAATCTCGAGCCGGCCCACGAATACCCGCTTCACCTCCGAGGGCGCGGATCGATCTGCAGGGGAACATCGTATCCATCGCCTGGCCCGAGACGATATAGAAGAGCCGCGTGCCGTGTTCGAACCAGGAGCCTCCCAGCTTTCCACCATGGCCTTCGCTTCTCTGGGATACAGACCATGTGCGACAAGAACGTCCTCGAGGTATTTCTGCGGCGTCTGGGCCGTCTTCTCGAGTGTGAGCGGGCGGAGTCTCACCGCGACGAAGAGGTATGGACGGCTCGATACGCGCACGCCCCATCGCGGTTTTCGAACAGGATCACGTCGCCAAGCGCATCGCCGCGCGTGTGGGTCACTGAGAATCTGCCCGTCTCGGCCACGCCGCGGCGGCAATGTGCGGCGGCAACCGTCCAACGCCGCGATAGAACAGAAAGCGCTCGCGCTCGGCGCCGACCTGCAGCGGCGCCGCGTCGGTCTCGCGCGCCACGTAGTAGTGGCTCGGTTGGCGCTCGACGCGAAAGTCGGCGCGCCGCATCTGGCGCGACCTTCACAGACCTCCAGGCAATCTCTCCGTCGAATGCGTCCTGCGTCGTGGCAGTCGTCGGACACACCTGCGGGCCTCGGAAACCATTCCGTGATGATCCCCTGCCTGAACCGGACGCTGACGTTCACGGTCATTTCGCGCGGTGCATAGAAGTAGATGACGGGCGTTTCCATCCGGACCGTGCCCGCAAGCGAGGACTTCAGGCGCGGGCTGCAGTCGATGCGAGCCGACGAACCCCGGGAGGTCGGCCGGTCCCGCCTGCGGGATCCACTGGACGGCCCGGCCGTCTTCGCCGGCGATTGAGGTGAACGTGCCCCATTCGTGCGCGACGAGGCCCCCACCCGAACCGGGTGCGACCGACACGGATGCCATCAACACGGGTGCGACGAGCAAGCGGCGAGAACGGCCATCAAACCCAGTCGCCTGGTCATAACGGTGCCTCCTACACTCCCATCAGACCACGCCGCCTTACGACCGAAAAAATTGTTAATTCTTGATTTGATCGTCTAAATATCTGTGTATGCTGGCCGTTGATGGCCGATGCGCTGCCCGCGCTCAGCACCGACCAGGTCGCGCGCGTTCGTCGAACTGTCGCGCCAGGGCCAGATCCGCGCGGCGGCCGGCGTGCTGGGCATCACCGAGCAGGGCCTGCGAAATCGGCTGCTCACGCTCGAAGCGCGGCTCGGCGTCGAGCTCTATCGCAAGAGCCGCGGCCCGCGGCGCTCGACGGTGCTGACCGAGCAGGGCCGCCGCTTCCTGCCGCACGCGCTCGCGTTTCTCGAGCGGGCCCGCGAGCTGTGCCGGGCTTTCGAGGTCGAGACCGGCGCGCAGGAGATCCGCGTCGCCGCCAGCCAGTACCTGATTCGCTACGTGCTGATCGACGTGCTGAAGGAGTTCCGCACGGCGGCGCCGGAGATCCACGTGCGCGTCAGCACGATGAACGAGCGGGAGGTCGAAGAGACGCTGCTGACACGATCCCGAAGTCGCGCATGGGCGTGGCCGCGCCGTACGAGCCGTCGCCCGATCTCGACTACCACGAGCTGTTCGCGATGAGCTGGAGCCTGATTGCCCCGCCGGGCCATCCGCTCAGCCGCGAAACGCCGGGCACGCCTGGAGGACTTGCCGAGCAGCCGCTGATCCTCTACGAGCGGGGTTCGACGGGCCGCCAGCACGTGCTCGACGCGTTTCACGAGCGCGGCCTGTCGCCGCACGTCGCGCTGGAAACCACCAGCACGGAAACCATCGTCAGCATGGTCGAGGCGGGGCTCGGGATCGTCGATCGTGCCGCTCCTGCCGAGCGGCGCCGTCACGCGCGGCCGTCGCGTCGAGGCGCGCCGGCTCGACGCAGCGATTCGGCCGATTCACTCCGGCGTGCTGGTGAGGCGGGGCGAGAGGCTTTCGGCGGCAGCATCGCGGCTGTTCGACTTCATCAGGCTGCATTTTTCGCGGTAGACGTGGTAGGTTAGCCGATTCGGAGCAAGGAGGTTGATATGAAGACTGGTCGTCAGCCTTGCCGTGTCAAGCGCACATCGCTCTCGCCGCACCCGCGCAGGCTCAACACGATCACCCGGCAGAGGGGGGCGAACTTGTGCGGCACCGCCGGCGTCAGCTTTCAGACGTCGTGCGCGCCAGCCCTGCGACAGGATTTCAATCGCGGCGTCGCCCTGCTCCACTCGTTCTGGTTCGCGCAGGCCATCGACCGCGTTCAACGGCGTGCTCGCAGAAAGATCCGTCGTGCGCGATGGCGCACTGGGGCATTGCCCTGAGCAGCTGGGGCAATCCGTTTGCCGGCCTGCGATCCCCACAGCAAATCGCCCAGGGACAGGCCGCGATTCAGAAAGCGCAGACCACCGGCTCGCCCACTCCCCGCGAGCGCGCGTACATCGCGGCCGCGGCCGCCCTGTACACCGACGGCGATGCGGGCGACGCAACGCGCGCGCACGCGTTGCCTACGAGCAGGGGATGGAAAAGCTGGTCACGCAGTTCCCTGCCGACATGGAGGCGCGTATCTTCTATGCCCTGGCCGTCAACCAGACGGCGCTGAGCGACCGACAAGAAGTACACACAGCAGCTGAAGGCGGCGGCGATCCTCGAACCGCTCTACAAGGAACATCCGAAGCATCCCGGTCTCGCGCACTACATCATTCACGCCTACGATCATCCGCCGCTCGCCGAAAAGGCGCTGGGCGCGGCTCGCAGCTATGCGTCTCTCGCGCCGGAGGTACCGCACGCGCTGCACATGCCGTCGCACACGTTCACTCGTGTCGGCCTGTGGAAGGAATCGATCGAGACCAATCGCCGATCGGCAGAGGCCGCGCGCAAGGAAAATGCGACATCGGAAGAACTGCACGCGATGGACTACCAGGCCTACGCGTATCTGCAGATCGCCCAGGATGCGGCGGCACGACGCGTCGCCGACGAGGCGATCGCTGCAGCTGCGAGGCTGGACGTCAACGCGAACGGCGTGGCGGCGCCCGGGGTTGCCGGCGTGTATGCCGCCGCGGCGATTCCCGCCCGCTACGCGCTCGAACGCAATGCATGGGCCGAAGCGGCCTCGTTGACGGCACACGAGCACAAAGTTTCCGCACACCGATGCCATCAGCCATTTCGCACGCGCGCTCGGTGCCGCCCGATCCGGGAATCCAGGCGCCGCCGCCGCCGATATCGAACGGCTTGCCGCGCTCCGCGACACGCTGAAGACGATGCAGGACGCGTATTGGGCCGAGCAGGTGGAAATCCAGCGCCAGATCGCGATCGCGTGGGTCGACATTTGCGGAAGGCGACAAGCCGCGTGGTATCGAGCAGTTGCGCGCGGCGGCCGCTGATCGAGGATGGAACGGACAAATCGGCGGTGTCGCCGGGTCCGCTGGCGCCGGCGCGCGAACTGCTCGGCTACATGCTGCTCGAAGCCGGCCGGCCGGCAGACGCGCTGGTGGAATTCGAAGCGACCACGAAAAAGGAACCCAACCGATTCCACGGGTTTATACGGAGCGGCGCGCGCCGCAGAGGCAGCCGGCCAGCGCGCACGAGCCGTGACGTTCTACAAACAGCTGCTCCAGGTCGCCAGTGAGCCAGACACCAATCGCCCCGAGCTCGAACACGCACGCAACTTCAAGTAGTGCCGGCTTCGCCGGGCCCTGGCGACGATAGCCGGCACGACCGCCGGCAGCGTCCTCAGCTCCACCTCGCGGGTGGCTGGGCAACGGCGTCGCATCTCGGGCCCGGCCTCATCCTCAGCGCCGCCATCGTCGGATCGGGCGAGCTCATCGTCACGCCGAAAGTGGGCGCCGCGAGCGGGTTCTCGCTGCTGTGGTTCGTCATCTTCGCGTGCATCGTCAAAGTGTTCGTCCAGGTCGAGCTCGCGCGCCTGTCGATCGTCGAGCGCATGACGACGCTCGAGGCGCTGAACTCGATGCCCGGCCCGCGGCTCCGCGTGTCGTGGATCCTGTGGTTCTGGCTGTTCATGTAATCGGCTGGTCTTTCAGGTCGCCGGCCTCATCGGTGGATGCGTGCTCGTCTTCCAGACGATGGGCTTCAACATCTCGCCGAACGTGCTGCTCATCGGCATCACCGCATCCGGCGCGCTTTTTCTGGTGACGGGCCGCTACAAGCCGGTCGAAGTCGGATCCACGCTGATGGTGGCGATGTTCACGCTCAGCACGATCGTCGCCATGATCGCGCTGCAGTGGACGCCCTATCGGGTCTCGTCGGCCGAGATTGCCGAAGGGCTTCGGTTCAATCTGCCGCCTCGTTCACAGTGGCGTTCGCGGCATTCGGCATTACCGGCGTCGGCGCGTCCGAGCTCGATCTACTACCCGTACTGGTGCCTGGAAAAAGGCTACGCGAGGCACGTCGGTGCCCGAGACGACTCTCCGGCATGGCGTGCGCGTCTTGCTGGATGGCTCCGGGTGCTTCATACCGACGCGGGACTGTCGCTGGTGATCTACACCGGCGCCACGCTGGCGTTCTACATTCTGGGTGCCGCCGTTCTGCATGGCCAGGGCATGCAGGTGACCGATCGCGAGCTGATCGAGACCCTCAGGCAGATGTACGAGCAGACGCTCGGCGCGACAGGCGCCTGGATATTCCTCGTCGGCGCGTTTGCCGTTCTCTACTCGACCTTCTTTGTCGCCACGGCGTCGAACGCGCGTCTGTTCGCCGACGCCGCGCAGCTCTTCGGTCTGACGCGCTATCGCGATGACGCCGCTCGACTGCGCATGGTACGGGCGGCGTGCGTCGGCCTGCCCATCGCTCTGCGCGGCCGTCTACTTTCTGTTTCCACAACCCGTCGTGCTGGTTCTGATTGGCGCGATCGGCCAGGGCCTGATGCTGCCGTTTCTCGGCGGTGCCACGCTGTATTTCCACCACACACGCCTGGCCGGCGTCATCGAAAGCAGCACCATGTGGGCGGTCTGCCTCTGGCTGGCCGCTCTCTCGATGATGCTCGCCGGCGGCTATCAGCTGGTACAGACGCTTCGGCCGCTGTTATGAAAGAACCCGGGCTGGAGGATATCTACCGTGCCCGCGCGGCGCTGACGGGCCTCGTGTCGCCGACGCCGCTCATGCGTCATCCGCTGCTCGCCGCGGAGACCGGCCTCGACATCTACGTCAAACACGAAAATCACAATCCCACGGCGGCCTTCAAGATTCGTGGAGGGCTCAACCTGATTGGCTCGCTCACCGCCGACGAGCGCCGTCGCGGCGTGATTACGGCCAGCACGGGCAATCACGGCCAGTCGATCGCCTTCGCCTCGGAACGTCTGGGCGTCTCGTGCATCGTCGCCGTTCCGCATGGCAACAACCCCGAGAAGAACGCGAAGATTCGGGCGTTCGGCGCCACGGTGGTCGAACATGGCAACGACTTCGACGACGCGCGCGAGTGGGTGGAGCGAGAGGCGGAAGGGACCGGACGCCGCTACGTGCACTCGGCGAACGAGCCGATGCTCATCGCGGGAGTCGGCACCTACGCCCTCGAGATTTTCGACGCGCTTCCGGATCCTGACGTCATTCTCGTGCCGATCGGCGGCGGCAGCGGCGCCTGCGGCTGCTGCATCGTGCGAACGGGCCTCGGCAAGGCCACGCGCGTCATCGGCGTGCAGGCGCTCGAAGCGGACGCCTTCGCGCGCTCATGGCGCGGACCCGAGCGCGTCTCGGCGGACCGCATCGGCACCTTTGCCGAGGGCCTGGCGACGCGTTACACGTTCGATCTCACCTTCGGCATTCTCAAGCGCGAGCTCGACGACATCGTGACGCTGACCGAAGCAGAGCTGGAGGAAGGCGTCCGGCTGGCGATGCGCGCGACGCAGAATCTCGCCGAGGGCGCCGGCGCGGCGTCTTTGATGGCCGCCGTGAAGATGCGCGATCAACTTTCCGGCAGAAAGATCGTGTGCGTGATGAGCGGCGGCAACCTGAGCATGTCCGCGTTACGGCGCATCATCGCTTGACGAGTCTTCAGTAACGTTCTTGCGCCGCTGCGTGCGGCCCGTCGCTCCAGTTCCAGCCAGGAGATGTCCATCCGCACCGATCGCACGTGAGCGCCAGCGTTGCGGAGCCCAGCTTGAGATCCTGACGATGACCCACCAGGGAGCACAAGGCATGTTTGCAGAGACTCCAGGACCGGGAAAAGATGCCGTCCCGGTAAAGAATTCCGTCCTGGAAAATAATTCCGTGCGTGTCGGGCGCCAGGCTTCGCGTTTCCATAATCATTGGAGCACCTCATTTGGGGGGTTCAGTGCAACAGAGCAAACCGCGGACCACTCTCGCACTCCGGAGACCCTTAAGGTCTGTCCCTAAATGGAGCACACCACTTACCCGATGATCGAGACCATCCGCAACACATGCAGACCGAGAACGCGATCGCCGTTCACCGTTGTCTCGGCCGCGGCGCGATCGCGATCGATTCCCTTCGTGAAGATGCGCCAGGCAATGTCCTGTGGAATCGTCACGTCAGAGACTTGCCGCCCGCGAGGCGATTCGATCAAGACGCCACCGATCGTCGTCGCGAGAGAGATACCAGCTCCCGCCACAATCTCCCGACACGTTGATTCGCAGGTACGTGCCAGCTTCCCCTTGCTGATCCCGGTATTGGTACGGCAGCGCACGCATGAAGCAGTCGAGCACCGGATGGTAGAGCTCGGGCGTCATGATGCCGGGCCTGCTGGTCGCAAGCCGGATCTGCTGCTGGTGATGCCAGCGTTCGGTCAGCTCGCGGGCGGTGTCGAACCAGTTCGGTGACGTCTCGTCGCCGGCCCAGCTCACGGCGAAACCCGCGTCGGCCATCGGATCGAGCGACTGATGGAACGCGGCGCTCTCTCGCGATGCGACGTCCATCAGCGAAATCAGCACCGGTGGGCTCAACCGGCGGTACATCTCGACGCCTTCCCGGTTGAGCCGGTTGACGAACGCGACCAGATCCTCGGGCGATCGAATCTGCGGCGGCGGGCCTGGCATGTGCCCATCGCGGACCCGTGAAAGCTTGCGCAATTGTGTGTCGAGCAGATGACGCGGCCACGTCTCTGACCTTCCAGGCAGGCGCGACCGTCTGCGCCTCCCAGTCAGCCGGCGTGAGCGATCGCAGCAGCTCAATCAAGCGCGCGTCGACGGGCTCGAGAAGATGGGAAACAAGGATAGGTTTCACAATGGTTCGTCGGGTTCGTAGAGTTCGTTAGGTTCGTTAAGTTCGTTCGGTTCGTAGGGTTCGTGTAGTTCGTCGGTTCGTCAGTTCGTGAGGTTCGGCAGGTGCGGAAAGTTCGCACCCTCGGGGTGAATCTGACGAACCCACGAACCTGACGAACCTGACGAACTCTACGAACTTTACGAACCCACGAACCCTGTAGGTTTTTATTTAAAACGCTTCCCCGATTCCGATGTTGATCCGCCAGCGATGATCCTGCGGCTGCCCGTCGATTCTGAGCCCGTCCAGCGGCTTGATCTGATAGCCGAAATCGACACGAATCAGTCCAAACGGCGTGTGCAGCCTGACGCCGGGCCCGGCATCGTAGAGGAGTTTGTCGAAATGCACGGCCCAGGGATCCTCCCACACATTGCCGGCCTCGACGAACAGGGCACCGGACAGGCGCGGAAGCAGGCGGAAACGCATCTCGCCTGTCGCCGTCATCATGCCTTTCCCGCCAACCGGCTCGCCCGACGCGGACAACGGGCTGACCTCGTAGACGCCCCATCCGCGCATCTCGGTCGAGCCGCCGAGAAAAAATCGCTTCAGCAGCGGAATGTCGGCATCGGAGCCGGCCGGATCGATCGCGCCGTAACGGAGGCGGCCGGCGAACACGAGACGATCGCCCACGGGTGCGGTAGTAGCGGCGCACGTCGCCGATCAGATTGAAGTAGTTGAACGTGCCGGGCATCCAGCCACCCGCCTGCTCGACGTGCAGCGACGCGCTCTGCACCGGCGGCAGATCCATGCTCGCGACCAGGGACGCCCCGCCAGGATCGGGCGGCGCGATGTGGTGATCGAGATCGATCGACCAGGCGCTCAGCATGCCGTCCTGCAATCCCACCAGCGCATCGAGATCGGGGTCGACGTCGCTGCGTTCGAGCGCGACCGCGTATGAGAAGGTCGTGGCGAGCGACCGCATCCATTGCCACCCGACAGAGGCCTGGCCACCGCGCGACATCACGAGAAACGAGCCTTCGTCGATTTCCTGCTGACGCGCCTGCAGCCCCAGCGACAGCTTCGGATGCCACGCCTCGGTCTGCGTAAACGCCACCTCACCGGTCTGCTCGATGTGCGAGATGCGGCCCTGCAGATCGAGCCGCCGGGCGGCTCCCAGAAAGTTCAGATTGCTGATCCGTCCGTCCAGACCGAGCCGCTCGCCCGCCGCGTAGCTCATCGACAGATTCCACTGCCACGGGTTCTGCTCTTCCACCGTGATCAGCGTCGGCACTTCCGCCGGCTGATTGTCGATGTCGTGCGCTCGAATCTCGACCGACTTGAACAGGCCGAGCGTGCCGATCCGCTGCTGAGTTCTCTCAATCGCGCTGCGGCGAAACAGGTCGCCAGGCGCGTAGGCCACCCGCCTTCGAATGATGGCATCGTCGATGCGCCGATTGCCCGCGATGTCGATGCGCCCGAAATACCCGAGCGTGCCCGGCTGCGCGCGCATGACGATGCGTGAGTGTGTCGCGTCGATGGGCTCGCGCGCGAGGCTGACCTGGCCGTATGGATAGCCGGAGTTCTGCAGGATCTCGACAGCCCGCTCGCCCGCGGTCTGTTCGAGCTTGTCGGTCAGCGTGTCGCCGGCGCGAATCGGCAGCTCGCGCTCGAGATTCTCGCGTGTCGCGGCGGGCAGGACATCGAATCCCTCCAGGCGAACGCTTTCGACCGCCACGGGCGGGGCCGCGCCGACATTCGGCGGAGCGTGACGGCAGGCGGCAAGGGACGAAGCGGCGATGGCCAGCGCACACACGCGCCAGACGCGCATGAACCGAGCGTACACAAAAAAAGAGGGCGGGTCTAAAGAACAAGACCCGCCCTACGCTACTATTCCTACTACCTTCTACTTTCTACTTACCAGATCTACACCAATTCGTGCATCTTCTCTTCCGCCGTCGGGAAGTCTTTGCCGAGCCTGGTCTTGAGCACTTCCTCGACAAGCGTCAGGTAGACGTCGCCGACGCTGTTGTGCGTCTTCGTGTGCGTGTTGCCCTTGATGCCGCCGCCCGCCACGAGCATCGCCAGCCCGTTGCACTTGTGCGGATCGGCTTCCGCGTGCTCGTGCACGAACACCGTCGCGGTGTTGTCGAGCAGGTTGCCATCGCCTTCGGGCACGGCCCTCAGGCCTTCGAGCAGATACGCG
Organism: Vicinamibacterales bacterium; assembly: GCA_963850725.1. Classification (GTDB taxonomy): domain Bacteria; phylum Acidobacteriota; class Vicinamibacteria; order Vicinamibacterales; family JAMQPK01; genus JAMQPK01. The sequence continues at coordinate 9,461 of CAWKMQ010000031.1, forward strand.
TACTCCTCGACGAACCACCGGCAGATGTCGCGCATGATGCGCTGCTGCGCCGGCGTGCCCGCGTTGGTGTGGGTGTAATCGTGATGCCGGTTGTCCGAGTGTCCGAGCCACGGGAATCGCGTCAGGCTCTGGCACTTGGTCAACATGTACGACGCCACGCGAGTCTGGCCCGACGCGAACGCGTGAATCAGCAGGTCGGACTGAATCTTCGCGATCTTCGGATAGTCGGTGAGATCGGTGATGTCCTCGGGTTCCTTGATCTGCTGGCCGTAGTCGGGCGGCAGGCTGGCAATGGCGCGCTCGAGATCGCGCACCGACGTCAGGTGCTGGTCGAGCCGCTGCTGATCGGCGGCGCCGAGCACCGGCTTCAGCGCGTTCACATCGCCGCTGACGAGATCGAGCACGCTCTTCTTGCGATTCACCCAGCCCTCGTCCCTGACGCCGAACAAGCGGTCGAACAGGTTGTGAGGGATATGTTCCTGAGGCAGCGCGCGCTCGTAGCCCGCCCACGTCATGTTGCGATGGACGTTTTCGCCGTGCGATTCCTGCGCGACGCCGATCTGCAGCGAGCGGAAACGGGTCTTCGTCCCGATCTTGCCGGCGAGGATCTGATCGATGGACGGTCCCGCGGCGCCACGGCCCGTGTAGGCGGTGCCGGTCATGAGGCCGCACAGCGCGCTGAAGTGCCCGTTGCCCTGACCGTTGAGGCGGGCGGCGACGTTATCGACGCCGCTGAGCACGTGCACGTATTCGCGCACGCGGCCGAGTGGCGAGAGGCACGCCGTCAGCTCGTAGTTCTCTCCCGTCTCGCGGGGAATCCAGTAGCGCTCGGGGATGCCGTTGCCGTTCCACCAGATCAGGAAACGCTTGTCGATGGCGGCCGTCTTCCCCAGTTCGGCCGCGTAGGCCGTGCCGTTCATGTTGAACATGGCCGCGAGCGGCGGAAGCCCAACCTGGACCGCCGCGCCGGTCATGCTGATGCCTCTAAGGAACGTGCGTCTACTGAGCATACCTGCCTCCGAAGGCTCGGCTGAAGCCGAGCCCTACCTGGTTGTCCATTGTCTCAGGAATTCGGGCGATTGCACCAGCGCAACCAGCAGGCTCTTGAACTTGAACCCCGAGCCCTTGAACTGGTCGTACAACTGATCGATGGTCTTCTCGTCGGCGTTGGTTTCGAGCCTTCCATAGGAGTATCGGAACATCTGCCGCACGATGCATTTCTGACACACAGGGCTGTCGGCCAGAATGCCGCCTATCTGCTTCGCCCCTGAGAAGCCCGAGTCCGGGATCCCCGCGATCTCTCCCTGCGCGTTGATATCCACCTGAATCGGCGGAGGACCGCCCCGGCCCCCGCCACCACCGCCGCGCCGTCCGGGCACCGGAATCGCTTCCGTTTGACGGTACCGCCCGATCGCGTCGAAGTGCTCGAAGCCAAAGCCGATCGGATCCATCAGCCGATGGCACGACGCGCAGGTCGCATTCTCGACGTGTTCGACCATCAGTTGCCGGCGGCCTTTCGCGGGCCCATCCGTGAGCGGATCCGGCAGCGTCGTGATGACACCGGGGGGCGGCGGCGGCACGTGCTGGCACAACAGGCGCTCGCGGATGAAGATGCCGCGGGCCGTCGGCGACGTGTCGGTCGGTCCGGCGGTCGACGCCAGGAATGTGCCCTGTCCGAGAATGCCCGCACGCTGCGAGTCGGATGGGAACTTCACCATCTCGAACTGATCTTTCGGTGCAGGCACGCCGTAGATCTCGGCAAGCTCCGACGTCAGGAAGCTGTAATCGGCCGTCAACGCTTCCATGAAATTGCGGTCGTTCCACACCAGGTGGTGCAGCATCGTGCGCGTCTCTTCGGCCATCGCCAGCGCCAGCTCGGGCGTGAACTCACGATAGCGGCCCGACTTCACGGCATTGACGACGCGATCGAAGCGCAGCCATTCTTCGAAGAACTGATCGAGCGCCTGACGGCCCTTCGGCACGTTCTCGATGAGACGCCGCGCCGCGCGCTCGCGTCCCGCCGGCGTGCTCAACTCGCCCTTGGCCGCTGCTTCGAACAGCGCCTCGTCGGGCATCGTGTTCCACAACAGGTACGACAGCCGGCTGGCGATGTCGTAGTCCGCGTAGCGGCCGTCGAGGCCCGCTTCGACGTGGAAGAGGAAGTTCGGCGACTGCAGCATCGCCTCGACCACGACACGCGCACCGTCGTTGAAGCGCTTGCCCACACCCGCCTGCTGGGCAAACACCGCCGAGTACCGCTTCACTTCGTCGTCGCTCAGCGGACGCCGGAATGCGCGCAATCCGAAACGGCGGACGAACGCGTCGCGGCACTTCGCGTCGCTGAACGAGGCCGGCTTGCATGGAATCAGCCCGTTGACGTCGCCGATGCGGAACGCGTTCAGCGCGAGCTTCTCGGCCGACGTGCTGTAGGTCTCGACGAGCAGCGGCGGCATGCCCTGCCCGGTCAGCTGATTCTTGAAGCCGTCGACGTAATCCTCCGGCGGAAATCGCTCGGCCGGGCGGCTGTAGTCGCCGAGCAGATCGCGCACGGTGTTGTCGTACTGCGAGTGCGTCAGCCGCCGGACGAGCTGTTTCGGCGCCGACTCTCCCTCGCTCTCCAGCAGCTTCTTGGTGATGGCCGCGAGCGCGACGTCCGATGTGGAGGCCAACGAGACGGCCCATTTCGACACGATTTGTTCTTCGGGCGATCCGGGCTTGATGCGAACGCCACCGGTATGCCGAATCGTGTTGGTCGGCTTGGCCAGAATCAGCGACTGCGACGGGTTGGAGCGATCGACGAGGGCCGCGAGCGAGAGGCCGAACGCCTGAACCTCGGCTGCCGGCGCGTCCTTGTCGGGAAAATGCAGCCGCGTGGCCGATGCCACACCAGACGAGGTATGGCACCCGCTGCATTTCGCGGCCTCGAACACCGGCATCACCTGGGTTTGAAAGAAGACGGGATCCGGCGCGGCGCCCTGCGCCTGCGGGTGCGGAGCGGTGACGAGGAGCCCGATGAGAATGGCGGCGAGCGAGAGACCCGCGATGCGGAATGTCATGTCATTCCTCGATGACGGGTTTTTCGGCCGTCAATGATGCCCCGCGCGGTTCCGGACGCCTTGCCCACGACACGAACGTATTGGGATGCGCTTTCCGAAAAGCATTCGCCGCTTCCGGCGTGACCCTGGTTTCGGTGATGTAGAGATACTTCAGATGCGGCAGCTTGCCCAGCCGCTGCAGACCCTGGTCGCCAATCTGCGTGTACGACAGGTCGAGATACGTCAGCGTCGGCATGCCCGCCAGCACATCGCCCGTCGCATCGTCGAGCGACGTGGCCGCAAAGAGATTCAGCCGATCGAGCGGCAGCGAGCGCAGCGTCCTCAACCCTTCCGGCGACAGACGCGCGCCGCTGATGTTGAGGCGCTTCAGGTTCTTCAGCCTGGCGAGCTTCGCCACGCCGAGATCGCTGATCTGCAGCCCGCCGGTGAGCCGGCAGTTGCCGCCGCCGGGCGCCGCGGGCTGTCCACCCATGCCGAGCTTGATGCCAACGCCGAGATCGAGCTCTTCGAGGCCGCTCAGCAGCGAAATCGTGTCGAGATCGAGATCGGTGACGTTCGGCGTCCAGCACGCGCCGGCGTTGCGCCGCTGCACGCCATTCAGGCTCAGCGACTTCAGTTTCGGCAGCAGCTTGAGGAAGTTCAGGTTGAGCCCGGTGATCAGCGTCGCGCCGATCTTCAGCGTCTCGAGCTGGCTGAGATTCGGCAGGTTCTCGAGGCCCACGTCGCCGAGCATCGTGTAACTGATATCGAGGTAGCGCAGCCCCGTCATCTCACCCACATACGGCATGCCGGCGTCCGTGATATCGACGCCGCGCACGACCAGCCGCTTCAGCGCGCGGTTCGCGCGCAGGTGCGCCATCGACGCATCGGTCAGGAACTCGGCCGTGTCGAGCGTGAGATCTTCGAGCTGCTGCAGCGCCTGCAGCTTCTTGATCCCCTTGTCGGTGACGTAGGTGAACGACAGGTCGAGCTTCTTCAGCGTCTTGAGCGCGACGATGAAATCGATGTCGTTGTCGGTCGCCCACGTCCGTTCCAGCGACGCTTCGACGATGACGCCGCTCTTGTCGCGCACGACCCAGCCGCCACGCTGCTCGATTCGCTCGAGGGCATACGTCACCTCGGGAGAATCCTTCGTGGACGCCTGTGCCAGCGCATCGGTCGCGCTGCCAAGCGCAGCGGTCAACACCACCGCCGCAACGAATGCTCTGAGATACATGCGGCTATGTCCTCCGCCGTGCGCGGCTCGCATCGAGGCTCCAGTTGATCTCGGCCTTCGGCAGGGCCTTGCGAATGCTGTTGAACCCCTGTTCGGTCAACTGGGTGTGATAGAGATCGAGATACTTCAGATTCGTCTGGCCGGCGAGCCACGTCAGCGACTTGTCCGTCACGTCGGTCCGATCGAGCCTGAGCTCGGTAAACGCGTGATTGTTCGCGAGCAGCGCGAGCCCGGCGTCGCTCACCGGCGTGTAGTTCAGGTTCAGCGCTTCGAGCTTCGGCAGCTTCGCCACCCAGGCCATGCCCGTGTCGGTGATGCTCGTCTGCTCGAGGCCGAGACGCTTCAATCCCGTGAGCTTCGTGATCATTTCCAGACCGGGCTCGGCAGACCGCGTGAAACTCAGGTCCAGATCTTCGAGCGCGGACAACGACGCGAGCGCCGCAATTCCCTTTTCGGTTATGTCCACCGACGTCAGGTCGAGCCGCTTGAGGTTCTTCAGGGCCGCGAAGTGCCCCGTGCCGGCGTCGGTGATGTCGGTATGGCGCAGGTTGAGCGACTCGAGGCCCGTCAACTGCGCCAGTTGTTCCATGCCCTCGTCCGCGATTGGCGAATTCCCGAGATCGAGCTCGCGAAGGTTCGAAAGCGCCTTCAGCGACGCGAGGCCGGTACCTTCCACGAGCGTGCTCGGCATGTGAAGCGCGCGCAGATTCGTGAGCGAGGCGAGCATCGGCAGCGCATTGTCGCCGAGCAGCGTGTGCCCGAGGTCGAGGCGCTCCAGCGTGCGAATCGCGGCCAGTTGTTCGAGGCCGATTGTGCTGACCTCGGTATGTTGCAGGCTCAGCTGCGTCAACTGCGGCAGCTTGCCGAGCACGACGAATTCCCTGTCGGTAATCGACGTGCCGTTGAGAGAGACGGCGGTGATCTTGCCGTCGGCCATCTGCACCTTGCCGCCGATGGCGCGGAGCCATTCGCTGACGGCCGCGTCGCCCCTGGTCGCGACATCCGAGGCCGCCATCGCCCGCTTCGGTTCGCGCTGCGAAGACTCGAGCATGAAGAGCTCGGTTTTGGGCAGCTTCGCGGCCAGGTCGCGCACACCCGCGGTCGTCACGCGGCTGTAGCGCAGATCGACGGTCCGGAGATTCGTCAGGCCGGCCAGCTTCGCGAGGCCCGCGTTGGTCACCTTCGTCCGGTACAGGCTGAGCTCTTCGAGCGCCGTCATGCTCTTCAGCGCGTCGAGGCCGGCATCGGTCACATCGGCGCTTTGCAGGTTCAGGCGGCGCAGCTTCGTCAGCTTCGACAATGCCGCAAGCCCTTGATCGGTCATCGACACGTCCGACAGGTCGAGCTCGACCAGGTTGGTCAGATCGGAGAGGTTCTGGATGCCGGCATCCGTGATGGACGTGCCGCGCAGATACAACCGCTGCAGCGTCGTCTTCCCTTTCAGGCCGGCCATGCCCGAATCGTTGAACGTGACCACGTAGTTCAAATCCAGGTGCGTCAGCGGAAAGGCCGCCAGCGACATACCCGAGCTGCGCGTCTGGTGAATGCGTACTTCCTTGAGGTCGGGCAACGACGTGAGCGTCTTCAGCGCGAGATCGTTGAAGGGGATATAGGTCTGGACGGGCTTGCTCATCACGAACTTCTCGAGCTCTTTCGCTTCGCTGAAGAGCGCGATGGTGGCCTGGACGCGCGGCGCCGGCTGGTCGTACCAGAGCCGGCCGTTGATGTACAGCTCCTTGAGATGCGGAAGGGGCGGCAGTTTCCGCAGCTCGTCCTGTAACGACGCGGCGTACATCGTGATGCCGGTGAAGTTCAGCGTGTGTATCTGGAAGTCGGTCGTGGGAAGGTCGGCCAGATCGGTAATCGGCTTGCGCTGCCCTTCGAGCACGATGCTGCCGCCCATGCGGAGCATCCACTCCGCCACCATGCGATCGGCAGCGGGGCCTTCAATCTTCGAGGGTCGGGGGCCCGCCACACCGAACGCCGGGCCTTCGACAGGTTTGCCGGGCTCTTCGGCGGGTTGCTGCGCCGCCAGGGCCACCGGAACGAGCATCGAGACAAGGAGCGCGGCAATCGCCTGACGCCCACGAAATTTTCGGGGAAGCTTGTACCCAACGGTCATGCTGGTCTCCGTGGTGTTGAGCCTTCAATTGTAGTGGAAAGGGCCTGTTTCGTGGGCGTTTTCAGGGGTTTTCGGGCGCCGGACAGCGTGCGTTTTTGTATCATTTTGTGGCGTGCGCTCGCCACGGTCTTTCGTCTTGGCTCGTACGCCTCGGCGTCATTTCCGTCGCGTGGCCATCGTCTCCTCTGCCGAAATCGACCAGTTGATGCCGTTCGATTCCACGAGGAGCTCGTACAGCCGCGGGTCGTCGCCGAACTCCACGCTGCCGCCGCCCGCGCTGCGGTGTTCGGCGATGACTTTCAGCACGCGTCCGCTGATGCCGCTGCGCAGCGTCAGGAGGAAGGTACCCGGCCGCGCGTTGTCCTTGTTCTGCACCGTCCAGTTGATGCGAAACGATCCCGACTCGCTCACGAATCCGAGCGTCGTGTTGCTTTCGCCGTTCCAGGACCCGAGCTGCCGGCTGGTGCTCGGTGCAGCGCGCTCGGCCGGGGGTTCGGCCGGCGCCGGCCGGCACGACGCTCCCGCCACCGCAAGGACGAGCAGCAGACGGCTCGAGAAAGCCATGTGGACGAATAGTACAGCGTGTTCGGCGCGCTAGAAGCGATAGGAGTACTGGAATTTCGCCGACACCTTGGTGTCCTGCGGTCTGAACCGCAGGCTGTCGTTGTCCTCGCCCTCTTCCAGTTCGTGTATCCAACCCTGGTTGAACGCGAAGAACAGGTCGCTGCCGGGCTCGAGCGTCCAGCGAATCCGGCTCTGCCACCCGAGGTTCCTCGATCGGTTGTCGAACTGAACGAGATTCGAGAACGAGAGCCGCGGCGACGCCGCGTAGTTGATGTTGGCGGTCATGATTCGGGCGATGAAATCCCCTTCGGGCAGACGCGCGAACGTCTGGTTCGTGGAGAGGTTCAGCGTAAACCAGGGCGGCAGCTTGTAGGCCATCGACGCCGTCACCTGCTCGGCCTGGCCCGACCAGTAGTTGCCCCAGGTGATGCTGACGGTCCCCGAAAGCGGCCGCTTGGCCGCCGTCGCAAACAGGTTGTTCCGGAACCGGGTGAACCGGTACTCACCGGGCAGGAGAAACACGCCGGGCGAGATTTCGAACGTCTCGAAGAGGCGCTCGTAGGTCGGGTTGAAATCGAGGAAGCCGTGCATGCTGTCGCCCGACTTGAAGTGCCAGTCCAACCAGGTGACATACACATCCCAGCTCTCGACCTGGTCGTTGTCGAGCCTCGTGAACCTGGTGAAGTAGATGTCGTGGTTCATCTGCAGGATGTTGAGGAACGACGGACGCGGGTTGTAGCTGGCGCCCGCCCGCAGCATCCGCACGTTGTCGCGCTGCACGAACCCGAGCGCGGGCTTGAAGTTCGACTGGATATCGCGCATGGCGAACTGCGCCAGATACCGGTCGTTCGGATAGTTCGCCGAGAAGCCGTACAGACCAGTCGTTGCCCGGCGCCGCCGGATTTTCGCTTCGCACGCCGTAGGCGTTGACCACGAAGTTGCGCCGCCCGCCGAGAAACCGCGACGTGGCCAGGCGCACATCGGCGCCGTACACCCGCCCTTCCTGGCCCGACGGCCGGATTGCCGTCGGTGAAGATGGCGCCGACATACGACTGCTGGAAAATGTTGCGCTTGATGCGGCCGACGAAAAAATTCTTTTCTTCGGCGATCAGCCGGGCCCCGGTCTCCAGATCGCCCGAACGCACATCCAGCACGCCGATATCGGTCCGCCCGACGGTGCCCGTCAGCTTGACGCCGGCATCGATCGGCACTTCCTGGCCCGCCGACGAGGCCAATCTGCCGGCTGAAGAACGGGAACAGGTCTGCGCCGGTCGCGGGGATGCCTCCCGGCGTTTCCGGTCCGGTGCTGGCGAAGCTGAACACGCCGGCGCCTTCGAGAAAGAACGCGCGCTTCTCCGGGAACAGCAGCGAGAAGCGCGTCAGGTTGATCTGCCGCGCGTCGACTTCGGTTTCGCCGAAGTCGGTGTTGAACGTGGCGGTCAGCTTGAGGCTCGGCGTGACGTGGTAGAAGAGATCGAGACCGGGCTTGCGGTTGAAGTCGTCGCCCTGGTCGCGGCTCAGCCGCAGCCAGCTCCCTGCGAGAAAGGGGCGCAGATCCAGCCCGACGCCCTGTGACAGTCCCGCGAGGCTGTTGATCTCGCCGGCCTCGGATACCTGAAGGAACTGCGTCTGAAGGCGCGCACCCGACCAGCGATCGTCTTCGAGCTTCCGATACACCATGCGCGCGATGTTGAAGCCCCAGGCTTCCTGTCCGGCCGGAAAGCTGAGGCTCTTGAAGGGAATCGCGAACTCGGCGACCCACCCTTCGTCGGTGCGGCGCGTCTTCACCTCCCAGATCGCGTCCCATTCGGTGTTCAGCTGGCCATTCGAGAACGCGAGGCCATCGACCAGCGCGCCGGCCGGATTGGTCGCGAAATAAAACGCGCTGCGCTGGTCGCGGAACGTGTCGAGCAGGATTTCGATGCGGTCGTCCGCCATCAGGCTCGCGTCGCGCGCCATCTGGCTGCCGATCACGCGCTCGGGCTCGGAATCGTAGGCGATCACGCCGATGTACAGATTGCGCTCGTCGCGTACGCAGCATCACGTCCGTGCGTTCGGTCGGCTGCTCGCCTTCGTCGGGCTGCCGTTGAATCAGGTCTCCGATTTTGGAAGCCGTGCGCCACACCGGCTCGGTGAGCGCCCCGTCGACGTCAATCGGCTCCGATGTGATCGTGACGGTGGCCGTTCTCGGAGCGGTAGTCGTAAGAGGAGGAGCCTGCGGGGCACCAAAGGCGGACGGCGAGAAAACTCCGAACACCACCAGGGTTCCCAGGACACGACGAATCATCCGCGTAAGAGTGTATCCGCATCGAGGACGCCGGATCGGTTGTCGCAAAATGTTCTCGCGCAAGGCGTCACGCGGCGCGTGGCGTGACCATGGCGACACCGAACCGCTCTGCCCATGGTGTGAGGGCCGGCACGATGCCTTCGTGCAGCGCAATGCCTTCGCGAATCTGCCGGCGCCTGCGCGCGAGCGCACCTTCGCCGGGAAGCCGGACGGGCGGGTTTCCCGGCGCCACCGGCGTCGTCTGGCACAGCTCGACGAGATGGCGCATCTCACGCGTAAACCCCTCGCGGCCGCCGAACGCGTCGGGATCGATCATCTGGAGGAAGACAGACGCCGTCCACGGGCGCGGGCGTTCCGATCGTCCGTGACCCGAAAGCGCCGACGTCAGGGTCTCCACAATCAGCGCGAGCGCGAAACCTTTGTGACCGAGCTCGATGCCGCCGAGCGGCAGCATCGCGCCGGGCCTGTCGCCGGCCAGCACCCGCGGATCGTCGGTCGGGCGGCCATCCGCGTCGACCAGCCAGGGGCCCGGCAGACGCTCGCCGCTGGCGGCCAACCGTTTGTTCATGGCGTTGGTCGTCGTCGAGGCACTGATGTCGATGAGAATCGGATCGCCGCCGGTGGGAAATCCGGCTGCGAGCGGATTCGGCGTGATGCGCGACTGCACACCACCGTGCGGCGTGACGCCGGCGGCCGCCGGATCGGAACACATCAAGAGCATGACGAGCCCGGCGTCGGTCACCGGTTTCAGATACGCCTGCAGGCAGCCGATATGGTGGCCCCGGCCGATGACAATCGTCACGACCGGATGCGCGAGGATTCGCGATCGTGCTTCGGCAATGGCTTGTTTCACGAGCCATTGACCGGGCAGCCGGTGGCCGTCCCACGTCAGCGCCGATCCGAGATCGGCCACCACTTCCGGCTCCCCCGACGTCGCCATCAGCCCGTCTCTGATCTGTTCGAGATACCCGGCCAGCTGATCGAGCCCGTGCGTGTCGTGGCCCAGCAAATCGCCTTCGACCATGACCTCGGCCATCGTGGTCGCACGAGCGCGCGGCATGCCGGCCTTTTCGAGGAGTTGCGATGCAAAGAGGACGAGATCGTCGGCTCGATACCGTTCGGGCACGGTGAGATTTTATTACGAGGCGGCCTCTCGAAAATCGTCGCGCCAGGCGGCGGACAGAGCCGGGCACTGAGACAGCTCGCGCGCCGCGTCGAGATCCATCGCGCCTTCAGCGCTGTAGGCGACGCCGTTGACGGCTTCGATCGTCCACCGGGCAAAGGGCCGGTCGACGAGCGTCAGCGCGTCGCCGGTCTCGACCACACCCGGCTCGATCACCCGGAAGTACCAACCGGTTCGGCCGCTCTTGATGACGAGCTTCGGCATGTCGAGCCGATTCCAGCGGCGTCCGAGCTTCCAGCATGGCGCGCGGGGCTGCGAGACCTGCACGACGGCGGTGCCGACGCGGAACGTGTCGCCAATGGACACGGTCGATTCGCGAAGTTCCGAAACCGAGAAGTTCTCTCCGAACGACGCGGGCCCGCATTCCTCCACGCCGAGCTCGCGCCGCCACTCGGGAAAATGCTCGGCGGAGTACACGCACACGGCCTTGTCGGGTCCGCCGTGCACTTTCAGATCGGCCTGACCATCTCCATCGAGATTCCGCAGGGAAAGACGAACCGGTCCCGACACGGGACTCTTGAAAATCCCCGTCGTCCAGGGGTCGTGGCCGCCGATTTCCCGCGGCCGTCCCACGTTGATCGACAGCAGACGAGGGGTACAAGGTTCGTGGGTTCGTCAAGTTCGTTGAGGTTCGTGAGGTTCGTGGGTTCGTCGGGTTCGTGGGTTCGTCGAGTTCGTGCGGTTCGTGGAGTCCCGTGACCGAATCGCGTGGGCCGCGACCTCACGAACCTGCGAACTCACGAACCCCACGAACCCACGAACCCAGGTTCTTTCACCCCATTAATTCATAAGTGCCGCGGACGGCGGTGGAACCGGGAAAGACGCGGTCGGCTTGCGCCGGCGTCAGATCGAATGCCGCCGCGATCGCGCCTTTCAGCACCGCGCGCGTATCGAGCGTCGGCTTGAGATCGCGTCCCTCGAACAGCGCACGATCGCCAAGGCCGGGCCAGTCGGAGAACACGGTCGAGCGCGCGACCTTCGGACCGATCACGAACCCGGCGCCCGCGGTGCCGTGATCCGTTCCGCGCGTGCCATTCGGGCGCGCCGTGCGTCCGAACTCGGTCATGACGACCACGGTCGTGTTCGACCACGCCGGCCCCATGTCGGTGCGAAGCGCCATCAATCCTTCCGCGAGCTGGCCGAGCAGCCGATCGAGCGCACCTCCCGCCATGCCCTGGTTCGCATGCGTATCCCAGCCGCTGAATTCTACTGCGGCGATGTTCGGGCCGCCGTCCTGACGCAGGATCTTGGCTGTGGCGCGCATGAGCGGCGTGATGCCCCCGCGCCGTGCGTTGCCGCCGGCCATCGGTTCTTCGCCGACGAGGTCCTGCTGCTGCACCGCGGCTTCAAATCGTCCGTACAAGACCTTGTCGGTGCGATACAGCGACGACAGACGATCGAGATAGGCATCGCTGACAGCCCCGAGCTGTGTGGGCGACCACGTCTGCACGTTGAACGATCCGGTGAGCGACCGCGGCATGCCCGAAGCGATCGCGATGCCCGAGCGCTCCCCTGGCATCACCTGAAGCAGCCGATTGAGCCAGCCATCGGACGATCCGACAGGCCGATCGATGCCGGTTTCGAGAATGGCCTGGCCGTCGAAATGGCTTCGCGTGCGGTACGGAATCGCCATCGCGTGCAGAACCACGAGCTCGTTCTGTTGCCACAGCTCTCGCATCGGCGCCAGGCCGGGCGCCAGACCGAACGTGTCGTTCAATTCCGCCAGCTCCGATTCCTCGAACGCGAACGCGCCTCTGAGGGATCGATACGAGGGATCGCCAAACGGCACCACGGCCGCGAGTCCGTCGAAACCTCCGCGAAGGAGGACGAAGACGAACCGGCCGCCTTGCTTCACCTGCGCGAAGTTGACGACGGGAAAGCCGAACGTCGCGATGCCGCCGAGGCACATGTTGCGAACGAAGGTGCGGCGGTTCAGTGGTCATCTCCATTGAAAAGCAGGACCTGCCAGTGCGAGCGCGACACGCTCGTCCGCGGGGATCGAGTTGTCGGCAAGGAATCCGCGGAGCGGATCGCCGGACGGGATATCGACGAGATCGAGAAGCCCGCGTGGGTCGACGCGCTGTCACGCGAAGGCGTCGCGCGAATCGTGCGCGCGAGCTCGGCGCGGTTCAGCAGCGAATCGGGATCGGCCCATTCCTGCGTCGTGTCCCCGAACCCCTTGGGCGATTGCGGCGACCAGAGCGGATGGCGCAATTGACGCAGCAGCGGCAGCACCGACTCGCTGACGTCTGTGCGCGTTGAACGCGCGGAGCGCGGCGACGAGCCAGTCCTGCGGCGTGCGGAACTTCCGTCGCCCCTTCGCTCCAGGCGTCGTCGAGGTCGACGAGCGCGAGCGACACGGCGCGAAGATCGCCGTCGCTGTCGCGAAACACGCGCGCGATGCGATCGACCGCCGCCGCCGGCGGCTGGTCTCCGACGAAATGCGTGACGAGCTTCGTCGCGACAAAGCGCGCGGTGGACGGATGGCGGCAGAGCGCGCGGATCACCCGCTCGCCTTCCTCTTCACCATCGTCGCCGTATTTCACCCCGAGAACAGTCTTCGCACCCGGCTCGTGCAGCAGCGCCTGAAACGTGAATCCGATGGGACCGTTGCGGTCCGGATCCGCGGTGGCTGGCGTGGCGCCGGTCCGGCCGTTCGGCCTGCGGCCGCGCTGGGCCGTGACCTGCGGCGCTCCCCGCACCAGCCCGGCCACCGTCCACCCGGTGAGAATCTTCGCGAGCTCCTGGACATCCTGCTGCGTGTATCCACCGTCAACGCCAAGCGTGTGAAGCTCGAGCAGCTCGCGCGCGTAGTTTTCGTTCAACCCGCGCTTCTGGCCCCGGCCGCCGCGGCCGCTGAACTGTCCTCCGCGCGAATTGGGGCCGATCGACTGGAAGTTGTCGAGGTAGACGAGCATCGCCGGATGCCGCGCGGACGCGAGCACCATGTCTTCGAAGCGGCCGAGCACATGCGGCCTGATGGCTTCGCGCTCGTAGCTGCCGGCCAGCGGCGCGACCAGGACCTTGGCGCCGGTGGACACGCACAGATGGTTCGACCAGAAGGCGACGAGCCGCTCGACAAACGGCCGATCGCTCGTGACGCGCTGGGTCGAGCGCCGCGTGGCTTTCGGCGGCCGCAATCTGGACGAGACGCCGGCGGGCCTGTTGCCGCGCCTGCTGTTGTTCCTGTTGTCCGGCGGCCTGCCCGACCGCCCGAAATGCATGGAGGGCTTCGGCGATAGCGGCGGGTGATGCTTCGGCCGGGGCGGCAAGGAGGGGCGCGCCGCCCTGCAGCTGCGCGCGCAGCCAGGCCCGCGGCTCGCTCGCCAGCCGGGTGTCGCCCGCACGTGCGCCGAGACCAAACCCGTTGAGCGCGCGATGTGTGGCGTTCATGATGACCTCTGATCCCATTAGACGACGTCAGGGGCCGAAAGTGCATACGCGTCACAAACTTTTCACGGTTTGCGGCAGGCGTCAAAACGGGACACGACGCGGTTCAACAGGAGGTTCGGCAGTTCGGAGATTCCGGAGCTAGGCGAACTCTTCGAAACGAACTCCTCGACTGACGAACCTGACGACTCGCAACCTTGCACTCCGGCCTTCTTAGCAGCGCGACGATCTCGCGTGGCGTGAGCTTTTCCCGGCGAACGCTCGCGCCGGAAAGCGTGAAGGCGCTCGCCGGCGTTGTGGATCGCGATGCGATCGCCCGCGAGCGCGAGGGCGGTGGACAGATCGCCCGCGCGGCGCAGGCCCGGGATGTACAACCGATCGACGAAGGCCGCGTCGCTGCGTCGTGTCGAAGTCGCCGACATCGAGCACCATCTTCCGGCCCGGCTCGATTGCCGACGCGAGGAGAGCCGCGAGCGCGTTGTCTCCAGATGCCACGAGCACCGCATCGGGTGCGACGCGCAACGCCTCGACGATGTCGGCCACACGCTGGCTCGCCGCGGTCCTGTTGTAGGTGTCGAAGTGCGGAATCTTTTCTGCTTCGGCCGCATCGAACGGCGTGAAATCGATCGCCTTCACGATGAAGCCCGCCGAACGGAGTTGACGCTCCAGGGCCGGATCGGCCCCGGCGACGATCGCCGTTCGACGCCGGCCCGACCCGGCGGGTGTCGCCGCGCCAGGTGATGACGACCCATATCCCAGCGCCAGACGCAGCGCGCGCGCTCGTGCGTCGAGCGGCAACGATGCCAGCTGGCCTCGAGCGGCGGCAATCCAGTTTTCGGTGAGTTGAGCGGCCGTCACCGCGCCGTCGGGCACGGGCCGCTGATGGAAGACGAGCAGATCGGGCAGCGGCTCCGGTGTGAACGCGCGCTCTTCGCGCTTGACGTCGGCGGGGGCGCCTTGCAGCCAGCGCGCCATCCACGCGTAGACCGCTTCGCGCGAGTCGCGGTTGTAGTTGTGAGGCGCGTCGAACTGCACGCCGTGCACGCGATCGGCCGCGCCCCTCAGCGCATACAGCTCGCGAACCGCCGGGTACTCCCGCTTCATCGTGTTCGTCGTCCAGTCGCCGGTGGCCGACACCATCAAGAGCGGCCGCGGGGCAATCGTCGCGGCGATTTCCACGTTGGTCGTGTCGAGCCGCAGCCCGGGCTGGTTTTCGCAGAGGCAGCCGCCCTGCATCTGGAGCGAGATCATGTTGACGGGCGCGGCGACGGCCACACGTTCGTCAACCGCCGCGAGGAGAAAGACCTGCGTGCCGCCGCCCGATGCGCCTGTCGCGCCGATGGCGTCGCGCCGCACGTAAGGCAGCGACTCGAGAAAGTCGAGCGCGCGGATGCCGTTCCACAACTGCAGCCCCGCGACGCTCAGGCCCCACAGCTTCTCGCGCGGGCCGCCGAACAACCGATGCGCGAAGCTGCCAGCTGTCGTTGTAGCCGACCATGTCGATCGTGAACACGACGAAGCCCTGGCGCGCGAGGTTGATCGCGCGCCCCGGCACCGAGGCAATCGCCGAGTTTTCGAGGCGGCCGTACGCCCAGTGCCCGTGCGGCGACAGAATCGCCGGAAACGGGCCCTCGCCGGCAGGACGGTAGAGATTCCCCGTGACAAAAAACCCCGGCAGGCTTTCGAAGTACACCTTCGATACGCTGTAGTCGTCGCGCTTGATCTCGCCGAACACCTGCGCGCGCGAGCGGCGTTCGCTCGGGCATGGGCATCAATCCGGCGGATTCCAGAATCAGTTCGCGTATGTGCGCGGCGCGCTGGTTCCAGGCGTCGAGCGACGTGAAGTGCGGCGGCGCGAACGTATCGTTGAGCGTCCGATACGTCCTGGTCTGGGCCAGCGTCGTCTGTCCACCGAGCACGACGGCCGTCAACGCAAGCACGCCTAGAGAAATTCGCATATGACCCCCTCGTTTCGGGCCTGATGGTAGCAGTTGACACGCCCGGCTGAATTTGTTCATAATTTGTAATTAAATGGCGCGCGACCTCCTCACCGACTTCGAGCTGATGATTCTCCTGGCCATCCTGCGGCTCGGCGATCAGGCCTACGGCGTGCCGATCGCGCGGGAAATCGAAACCACCGGACGCCGCAGCGTGATTCTCGGTGCGGTCTATACCGCCCTCGAGCGCCTCGAGCGCAACAGCATGGTATCGTCGCGGATGGGCAACCCCAGCCCCGAGCGCGGGGGCCGCGCCAAGCGATTCTTCGACGTCACGCCGCAGGGACTCAAGGCGGTCAAGGACACGCAACGCTCGCTCGTCGCGCTCTGGAAAGGCGTGGCTCAACTGAAGGGAGGGACGGTATGACAGCCCCGAAGCCGCCCAGACTCGCTGAAGCGCTGCTCGGCAGGCTCGCGCTCGATAACGAGCCGCTCGCCGGCGACATCATCGAAGAGTTCCGGCGCCGGAACTCGCGGCTCTGGTTGTGGCGCCAGCTCATCGCCGCGCTCGTCATGCAGGCCCTCTACGCCCCGCATCCTCCCGTCGCGCTCAACCTGACGCCGACCGATCCGGTGGTCGCCGAGTGGCTGATGTGGAAGCGGCTCGACCAGGAAAGAGAAGCGGTGAGCCTCACCGGCAGCGGCGTCGAAGGCATCGGCGGGCTGACGATGGTCATCCTCGGCTTCATGATGTCGACCGTTATTCCTGCGATCTGGTGGTTTGTCGTTGGAGGGATCGGAGCGGGGCTCGTGCTTGGCATTGTGAAGTTGAGGTCACGGAGGTTGCGTGTCTCAACACGGAGACACGGAGGCACGGAGGATTAGGGCTTCTTTGAATGTAGCGCGGCATCGGGCGCGCCGTTCATGATGCGCTTGAGCAGGTCGACTCGATAGGCCGCGTCAAAGACTGCCCTTGTAACACAGCGGCACGATCCGCTCGGCGACGACCTTCAATCCCCGCTCACGCAATTCATAGATCAGACAGGCACGGTACACACTCTCGAGCAATCCCGGGCCAAGTATGCGATGAACCTCGATCGCCGCCTGGATTATCAGGAATGTGATGTCATTGAAGGGGTGTGGAGTCACAGACGATGCGAAGTGCAACCATCACGCCGCCGGAAATCTTCGAAATTCACGACATGCTTTTCGATATTGCAGTTTCTTCTCCGTGCCTCCGTGCCTCCGTGTTGAAGAAAGCGAAACTCCGTGCCCTCAATCAGCTCCTCCGTCACTTGACGTATACAGTTTTGATATTCACGAACTCCTTGATCCCGTAGCTCCCCAACTCGCGGCCGTACCCGGATTCCTTGATGCCGCCAAACGGCAGGCGGGGATCGGACGCGACCAGCGCGTTGACGAACGTGCACCCCGCTTCGAGCTCACCGGCGACGCGCTCGCCCCTCGCCACGTCCCTCGTAAACACCGCGGCGCCCAGCCCGAAGATGCTGTCGTTCGCGATGCGGATCGCGTCGGCCTCGTCGCGTGCCGTCACGATCGCCGCGACCGGCCCGAAGAGCTCTTCGTCGTACGCCGGCATGCCCTTCCGGACACCGGTCAAGACCGTCGGCGGATAGAACGACCCGCGGCCTGACGGGAATCTCGCCACCAAGCAGCGCTTTCGCGCCCTTCGCCACCGAGTCGACGACCTGTTTGTGCAGCTCGTCGCGCAGGTCCGGCCGCGACTGCGGGCCGACGTCGGTGCCGTCCGCCATGGGGTCGCCCATCTTCCTGGTCTTCATCGCGGCCACGAACTTCTCGGTGAACGCCGCCGCGAGAGACTCGACGACGATGAAGCGCTTGGCGTTGACGCAGCTCTGACCCGAATTGATCAGGCGCGAGGTGACGCACGTGTTCACCGCCAGATCGAGGTCGGCATCGTCGAGCACGATGTACGCATCCGATCCCCCAAGCTCCAGCACGGTTTTCTTGATCACCGCTCCGGCCTGCGCCGCAACGGCTTTGCCGGCGGGCGTGCTGCCGGTCAACGTCACCGCAGCCACGAGCGGATTCTCGATGACCGCTTTCACCTGACGGCTGCCGATCAGCAGCGTTCTGAACACGCCCCTGGGAAATCCAGCCTCGACAAACACCTGCTCGATCGCCAGCGCGCAGCCCGGCACGTTCGACGCGTGCTTCAGCACGCCGGCATTGCCGGCCATCAGCGCGGGCGCCGCAAACCGGAAGACCTGCCAGAAGGGAAAATTCCACGGCATGACGGCGAGCACGACGCCGATCGGCTCGAACGCCACGCCCGATTTCGATGCGTCCGTCTTGATCGTCTCGGGCGCCAGATGGCCCTCGGCATGGTCGGCGTAGTAGTCGCAGCCGAGCGCCGATTTTTCGGCTTCGGCAATCCCCTGCTTGAAGGGTTTGCCCATTTCGAGCGCCATCAGCGTCGCGAACTCTTCCTTCCGCTGCCGAAGAATGGCGGCGGCCTTCTTCATGGGCACGGCGCGCTCCCTGAAAGGGACCTTGCGCCAGGTCTTCCATGCCTCATGCGCTTCGGCCACAGCCGCGGCCGTTTGTTGAGGCGTCATTTCGTCGTAGGTTTTGATCGTGTCGCCTGTGGAGGGGTTGACCGATTCGATAGCCATAGCCCCCTATTATCGCTCGCGTGTCCGGTGTTCAGCGAGGAGCGGCAGACGTGTGGCGTGAGCGTGAGTGGAAGCGAATTACACGTGGGTGAGTCGGGCGCGGGGCTTCGTCTCGACGGCCGCCGGCCGCCGGCCCAGCGCCAGAACGTCCTGGATCATGAGCGAGCTCATCGTTCTGCAGCGTCGATGGGGCTCAATGGCTGGCATTCGACACGCGTCCGGCCGGCCGCAATGGCGGCGCAGATGGCGTCCGGGTGCAGCTCGGCGTCAATCAGCGAATACGTCGTGCCCAGTTGACGCAGGCGGTGCACGTCGCAGTTCCCGACGAGAGGCTTGCCGTTCGCCGCCGCCCATCGCTCGGCCCGTGTATTGAAGTTGACGAACCGCGTGAACATCGCGTTGTACTCGACGGCGTCGAAGAGCTCCGCGTGCCGATCCATGGCGCCTCGCAGGCAGGTGGGCGCCGGGAAGAACGGATGGGGCGCAATGACGAGCCCGGGCTCGCGCTGCTTCAGACGCGCGAGGTCTGCAAACGTGCGTACGCCATCGGTGCCGCTCTTGAAATTGAGCAGCAGCACGTGGCGTCCCTCAATCGATCGCTCCGCACCCGGAATCAGGACGAGGCCTCGCTCCCTGGCGTACGGCGTCAGCTCCGAAATGTCGAGCTGATGTTCGTGCAGCGTGATCGCGAGCGCGTGATAGCCGAGAGAAACCGCGTGATCGATGAGCTCGGTGGCGGTATGGGGAATCCGATCAATCGGGTCGTCGGACGTGTGCGTGTGTAGTTCGACCTTCAGCATACTGGGGCTTTAGCAGTGTGACACAGGCGTGAATTACATTTCTGTCGTGTTCGAAAATGCACACTATGCCGTTCCGCAGGTCACGATCATTCCCCGGTGTCGAAGCTCGCGCACGAAGGGCGCGACCGGCACCACCTGCTCGGGCGCCCAGACGCCCGGACGCACTTTCATTTCTCCTGCGAGCATCAGCTGAACGGCAATCGAGGGCGGCGCACCGGTGTCGATGTCGGGTCCGATCCCGTGTCCGGCATGGTTGTCGGCGTGGCAATCGGCTGTCACCATCACGCGGCGCCGGCCGACCGTGCCTCGAACGACCGTGCGCAACACTTCATAACGAACGGCCTTCCCCATCTGAACGGGCGGCGCGAGACGGCGGACCAGCGCCATCAACACGTCTCGAGGCACGATGCCATGACCGTTGGTCGACGGGAGGGCGCACGTCTCGGTCAGCCCCAGTTGCACGAGGAACATGAGCTTCTCGCGAAAGTCCTTCTCGAAGGCCTGCCGGAACGTCACCTCGCGGATCCCGCGCTTTCGAAACGACAGCGGCAGGGTCGCCACTTCGGAGTGCAGCGTCGTATCGACGCCCATCGTGCCGACCGGGACCGGAAACTGGACCGCCATCCGCTCGCGCGGATCGAGGGGCGGAACCATCTTGAACTTGCCTTCTCTGAACACGGCAGACGGCATCGTGAACTCGTCCAGCAGCGTGTCGGCCGAGTAGCCGAATCCGAGCGGCGACGCGTTGCGAAAACGCGTTTGATCGATGTTGCCGACCAGGCAATGGATCTCGCGAACCTGGTCGAGTCCGCGCGACGCCATCACGGCGAGCACGTTCACAATCCCTGGCGCCGAGCCGATGCCGAGGATGGCCATCACGCCGCGCCGTTTGAACGCGGACGCCAGCTCGAGCTGCTGTCGCGTGACGTGGAACAGACCGCCGAGATCGATGTAGTGCGCGCCAGCGTCGAGCGCGCCGTGCATCGCGTCCAGATTGAAGCGATACGGGAGCGACGCGATGGTCGCGTACGCACCGGAGAGCACCTTTCGCAGGCTTTCCGGGTCGGTGACATCGACCTGTGCCGTCTCGACCGGAAGTCCACGCACGGCGGAGACGTCGCGGTCGGCGATCACGACGTGAACCTTGTTGCCGCAGGTACGCACGAGGTCGAGCGCGGTGATCCGGCCCATCGCACCTGCGCCTCCGAGAATGACAACGCGCGGCTTCATGCGATCGGGCCTCCCGTTTCCATTACGCGGCATCTGCCAGGCATGACCCGAGCACGGTCAGCCCCTCCTCGAGTTCAGCGTCCGTGATCACCAGCGGCATCAGCGTGCGAATGACGTTGCCGCCGAGGCCCGCGGAAAGGAGCAACAGTCCCCGCGCGGCTGCCAGCGCAAGGACACGCGCGGTGCGAGCGGCATCGGGCCGCAACGTCCCCTCTTCAACCAGTTCGATCGCGCGCATCGCGCCCACGCCACGGGCATCGGCGATGAACGGATACCGGGACGCCATTTCCTCGAAGCGCGATCCGACGAGGTCGCCAATGGCTTCGGCGCGATCCGACAGTCCTTCCTCTTCGATGGTCTCGATAGCACCGAGGGCCGCCGCGCAGGAAACAGGGTTCCCGCCGAACGTGCCGCCCAGTCCGCCGGGCTGTGCCGCGTCCATGATCGCGGCGCGGCCGACGACCGCCGAAAGCGGGAAGCCATTCGACAGCGATTTCGCCAGGCACATGAGATCGGGCTCGAGGCCGAAACGCTCGCACGCGAACATCCGCCCGGTCCGGCCGAACCCCGTCTGCACTTCATCGGCGATCAGAAGGATGCCGTGCGCCTTGCAGGTCGCGGCGAGATCGGCCAGGAACTCCTGCGGCGGCACGATGAAGCCGCCTTCGCCGAGCACCGGCTCGATAATCGCGCAGGCGATCGAGTCCGGCCGCACGGTGCTCGTCAGAAAGCGGTGCAGCTCGGCGATCGAATGCGCGACAAATGATTCCGCCGACGTACCGGACGGCCGCCGCAACATGTCCGGAAGCGGAAACCGGTACACCTCGGGAGCGAACGGACCGAACCCGTGCCGGTAAGGAAAGGATTTGCTCGTCAGCGACAGCGCGAGCAGGGTGCGGCCGTGAAACCCGGGATCGAACGCGAGCACGGCAGACCGGCCAGTCGCCGCTCGCGCGATTTTGATGGCGTTCTCGACGGCTTCGGCCCCGCTGTTGAACAGCGCCGCCTTGACGGGGTCGGCAATCGGCACGATTGAGCACAGCTTCCGCGCCAGCGCCACATAGGGCTCGTAGGGCGCCGTCATGAAGCACGCGTGCTGCAGTTTGGCCAACTGCTCCCGTACGCGCGTCATGACACGCGGCGCCGAATGGCCGGCATTGAGGCAGCCGATGCCGCCGCCGAAATCCAGGAACACGTTGCCATCGACGTCGACCAGACGCGCACCTTCGGCCCGCTCGAAGAAGATGCCGTGTCTGGCTTCGGCCACGCCCGCCGCCACGAAGCGCCGGCGCTCCTCGACGAGCGCAAGGCTCCGCGGCCCCGGCAGTGCCGTGCGGATGCGGATCGCGTCGCGTCTCTCGAGTCCCGAAACGTTTTCCACGTTCCTCACCACTTGCGCTCGGAGTACGGGAACCAGTAGCTCTTGCGCTCCTGGATGTAGTCGATGTGCACGTGCTTGGTCTCGCGAAAGGCATCGAGCCCTTCTTCTCCAAGCTCGCGGCCGATACCGCTCTGGCGCATGCCGCCGAACGGACCGGCTTCGTTGTCGGTCAGCGGGTCGTTCACCCAGAACGTGCCCGCCTTGATCTCCTCCATCGCGCGCATCACGTAACGCAGGTTGTTCGTGTAGATGTTGGCGCCAAGCCCGTACTCGCTGTCGTTGGCCAGCGCGATGGCCTCGTCGACATCACGCACCCGGATAATCGCGGCCACGGGCCCGAATATCTCCTCGCGCGTCGGGCTGCTGCCGTGCTTCACATGGTCGAGGAGCGTGGGCTCGAGAAAGTGACCGCGTTCGCAGCCTGCCGGCCGGCCGCCCCCGGTCACGAGACACGCGCCCTCGCGCACGGCCCGTTCGATCGACTGCTTGACGGCGCACAGCGCCTTGCTCGAAATCAGCGGACCCATATCGGTCGCGGGATTCCGCGGGTCGCCGACGACGACCTGTCGGGCCAGCTCGGCGAACCGCTCGGCGAACGCATCGGCAATCTCGTTGACGACGTAAAAGCGCTTGGCCGACGTGCAGACCTGGCCCGCATTGAGATAGCGCGCCCACACCGCACCGCGCGCGGCGATATCGAGGTCGGCGTCCTCGCAGACGATGAAGGGATCGATGCCGCTGGTCTCGAGATTCACCCGCTTCAGCGAATCGGCGGCCAGCCGCATGATGTGCTTGCCGGTCGTGGTCGAACCCGTGAAGGCAATCACATTCACATGCGGGTGCCGCACGAGCGCTTCTCCGGCTTCCTTGCCGGTGCCGGTGACGATGCCCACGACGCCAGGCGGCAGCACGTCGAACGCCCTGGCCAGCATCAGCGTGGCGAGCGGCGTCTCCTCGGCCGGCTTGATGATGATCGTGTTGCCGGCCGCGAGCGCCGGAGCGACCTTCCACGCCATGAGGAGCAGCGGGTAGTTGAAGGGCACGATGGCGGCCACGACGCCGAACGGCTCCTTCACGGTGAAGTTCACCTGGTGCTCGAAGCTGGGCGGAATGGAGTTGCCGCGCGAGTTGCGGCCGATCTCCGCGTAGTAGTCGAAGCACGCGGTCGTCCACTCGATCTCGTCGAGGTTCTCGATCATGGGCTTGCCGCCCTCGATCGTCATCGTCTCTGCCAGCTCGCGATGCATCGCGCGTATGCGGGCGGCCACCTCGTGCAGCAGCCTGGCCTTCTCGAGCGCCGTCACACGGCGCCAGTCCTGGTACGCGATGCGGGCACGCTCGACGGCGGCCGCCACGTCTGCGGACTGTGCCCGCGGGACCAGCGCGATCGTCTCTTCGGTTGCCGGATTTTCGACCGCGATGGTCTCGCCGGCTGCCGCGTGTTCGTGTCGGTGATCGATCCACATGCCCACTTCGGTCATGGATGCCTCTATTGCGCCGGGTCCGCGGCGACGGGAACACGCGGTCCCTGCCGTTTCTCGGATGACAGCTGCAGGTACACGAAGCGGATGCCGCTGCGAAGGTAGTTGTCGACCGCCTGGATGACCCGCGCCTGCTGCAGCCACTGCGGGCCTGTCTGCTGCATGCGCTCCTCGATGAGCGCGGAGATGTATTCGAATCCCGCGGTGAGCACGCGGATGCGGATCACGTCGAGCAGCAGATTTTCGACGGCCAGATGGTTCTGCATCGACGGCCGCGCCGCGGTCGCGTGCAGATAGAACGTGTTGTTGTCGCCGAAGAACGGGTCCGACGCCACGCCCTCTTCGTCGTGGTCTTCGAGCGCGCTTCCAAGGGCGTACGCCACGAAGCGCCCGCTCACCACATCCCGCAGGGCCACGCCGATGGCGCGGGCATTCGACAGGGTCGCCTCGAGCATCTCGCAGGGCAGTTGCAGCAGCCGGCGTCCGCCGTTTCGCCGGGCGTCGGGGGCACGCAGCCTCATCGAGCCGTAGTGCTCGGTCTCGACGTCCATGATCTGCGTTCGATGCTCATGGAAGTTCGCCGCGGTGATGTCGACGACTTCGAGGCGTTCGAGCGGGTAATCGAGCAGCTGGGTGTCGATCTCGGGGGCCGACGGCAGCGGCTCGGCCTGTCCCTCGACGATGTCCTCGACAGCGGCTTTCAGAATCGCGAGCGCCTTCGGCGATCGCGCTGGGCTCCGTGTCGTAGCGGGGGTAGAAGCGGAGTGTGCGCTCCCCCGCGGGCAGGAGCACGAGTCCGCGTCGAAAGGCGCGATCGCGGAGTGCGTCCTGCAGGTCGGCGCGCGGGACGTCGAAGGCGAGCATGACCCCGGCGCCTCGCACGTTTTCGATGAGACCCGTGTACGCCTCCGCGAGCGCGTCGAGTCCTTCGCGCGCGAGAGCGCCGGTACGGCGAACCTGGTCCAGATCGATCTTGTCGAGCACGGCCAGAAGGCGCACCATGCCGACCGCATCGCCTTCCCAGGTCGTGTTGAACTTCTTTTCTTCCTGGAAGAACGTCGCCAGCTCTTCGCTCACGAAGAGCACGCCGTTCTGCGCTTTCTTCGCCCAGACGACGACGTCGGGCGGAACCGGCAGGTCGAAGAGCTCGTGCGCCCACATCCGTCCCGTCGCGCCCCAGCCCGTTTGCACTTCGTCGAACATCAGCGGGACGTCGTAGATGCCCGTGAGCAGCCGCAGGCGCTGCATGAATCGCGCGCTCGTCGTGCGGACACCGCCCTCGCCCTGAATGGGCTCGACGAGCACCGCAGCCACCCGTCGGCTGCGCCTGATGGTGTCGGCGCTCAGCGCGGCGCGCTGGGCTGCCATGAACGCAACCGGATCCTGCCCCGGGGTCGCCAGAAACGCATCGATCGCGTCCAGCTCGCGACGGAACGTTTCCTTGTTCTTCTCCGCGTGCGGAAGGCGGCCCGACACGAGCAGGTCCCAGACCTGCTTGAGGCTCCTCTCCTCGCGGCGCGCGGTCTGCTTCGCGCTGCCGTCGAGGACGGGGAAAGACACCTGCGGCCAGTCGAACGTCGGAAATCCCAGGCGGGCCCTCTTGCGATGCGTCACCGCCAGGCTGCCGAGCGTGCGGCCGTGGAACGCGCCTTCAAACGAAATGACGAAGCCGCCATCCGGTTCGCCCGACGTCTTCACTCGATTCAGCAGGACAGATTTGATCGCGTTCTCCACGGCCTCGGCGCCGGTGTTGACGACGAAGTGGCGGGGCGTGCCGGCCGGCGCGATACGATTCAGCGCCGCCTTCAGCTGCAGCGAGACCCCCGTCTGATACTCCGAGTGCGCGTAGCGCGAGAAGGTGTACGGCAGATGCTTCAGCACGGCCGCAATGACGTCGGGCTCGTTCTCGCCAAACGCCTGCGTGGCGATGAGTGCGCCCATGTCGAGAAAGCGATAGGGCTGTCCGTGGGCATCGCGATCGACGGTCGCGAGGTACGGACCAATCGAATGGCCCGGATCGAACGCGACCGGCAGCGACGAGAACAGGTTTCTCGATGCGGCGTCCAGCGCGGCGGCCGAGGTCGGCAGATGATCCAGGATGAGCTCTTCGAGCGGGCGCCCTCCATCGGTGAGGCCTTCCGGCACGTGAACGTGGATGCCCCCTTCGCGGTAGCGGCGGTGAAGTGCCGCGAGCCGTTCGAGTTCTTCGGCGACGTTGCCGGAGCTCTCCAGGTTTTTCATCAGGGTCCAGCGCTGCATCGATCGGTCGGAAAAGTCTGCCGGGCAGTGGACTTTTGCCCGCGATTCGCAGACTGATCGCGGTCCGCCGCTCTCGACGCGTGCGTACGCTGGGACTGGTTTCGCAATCGCCATACCACCCCAAAAAGGGGAAGCGATGGCGATCACAGTGTGACGTTCAGGTGGCTGGGATGAAAAATGCGAGGTGCTGCCCGCGAGCTGGGGGAGCGCGGGCAGGCTATCGCACAACACTCACACGGCTTCGCGGGCCGGCGCACAGCGCCACGCTTTCCGAGGCGGTCGCGGCGCGGACGTAACGGCCGTCCGACCGGCGGCAGAGGAAGCGGGACTCCACGAGGAAATCCAGAATCTCCCCACAGAATTCGTCGTCGACGTGCCACAGCCGGCGGGCCTGCTCGCGCTTGAGCCCGAGCCCCGGCATTTCGAGGAACTCTCCGCAAATACGATTGATGATCTCCTGCTTCAACGCCAGCCGCGCCTCGCGCTCCTCCATGGGGGACCTCCAAAGGTGATCGGTGTGCAGCCCCAATTGCACAAGTCGCACCACACTCCGACTCTTGTCTACCCCTGAGATGTATTCCGTTTTCAGGAAGAAGTGCTCCGGCGGGCAGACCTTTGTGCTCCAACTTGAGAACTTCAAG
This sequence comes from Vicinamibacterales bacterium, assembly GCA_963850725.1. Taxonomy (GTDB): domain Bacteria; phylum Acidobacteriota; class Vicinamibacteria; order Vicinamibacterales; family JAMQPK01; genus JAMQPK01. The sequence goes on from CAWKMQ010000031.1 coordinate 35,665, forward strand.
ATCCTTTTTGGAACACGAGATTGCGAATAGAGGTGGTGCTACGGTGATACAGAAGGCGCGCCCAACCCCGTGTAGACGAACTTCTGGACCCTCTTCCCCTCATACGTTTCCGTAATAAAGAGGTCTCCCTTCGCGTTCACGGCGAGGTTGTGGGCCCCATAGAACTGCCCCGCCCAGTGTCCGGCGCCTCCGAACGTGCTCACGACCTCGAGGGTTTGCCGATCGACCACGTAGATCAGCTGGTTCGTACCGTCGTTGATGAAAAGAAACGCCTGCTTCGGGTCGGTGGAAAAGCCGACGTCCCACACCGAGCCGCTGCCGAGCGTGTCTTTCGCGATCACGGTTTCCTTCACGAACCGGCCGGCTTTCGTGAAGACCTGTAAACGATCGTTCGTGCGATCGCACACGTAGACCAGACCATCCTTCGAGATACGCACGGCATGCACGATGCGGAACTGCGGCGAGGGCGGGCCGGCCGGGTCGTACTGGCTGGGGCGGTTTTCATTCTGCACGACGCCACGGAATGGTCCCGGCAGCTTCTCACCCGCCCGCGTGAAAAATCCATCGTCGGGCGGGTTGCCGTAGGCGCCCCAGTGACGTTTGTAGGCGCCGGTCGAGGCGTCGAAGACGATGACGCGATGGTTGACGTAGCCGTCGGCGACGTATACCTCGTTGGCGGCGGCGTCGAGAACCATGTTCGCCGGCGCGCCGAGATTCGCCGTGTCGTTGCTGCCGCCACCCTGTCCCTGACGGCCGATTTGCATCAGGAACTTTCCGTCGCGCGAGAACTTCAGGATGTGCGAGTCCTTTTCGCCGCCGGCGCCCAGCCACACCTGGTCGTTATCGTCGACGTAGATGCCGTGCTCGAGCTGGGGCCACTCGTACCCGGTGCCCGGACCACCCCACGATGACACCAGCGTGCCGTCCGCATCGAACTCGAGCACGGGCGGCGCCGCTTTCCATATCGATCGAGTCTCGTTGGGTTGCAGCGTTGAAGGTCGATGTGTAATCCAGACGTGATCGCGCTTGTCGACGGCCACGCCCGCGACGGCGCCGATGATCCACCTGTTCGGCAGCGGTTTTGGCCACTGGGGATCGACGCGGAAGGTGGGCACCTGCCGGCCGCCCGACGCCGGGCGCTGTGCGTGTGGAAGCGCCAGCGCCGCCAGCACGGCGGATGCTGAAAACAGAACGACGCGTTTCATCGAAGCCATTGCCGGACCGGAATGCTACCACTCGGGTGTCGTTCACGGAATTTTGTCGCCGTCCCGGCAGACTTTGCAGCGATGCCACACGCCGACATCAACGAATTCGACGAAAACCGATGGTATGGCCCTTGCGCGTTCACTGCCCTCAACGGCAGGCTTATGGCACAAAATCCATTCGACACGATCGAAAGTACGCACGAGTACATGAAGCTCCTGGACGAAGTGCTGGACGAAGTCCAGGCAACGACTGAAGAAGAGCTCAAACGCATCGTGCTGGCCGATACGATGGTCATCAGCCGCGGTGTGGAGGCCCTTCACCTTCTCAGCTTCAAGATCGAACAGTTGAGGCACCACATCAAGGCGAGCAGCCGCATCCTGAACGATCTCCGCACCATGCGGCGCCTGCTGCTGCGCGAGCGCCGGGGCGGCAGCGACCATGGCACGCAGGCCGCGCCGCCGCGCGTGGCCTGAAAGCCCGGCTCGACACGCTGGACAGCTTCTCGCATTGCCGCTAGCATTTGCGCCACAAGGAAGGCGCCATGCTGCGAAATGTTCTGTCCTCGGTGCTGTTGCTCGCTGGTCTCCACACGGCTGCGTTCGCTCAGGGGACTGAGCGATGGGTCGGCACCTGGGCCACTGCGGAAGTCGGACGGCCCCAGAACCCGGTGCCGCCGGCTCCCGGACCTGCGCTCCCGCCGTTCATGGTCAACACTCGATGCGGCGCGCCTCCCGCGCCCGCCGCGGTCCCGCCGCCGGGCCAGACGTTCGCGCCACAGCCCTATCTGCACTTCACGAATCAGACGTTGCGTCAGGTCGTACGCACGAGCATCGGAGGCACGCGCGCGCGGGTCGTGCTGACCAACGCGTACGGCACCGGCACGGTCACCGTTGGCGCGGCGCATATCGCGGTTCGTGACAAGGACAGCGCGATTCAAGGGTCAGGCCGGCCGCTGACGTTCAGCGGCAGACCCAGCATCACGATTCCCGCGAACGCGATCGCCTACAGCGACCCGGTGGATTTCGCCGTGCCTCAACTGGCCGACCTCGCGATCGACCTGTATTTGCCAGGGACGACCAACACGCCGGCCACGGTGACGATGCACGGCGCCGCGCTGCAGACCAACTACATTTCGGAAACCGGGAATCACGCCGGCAAGACGACTTTTCCAATCGTCGGCCGCACGCAGAGCTGGTTCCTGCTCTCGCACGTCGACGTCGTGGCGCCCGATAACGTCGGCGCCGTGGTCGCCTTCGGCGATTCGATTACCGACGGCGCGCGCTCGACGCCCGACACGAACAACCGCTGGCCCGATCACCTGGCGAAGCGCCTGCTGGCGCAGGGTATCAAGATGGGAGTCCTGAACGCGGGCATCGGCGGCAATCGCGTGCTGAACGAAGGCAGCGTGCCGCCGGGCATCGACGTCAGGGCCGTCGGCGCGGGCATCAACGCGCTCGCCCGCTTCGAGCGTCACGTGCTCTCGCTCCCTGGCGTCACCCACGTGATCGTGCTCGAAGGCATCAACGACATCGGCAACGCGCGGCAGAATCCGACGCCGACCGCCGAAGATCTGATCGCCGGCCACAAGCAGCTCATCAGCCAGGCGCACGCGCGCGGATTGAAGATTTACGGGGCCACGCTGACGCCGTTCTGGGGCGCCAACTACTTCACCGAGGCGGGTGAGGCGAAACGGCAGGCACTGAACGAGTGGATTCGGAACGGCAAGGGCTACGACGGCGTCATCGATTTCGACAAGGCCACGCGCGATCCGAACGATCCGAAGAAGTTCCTCGAGAAATACGATTCGTGCGACTACCTGCATCCGGCGGACGCCGGCTACAAGGCCATGGGGGACGCGATCGAGCTGTCGCTCTTTAAATAGTCGTCAGTTATCAGTCGTCGGTCATCAGTTGTCAGTAAGCGTTTTGCTTTTCAAGACCCACCGCCCTTCATAGCTGTGGCACTCGGGTTGGTGTTGCTGCAGCGCGAAGCCGTGCGTAGGCGGCCGACACTGTACGCCTGACCGCGCGAGAAGCCAGAGGGAACCGAGCGAGGACGAATGGCGAAGTCGGTGTGCTCGCGTCGGACGGTCGCGGGCGGCATCGCAGCGCGCGTCCGGCCCCGGAGCTTCGGATTCGCGATGCAGCGACACCAGCCCGAGTGCCAACGTCGTTGCAGGCAACGGGTCCGGCTGAAGCCGGACACTACGTACAGAGAAGAGCGTCCATCAAGGCCCGGCTGAAGGCGGGCCCTACTTCTTTGTTAGCTTCGCGCTTGGTGTCGTGTCGGCCTGCAGATCGCCGAGCACGAACTGGATGCCGCCGAGCATCAGCTTCACCAGGTCCGGCATCATGTAGAACTCCGGCCGGTGTCCCAGCACGCTGTTGAAGACGCGGCCCTTTCCTTCTGTCTTGATCCACACCATCCCGAAGTCGCGGTCGGGGCGCAGGTATTCCCACTTCTTGAGATCGGTCCGATCGGCGTCGACGCTGAGGAGCACGTGCAGCTTTTCGCGCGTGTACGGACCGGTCATCGGGAAGTGATAGAACTCGTCCATCATCGAGAAACCCTTGCCGCCAAAATGCTTCGTCAGCGGGCTTGCGGGATCGTCGATTTTCAGCGTCCCCGGCTCGCCGTTGTACTGGTGCGGGCCTTCCTGCGCGCCCATCAGCTCGCCGAACTCGCGCACGTCCTGAGACGAGAACGTGACGCCGTGGAGCCCCGCGACGCCGCCGCCTTCGCGCACGTAGCGAATCAGCCCGTCGAGCACATCCGGATCTGAGAACACGGGGCCGACGACGCTGTTGAGAAACACGGCGTCGTACTGCTTGATGTGCGGGTATTTCAGGTTGTCGAGGTTGTTGTCGAACACCGGCTCGTACGCGCCCGTGTACTTCGCGATGAGCTGCAGCATCAGATTGCCGTGCGCGATCGTCGTGTGATAGAAGCCGCCGGCCGGACAGACGTCGAGAATCAGCAGCTTTCGCGCGCGTGCGGGCTTTGCCAGCGCCTGCCGCGGCACCGCCGCGTCGATCTTCTGCCGTTCGTCCGCGGGAATCCCGTCGGTCGTCGTAATCGGCATCATGCGCGAGATCGCGTTCACGCGATACCCTTGCGCCACGCGGACGGCCCTGTCGTAGTTCTCGCCGGCGCCAGGATCGATCGTGAAGAACAACGCGCGCGTCGATGGCCGCGACGTCGCGCAATCGCCGCACTTGTTGGGCCATTCGGGCCGTTCGGGAGGCTGCTGCCGGCTCAGATCGAGCAGAAACGGCGCGGCCTTGGCCGCATCGCGCAGGTTGGCCCCGAGCGTTTTCTCACCCTGTTTGTAGACGCCCCGCGCGTCTTCCACCGCGACCGTCACGCCGGGCAAATCGGTCGCCTGGCGCGTCAGCACGAGCTCGATTTCGAGCGCGCGCACGAAGTCCACCAGCTTCTGGCGCGACGCGGCGTCAGACGGTATCGCGTCGATCCGATACGCGGCGACGCGAAGCCCGAGCTGGGCGAGCCGGTCTTTCACCTCCGCGAGGGCCTGGCCGCTGAGCGTGTAGTCGAGATTCGTGCTGACGCCTTCGACAAAGGCGACGCCAGCCGCGTCGATTCTCGCGGCCGCTTCAGAGAACGGAATGCGGCCGAACGCGTCGGATCGAATACCGGCCTTCCAGCCGAGCAGCCCGACCGCGCTGCCCCGCGGGCGGCGGCTGTCGGGCGGGCGTGTCTGGGCCGACGTCTTCGCCCCACCCGTGCCATCCACCCGCCCGGGCGGCGGGTCTGGCGGTCTGTCCCGAGCAGGCAACGGCGGTCGTGACGAAAATCGCGAGCGCGATGGTTTGAACTCTAAGATTCATCGGCCACTCCTACACGGAATCTGGCGCATTCTGTCAGGGATTATACGGATTGACACTGGGCGTTGCACATCTCCCGCGCGCCACAGTAGGATCTCGTCCGAAACACACCACCGCACGTTCCGGTTGTTGCATGGAGGGGTTATGAGAAAGTTCTCGGTCGTCGTTCTCTGTGTGCTCTGCTCGGCATTGGCGTACGCTCAAGGCGGTCGTGGCGCACCGCCGCCACCCGCGACGGAAACGGTCGCGCCCGGGATTCCCGGCGTCGTTGCCAAGGGCACGAAGGTGACGATCGTGAAGGACGGGCTTCGGAGCAGTGAAGGGCCCGTAGCCATGCCCGACGGGACCACGCTCTTCACCGAGCCGGGCGCCAGTAAGGTGTACAAGATCGACAAGAGCGGCGCGCTGTCGGTGGTCGTCGAGGATACCAACCGCGCCAACGGCCTCGCGCTCGATTCCAAGGGGCGCCTGCTCGCCACCACCGCAGACAGTATCGCGGTGCTTCAGCCGACCAAGTCGGTCATCGCGAAGTTTGCCACCCGTCCAAACGACCTCGTCGTCGACAAGAAGGATGGGATCTGGCTCACGCTGCCGAGCGACAAGCCGTCGGCCGTGTACTACATCGCCCCGGGTAAGACCGAGGCCGTGAAGATGGGCGAAGCGGCGAGCGCGCACGGCATCCAGCTGAGCCCGGACGAAAAGTCGCTCTACTCGGCCGACTCGAGCGGCGACCACCTGGTCGTGTTCGACATCGGCGCCGACGGCAAGCTGACGAACAAGCGCGCCTTCGGTCCGTACGAAGGGCTGAACGGCGCGAAAGAAAGCCACGCCGACGGTATCGCGGTCGACGCCGAAGGGCGCATCTACGTGGGTATCCAGCCCGGCGTACAGGTGTTCAGCAAGGATGGCAAGTCGCTCGGGTTGATTCCGACATCCCAGCGCCCGCAGAACCTCGCGTTCGGCGGACCGAACAAGCAGACGCTCTGGGTGGCCACGCCGTCGTGCCTGTTCTCGGTGCAGATGATCGCGAAGGGATATACGGGCAGGGCGAAATAGGAAATAGAAAGTAGAAAGTAAAAAGTAGAAAGTAAAAAGTGGGCGGGTCTTGCGCTGCAGGACCCGCCCTACGTCTGTACGGCGTGTGCCCGGCTACCTTCAGCGAGCACGGAGGTTTTCACTTGGGATAGAAAAAGATCCTCCGTGTCTCTGTGACTCCGTGTTGAGACTGCCCTCAGCGCCCTCCTACTTCAGCACGTTGATGTTGGTCACCCAGTAGGTCACCGAGCTGCCGGCATTGGGCACGACCTGGTGCGCCGTGTTGATCGGGATGTGATACATCTCGCCCAGGACGATCTTGTGGGTGTCTCCCCCCTTGATCACTTTCTTCCCGTCCGGGCCATCGACGATCTGTCCGCCAAGAATCACGTTCCCCTCGCCGCTCGTGAACATGAGGAAGTGAGAAAAGCCCGTATGCGTCTCGGGTGCGGCGCCCACGTCGCGGCGCTGGATGCTCGCGCTGTAGTGCCCGTAGTTGCCGAGCCTGCCCGGTGTCGACAGCTGCTTCGCCGGCCAGATGTTGTACGGGTCGGTGCTGAGCGGCGGCGGCGTTCCGCGGCCGCGCTGCGGCTCTTGCGCCAGTGCAGGCACGACACCTGCGGCCAACACGAAACAAAGCAGAAACCCACCGGCGATTTTCGCGCGCATATCATTCCTCCTTGAAACGGGTACGGCTGGATGAGTGCGCCTAGTCTACCGCCAATGCCTCAAACCCGCTCGACCAGCAGGCCGGTTTCACCTGACAGATCGACCGCCGAATAGCGGAAACAGGAAATGGCCGGCGACGCGATCTGGCGAATGCCGCTTCTCAACGCCAGCGAGAAGCGCGGCGCCACGAGCACCAGTCGTGGAGGGCGGGTCATGTCGATCGGCCAGTTGGGGTACAGACGCTGAACGATGGGCAGGTTTCGTACAGCCCAGTCAACGTGGCTCAGCCCGCGCGCAACCATGCCGTCATCGAGCCTGGTCTGCACGTCAACGATCGTCAACTGGTGAGCGAGGTCCAGCGCGATGAGATCGATTTCTCCATAAGGACTGCACGCGATCCCGGCGCCGATGGCCAGGATGTCGTCGCCGAGCGCGTTTCGGCATTCCCTGAGCGTGTCCGTGACCTGGACACGGGTGAGCGCCGGACCGGGATGGAGCACGGCGAGGCCGACACGGGCGGCGGGACGCGCGGCCCGCTCTGATGTGGCCTCGCCTGTTTTGCCGGCAGGCGTCGCAGATGCCGGGCCGGGGAGAAAGAAGTGGGACACTTCCTCCAGGCCGCGCCCGAGCGGCCTTGGGGATCGTCTTTCATGCGCCGGCCCGCCATCGAATGGCGTCGATCCGCTCATTCAGTGCATCTCTGCCACGACACAGACGGAATTTTCACCGCCGTACGGTGAAGGCTCGACCTCTGCGTTCAACGGATCGCTGCACCACCGTCCATCGACGACGAACCTGTAACGGTAGCGGCCGGGTTCCAGCTTGAGCACCGACTGCCACACGTCTCCCGACCGCGTCATCTCGTTCCCATCGAGCGTCCACTCGTTGAAGTCGCCCACGAGCTGCACGCGTTGCGCCTCCGGTGCGTCGAGCGCGAACACGACCCCCTCATCGGTCAGCATCGGCGCACACGGACGCGAGCGCGGCTCCACGTCCGAGTCGGGCTTGTCCGCGGACGCCGCCTCCATGGCGAGCACTTCCGCGGCCAGCCCCGCATAGTCGTCAAAGCCCGTGCAGCGATAACTGTATGCGGTGATCGGCAGGCCATGACTCGCCGCTTCGGCCAGCTTCACGCTGTGGCGGATGATGGTGTTGAAGTGCGCGTCCGCGAGGTGCTTGAAGATCTCCTCGACGACATCCCTGGCGAACCGGCTTCGACCGCTGTAGAGCGTCACGAGCGCGCGTGCCTCGACATAGTGTCCGGTTCGTTTCGACAGCACGTCGAACGTTTCGAGAAGCTTGGCGATGCCGTGGAGCGCGAAAAAGCTCGGATCGACAGGCACGATGGCTTCCGACGCCGCGCACAGCGCGTTGAACGTCAGAAACCCGACGTGAGGCGGACAGTCGATGATGACGTAATCGTACTGGCTCTCGACGTCGCCGAGCATTTCCGCGAGGAGGTTTTCGCGATTCGGTACGCCAGCGAGTTTCTCCGGCACTCCGCTCAGCAGAATGTCGGCGGGGGCCACATCGAGATTCGGTTGCGCCGGTTGAACAATGTTCGGCAGACGCACATCACGACCATAGTGGTGCTGTATGAACACGTCATACATCGTGCTCGACAATTGAACGGCGTCGGGCAGTAACCCCAGCGTCGCGTGTCCCTGCGGGTCCATGTCGACGACCAGCGTCCGGCGTCCCTGCAGCGCAAGGAACGCCGAAAGATTGATGGCCGTGGTCGTCTTGCCGCATCCGCCCTTTTGGTTGACGACAGCAATCGTCCGCATCCTTGCACTCCTTTGCACGCGCCGGTTTCTCCCGGTACATGCCGTCTCATCACCACCGCGAACGGGCTGGGGGGCGTCGCGGCCACTGTCTTCGTTTGATGCAGGTTGCGGCAGAGTACCAAAACTGTAACTACACTGCAACTATTCCTAGGGGTCGGTGGTCCTCTTAGCCCCTCATATTGCGTTTAGTTTGATACTGTACGGTTCTTTTGGCGTCTGACTTTGGGCAAGCGAAAGAAGAACCGGGCAGGCCTGACCAGCCACCATCTCAACCAGCCGCACCACCGCGCACCACCCACTCGCACAGCGTTTGCCTTCTGTAGAAGCGAATCGGCCGCGCACGAATGGAATCAACAGGTTACGCGGCCTGCAGTAACAGAAGCGTTATCACGGCGACACGATCGTGTCGTCGCAGCCAGGAGGACGTTCATGACTCGTCACGTTTTGGCGTTGGCCGTTGCGCTCTGCGCGAGCACATCGCCCGTATCCGCACAGGCGCCCGGCACGCTGGACACGCAGCTGACGGTGAAGACCATGCCGGCAGAAGTTCACAAATCTCCGACCGTCGCGAGCACCGTATCGGAAAAGCACAGATCGGCACCGTGCTCGACATCAGGCGCAATCTGGGCTCCTGGGTCGAAGTGTCGTGGCCGGGCGCCGAAGGCGGCGTGGCGTTCGTGCACGTAAATGCCGGAACCATCGCGCGCCGCACCACACCGGCTCCGGTGCGCGTGTCGGCGGCCGCAGACCCGGCATCGGCCGCGTCGATGTCGGACAGCCCGGCGGCACTCGCCGATCGCATCATCGCCAACGGTCAGCGCAACGCGAGCTCGGACGCCGGTATGACCTACGTCGCTGCCTCGCCACGTCGTCGGGATGGGCGCGCGCATGAATGCCTTTACGCCTGGCTTCGGAGCGGGCTTCGGCGCCACCATGAGAACGTGGTGGAGCAATCGACTTGGCATGCAGGTCGAAGTGCTGCATTCGCGTCTCGGCAATTTGCAGGGCCCCGGCCACGTCACCTCTCTTCAATTCGCGCCGAGCCTGACGTACGCATTGCCAGACGCAATCAACAACTCCTTCTGGGCGCGCCCGTACGTGGGCGGCGGCGGCAGTCTGATTCGCACGACGGTGAGTCGTCCGGTCTCGGAGCTCGAGCTGTCCGGGAGCGAGAACGGCATGGGCATTCAGACATTCGGCGGAGCCGAAATGACGTTCGCCTCGATGCCGCAATTCGCGATCAGCGCGGAGCTCGACTATCGATGGTCGCAGGTCTCGACGGTTGGATTCCCGCAGAAGAAGCTGGACATGTCGGTGTCGGCCCACTGGTATTTCAGGTAGCAGGTCAGGAGGCTGAAGCCGACGAGGCTTCAGCCTCTCCGAACCTCACGAACTAGACGAACCTCACGAACCCACGAATCCGTCTGATTACCGCCGGCGCCCGGTCCGCCTGGGCGGCTCGTCTTTCTGACCGAAGGCCCCGACCTCGTCGATGTCGTTGGCAAGACTGACGAGCTTCGCACGAAGCTCGTCGAACTCGCCGGATTCGAGCGACGCCGCGAAATCCCTCTCGATTTCGTCCACGAGATCGAACACCGTCGCCAGCAGCCGCCGGCCCCGCGCCGTGAAGCGCACCACCGTCGCGCGCGCGTCGTCGGGCGCCGCACGCCGGTCGACGTACCCGCAGCGCTCGATCTCGCGCAGCAGCTGGCCGGCGGCCTGGCGCGTGACCCCGGCGCGCTGCGCCAGCAGGCCGATGCGCGTCCCCTCCACGTCCAGATTCGACAGCAGTTGCGGAAACGACGGCGAAAAATCCATGAACCCGCGCGCGTGCAGCCCCTCGACCAGGCGGCGATTGTAGACGCGCAGAATCCGCGCCAGCGGGCGGTACAGCCGCGTATTGCGGTAGTGTCGAAACGCCGCCGAATCGCCGGGGGGTGGGCGCACCGAAGACATAATACGAAAGTTGCTTGACAAATTATAGGAAAGATAGTTTCCTATTGTGCATGACGACCATACATGCCGATGCCCTCGTCGAGGCCAACTGCACGCTCGCCCGCCGCTTCTTCGCCGAGCAGGATCGCCTGCGGGGCGGACCGGCCGCCGACCTCTGCGCGGCGGACTACCGCGCCTGGCTCGGCGGCAACCCGCCGATGGACCGCGCCGGCCACGAAGCCTTTGCGCAGGCGTTCTACGCGGCGTTCGACGGCATCCATCACACGCTCGTCGACGTGTTCGGCACCCCCGATCGCGTGGCCGTCCGCTTCGTGCTGGAAGGGACGCACACGGGCGCCTTCTTCGGGGTGCCGTCCAGCGGACGGCCGGTCAGCATCGTCGCCAACGTCATTCTGCACGTCGAGAATGGAAAGGTGACGAAGGTGTTTGGATTGTTCGACGAAGCGGGCCTGTTCCGGCAGATCGCGGCTTAGCCCAGATGAACGAAAAAGAATTCTTTGCGGACCTGGAACCAAGGAACCGGGAAGGAACCCGGAACCTTGGAACCGGAACGCGGAACAGGAACTGGAACGCCGGAACCCTGTTAGAGGTTCTAGACGTTCGCGGTGAGCGGGCGAATCATCGGCTTGGCCCGCTTCGAGCGACGCGAGAATGCCGTCGGCGTTCACCGGCGCGCGCACGATGACCTCGTCGCCCACCGCCGCCGAAATCGCATTCAGCACCGCCGAGCAGCCAGACGCGACCGGCGGCTCGCCGATGCCGCGGGCGCCCGACCGGCGTCTCGGGATCGGGAAGCTCGACCGCCGCCCACTGCATGTTCCTCGGCACGTCGAGAATCGTCGGCGGCTTGTTCTGATAGAACCGCCTGGCGAGCGCCACGCCGTACTTCTGGTCGTAGACCCACTTCTGTCCGATGGCGTGGCCGATGCCCAGAATCGAGCGGCCGAGAATCTGCCCGCCCAGCGCCGCGGGATGGATGACGGTGCCGACGTCGGCGACGCACAGGAAATCGATGACCTGGTAGACGCCGGTCTCGACGTCCACTTCGACTTCCGCAAACGCCGCGCAGAACGACATCGTGGTGCCGTTGCGCGGGTAGGTGTCGCGCGCCACGCCCATCAGGCCCTGGCCGGCGAGCGCCGTGGCGGATCGCCGCGTGAACGCGTTGATGTCTTTCGGCAGCTCGTGGCCGTCGAAGACGCCGCCGAGCTCGATCGCGCGCTGCGCGGCCTTCGCGAGCGTCATGCCGCGCGCCGCCGCCCTTGCGCGCGACGCGCTCGTTGGCCACGACGTAGTCTTCGGGCCGGCCGCCGAGATCCTTCGCCGCGATCTGCTGCAGCTTCTTGATGGCGTCGCTCGCCGACGCGTGCGCGGCGCGCGTGTGCGCGTGAATCGTCTGGCTGCCGCCCGACACGCAGCTCCACGGCAGGTTCTTCGACGTGTCGCCCCAGGTGATCTCGCACTTTCTCCCACGGCATGCCCATCATTTCGGCGGCGACGCGCTGGCAGTCCGACCACGACTCGGTGCCGAGATTGCCGACGCCGGTCTGGATGTACATGCGGCCGTCCGGCTTGATGACGAAGAGGCCGTCGAAGCCGACCGAGCCGGCGTTGTACGAGCTGACCGCCACGCCGACTGCCGCGCACCTTCGTGCCCTCGCGCTTGCCGTTCTGGGCCTTTCGCTCGTCCCACTTGAACATCTGCGCGCCCTTGTCGAGCGCCTCCTTGAGGAAGCAGCTCGTCGTCGTCGTCCGGTTGCCCTGCGCGTTCGGCGGGCCGAACTGCGCTCTGCCCGCCGGCGCGTTGATCTTCCGGATCTCGACCTGATCGATCGCCGAGCTTGCGCGCGGCCTTGGCGATGACCGGCTTCCATCAGCACGATGCCCTGCATGCCGCCGGGCTGGCTCTGCGCGCGGCGAGGCGGCGTGTTGGTAATCGCCGTGACGCCGCGCCACCGCATCGCCTCGGGCTGGAACATCAGCGACGCGAAGCGGCTGGCCGAGTTGCCGTCGCCGCCGGGCCCGTACGGTCCGCCTTCGACGACCGTGAACATGTCGATCGCGGTGATGCTTGCCTTCCTTGGTGAACCCGACCTTCATGCGGCCGTGGAGCGCGGGACGCGCGCCGCCAATCGCGTGCTCTTCCTCGCGGCTGATGCGCATCTGCACCGGCGTGCCCGTCTTCTTCGAGAGCAGCGCCGGGATGATGTCGGTGACCGTTCCCGTTCCCTTGGCTGCCGTACCCGCCGCCGCAGTACTCGCCGATGAGCACGACGTTCTCCGGCTCGCAGCTCCAGCCAGCGCACGACCGACATGACCGTCTGCACCGTGCTCTGCGTCGACAGATGGATGTAGCAGCTTGCCGTTCTGCCAGTACGCCATCGACGAGCGGCTCTCGAGGCACTGATGGCTGGTGTTCGGCGTGACGAACGTTTCGTCGAGGACGAGCGTCCGCTTTCTTGAAGCCGGCCTCGAGGTCGCCGTACGTCCAGCTCGGGATCGGTGTCCTTGCCCATCGGCAGGCGGCCGGCCTTGTATTCCTCGACCTCGGCCTGGGTCCATTTCAGATCCTGCACTTCCGGCAGCGCCGGCGGCTGACCGGGAACGGGCGTCGGACGGATCCAGACGTTGCCTTCCACGCGCGCGGTCATCGCGCCCGGCAGCAGCGTCGCGACCGGATCCACGCTGAACGGCAGCGGCTCCCACCGGATCTTGATCTTCTCGATGGCTTCGGCCGCGGTCAGCTCGTCGATCGCCGCGACGGCCAGAACCGGCTCGCCCTGATAGAGCGGCTCGTTGGTCAGCGCCTTCTCGCTCCTCGGGTTGGCTCGAATGGTCTGGCCCGCGTCGTTGACCTGATCCTTCGGACCGGGCACTTCGTCGGCCGTCAGAATCGCTTTGACGCCGGGCATCGCGAGCGCGGCGCTCGCATCGATGCTCAGCACGCGCGCGTGCGCATACGGGCTCAGGAGCGAGCCGCGCAGTGCAGCATCCCCTGCGCGCGGAAATCTTCGGCATATCGCGACGCGGCCGGTGACTTTGGCGCGGATGTCAGGAGTGGAGTAGTTCTGACCAACCAGCTTGTTCTTGTCGACCGGCTTGTTGCTGTCTGCCATGACGAGACCTCCGGACAGATACCAATTTCCGAGGCGGGATATCGGCGTGAAAGGGGAGAGTATACGCCTTCAGCCCTCGGGCTGCCAGATGATCAAGGCCCCCGCGCTCCGGCACTAAATATCGCTATAAATGATTGTCCTGTAATGACTTAACTGATATCAGTCATTGCCTTCGCACCGCGTGCGGCACCGAGGCGCTCGACCGCGCGCCGGATCCAATCGGCACCGCGTCATAGCCGTGCCTCATCGCGATCTGGATGACCCTCCGCCCGCTGCCTCGTGATCGGCTGGGCGTGGAAAGGCGCTCCTACTGCCGAAAGCACAAACCCCGCCCGGAATCGAATCGCGTGCCGCGCCCGTGCCATTTTCACGTCGGAAGCCGCGCGACTACCAGGTCTGCATCAAGTGCGGCGTGCCGCTCGTGCCCATCGAGGACGCGAAGAAATACCGGACTTGCCCTGCTTCCCCGAGCGCGTACAATTGACCGTTGCACACTATGCCTCTGTCCAAACTGACGGTCGCGCTCGGCGCACTGGTCGCGGTCTCTCTCACGGCAGCCTGCCGCTCGACACCGGCGCCAGGAGCCTCATCCTCCGCAAAGGTCTCCGACAACGCGTGGGCGACCGTCGACGGCCGCGAGATTACTCGCGATGACGTCGAGAAAGCGTACAAGCGCCTGCGGGACGTCTCGCAGCCGCTCTCGGATGAAGAGGCGACGACCGCCAAGTTGAGCCTGCTGAACGACCTGATCATCCAGGACATCCTCATGGCGAGGGCGCGGCAGCTGAAGGTCGAGGTTCCCGAGAAAGAGCTCGATACTGCCTATGCCGAGGCGAAGAAGAACATCACCGACGAAGCGTTTCAGCAGGAGCTGACCAAGCGCGGCTTGACGGCCTCCGACATGCGCGAAAATCTCCGCCGCGAGTTGCTCACGCAGAAGGTCATCGAACAGGAAGTCGGGGCGAAGATTTCGATATCGGCGCAGGAGGTCAGCGATTTCTTCATCGCGAACCGCGCGCAGTTCAACGTGCCCGAAGAGGCGTACCACATCGCGCAGATTGCGATTACGCCCGTGCGCGATGCGCAGGTGGCGAATCGCACCGGCGACGATGCGACGACGCCGCAGGCGGCGGCGGCGAAAGCGGCGATGCTGATGGGACGCCTCAAGGAAGGCGCATCGTTCAGCGATCTGGCGATGGATTATTCCGAGGATCCCGAGTCGACGCCGCGCGGGGGCGACCTCGGCTTCGTGCCGATGTCGAGGCTGAAGCAGGCGCCACCGCAGCTGCGGGATGCCGTGCTCAAGAAAGCGCCGGGCTCGGTGAACTGGGTCGTGGGCACCAACGGCTCGCACACGATCGTGCTGGTGGTCGCTCACGAACTGGCGGGCCAGCGCGACCTGTCCACGCCCGGCATGCGCGATCGCATCACCGAGGCGCTGCGCGGGCGGAAAGAACAGCTGCTGCGCGCCGCGTACTTGACGAACGTGCGCGGCGAGGCGCAGGTCGTCAACCTGCTTGCGAAGCGGCTGGTCGAGTCGCAGGGAAAATGCCGAGCCTGATGCCGACAGCGCCAGCGGGAAAGTAGACCGCTCGGGGCGTGTGACGAACGTATGCGACAGGTTCGGTCAGCGAGATTCGATCCAGGCCGCGAGAATCGCGTGATCGGCCTCGTCACAGCCAGCGGAACCGGCGGACGACAGCCGAAGCGATGCCCTCACCGCCCGAGGTAGGCAAGGGCTGCATTTGTACCGCTGGCCCCTCATCGCCGAACGGATAGCCTCCTTCGAATATCGCGTCTTGTGGCGCGATCACGCTCATGCGCATCCTGATCATCGGGAGCGGAATCTGCGGCCTCGGAACGGCGCTGCTGCTGGCGCGCGACGGCCACGATGTAACCGTTCTCGAACGTGACGCCGGCCCGATACCCGAGTCGCCAGATGCGGCCTGGGAGCACTGGGAACGCAAAGGCGTCGCGCAGTTCCGCCAGGCCCACAACTTCATGCCCGGCCTGCGACTGGTGCTCGAGGCGGAACTGCCGGACCTGCAGGAGGCGCTCGCGAAGGCGGGTGCGTATCGACTCGACTTCGTCAACCCGCTGCCGCCGTTCATCACCGATCGCACGCCGCGGCCGATCGACGAGAAGCTCTGGACCCTGACCGCGCGGCGTCCCGTCGGCGAATGGGTCTTCGCCAACGCGGCCCGCAACGAGCCGCGCGTAACGATCCGGCGGGGCGTGGGAGTCACGGACCTGTTGACCGGCCGTTCCGCAACTCAGGGCATCCCGCACATCGGCGGTGTCCGCACGTCGCAGGGCGAGGCAGCTCCACGCCGACCTCGTCGTCGATGCAACGGGGCGTCAGTCGCGCAGCGCGGAGTGGCTGACGGCGGTGGGCGCGCGCCCGCCGTACGAGGAACAGGAAGACTGCGGCTTCACCTACTACACGCGCTTCTTCACCGGCACACTGCCCACACGAATGGGAGGGTTGCTCACACCGATCGGCTCGATCTCGGTGCTGACGCTGCCGGGCGACAACAACACCTGGTCGGTGACGCTGTTCGTGTCGACGGGCGACCAGCCGTTGAAGGCTGCTGCGACACGAGGACCGGTGGACGAACGCCATCCGCGCGTGTCCCAGGCACGCGCACTGGCTCGACGGGCAGCCGATCACTCCGGTGCTTCCGATGAGCGGCATCGCCGATCGCTACCGCCGCTTTGTCGTCGAGGGCAAGCCGGTCGCGACAGGGTTTGTCGCTGTCGCCGACGCGTGGGCGTGCACCAACCCCTCGGCGGGCCGCGGTCTGACGGTAGGCTTTCTCCACGCGCTCAGACTGCGTGACTCGGTGCGCACGCACGGTGACAACCCTCTCGCGCTTGTCGAGGAATTCGATCGGCGGACGGAAGCCGAAGTCGCCCCCTGGTACTTCGCGCAGATTGCGGTCGACCGCACCCGGTTCGCCGAAATGGAGGCCATTCGTGAAGAGCGCGAACCACCGCCGCCCGCCAGCGAGCTCGGGCGCCGCATTCGCGGCCTCCTCCTTTCGGTCCCCGCGAGCCCCGATCTGTTTCGCGACCTGCTCGAGTACCTCGGGACAATCACCCCCGTGCAGACGATTCTCGAGCGGCCCGAGGTCGTTCAGCGGCTGGCCGCCGCGCGCGAGGCGATGAAGGGCATGGCCCCGCCCGCTCCGCCGCCGGGACCGAGTCGAGGTCAACTTCTTCAGATCGTTGCTTGACACCTTTACGCCCGGGTTCCTAACCTCTGTGAGGGGTCTGCCCCATTTCTCGAGGTATTCCGATGCGATGGCTGACTGCGTTCGTGCTTGTTTCCTGCGTGGCCCTCTCCGCCGAGGACTACCTGACCGAGGGCGTCGACAACGGACGCACCGGGTGGCTGAAGAACGAAAAAGTCTTCAACACCACCAACGTCGCGACGATGAAGCTGCTGTGGAAGGTGAAGATCAACAGCACGCCGCGGCAGATGCACAACCTCTTTGCACCGGTCACGGTCTCCGGCGTCACGACCGCCAGAGGTGCGCGCGAGCTGGCGATCTTTGCGGGCATCTCGGACGAGCTGTACGCGATCGACGTCGCGAGCGGTGAGACCATCTGGGAGAAAAAGTTCGAGAGCATCTATCCCTCCGCGACCACCGGCGTCGGCAGCACGTTGTGTCCAGGCGGTCAGACCGCCGTACCGACCATCGCGGCCACGCCGACCAAGGGCAAGTACGCGCTGTATGCGCTCTCGTGGGACGGCCGCCTTCACACGCTCGATGTCGCGACGGGCGGCGATATCGCGCCACCCGAGAAGTTTGCCGGACCGAACGGCAAGCCGTACGCGTTGAATCTCTACAACGGCGTCATCTATACGTCGACGGCTCAGGGATGCGGCGGTAACACCAACGCGTTCCTCTCCTACGATCTCGCCACGAAAACGACGAGCATCTTCGCCCCGGCCGGGGGCGGGATGTGGGGCCGGCGCGGTGTCGCCATCGATCCGGAGGGGCGCGTGTTCATGGGCACCGGCGACGCGCCGTTTTCCGCCGAGGCCAACAACCTCGGGACCGCGCTCGTGGCCGCGAAGCTCGACGCGAACAAGCAGCTGCAGCTGGTGGACTACTTTGCGCCGCCCAACGCCAACTGGCTGTTCCGGCGCGACCTCGACTTGAACGTCACACCGATGGCCTTCGACTATCGAGGACGGAAGTTCCTGATCGCGACGAGCAAGGAATGCCGCTTGTGGCTGCTCGACCGGGACGATCTTGGCGGCGCGGACAATCGCACCACGCTGCAGACCACGCCGCTTCTCTGCAATGACGCGCAGGGGTTCGACGGCAAGGGCATCTGGGGCGCGCTCGCCGCGTGGCAGGACGCCAAAGGGCGCCAGTGGGTGGTCGTGCCGTTCTACGGCCCGGTCAGCCGCACCTTCAAGGCGCCAACCGAGCACGCACGTCCGGTGAACGGTGGCGTCGCGGCCTACACGCTCGAAGAACGGAACGGCAGGTGGCAGCTCGTGCCGCAATGGCTGTCGCGCGACATGGACATGGCCGAGCATGCGATCGTCGCCAACGGCATCGTCTTTACATACGCGAGCGGCGAAGACACGTCGCAGATCGTGCCGGACCGCGCGTTCGACGATCCGGCAGGACCCCAGAACGGCGGCGCGATCAGCAACGGCGGCGTTCGCCGCATTCCCGGATCGCGCCGCGCGGCGCTCTACGCACTCGACGCGCTGACCGGCCGCGAGTTGTGGAACAGCGGCAACGAGATCGCGACGTGGAATCACTACAGCGGCCTGACGGTGGCCAACGGCCGCGCGTACATCACGACGTTCGACGGCACGATCTACGCCTTCGGAATACAACGCTAGATGCTGACAGGGCTGAAGCCCTGTGCCACTCCGGCGGACGCGGTGGCACAGGACTTCAGTCCTGTCCGCAGCTATTGAAGATGGAGCCAGGGATGCGCACTCGTCGCAGTGTTCTGCTCGCCGTCATTTGCGCGCTCGCCGGCACGATCGGCTGGGCGCAGGGACGCAACGTCGGCTTCGATTGGCCCGCGACCGGCGCCGACGCGCAGCGTACGGCGTGGCTTCGACTCGACCCGAACATCTCGGCTGCGAATCTTTCGAAGCCCGGCTTCGAGTTTCTCTGGCGGGAGAAGCTTCCCAATGCGCCGCGTCAATCCGCTTCGCTCAGTCAGGGCGTGACGATGAACGGGCTGCTTGGATTTACGCCCGCATCCTTCGTCACCGGCGTGTCGAACAATGTCTTCGCGCTCGACAACGACACGGGTTACCCGGTATGGCATCGGCGGTTCGACGATCCGCTGCCGGCGCCGACGGCCGCGTGTCCGGGAGGCATCACCGGGGCGGCAGGACGAGTGGTCAGCCTCGTTCGTGCGCCTCTGCAATTGCCCGCTCCTGCGACACCCCAGCGTGGATACCGCGGTGGCATCGGGTTGGCCGGCGAAGGCGTGCCCATGGAAATCGCGCGACGCGATGGCGGCGCGGCGCTGCGAGGCGTGCCGTCTCCCATTCCCACGGGCCGCGGCGGCGGCGGTGTTGGTGCGGGCCGATATGAAGGACCGATCTACGTCGTGTCGAGCGGAGGCACGCTGCACGCGCTCGGACAGATCTCGGGCATGGACATCGAAAAACCTGCGCCCTTTCTTCCGCCGAATGCCCGCTACTCGGATCTCACCGCCATCGGCGACACGTTGTACACGAGTACCAGCAACGCGTGCGGTGGTGCCCCGAACGGAGTCTGGGCCATCAGTCTGGATGCGGCCAACAAACAGGTTCGCTCGTGGCCAACGAATGGCGGGAGCCCGATTGGCAATCTCACGTTCACGCCGGGCGGCAGAATGCTCGTCGCCATCGGGCCAGGCACGACGAGCCCCGGCGGATACGCCAACGCGATCGTCGCGCTCGACGCCACGACGCTGCAACCCGTCGATTGGTTCACGTCCCCGGCGGAGTTTGTGACGACGCCGATCGTGATCGGGGTTGGAAACCGAGAGATCGTCGCCATCGCGGCGCGTGACGGTCGCATCGTTCTTCTCGACGCCGCCTCGCTCGGCGGCTCGGATCACTCGACCGCGCTCTTTGTCTCGACGCCGCTTGCCGGCAACGCCGCACCCGACGCGCTGGCCGCGTTCGAGCAGCCGGCAGGCACACCGTGGCTGCTCGTACCAACGCCGAGCGCGATCGTCGCGTTCAGAATCGTGCAGGAGGGGAATGAGGTGACGCTTCAGCCTGGCTGGACGTCACGCGATCTCGCCGCGCCGACCTCACCCATCGTCGTGAACGACGTGGTCTTCGCGGCATCGAGCGGCCGGCCTCAAGGGGCGGCGGTGCTCTATGCGTTCGACTCGGGGTCTGGCCGGGAGTTGTGGAACAGCGGAAAGACGATGACGTCGCACGTGCCTGCGGCGAATCTGTGGGCCAGCAACAGCCAGGTGCACGTCGCCACGCACGACGGGACGGTCTACGCGTTCGGCTTCGTCCTCGAGCGGAGGTAGAACCTCATAAGGTTCGTGGGTTCGTCAGGTTCGTCGGGTTCGTCGGATTCGTGGGCTCCGTACGGACTCTCGGACTCCTACGACTCCTGGACTCCTAGACTCCAAGACTCCAGGACTTCTAGACTCTCCCGCGCCTTTGAATTGATCCTCCTCGTCTGCGAACAGCACGTTGAAGCTCGTCAGCGATCCGTAACATCCCGTGACGTAGCCCTGCAGCTTGACCTTCACATCTTCCGGCAGCTCGGCGGCGTTCACCTGCTGCTCGAGCGATCGCAGCCGGTTGCGCAGCATCACGATCTTGTGGAAGAACGTTTCGATCGGGCAGGCTTTTCTCCTGCAGCCCCGGCGTGCCGGGGCGCAGCACGAGCGTGCCGCCGCGCCACTTCTCGGCGGGCGTGACCGCGGTAATCCCACACTCTTCGCGAATGACACGGCGGATCAACAACTCGAGATCGACGGATGCATCAGATGCCATGGCTGGTGCGACCCTTTCGCGATCGCTGACGATAGGAAATGGCTCGCCCCCGGCTTGTGCCTGAGCGGCTCGGCGCGGCGCCGGCGCGGACGGGGTCGAGACAGGGCTGAAGCCCTGTGCCACCGCGCTCTGCGTATTGATTCTCGGGCCGCCGCGATAGTTGTGCTCGCTTCCGCAGAAGCCGCAGACCACGCGGATCGGCTGCCCCTGCGGGTCGGCGGCCACGACAGTGTGTTGCCGATCGGTCTTGCATGCGCGGCAGTAATCTTCGAGCGACTCGCCGGCGCGGTACGAGCGGACGGGTGACATGACGCCCACCATCTTAACCGCGTCCTGTGCATGATTCTTCAGTAGGATTGATTCGAGTCAGGAGCGACCCATGGAACAGCGCATCGCCGATATCGACTTCAACGCGCTGACGGCAGGACGCACGTTCTTCCCGTCGCCCGCCGCGTGGGAAGACGAGGTGCTCTACTTCCTGATGCTCGATCGGTTCTCGGACGGGCGCGAGACGGGCTACCTCGACAACACCGGCGCGCTCGTCACCACCGGCACGACGCCGCCGTTTCAGCCCGCGGACCGGGGCAACGCCACATCGACCGCGGCCGACCGCGCAGCGCTGGGTCGATGCCGGCAACCGGTTCGTCGGCGGCACGCTCCGCGGCCTCGAGTCGAAGATCGGCTACCTCGAACGCCTCGGGATCACCGCCATCTGGGTCAGCCCGATCTTCAAGCAGGTGCCCTCGCAGGAGACCTACCACGGCTACGGCATCCAGAATTTTCTCGACGTCGATCCGCGCTTCGGCACGCGCGACGACCTCGTGTCGCTCGTGCAGCACCGCGCATCAGCACGGCATCCGCGTCATCCTCGACGTCATTCTCAACCACGCCGGCGACGTCTTCGCCTACGAGCCGCAGCAACTGCGTTGCGACGTGCGCGACTCCAGCGGCAACGTCGTCGCAAGGAAGCCTGCTGGCAGGCGGACGGCACGATCTACGGCGTCGCTGGGTTATCGCGACGCCGCCGGCAACCCGACGCTGCCGTTCGGTCCCGTCGCCGCGGCGCACTTTCCCGATGCCGCGATCTGGCCGGCCGAGCTGCAGCCGCCGGAGACCTTCACGCGCAAGGGCAAGATTCGCAACTGGGATTTCGATCCGGAATTCCGCGAAGGCGACTTCGAAACGCTCAAGGACATCCGCCAGGGCACGGGCCCGGTCGACGACTACCGCGCCTCGGATGCCTTCCTCGCCCTGTGCCAGGCGTTTCAGTTCTGGATCGCGTTCGCCGATCGTCGACGGCTTCCGCGTCGACACCGTCAAGCACATGGACGACGGCGCGAGCCGGCTGTTCACGTCCATCATCCACGAGTTCGCCCAGAGCCTCGGCAAGGAGAACTTCTATCTGATCGGCGAGATCACCGGCGGGCGCGCAGCGCGCGTTCACGCACGCTCGAAATCACCGGCATGGACGCCGCGCTCGGCATCGACGACGTGCAGGACAAGATCGAGTACCTCGTCAAGGGATTCCGCGAATCCCGCCGACTACTTCGACCTGTTCCGCAACTCGGTGCTCGTCCGCAAGGAGTCGCACGTCTGGTTCCGGAACAAGGTCGTGACGACCTTCGACGACCACGACCAGGTGCGCAAGGGCGACCGCAAGTCGCGCTTCGCGCACGACGAGGGCCCGGGCCAGCAGCAACGGCGAGCGCGTCGTCGCGGCGCTCGCGTTTCTCGCGACGACGATGGGCATCCCGTGCATCTACTACGGCACCGAGCAGCAGTTCGACGGCCAGCGGCGACAACGACCGCTTCATCCGCGAAGCGATGTTCGGCGGCGAGTTCGGCGCGTTCGAATCGCGCGGCCGGCACTTCTTCGACGAGACGCGTCCCGTCCTATCTCGAGCTGCAGAAGATCCTGCAGCTGCGACGCAGCAATCTGGTCATCCGCCGGGGACGCCAGTATCTGCGCCAGATCTCCGGCGACGGCCAGAATTTCGGCGTGCCGGCGATGGTCGGCGGCGCCATCCGATCGGTCGTCCCGTGGTCGCGGATCTTCAGCGATCGCGAAGTGCTGCTGGCCGTCAATACCGACGTGGCGGCCGCGCGCACCGCGTGGGTGACCATCGACAACGGTCTCCATGCGACCGGCAGCCAGCTCACCTGCCTGCATTCCACCAGATGCCGCCCAGATCGGCAGCACGGCGACCGTGGAGGCGCGCAACGGGAAGGCGGTGCAGATTACCGTGCCCGCAGCGGGATTCGTCGCGTTCGCCTGAATTCGCCCAACCATCGCGGCCGGCCCTCCGCGTAGGTGTCAAACAGATCGCCCATCTCTTGATGCAGGAACGCCTCTTCGGGCAGCACGAACGCATAGTGGAGCCAGATGAACAACGCGATCGAGCTCCACAGGTTTGCCAGCACTCCTGACAGCAGCGTGACACCCAGGTTCAGGCACACGAGCCCCAGATACATCGGGTTTCTGGTCACTCGATAAGGCCCCCGGGTCACGAGCGCCGGCACACGCGTGAACGGGCACACGCCCACGTCGTTGTTCCGGAACAGGCGTTCGGACCAGATGTTGAGCACCGAGCCGGCGGCCAGGAGGAGCGCGCCGGCAACCACCTCCGCTGTCGAAGGACGAAGCGGCAGGCTGGTCATGAGGAGCGGCAACTTGCGCGGCCAGCGCGATGAGCAGGCCCTTCGGTGGCAGCACGGCAGGTTTCGTCACGGTCGAGTCAATCATGATCGTCTCCTTGAAGCGCCCGGCGAAGGTCGTGAAGCGTGCCGGTGGCCGCCTTCACCTTCGCCGCGTCGAGCGGTCGTGCGAGACGCCGGAGCACCGCGCGGTCGACGGCGCGGATTTCTTTCCAGAGCGACCGGCCTTCGACGGTCAATTGCAGAAGCGTGGAGCGGGCGTCGTCCGGATCGGGCTGCCTCGCGATCCAGCGCGGATTCGAAGCCGGCCGAGCGACTGGTGGATGTGCTGGCGGCTGACCGATCGCTTCCGGGCGAGGGCCGCGAGGCTGATGGGACCTGGCTCCCGCGCCAGGAACTCGATGAGCGCGCGATCGCTCGCCGTGATGCCGAGCGGCTGCAGGGCTTCGTCGGCCGCCTCCGCCAGCGCGCGGAACAGGCGGCGGGTCTCCCAGATCAAACCTTCGAGGGCATCAGCGTCCGATATCGTCAATATAGTTGGCCACGCTCCTCTGCAACAGCGTCGTGGGATCGTCCTTCAGCGGCTGGAGCGCGAGCACGCGCTCCGGGTGCTGGTCGCGTCGGGCGACCCGCTGCGCGCCAGGGCAGCCGCAGGCGTGTGCCCTCGACCACGGGACGCAGGACGTCCGCGTTGGCGTCTTCTGCTCCACGCGTGAAGGACGGCCATGCGCGCGCCGGATCGCGCGCGATGTACGGCCGCATGCTCGACTCGGCACTGAAGCGCTTGGTCAGCTCTATCGCGCGCGGCAGGCGACAGGTCGAAGGGTCTGGGCGACGCCGAGCTCGCCACACTGCGCCGGCTGTGCCAGCGCATCACCCCTTGAGGTTTTGACGCCGAATATGTGTTCTGAACACACAAAGGAGTCCGCGATGTTGAAGATGCAAGCCCTTCTCGCTCTGGCCGCGATGCTCGCCGGTGCCTGCACCGGCACCGCGTCGAGACCGCTCACGCCTCCCGGGCGCGAGCGCCTTCGAACTGTCCAGGAAACGCCCGCCTCGGCCGGTGCTCAGATCTATGAAGGCCGCGTCTTCGCGCTCGACGGTCGGGCGGAACTGCTCTTCCGCTACGAGCGGCGCGTGCAAAACCACGAGGACACTCTGACCTCGACGCACATCACCCGCGATCCTTCAGGCGCGGTTGTTGTCGTGCAGAGCGCTGCGCACTCGTCCGACTATGGACTGATAACCGCGGAGATGATTCACGGCCAGACCGGCGTATCGGCCTCGGTCGCCGTTTCGAACGGACGGGCAAAGTTCAGGTTACGGGAGGGCGAGAACGAGACGACGGCGGATGAAATCGTTCGCGATCCGGTCGTGGCCGGCCCGACGATGTTCGGGTTCATCCTGGCCCACTGGGACCAGTTGAACAACGGCGCAACGATTCCCATCAGGTTCGCGGTCCTCGAGCGCGGCGAGACGATCGGGTTCGTGCTCGATAAGGCGTCCGATAATGATGGCCGCACGATTATCCGGATGAGACCGTCCAGCATGCTCGTGCGCCTGGCTGTGGCGACGACGTATTTCCAGTTCGACTCGGTCTCGCGTCAGATCATCGAGTCCACCGGCCGGGTGCCGCCGCTCGAGCGCGTGCATGACGACCTGAGACACTGGATGCACGGGTGCGGTACACGTTCGTGGCGCCGGCATTCCAGTAATCGCTTTTTTTACTACGGCCTGGCGGTCGACACCCTGAACGCCGCCATCTCCTGCCCGTTGCGCACCAGCAGGACGTCGCCGACGAGCACCGGATGGTTCCACGTCTTGCCCTCGAGCGCCGGAACGCGCGCGATCTCCTTGAACTGATCGGGCGTCGCCGAGACGAGCGCCAGCTCGCCGTCCTCTGACAGAACGAGGAGGACGTTCTCATCGGCCAGGAGCAACAGCTGTCCGTTGCCGTAGCGGCCGCCTTTCCACACCCGCTTGCCGTCCTCGAGATCGATACACGCCAGAATGCTGCCGTCGAAGCCGAAGGCGTGGCCACGATGGACGACGAAGTCGTTGAAGTACGGCTTCAGCCCGTTGGACGTCCACCGCTCTTCCACGCGCCAGCCGCTTGCGCCGTGCGAGATCGAAAGGCGCCGCAGGCCGGCGCCCCCTGTCGCGGCGACCGTGTTCACGAGGATGTCGCCGTTTGCCAGCAGGGCCGGCTGCACGATGGCGCCGGGCGACCACTCGTGCTCCCAGAGAACGGCGCCGGTTGCAGGGGCCACGCTGATCGCGCCCGGTCCGCCGAGCAACACAACCTGATCGACGCCGTCGATCGTGGCCCTGTGCGGCGAGCTGTAGCTGCCGCCATACGACGGGCCCTTCCATCGCAGGTTTCCGCTGGCGGCATCGTAGCCGGCCAACGTGCCCGACGCCGCGACGATCACGACGTCGCCGACGACCAGCGGGGAACTGGAAAAGCCCCAGTCGGGAACGGCGCGGCCGGTATCGGACGCGACGTTGCGCGACCACACGACCTTGCCACTGCCCGCGTCGAGCGCGTTCAGAATGCCGGTCGCGCCAAATGCGTAGACGCGATCGTGGTCGAGCGTCGGTGTGGCGCGCGGACCGGCGCCGCCGTTCGACTCCCAGAAGCGGACCCCATCACGGTGCCGCCACACGGGCTGGCCTGTCGAGACCCTGTACGCGGCAACGATCTCGTCGTCGCCCCGCTGTTCCTGTGTGTAGAAAAGATCGCCGCGAACGGCGAATGACGACCACCCCGGGCCGATCGGCCGGCGCCACATCTCGACCGGCGGCACGTGCGACCAGTCCTCATCGATCCGCACGCCGTGCACGACGCTGTCACGGGCGAGTCCGCGAAAGCCGGGCCACTCCGCCGGTGGCTCCGTACCGACGCGGGCGGCAGACTCGATCGCCGCCGCGGACACTGGCGGCGCACTTCGATCCGGGCCGGCGGGCTGCTTCGCGGTTTCCGGCGCGGGCGGTTCCTTCGCGATCGCCGGCGACATCGTCGACGCCGGCGGCACCACAGGATCATCGTCAGCCGATGCGAGAAGCCGATCCTCGGGCGTCTCCGTCCACCGCCAATGAAACTCCGAACCCGGACCGATGAGGCCTGCCGTGCGAACGAGCGTCCACGGCGTGCAGGCCAGCAGAACGGCGGCCACCAGCGACACGCGTCTGGCGCTATCCGGAAGACGACGCGTAGCAGCGGCCCATGCAACCAGCGCCAGGCTCAAGACCGGGATGGCGTAGAAGTACAGCATCATCCCCATCATGCCGCCCGCAATCGACTCGTGAACGAGGCGCGATGTCGCGAACAGGGCGAGGGCCATCAGGGCAATCGCGCCCACGCGTTCCAGCCACGGCGCGCGGCTGAAGAACATCCACCACACCACGATGGCGATGCCACACAGCAGGCCTCCGGCCACCGAGATCAAGTGTCAGGGGAAGCGAGAAGAGCTCGACGTACCGGAGCGACGAGAGGAACGACGTACCTGCGCGAGCACCAGCAGAATCGCGATGACCACACCTGGCCACAGACGAAGCGCCGGGCGAAAAGATGCTGTGCTCACGGCGATTCACCGTGTTGCGCTAGCGAGTGTTTACTTCGGCGTCAGCTTCAAGAGCTTGCTCGTCGCGGGCGTGTTTGGACTCATCGACGGCGTGCCGCTGTCGGTCCAGACATAGACGGCGCCGTCGGGGCCAACGCGCACATCACGAATCCGCGTGCGAAGCTCCGTCAGCAACGGCTCTTCACCCACGACCTTGTCGTTCACGATCTCCAGCCGGTCGAGCATCGCGCCGCGCAGACCGCCGACAAAGAGGCTGTTCTTCCACTGCGGAAACAGATTGCCGGTGTAGAACGCGAGACCGGACGGCGCAATCACGGGATCCCAGTAGTAGACCGGATCCACCATGCCGTCTTTGCGCGTGATGCCTTCGCCGATCGGCGGTGCCCGGGTAGTCGATGCCGTGCACGACCACCGGCCATCCGTAGTTCTTGCCTTTTTCGATGATGTTCAGCTCGTCGCCGCCGCGCGGGCCGTGATCGACCTGCCACAAGCGGCCGGTTTTCGGATCGAACGTCAAGCCTTCCGGGCTCCGCACGCCGTAGGCCCAGATCTCGGGCAACACACCAGGCTGGCCGATGAACGGATTGCCCGGCGCCGGTTTGCCATCTGGTGTGATGCGAAGGATTTTCCCGAGATGATTGTCCAGCTTCTGCGCGACGTCCCACGGCGGCGAATCAGACCGATCGCCGGTGGTCATGAACAGGTTGCCATCGGGCCCAATCGCAATCCGTCCGCCGGTCTTGGCGCCCAGGCGTTTCGACGGCATCGCCGGAATCGAGCGGAAGATGACCTCGACATCGGTCACCGCGAACTTCGACTCCTCGAGCCGCGCCCGCGCGACGTACGTATTGGTGTCGGTGTTGTCGATGTACTCGAAGAAGCTGAAGAAGATTCGCTGGTTCTTCGCGAAGTTGGGGTCGAGCACGACGTCGAGCAGGCCGATGTCTTTCGCGCCCGGCGACGCGACCGACCGAGACACCCGCCAGCGGATCGGACAGCTTCCCGCTCTTGTCGAGAATGCGCATCCGGCCTGGCAGCCGTTCCGTGAGGATGATGTTCCCGCTCGGCAGAAACGCCAGGCTCCACGGCACATTCAGGTTGTCGATGAGCGTCGTCACCTTGAAGGGTGCCGTCGGCCGATAGGGAGCGCGCGTCTGCTCGGGAAACGTCGGGGCGTTGTCTTTCTTTTCGGGCGGACGCGAGTCGATGGGCTTGCCTTCCACGGTGGACAGCCACGGGAGGCGCGCGGCGCCGCCGTTGCCTGCCTCGGAGGCCGGTGGTGTCTGGCCGGCGGCCGCGACGGGAACGAGCATCAGGCAGGCAACGAGACCAAGCGGCCGAATCATGCGAAAGCCCTCTCTTTTGGATCCTTATTATATGCGCGTCGGTTCTTCCGTCAGCGTAGTGTCCGGCTTCGTAGCCGGACCGTTGAAAGCGTCTGGAAACCGCTAGCGGACGATGAAGGTTTCCTGGTGCAGGACGGGGCCGCCCTTCGCTCTCAGCTCGACCCGCCAGTTTCCGGGCTTGACCGCGGTACGGCTGTAAGTACGAAAGCCGCCGCGTTCGTTCGCCTGGATGTAGAGCGACACCATCCGGTGGAGTTTGATCGCCCCAATACCAGCGGTGCTCGACGGTCAGATTCGCCGGCGACTTGACGCGCGTGTAGAAGAACAACTGGCCGGGATCGATCTCCCGGCTCGCAGGCGTGCACCGCCACTCGCGAGTGGACAGCTCGGTACACAAACCCGCATCTTCCACCGTCGCGCTGGCCGATGCGGTGGCCGCCGGTTGCACGCGCGGCGATTCGACCGGGCGCTTGCTCTCGCTCGCGGGCCTGGGAGCGGGTTTCACTTCGGGTTTGGGAGCGGGTTTCACTTCTGGAGCGGGCGGCTCGACCGGCGGCGATAGCACCACGTCGCGGGCCGGAGCCGAAGCTGGAGTCTCGGGCGGCAGTGACGGTGCAGGACTCTGCGGAGACTCAACCGAGAGCCGGCTCGGTGCCGCCACTTCTGCCAAGCCACACACCGGCGGCAACGATCGCCGCGAGCCCCAACACTGCCAGCACGCCGAACGAACGCGAGCGCGATGGAGTCGCATCGGTCGTCGTCGGCGCCACTGCGTACGGGCTGGCGTCCGGCAGAGGCAGCGCTCGACGCGCGTCCTCTGCCTTCTCTGCCTTCTCTGCTTTCGGTGCCTTCGCCTCGGGCACCGCCGGAGCGGACTCGACGCCCGGCACCGGCGTCGGCGGCTCGAACGGGATGCCGCGAGCGTCACAGAAATCCTTGAAGTTTTTTTCGCTCGTCGCGACAAACGGGTGATCGGGCGCGAGCGACGTCATCGCAATCGAGTACGCGCGCCGATAGCAGCGTTCCGCGTCGGCCGGCTGGTCGATGGTTTCGTAGACGACCGCAAGATTGTTGAGCGTATTGACGAGGTCGGGGTGAAACGGCCCGAGGGTCGCCTCCTGCTGAGACGCCGCGTCGCGCAGGAGCCGTTCGGCCGCGAGGTAGTCACCCGCGCCCGCGGCCTGTTCTGCCTGTTCGATAACCGAGCGAGGATCGTGTGCGTCTGCCATGCTCGTGCATCGCTATTGTAGACACGCATCCGCACCCAGTGGGATGTGCCATTTTCGGCCATGCAGGGAGACTCGATGCGCTTCGATGTAGCGCAAAGTGCGGGACCAGATTTGCCGTGCGACTGCCGTTCACCGGGACGACGCGGGATCGAGCGCATGGGCTATCTCGATGGATCGAAAAGACTTGACAGCTACGGCCGCCGGAGAATAATCGCAGCGGCTCTCTGCGAGCCGCGAGATGGTCGTGCCGGAGGGCACTCACGAAAGGAGTCGGGAAATGAGGTTCAGGATTTTGACGTGGATCGCCGCCAGCGCGCTCCTCGCGATTGTCATGGCATGGCCGGCCGGCGCGCAGGTGACGCCGAGCGCCAACGATAAGGTCGTCATCAACGGTTGGGCGCTCAACATGAGCAACATCGCGACAGGCGCCAACCAGACGATCCAGATCATGATCAACAACTGGTCGAGCCCATCGGAACGCCAGCATTTGATTTCGACGTTTCTCGAGAAGAAACAGGACGGCCTGCTCCGCGAGCTGGAAAAGCAGAAGGAGCTCGGACGATTCAACTTTCCCGGGTACATGGGCCCCGACCCGAACAGCACCATGCGTCTCGGCACCGACATCCGCTACGCCATGAATTTCCCCGGCGAGGACGGCGGGCGCCGCATCGTCATCATCACGCCGCGGGTCATCGGCTTCCGCGAAGCCACCAACCGGCCCCGGACCTACGACTACCCGTTCACGTTGTTCGAGATGCGGTTCGACAGGTCCGGCAAGGGTGAAGGCCGAATGGCGTACGCGACGCAGATCCTGTTCGACAAGAAGAAGAACACGATCGAGATCGAGAACTACTCGAGCGAGCCGGTGCGTCTGAACAACCTGACGCTCGAAGTGAAGAAGTAGGTCAGGCGGCGCGCGCCGGCGGGAACACGGACGAAGCGGAAGCCCAGGTGGTTGGTCCCGGTATCTCCTTCGCCCTTGCCACGCGTGCCGACCATGTAGCGCGAGCAATACTGCTCGGTGCAGAGATACGAACCGCCGCGGTGCACGCGCTTCATGACGCCAGGCTCGTCGGGATCGAACGATGCCGCGGGGCCTTGCGGGTTGCGAGCGGTCGTACCCGCCGCGGCGAGCTGCGCGTAGTAATTGGGCGTGTACCAGTCGCTCGTCCACTCCCACACGTTGCCGGCCACGTCGTAGAGTCCGTACCCATTCGGCGGAAACTGCGCGACCGGTCCGACACCCATGTGTGTGTCCTCGCCCGTGTCGCGATCGGGAAAATGACCCTGATGGGTGTTCGCCATCCAGCGTCCTCCCGCTCTCAGCTCGTTGCCCCATGGATAGACGGCGCCCGTCAGCCCGCCTCTCGCCGCGAATTCCCATTCGGCTTCCGTGGGCAGTCGTTTGCCGGCCCACGCGGCGTATGCCAGCGCGTCTGCATATGCGACGTGCACCACGGGGTACTGTTCCTTCCCCGCGATCGAGCTCTTGGGTCCCGTCGGATGGCGCCAGCTGGCGCCGTTGGCATACGCCCACCACTGAAAGTGATCGTTCAACGGCACGGGGTGATGTGGAGGCGAGAAGATGACCGAGCCCGCCACCAGATTTTCCTTCGGCGCACCCGGAAAATCTTCGGCCCTCGGCGTCCGCTCTGCCACGGTGACATAGCCGGTCGCCTTCACGAACGCGGCGAACTGCCGGTTGGTGACCTCCGTTTTGTCCATCCAGAAACCGTCGACGTACACGCGATGAATCGGCCGCGAATCGTTCGTGGCACGCATCCCGACGTCGTTCTCGTCGGTGCCGGTCGGATCGGCCGCGCCCATCGAAAATTCACCGCCAGGTATCCACACCATTCCATCCGGTGCGGGTCCGCTGGGCGTTGCCGAATTGGCGACCGTCGGCAGGAAGACAGCGGTGTTGGAAGGTGCCACCGATGGCGACGCGGCTGGCGATGGCGAAGCGGCCACCGGCGGCTCCGTCGGTACGGGTGTCCGGTTCATCACCGCGACGACCAGAACCGCGGCGATCGGCGACGGCGGCAAAGGCAAGCCACACCCACAGAGGCCGGCCTCGGGAGGGAGCCGGTGGGGACGCGACCTTCCTGTGACGCCGTTTGCTCATCGCATGACACTCATTGCAGCAAGGAGAATCCTACCTCCCTTTGCCGCTAGAGTAATTTTCACTCGCCGCGCTCAGACTTTTTCCGAGTGGAGAGGCAGGGTCACTCGCGCGTGGCAGCCGCGGCGGCCGTTGCCATTCGAGGCGGTCAGTTCGATGTTCCCGTGGTAACGATTCACGATCGTCTGAGCGATGGCCAGGCCGAGACCGGTGCCATCGGGCGCGTGCTGACGTGCTCGCGCGCCGCGATAGAAGCGCTCGAACACCCGTGCGGTCTCGGACGCATCGAGGCCGATGCCCTCGTCCACAATCTCGACCACCGCGCTCATCCCGTCCTGGCCGGCCCTGGTCGCGTCGAGACACAAGCGCACCTCGCCGCCGGGGATCGAGTATTTCACGGCGTTGTCCAACAGGATGAGCAGGAGCCGTCTCAGCGAAACGGCGTCACCGTTGACACGGCACTCGGTCGGCCGGCACGTGCACACCCACCTTGACCGACCGCCGGCGCGCGGCTTCCGCGACGTCTCTGCATGCGTCCGTGGCGACCTCTCTGAGATCGAGAGGAGAGGTTTCGCGCGGCTCGATGCCGGCATCCGTGCGAGCCAGGACGAGCAGATCGTCCACGAGTTCCGACATGTGCCGCGTATGGCCTCCAACCTCGGCCAGAGCCGTTCGATATTCCTCCGGCGCCCGCTCGTGTCGAAGCGCGAGCTCGGCCGTCGTCCGGATGAGCGACACCGGTGTGCGCAATTCGTGCGAGGCATCGGCGGTGAATCGTACGATGTCGGCGACCGCCGATTCGAGACGCGCGAGGACGTGATTGAAGGTCGACGCGAGACGCCGGAGCTCATCGTCGGCAGGCGGCAGCTCGAGCCGCTGGTCGAGGTTCTGAACGGTGATGGCCTGCACGGCCCGGGTCACCTGATCGACTGGCGCCAGCGCGCGCCGGCTGATCCAGTAGCCGCCCGCGCCGGCCAGCACGATGACCCCCGGCAGCAGCACGAACAACAGCCGATGAAATCGGTCCAGCGCCTCATACGCCGGTCCCATGGGCGCGGCAACGGTCACGCGATAGATCTGTCCGTGGGAGCTGAGATGCGCGGACGCGACGCGAAACGGCAAACGGCCGAGCATGCGATCGGCCGGACGGACGTCGCCCGACGATGCGAACTGCGCGTTCTGATCGGCCATCTCGATCCAGCCTGGAATCGCCGGCCGGCACAACACGACACCCGAGCCATTGACGACCTCCAGCAGCGCCTCTCCGCGCGTGAGCTCCGCGTATTCGCTGAACTCGTCGCGCAGATCCTCGATGGTGAGGCGCGTGCGGGGGTTGTCGAGGAAATCCCGCACGCCCTCGACGCGAGCGCGGAGCCCGATATCGGCGGCGCGGATGACGCTCCCGGTGGACAACCAGACACTGGCGCTCGCCAGCGTCACGATCGCGATCGTCAGCACGCCGACGTACCACGCCGTCAACCTCGCGCGGATGGACATCCCGCTCACGGGCTGCTCCGGATGCTGTATCCGATCCCGCGGATCGTGTGAATGAGCGGCTCACCGCCGGTGCTATCGACCTTCTGGCGCAGCAGCTTGACGAACGCGTCGAGCGTGTTGTCTTCGACGTCCCGGCTCGTTCCCCACACGCCCTCGATCAACGCCTGGCGCGTCACCACGCGCTCGGCACGCCGCATCAGATACTCGAGCAGGCTGAACTCCGTACGTGTGAGCGCCACGCTGACGCCACCTCGTGACACGGTGTGCGTCGAGGCGTCGAGCGTGAGGTCGGCGACCTGCAGCGGAACGGGCTGGATCGAGGGCCCGCGCCTGGCCAGCGCGTGGATGCGCGCCAGCAGCACATCGAACGAAAACGGCTTCGTCAGGTAATCGTCTGCGCCGGCGTTCAAGCCCGACACGACATCCGCGTTGGCATCGCGCGCGGTGAGCATCAGCACGGGCGTGCGGTTGCCGCGCGCGCGCATCTGGCGGACGATGTCGAACCCGTCGAGCTCCGGCAACATGACGTCGAGCACCATGACGTCGAACTCGACCGACATGACCGCATGCAGCGCCTTCGTGCCGCTCGCCGCCCGATCGACGACATGGCCCTCTTCGCTGAACCCGCGCTGGAGGAGCGACGACATGCGGGGATCGTCTTCGGCCAGCAGAATCCGCATCCTGGCTGAATTGTCTCCCACATCCCGCCTCGCCACCCTGATTTCAGCCAATTTTCAGGTGACGGTGATTCAATGATTTTGCGTGATTGTATGGAGCTCCCCTCTCCGCGCGGGATATCTCTGGGCGTTTGCCCTGCTGCCGCTCGTCTTCGCGGCCCCTGCCGCCGCGCAAGTGACGCCCGACAATTCGCTCACGCTCCAGGCCGCCATGGACCGCGCGCTGGCCGCGAATCCGACCATTGCCGCGGCGCGCTTGACGAGCGCGATCAACCTGGCCGGCCTCGCGGTGGCCGGCGAACGGCCGAATCCCGAAGCCACCGTCGAATTCGAAAAGGAGACGCCGAAGCAGGCGTTTGGCGTCGCCGTGCCGCTCGAGCTCGGCGGCAAGCGCGCGAAGCGGATCGCGGTGAGCGAGGCGACGATACGTGCCGGCGAGGCCGAGCTGGCCGCGACGATCGCGCAGGTGCGCAACGACGTCCGCCGCGCGTACTACGACGTGCTCGTCGCCGACGCGCGACTGTCGTTCTTGCGTGAACTGCGCGACCTGTCGCAGCGCGTCCGCGACACCGCGCAGGCGCGCTTCGACGCCGGCGACGCGCCGCGGCTCGAAGTGCTGCAGGCGGAGCTGGCGCTGGCCGCGGCCGAAAACGAAGCCACCGCGACGCAGGGGGTGTCGGTGGCGGCCGCGAACGCGGCTGAACGCGCTCTCGGCCAGCCGCTCGACACGGTCGCAGCGCTGTCGACGCCGCTCGATGCCGGTGGTCCGGTCGCGATGGACGCCGCGTTGAATCTGGCGCGGACCGGCAGCACCGAGCTCGCGGTCCTCGACCGGCAGATCGAGGAGCAGCGCGCGAGGGTCGCGCTGGCGCACGCGCTCCGCGTGCCCGACGTCGTCCCGACGGCCACGCTCACGCACGACGCGCAGCCGGAATTCACCTACGGATGGCGCGCCGGGCGTCGCCGTCACGCTGCCGCTCGTTCACGACTCACATCGGCCGGGGTGCATCGTCGAGCAGACCACGCTCGACCAGCTCATCGCGCAGCGACAGGCGACGCTGCTCGCGGATCGACCGGCGACGTGACGGCCGCCGCCGCAGCCGCCGAGGCGCAGCGACAGCGTACGTGCGCTACCGCGATCGTCATCCTCCCGCAGGCGCAGCAGGTCGAGCAGCTGGCGCAGGATTCCTACCAGCTCGGGCAGACGGGCATCGCCGCGCTGCTGCAGGCGCTGCAGGCGTCTCGCGACGTCCGCCTGCGCTCGCTCGACGCCGTCTCGCAGTTTCAGACGGCGCTCGCCGATCTCGAGCGCGCCATCGGAGCGCCGCTCCCATGACATTCGCGAAGCATCGCATCGCCGCGTCGTGTCCGTCCTGGCGCTCGTGCCTTGCTCGCGGTCGCGGCCTGCACGCGAGCAGACGGCGGAGGAAGTCGACAGCGAGACCGTCGTCGCCGTGAAGACCGCGCCGGCGACGCTCGGCGACCATCCGCGGCGTCGTGCACGCCACGGGCATCGTCAGTCCCGGCGCCGGGCGCCGAGCTCGTCGTCGTCGCGCCCGAGGCGGCGCGGATCGCGGAGATCCCGCACGCCGAGCGGCGATCGCGTCCGGCGGGGCGACGTGCTCGTCCGCTTCGAGATTCCGAGCTCGGCGGCCGAAGTGCAGAGGCAGCAGGCGGAGGTCGCACGCGCCCAGGCGGCGCTCGAGAACGCGAAGGCGGCCCAGACGCGCGCGCGCGAGCTGTTCGACCGCGGCGTCGCCGCGCGCAGGGAGGTCGAAGAAGCCAATCGCGCGGTGGCCGACGCCGAGGCGGCGCTCGCCCAGGCGCGGCCGCGCTTGCGCGCGGCGCAAGCGGTCGCCGCGCGCGCGATCGTGCGCGCGACCTTCGACGGGTCGTCGCGAAGCGGTATGCACAATCCCGGCGATCTCGTCGAGGCGACCGCCAGCGATCCGGTGCTGCGCGTCATCGATCCGCGTCGTCTCGAGGTCGTCGCGTCGGTGCCGCTCGCCGACGCGCCGCGCGTCGAGGTCGGCGCTGCCGCGCCACCTCGTCGAACGCGCCGGCCGACGCACCGCGAGATCGGCCTGAAGGTGCATCTCGCGCCCGGCGGCCGTCGAAGCCGGCACCGCGACCGTCCCGGTGCGCCTGGCCTTCGTCGACGCCGGCGAACATTCCCGTCGGGCACGCCGGTGCAGGTCGACATCGACGCCGAGCAGCACACGAACGTCGTGCTGATTCCCGCCGCCGCGATCGTGCGCGAAGGTGAAGAGACGGCGGTGTTCGTCGCGAGCGGCGAGAAGGCGGAGCGACGCGCCGTGCGAGATCGGCCTGAGCGACGGCACGCACGTCGAGATCGTCTCCGGCGTCAAGGCCGGCGAGATGGTCATCGTCGACGGCCAGGCCGGACTGCCGGACGGCGCGGCGATCACCGATGGGCGACGGCGGACACGGCGAACGACGCCCGCCGACGCCGACCGACAAGGGCGACGGCGAAGTGAACGTCGCGGCGCTGGCGCTGCAGGCAGTCGCGCGCGATCGGGCTGCTGGCGGCGGCCCTCGTCGTCAGCGGCGCCATCGCCGCGCTCGCGCTGCCGAGCGGCATCTACCCGCCGCTGCAGTTCCCGCGCATCGTCATCGTCGCGCACTCGGGCACGCTGCCGCCGCAGTCGATGTCGCTCATCGTGACGCGGCCGATCGAGCAGGTCATCATGGCGGTGCCGGGCGTGCGCCGCGTGCGGTCGAAGAGCATCCGCGGCGCGTCGGAGATCTCGGCGCAGTTCGATCCGTCGACCGACATGGTCGTCGGCGCTGCAGATGGTGCAGAACCGCGTCGCGGAAATCACAGGCGACCTGCCGGCCGGACACCGAGCTGCAGATCGAGCGGATGACGCCGGAGATCTTTCCGGTGTTCATCCTGAGCCTGACCGGCGCGCTGCCGACGCCGATCTCTACGACTACGCGAACTTCGTCGTCAAGCCGGAGATCGCGCGCGTCCCCGGCGCCGGGCATCATCGAGGTGCAGGCGAGCGACACGCGCGAGATCGAGGTGATCCTCGATCCTGCGAAGCTGGCGGCGGCCGAGCTGACGGTCGTCGATGTCGTCCGACGCGCTCAAGGCGCAGAACACCATCCTGCCGGTCGGGCGCTTCGCAGGAATCGGGGCTGCAGCACCTGACGCTGGCGTCGGGGCTCTGGAAGAACGTCGATCAGATCGCGCAGGCGCCGGTCAAGGTCACGAACGGCGCGACGCATTCGCGTCTCGGACCTGGGCACCGTCACGCGCGGCGCTCCGGATCGCACGCATGCTCGTCACCGGCAACGGACGCGACGCGGTGGTCGATGACGATCGCCCAGCAGATCGGCGCCAACATCCTCGACCTCAAGGCGGGCGTCGACGGCGTGCTGGCCAGCCTCGCGAAGACGCTGCCGGCCGGCATCAGGATCACCCGCGTCTACGACCTCGCCGAGTTCGTCGAAGAGTCGATCGCCAGCGTCCGCGACGCCATCCTGATCGGCGGCTTCCTCGCGATCGTCGTGCTGCTCGTCTTTCTCCGCGACTGGCGCCTGACGATGATCGCCGCGGTGACGCTGCCGATGGCGGTCATCCCGACGTTCGTCTTCATGTGGCTCTTCGGCGGGACGATCAACCTGATGTCGATGGGCGGGCTGGCCGTCGCGATCGGCCTGGTGATCGACGATGCGGTGGTCGTCGTCGAGAACATTCACCGCCGCGCCGGCGAAGGCGGCAGCAGCGTCGTCGACGCGGTGCAGCAGCTGATGGCGCCGCTCGTCAGCTCGACGCTGACGACGGTGGTCGTGTTCGCGCCGCTTGGGCTGCTGTCGGGCGTGCCCGGGCAGTTCTTTCGCGCGCTCTCGATGAGCCTCTCGGTGGCCGTGCTGATCTCGCTGGCGCTGTCGATCAGCGTCGTGCCGCTGATGGCGCGCTGGGCGGCGACCCACCATCGGCCGACGCGGCGAATCGCACGGGCGCCTCGATCGGGCCTACGGCCGCCTGCTCGGCGTGATGGTCGGACGGCCGATCGGTCGCCGTCGTCGTCGCGCGTCCTGCTGGCCGCGCTGACGGTCGTGCTGTTCTATCAGGTCGGAACCGGGTTCTTCCCGGCGGCCGACGAAGGCGGCTTCGTGCTCGACTACCTGACGCCGGCCGGCAGCGCGCTGGCCGAAACCGACCGCCAGGTGCGCGCCATCGAGAAGGTCGTCGCGGACACGCCCGAGGTGGCCGTCGTACTCGCGGCGCACCGGCTCGGAGCTTGGCCTGTTCGCGACGGCGCAGAACACCGGCGACATCCTCGTGCGCCTCAAGCCGCGGAGCCAGCGCAGTCGCTCGTCCGACGAAATCATCAGCGACGTGCGCGAACGCGTGCACGAGGCCGCGCCGCTGGTCGAGATCGAGTTCGTCCAGCTGCTGCAGGACATGCTCGGCGACCTCGAAGGCAATGCCGAGCCGATCGAGGTGAAGATCTTCGGCGACGATCCCGATCGCCTGGCGGAGCTCGCCGAGACCGGTCGAGGAGATGATGAACAAGGTCGACGGGCGTCGTCGACGTCGTCGGCGTCGCAGCAGGGCAACCCCGAGGTGACGTGGACCGTCGATCCGGTGGCGGCCGGCCGCTACGGGCTCACCGTCGAGCAGGTCTCGAACCAGATGGCGGGCAACTGGCTCGGCGACGGTGGCGACCGACCTGCGCCTGCGCGGATCGCACGATTCCCGTCCGCGTCCGGCTGCCCGACTCGTTCCGGTTCGATCCGAACAAGCTGGCGAGCACGCTGATTCGCACCGCCGACGGCAAGCCGATTCCGGTGTCGGAAGTGGCGACGATGGAGCGCGCGAACGGCCAGGGCGAGCTGCGGCGCGAGAACCTGCGGCCGATGGCGGTCGTGAGCGGACGGCTCGAAGGGCGCGACCTTGGCAGCGCCGTCGCCGAGATCCGATCGAATCTCGACACGCTCAAGCTGCCGATCGGCTACACCTACGAGATCGGCGGGCAGTACCAGGCGCAGGGCCAGGCGTTCCGCGAGCTGCTGATGGTGTTCGCGCTCGCGGTCGCTGCTGGTCTTCACGATCCTCGTCATCCAGTTCCGCGCGTGGGTGCCGGCGATGCTCGATCCTGCTGGCGGCGCCGCTGTCGCTCGGCGGCGCGCTTCTGCTGCTGCTGGCTGACCGGCACCGACCTGAACATCTCGTCGGCGATGGGGCTCATCCTGCTCGTCGGCCTCGTCGTGAAGAACGGGATCATGCTGCTCGACTTCTCCGAGAAGCTGCACGCCGAGGGCGAGCCGTTCGAAACGGCGATCGCGCACGCCGGCCGCATCCGTCTCCGGCCGATCCTGATGACCACGTTCTGCACGCTGTTCGGGCTTCTGCCGCTGGCGCTCGGCCTCGGCGCCGGCGCGGAGCTGCAGAAGCCGCTCGCGCTGGCCGTGATCGGCGGCCTCGCGCTGTCGACGCCCGTCACGCTGCTGGCGGTGCCCGGTCTCTACGCCGCGATCAAACGGTGGCAATAGGGTCAGTCCTGCGCCTTTACCATGGCCTTCAGCTTCTCGATTGACGATCGGTCTTCGAGCGCCGTCGTGTCGGAGCCCACGTCGCCACTCTCGAGAATCTCCTTCAACAAGCGGCGCATGATCTTGCCGCTCGGCGTCTTCGGCAGCGCGTCGGTGAAGAAGACCCGATCGGGTATCGCGATCTTGCCGATGACCTCTGCCACCTGGCGTCGAATCGCGTCGCGGAGCTCGGCAGATGCCGACTCTCCCGCTCTCAATGTGACGAACGCCGCCGGAACAAGGCCTTTGATGGCATCGGGCGCGCCAACGACCGCGGCCTCGGCCACGCTGTTGCATTCCATGATGGCGCTTTCCATTTCCATCGTGCTCAGCCGGTGGCCGGCCACATTGATGACGTCGTCAAGGCGTCCGATGACCCAGAAGTGCCCATCGTCGTCTTTGACCGCGGCATCGTTCGTGAAATAGCAGCCCGGGATCTGCGAGAAGTACTCCTGCACGTAGCGCTCCGGTTCCTTCCACAACGTGCGCAGCATCATCGGAAACGGCCGTCTCAGGACGAGGTTGCCGACGACGTTGGGCGGGAGCGGGCGGCCGGAGTCGTCCACGACTTCGACCTGGGCGCCGAGAAACGACGAACCGCAGGAGCCCGGCTTCATGGGCGTCAGCCACGCCGCACCGGCAAGCGGACACCCGCCCAGCTCGGTCTGGCCCCAGGTGTTGTTGACGCAGATGCGCCCCTTGCCGAGATTATCGTGCGTCCAGTGCCACGCTTCGGGGTTGAGCGGCTCGCCCACCACGCTGACGACTTCGAGCGAGGACAGATCGTAGGGCGCCATCACCTCGTGGCCGTACTTCATCAACATGCGGATGGCCGTCGGCGCCGTGAAGATCTTGTTCACGCGGTACTTGGCGACCATCTGATAGAAGCGGGAAGGCGTGGGATAGTCGAGCGCGCCTTCGAACATGATCGTCGTCACGCCGTTGACGAGCGCACCGACGATGCCCCAGATGTGCATCGTCAACCAGCCGATGTCGGCCGTGCACCACAGGACGTCGTTCGGGTGATGGTCCATGTGGTACTTCGTGTAGACGTAGTTGTTCACGACAAATGCCATCGCCGAATGGACGATGCCCTTCGGCTTACCGGTCGTCCCGCTCGTGTAAAAGACGATGCCGGGCTCGTTGGCCTCCATCGGTTCCGCCGGACAGTCGCCGGACGCGTCGCGCATCAGCTCGTGCCACCAGACGTCGCGGCCGGCCCGCATGTGTGTGTCGCGTTTCACGCGCTCGATCACGATCACGGCCTCGACCGAGGGAAGACCTTCGATCGCCTCGTCAACCTTGTCTTTCAGCGGAATCTCCGCACCGCGGCGCAGCCCGTAATTCGCCGTGATCACGACCTTCGGCCCGTAATTCTCGAGACGATCGCGCAGCGAGCGCGTGGAAAACCCGGAGAACACCGTGTTGAAGATCGCGCCGATGCGAAAGCAGGCCAGAACCGCGATGGCCGTCTCGGCGAGATTCGGCGTGAAGATGCCGACGGTATCGCCCTTGCGGACGCCCAGCTGCTTCAGCACGTTCGCGCACTTGTTCACTTCGACGGCGAGCATCCGGTAGGTGAAGAATCTGGTATCGAAATTCTCGCCTTCCCAGACGAGCGCCAGCCGATTGTCGGCGCCCTGTGCCAGGTGCCGGTCGAGCAGATTGAGCGTCGGGTTGCTCACGCCGCCGGAAAAGAACCGGAAGTGCGGGAAGTCTCCTTCCTGGACGGTGTCCCAGCGGCGCAGCCATTCGAGCTCGCCGGCCGCCTCCGCCCAGAATTGTTCGGGCGTTTCCACGGATTTGCGCATCAAAGCCTGGAAGGCTTCCGTGCTGCCGCAACTGGTGCGCCGCGTTCGTTCCGGGTCCGGAAAGTAGAGCCGGCTCTGCTGAATCATGTGAAGTTCGTCGCCGGCCGTGTGCGCCACGTGGGCCTCCGAGTGAAATGCGCAGTTTTGCGGAGCAGTGAAGCGCGAAAGTGTAGCAGAGCGCCGGTAATGGGCCGATACTCTTATGCGGAGGCTGCGATGATTTCCGTACTGCATGACCGCCCATGGCTCGCGATCCTGCTGCTCCTGGTATTCCTCACTCCTGACATCGGCCTGGCGCAGTTTGGTGGTGGGGCCACCGTGTTCAAGGATCCCGACTTCGGCGGCGACAGCGTGACGATTCGCGACGACGAGCCAGACCTTCGAGGGTTCGGACTGAACGACGAGATCTCGAGCATCCGCATCCCCCGCGGGCAATCGTGGGAAATCTGCCAGGACATCGGCTACGGCAATCGCTGCCAGGTCATCACCGCGAGCATCTCCGATCTCAAGAGCATCGGCTGGGACGATCGCATTTCATCGATACGCCGCGCCCGCGTCGGTGGATCCAGAGGCAGTGGGACGGTCCGCGTCCTCACCGTTTTCACGAACGCGAACTTCGAGGGCGAGACCGCGTCCTTTCGCAACGACGAGCCCGACCTGCAGGGCTATGGACTGAACGACGAGATCTCGAGCATTCTGATTCCACCTGGAGAATCCTGGGAGATCTGCCAGGACGTGAAATACGGGAACCGCTGTCAGGTGATCACGCGAAGCATCTCCGATCTGCGCAGCATCGGGTGGGACAACCGCATCTCATCGCTGCGCCGCGCCAGCCAGGGCGGATTCGGGCGCGGTTCGAACGGCGTCAACCCGGGCGTTGGCGACCGTGAGAGCGTTACCCTTTACAAGGACACGAACTTCCGTGGCGAGAGCGCGTCGTTTCGCGACGCGGTGCCCGACCTCGTGCCGTTCGACTTGAACGACGAGGTCTCGAGCATCCAGATCCCGCCCGGCCAAACGTGGGAAGTGTGCCAGGACATCAAATTCGCCAATCGCTGTCAGGTCCTGTCGCGGAGCATCTCCGACCTGGGCAGCATTGGATGGGACAACCGCATCTCGTCGTTGCGTCGCGTGCAATAGCGGATACAGGCACAGGTTCATGATGTGCACGCGCACGCTCGCCTTGTTGTGTGCGTGGCTCGTGCTCGGCAGCTCACCTGCCTCGGCGCAATCGGCCGAGCCGAAGCCGCCGACGATCGGCGCGGTGTTCCGGGAGGTGCCATCCGATCTGTGGCGCTTCCTCTCCTGGGATACAGGCATCGTCCTCGGCATCGGTGGCGGCGCCGCGCTCATCGGCCACGTCTGGGATGACGACCTGGCCGATGAGATCGAGACGAACGTGCGTCTCAACGACGCCATGGCCGGCGGCAAGACGTACGGCGCGTTCACCGTGCAGACATTCGTCGGCGTCGGAATGTACGGCGCCGGGTGGGTCGCGAAAAAAAGGACGCCTGGCCACCGCCGGCGCGGACATCATGCGCGCGCAGATTCTCAGCCAGGCGTACGTGCAGGCGATCAAGTACACCGTCCGGCGCGAACGGCCGGACGCATCGAATTCACATTCGTTTCCGTCCGGTCACTCCGCCAGCGCGTTTGCGACGGCGGGCGTGCTGCAGCGGCACTACGGATGGAAAGTCGGTGTGCCGGCCACGGTGGTGGCCGCCTATGTGGCCGCATCGCGTGTCCATGACAACCGGCACTATCTGAGCGACGTGATCTTCGGTTCCGCGATGGGCATCGCAGGGCAACGCACCGTCATGCTGCGCGCCGGCCGGTACGGCATCTCGCTCGCACCCTCGGCCGGGCCCCGCCGCGCCGGGGTGATGGTGTCCGTTCGGCCCCACTGAGCCTCTTCACGCCCACTCTCTTGCCCGTGCCAGCGCCTGCGTCCAGCGCGCGCGCAGTTCGTGGACGCGCGAGGCCGGCATCACCGGCTCGAATCGGCGCTCCGTTCGCCATTGACTGGCGAGGTCTTCGCCGTTCTTCCAGAACCCCACTGCCAGTCCTGCCAGATACGCCGCACCCAGCGCGGTCGTTTCGGTAATCTGCGGCCGGACGACGGGCGCGCCGATAACGTCGGACTGAAACTGCATGAGGAGATCGTTTCGCGACGCGCCACCGTCGACGCGAAGCTCGGCGAGCCGCACCCCTGCGTCCGCCTGCATGGCGTCGAGCAGATCGGCCGACTGGTAGGCGATCGATTCGAGCGCGGCGCGCGCGACGTGTGCCGCACTCGAGCCGCGCGTCAGCCCTACGATCGTGCCGCGCGCGTACGAGTCCCAGTGTGGCGCACCCAGCCCCGCAAACGCGGGGACGAGATACACGCCGCCGTTGTCGGGCACCGACATGGCCAGCGCCTCGACGTCGCTCGAGGATCGAATCACGCCGAGGCCGTCGCGGAGCCACTGCACGACCGATCCACCGACAAAGACGCTGCCTTCGAGCGCATACGCGGTCGCACCGTTGCGCGTCCAGGCCACCGTCGTCAGCAGCTTGTGTCGCGAGGCAGGAGCGCTCGCGCCCGTGTGCTGCAGCATGAAGCAGCCGGTTCCGTACGTGTTCTTCGTCATGCCGGGCGACGTGCACATCTGCCCGAAGAGCGCCGCCTGCTGATCGCCGGCGATGCCGCCGAGGATCACCGACTCGAGGCCGAGCGTCGTCGTCACTTCGCCGTAGATCTCGCTGGAGCTGCGCACGTCGGGCAGCACGCTACGCGGTATGCGCAACGCGTCCAGGAGCTCGTCGTCCCACTGAAGCGTGTGGATGTTGAACATGAGCGTGCGGGAGGCGTTGCTGGCATCGGTGATGTGCAGGCGCCCGTCGGTGAGCTTCCAGAGCAGCCACGAGTCGACCGTCCCAAATGCCAGATGGCCGGCCTCGGCGCGCGCCCGCGCACCTTCAACGTGATCGAGAATCCACGCGAGCTTCGTTCCCGAAAAGTACGCGTCGAGCACCAGGCCGGTGCGCTCGCGGAACAACGGCTCTGCCCCGTCCGACCGAAGTCGATCGCAGGCCTCCGCCGTGCGCCGATCCTGCCAGACGATGGCGTTGGCGATGGGAAGGCCGGTCTTGCGATCCCACACAATCGTGGTCTCGCGCTGGTTGGTGATGCCGATTGCCGCAATGTCGCGCGCGCGTACGCCCGCGCCCGCCAGTGCTTCGACCGCGACGCCGGCCTGCGATGTCCAGATCTCGAGCGGGTCGTGCTCGACCCAGCCCGGCTGCGGGAACATCTGCCGGAACTCGCGTTGTGCGACGCCCTTGATGGCGCCATCACGATCGAACAGGATGGCGCGCGAGCTCGTGGTGCCTTGATCCAGCGCGAGGATGTATGACACGTGCGTGAGATGCTAGCATCCTGGTCTGGCAGGTTGCGCGACATGACGCATAGATGGATCGTGCTGGCTGTGGTCGTCGGTCTGACCGCCGGGTACGCGGCGGCTCAAACGAACGCCCCTGCGGCCCGCCTTCGCGGTGCGGCTACGACGCGGCAGGCCGGACGACCCCTCATCGGCACGTACTGGAAGGCCACCGAGATCGCCGGGAA
The DNA here is from genome assembly GCA_963850725.1 of Vicinamibacterales bacterium. Taxonomy (GTDB): domain Bacteria; phylum Acidobacteriota; class Vicinamibacteria; order Vicinamibacterales; family JAMQPK01; genus JAMQPK01. Next base: position 80,369 of record CAWKMQ010000031.1, read on the forward strand.
GGCAGCACCCGCGCAGGACGCAAAGCGCGAAGCCCATCTCGTCTTCGAAGCGGGCGGACGTTTCTCGGGATCGGACGGATGTAACGGAATCTCCGGCACCTACGAGCTCAAAGGCGACATCGTCAAGTTCGGCGCCGGCATCTCCACGCAAAAAGCCTGTATCGACATCGGCAACTTCGATGCGGCCCTCCGCGGTGCATTGAAGGGCGCGACTCGCCTCACGATCGCGGCCGACCGGCTCGAACTGTTCGACGCGTCCGCAAAACGGCTGGCGATCTTTACGGGCCGATAAGGGTCGGGAGGGGTTTCTGTTTTACTGTTTCTTGAATCGGCCGCTCGTGACGATGCGGACCGGTTCGGCTCCGATCACCTGCTTCACCGACTCCCGGGTTGGCCCATCGTCGTGCTCCACGTGGACCACGAGCACGTAGTCGTCATTGCCGCCGTCGGCTCGCTCCACACCCACACCGCTGACCCCAGGCAGTCGCAGGAGGCGCCGTCCGTGGCGTCGTTTCAAGTCGGTGATCTTCGTTTTTCCGGGCACGCGCACCTCAAGCCATGCGAACGCGCAACGAGCGCAGGACGTCACCGACATGGTTGGCGATGGTGTAGGTCGGCGAGCCGCCAAACAACAGTCCGACGGCCGCGTTCGTGCCTCGCTGCAGAATGATCGATCCCGAATCGCCGCTGTCGCTGAACATGACGCCGTTGGTGCCGCGGATGATGACCTGGTTTTCGAACGTGAACTCCCCGGTTTCGTACTCGACAATCACGTCCGTGTCGACGCTCGTGATACGGCCGGCCGTGTAGCTCGTGGTCCGGCCGAACTTGTGCACCATCATGTCGATGGCGGCTGCCGCGGTACCCGCGGGAGCGCCGATATGGAGCACGTCCCGGGAGAGCAGGTTGCGGGCCAGCGGCTCGGCAATAGCCGCGTCGATACGGTTGTACCGGTTTGCCTTCAGCTTGATAAACCGCGAAAGCCTGGCGACCTGGTCGTCCGCTATCCGGCCGCGATCCATGAGCGCCGGCTGGTAGATCGGCGCGCCAATCGCCATGCGGTTCTCGTCGGCGAGCACGTGGTTGTTGCTCAGTATGAAGACCTGGCGGCTGGTCTTGACGAGCGCACCGAAGGTGCCCGTCATCACGAACTGATCGCCGGGAATCCTGAATCCAATCGAACAGCCCGGTTGAGCGGGGCGCATGCGGACGCGCGGATTCGGCAGCGTGCTGGCGGCGGTGCGCACGCGTTTCCCGCGTTTTGCGAAAGCCCGGAACGTGCCGGCTTCCTCGACGTCGACAGGCAGACCGTCGATGTTCTTCGGCAGCGTCATCGCCCGCGTGACGGCGCCGGTCGGGAACTTCGTCCTGACGAAGAACGTCACCGCCATTACCCCGGTGGGTTTCCCATCCACGGTCTTTTCGGCGATGCCGACACCGACGACGTTCTCGTTGCGCCTCGCGGGGGTCGCGCGAACGGTTCGCGCGACGGCATGGGCGCCGGCGCGACGTGTCGCGCCGAGAACAACCGGGGCGGCTTCCGCGACAAGCAGGAGACGTTCGGACCAGGCGCGCTTCGCATCGCGGAAGTCGCGGGTGGAGAACTTGCCGGATGAGATGAGACCGTTATGTCTGAGCAAATCGACGCCTCCTGGTTTCTCTCCACCCTTATACCCCGAAGGCGTCAGAAATTGAGCGAGATCTGCAATCCTCCCGCACGGCGAGCCACGATGGGCGCCGCGCTGAGTTGGGCTCCGCCCGCCTCGGCTGTGTAGATCGTCTTTCGGCCGCGGATTAGAAGGTCGATCCCGATGCCGACCCCGGCGCCGATCGCACCGACACGCAGCATCGGTCCAACGTCGTCGGTGCAGTTCGCCCAGGGTTCCGTCAGGCGGCACAGGAAGAGCCCGGACGCCACGCCCACACCGGCGCCAATCAGCGCGCCGTTGAGCACGGAGTCGGAACGGCGCGTCGTGACCTGTCTGACGTCGGCCGCACGAAAATGGCGGATATTGCCGCCGGACGCCGTGGTCACCGCCTCGCCAGACACACTGACGATTCGAGTCTTTTCTTCACGTCCTTGTAAATCGGTAATCCAGACCGTCGTGCCGGGCATCAGCGTCGTCTCGAGGCTCGACGCGAGCCCCTGGGACGTCTGGGCCGAGACCGCCGACCCGGTCGAAACGATCATAAGAATGAGCAGAACGGTACGCATCATGGTCTCCCCTCATTAATTAATGCGCCATGCGCGTACAAAGCGGCTCAAACGAGAGGCGCGACTGAAGTCGCGCCCTACAACAGAGTTCTCTAGCGAGTCGGCACCGCTCGGCGTGCTTCGCCGACCTCGGGCAGGCCGGCATCGGCATTGACCCAGAACTTGAGGAAGCGCTCGTATTCGACCCGAGCGCCGGCCTGGTCGCCTTGCGCGGTCAGGAGACGCGCCAGCTCCAAGATGTATCGAGGCTCGAGCGCGGCAGACGATCGGTTGGCGGCCCCCACCGATGTCAGACGCCTGTACTCTTCTATGGCGGCCGCACGATTGCCCCGTGCGATCGCGACGCGCGCTGGACCGTCTCGCGACGGCAGGCTGATGGCGAACACGGTTGATGCGTCGCGCCCAAGCGTTTGCCATGCCGGCTGCAGTGCCTTGAAGCGCTCCATCGCGCGATCGTGCTGCCCCTCGGCGAGCGCGATCTCACCTTCGAGCGACGCGATCCAGTTCGCTTGAACGCGATCGTCGCTGTCGTAATGCGCCCTCTGCGACGAAAGGTGCGACGCCGCGTTCTTCGCGTCGCCGGCACGAATCTCGGCAACTCCGGCGATGAGCCCCGCGAGCACCAGGAACGGATGCTGTCGCTCGTCGGCGAGCACCTTCTCGGCGGCACGCACGTCGTCGAGCGCACGCGCATACTGCTTCTGTTCGAGGAACAACCACGCCGACGTCAGCAGCGCGCCCGCGTTCACCTCGGCGTCGTCATCGTTGCGCCGGCCTCTGTCGAGTACGTCCATCGCCTCGCGGTATCGCCCCACGCGAGACAACAGGAACGCCTGGTTTCGAAAGTCCGGCGACTCGCGCTCGAGCGCTTCGTCGTAGCGTCCGAGCGCCGCCAGGGCAAGGCCCCGGCCGAGAATCGACGCGCGGTAGGCCGGCTCGATGGCGAGCGCATGGGCGTACGCATCGAGCGCTCTGTCGGGCATCGCGTTCGCGAGATACCCTTCGCCGAGGCTGTCCCACGGGTTCGCCTCGTTCGGCGACTGCTTCGTCACGCCCTCAAACTGGTCGATCGCCTCACCGAACGAACCTTCCTCGAGCAGGGAGTAGCCGTACACGTTGCTGAACGCGTTGCCGACTCTCGTCGACCTGAGCCCATACAGCGCGATTGCCGCGATCGCCAGGCCGATGACCAGCCACGGTACGCCCGCGGTGAGACGTCTCGGGATGTACGGAATGCGGACGCGCCGGGATTTGCGGGCGCCGGCGGCTGCATCTCCTCCAGTGCGAGACGCACATCTGCCGCATACTGATAGCGATCGCCGGTTTTCTTCTGCAGGCACCGCTCGACGATCGCACGAACGGGTGCGGGAACGTGTGTCGGCCACGCTTCGGGCGGCTGGTGCAGAATGCCGGCGCTGAGTTCGAATCCGGTCGCGCCGGAAAACGGGCGTCGGCCGGTGAACATTTCATACAGCAGGACGCCGAGCGCCCAGATGTCGGCGCGCTCGTCGCCTCGCTGTCCCCGCAGCAGCTCGGGCGCCATGTACGGCAGCGTGCCGGCGATGAGACCTTCGTCGGTCAACGAGCGCTGAGACTGCGAGAGCGCATCGATCTGGTGCGTGTCGAGCATCCGCGCGAGACCGAAGTCGAGCACCTTGGCGCCCTGCTTCGGCGTGATCATGACGTTGGTGCTCTTCAAATCGCGGTGCACGAGGCCACTTTCGTGCGCGTGTGCCAGAGCGTCCGCGATCTCGATTCCGTACCGCCTCGCCTGTTCCACCGGCAGCGGCCCTTCACGGAGCACCTCTGCGAGCGACCGCCCCGGCAGGAGCTCCATCACTACGTACAGCTGGCCGTCGGCGCGCCCGACCTCGTAGATGTGGCAGATGTGCGGATGGCTCAGGCGCGATGCGTGCTGCGCTTCCCGGCGCAGCCTCGTCTGGGCGTCTTCGCCGTCGAAGGACGCCACCTTCACCGCGACCTCGCGGCCGAGCTCGACGTCGCGCGCCGCGAACACGTGGCCCATGCCGCCGCTGCCGACGAGCCGCCCGATCTCGTAGTGACCGAGAACCCGGCCGCTCACCAGGGTTGCGCCCGCCGGCCGTTCCATGAAATCGGCGGATTGACGCTCGGCATCGAGCAGGCGCTCGACCTCGGCGCGCACGGCGTTGTCGCCCGCGGCCGCCGTCGCCACGAACGCGCGCCGCTTGTCCGGCTCCTGTTCGAGTGCGGCGCCGAACACCTCTTTGACGCGCGCCCACTGCTCGGGCGTCATGGTGGGAGAGGCGCGCTCCATTCACATAAGGATAGACTGGAGGTGGAACCAGGACGCAGCTTTACGTGGAAGACGGGGCCGCTACCGTCCCAGACGGAACCCGATGAATCCGTTGACACGGATGTGCGGCTCCCATCCCATACGCACGTCGACACCAGCCGTCATCGTCTCGCCGAGTTGAGCCCTTACACCGCCTCCGGCCGTGAACGCACCTTCGTTCGACGCGAACGATCCTCCCGTGGGAAACGACTCGCGGGTCTGAAACAAGCCACCGCCGATAACGAGGAACGGCGTGATCTGACGTGGACGTCCCTGGATGGGAGCCGTCAGGTCAAACGTCAGATTGCCGGTCGCGACGAAGTGACTGTGGTTGTCGCCCCCGATGTACGCAACCTCTGGTCCGACGGCGATTCGTGGTCCCAGATACCACCGTGCCTCACCACCGGCGAGGAACTCGCTGACGACCCCATCGTCGGCAAATCCGACCCAACCGATGGCAATCTGCGCGGCCGGCGCCGGCCGGCCCTGAGCGTGTGCCACGCCCGTCAGCGGACCCGTCATCAGAATCAATGTGGCAATCGCCAGTCTGAACGACGTTGTATTGAGTAGCATGCGTGTCACTGGCCTCCCGGATCGGGGCCTGCAAATTCGCTGCTGATCGGTTCGTTCGCGAATCTCCACAACCCGGTGTCTCTCGCTGTGGAATCTTACGGCTTCGTGGGAAAAATTTGGCTGCCACGTCGTAGAATGACGCCATCACATGGTCGAACTCCGACGTCGTGCGTTCATTTCGGCGATCGCCATGCTGGCGCCATTCGTTCGCGCGGAGCCACGCGCGCAGTCGTTCGCTCTTGACGAGTTCCTCGCACTGTCGTCGCGTCTTACCGGACACTCGAACCTTGACCGCCAGGCGGCTGGTGTCTTTCTGAAGAACCTGCTCGCCACACCCGGCGTGACCGCCGCCAGGCTTGCGCGGCCCGACGCGGATCTCGAGCGCCACATCATCGTCGCCTGGTACACCGGCGTACAGCAGGTGCGTGGCGAAGCTCAACTGGTGACGCATACGGGCGCCCTTCAGTGGCGTGCCCTGGGCATGCCGGCCCCCGGCACGTGCGTCGGACCATTCGGTACCTGGGCACAGCCGCATCGGTCGCCCCAGCTTTGATGCAACGCACGGCAGATGTCGTCATCGTCGGCTCCGGCGTCTGCGGCGCCCTGGTCGCCGCACGCCTGGCGACGCGAGGCGTCAAAGTGCTCATCCTCGAGGCCGGGCCGCGCGTCTCGCGGCCTGCGGCCCTGACGCAGTATCGTGCGGCGCTCATCAAAGTTCCCGAGTGCGCGTATCCGAACGCGCCCTATGCCCCACACTCTACGAGCGACCGGCCAGACAGTTATTACCTGCAGAACGGCCCCGACAAGAGAGGCCACTTACTGCGTCAGGTCGGCGGCACGACGTGGCATTGGCTCGGCACGGCGCTGCGATCGTTCCGGATGATTTTCGATTGCATTCGACCTTTGGCGTCGGTCTCGACTGGCCGATGACATACGACGACCTTGAGCCCTGGTACTCGGGAGGCCGAGTGAGGAACTTGGCGTCGCGGGCGATCCCAACCCGCGCTCGACGCGCCGCGCAGCCGGCCATATCCGATTCCCGCCTATTCCGCTCTCATATCTCTGATCGACCGCGTTGGCTGCGGCGGTTGCTGGAAGGCCGGTTACACCGTGCGAGCCCACACCCCAGGCCCGGAATTCCCAGAGCGCTATCAGAACCGCCTGCGTGCTGCGGAAGCAGCTCGGTATTCCCATCTGCCCCATCCAGGCGAAATATGACGCGATGGTGCACGTGGACGCAGGCGGAACGCGCGGGCGCGGAGCTCGTCGATCGACGCCATCGCCTCCGTCGTGGAGATTGGCGTCAGATGGTCGCGTGAGCATGGCCTTCGACTATAAAACGGCCGGACGGAAGCGAGTTTCGAGCGTGACCGCGAGAGTGTTTGTGATTGCCGCGCACGGCATCGAGACGCCGAAACTGCTGCTGCAGTCGCGTATGGCCCAACGTCCACGGGGCATAGGCTAACTCGAGCGATCAAGTCGGACGCAACCTGATGGATTATCCCACCCGGCTCAGCTGGGCGTCTGACGGATGAACCCGTCTGGCCGTTCCGCGGGCCGCTGTCCACGGCGGGTATCGAGTCGCCGCGGAAGGGCCACTGGCGAGCTCGTTACGGCTCGTTTCGTGTGCAGCTCGGCAATCGCGGCTGGGCCTGGTCGAGTGGCACGCCAGAAACGACCGTGCAGAAGCTGGCCGAACGGGGACTTCGAGGCGCGGACCTCGCGCGGTTGCGGATCACAGCGCACGCGAGCTGGAG
>CAWKMQ010000032.1:0-73628 GCA_963850725.1 Vicinamibacterales bacterium
CATCACGCAACTCTCCTTTCTTCTATGCCGGCGGCTCTACGTGCGAAGCAGCGTCTTGATCGCGCGGCGCTCGTCCATCGCTCGATAGCCCTCGGCCGCTTGCTCGAGCGGCAACTCGAGATCGAAGACCTTGCCGGGATTGATGGTCCCGTTCTGCACCAGCTCGAATGAGCTTGGGAAGGTAGCGGCGCACCGGCGCGGGGCCACCGTGCAGATGCACGTGCGTGTAGAACAGCTTCGCGCCGTCGAGCTCGACGCCGTGCGGGACGCCGACGTAGCTGATGGATCCGCCAGGTCGCGTGGACTGGATGGCCTGCGCCATCGACTCCTGGGTCCCGACGCACTCGAGCACCGAGTCCGCGCCGACGCCCTTCGTCAGCTCCTTGACCCGCGCGACGCCTTCATCGCCCCGTTCGGTCACGATGTCGGTCGCGCCGAACTCGCGCGCCAGCGTCTGCCTCGCGTCGTGACGGCTCATCGCGATGATCCGCTCGGCACCCATCTGCTTCGCCGACAGCACGCCGAGCAGACCGACCGCGCCATCGCCCACGACGACGACCGTCGCACCCGGCTTCACGTTCGCCGCGTCGGCCGCGAACCACCCGGTTCCGAGGACGTCCGATACGGCGAGAAAGCTGGGCACCTGATGCGAGGAGGGAAGTTCCTGCGTCGCGACCAGCGTGCCATCCGCCAGCGGCACGCGGAGGAACGGCGCCTGCGCACCGACGACCCACTGCCGATGCGCGCACGACGTCTGGTAGCCCGCCCGACAGTGCGGACACGTGTTGTCGGAGGCGGCGAACGAGCCGATGACGAACTGTCCCGGCTTGATCGAGGTGACGGCGCGGCCGACCTCTTCGACGATGCCGCAGTACTCGTGGCCCATGGGGGCCGGCTCGCTCGCGGCGTTGAGACCCCGATAGGGCCAGAGATCCGACCCGCAGATGCAGGTCGCCGACAGCCGGATGACCGCATCCGTCGGCTCGATGATGCTGGGGTCCGGGCGATCGTCGATGCGCACGTCTCGCGGACCGTAGAGAACTGCTCCTCGCATGATTTGGTTCCTTCTTCTTCCCCGGCGTCGTCGCCGGTCTACATTTCGTATCCGGGCTTCTTGTAGAGCGTCGCCGCCTTCTCCACGATGTCCGGGCGATACACCTTCTCGGCCCACTCGGCGGCCGTGACTTCTTCCAAGGCGACCGATACCGACTCGTCGCCGTAGTTCAAGATCGTGGCGATGTCCTTGGTGATCGCGTCGGCCAGCCGGTGCTTTTGATGCTCGGACTTTCCTGGCCAGAGTTTGACGATCACGTGCGGCATGGTTCGATCCTCATTTCGCCCTTCGGTCAGTGAGGTACTGGTCGTCGCTGACGTGTTCCATCCAGTCCACGGCCTTGCCTTCGAGCTTCTCCTGGATGGCAATGTGCGTCATCGCGGTAGTCGGCGACGCGCCATGCCAATGCTTTTCACCAGGCGCGAACCACACGACGTCGCCCGGCCGAATTTCCTCGACAGGGCCGCCCCAGTGCTGCACGCGTCCGTAACCTGATGTGACGATCAACGTCTGGCCGAGCGGGTGCGTGTGCCATGCGGTACGCGCGCCGGGCTCGAACGTGACGCTCGCGCCGGCCACGCGCGCCGGGATGTGGTGCGTCGAAGAGCGGATCGATACGCACCGTCCCTGTGAACCAATCCGCGGGTCCTTTACCTGACGGCTGTGACCCAACACGTTTGATCTCCACTTCGTCTCCCTCCTCTGAATACGCTCCCACCAGCGGCGCGGCGACCAACGCCATGCCGGCGCGCAATACCGCTCGTCGTGAGACCAAGAAAACTGCGTTCAACCTAAACTCTCCCTATTACCCATGAGCGCTCCTCAGCAGAAACCAACGCCTTCGTCTCGTGCGGTTGGTCACGCCGATGGCGGTCATCAGTGCGGGACTCTTAAAGACTAGTAGTCCCTAGAAAATACGACCCTCACACCGCGCGGGCCGAGCGCCTGGGCCAGGCCGGCGGGGTCGTCCACGCGGCCGAGGCGGGTGTACGAGTACGACGAGTCGAATGTCAATAGAAGACAACCAAGGTGGCCGTGCCATACAGCATGAGATCGCCATTGCGGATCGTTCCCGGTCGGCTCGCATTCGCGGGCAGCGCTTTCGGCAGCTCGGCGTGCTTCTCGTTGCCGTTGAGCTCGCTCATGTCCAGTGTCAGCGGCAGTTGCGCTGCGAACGCACGCGCGGCTGCGTTGTCAGTCAAGGTGATGGCGAAGCGACGTTCGCCGACGGTCATCCACATGCGTGATTCCTCCGGTTGTACGGATGCCGCACCAGCACCCGGGACGAGCAGGCCGAACAGCACGCTCAGGCTGCTCATGGTTACTCTCCGTCCTGGCCAATCTGCGCCATCTGCCTCGCATCCATGCGGCCACCATAGATCTCGATCCGGGAGAAGGCCGTCTCGATCTCGCGAAGGTCCGCTGGCGTGAGTTGGACATTGATCGCGCCCATGTTCTCGCGCAGGTGATCCATGTTGGTCGTGCCGGGGATCGGAACGATCCACGGCTTCTGCGCCATCAACCACGCCAGCGCGATCTGGGCGGGCGTCGCGCCCTTCTTGGCACCGAACGTCGTCAGAAGCTCGATGATCGGCTGGTTGTTCTTCATGACCATGGGGGAGAAGCGCGGGAACGTCGCTCGCAGATCGGTCTTCGGGTCGAAGGTGGACTGTGCGTTCACGTCCATTGTCCCGGGCAGGAAGCCTTGTCCCAGCGGCCCCCACGGAACGAAGCCGATTCCAAGCTCCTCACACGCTTGAAGCACGCCGTTGTGTTCCGGGCTTCTTTCGATGAGCGAGTATTCGGTCTGGATGGCGGCAACCGGCTGAACCGCGTGCGCGCGGCGAATGGTCTTCGCGCTCGGCTCCGAGAGGCCGAAGTGCAGGACCTTCCCGGCCTTGATCAGATCCTTGACCGTGCCGGCCACGTCTTCGATCGGCACGGTCAGATCGACGCGGTGTTGGTAGTAGAGATCGATGCGGTCGGTCCTGAGGCGCTTGAGCGATTCCTCGACGACCCGCCGGATGCGCTCCGGCCGGCTGTCCAACCCGTTCGTGCCGTCGATCTTGAAGCCGAACTTGGTGGCGATGGCGACCTTGTCGCGGACCGGCGCGAGGGCCTCGCCGACCAGTTCCTCGTTGACGTAGGGGCCGTAGACTTCCGCGGTGTCGAAGAACGTGACGCCTCGCTCGTGGGCGTCGCGAATCACACGGATGCCCTGGGCCCGGTCCACACCCGGACCGTAGTGGCCGCCACTGAGGCCCATGTTGCCGAAGCCAAGCTCCGACACCTCCAAGCCGCCCAGTTTGCGGGTTTTCATTGTGTATGCCTCCCCCTTGATGCCTTGTGTTGATTGAGCTGCGGCCGGGCTTGCCCACGATGCGGCGCCGATCGGCAGCGCCGCACCTGCGGCGGCCAGGCCAGCCACTTTCAGGAAACTGCGCCGGTCGGAGGTCAGGGCTGGGATTCCGCGTTTAGCCTCACGGCCGTTGATGGCTTTCGTGCTCATGTTCGATGCCTCTCAACAATCAGGCCATCCGCATCTCCACGATTTTGGCCATTTCGTTGTCAAGAATTAGCGTAGCGCCCTCTCTCGGGCGTGAGTAGACGGTAAGATGTGAAAGGGTTATTGACGAGAATCGAATAATGGTGCGTGACGAACTCAGCGTCTTGTCAGCGTTTATGGCCGTTGCGGAGGAGCGCAGCTTTACGCGAGCCGCGAAGCAGCTGAATATCTCGACTTCAGGGCTCAGCCATGCGATTCGGCGGCTGGAGGAGCAGATCGGCGTGCGCTTGCTGACCCGGACGACGCGCAGCGTGTCGCCGACCGAAGCCGGCGAGCAGCTGCTGGCACAGCTTCGGCCGGCACTCTCGGACATCCGAGGCGTGTTGACCACGCTGTCTGGCCTGCAGTCAAAGCCTATCGGACGCATGCGGCTCTTATGTCCCCGGCTTGCGGCGAAGACGGTCCTGGGCCCGAAGCTCGGACAGTTCGTGCGTGACTACCCGGGCGTGGAGCTCGAGATCACGACCGACGATAGCCGTGTGGATCTCGTGTCCGCCGGCTACGATGCCGGGCATTCAGTTCGGGGAATACATCGCGCAGGACATGGTGGCCGTTCGTGTGTCGCCGGACCTCCGGCCCGCCATCGTCGCCGCACCGGCCTACTTCGACTCACACCCCAAGCCGACAGCTCCCCGAGACGTGCTGAACCATGAATGCATCCGCTTCCGACACCGAGGCGAGGGCGTGTACAAGTGGGAGTTCGATAAAGGCGATGAGTCCCTCGCGATCGCCGTCAACGGTTCACTGCTCCTCGATGAACTCGACCTGATAATTCAGGCGGCTCTCGACGGGGCGGGACTTGCCTGGGTCGCGGAGGATCGCATCGCCGAACACCTCGAGAGTGGAGCGCTGATCCGCGTGCTCGAGGATTGGTGTCCGCCGTTCCCCGGCTTCTTCTTGTACTACCCGACTCGCAAGCAACAGCCCGCCGCTCTCACGGCCCTCATCACCACACTCCGGCTCGTCGGGTGATCTTTCCTAACGATTTCCCAACTTGCGGCCGGTGCGCTTCAGCTTCGGCGGTACAGCACCAGAACCGCACCACGACCGTCACGGACCCGCGACGGCCCGGTGCGTAGACCCAGCGCGGACCGGCGCTCGAGTAGTACGAATCGTTCAGCAGGTTGCGCGCCGTGCCGACGATCTGCAGATGCCGCATCACGCGCCAGGCGGCGCCGGCATCGACCAGCCAATACCCCGGGGTCGGCACTTCGCTCGGGCCGGCGGCGTCGTGCGATGCGAACGCGGTGACGCGCACGTACGAGTTGACGGCACGCACGCCGTGCCGCATCACGACGCCAACCGATGCCGGGGCGATATCGTCGATCGGCGTCCCATCCTCGTCGTCGCGGCCCCGGGACGACTGCGCCGTGACGCTGACGGCGAAGGCGTGTGGGAGCGCAGCGCGCGCTTCGAGCTCCGCCCCGCGGATGCGCGCGGTGCTGCGGTTCCGGAAGAGGAAGTTGTTCGGCCCGCTCTGGTAGCGTTCGATCAGGTTGGAGATGCGGTAATCGTAGAAGGCGCCGGAAAACACGAGCCGTCCGGTGTCGTAGCGGGCGACGACGTCGAACTGAAGACTCGTCTCGGGCTCGAGTTCCGGATTGCCCTCGATGAATCCGCGGCCCACCGGCCCGCGATAGAACCTGTCGAGAAGCATGGGCTCCCTGAAGCCGCGTGACACCTGACCTGTCAGGGTCAGCGATTCGACGACGGTGAACGTGGCCGCAGCCAGTCCGGAGACCGCGGAATGCGTCACCTCACGGTCGCCGAAGTATCCGCCCTGGTTGGCGCTGTGCACGGCGTCGGCGCGGATCCCGCCAGACAGGCGAAGCCGGCGAGCGGCGTGCACGTCCGCCTGGGTGAACACGCCGGCATTCGTGCGAGTCGCGTGTTCGATCGACGGCGTCGTCTGCGTCGTCGTGACTGCGCCCGCCACGTTGTAGGAGACGACCGTGTCGGTGGACTCGAGCCCGTAGCGGCCGTCGACGTCCGCGCCGAACTGGAATCGCGCGCTGCCAAACGTGCGGTCCGCGGTCGCACGCAACTGAACCTCACGCGATTGAACCTCCGCCTGTTCGAGGCTTCGAGGCCGCATCGGCGTCGGCAGTCGATCCTGGTTGGTCTGCTGACGCACCGATCCCACGAGACCATCGATCCGAAAGCGATCGAACCCGGCCAGCGATCGACGTCCGTAGGACATGGTCAGCCGATGGGAGTCTTCAGACGGAGACGTCACCCGGACAACGTCTGCGTCGCTGCGTGGACGCCCGATGTCCCGACTGAGGTCGGTCTGCCATCCGACCGACCATGCGTCGGACTTCGTGGCGTGCTCCCATCGCAGCCTGGCGCCGTGATCGCGCCAACCGGAGTTCGGCACTGGACCGGCCGGCGAGTCGTAGCTGTCGAAGTCCCGGGCGCGCACGCCCGCGAGAACGGCGCCGCGTCCGTAGCCGGCCGTGACTTCCAGGTCGCCGCTGACTTCCGGGAATCCGCCGCCAAGTGTGCCGGCGAATCGAACCTGCAGCGGCCGAGAGTAATCAGGCCGCCGGGTTCGCACCGCGATCACGCCGCCCATCGCGTCGGAACCGTATGCGACCGATGCCGGACCGCGCGCGACCTCCACGCGTTCGACGATGGCGGGATCCAGAAACGAGGCGTTCGCTCCGGCGCGGCGCTCGCTGGACGCGCGGCTGCCATCGACCATGATGGAGGTCCGGCCGCGGGCGAGGCCGCGAATTGCCGGCGTTGCCGATTGGCCCTCCGAGATGACGCTGACGCCGGGAACGTTCTCGAGCATCTCTCCGACGGTCATCGGATGCCGAATGCTGATGTCCGCGGCCGTCAGCAGCGACGTCGATGCCCCGGCGGAAACGTCGATCGCCGGAGCCGCGCCGGTGACATCCACCGATTCTGCGACGGCTGGTTCGACGAGAAGCGTCGATCCCGGCCGATTCGTCGAGCGTCGTCACGTGCATCGGCCGCGAGACGCGGCCGTCCGGCAGGATGACCACGAACACGAGAGGAGGCGCGACGGGCAGCGCCCACTCGAATCTGCCGTCTGGTCCGGTCCGCGCGGAGCCACGCTGGCCGACGATGGTGACGTCGGCGTTCGCAATCGGGGCGCGGCTGCGAGCGTCGATGACCGTCCCGCCGAGCGCCAATGCCGGTGCGGCAATCGACAGAGCGAGAAAGAGAAAGGCGCCGATGCGTCGCAACACGCGGCCAAGTCTAACAGCGAAAGCTCAGCCGTTTTCTGCTACAGTGCCTCTCACTTCCGGAGAAACAATTTGATAAACGACGACAAGGCGCCCGAGCCACGTCTGCTCGCGCGCCGCGAACTGTTGCAGATTGGTGCGGCCAGCCTCGCGGCGCTCGGTGCAGCGAGTGCGACACCCGCTGGCGAAGGGCTCCAGACTCCGGGATCGGGACAGGGCGCGCGTCCGCCGGAGCCGCCCGCTCCGGAGACCATCGCGAATCCCGCGACGATGCGCGTCGAAGATTGGTCGGAGCCGTGGGTCTGGCGGCCGGAGGAGTGGCCGGGACAACCGCTGACGCTGCAGATCGTGGGGAACCGCCATTTGCCGCGCGCGGTCTCGCCCGGCAACCGGTTCGCCCCGCTTTACAGCTTCAACGGCGCGAGCCCGGGGCCGACGATTCGCACGCGCGGCGATGCGACGCTGCGCGTGAAGGTGCGAAACATGCTCGGCCCGAATCACGGACAGGTGCCGAAAGGTCCGACGCCGGATCCGTTCGAGATTCCGCCCGCCGATCTCGAGGCCGCGCTGTGCGCGATATCGAAGGCCCAGGGCACGGAATGCACCACGCCGCCGACGCGGGTCCTCGAACACCTCGACGAGATCCTTCATTACATTCCAGCCACGCTCGTCGACACGAGCTGCCTTTCCAGTCCTGCCAACGTGCCGCATGGATCGCACACGACGAACCTGCACACGCACGGCGTGCACGTCCAGCCGGGAACGAATCCGAATGGCACGCAAGGGGACAACACGTTCCTTCGCATTCTGCCGAAGGGTGACTGGGAGATCCGCCAGCGTGCCGGCGCAGGGATGCCGCCGCACGCTCGAACCGCATGAGCGCGTCGCCGAGGCCGACTTCGAGTTCCCGCTCGGCAACGTCATGGGGTCACGAGCCGGGCGCCGTGGCTCGTCTCAGCCCCATCCTCCAGGCACGCACTGGTACCACCCGCACTGCCATGGCGCGACACACGATCAAGTGGCCAGCGGGCTCGCCGGCTTCTTCATCATCGAAGGCGATGTCGACGACGCGATCAACCGGGCGATGACCGGCACGGAGCGGCCGGATCCAACGGTGAAGACCGGACCGTTCGACTACCGCGAGCGCGTCATGATGATTCAGCGCGTCGAGGTGTCCTCGCTCGACATGGACGCCGGCCCTCGCCGCAATCAGGGCCGCCTGCCCCCACCCGTCGCGATCAACGGCGGCTTCTCGCCGACCGTGATGTTCATGCGCCCGGGCGCCGTCGAGCGGTGGCGCGTGCTCAATGCGAGCGTCGATGGCCGCGGCACGAAGAGCTTCATGGTGCTCGAAGGCCAGTTCGTGTTCGCGGATCGTCAGCTGTGGAAGGTGGAGGCGGGTGACAACGCCACCGCGCCGCGTGTGGTGAAGCTCGCGACACGCCAGGACGTCGAAGCCGCGACGCGAACGATCTATCAGCTGTCGTTCGATGGGATCACGCTCGTGACCGTCGAGAACGGCCGCGCCCGGCACACGATCAAGGATCTGTCGAAGCAGAACGCCGGGTCGCGCAGCCCGCTCGATCGACCGGCGGCAAGCGGTGAGGACCCGACGAAGGCGATGCTGCGCAACGTCGAGGACTGTTACCGCGACGGCGAGAGCCTCCGCAACCTGTTCGTCCGTCCCAACCAGATCTTCCTGACCAACGCGAACCGCGCCGACGTCTTCTTCAAGGCGCCCACCGACGCCGCCGGCAAGGTCTACACGATCCTCGCGCAGGAGTTTCTCCTGCACACGGACAATTTCCATCAGCGCCTGCAGGTGGGGGTCGCCTCCGGCCGCAGCGGGTTTTCCGCCGCCAATCCTGCGCCGATCGATGTGGTCATCGGGTACGTCCGCGTGGCGGGCAAGCCGGTGGACGGGGGCGACTTCGACGTCATGAGCCTCCGGGATCGACTGCCGGACGTGCCGCCGTACCTGCAGCCTGTCGCCGACGACGAGCTGCGAGTCCCGGCCGCGGAAGGCCTGCGGCGCAAGGTGCCGGCCGGAAGCTTTCGCTCGCGTGTCATGAGCTACTCCGGGTACGGTCCCACGGACTTTCCCTTGATCGAAGTGCCTGAAGCCTTCGCGCGGCAGCACCCGGAGATGAACAAGCTGCGCTGGGCCGAGATCGATGGCACGCGCGTGTTGCTGCCGCCGTACTCGAGGACGATGGCGATCAACGGGCAGTTCGATCTCGCCGCGAACCCGGAGCCGCCGGTGCCGCAGAAGTTCGGGCACCACGATCCACACCACCCGCGAGTGCTCGTCGACACGTGCGAGGAGTGGGTGCTCTACAACTGTTCGATCCCGCTCTGGAGCCACACCAACAAGGAGAAGTTCAAGCAACCCGGGCAGTACGCGGGTCACTATCACGCGTATCCGATCAGCAAGGCCGAGGGCCAGGCCCGCTTCGCCCGCGATCCCGAGTTTCAGATCACCACGAAAGGCGCCGATCACCCGTTCCACATGCACGTCAACCCGTTCTGGGTCACGCGCATCGAGGTGCCGGACGACCAGGGGCGTCTCCACAACGTGCTCGACGAGCCGGTGTGGATGGATACCGTGTCGATTCCACGGGGCGGGCGCGTGGTGTTCCGGTCCCGCTTCGCGGATTACACCGGCATGTGGGTGAATCACTGCCACATCCTGATGCACGAGGATCACGGGATGATGCAGGCCGTCCAGGTCCTGCCGCAGGCCCGCGACGCGAACTACCAGCCGCGCACCCGAGTGGCGTCGCACGGGATGTCCGCGGCCGACGTCAGCGCGATCTATCCGGCGCCGTCGCTCGACCTGATGTACAAGCAGAGCCTCTCGTTCGTTGACGGGAATCCCGAGCTGGGACAGGAGTTCCCGGGGTTTCCGCGTTGTCGACGTACCGAGGCTGCCGTAAAGAACGGCCGTGGTGCGTTAGCAAGCGGCCCCAGCCTTCGCCTCGCTCATCGTGAATCAGGATCGGACCGATATGCCCCGCGCAAGTGCCCCCGCGCCCTCGCCCCACTTGGAGATGACCTTCACCGCCTGCGTGAACGGCACGTCCAGGGGATGCACACGCTCCCGCGGCAGGATGAACAGCGAACCGGCCGCGGGGGTCGGCACCGACGGCACGAGTACGGTGTAGCGCCCGTCCTCCAGCTCCTCGATGATGAAGCCGGGCGAGAGCGCGTCCTCCAGTTCCACGAGCGCCGGCTGGAACGCGCCCTCGCCCCCGTCATCGGACATCCGTGCGGCGAGGCCCCGCACCAGCGCATACCCGGGGATCCTCTCGAACACCGAGCGCTCGAGCGCGTTTTTGGCCCTCAGCCCGAGACCGGTGCGCACCACGAGCCCGGCCACCAGGCAAACCACGAACGCGATCACGATGGCGATGAGCTGCCGGAACTGCGCGCCGGCCGGGATCGCCTCCGTGACCGGCGACAGCAACGCGAAGATGCCGGCGATCGTCTTGACCAACAACAGGATGGATAGGTAGATCGGCAGGACGACGAGCAGTCCGCCTATCAGCGTCGTCTTCGTGAGCTCGGCCAGGCTTTTCATGCGGCTATCCTCCAGTGAAGTGATCGCGGGCAGCGTAGCACTTGTGTGGCGACACGCGCGCTGGGGTTCAACGCATGGTCGCGATGAGGTACAACCGCTTCGAAGTGGTCAGCCAAAGCGCATCGCCGATCAGCGCCGGCAGCGAATAGAGCGCCCCATCCATCTCGATCTCGCCCAGCAATTCCTTTCGCCGTCCGGTACGAAGGATGGTCATGGTGCCGTCTTCGTTCCCAACGTAGAGCCGGTCGCCGGCCAACAGGAAGCTTCCCCAAATGGCCGCGTACGTGTCGTGTTCCCAGACGAGAGTGCCGGTTGCCGCGTCCAGACAATGGACCATTCCACCAACGTCCCCAACGTACAGCAGACCGTCCTTCTCGATCGGCGTTGCCACCACGCGACCGACCTCGCGAGAAGTCCATAGGAGCCTGCTCGCGGTGACGTCTCCCTGGCCGCTGGGACTGATCGCGTGAATAAGTGAAGGTGCGTTGCCGTGCTCAGGACTCTGTCCCATCGCAACGAAGACCCGGCCGCCGGCAAACACCGGTGAAGCAATGATAAAACTGCGCGAAAAGACGCCGGGGCGCGGAAGCCAGCGGGCATCCTTCGGGTTGCCGTCAAATCGCCAGATTTCGTGACCCGAAGCCGCGTCGTAGGCCCGCAGCCAGCCATCTCCTCCGCCGAAGAGCACCTGCATGCGCCCGTTGACGTTGGCGGCCACAGGGCTGGACCACTGACCGTGCAGCACCTGCGCGCCAGCGCCGATGGCGCGCCACACCACGTCGCCCGAGTGCTTGTCCACCGCGATCAGACTTGGGGCGCGCGGCGATGGGACGCGCGTGTGACCTTCATTCAGCCCGTTGGACGTAGAGACGATCAGCAGATCACCCACGGGCAACACGTCGCTACGAGTGGCTTCATGCGGGAAGACACCCAGGCGGCCACACATGTCCAACTCCCAGACAATGTCGGCCGCAGCGTCGTCCTGGAAGATTTCATCCTGATACGCACCGTCGTTCGCGCCATCACGGAAACCTTGCGTGTCGAGACTTCGGAGTTGGCACTCGGCGGTGACGTAGTACAACCGGTTCCCTTCCACATACGGCGTACTTGTCGTCGAAGGCAACAGAAACTCTCGCAGACCTCGCTCGACTCGCGGAGCCACGTCCTGCCAGAGGAACTGGCCATCCTTCGCTTGAAATGCCATGAGCACGCCGGCGTCTTTCTGGAAGGCGGGGTTCATCTGCCTGGCGTTGTCGGTGCCCACATAGACCGCATCGCCAGCAACCACGGGACGACCGTACGTTTCGTTTCCCAACTCGACACTCCAGACGATGTTCCGACCGGTGGTCGTATCCCAGTCAACCGGAGGATTGCCCGTCTGGACGACTGTCGTCTGGAGCGGGGGCGCGCCGGAAGTCGCGGGCACAACGTGCGACGCGACAGGCGCTCCAGATTTGATTCCAGCGATTCGACTCAACGCCCACTCTGCTTCGTCACGCAATGCGGGATCGTCTGCTGCCGCCTTCAGCGCCTCTCGAGCCGACTGCGCCTTCGGTCCGATGCTTCCCAAGGCTCCGGCCGCGAAGATTCGCACATAGAGGAATTCATCCTCCAGAGCTTCGATGAGCTGCGGCACTGCAGACTGCGCAGCCGGACCAATGCTTGCGAGGGCCTCACACGCCGCCCATCGAACGCCGGGAATGGGATCGCCCAGGGCTCCTGCCAGGACGTTTGTCGCACTGGCCGCGCTCGGGCCGATGGACGCCAGGGCCTCCGCCGCGTAGACGCGGACGTATGGATCCTCGTGCGAAAGCGTGTTGACGAGCGCGCCGACCGAAGGGCTGGCACGCTTGCCCAACGCGCCCAGGGCGCGTGCGGCATCGCCCGCGACGATCGAATCCTCGTCTCTCAGCGCCCGCCTCAACGCCGGCTGAATCGTTTCTGTATGCGGTACCAGGTCAATCAATTCACTGATGGCGCCTTGCCGGATGGAGACCCAGTCATGCTGCAGCAGTTCCACCAGCAGCGGAATGGCAGGAGGACCGATTCGCTGGATGATTTGAAACGTCACAACATGCAGGTCTTCATGCTCAGGGCCGAGGAATCGTCTCAGCAAAGGGAACGAACCCCGCCCCGCTTGGACCAGGGCGGCTTCGGCGGTTGCGCGGACCTTCGGGTCGTTGGCCAGGAGGCGATTTGCCCAGTCACGACCAGGGCGGGGTTTCTGGAAAGACTCGACTCCGTTTGGGGCAGCGGTGATTGGGACAGTGCGACGGCTTGGCTGAGGCCAGCAGCAAAGATTATTGCGAGAGCATGTTTCGTTATGACTGACCTCACGATGAATCCTCAATTCGCCGTTCGGGGTGACGCTCAGCCGAACTGTCCGCGCTTCGGCGGAGCCGCAGCACGAAGCGCGCGACCATGGTGGCCGTCGCTAGACTGTTCACGATTGTCCACAATATTCCTTGTGGGGCACGGAGGTGTATCAAACGCCCAAACGACGGGACCGGCGACTAGCGTGCGTTATTCCAACTATTCTCTAGTCCACCTCTTGGTCCCCGGGCCATCACCGCCAGGCTTGCTGGAACCGATGGATTTGCGCTTCCTCCCTTGATACTGGTTTGTCTTACCCGTGCGGGATGTACCAACGCTTTTTTTCTTCTGATCCTTCCGCTGACCTGTCTTTTTCGCCATCTAAGAATCCTACACGCGTTTGCAGACTCGCTCACTGGTGCGAGCCATTCGACTCGCCTGGCGCGAGCGCGGAACGAGGCTCGCTCATGGCGAGCGCGGTTGAATCGTCGCCGTAGCAGGCGGCTGATTTAGATTCCCCAAATCGTACAAATCGACTCGAGTCCCTCCATGGTAAGTCGCCACCGGCGTCAAGCCCGAGAGACCCGATTCTGGAGTTGCCTGAAAACTTCTCCACAAACGGTGCTCGCTCCTCATCCTCGATCAACAGAAAAGGCTGATAGCCGTTTGCGGTCAGGAACACCAGCGATCGGTCGAGCCAATCATGATTCAGCCAGTCCCACCGGAGGGTCAACCGGCCGGAGTAGTAGCGGATGCTGCCTGAGTGAAACGCGGAGAACACGATGGCGTTTGGCGGCAGATGGTCCTGCACATACTCGGCAATGACGACGGATTTCCGATCGTGCGGCTTGACCGGTTTCAAACCCGTCACATCCCACCGCCAGGCAAGAAACACCACGAAGCACGCGACGACCAGAAACCTCGCAGGAAACGACTGCAATCGTTCACCGAGGTCAGACACTGTCAGGGCGCAAAGCAGCAGAAGCAGCGAGATCGCCGGGAGCAGGAATCGCAAATACGTCCAGTTATCAAACGGTAAATAGGTGGCATAGCATCCGTACAGCGCCACCGCAAACACGACGAACAGGCCAGACAACCTTCCGCGTTCGCGAGCGCGCGAATCATCATGGGAACCCTCGCGTCGTCTCAGCAGGAACCACCCGACTGGGGCCAGCAGGATAAAGGGTGTTTCCATGTCGAGGAGCCATCTCGAGTACTGCGAGAGATTGGTCCAGAAGTAATCGATTTTGAACAACCCGGACATCGCGCCGTACCCGGACGCAAGCGGCGAACCATAGAGCCTGGCGTTGACGACGGCGACGGCGATGCAGCCAGGAATGACCGCAGCGGAGAACAGGCACGCATTCAATATGCGGCGGCGCCATTCCTTCGCAGAGTAGAGGAGCACAAACATCCCAAGGACCGCGGCGAGACGGAACAAGATTTGGCCTCGTCAGGATCGCGGCAGAAGCCGCCAGACCTCCGGAAACGATGAGCCCGGGCGTGGTCCTCGAGGCAAGCAGTATCGCCAGGAGCCACCATGCCGTGACAGGCACATCGCTCATGGGCTCCTTCAGCTGGAACAGAAATACCGGGCTGGTCAGCAGCAACGTGGCGGTTGCGAGACCGCACACTGCACCAGCCACGCGCCGTCCGAGCAGGAATGCCGCGACGATCGCCACGCCGCCAAGTAGCGGCACCACAAAGAACGGACCTTCTCGACCGAACAGGACGAGCAGGCCTGCCATCACCATTGGGAGGCCAGGTGGATACGTGGGCACGATTGTTCCGCGTTGGACGCCTGGACGATATCCAAGCGGCGAGAACGTCCACTCTGCCTCGGGCCAGGGCACGCGAAGAGAAAGTGGTTCGTGCTGGACGAGATTGCCAGCCGCCCACAGGTGCGCCTGGCTGACGTATCCGTACGCATCTGCTCCAAACGCCTCGAACGCAGACACCCGAAACGCGATCGCGACGGTGAGTGCCCCGAGGACAATCGCGACGGCCGTGGAATGGTGCAGTATCCGAGACCAGATCCTTGCGAGCTTCTGTTGGCGTAATTCAGATCGATACAGCAGAAACGCACTTGCGGCGCCTGCGATGAGTGCCGGGCGCCACAGTGTCTGTGATGAGAGTCGAATCCCGTAAGCGCTCGTGTAACGCCTGGGCCGAAAACTGCGATTACGGCGAGCAGGGCGCTCGCCGCAATTGCAATCAGAAGGATCGAATCGACCAGCTTGGCACGAATGGCCCAGCCAATCTATCACAGTCAGGACACCGTTTCGCTGATGGGCGTCTTCAACTCCGGCTTGATGTAGGACCAGTGGACATGAATGCTCTTCCATGTCCCTTCCATTGCTCGGTACACCGCGGTGGCGTTCCAATGCGCGATGATAGCGTCTTTCCCGTCTGGTTGCGTGCGGTGGCTCATGAGGTTGAAGGTCAGCACCGCAATCTCCCCATGGCGCTGCACTCTCAGGGGCGACCATGTCGAAACGATCGACGCGGATTTTACCGGCGTAAGGGCGCGAGCATTGTTCTTCAGGGCATCCAGACCATCGATCCGCCTCTCCTGCACCGGGTCGAAGTACGTCACTTCCGGCGCGTAGATCTCGATGTATCCCTGCGGGATCGCCTTTGCCCCAACGATCGAGGGCGCCGCGCTCGAGGGCGATGACGGTCTCGGCCACGTCCTGCTGGGGCAGTCGCGCACGAGGCGTCGACGACGTCGAGTGTCATCTGCACTGGCGTTCTCATGGAATTTCCCCTTCTCTATCGGGCGAGCAGCGACCGGCACTCCGGGGCTGTCGAACAGCTTCCGCAGCGCCGCCAGAAAGTCGGGTGCGGCGTGGAATGGATGCTCGCGGTGAATCTCGCCGGGACGCGGCGTCGAGCGCCTCGAGGCCCTCGATCGCGCGTGGAGCGACCTCGTGCACGCGCGTCACATGCGCGCGCGCAAACAGGAGCCGGTGTGGATCGAGATAGCCGGCCTTGATGAAGCCCTGGTTTTCTTCGCGCAGCGGCACGGGTTCGCGTGGTTGACGAGCCCGCACTTCCCGTGCATGAAGCTGTGCAGGTCGCGCCGGGCCCGCGCGAGCTTCTGGCGGAAGGCATCGCGGGCGATCTCGAGCAGATCGGCGCCAACGCGTATCGGGCACGCCGAGGATCTCGCCGAGGATATACACGAGCCGCTGCTCGCGATCGAGGCACAGCAGCATCCCCGATGTGCAGCCGATCCTCGCCTCCTGCCACCAGCAGCCGCACATCGGCCGGCACGGTCGCCGGATCCGGCAGGTCCAGGTCTGGCGTGTCATCCAGCTCACGTCGCGTAGTCGCTGAACGAGATCAGTGTCCGGGCTGGTTCGCGCGGCGCTTACATGTTCAGCACGTGATTGACCACGATGCGGTAGAGCCAGGTGCGGAAGCTGCTGCGGGCCTCGAAGGTCGAGAGCTTCGTCAGGACCTTGATCAGGACTTCCTGCGTGGCGTCCTCCGCCTCCTGCGGGATAATAGAGCATCCGAACCAGGATGTTGTAGATCCACGGTTGGTGGCGCTCGATCAGCGTCTCGAGCGCCTGCCGGCTGCCGGCCTGCACACGCGCAACAAGAGCGAGGTCCTCCGGATCCGTGCTGGCTTGCTCGGTTAGAGGATTGATGTGCGCGCATCTAGGTATCTTAGACACATGCCAAACGGTGACTGTGACACGGGATGCGCGTCAACCGTGGTAGCCTTTTCCTCGCTATGAAAAAACTCGCGATATTCCTGCTTCTGTCCGTGTGCGTATCGACCGTCGTCAGCGGACAGAATCCCAGCCCCACTCCCGGCGACTTCGGACCTGACCCGAGCAATATCCCGGTGCCCACCGCGCCCACCGCGCCGCCGCCTGGTGTGCCGATGCTGCCGTTCAAGTTTGGCGCGCGTCCCGTGCCGCCCCTCGGCCAGAAATTCGGCAACGTCGCCGCCGTCGCGTTCACGCCCGAAGGACATCTGCTCGTCTTCAATCGCAACGCGCCGATCCAGATGGTCGAATACGATGCCACCGGCAGCAAGGTGCTGCGCGTGTTCAACCCGAACATCGCCGTCAACCCGCATGCGCTGCGTATCGATCGATACGGCAACATCTGGGCGACCGACGCGTACTGGAACGTGCTCTGGAAGCTGAACTCGAAAGGCGAAGTCCTGATGATGCTCGGCAGGCGCGGCGAGAACGGCGCCTGGAGCGATGCCGCCTGGAACGGGATGTTCAATCAGCCGCTCGACATCGCCTTCGACCAGGACGACAACTTCTACGTCGTCCAGGGCCACGGCGGCACGTCGCCGCCGGAGGACTGCTCGTTCTGCACGACGTACCCCTATGCCGCACGGCCCGACCGCCACGCCGTCGCGGCGCGGCCGCCCGTGGTGCAAGGCTCCGATCCGCGGCTCATGAAATTCGACAAGGACGGGCGCTTCATCGCGAGCGTGAGCCTCGCGCATCCAGCCGGGCCGTTTGCCACGACGCACACCGTCGTGATGTCCCCGACGGGCGAGCTGTGGGTGGGCGACCGGAACGCGAAGAAGCTCGTCGTGTTCGACCGAAACCTGAAGAAGCTGCGCGAGATTGATGTGAACTATCTCGCCTGCGCCTTGTTCGTCGATGCGAAGGGCGGCCTGTGGATGGGAGCCGGGATGAACGGCATGGTCTTCAAGCTCGATTGGAACGGGAAAATACTGGGATGGTTCGGCAAGTGGGGCAACAATCCCGATTCGAACGACATCGGCGAGGCCCATCAGCTCGCGGTGTCGAAGGATTCTCAAGACGATTTACGTCGCCGACAGCCTGCTCGCGCACGTGTTGAAAATTGAGAGCAATTAGAGTCTTTTTCCTTTGCCTCATCGGCACGCTGGCCGCCACTTCGGTCCCGGTTGCCGGCCAGGGCCAGCCCAGGCGCGTGCTCCTGCTGTTCGACGAGGACAAGACGCTCCCGGGGCTGGCCATCCTCGACCGGGCGCTCCGTGCGACGCTCAGTGCCGGGCTCGAGGGCAACGTCGAGTTCTTTACCGAGTCGCTGAATGCCGCCCAGTTCCCCGAGACATCTCACGAGCAGCTGTCCGCGATTACTTCGTGAAGAAGTACAGCGGCAGAAAGCTGGATCTCATCGTCGGTGTCATGGGACCGTCTGTGACCTTTCTGCGGCGACACGCCGATGCGTTCGCGCCAGGGGTGCCGATCGTGTTCTGTGGGGCGGACGCCAACGATCTGAAGGCCGCCGCACTCCCGGCCCGCATGACCGGGCTCGTCGTACGACGCGTTTTCGGTCCCACGCTCGAGCTCGCACTGCGGCTGCAGCCGGACACGCGGCATGTCTTTGTGGTCGGTGGCACCTCCAGCTTCGACCGGAGCCTGCAGGCGACCGCGCGGCGCGACTTCGAGCCGTTCGAGACGCGCGTGTCCTTCAGCTATCTCACGGACCTGTCCATGGACGACTCCTCGAGGCGGTGTCCCAGTGTGCCGCCGCAAAGTGTTGTCCTGTACGTGACGTGTTCAGGGACGCGACGGGCCAGACGTTTGTCCCGCATGACGTGCTGTCGCGGATCTCCGCCGTCGCGCCAGCTCCGGTCTACATGCTTCGTCGATCAGTACCTTGGTCTTGGTCCCGTTGGAGGGTACCTCTACAGCGTTGAACTGCATGGGAAGGCCGCCGGCGATCTCGGTCTCCGCGTGCTCCGCGGCGAATCGCCCGCGGCCATTCCGGTCCGCGAGGTGCCCGACAACCAATTCATGTTCGACATCCGACAGCTCGATCGGTGGAAACTCGACCGGCGGCTGCTGCCGGCCGGCAGCGTCCTCATGTTCCGCGAGGCGAGTGTCTGGGATCGCTACCGCGTGTACATTATCGGCGCCGCGGTCTTGCTGGCTGTCCAGACGATCTTGATCACGGGACTACTCGTTCAGCGGGCGAGGCGGCGACGGGCCGAAGGCAGCTGCGCACGAGCTTCGAGCGCATCCGCGAGATGGGCGGGCGATTGCTCAGCGCGCAGGAATCGGAGCGAGCCCGGCTCGCGCGCGAACTGCACGATGACATCAGCCAGCAGCTGGTCCTGCTGAAACTCAACCTCAGTCGACTGACTGGGATGATTCGGGGCCGGGCGGAGTCGCTCGCCGGTGAGGCCGTCAGGTGCGCCGACGGTATTGTCACGAGCGTTCACGATCTGTCACACCGGCTGTATCCCGCGAGACTGCGGCTCGTCGGGCTGGTGGCCGCCCTCGAAGGACTGCTCGCCGACCTCTCCTCGCAGCGCCCGCGCCACGTTCACCCACGAGAATGTTCCGGCGGCGATCCCACCCGACCTGACGCTGTGCCTGTTTCGAATTGCGCAGGAGGCACTGCAGAATGCACTCAAGCACAGTCAGGCAGAGAACGTGTCGGTGCACCTGAGCGGCAATTCCCACAGTCTCACCCTGACCGTTGCCGACGACGGTGTGGGATTCGTCGTCGATGAAGTGTGGGGCCGGGGCCTCGGGCTCGTCAGCATGGGCGAGCGCGTCGACGCGTTCGGCGGAACCTTCACGGTTCAGTCGAGTCCTCGCGGCGGGACCAGATTGGAGGCCAACGTGCCTCTGGAGGTTACGAACAACACGAGCGCCCTCGTAAACTGAACGATCGCCGACGAAGGCGCAAGAGCAGGGTGTTGCCAGGCCTCAGCTGCTCCTGCGCGAGATTGTCGAGGGAATGCCTAGTGGCCCATCAGTTTCACCAGTCCAGCGATGGCCGCGAGTCCGGCGAGCATGAGTACGGCAAGCACGAACTGGACCTTTGTCGACCGCGATTGATCGCCGGCCGTCCACGCGCGGTCGGCGTTCATCGCCACCATCCTGTCGGCAAATGACTTGTTGCTGAGCGCGTAGATCCGCCTCTCCTTTTCCAGCCAACCGCCCACGTCCTCGCTGAAATCGCACGCGCGCGTGATGTCGGTCTGCGGATCGAGCCGGCTGGGACCCGTCGAGCGCCACAGGACAAAGACGCACCACGCGAGCGCCGCCGCGAGCAACACATACACGATCCATCCTGGGAATCGGCCCACGTCCGGGAGGGGCGCCTGCTTCATGAAGATCGTCGTGAGCCAGGCGAAACCCAGAATCGGAATGAATCAGCGGGTTGAGGATGAGGTGCAGGGCCTTCTTCGCCACCGACGGGCGCCGGACCGTGGCCTCATGCGTGGCGCGGCAATTCCCGCAGAAGGGAATGGACGCCGATCCGATGCGATACGCGCGCAGCCCTCCGGACGACCCATGTCTGCGCGGGAGCGGCCGAAACACTTTTTTCACGACGATGCGCTGCGTTGCGGGGTTGCCGCAGTGTGCGCAGATCTCCGGCGATGCAAGATGGGCTGGCGACCCGCGGAGTTCGAGGCGGTATGGGTGCGGCGCCAGGGCGCCCTCCGCCCACGTCTGCGCACGGCTTCGGCTGGGCGTCTCGTTCGTGTTTGCCGGTGCCTGATTCGCCATACTGGAGATTCGCATTGTAACGCTGCGGCTTTGATCTAATGTGGGGGCATGCTGATGATTCGCGTTGCGCTCGTCGTGGGTCTCCTCGTCACGTGCGCGTGCCGGCAGGCTGCCGGCCCCGATCTCCTGACCAGCGGTACGTGGATCGATTTGAGCTACCAGTACTCGATCGACACGATCTACTGGCCGACCGCCAGGCCCTTTGACCTCGTTGTCGAATCGGCCGAACGCACGCCGGCCGGCTATTACTACGCCGCCAACAGTTTTACGACGTCAGAGCACGGAGGGACCCACCTCGACGCACCGGTGCACTTCGCCGAGGGCAAGTGGACGACCGAAGCGATTCCCCTGGAACGTCTCACGGGATCCGCCTTCGTCATCGACGTCAGCGAGCAAAGCACCGAGAACACCGACTATCAGATTTCCGTCGATGTGCTTGAGGCGTGGGAGCGCGCCCACGGCAGGATTCCGGCAGGATCGATTGTCCTGTTCCGAACCGGCTGGGGGAAACGGTGGCCCGATCGCGAGCGGTATCTGGGCACCACGAAAACCGGAACGGAAGGGGCCGCAGACCTGCATTTCCCCGGCATTCATCCCGACGCGGCCCGGTGGCTGGTCTCGCACGGCGGCATCGATGCCGTCGGCATCGACACGGCCAGCATCGACCACGGACCGTCGAAGACGTTCGACACCCATCAGGTCCTGATGGCCGCGAACATCCCCGCGTTTGAAAACGTGGCGCAACTCGACCGGCTGCCTCTTACCGGCAGCTTCGTGGTCGCGCTGCCGATGAAGATTCGCGGAGGCAGCGGAGGACCGCTCAGGATCGCGGCGATTGTGCCGAAATAGTCGCAAGGCGAAAGTCGAAAGTCGTAAGGCGCAAGTCGAGCCGATCAGATTTCCGAGCATTCGCCCGTGCTGTCGCCGATCGACTCCACCGGCACCTCGCGCGATGCGAGCATCGTGAGCAACAGATTCGACAGCGGCGTGCGGTCGGGATAGCGCAGATGCTGGCCCCCGCGCAGCCGGCCGCAACCGCCGCCGATCACCGCCGCGGCAACGGGAAGTGGTCGTGCGCATGGCTGTTGCTCATGTTGCTGCCGTAAAGGATCAGCGAGCGATCGAGCATCGAGCCGTCTCCGTCGGGCATATCCGCGAGCTTCCGAACGAACGAGGCGAACACGCGCGTGTGGTAGCTCTGGATCCGAACGAGCTTCTCGATCTTCGCCGGATCGTTCTGGTGATGCGACAGCAGATGGAACGAATCGGGCACGCCCAGGTGGTCGTACGTCATCTGACTGGTCTCGGCCGCCATCATGAACGATGCGACGCGCGTGATGTCTGCCTGGAACGCCAGCGCGATCATGTCGAACATCAGATGCAGGCGTTCGGCGAACGGCGTCGCTGTCGCCGGCGACTCGTCTGCCCGGCGCATCGGCGCTTCGGCCTCTCCACCGCGCTCGAGATCACGTACGTGTCCAGGTAATCGCGCAGCCGCGCGGTCCGAAGGACCGAGCCGCTTCTGCAAATCCGCGGTATCTGCCGCAACGAGATCGAGGATGCTCGTTCCGCGCTCGCGCGCCGCAAGGCACGCTCGCCGGCCGTCGCGCGCCGCGAGCGAACAGCGTGTCGAAGACGTTGCGCGGGCTGAATTCCATCGGCAGCGGTGTCGACGAGCCGCGAAACGAGATCGTCGATGCCAAAGCTCTCGCTGTAGTCGCCTTCCCACGCACCGGCCGCGATCCTCTTCGGCGCTTCCGTGGCGACTTCAATCGACGGCAGCAGCGTGTCCCGGCCGATGTGTTGCGCGGCAATCTGGTCCGCCGTTGTACCTGGCGTCGAATCGCGCGCTCGCTCGCAGGCGACACTCCGGAAAGCCACGTGCCTGGCGTGATCGCGTGCACCGGTCCGTACGCGTGGCGGTTCTCGAGCCCGCTGACGATCGTCAGCCGATCCTTGAACGGCGCGAGCGGCTCGAGGATCCTGCCGAGCTGGACCTCAGCGGACCTGCAGTCTGCCGGCGTCCACTCGTCGCATGATCGCGCCATGCGGAAAGTAGACGAACGCCAGGCGCGGCATCGGTCTGGCGGCGGTGGCGGCCAGCGCCGTGCGCGCGGGAATCATGGCGTCGAGCAGAGGCAGCGCGATGGTCGCGCCCATGCCGCGCAGAAAGGTCCGCCGGTCGAGATGCTTCTTCGAGATGAACATGTGCACCTCGTCCGATCAGTCACCGCCGGTCCGCCGCACGCGTCAGTCGGCATCGCGCCGCCCGACGCGAAGCGCACGTCCTGCGTCGTGATGAATTCGAGCAGCACGGGCTTGCCTTCCTTCGTCGCCCGGATACCGTTCACGATCGCATGGACGACCTGCTCGGGCTCGGTCACCCGCTCGCCGTAACCGCCCATGGCCTTCGCGAACTCGGCGTAATTGCCCGAGATGTCGCAGGTGCGGTACTTCTCGTGTGACAGCTTCATCGCCGCGTATTCGCATCTTCATCCCGAAGTTGTTGGACAGGATCGACATGATCGGAATCTGGCAGCGGACGCAGGTCTCGAAGTCCATGCCGGTCATGCCGATCGCCGCCTCGCCCCAGTAGTTGATGCACAGCTTTTCGGGATGCGCGATCTTGGCGCCCATCGTGAGGCCGAGCCCGTAGCCGAGCTGCGTGGTCTTGCCCCAGCCGATGTAGCTGAGCGGCGTCACCGATTTCCAGAACGGGATCATCTCGTCGCGCGGGCTGCCGGCATCGTGCGTGATGATCGTGTTGGCCACATCGACGGTCTGCAGCAGGTCGTAGACGACGCGATACGGCGACAGCGGCTTCGCGTTGCTCGTGAGGTACGGCATCCACTGCCTTCAGCCAGGGCTCGTTCTGCGCCTGGATGCGCGCGGCGACGTCGCGAGTGAGACCGCGCGGCTTGCCGCGCAGCCGCTCGCTCAGCGCCTGGTGCAGCATCGCGAGCGTGAGCTTGGCATCGCCGAGCACCGGATACTCGGTCGGAATGATCTTGTTGAGATCGCGCTCGTCCACGGTGTTGTGGATGAAGCGTTTGCCTTTCGGTCGGCCATCTGATGGAGAAGCCCGGGCTGAAGCTCACGCCGACGCCGAACACCACGTCCGACTCGTGGACGTGCGTGGCCAGCGCGCTCGACATGGTGGGGCCGCCGGCGCCGAGCGCCAGCGGGTGCGTTTCGGGGAACGCGCTCTTGCCCTCCATGCTCGTACCGACCGGCGGCCTCGAGCAGCTCGGCAACCTGCCGAGCTCGGTCCACGCTTTCGCGTAGTGCACGCCCTGGCCGGCGTAGATCATCGGCATCTTCGCGTTGATCAACGCCTCGGCCGCGGCGTCGACCGCCTTGGGGTCGGGCGCGATGAGCGTCCGCTTGGTGGGCTCGTAGTCGAGCTCGGCTAGCGTTCGGGATCGACGGAATCTCGGCATTGAACACGTCGCACACTTCGACGAGACACGGGCCGGGGCGGCCGTTTCGCGCGAGCGTGAACGCGCGGCGCAGCGCCGGCACGATCATCTCGGGCGTCGTGACCGTCTCCGCGCTCTTGGTGATGTGCTGGAAATTCAACGTGGCGTTGAAGTTCGGCGGCACGTTGGCCAGCGCGCGCGACGGTCCTGGCACGATGACCACCAGCGGCACGCCCTCGGAGTAGGCCTGGGCCACGGCGCCGAACGTGTTCTCGATACCCGGGCCACCCTGGCAGGCGAACACGGCGACGTCGTCGCTGGAGCTCAGGCGGCCGCACGCATCGGCCATGGCGCAGCCGACGCGCTCCTGGCGGACGACGATGGGACGAATGTCGGCGGCGGCCGCGAACTCGGTGAGCGGCGTGAGCGGGTAGACGAAGAGCACCTTCACCCGCTCGCGCTTCATGATTTCCGCGATGACGTCCCCTACCCTCATGGCCATGGCGGCTCCTTTTTGATGGAACGCAGCCATTTTGCCTTTTTTTCCGGTTTTGTCCATCAATCCGTAGGATAGAGAGGGATGGTTGTGACGAGACGTGAATACAACCGGCTGCTCTGGAGGCAGGCCGCCGCCGGCATGGGCCTGTGGGCCCACCTCGGCTTCGTGGCCGTCGCGCTTGTGATTGGCTGCGGTTCTGTATCTCCGCGCCCCATCGGCGTTTCAGGCAGACCTCGTGAGGAACATCGGCATTCCTGTCGGGGCCGCGCTCGTGCTGGAGGTCCTGTGGCTGTTTCTCAGGCGGTTTCTGGTTGCGCCATACGAGCTCTACACGAAGCAGTTGGCCGGCGGCGGCACGCGAGACTCCGAGATCGAGGCGCTGAAGCAGCAGGTGAACAAGCTGCCCAGGCCTCGACTGTTGCTGACCTATACCGTCGAATCACTGAAAGGCCTGGAGGATGAAGTGTCGAATCCTCCGATCCTGCTCCACAACGATGGCCACGCGGCTGCCGTGGAAGCGTCGATCGATCCATTGCAGCTGACGCCGCTCATCAAGGTCACCTTCGCATCCGCCCAGCACCTCGCCGGTCAGGATACGGCGGTCGTGGCACCGAGAGTGGAAATCAGGACGGAATCGGGCGGGTGGGAGCTGGAACACAACGAGAAACACTTCGGGCTGGCGATTCAGCGCGCCCACGCCGAGCTGGTGCACCGCAACGTCAAGACGCAGCACGGGTCGCGGCGCTGGACGATGACCGTTCGATACTACGACTCGGGCGGCACGACTTACACGCAGGACTACGAGCTGATGCTGCACGTCCCGACGATGAAGGCCTGGACGGTATTCGTTCCGGCGGGGGAGCTCAGCTCGAAGCCGTAATCGATTCCACTCGAATCGTCTGCGTTTTCGCGTCCAGCGTGCCGCTGACGTGTACTTTCTGTCCGGCGAATTTCTCGATCGGCGCCTTGCCGCTCAGTTTGTACACGTTCTTGCCGTCGAACAGCACGTACGCGGCGTCATGCGCGCCGACGCAGGCCGTCGTGCATTCGGCATCGTTCGATCCCATCCGCATGCGCGAATGGTCGCCCCTGGCGCAGATGTCATCCGAGATGACCCCGGCGAACGTCTTCGTCTCCTGCGCCGCCGCAGCGGACAGAAGACGCGACGGTCTGCCAGCAGCGCCGCGGCGATCTCATGATACTTCGATGGGCTTCGCCCAAATTCAGTGTCCGGGAATCATGATGTGCGCGGTCGAGGTGCCGGCATTCATGATCCAGGCGCCGCCCATCTTGTTGTTATCGGGCAGGCCCATCGATTGCGCCGTGGCGCCCGGCACCGCGACGGTCGTGTGCGCGCGAGTGTGCTCGCGGTCGGCGCCGCCGAGGTTGTAGAAGACCGACCCGAACTCGGGCTTCACGCGGGTGCCGTCTTTTTCGGCCGCGTCGAGCATCGCCTGTTTCTTGTCGCCCATCGCCTCGAACTTCATGTTCTGCGCCACCCGCTCGAGGTTGCCGAGGCTGGTGCACTCGAGCGAGAAGGGCTGCTGCCCCGGCTGGCCCGATCGGTCGTAGCACACCAGGCGATTGGTGCCCTTTCTTCAACGTGTCGTAGGTGAAGTCGGGCTTCCACTTGACGACGGTCGCCCCTTCGCGCTGGTTGGCCGGCGCGGCGAGGAGCGGCGTGTCGACGTCTGGTGTCTGTGCAAACAGGTTCGTGGAAAGCGCCAGGAGACCGATTACGATCGGAACGCAACGTGACATGAAAATCCTCCGTCGGAATACGTCAATGGGTCATCGCGTACAGCACGATATCGATGCCCACCGCGTACGAATCCGGTGAGAAGCGATAGAAATACTCGGGATCTTCGCCTTCCCGCTCCCAACCGTCGGGAATATCCGTATTGTGCATCATCACCACCATCAGGCGGCCGCGGCTGTCGGCAATCCCGCGAGCCGACGGCGGGTCGTACACGCCACGGTCGGTGTTACCGCCGGTGCGGCGCCAGGATTGGATCGACGGCATCTGCGGAATCGTTTTCAGTTCGAACAGCGTGTGCCAGATCGGATGGGTCAGCGGAAGATCCACGATAGGAAACTGGCCTGGCGGCAGCGCCAGCCCGATTTGCTCGTCGAACTGTTCTCTCGCCCGCTCGCCCCAGTAGTCGGAGACGAACGCAAATCCACCCTTCAGCAGGTACTCGCGCAGGCGCATGGCGTCTTGCGGGCTGAAATAGGCGGTGCCTGCGTCCTGCATCAGGATGAACGGGCACTTGAAGAGCGCATCGTCGGTCAGGCGGACGACGACGGCGTCGGGCTGGTCGCCTTCCTCCGCGTCCGCGTACATGGTGACCGGCGCTTTGGTCAGCTCCTGCAGCCGCGTGCTGAAATTCAGATCCGCGCCGGGATAGTCGGTGCTCCAGCCACGCTTCTCGCGCCGATTGCTCTCGAACATCGCGCGGCAGAAATTGAAGCTCCCCTGGAAGCTGTGTTTGGTGGGGAATCGCGGCGGGGTGTAGCCGTACCCGCCATACCAGATGCGCTGGGCAAAACCGGTGGCCGCGGCGAGCGCGAGAATGGCGGCTGTCGCAGCCAGGGTCGCAAACCGCCGGCGGAACACGGTCATGCCTCTATCCTAGCACCGCGGATTATGATGATCGCGCCATGAGATCAATTCCTGCCGGTATCGTCGCAGTGTTCGTTTGTGCCGCGCTGACGTACGCCCAGGGCGGCGCGGAGCGTATCCAGTCGTCCGACCTCCTCGCCGGGCTCGGCAGCGCCGGGCGCTGGACGACCTTTTCCGGGGACTACACGGGCCAGCGCCATAGCCCGCTGTCGCAGATTACGCCGGCCAACGTCGGAGATCTGAAAGAGCAGTGGGTGTTCGACTCCACGTTGCCGGTTGCCGGCCGCGGAACCGAGGCGACGCCGCTGTTTTTCGGCGGCCGGCTGTACCTGACCGGCCAGGCCGGACACGCGTGGGCGATCGATGCACGAACCGGCAAGCCCGAGTGGACCTACCGGCGCGAATACCCCTCGGGGATGGTGAATTGTTGCGGCGCGATCAACCGCGGGTTCGGCGTACTCGGCGACACGCTCTACATGGGCACGATCGACGCCAGACTCGTGGCGCTGAATGTCGATGACGGCACCGTGCGCTGGGAATCGCCCGTCGCGGACGGCTCGAAGGGATATTCCATCACGATGGCGCCGCTGGTCGTGAAAGACAAAGTCATCGTCGGCGTCAGCGGCTCTGAATATCCAACACGGGGATTCATCGATGCGTATAACGCGCGCACGGGCAATCGCGAGTGGCGTTTCTACACCGTGCCGGCGCCGGGCGAACCCGGGAGTGAAACCTGGCCGTCGGCCGCCGCGATGGCGAACGGCGGCGGCGGAGTGTGGGTGGCCGGCAGCTACGACCCGGAGCTCAATCTCGTCTTCTATGGCACGGGCAATCCGAATCCCGCGTACTACGGACAGGATCGCAAAGGCGACAACTTGTACACGAGCTCGCTCGTCGCGCTCGACGTCGATACGGGCAAGCTGCGCTGGCACTATCAATTCACGCCGCACGATCTGCACGATTGGGATGCGGCGCAGGTGCCGGTGCTCGCGACCTTGCCGCTGAAGCAGGGGCCGACCAAGGTCGTCATGGCCGCCAATCGCAACGGCTTGTTCTACGTGCTCGATCGCGCCACGGGCAAAGTCCTGGTTGCGCGGCCGTTCGTCCAGACCGCATGGGCGAAAGAGGTCGATGCCAACGGGCGGCTGGTCATCTTGAACGATCTCGGAACGTCCGACGCGTGCATCCCGGATCACCGGGGCGCGACGAACTTTCCTCCGCCTTCATACGATCCTGTCCGGCACCTCTTCTTCGTGACCGCCCGTGAGACGTGTGCCGTCTATACACCGGGTCCGCCGAAGGAGCCGCCTCCCGATCGAGTGGCAATGACGATGGGGCGCGGGCCTTTGCGCGTGGATGGCGTCGACAGCTACATGGTGCTGCGCGCGCTGGATGCGTCCACCGGCGAGAAGAAGTGGGACGTGAAGTACACGCCGCTGCCATCGACGCGCATGATGGCGTTTGGCGGGGGCGTGCTCTCGACCGCCGCTGGTCTCGTGTTCGCGTCCGATGATGAAGGAAATTTCCGCGCGGTGAATTCGGCGGACGGCAGGGTGCTGTGGCAGGCACAGCTTGGCGCATCTCCCGCGGGCGCCGCGCCGATGACCTATATGCTCGATGGGCGTCAGTGGGTTGTCACGGCGGTCGGCTCGACGCTCAGGGCGTTCGCGCTGCCGTAGCTAGCTTGCGTTCGTTGATGATCTTCCAGGGATCGTCGGGTTTCTGCCGCCAGTCTACGTATCGCGCAAGGTCTCGCACGGCGATGGCTTTGAAGCCCTCGTCGTGGAGGTACTCCATGTACTCCTCGAATCGCTCCGGCGGTGTATGAACCCACGGATGCTCCACGTCGGGCGCGCCGTGAAACTGCAGAATCGCGATCCGGCCATTCCCCGCCTGCGCGATCGCGCGCTTGACGTTTTCCAGCGTCCACACCGGACGAGCATCGCCTGCCGAGGGCAGCAGAAGCGGATGATCGTGGCCGGGCTCGTACGCGAAGCCATTGCCTTCGTCGTACGGATATTCGGGAGCGCCTCCGCGGCGGGCGAACCGTATCCCGAGCTCTTCCAGGATGGGAAACGCACCCGGCTCGATGGCATTCCCCGGATAGGCGAAGGACACTGGTTTGGGAATCCCGTCCGCGGCGCACTGCGTGTTGATCGCCTCGATCTGTTCCCGTAGTCCCGCGAGGCTTTCCTTTGAGACCCCTTTGTGGTCGCGCGTGTGGTTGCCGATCTCGAACCCATCGCGATGGAGCTCGCGAATCTGCTCCCAGGTGAGGTAGTCGTCTTTGTTCGTGCGGAACGAGAAGCCTTCGCTGATGAAAAACGTCGCGCCAAACCCGTACTTCTTCAGGAGCGGCCGCACGACCGTGTAGTGGCTGGCCTTGGAATCGTCGAAGGTCAATACCACCAGCTTGTCGGGGATGACCTCGAGCTTCGGTGAGGCCGGCCGGTTCTGCGCGGTGTACGCCACGGCGAGCGCGCCCGCCATGACGGCCACTACGCACGCCTGCACGCGCACGACCATGTTGTTCTTCATCGTCTAGCCTCGCGCGAACAGCTCGCGAATCGGTTTTCCTTTACCGTCGTTTGTGACATACACCGGCCGCTTCTCGGCGATGTACGACGTGGTCGGGGCGATGCCGAGCGCGTGGTAGATCGTCGCGTGGAGATCCTCCACCGGCACCGCGTTCTCGATGGTCGTACACGGCCGTTCGTCGGCTGTCTTCCCGTAGAGCGTGCCCTTCTTGATTCCGCCGCCGAACAGCACGACCGATCCGGCGGCCGTGAAGTGGCGGTGCATGCCGTAGTGCTCGGGAGCGCTCATCACTTCGGGCGTGTTTGCCTGGTCGCGTTACTTCTTTGCCCACCTTGCCTTCGGTGATGGCGTCGCGGCCGAACTCGCTCGCGAGCACCACGAGGGTGCGATCGAGGAGGCCGCGCGCTTCGAGATCGATGACCAGCTGCGCCAGCGGTGCATCGATCTCTTCCTTCATCAGTTGCGCGCGCTCGTGGCCGCGCTCGTGCGTGTCCCAGTAGCGGAACGGGATGTATCCGGTGGTGACTTCCACGAATCGCGCGCCGGCTTCAATGAGACGGCGGGCCAGCAGGCAACCCTGACCGAATCGTCCCGTGTTGTAGGTATCGTAGGCAGGCCTGGGCTCGAGCGAAAGATCGAACGCCTTTGCCGATGGTGACGAGAGCAGGCGATCGGCCGACTCGAGCGATCGAACGAGCGATTCCCGCTGGAAGTCGCCCGCGTACTGGTAGACCGGCTCGTGCGCGAGCAGTTTCTCGTAGAGTTGGCGCCGGCTCAGGAAGCGCTGTTCTCCGAGCCCGGCGGGCGGCCGGACCGCGGTGGCGGCATCCTGCGGATTCGTGATGAGGAATGGTCCATGTTCCGACCCGAGGAACCCGGCGGTGTGAAACGCCTTGACCGACGCGCTCTCGCCACCGATCTCCAGATTCTGCCCGATGGAGATGAACGCGGGCACCGTGGGATCCCTTGGCCCAAGCGTCCTCGAGACGACGGCGCCGATATGCGGCATCGCGACGGTCTGCGGCGGAACGTAGCCGGTATGCCAGTGATATTGATGACGCGAGTGCAGGATGTAGCCGAGGTCGGGAGCCTGGAAACTTCTGATGATGGCTCCGCGATCCATCACACGCGCGACGCGTTCGAGCCCCTGCGAAATCTTGATGTGGTCCACAGCTGTGTCGATGGCGGGGAACGTGCTCAATACGCGCTCGGTTCGGACACCCGGTTCGAACGGCGTGTACCGCTTCGGATCCCAGGTCTCCGTCTGCGCCATTCCACCGGCCATCCACAAGACGATGACCGCATCAGCCGTCGCATCGGGACGTGTTGCCTGGGCGTGCGCCAGGCGTGGCTCGTGTCCGGCGAGCGCGGCGAGCGTGGCGCCTGCCGTCGCGCCCATGAACGCGCGCCGTCCGATGAGCTTCGAGAGAATCGTCTGTTCGTCCCTGGTCATATCGTGGTCTTCAGAAGATCAGTTGAAACTCGGGTTTCATCAGCACAGCCCACAGCAGGTCGGCGAGCCCTTCAGCAGAGACGCGGCCTGGGCGGGCCGGGTCTGTCACCGCGTCGATGGCGATCGTACGTTCTTCGGCCGACGGCGCCCGCCCGAGCGCGTACCAGTAAATCCGATCGACTATTTGCGAGGCTCCGGTCAGTCGTGGACCAGGCGGCAAGGGGATCCCGGGCGAGGGTGGCACCAGTCGATCCATGTCAGGCTCCGTTCCGAAGATCAGGAACCGCCCGAGAATCGATTCGCCCTGCGCGAGCGCCAGCACATTTTCCAGGCCGGCGACGCCGCGAAGCCGGGTGAAGCCGCGTCCGGCGATATCGAATACGAGCCGTGAGGGCGTCTTCACACGTACGCCTGATGGGAACGTCGCATCATCGAACACGACGGGGCCCGATCCCAGCCGAAGCGCGGATTCGTCGAGTGGCGTCAGATCCGTCAGCGGTGTGTTTTCGCCGTTCCTGCCGACGAACTCCGCACGCGCCCATGCGGCTTCCGCTTTGTCGACCGCTGTCGAATTCGCGTTCTGCACGATCAGCCAGACGCGCGATGCCCTGGAAACGTCGACATCGAACGGTGCGGGCGCGGTCCGCGACTGCGGCGGCGTGGCAGCTCGCGCGCCACGCGAGGTGATGGGCGTCACGAAGAGCGCGCTGGCTGGGGGAGGAAGCTCGCCGAGCATATTGCGCGCGCCGTGAAGCAGCCAGTTCGCCAGCCGCTCTCCGTTGACCAGCTCCAGCGCCTGAAGCATCGTCGCCGTGGTGTTGCGTGTCGAGAACACCTGATCGCGAATCGGCCGGCCCAGCGCGCGGGCGAGCGAGCTCGCCGGCGTCTGCCATTCACGCGTGTAACGCCCCGGTGGTGGTCCCGCCGGAAGGGTCGCCGCGCCGCGGGCCGGCTGCGGAGGAGCCGGCGGCTGATACACGTTCCAGTCGCCGGTGATCGCGCCGATGGCATCGCCGAACTGCTCGGCCGTGATACGGCGGATTTCCGGTCCTCGGAACGTGTATGTGCGAGGCTGCTCGCCGGATCGCGGCACAGCTTTCATCTGATATGCCTTCGACGACGCAATCGTGGCGATCAGACGCTTGATGTCGTACCCGCTATCCACGAAGTCGGAGGCGAGCCAGTCGAGCAGGTCGGGATTCCATGGCACGCCGTCCATCTCGTCGGGATTCTCGACGATGCCGCGTCCCACCAGACGATGCCAGATGCGGTTGACCAGCGTGCGCGGCATCCGGCCGTTGCGCGGGTCGGTGAAGATCGCCGCGGCGGCGCTTCGCCGATCGGCCAGCGACGGCGACGCCGGAACACGGTTCAGTTCCGGAAACAGGAACGCCGGCGTGGCGTAGTCATCCTGCGCGACGTCACAGCGATAGAGGCGCAGCCGATCGTCGTCGGAGAAAAAGCTGGCGAGACCGTACGCGTCTTTCAGCTTCCACTTGCTGATGAAGCTGTCGTGACACGAGTTGCACTTGAGGTTCAGCCCGATGAAGATCTGCGCGGTGTTCTGCGCGGCTTGCATCGCCGGCGTCTGGCTCGCGTTCACTTCACCACGCCAGTTGACGCCGATGAGGAATCCATCGGGGTCGCCGGGCGCTGTCGGATTCAGCAGCTGCTCGACCCACTGATTGTAGGGAAGGTTCGACGTCAGGGCAGACAGGAGCCACGTGCTGATGCTCTTACGGGACGATGTTTCCGAATAGTAGTTGACCCCTTCGTCATTCCTCAGCAGGTCGTTCCAGAACGAGATCCAGTGCTGCGCGTACATGTCGCTGCCGGCCAGCAGTCGCTGAACGAGCGCCGTCCGCTTGACTGGATTCCGGTCGGCGAGAAATGCCCGCAGCTCTTCCGGCGGCGGCAACAGGCCCTGGATGTCGAGATAGGCGCGCCTGGCGAACGTCGCGTCGCTCACGAGCTCTGGCGGCGAAGTGCCTTGCCCGGCCAGATATGCCGCAACGAATCGATCGACGGGCGTTGACCAGTCGCGCCAGACCTCGGCGGGAACTCGCGGGCGCACGAGCGCCAGCGGGGCCTCCCATCTCGGCGCCGCCGCGGCAGACGCCAGGGTTTCGCGCGCACCCTCGTCAATCCACGCGCGGATGGTGGCGATTTCCCCCGCGGAGAGCGCCGGAGTGTTCAGCGGCATCGCCGGTGCCATTTGTCCCGTGATCCGCTGCGTCAGAAGGCTGCCGGCTGAGTTGCCCGGCCGGATGGCCGCACCGCTGCGGCCTCCGTCGAGTGCGTCTGCGTACGCCGCGAGCGAGAGCCCGCCCGAGCGGCGCTCGGCGCTGTGGCAGCTCAGGCACTTCGCCGCAAGAATCGTGTGAACCTGGCGTTGATAGTCGATGGTTGGCGGTACACTACTCGGCACGCCGTCGGGTACGCTTTGAGGCCGTGCAGAGATCACGACCCACAACGAAGCGACCCATATGCAGGTCGATGCGAGGAGCGCTCGTGTTGTGAATGACAACGGCCACGTCATCATACGCGCATCCCTTTCAAGGCGCGCTGTCGCGGCATGGCGTTGCACCTGATTTTTGCGAGAGTGGCACCCATGATGCATGCCGGAATCTGCATTGTCAGTGGATCTGCATTGTGAGATGCGTTCGATGCTGAGCAAAGCTCTCGTGCCATTGGCGGTGACTGTTTCATTCCTCACGCTGAATGCGACACGTGTATCGGCGCAAGTCGACGCCACGACACCGCCAGTCGACGCCACGACACAGCAACTCGACCCCACGACACAACCGGTTGACCCCACGACCCAACAGGTCGAGTCCACCAGACAAGCGGTTCATCCGACGCCGGAGCACACGGGTTGGGGGTCGCTCGTCAAGGACACGGCGCACGACTTCGTCGCCTTTCCAAAACGCCAGTCCACATGGGTGCTGCTGGGGACCGGTCTGGTGGCTGCGTTCGCCACGCATCCGGCCGACGAGTACGTCGAGGAACACATTGTCGGCAATGAAACGGCGAACGACATCTTCGCGCTTGGCAAATGGATTGGCAGCTCCGAGGTGCAGATCGGCAGCGCCGTCGGGCTGTGGGTCGTCGGGCGATATGTGCTCCCGCCAGCAGCCAACGAGCCGCAAAACAATCGGCTGTCGCATCTGGGATTCGACTTGATGCGTGCGCACATCCTCTCTCAGACCCTCGTTCTGGGTCTCAAACAATCGGTGCGGCGCGATCGTCCGACGGGCGAATGTTGCGCGTTTCCGTCGGGACACGCCGCTGCCGCATTTGCGGCGGCGTCGGTGCTCGAGCGCCATTTCGGTTATCGCGGGTCGTGGCCCGCGCTGGTCGGGGCAACGTATGTTGCGGCATCACGCCTTGTCGACAACCGGCACTTCCTGAGCGACGTGGTATTTGGCGCGGCGATCGGTGAGGCCGCCGGCTGGACCGTTGTTGGACGGCATGGGCGCAACGAGTACGCGCTGATGCCAGTCCCAGTACGCGGCGGCATGATGATCTCGATGACGCGCGTCGCCAACTAGCACTGCTTCGGCCTGACCCCGCAAAACCGCTTGACGGTCCGCATCACTCCCGCTACTGTGTCTTTTTTTTCTGCGTCGTCGTGGCCTTCATTCACTCAGGAGGACCCATGCGCCGTCACCTCAGGCCCGTCTTGCTCCTCACCCTTCTTCTCGTTGCGACAATACCGGTCGCTGCCGACTCTATCCTGCAGGGAGATATCGAGGGGCTCGAGCTGTGCCCGCAGTCGTTCTGCGGGCTCGCCGTCTTTGTGGGCGGCTTCGACGGAAGCGTCAATGGGCTTCCGCGGCATGGCGTGTTCCTCGCGGGCATCAACCACGACCCCGACCTGCCGGACGAGGATGGTGAATTTGTGTTCATCACCGGCGGCGTGTGGACCGTCCGCGTTCCGTTCCGTACCGTCCGAGGCGCCGTGCTCGGCGGGATTCTGACGAGTAACGGTGACAACACCTTCGATGTCGAGATGGATTTGCTGATTGCAACGCCCGGCGGGGGAGTGGGGGCGACGTTCGCGGGTACGCTGCGTCACGACGTCTTTCCGCCGACGATCGAGGGAACGATCGAGTAGTAGAGGGCTGAGGGCTGAGGGCTGAGAGCTGAGAGAAGGTTACTGAGGGCCGCCGCCGCGGCCCGGACGATACTCCGCGATGATCTTCCGGGTACTCTTCGTCGGTCGTGCCGTCGGCGCTCAACGCTGAGAGCACGCGCCGGGCCAGCCGACGCTCGGTCGAGTCCACGTCGGTTTTTGCCTGCGCGGACAACTCCGCCCACTTCTGGCGAAGCTGGCCGAGGGTCGTGCGCCTGGCCGGCGACCGGAGGCGGGCAGCCAGAGCGCTCACCTCACTCAGCGTCGCTTCCTCCTGGCGATCTTCGTCACGCTCGGCGTCGAGGGCTGCACGAACGGCCTTGTCGCGGCCGAGCTCCTCGGCTCGCTTCGCGTGTGCGGACACATCTCGCAGACCCTGAAAGTCGTCGGCGATGGCTTGCAGCGCCCGGAAGGTGTCTTTGTCGTTGGCGTTGCCCGCTGCCGCTACGCGCGAGGCGAGCAGCCAATCGATCTCGGCGTCGTCTTTGGGTTTGAGCCCGCCCTTCATCGCGGCGAGCTCCATCCACTCAATCGCCTGAATCGCGAGCTCGCTCGACAGCCAGACGTGCCCGCCGTTGAAGATGACGAGACGGTGCGGCGACGTGAGCGCGCGATCGAGCCTGCGCATTTCGAGGTGATTGAAGTCCTCCGTTCCCGCGGTCGCGAAGAGGGGAAACGAGAGGGTCTTTCTGACGTTGGTATCTGGATATCCAGCGCTCGACGCGATGACGCCGGCGATCTCTTTCGACGCCAGGGCGACGCCAAGCGCCGTCCGCGCGCCGCCCGACATGCCGGCCAGATACACGCGCTTCGGGTCGACGGCCAGGCGCGACGCGACGTCGTTGGTCAGCGCGGCCAGGACCTTCGGGAACTCCGTTCCCCCGTTGCGCGAGTTGTTGGATCCCGCGACGATGTAGCCGTAGCGTTCAGCGGCGGCTTGGTATCGTTCGACGGGAACACGTCCGCGCGCGCCGGGGTCGAAGGCGAAGATCACCGGCCAGGGACGAGAGGGTGTGTACTGCTTGGGAACGTAAAGCGCGTAGCTCTGCGACGGGTCGGCGGCACAGACGACGCGATCGACGATCTCGCCGGCGACCAAATCCTGTCCTGACGCTGATAAGACAGGCAGCCCAGCGAACAGCACGAACGCGACGAAGAATCTATGCAGCGACACAGAAACTCTGTGCGGATTATACGACGCGACCGGCGATCCGAAACCGGTTGCTGCGAAGTCACGGATTTGCGCATCTCGTCGTAGCGGTACATTCACTGCATGCCCACGATTGAAGAAGCGCGCGCGTCGTGCCGATGAGAGTGGGTATTTAACATGTCGCGCCAGCACGAAGTCACGGCCGAAACACCCGCGCCTATTCTGCGGTCCTACCGGCGCTTTACGCCCGGACGAGCTCGCCGGACTTCGGACGGCGCGCGTGAAGTGGGGCGCCGAGATCTCGGTCGTCGATCTCTCGGTAGGCGGCGTGCGATTCGAAATCCCCGGCGAGCTGGCGCCGAACTCGACCGTCGTCCTGGAATTCCTGAGCCGCAACAAGACCGTGCTGCGCACCGCGCGGATTCTGCGGTGCCAGAGCATTCAGGCGTTGGAAAGCCCGGGGCGGTCGGTGGCAGCCTGCGCGTTCAGGCGCCCGTTCCCTGTGTCATCCTTCGCGAGCGATGCGCTGCCGGACGCGCACCCGGCGCCCTCCGCGCCCGACGACAGTCGCACGTGGCGGCAGGTGGTGGGGAAGTATCGCGATGGACGGCTGATTCGAGGCTATACGCCCGACTTCAGCCCGATGAATCCGTACCTGCACATTTCGCCGGCGCCGTATGCCGAACGTGCGGAGTTCGTCTCGATGATCCAGCTCGACGCCCTGTTCTTCGGGCGCGACGCCAAACCCCTCGACGGCGATCTTGCCGAGCCGTCAGGTCCAGATGTCGTGCCAGCCCAGGGACGAAAGGTGGCGGTGCCGCTGCCAAACGGCACCGAGATGATCGGCGCGGCGCGCAGCTACTCGCGCGACAGCGCCGGCTTCTTCGTCGAGTCGCTCGACGAGGGCTCGGGTACGCTGCGCATCTTCGTCACGGCCAGCGGCGTGCGCAGCGTCCGGTTCGTGTAGCAGTCCAAAAAACGAAAACAAGAGATTAGGAGATAAGGAGATCGGCAGGGATCTGCCTGAAAAACATTCCTCCTAATCTCCTAGTCTCTTGTTTTCCGGTGAACGTTCACCGTTGGACGAGCTCGATCCGCACACCTTCGGGACCTTCGATGAACGCCAGCCGCATCGTCACGCCGCTCGCGAGCTTCAGCGTCCCGCGGCTCGGTCGTCACCTTGACGTTCTTCGCCTTCAGCGCCGCCACCGCGGCATCCACATTCACCGGGCGGAATCCCAGATGGTCGATGGCGTGCCCGGCGGTCGGCTCCGTTTCGCCTTTCTGCGCCAGCACCCAGATGCCGCCGTAGCTGATGCCGTCGATGCGATCCTTGAGCTTGCCGATCGTCCCGCCGAACGTATCGGCGTACCACTTCAGGACCACGCCAGGGTCTGGCGCGCGCAGATGGATGTGGTGCACGCCGAGCTTCGCCGCGTCCTGCACGACCTCGATGCGAACGCCCCACGGATCCTCGACGAACGCCAGCTTGAACAGCCCGGGGACATCGCGCGCGGGGGCCGAGATCTTCGCGCCGTCCGCTTCGAGCCCCTTCATCGTGGCATCCAGGTCGGGCACCGAGAAGCCGATGTGATCGACCGCGCTGCCCATGCTGGGCTTGGCCGTCGCGTTGCGCTGAAAGATGATGCGCGTGTCCCCGAACATCAACCGCTCGGGTCCTTCAGATGTTTTCTGTCCGCCGAAATGCTTCGCATACCAGTCCACGGCCGCGGCCTGATCGGGAGCGGCCAGGTGGATGTGATCGATCATGTTCGTGAACTCGGCCTGTGCGAACGCAGACGAAGCCGG
The DNA here is from genome assembly GCA_963850725.1 of Vicinamibacterales bacterium. GTDB lineage: Bacteria > Acidobacteriota > Vicinamibacteria > Vicinamibacterales > JAMQPK01 > JAMQPK01. The sequence continues at coordinate 37,845 of CAWKMQ010000032.1, forward strand.
GGCTACGAGCACGATCGCACACGCGATCGCACGATACAGCATTCGCATCGCCGCGCTCATTTCGCCGCCGGCGGCGGTCCGGGTTTGGTTCCGGTGATATTGATCTCGACGTAGACGAGATCTTCCGGCCCCGCGTTTTCGTTGGCGTGGCTCGCGCCTTCGGCGACCGTGATGACGTCGCCGGCCTTGTAGACGTTCACGACGTTGCCCCGCCGCTCGGTGAGTTCCCCTTTGACGATCGTGATGATCGAGGTGCGTCCGATGTGCTGGTGGGGCGCCATCGACAACCCGGGCTTGTAGAGAAAGCGCGTCGCCGATGCGGCGCCGGCCGGCAACCCGACTTCACCGAGACTCACTTTGGCCACCATTTCCGAGGCCGGCCGCGGCCCGGCAGGCTGCTGCGCGCGCAGATGGTAGGTCCCCAGAATCGCGGCGATGCCCACACAAACGAAAAGCGCACCCAAAACTCGTCGAGCATTCATAAGACTGCCTCCGTTGAGGGCAGATGGTACCCAGCCATCTGCCCCCGGTCGACAGCGTTTTCGAGAGACGGTGAGCGCGACGGGACAGTATTAGTGTCCGTGCATCATGCCCGGCGCGGTTGGCGCCATGATGTGCGCGTACGGCGTGCCCTTGAACATCACGTACGGACCGCCATTGGCTGGGTCGGTGGAAATCCCCTCGAGCGATTTGAGATCCGGAACAACGATCATCATGTGCGGCGGGTGGTGCGCCCAGTGGTTGTCCGAGGTCGCCTTCATGGCATAGGGATCGCTGTTGCTGGCCTTAGCGCCGCCAGGCGCAATCATGTAGCCGATGCCGACGCTCCCAACCATTGGCGCGGTCTTGCTCATGTAGGCTTCGACCCATTTCATCCACGGACCGTCGAGGCACATGGGATCGTTGCCCTCGGTGTCGGGCATGTCGGCCAGACAGCTCCAGCCGTTGGTGCCCTTGCGAAGCACGGGCGGTGCGTCGCCTTCCTTGGCGGGCCAGTCGAGGATGGTCGCGTTCGCGGAAACCGACGCGGGCGCCGCGCTCATCGCGTTCGCGATCTTCTGCTCGCGCGTCATCTTCGACGCCCCATCGTCATGCCGCGGGGCGGCATCGGCATCGTGTGCGGGTCCGCCGGCCTGGCGGGCGTCTGGCCTCCCGCCATGAGCGAGACGGACACCAGTCCTGCCAGAGTGAGACCGGCGACGGCGGGGAATACGTTACGTACAATGTGCATCGTGTTCTCTCCTTTCAGCCGGGCATTACGAAGCCGCGTGGACGGTTGGTTACATGCGTGAGGGATGTAACCGGCCGTCGCTTCGCTTCGTAGTACGTCCAAGGCCCGGTCTCTACCGATGACCCGCGACGAAGAGGCGCGGGCCTCGGGCCTCATGCGGCTCGCACAGTCGGGCGATCAGCCCGCCTATGCATCACTGCTCGTGCTGCTGACCGGAGTGACGCGGAAATTCGCCCGCGCGCGGGTGGGCAGCGCGTCGTGGGTCGACGACGTCGTGCAGGAAACGCTGCTGGCCGTCCATGGCGCGCGACAGACGTACGATTCGGCGCGTCCGTTCGCGCCGTGGTTCTACGCCATCGCGTCGAGCCGGCTCATCGACGTGATTCGGCGAGAAAAGCGCGTCGCGACGCGCGAAGTGCAGGGCGACGCGCTGCCGGAGATCGCAGCCGCAACGGAGCCGATCGACGGCCCGATCGATGTCGAAGCGATCCACGCCGCCGTGCGTTCGCTGCCGGCCCGGCAGCGTGAAGTGATTGAAGGGTTGAAGTTCAAGGACCAGAGCGTCCGCGACGTCGCCGGACAGCTGAAGATGTCGGAGTCGGCGGTCAAGGTGACCGCGCATCGGGGCTACAAAATGCTCAGACGATTGCTGGAAGGACCCGCGCGTGAAGACTGACGAGCTCATCGTCGAGCTGACCCGATCGCTCGAGCCCGTCGAGCGGCTGCGATCGCCCGCGGTGCGACTGGCTCGCTGGACGATGGTGTCCTTGTCGATGGCCGCGCTCGGCGTGCTGGCGATCGGACCGCGGGCCGATATCTCTACGGCGATTCGTCAACCGTCGTTTGCCGCGCTCGCGTTGATGGCGCTGGTCACCAGCATTGCCGCGGCGGCGAGCGCGCTGGTGTTGAGCATTCCCGGCGAGGAGCGGACGCCGGCGCAGCGCAGCGTTCCTCTACTGGTCGGTGCGGCGTGGGTGCTCACGCTCGTCGCGATGCTCAACGCGGGCGGCGCGGCATGGACACGGCTTCTCGCGCTGCCCGTGCACGCCGCGTGTCTCGTCGAAATCGCGGGATTTGCCGTCGTGCCCGCGATGGGGGCTCTTTGCCATGATCCGGCGCGCCGCGCCGTTGTCGCTTACCTGGAGTGCCGTGCTCGCCGCGCTCGCGGCGACTTCGATCGGTGTGGCCGCCACGCAGATCGTCTGTCCCGTGGACGACTCGGCGCACCACCTGGTCGGTCACCTTGCGCCCATGGTGCTGCTCACCCTAGGTATTGCTGCCGCCCGGCGCCGATCGCTGTCATGGTCGAGTCATGCATAGGCTGTTAGAATGAACAGCGTTCCGACTCAGCATGGCCTTCACGATTGCCGAACATCACACGCCCGAATCAGGTCCTCGTCGTCGTCTCCGGCGAAACATCAGTCCGGGAGATGCTCGATTTCATTGTTGAGAGCCGAGGTGGGGGCCTGCGCCGCTGTGCGTTTCTGTTCGACGTCTCGGCGGCAACCGTCAGCGCTTCGGGGGACGAAGTGAGGCAACTCGCCATGTATGCCGCGCGAAGAGGCGCGTCAGGAGCCCATGGGGCCCGTCGCCTTCATCTCGACCGATCCCGCGACGTTCGGCATGGGCCGGATGTACCAGGCGTACTCGGTCGCTGAAGGTCGCAGAAATGTCGGGGTGTTTCGTTCAATGTCCGAGGCCCAGACGTGGCTGGCCACGTTGCTCGGCATGCGCTTAGCAGAGCGGTAGCTGGTAGCTAGTAGTTAGTAGTTTTGTTGCCTACCACCCACCACCTACCAACCTACCAGCTACAACCTACTATCTCCCGCCTCCCGTTGTCGTCGGCGGGGCCGGTCAGCCACTGCGGCTGCGTGAAGGCGCCGTTGCCCGCGACGTCCCACATCGAGAAGCGCACCCACTTCTTGCCGGTCGCATCGAACGGAATGCGAGAGCTTCCGCGTGCCGAACGCCTGCATGTCGGTCGCCGGGATCACGCTGCTTGCTGACCGTCTTTCCGTCACCGGTGACGATTTCCATGAACGCCATCGGGTAGGTCCATTCGGCATCGGCGGTAATCGTCCGCTGGTTGCCGCTGCCGCTGACCGCGTAGTTCTTGATCAGGATCTCGCCGGTCGTGACGAAGAAGTTCCCGTCACGCATCGCCTTCAGCACCGGGCTCCAATCCTGGTCGGGTCCCGGCGTGGTGTCCAGCTTCAGGTAGTTGACGGGGAAGTTGGCGTACGTGTCGTCTTCGGGGCTCTTCCGGTAGGTGTCGATGTCGGCGATGACGAACTTCGGGCCGATGCCCGTGCCCGCGTTCAGGTTGTTCATCGTGTCGACGCGCGTCGAAGCAGCGCCACTCGCACATCGTCGCTTCGGAGTTGTCCTGACCCATGCCCGGCTTGAACGCGACGCCGAGGTACCGATCGCTCTTCAGATACTTCGTGCCCCACGTCGCTTCCGGGAAGCCGGCCGTGGACTTCGTGCGCGGATGCGCGTGGTACCAGTAGCCGCCTTCGGCGTCGAGGAGCTGCTGCATCGTCCTCCGCGTTGCCCGTGTGGTACACCTTGCCGTAGGTCGGATCGTTCTCCGTGAACGGCAGCTGGCGTCGGCTCGGCGCTGCGCGCCGGCCTGTCCGCGGCCGCCACCGGCCGCACGTTCGGCTTCGACCAGAACACGTTCTTCGGCCACATGATGTTGTAGTGGCCGCCGAACGCCACGCTCGGCTCCTCCCACGGCACGACCAGGAAGTCCTTGTCCGAGGCACGCCGTGACGCTTCGACATAGTCCTTCTGGTCTCTGAAGCGCAGCGGCCCGTAGTCGTTGGCCGCCAGGCTGTCGGCATGGAAGTCGCTCAGGCCGATGACGTTGAGGCCGATCGCCTTCATCGCCATCAGATCCTGAAGCGGCGTGTCGAACCCGCCGGCACGCGCATCCGGTCGACGACCCGGAGATGGAAGTGGTTGACGAACGTCTTGTAGCCGGGAACCGCCTTGAAGACGTCGCCGCGCGTAAACGCCAGCGCCGCCTGCCGTGTCGCTTCGCCCGTCTCCGGGCTCGCGTAGAAGTACATCGACATCTTCTGCCACGTGCCGGGAGGCGCGTTGTACAGCGCGTAGTTCTGCTCGTATTGCGGGAACGTGTCGGATTCGGCCTCGGGCATCGTGACGCCGATGCTGTAGGTGCCGCCGCCGTCGTTGCGGTAGAACACGTAGCCGAGGTTCACGTCCACTTCGCGCGTGAAGAAGAACGTGTGCGGCGGCGGGAACGTCGCGATCGAGCCGCGCGGGCCTTCGGCGACGAGCAGCCGGTTGGCCGCGCGAACGCCGGACAGGCCCGTTCGCCTTGGGCCCGCCGAACTGATGGTGCTGCGGATGTCCGCCGGTGTCGCGCCAGACGACCTTCGGCATCGTCGCCGTCGAGAATCCTTTCAGCCCCGCATCGTACTTGTAGGCCACCCACGGCTCGTTCGTGCGCGCAATGGCGTCCATCTGGATGAGGTTGGTTCCGCGATACACGGTGAACCGGAGGTTGCCGTCGAAGATGCCGAGCTTCATCCCCGGGAAGGTCACCGCCAGGCTGCCGCCGTCGCTCTTGACCTCGCACGAGGACGCCGAGAACGCAGACACGCCGCGGCGGATTTCTTCCGGCTTTCTCGGAATGCCCAGCCCGCGCCCGCCGGTCGCGCCAGGAGGATTCGGGATTAGGGTTGTAGCCCGGCTTGCCGCGCGAGCCCGATTGGAGAGCGGCGACCTGTTCCGCGATCGTGCCGCCCTGTCCGAGCGTCGGAGCGTGGCGGCGCCTGCGCCGGCGCGGCTGCCGCGGCTTCTGCCGCGCCGCGGCCGCCTCTGCCCGCGCCCGGCACGTTGTATCCGGGAATGCTGAGCGGCGCGTCCCAGAACGCGTACCAGCGGTTCTTGTCGATCACGTCCTGCGTCATGTCGATGCCGAGACTGGACAACGCATTCGACTGGTCGTTCGACATGCGCCGCACGCCCGTCGTCACCTGATATTCAGGCGTCAGGTTCTGTCCGAGCGTCGCCCATTCGCCACTGCCGCGTCGCACCGACAGATCGCGAATCGTCGGCGTGCCGCCATTGATCGCAAACCGTGCTCGCAATTGAGACGTGCGCCTGCCCGTTCCACGACACGTTCAGCAGTCGTTCTCGATCGCGGCCGTCAGGCCGGCGCTGGCTTTGTACTGCGTCAGGTTGCAGTTGAGCGGGGCCGCAGACTGTCTTGCGGCGATGAATTCTGAAGAGGGCGATAGAGGAATGACGAGGCCGGTCACCACGGCGACCAGAGCACCCGCCGACAACACAAGTTTCGTGCCTCTCATTGATGAGCCTCCTGGGTGCAGGCATCTTACAACCAGCCGCTGCTTCTGCACTTCTGTTAAATTGAGCAAAAGATGTGGACTAAGTATTGGCTGACTGTCGGATTGCTGGGGCTGCTGATTTGTCGCGGTGTGTCGCAGGATTTGAAGCCCACAGCCGAAGCGCGCACCGTGCTCGCGCCGACCGGCACGCTGCGAGTCGGTCTGTACGTCGGCAATCCCGGCTCTCTGGTGAAGGAACCACCAACCGAACAGGCCAGGGGAGTCGGGTTCGAGCTCGGCCGCGAGTTCGCCCGATGGCTTGGCGTGCCGTTCGAGCCGGTCGTCTATCCGAACAACGGCGCGATGCTCGAGGGGATTCGGTCCGGCCGTCTCGATGTGCTGTTCACGAACGCGACGCCCGCGCGCGCGAAGGAAATCGATTTCACGCAACCGTATATCGAGGTCGAGGCCGGCTTTCTCGTCCCGAAGGGGTCGCGCATCGCGAGGTTCGAGGATGTCGATGCATCCGGCGTTCGCGTGGGCGTGATGGACGGCAGCACGTCGGCGGTCACGCTGCCGGCGCTGCTGAAGAACGCGTCGGTCGTACGCGTGCCGACGATCGACGGCGTGCGCGAGGGACTGTCGGCGGGCACGCTCGACGCGTTCGCGACCAACAAATCCATCCTGTTCGAGGTCTCAGACTCGTTGCCCGGCGCGATGGTTCTCGCCGGCCGGTATGGTGTCGAGCAGCTCGCGCTGGGTATTCCGAAGGGCAGAGATGCGGGGCTGCCGTACGCGCGCGGCTTCGTGGCTGAGGCCGTCAACGGCGGCCTTGTCAAAGCCGCGATGGATCGGGCTGGATTGCGTGGAGGAACCGTCAAGCGATGAAGATCATCGACGTTCGCGCCACTACCGTGTCCGTTCCGCTCGAGGCGCCGCTTCGACACGCCAACGGCTGTCACTGGGGCCGCTTCGTGCGGACGATCGTGGAAGTGGAAACCGACAACGGGCTGGTCGGTCTCGGCGAAATGGGTGGCGGAGGCGAATCGGCAGCCGCCGGCATTCGCGCGATGAAAACGTATCTCGTCGGACGCGATCCGGCGCGGCTCGAGGAGATGCGCTTTCTCCTGTCGAATCCAACCGCGTCGCTCTACAACAACCGCTCGCAGATGGCGGCGGCGCTCGAGTTCGCGTGCCTCGATCTCGTCGGGCAGGCGTGGGGCGTGCCCGTCAGCGAGATTCTCGGCGGCCGCGTCCGCGACCGCGTGACGTTCGCGTCGTATCTGTTCTTCAGGTACGCGGCCAGGAACGGCACCGGGACGATCCGGACGATCGATCAGGTGCTGGCGTACGCGCGGGCGCTCAAGTCCGCCCACGGGTTTACCTCGCACAAGATGAAGGGCGGTGTGTTTCCGCCGGACTACGAGCTCGAGTGCTACCGTGCGCTGGCTGCCGAGTTTCCCGGCGATCGCTGCCGGTTCGATCCGAACGCGGTGTGGTCGACAGACCAGGCCGTTCGATTCGGGCGCGCCATCGAGCACCTGAACAACGACTACCTCGAAGATCCCGTCTTCGGACTCGACGGCATGCGCTCGGTGCGCGAAAAGGTGTCGATGCCGCTGGCCACCAACACGGTCGTCGTGAACTTCGAGCAGCTCGCCACCAACGTGCTGCGCCGTTCGGTGGACGTGATCCTGCTCGACACCACGTTCTGGGGCGGCATTCGCCCGTGCGTCAAAGCGGCCGGCGTGTGCGAGACATTCCAGCTTGGCGTGGCGGTGCACTCATCTGGCGAGCTCGGCATCCAGCTCGCGACGATGCTGCATCTGGGGGCGGTGGTGCCGAACCTGTCGTTCGCCGCCGATGCGCACTATCACCACCTCGAAGACGATGTCATCGAAGGCGGCAAGCTGACATACGAGAACGGCGCGATTCGCGTGCCCGATGCCCCCGGGCTGGGCGTGCGGCTGGACCGCGACAAGCTCGCCAAGTACGAGGATCTCTATCGCCAGCTTGGATCCTATCCGTACGATCAGGACCCTGGCAGGCCGGGCTGGACACCGCTCGTCCCGAACGATCGCTGGGCCGACCCTCGCGCCACTCGAGAGCCCTTCGTCGAATCTCATTGAACGCTGTCCACGGGCCAGCGCTGAGTCGTCTTGAGTACTGGCGTACCTGTTGCAGATCATTCTGCTATGGGTTTCCCTCTGCACGGAACCGGTTGCCTCAAATGCGGTGAACGCGACTTAGGGCTCATACCGTATGAGGTTGAAATGAGCACGGGCGGGCAGGCGAGCGTCGTGAAATTCGACACGCGTCCGCGTGCGAAGAACGGCGACACGCTGCACCTGACGCTCGAAGACGGACGCATGCTCGACTGCCAGGTGCTCGACGCGTCGCCGTACTGCGCGGTGGTCGGAGACGGTCCCTATTTCGACAGGCGCGCCGGCCCCCGCTAATCTATGGGCGCATGAACCCGCGCCTGAACCAGCAGATTGCGTTTCTCGTCGAAGCGGACAAACTCAAGTCCGTCGTCCGGCGCACCCCGCTCGTGGACGACTCACGCCTCGAAAATTCGGCCGAGCATTCCTGGCATCTCGTGCTGCTCCTGATGGTGCTGCGCGAATACGGACCTGCGGGCATCGACTGGATGCGCGTGATGGAGATGGTCGCCGTCCACGATCTGGTCGAGATCGACGCGGGAGATGTCTTCGCGTACGACGTGCAGGGGCTCGAACGCAAGCTGCAGCGCGAGCAGGCGGCGGCGGATCGCGTCTTCGGACTCCTGCCCGGCGATCAGCGGGAACGTTTTCGGGCGTTGTGGGACGAGTTCGAAGCGCAGGAGACGCCGGAGGCGTGCTTTGCGAACGCGGTCGATCGCCTGCAGCCGCTCCTGCAGAACGAGCACTGCGGCGGCGGCAGTTGGCGCGGACAGACGCTCGCCGACACACAGATCCTGCGCCGCATGGCGCCGATTCAGTCGGCCATGCCGGACGTATGGCCGCACGTCCTCGAGGTCATCGAGTCGTACTGCCGCGCCGGTGTTATCCAGCGCACGCCCTAGAAACGGTTCCGGGATCCGTTTTCATCGGATCGGGTCCGGCTAAGCCGGACACTACTTGTGTGAGTCTGTGCGGGGAGAAGGATCGCCGATATCGGTCGAGCTGGCGGCCAGCATTGCGAACACAAAAATCACGAGAAACGCGACCACGACGCCCAGACCGATGTACATCCACCACATGAGGGCCACCTCGAGGGATTGGTCCGCCTTCGCCTGACTGTTGGGTTGAAATCGATCCTACACCATAATGTGCGCCCGTGATCACCGAGACCTATTCGCCCGCGGAAGAACGATTCAATCAGGCACCGGCAGACCTTCGGCCTCATCGCCGGGCCGCTGGTGGCGATGGCAATTCTGTTCATGCCCACGGCATTGCCCCCGCCGGCGCAGCGCGTTGCCGCGGTGCTCGTGCTCATGATCATGTTGTGGATGACCGAGGCGCTGCCGCTCGCGGTCACGGCGCTCGTCGGACCAACGCTCTGCATCATCCTCGGCGTGGCCACGGCGCAGGCGGCGTTCGCGCCGTTTGCCGACCCGGTGATCTTTCTCTTCATCGGCAGTTTCATCCTTGCCGAAGGCATGGTGGTGCACCGGCTCGACCGGCGCATGGCGTTTACCGCGCTGGCGTCGACATGGGTGGGCTCGAGCGGTCTTCGCCTTGTCGTCGCGTACGCCGGCGTCACCTGCGTTCTGTCGATGTGGATGAGCAATACCGCGACGACGGCGATGATGTTTCCGCTCGGCCTCGCGGTGTTGACCGAGCTCGGGCGCGAACGAAAGGGCGATCGCGATTTTCAGCACTACGCCATGGCGTTGATGCTCGTCACCTCTTTTGCCGCCACGATCGGCGGTATGGGCACGCCGGTCGGGACACCCCCAAACCTGATTGGTGTGGGACTGCTTCGCACGACCGCGGACATCAACGTCAGCTTCACCGGATGGATGATCGTCGGAGTCCCCGTCATGGCGGCGACGATGCTGTCGCTGGTGCTCTGGTTTCTGGTGCCTCGCGCGCGCCACATTCAACTTGGCGCCGAGGCCGTGCGCACCGTCGCCGAGGAACTGCGCAAGCTGGGCACGATGTCGCGCGGAGAGCGGAACGTCGTCATCGCGTTTGCCGTCACGATTGCACTGTGGGTACTGCCGGGTGTCTTCAGCCTCACATTCGGTGAGACACACGCGGTGACGCGCCGATTTGCCACGCTGGTTCCCGAATCGGTGGCGGCGATCGTCGGGGCCATCCTGCTGCTCGTCATTCCCGTCAGCTGGCAGGAGCGGCGCTTCACGCTCTCGTGGGAGGAAGCCTCGCGCATCGACTGGGGCATCGTGCTGTTGTTCGGCGGCGGGCTCGCGATGGGACGGCTGTCGGAATCGACCGGACTCTCCGCGGCGCTGGGTCACGGCATCGCGGCGCAGTTTCCGGGCGCGAGCGTCACGGGGCTCACGATGGTCTTCACCGCGATTGCCGTCATCATGTCGGAGACCGCATCGAACACGGCGGCCGCGAATATCATCGTGCCCACCGCGATTGCCGTCTCGAGGGCCGCCGGCGTGTCGCCGCTCGAGCCGGCGCTCGGGGCGACGCTCGGCGCCAGCCTCGGCTTCATGATGCCTATCTCCACACCGCCCAACGCGATCGTTTACAGCAGCGGCTACATTCCGCTCGGTGCAATGGTGCGCAACGGCTTCATTCTCGACGTCGTCGGCTATTTCATTGTCGTGGCGGGCGTGCTCCTGCTTGGAAAGTTTGTGTAAATTGGAAAGTTTGTAATGTAAAGAGGTTGCACGTTCGTACGATGTGACCAGAGTTAAGACATACACCGTACAAAACAAAAAAATATTTTTTGGCGATTCCTGTCTGGCAGTTTGGGCTGCCTCTGAGTAACATCATTCGGCCAGGAAATTCCCCCTGAGGCGGGATGCCCGAGCCCGCCCCAACCAGGCATAGTACACGGCACATTTCGCGGAGTTGTGTATGTGGATTACTGGTCAGATTGTCGATGACCGCGGTCGGGCGCTGCCCGGTGTCACCATCGAGGCCCTCGGTCTGGGAACGATCGGCAGGCGTGCCGCCGTCAGCAACGCGCGGGGGCTGTACGTCATGCAGGATCTGCCTCCCGGCAAATACACCATCACGTTCACGCGCTCGGGCTTCGGCACGCTTCGGCGTCAGCTCGATCGGCTTTCCACCTACGTCGCAACGATCAACGCGTGCCTTCCAGACCGGAGTCGCTGCCCGTTCGTCTGAGTGATCGTCTGTCGAGCTTGCCGCGCCGACACGCATAACAGCTGACAGGCGGGATGACGAAATACGGCCAGCCGGTGATTTCGCGAGAGACGCGTCTGCTCCTGATCACGATCGTGATCTCGGTGGGCGCGCTGTGGCTGCTCGCGCGCCTGCGCTTCCAGGATCGCCCGGTCACGGTGGCGCCGGTCGTGCCGGTGCTCGCGCAGTTGCGCGCGCAGTCGAACTACGACGATCTGGCGCGATCGATGTCCGAACTCCGTCCCGGCGTCTTCGCCACCGTCGCGGCGACCGATCGAGGCGTGGCGGCACTTCGCATCGCCGAAGAGGTCGGCGTTGGCCTCGTCGCCTCGCACCTCGAGCTTCTGCCATTGCCCGAGGCCGACGTCGCGTCTCTGGCCACGTGGACGCCGCGGATCTTTGATTACCCTCGCTATCTGGTCGCGGTCGAGATCGTCGAAGGGAGTCTCTCGCTGCGCCCTGTCTTCGTCGGCTCGCTCGTCCCGGTCGAGAGCCGCGACTGGAATGGTTCGATCTGGAGGCTTCCGCCAGGCGTCGGCCTTTCTCCGGGCACGTTCCTCTTCAGCACCGAAGGACTGCTCGCGGGCGTGGCGGTGGAGCAGGCGGGTGCGCTGTCGCTGGTGCCCGCGCCGCTCGTGCTCGAGAGCGCGAAGAAGCTCTCGCGGAACACGCCGCACGCACCCGGCGTGCTCGGGATGACCGTGCAACCGACGACGGTCGGATTGGCAGTGACGTGGGTCGATCCCGCCGGGCCCGCCTGCTAACGAGCTGATGCCCACCGACATCGTCGAATCGGTCAACGGCCGGGCGGTGGCGAATGCCGACGATTGGCGCGCGCACACACGGAACATCGCCAACGGCGAGGAGGTGAAGCTTCGCGTGCGGAGCGACGGTGAGACCCGCGACGTCGCCATCAAGGCTGCGGCCGTGGTCGAGCCGCCCGAGGATTCGTCGCTGGGGCTCCGTGTGCGCACCGTGCCGCGCGTGGGCGTGGAAGTGCTGGCCGTCGAGCCGCAATCGCGGGCCGACAGGGCGGGCATTCGCGCGGGCGATCTCATCACGGTGTTCGGCGGCCAGAAAGCACCGGCGGCCGCGCAGATCGTGCGGATCTTCGACGGCGCCGCGCGCCAGACCAGACTGCTCGTCGCCCTCAGTCGTGGCGGCGAGCACCATGTCGTCGTGCTCGAGAAGATCGCCACCACACCATGATGCGCATCTGGTCGCTTCCCGCGCTGCTGCTGATGGGCATTGCGCTCGGGCCGCACGGTCTCAAGATCCTGACGCCGTCCGTTGTGCTGCTGCTGGACCCCATCGTGGCCATGGCGCTCGCCATGATCGGCGTGTTCGTCGGACTCAACGTCGATCTGCACCGTCCCCGCGTCGACGCGTCGATCGCCATCGCCGCGCTCGGCGGCGCGGCCATCATCTTTTCGCGCGAGGTCTCGCCCATCGCGATGTTCCTCATTACGCTCGCCATGGCCGGCATCGCGATCGTCGTGGCGTTTGCCAGCTGGCTGCTGGTCGGGCAGACCGACGCCGAGCGCGAGCCGCAGGTATTTGTGGTGGGCGCGCTGCTGCTCGTCGGCGGCGCCGCGGCGTACCTCTCGCTGTCGGCGCTCTTCGCCGGCCTGTTCGCCGGCATGTTGTGGAACGCCGCGGGCGATCTGGCCCGCGCGCGCATTGCCAAGGAGCTCGACTATTTCCAGCACCCGCTCGTCGTGCTGCTGCTCCTCGTGACCGGTGCGTCCATTTCGACCTATGTGGAAGCCGCGGTGCTCGGGCTCGTCGTGCTCGTCCTCCATCTTGCGGCGCGTGACAGCGACCGCCCGCAGTCTGCCGTTGCGGCGATGCCGGTGCCGCTCGTGGCCGTTGCCCTGGCGCTCGATCGTGTTCAGGGGAGCGATTCGATGATTCGGGCCGCGGCCATCGTGCTCGTCGTCGCGGCGATGCTGCTCATCCGGCACATCGGGCCGCGTGGGAACCGGCGATCCTCGCGGTGCGGCGCTCGCGCTCGGCTTCACGCTGACGCTCGCGCTCGTCGCCGGCGAGTTTCTCCGCCGGTTCAGGATGCCGCGCCTGACGGGCTATCTGCTGTTCGGGCTCCTGGTCGGGCCGTATCTGGGCAACGTCATCACCGAAGTGATGGCGCGTCAGCTCCAGACGGTCAACGGCATCGCGACGACGCTCATCGCGTTCATCGCCGGGTCTCACGCTGAACATCGAGCGGCTCGAGCGGCGCGTGCCCGGCGCGGGCCTGACGACCGTCGTCACGCTGGCAATCGCGATGGCGGGGCTCGGCCTCGTGGCGTGGATCTGCGTGGCCGTGGCTGCCGATTGCGCCGCAGGCCGTCGGCACGGCCAAGCTCGCGATGATCGCGCTGATGGTCGTCATCGTCGTGAGCTTTTCGCCGACGATGAGCGCGGCGGTCATCGCCGAGACCGGCTCGCGCGGCAAGCTCAGCGACTTCGTGCTGGCGACGGTCGTGCTCGCCGACATCGTCGTGCTGGTCCTGTTTTCGCGTGTTCATGCAGCTGGCGCGCGCCACATTCGGCGACAACGCGCCCGGCGATGTGAACATGCTCGTCAGGCTGTCGTGGGAAATCGGCGGAGCCGTCGCGTTCGGCTGTCTCGTCGGCGCGCTCTTCGCGCTGTATCTCAGATACGTCGGGCGCGAAGTGACGCTCGCGCTGCTGGTGGTGTGCCTGGTGCTGAGCCAGGTCGGCATGAGCCAGCGCGTCGAGCCGCTCCTGGCCGCGATGGCGGCGGGCATCGTCATCGCGAACGTGGCGGTGGCGCAGGGCGAAACGCTGAAGGCCGCCATCCAGATCGGGCGCGCTGCCACTGCTCGTCGTGTTCTTCGTCGCGATCGGGACGTCGCTGCGCCTCGATACGCTCGCGACCGCCGGCCTGGCGGCGGTCGGGATTGGCCGCTGGCGCGCGTGGGGCTGATCTGGGTCGGCGTGCGGACAGGGCTGCACGTCTCGGGCGTCAAGGATTCGGCCGGCGAGTACGTCTGGATGGGCCTCATCTCGCAGGCCGGCATCACGCTCGGCCTGGCGGCCGCGGTCGCGACCGAGTTTCCGACATGGGGCGCGCAGGTCCAGATGCTGCTCGTGGCGCTCATCGCCATCGACGAGCTGGTGGGACCCGCGCTCTTCCGGACCGGTCTCGTGCGCGCCGGAGAAATCGACGCGCACGCGCCCCGGCCGCTGCTGGTCGTCTCGAACCGCGAGCCATATCTGCATAACCTGGACGAGGAGGGACGCATCACCTGCGCGACCGCAACCGGCGGCGTCGCCGTGGCGCTCGACGCGCTGATGCGCGAGCGGGGCGGGACGTGGATTGCGCACGGCGCCGGCACCGCCGATCGCGAAACCGTGGACGACCGCGACAAGATACAGGTGCCTCCCGGGAGCCCGGCCTACGACCTGCGCCGCCTGTGGATTCCGCAGGAGGAGTTCGACGCTCTACTACGGCGGGTTCGCGAACGAAGGGTTGTGGCCGCTCTGTCATCTCGTCGACGTCCGGCCGAAGTTCCGGCGGGAAGACTGGGCGGCATACAAGAAGGTGAACGCGCAGTTTGCCGCGGCGATCGATCGCGAAATGACGACGCCCGATACGCCGGTGTTCCTGCAGGACTACCACCTCGCGATGGCGGCGTTGTATCTGCGCCGGCGCCGGCCGCACGTGCGCACGGCGCTGTTCTGGCATATCCCGTGGCCGAATCCCGATCGGCTGCTGATGTGCCAGTGGCGTCGCGAGCTGCTGGCCGGGCTTGATGGCCAACGATCTGCTGGCGTTCCAGGTCGAGCGCGATCGGCGCAATTTTCTTCTGGCGGTGCGAGGACGAGCTCGGCGCCGAGATCGAGGCCGACGGTGCGAGCGTCCGACACAAGGGACGCGGCACGACCGTCGTCTCGGTGCCGATCGGCGTCGATTACGATCGGATTCAAGGCGTGGTCAGCGACGAGTTCCTCGACGCGCAGAAGGCCGAGCTGCGTCAGCTGTTCGGTCTGGCCAGCGACAACATCGTCGGTGTCGGCGTCGATCGGCTCGACTACACGAAGGGCATTCCCGAGCGCCTCGAAGCGATCGATCGCGTGCTGACGCGGCGGCCCGATCTTCGCGGGCGTTTCACGTTCGTGCAGATCGGCGTGCCGTCGCGATCGCAGCTCGAGCAGCTACGGCGCGATCGAGTCGGAGATCGATCGCAAGGTCCGCGAGGTGAACGACGAAGCATGCCGTGCCGGGCGGCCCGCAGCCCGATGTACTTCCACAAGAAGGCGCTCGGTCTGGCCGAGCTCGTCGCGCTGTACCGCATGGCGCACTTCTGTGTCGTCAGCTCGCTGGCCGACGGCATGAACCTGGTGGCGAAAGAGTTCGTGGCGGCGCGCGACGACGAAGACGGCGTGCTCGTGTTGAGCGCGCTCGCGGGCGCCGCCGAAGAGCTTCGCGAAGCGCTCATCATCAATCCGTACGACGTCGACGGGTTTGCGAAGGCGCTGACCCGCGCGATCGACATGGATCCCGACGAGCGGCGCCTGCGCATGCGCGCCATGCGGCGCATCGTCGCCGGCCGCAACGTCTTCAGCTGGGCGTCGGACATCCTGGAAGGCCTCGAGAGCCTGTGGACCAAGCCGCTCCAGTACGCCGCGCGCGCGCCCGAAGGGGCGCCGGTTTAGGCCGACTGGCTCGGCTGTGAGTTGCAGTATCCGACCTGTAGGCATGGCCCCGAAGCCGTCGTTTGATAAGACACTTCAGCAGCTGAAACAGCGGCTTGCTTAAGACCGGCCGTCCAGCATCAGCGGCGCGGTCGGTGTCGGCCGCCGCTCTTCTATTCGTCGGTCGTCGGCATGTGGGCGTTCGTCGCGAGCCTTCCGGGGCGCGACGAGCTGCGGACGCTCGGCGAAATGCCCCAGGCGACGACGCTGTACGACATTCATAATCGGCCGGTTTTCACGATTTTCAGGGAATATCGCATCGAAATGCCGCTTGCGCAGGTGTCGCCGCACCTCCGCAGGGCGATCGTCGCGTTCGAAGACCAGCGGTTCGAGGACCACAAGGGTTTCGATCTCATCCGCATCCTCGGAGCCGCCTGGGCCGACGTCCGGGAAGGACGCGCGGCTCAGGGGGGCAGCACGCTCACCCAGCAGCTGGCCAGGCAAACTTTTCTCACCCGTGAAAAAAGGTTATGGCGGAAGGTGCGGGAGATCGCCCTCGCCATGCGCATCGAGGGGATGTACTCGAAGGAGGAAATCCTCGAGCTGTACCTGAACAAGATCTATTTCGGCGACGGTCTGTACGGCGCCGAGGCGGCGGCCGCGGGTATTTCGGCAAATCGGCCTCCGACCTCGAGCTTGTCGGAGGCGGCGCTGCTCGCGGGCCTCGTCAACGCCCCGTCGGTGAATGCGCCCACCGTCAACATGTCGCGCGCGCTCGCGCCGCCGCGCGCTCGTGCTGAGGGCGATGCACGAGCAGGGCATCATCACGACAGAGGCGTTCGAGCGCGCGTCGAAGGAGAAAGTGGCGCTGCGCGACGTCGCTGCGCCGCGAAGAGCCGCACGGCCAGTATTTCAAGGAAGAAGTCCGGCAGCAGCTCGTCAAGCAGTTCGGCTGGGAGCGGCTGTCGGAGGGCGGGCTGAAGGTCTACACGACGATCGATCCCGCCATGCAGCGCGCGGCCGAGGCGAACGTGGCGACCGTCGCTGGCAGCAGATCGAAGCACGCCGCGCGCAAGCGCATGCAGAATCGCAAACCGGCGAAGGGACCGGACGCCGAGAGCGATCCCCTCGAAGCCGCGCTCGTGGCGCTGGATCCGACGACCGGCGAAGTCCGCGCGATGGTCGGCGGCCGCGACTTCAAGGCGAGCCGCTTCAATCGCGCGACGCAGGCGCTGCGTCAGCCCGGTTCGGCGTTCAAGCCGTTCGTGTATGCCGCGGCGCTCGAGGCCGGGTACTCGCCGTCTTCGCTGGTGACGCGGCCTCGACGAGCCGATTCAGACACCTTGCAGGGCGCATGGATTCCCGAAGACGAACATTCGACGGCGGCGGCGATGACGGTGCGAGCGGCGCTGCGCACGTCGAGCAATCGCGCCGCCGTGCGGATGCTCGAGGAGGTCGGCATCGCCAAGACGGTCGATCAGGCGCGCAAGATGGGCATGGGCAACGTGCCGAGCGTGCCGTCGCTCGCGCTCGGGTCGGGCGAGGTCACGTTGATGGCGATGACGTCGGCCTATGCCGCGTTTGCCGATGGGGGGCAGCTGCGGTCCGGCCACGTTCATCCGCCGCGTCGAAGACGCGCGAGGGCGAAGGTGCTGTTCGAGGCGACGCCGTCGGCCGAGCAGGTGATTTCGCCGCAGACCGCTTTCCTGATGACGAGCATGCTGTCCGATGTCGTCAACTACGGCACGGCATACAAGGCGCGTCAGGAAGGCTTCACGCTGCCGGCGGCGGGGAAGACGGGCACGACGAACGATTACGTGGATGCGTGGTTCGTCGGATTCACGCCGCATCTGGTGACGGGCGTGTGGATTGGTTTCGACAAGCCGCGCACGATCATCGCCAACGGGTTCGCCGGCGAGATGGCCGTGCCGCATGTGGGCGCGCTTCATGAAGCAGGCGACGGCGAAGGACAAACCCGAGGCGTTCAAGGCGCCGTCAGGGTTGATGGCGGCCAACGTTTGCCGCGAGTCGGGCAAGCTCCCGGGCGCGTTCTGCGATCGCGTCATCACCGAGTACTTCGCGCGCGGCACCGCGCCGACCGAAGTGTGTCACGGAGCACAACTTCTATCAATCGCTGGCCGACAACTCGCCACTGCGCTTCCGGACGGCGCTGTCCGCGCGACGCGGCGCAGTTCCGCACGGCGCCGCAAGCGCCGCGCACGCCGGTCGACACGCCGATTCGGCGGCTCGGCATCAGCGCGCACACCGACGTCGTGATGGCGTCGAGACCGACGGAAGAACCGAAAGAAGAAACGCGGGTTCTGGGGCCGCGTCTTCGGGCGCGGCAAGGACGACGACAAGGACAAAGGGAAAAACGACGACAGGAGAGCAACGCAGCTGCGCAAATAGGGACATCGACTTCAGCATATGCCGTCGGATGTCATAGTATCTCCGCGTGAGCTCGCCGTATCCCAGGGTCGCGTCGCTGAAAACGGCGGCGGCCTTTCGCGCTCATCTCGAACGCTCCAGCATCTCCCTTCGAATTCGACGACATCGTCGACGCCTCCGGCGCGCTCGCGCAGCCGATCGAGGTCGATGGCGTTCGCGTGGGCAATCGCTTCTGCATGCTGCCGATGGAAGGGTGGGACGGCACGCACGTCGGGAGAGCCGAGCGACCTGACGCGCCGCCGATGGAGGAATTTCGGCAAGAGCGGCGCGAAGCTGATGTGGGGCGGAGAA
The DNA here is from genome assembly GCA_963850725.1 of Vicinamibacterales bacterium. Classification (GTDB taxonomy): domain Bacteria; phylum Acidobacteriota; class Vicinamibacteria; order Vicinamibacterales; family JAMQPK01; genus JAMQPK01. The sequence goes on from CAWKMQ010000032.1 coordinate 56,123, forward strand.
GCGGTGGCCATCCGCCACGATGGCCGCGCCAATCCCAACCAACTGATGCTGACGCCCGCGACCCAGCAATCGATCGCCTCGCTGCGCGACGAGCTCATCTCGCGCGCATCGCGAGCACTTTGGATCGAACGCCGACGGCGACCTGTACCTCGGCCTGCAGATCACGCACTCGGGCCGGTTCGCGCGTCCCGACGTCTGGAACGTGCCGGCGCCGCTGGCCGCCTGCCACCATCCGATCCTCGACAAACGGTTTCCCGAGCGGCGTGCGGGTGCTTGACCGACGCCGAGCTCGACCGCCTCGTCGACGACTACATCGCGGCGGCGCGGCTCGCCTACGACTGCGGCTATCAGTTCGTCGACGCCAAGGCGTGTCATGGATATCTCGGCCACGAGCTGCTCGGCGCGACGACGCGCCCGGGAAGTACGGCGGCTCGCTGGAAAACCGGATGCGGTTCATCACCGAGATCATCCGCGGCATCCGAGCCGCCGTGCCCGGCCTGGCCGTCGTCGTCCGGGTGTCGATTTTCGATGTGCGCCCCGCACAAGAAGGGCGCCGGCGACGTCGGCGTGCCGGAGCAGACGACGGTGAAGAGCCGGGATTCGGCGTGATGGCGGGCGAGGACATGGACGGCGCGCTCGACGACGGCCGCGTGCTGTTGACACATCTCGAGGCGCTCGGCGTCGAAATGGATCTGCATCTACTGCCGGCAGCCCGTATTACAACCCGCACATCACAGCGCCCGGCGTTTTTTCCGCCCGCTCGATGGCTACGAGCCGCCCGAAGATCCGCTGCGCGGCGTGGCCCGGCAGATCGACGCGACGGCGAAGCTGAAGGCGGAGTTTCCGAATCTCGTGTTCGTCGGCTCGGCGTACAGCTACCTGCAGGAATGGCTGCCGCATGTCGGCGCAGTACAACGTCCGCAACGGTCTCACAGACTTCGTCGGGCTTGGGCCGCGATGGTGCTGTCCTATCCCGACCTGCCCGCCGACGTGCTGAGCGGACGCCGCCTTCGCCGCGGATCCATCTGCCGTACGTTCAGCGACTGCACGACCGGTCCGCGCATGGGCATGGTGTCGGGTTGTTATCCACTCGACACGTTCTACGAATCGCGGCCCGAAGCCGAGCGCATCCGGACCGTGCGCGTCGGCGCCCGGACGCGCGCTTAGAGAGCGTCGGCCGTTCCAGCCGGACTCGACGCGTCGCGTAAGTTCCGTCGCCATCAAAAGTGTTGACACTTTGTACGCGATAGGCGTAGCTTAGCCCCCAATCGACGACAACCTCAGCGAGATCGCCTGCGTGCGCGCAGGGAAGATTACCGACCACTTCGACGCATGAGGTGCTCTATGAAAGTGCTCGTCACGGTCCGCCTTCTGCCTCCTGCTGTTTGCGTCTGCTGCGTTCGCGCAAAGCGATCGCGGCACGATTTCGGGCACCGTCGTCGATCCCGACGGCGCGGTCGTGCCCGGCGCGAGCGTCGTTGCGGAGAATCCCGAAAACGGCGCGCGCTACGAGACCGTGACGACCCAGACCGGCAACTACACGCTGGCCCAGTTACCGGTCGGCACCTACAACCTGAACGTCGAGCTGGCCGGCTTCGGCCGTTTCCGCCAGGAGGGCATCCGCATCTTCGTCGGGCAGACCGCCCGCATCGACGCGAAGCTGCAGGTCGGCAATCTCGCCGAGGAAGTCAACGTCGTCGCCGATGCCTCGATGCTCGATACGCAGAGCGCGGAAATCTCGTCGAGCGTGACCAGCGAGAACCTGAACTCCCTGCCGCTGAACTTCGGCGCGCGCGGCAACTTCGCGGCGGCCAGCATCCGCAATCCGTATTCGTTCGTCACGCTGGTGCCGGGCGGCAACATCTCGAATTACAGCTCGCTGAAGGTCGGCGGCGCGCCGCTGAACACCTTCCAGATTCGCGTCGAAGGGATGGAGGCGAACAACCACCGGCTGATGATCCGCGTCGATCAGGTCCAGCCGTCGGTCGAGTCGCTCGAAGAGATGACGGTGCACACCAGCAACTTCGCCGCCGAATACGGACAGGTGGCGGGCGGCATCTTCAACCTGACCGCCAAGTCGGGCACGAACACCTACCGCGGGAGCCTCTTCGAGTACTACGTCAACGAAAAGCTCGGCGCCGGTATCCCGTTCACCAACGACGGTATCGGGCAACCTCGTGCAGGCCGCCCAACCGGCGCAACAACTTTGGCGGCAGCCTCGGCGGGCCGGCGACGATTCCCGGCGTGTACGAGGGGCGCAACCGCACCTTCTTCTTCTACACGCTCGAGCAGTTCCGGCAGGTTGAAACCCGCGCCGGTCTGCTCGCAGACGATGCCCACCGATCGGATGAGGAACGGCGATTTCGGCGAGGCGCTCACGGGCCGGCAGCTCGGCGTCGATCCGCTGGGCCGGCCGATCATGGAAAACGCGATCTACGACCCCCGCACGACGCGCGTCGTCAACGGCCAGGTCGTGCGCGATCCGTTCCCCGGCAACGTGATCCCCAGAGAACTGCTCGATCCGGTGGCGCTCAAGATGGCAGGAGTACATCCCGAGGGCGACCGGGCCGGGCTGATCAACAACTGGGATCAGGCGTTTCCCGCCGACACGATCAAATCGATCTCGACGTTGAAGGTCGACCACAACTTCAACGCCAGCGGGAAGCTCTCCGGCTACTACTCACGGTACTGGGGACCGCACTACAACGGATCGGACGGGCTGCCGATTCCCATTACCACGGTGCGGCGCTTCGCCACCTCGACGCACACGATTCGCGTGACCTACGACTGGACGCTGTCGCCGACGACGCTGATGGATGTCCGCGTCGGATACCTGCGTCACTGGAATCCCGACTTCGGACTGCCGGAAGTGCGCGAGTTCGATCCGATCGCGGGCCTCGGACTGGTCGGCGCGGTCAACGGCATCGGGTTTCCCGTGACCAACACCCAGATGTTCACGCAGACCGGCGGCGGCATGTCGCTGGGGATGGCGGTCGCCGGCAGCCTGCCGGCCACGAAGAAGCCGCAGGCGCTCGTCAACGCTCACGCACACGCGCAACACCCACACGTACAAGACCGGGTTCGAGTGGCGCGACGACATCTTCAGCAATCCGGCAGATCCACGGCTCGCACGGGCAGTACACCTTCAGCGCGCAGCAGACGGCGCTGCCGTCGACGCAGGGCCAGAATCTCGGCGGCGGGGCGGTCGGACTGGCCTATGCCAGTTTCCTGATGGGGAGGGTGAACAGCGCGTTCGTGTCGAATCCCACCGATCCGAACTGGCACCGCCGGCGATCTCGGCCTTCGTGCAGGACACCTGGCGCATCAAGTCGAACCTGACGCTCGACTACGGCCTGCGCTGGGACCGGCAGGCGTACGGCTACGAGCAGGACGATCGCCGCAGCATGTTTTCGCCGGACACGCCGAATCCGGCGGCCGGCGGGCTGCTCGGCGCGACGATTTACGAAGGCGACGGCCCGGGCGCGTGCAACTGCCGGTTCGTGGATACCAATTCCATGTCGTTCGGCCCGCGCGTGGGCGTCTCGTATCAGATCGACGCCGAAGACCGTGCTGCGCGCCGGCTGGGGCATCACCTACGCGCAAACCGGCAACGGCGCAGTCCGACGGCGGCTCGACGCTGGGCGCCGGCGGGTGGAATACGTTCAACTTCGAATCGCCGGCATTCGGCGAACCGGGCGCGCTCCTGCGCAACGGGCTCAGTCTACAACCGCGACGACGTTGTTCGAGGTGAACAACGACGCCGGCATCCGGCCGTCGCCGGGACAGGTCGATTCGCCGCCGCAGTGGATTCATCCCGACGCCGGCAAGATGCCGAAGCTGAACCAGTGGAGCGTCTCGGTGCAGCGCGAGATCACGCGCGATCTCGTCGTCGACGTGGCCTATGTCGGCAATCGCGGCGACGGGTTTACGGCGAACAACATGGTGAACCTGAATGCCATCAGCGTCGATCGGCTGACGTCGTTCGGGCTCGACGTCAACAACGCCGCCGATCGCACGCTGCTGACCTCGCGCATCGATTCGGCGCTCGCGGCCCAGCGCGGGTTCAACAAGCTGCCGTATGCCAGCTACTCGGGCGCGAACACCGTGGCGCAGAGCCTGCGGCCGTTCCCGCAGTTCGGCACGATCAATGCGCTCGGCGTGCCGCTCGGCGCGAGCAAGTACGACTCGCTGCAGGTGAAAGCGACCAAGCGCTACTCGAACGGCCTGAACATGGTACGGCGACCTTCACGTGGCAGAACGAGCGGACGAACATGGTCCAGACCGCCACGACGGCGACGCCGAATACGTCGTTGCCAACGACGTCTTCGATCATCCCGAAGATGTGTTCTTCCCGTCGGAACTGTCGGAGCCGCTGATCACCGTCCTGGCCTTCAACTACGAGGTGCCCGCGTTCACGCAAAACGAGTTCGTCCGCGCGGTCGCTGGGCGGATGGACCGTTGGCGGCATGGTTCGCTATGCGAGCGGACTGCCGATTCCGGTGCCGGCCTCACAGAATCAGCTCAGCGGCCCTGCTCTTCCAGAACACCCGCATGAACCGTGTCGAGGGACAGCCCCTGTATCTGAAGGAGCTCGAGACGGCGGCGACGTACGACCCGAACCGCGATTTCGTGCTGAATCCCGCGGCGTTGGCCGAATCCCGCGCGCGGGGCAGTTCGGCGCGTCGCTGCCGTATTACGATGATTTCCGGTATCAGCGGCGGCCGGACGAGCAGCTGAGCTTCGGCCGGAACTTCAGGCTGCCCGGACGGACGCGGTTCGAAGTGCGTGCGGAATTTTTCAACGCGTTCAATCGCATTCAGTTGAATAATCCTGACGCGACCAACCCGCTGCAGACGCAGACGACGCAACGCGCAGGGGGTGCCGACGTCGGGATACGGGCGCATCAACACAGGAACGGTGTACGGCCCGCCGCGCAGCGGGCAGCTGGTGATGCGGTTCAGCTGGTAGAAGGCTAGCGGCTTAGGGCTGAGGGCTGAGGAGTTGCAGGATCGTGGCGTTGCGCAGATCATTGTGGCACTGAGCGATCGCCGAGCGACGCGAGAGTCGCGAAGGCGCGAGGTAGGTCGTCGGGGTGGGGCCCCGCGACGACTAAGAAAGAGGACATCGATGAAACGCAGAGAATTCCTTGGACACGACGGCGCTCACGGCAGGTGCGACCTTGCTCGTTTCCCCCTTCGCGGCAGACCCTGCTCGCGCAGGCGGCGCAAAGGGAATGGCCGGTGCGCAGGGCGCGACGCCGCCCACACCGAAGACTCACGCTACCCGACGCGGACCGGCGAAGGTCGAGATTCTCTTCAAGGCGCCCGGGCTGTCCGGCAACGGCATGCAGTGCACCGAGGAGGGGATCTGGACGATCGACATCGCCGGCAGCCGCACCGACACACCGGGACGATGCAAGGTGTATCTGTCGAGCTACGAGGGCAAGAACTGCGCGAACTGTCGCCCGAAGGCACCGGGCCGAGCGGCATCGGCGTCGATGAAGACAACCGGACGATCTGGATCGGCTCGACCTACAGCCGCGAGATCATCCGGGCCGATGCGAAGACCGGCGAGACGATCGAGAAGCACTTCACGCCGGGCGCCGGCGTCATTTATCGACGGACGACGGATATCCCCGCGCGGCCCGATACCTACGGCGCAGAAGGCGCGCGCGGAAGCGGGGATTCCGGCGCGCGGCGGAGCGCCGCTGGAGGCGGCGAGGCGGCGGCGGTGGTGACGCGGCCGCGCGTCGAGGCCGGCCAGAAAGGGCCAGGGCACGAGCCGACGGTCTCGGCGTCGGACGCGGCGGCGCGGTTGCCGGAAATCCCGGACCTCCGGCACCGGGAACCGGCGCGCACGGACAGCAGACCCAGAACGGGAAGCTGTGGATGTCGGTGCCTCCGGGGCGGATGATTTATCGCGTCGATCCCGAAGACCTGGACCGTCGAGCACATGTTTCCGACCGTCGGGTTCCGGCCGCACGGCATCGGCATCGAGTCGCCCGACGCACGGCATCTCTGGGAGTCGGATACGAACATGGGCGGCGTTCTTCAAGCGCGACATGGTGACCGGCGAGATCGTCGATGCGATCATCCTGCCGGACGGATCGCCATTTCCGCACGGCGATGTCGGTGCTGCAAGGGCTACATCTACTGGGTGGATGACATCGGCAACGGCATCGCGCCGGTTTGCCGCACAAAGATCTGAGGCGCGGTTCGTCGGTTCGTGGGTTCTAGGTTCGAAGTTCGTGGGGTTCGGTGCCGGGTTCACGAACTCGCGAACCTCGCGAACCTACGAACCTCACGAACTTCACGAACTTCACGAACTCCACGAACCGACGAACTCAGAACTCCGTCCTGAATTTCCTATTCCTCAACCACTCGTCATCCCGATCCTTGTGACACTCGAAGCACGCATTCGGGCTGTCATCCTTGCCCGAATCGCGCGGTCATCTCCGGCATCGGGCACGTCGTCGATCTGATGCGATCGAGCGGGGAAGAGCAGCGCATCCATGATGCGCGGCATGTGACAGGACACGCAGCGGCTGGCCTCGGTGTCGGCGCGATGACGCGTGTGGCGCTCGGGGCGATCGGCGAGCTCCGTGTGGCATTGCACGCACATCCGATCGGGATTGTCACGAAACTTCAGCGAGGTCGGGTTCGTGGCGGCGTCGGCCGGATGGGGATCGTGGCACGAACCGCACGTGGCGTTGCCTGTCCGAAAACACTCGGACCGCGTGAACGATTCGCTGATGAACGTCGTGGCCCGGTAGCGGCCGTCGCGGTAGAACGCCTTCCGCGAGAAGTTCGACGGCAGGTGCATCGGATAGGTGCGATAGAAAGGCACCTGCTCGGAATAGTTGACGCGGCCGCGTTCATCCGCGTTGTGCACCGCCGATTGCGCATGACACTGACTGCAGACCGCGACGTATTGCGCAGCCGGGAGGCGGCGGAAGCTCACCGGCGTGTCGTAGGTCGCGCGCGCGGCGACGCCCGACTTGATTCGCTCGATGTGATCGCGTGACGGCCCGTGGCACATCTCGCAGTTGATGCCCCCTTCTCGAAACGAGATCGCATCGGGTCCTGACGTCTGCCCCGTCCGCGCGAACTCCGCGAAGGACTCGTGGCCGCCGCGGTTCGCGCTCAGCTGGCTCGTGTGGCACGGGGCGCACGAGGTCTGGTAGATCGCGCCCTCGGGAATGGTGTGAAAGCGCGAGATGTCGGCGCGCACCGAGCCGGGCCCGTCGACGGCGCCCCAGTAGTTGAGCCAGGCCGATCGGTTGCGGCTGTATTGAACGGGAAACACGAGGATGCGCGCATCGGGCAGGCGCGTCGCGTAGGCCTGCTGCCATTTCGACCCGATGAGGTAGTCGACCGGATAGCGGATCCAGTCGGAAGAGTCGCCCTTGCGAATCTCGATGAAATGCCGGCCGTCCTGCATGACGGGGACGCGCGCTGTTCGCGACGATGTGCCCGCTTGAAAAATCGCCGATGACGTCGGCGGCGCGGTAGCTGCGGAACATCTTCGACATGCCGGTCGCGCGCCAGCGCTCGTAAATCGGCGAATGGCATTCGCGGCAGCTCTCCGATCCCGCGTACGGGCCGGCCGGCGGACTGGACGCGCGCACGGCGGGGGTGGGCGGCGTCCATGTGAGCGCCGCGGCGTAATCCTCGAAACTCTTCGACCCCGGCGGCTGCTTTGCGAAGAGCGACTGCAGCGATTCCCGGGCCGGCCCCGCGAGCGCGGACGAGGTGCGCATGACGTGCGCGAAGGACGCGGCGGCGCCGGTGTCGTCGCCCAGGGCCGTCTGCACGACGCCGAGCGCGTACAACGCGTCGGTTTCGTCGTGGTTCAGGCTGAGCGACATGAGGAGCGAACGGCGGGCGTCGGCATACGCGCCTCGCATGGCCGCAACCCGGCCGAGCACGAAATACGCGGTCGATCGCAACTCGTCGCGGACGCGGGGCCAGGCGTCGGCGGTCACCGGCAAAGGAGTGTCGGCGTTGGCCAGATAGCGCAGCGCGTCGCGCGCGCTCGTATCTGCCAGATCGAAGGCCGATTGCTTCGCGGCCAGGTCGGCCGTCATGACGAGCAGGAACGGATTTTCGGGCAGGAGGCGCAGCGAACGCTGTGCCCGCTCGAGCGCGGCCGGGTGGTCGCCCATCTCGGCGCTGGCGCGCGCCGACAGCTCGTACGCTTCTCTCAGCACGATCGAGCGCCCGTAGCGCTCGGCAAACGCGTCGGCGAGGTCGCGCTTCGCGCGCGGCTCTTTCGCGTTCCACGCGGCTCGAAACGATTCGCGCTCGACAGGATCGTCGATCTCGTCGAAGATCGTCAGGCTGGCGTGGCGCGGACCGGGTGCGTAGTCGGTCTCCTGGGCGAACGCGACCATCGTCGCCAGCAGGAGCAGCGGCAGGATCACGATCGAGCGCATGGTGATCTCGCCGATTATAGGCTCCGGGAGCATTTTCAAGAATCGTTCCGGGCCGGTGAAAGTGTTGACACTTGTGAGGCGGCGCGGCTATGCTCCGCGCCATCGAGGGACACATGCGTGCATTGCAGTTGTGTGGGAAGAACTGGCGCGTGCTCACAGTCGCGGCGATCGCCGGCGCCGGCTTGAACGTGCTCGCATTGCAGGCGCAGGGCGGGCGGTCGCGCGAATGGCTGACGTGGGGCGGCGACCAGGAGCGCAGCGGCTGGAATCGCACCGAGACGGAGATTTCGAGACAGAACGTCAAGCGCCTCGGGCTGAAATGGAAAACGCAGATCGACAAGGAGGTCTCGATCGAAATCGAATCGGGAAACTCCATGTTGACCGCGCCGCTCGTCGCTGAGAACGTGCGCACCCCGCGAGGGACACGAACGGTGGTCTATACGTTGTCGGCGGCCAACACCATCTCGGCGCTCGACGCCGCGACGGGTCGACCCGTCTGGCAGCGGACCATCGATCGCACGGTTGAACCGGCGTCAGCGGCCAACTGGATCTGCACCAACATGTCCACCGCGACGCCCGTCATCGACAGGGCGTCGTCCACCATTTATATGATTTCCGCGGACGGCCGCCTGCACGGGCTCGATATCTCGAGTGGAGAATCGAAGCTGAATCCGCCGCCCGAGTTCGTGACGCCGTATTCGCGCAACTGGAGCCTCAACCTCATCGACGGTGTGATGTATACGACCGTCGGACGAGGATGCGGCAACGGTCCTGTGCCCGGTGCGCCGGCGCCGCCACCTGGTACGCTGCGTGGCGGAGGGGCTGCCCCGACCGGCGATGCGCAACCCGCACGCGCTGGAGGTGCACCAGATGCAGAGGCGGGCGCTGGACGCGGTCGAGGCCGGGGCGCACCACCTCCGCCGGTGGCCGCGCACATGATCGCGATCGATCTCAAGAATTCCTTTCGCCCGATCACGCGATTGTTCACGAGCGTCGCGCGGCCGAACGGCGCGTGGAGCAGGGCCGGACTGGCCTGGGCCCACAACTCGCTCCTCGTCCAGACGGCGGACGGTGCCTGGGAGCCCGCGCAGGGTTTGTGGGGGCAGACGTTGTTGCGCCTCGAGCCCCGAACGCTGAACGTGCTCGACTATTTCACGCCGCCGAATCTCCAGGAGCTCAACGCGAACGACCTCGACTACGGTTCGGGAGGCACTCTGGGTTTCACCTTCCAGAATCGCCAGTTGGTGGCTTCGGGCGGCAAAGACGGCACGATCTACCTGCTCGACGCGGCGTCGCTGGGCGGCGCCGATCATCGGACGCCGCTCTTCTCGTTGAAGGCCGGCAACGACGAGCTGTCATATGCGTCGATGGGCGTCTGGGGCGCTCCTGCCACCTACGTGAACGCGCGCGGCGAGCGGTGGGTGTACTTCCCGATGTGGGGGCCGCCGTCCAAGTCGGCGCCCTTCGCCAGGAGCAACGGTGCGGCTGCCGACGGCAGCATCATGGCGTTTCAGGTCGTGATGCAGAACGACAAGCCGGTGCTCGTGCCGAAATGGGTCTCGCGCAACCTTGCCGTTCCAGACTCGCCCGTGATCGCCAACGGTCTGGTGTTCGCGATCTCGACGGGCGAGAACACGCTGCAGCGGCATACCGATCCGAGATATCACGCGATCTTCCAGAAGCCGGGGATGCCGCCGCTTCCGAAGACCGGCACGATGACGGCAGAGGAACGCGGACAGAACACCACCCACGCAATCCTCTACGCGCTCGATCCCGAGACGGGCGAAGAGCTGTTTTCGAGCGGGACGGCCATCGACGACTGGACGCATCTGAGCAGCGTCACGGTCGCGGACGGCCAGGTGTATGTGACGACCCGCAAGTCGTTCGTGTACGCGTTCGGGGTGAAGTAGTGCTGAAATCGTTCTCGACGTGGATCGCGGCGGGCCTGGTGTCGATCGCGCTCGCCTGGACGACCGCCGCCGGGCAACAGGCGCCACCGGCCTCCGATCTCACCGCGCGAGGGGCAGACGTGTTCGCCCGATCGTGCAGCTCGTGCCACGGCCAGAATGGCGCGGGCGGGCGCGCGGCCGCGCTCGCAGACAGCCGCCGCATCCAGTCGCTCAGCGATGCCGACGTCCAGGGCATCATCAGAAACGGAACCTCGAGCGGGATGCCGCCGTTTCCCGCACTGACCGCGCCGGAGCTCGAAGGCGTCACGGCATTCGTGCGGTCGCTCAATCGCGTCGTGGATCGAGCCGGCACGGTCGCCGGCGACGCTGAAGCCGGCGGGCGCTTTTTCTTCGGCGCAGGCAAGTGTGCGTCGTGTCACGCCGTCGGCGCCAGCGGTGCGGCGATCGGACCCGAACCTGTCGAACATCGGCAGCCGGATGACTCCCGAAGAGTTGTCTCAGGCCCTGGTGCAGCCGTCTGCGACCATCGCGCCGGGTTACGCGATGGCGAGCGCGATCTTGAAGAACGGCACGACCGTGCGCGGCTTCATCCGCAACGAAGGCAATCACGCGCTTCCGCTGCAGGACCTGACCGGCCGGCTCGTCGTCGTGGACAAGGACGCGGCGAAGATTACCCGCGAGCCGGGGTCGCCGATGCCGCCCCTGAAAGCCAGCCCGGAAGAGCAGACGAACCTGATCGCGTATCTGCACCAACTCACCAATCTAGGTGCGTCAAGCTTGTCCGCCGACTTGTCCACCGTAGCGCGTAAGCGCGACAGGTGCGGCGAGTGCAAGCGGCGCGAAAGCGGATGCGGGGGACTTCAACGAGATTCTGAAGCCGAGGCCGGGTGACTGGCCGACCTACCATGGCCGGCTCGACGGCAATCGGTACAGCGCGCACGCGCAGATCAACACGTCGAACGTCAATCGACTGGCCCCGCGCTGGGTGTACTCGCTGCGTGGGTTCGACAACGAAACAACGCCGCTCGTGCTCGACGGCGTCATGTATGTCAGCGCGACCAATCAGGTGTCGGCGCTCGACGCGACCACGGGCCGCGAGCTGTGGCGCTTTTCGCGCCCCCGCACGCCGGGACTGACAGGTGACGCGGGTATCGGTTTCAATCGCGGTGTGGCGGTGCTCGGGTCCCGCGTCTTTCTGGTCACCGACAACGCGCACCTCGTGGCGCTCAGCCGCGTGAACGGCGCGCTGCTGTGGGAAGCCGTGCTGCCCGAGAACACTTCTCAGCCTTACGGCGGCACGACCGCGCCTCTGGTCGTCGGCAACCTCGTCATCGCGGGTGTATCGGGCGGCGATTCGGGCATTCGCGGTTTTGTCGCGGCGTATCACGTCGAGACCGGCAGGCAGGCATGGCGCTTCTGGACCGTGCCCGCGGCGGGAGAGCCGGGATCGGAAACATGGAAAGGTGATGCCGAGCTCGACAAGGGCGGTGGATCCACGTGGCTGCCGGGCAGCTACGATCCCGAGACCGGCACGCTGTTCTGGCCCACGGGCAATCCGTATCCCGATACCGACGGCAGCGGGCGGGCGGGCGACAACCTGTATACCAATTCCGTGCTCGCGCTGGATGCGCAGACCGGCAAGCTCCGCTGGCATTTCCAGTTCACGCCCCACGATTTGTGGGACTGGGATGCCGAAGAGCCGCTCGTTCTGGTGGATGCGACGTTCCAGGGGAAGCCGCGCAAGCTGCTGTTGCAGGCCAATCGCAACGGCTTCTTCTACGTGCTCGATCGCACCGACGGGAAGGTGCTCGTCGGGCGTCCGTTCGTGCAGAAGCTGACGTGGGCGAGCGGCATTGGCCCCGACGGCCGGCCGCAGGTGCTGCCGGGAAGCACGCCCGACGAAAAGGGTGTAACCACCTGCCCGGCCATTCGCGGCGCCACCAACTGGATGTCGACCTCCTACCATCCCACGACGCGGCTCTTCTACGTGATGGCGGTCGAGAACTGTTTCCTCTATCGCAGCACGATGTTCGGCGGGGCGTGGTGCCGCGCACGCGCACCGCCGCAACCTGCGCGTGGCGCTGCTGCGCCAGCTCGAGGCGCCGGTCCAGCCGCGACGCTTCGGCTTACCTGGCGGCGGATTCAATCGCGGCAACGCCGGCGGTGGCGGATCGATGGCGTTGCGCGCGCTGCGCATCGACGATGGCGGGATCGCGTGGGAGATTCCTCAGGTCGGCAATTCGAACAACTACGGAGGGACGCTCGCGACCGCCGGCGGGTTGGTGTTCTACGGCCAGGCGAGTGGGGAATTCGCCGCCGTCGACGCCGCCACGGGGAAGCACCTGTGGCACTTCGAGACGCAGGAGCTCTGGAAGTCGTCGCCGATCACCTATATGGTGAACGGCAGGCAGTACATCGCGACCGCATCCGGGCCGAATATCCTCGCCTTTGCGCTCGATTGAGATCGACGCAGAGCCGCAGAGGCGCAGAGAAACCAAAAACTCTGCGGCTCTGCGTCAACCAGACCTCAGGCAGTTGGCTGCGAGGCTTCGCGCTTGACCCACTTGTAGACCTTCGCCGAGTTCCGCCAGAAATATTTCTCGGCGACGGCTCTGCGGCTGCGTCGCGAAATACTCCTTCGCGATCCGGAACACCTGATCGATCGGCGCCGTACCGTCGCTGTTGGGCCAGTCGCTGCCGAAGAGAATCCGATCTTCGCCAAACGTCGCCATCAGCAAATCCAGTTTGGCTTTGTAGACGCTGAGATCCGTCGGCACCTGACCGTTCACGCGGCGAAGGATGGCCGACAGTTTCACGTGCATGGCCGGCCGCTTCGCGATCTCCTTGAGGATGGCCAGATAGGCCGGGCGCTCGGCCTCGGTCGGCTCGAAGTTCGGCAGATGATCGATCACGATCCGCAGGTTCGGCACCTTGTCGTTGATCGCCACCATCGCCTCGAGCAGCGTCATGCGCGGGTTGGCCGTGTCGAGCACGAGGTCGGCGTCGGCCAGGAGTTTGAGCCCGTCGATGAACGCCGGGTTCTGGACCTGCGCGGTCAGGTCGCGGCCCCAGAGGTTGCCGTAGCGAATCCCTTTGAACAGCGGGAACTTGCGGTACCGATCCAGATACTCCTTGAACTCGGGCTTGTCCGGTTCGAGGTTGCCGATGACGCCCACGATGATCGTGTCGCGCCCCGCGACGTCGAGCACCCAGAGGTTGTCTTCGAGCCAGGGGCTCGCCTCCACTTTGATCGCGCCCACCGCGCCGAGCGGGCCGGCCAGCTTGCGATAGCGGTCGGGATACGCCGCCATCGGCGCCTGGCCTGGCTACTCGCGGGCCGCTGTACGGCGCGCCCTGCGGACGAGTCGGGTCGAAGAGGTGGATGTGCGTGTCGATGATGGGGATGGGCGACGCCTGCGCGTCCGCCTGCCGCGGCGCGAGCGACAGGCCAGCGGCGGCCGCGGCGCCGCCGAGAAAGGTGCGGCGCGTCACGGTCGTCGCGCCGTCGTGCCGTCGTGGTTTCATAGGGCGCGAGCGTACGCTTCGTCCAGCGGAACTGTCAACACTCCAAATATTTGATTTCCCATGTACGCCGCGCGGATCTCCAAAAAACCGGACTCCTGCAGGAAAACTAAGTGTTGACACTTTGTAAATCGGAGCCTATGCTCCCGTCTTTAACATTCATGTCCGGGCTCTGTTCCCCGCCGTCGCGCGGGGCTGAGGAGGAACGATGAAAGGCACGTTCGCGGCCGTCGTTGCGGTACTTGCGCTCACCTTGCTGGCGACCACCGCCCGCGCACAGGTGCTCTACGGATCCATCGTCGGCACCGTCACGGATACAGCCGATCTGGCCGTGCCCGGCGCGACCGTGAAGATCACGCACGTCGAGACGAACCAGTCGCGCGAGACGACGTCCAACGAAACCGGCGGCTACACGTTTCCGAACGTCGCCGCCGGCACCTACAGCGTCGACGTCACGCTGCCGGGGTTCCAGACCTTCCGCGCGCAGGACATCGCCGTCCGGCTGAACTCGGCCGTCCGCGTCGATGCCACGCCTCACGGTCGGCGCGCTGCAGGAGTCGGTGCTCGTGTCGGCCGATTCGGTGCTGCTCCAGACCGAAACCGCGGCCGTGCAGACGCAGACGACCAGCCAGCAGCTGCAGAACCTGCCGATCAACGGCCGCAGCTTCCAGAGCATGCTCACGCTGACGCCCGGCGTCGCGCAGCCGAACTACTTCCAGACCGGCGGCATCAACAACCCGGCGCGATCGATGCAGGTCACGGTCAACGGCGCGCCGAACTCGAACACGGTCTTCCGTCTCGACGGCGTCAGCGCGACGAACCAGTGGATTCAGGGCCTGCAGGCCTATACGCCCGCCATCGAAGCGATCGAAACGGTCAACGTCGTCACCAACAGCTTCGACGCCGAGCAGGGCATGGCCGGCGGCGCGTCGGTGAACGTGCAGATCAAGAGCGGCACCAACACGCTGCACGGCTCGGCGTTCGAGTACCTCACGCACGACTGGCATGCGCGTCGCGCAACTACTTCCTGCCCGCCGACCAGGAGAAGACGAAGGACAACAAGAACGTGTTCGGCGGCACCGTCGGCGGGCCGATCAAGCGCGACAAGGTGTTCTACTTCGTCAGCCTCGAATCCACGATGCAGCGGACGATCGGCGGGCCGTATGTGACGCAGGCCTCGGGCTCGGCATCGCAGTTCCTGTCGATTCCGACCGCAGCCATCCGCTCCGGCAACTTCTCGGGCACGGGCGTGGTCATCTACGATCCGGCGACCGGCAACAACCTCGGGCAGGGCCGCGTGCCGTTCGCGTTCGCGAACTGCGGCCTCACCTCGACCGCCGATCCGCGCTTCGACTCGTGCAACTTCATTCCGGCGGCCGCATCAACCAGGTGTCGAAGAACATCCTGAGCCACCTGCCGCTGCCGCAGCTGCCGGGCAACGCGAACAACTACTTCGCGGTGCCGAAATTCAACACGGATTTCTACAAGATCGATTCGAAGGTCACCTGGAACGCGACCAGCCGCACTCAACATGAACGGCCGGTTCAGCTACCTGCCGGCAAAGCGAGCTGGCCGGCGGCCTGTATGGCGACGATGGCGGCGTCAACCCGCTCGCCCTCGGCACGCTGCTCGATTCGAACATCAGCAGCGCGGCCGTATCGGCCACGCACATCGTGTCGTCCGACGTTCGTGATCGACGGCCTGTTCGGATTCACGCGGCAGCACACCTACCAGCAGCCCCCGGGCGATCCGAATACGTGCTGGGGATCGGTCGTGGGCATCCTGCAACGCGTGTCAGCCGCCGCTCCAGCGCGACTACGCGATGCCCCGCGTCGACATCGCCTTGCCGTCGTGGAGCTCGTACGGGAACGGCATCCGCGTCAACGACAACACGGGCTCGGTGTTCGACTACCTCGACCCGCAGTGGCAGTGGGTGGTGAACGCCGGCTGGAACAAGGGGGTCGCACAACGTCAAGTTCGGCGTTCGACCTCCACCGGCTGCACATGAACCACTACGAAATCACCGCGCCGAGCTTCAACTTCACCGGCGGCGCCACGGCGCTCAACGCGACGGGCGCTGCGGCACCGAACGTTCATGAACGGTTACGCCGACTTTCTGCTCGGGCTGCCGTTCACGCGCAACACCGCGCTGCAGAACCCGCTGCTGACGAGGACAGCGGCGAGCAACGAGCAGTCGGCGACGCTCCGCATCGTGGGAATACGGCCTCTACATCCGCGACCAGTTCCAGCTGACGCGCAAGCTCACGGTCTCGGCCGGCGTGCGCTGGGAGTACTACCCGGTGCCGCAGCACGCCGATCGCGGCGTCGAGGTCTTCGACTTCACCACCAACCGGCTGCTGATGTGCGGGCTCGGGAGCAATCCCGATCGATTGCGGCATCAAGGTGCAGAAGGATCTCTTCACGCCACGCCTCGGCGTCGCCTACCGGGCCGGCCGAGTCGCATGGTGTTCCGCGCCGGCTACTCGCGCAATCCGCAGAACGACAACATGATCGGCACCCGCATGCGCAACTTCCCGGTCAACGTGCAGATTAACGACGTCGCAGTGGGGGGCAACAATTTCACGCCCGTCGGGAGCTTCAGCGACGGGTACAACCTGCTGCCGATTCTCGACCTCAACCAGCCGCTGCTCGAGGTGCCGGCCGGCGTGAACATCACGACCAACGAAGTCGGCAACTACACGCGCGGCGTCATCACCACCTTCAACGTGTACGGCCCAGAAAGTGCTGCCGCACAGCCTGACGGCGCAGGTCGGCTACGTCGGGAACCGCCAGAACGACATGGTGCGGAACCAGAACCTCAACTACAGCCAGATCGGCGGCGGCAACGCGAGCCTGCCGTTCAATCAGCCCGGCCTCGCCGGCGGATTCCGGACGACCGGCGCAGGTGAACATCGTGCGTCCGCTCGGCCGCGTCAAGTACGACTCGCTGCAGGCGAGCATGGACCGCCGGATGACGAATGGGCTCGGCGATGACCGCGGCCTACACCTACGCGAAGGCGACCGACTGGTGGGCCGGCGGCATTCTGATTCCGGAATACTGGGGTCTCAACAAGGGCACGCAGGGCGGCAACAACCCGCACAAGGTCGACATCTCGGCGACCTACGAGCTGCCGTTCGGCGAAGGCCGGAAGTACGCCAGCAACGGCGGCGTCGTCAGCACGATCGCTGAGCGACTGGCAGGTGAACACGTATTTCACCGCGTTCTCCGGCTCGCCGTTCACGCGTGACCGCGGCCGCCGCCTCGCTCAACGCGAACAGCCCGCAGCGTGGCCGATCAGGTGCAAGTCGGACGTGGAAATCACTCGACGACGTGGGGGCGAACGTCTCCTGGTTCGACCCAACCGCCTTCAAGCCGGTCACCGAGGCGCGTTTCGGGACGGCGGGTTTCAACACGATGCGCGGACCCGAGCTATGCGAACCTCGACTTGAGCGTGTTCCGCACGTTCCCGCTTGAAGCAGTCGATCGACCGTCCAGTTCCGGATGGAGATTTTCAACCTGACGAACTCGGCGCACTTCGTCAATCCCGCAACGCCGCCATTCAGAACGTCGCGTACAACCCCGACGGCACCATCCGGGCCCTCAACGGATTCGGCTCCATCACGGGCACGAACAACGTCG
>CAWKMQ010000033.1:0-153447 GCA_963850725.1 Vicinamibacterales bacterium
TCGGATAGGTGTTGAAGATCGCGACCAGCCGATCGGATTGCGGAAACGGAAGCGAACGGAGCAGAATGGCATCAATCACCGCGAATATCGCGAGGTTCGCCCCCAGGCAAATCGCAATCGTCGCCAGCGCCGTAACCGTGAACGCCGGACCGTCGCGCAGTTGACGAAAGGCGAAGCGAAGATCGTTCATGCCGTCTCCGTATGTCTGGCGCGCTGTGACACGTTGCGCGCTCGACGGCGTCTGCCACAGACGCCCGCCATTCCGGTTCGATGCGGGTTCCCTATCTCCGTTGCTTGAGATCGAAGATTGAGTATAGATCGGCCCTTCGGTGCGGACCCCGAAGGCGCGGTAGCATGCTCGCCGGGAAGGGCAGATGGACCGGTCATGAACGGCGATTCTCCGACAATTGCCTAGATACAGGGACACCATCGTGACAACCGGTGATCTCGTCGTTCCGCAGATTGGTAATGAGTAGTCGCCAAGTGTTTAGTAATCGACCACTGGCAACGACCGCGACTGGCGCTGGTGCCGCGAAGGGACCCGCCAGGTGGAGTGTGCCGCCGATGCAGCACGCGAGGATTCCTCTTACTGAGCCGCCAATTGGCGAGCAACCCACCGGCTTGACCTGGATAAACAGAACGGCGTTATACAGGACCTGTGTGGGTCGCAGACACATTCGAATTGCGGGGAGTGCCGGCGTCTGGCCAGCCGATGTGCAGCAAAGGCTCTCCGCCACCGGCGCCAATTTTCCTGTGCAGTTTGCGGTCGCTTCAATTCGTCTTGCCGGCTCGTGATCCGTTCGCGACCCCGGCGTTAGTCCGGGATCCAGCAGCCAGATGCTTCCCGTCGATTCAATCTGATTGAACACGAACGCGCGGCTCACAATGGCCGTGCCGAACGGCGTCGATCCCCAGCGCCGTCGCGGATCGTGCAGGTGCTGCACGACGAAAGGTTCGCCGACGGGGGATTCCGTGGGTCGCGTCAACATGCTGGGCGTACAGATCACGAAACCCGTCTCGCTCGAGTAGCAGATATAAGAGTCGGCCGTCCGGCGACCAGCCGCAGGCACGCTCACCCGAACCCTCTGCAGTGGTCAGGACCGACACCCAATCGCTTTCCGCCGGTCGGCGTACCGGGACTTAGCGGCGCGATGCACGCTGCGTCCTCCGCCGAAAACGCGAGCCGGTGACTGTCCGGCGAGATGTCGGCCCGCCCGATCCGCGATGTCGGATCAATGATCGCGTCATGGGCTGTTTTGTCGACCACGTCGACTATACGAACACGTCCTGGAGGGCGTCCCGGAGCAGCAGTCAGGGCGAGGATCCGCCTATTGTCGGCGAGCCAACCCTGCAAAATGCAGTCGTCGCACACTTTCGTGGCCGTACCACCAGCGGCAGGAATGACGAATCCAGCGACCCTCCCCCCTTCAGGCACCGTGTAAGCCACCTTCGTCCCATCGTGGGAGATCACGGGATTAAGCTGGGACAGAGGCGTTGTCACCAGGTGCCGCTCCTTACCCGTCGTGAGATGCTTCACCCAAATCTCGCTCTCGTTTGCCCGACCCTTGGGATAAGCCAGGAAGCGGCCAGCGTCGTCGAGGCTGTTACGGCCATTTTGGAACAGTGCGATTCGTACGAGTGAAGCTCGATGGGGCCCAGGGCTTTTCCGCCATTGGGGTCCAGCGGGAGCGTCAACGAGACAGCGCTTTCATTCGATACCTGAAACGCGATGCGCCCAGTCCGATCGGCGGCCGCCAGCAAGTCCGATCCAGCGCCGCGAGTCAGTCGTTCGAGTGATCCGTCGATCACCTTCCCGGACGTCTCGGCAATCTTCACACGCCAGAGGTTGACGCTCTCTCCCAGCCGGGCCGAGAAGATCACGCCCTCCGATGTCCACACCGCCGGCAACGCATCCGTCGGGAATGGACCCAGCTGTGCCGAAGCGCCGAAGAGGCCCTTTTCTGCCAGAAGCCGAAACGCACCGGTCGGCACCAGTTCGTGAGCGTCCAGCGAGGTCCACCACCAGTCGAACCCGCCGGATGCCGAGTCATCGATCGACTTTCGGCCGAAGAACAGGATGCTGCGCCCATCGGGGGACCAGATTGGATTGAGCGCCGTCACGAACTCGTCAGCAATAGGCGTCGGTTGTCCACCGATCGATGGAACTAGAAACAGGGCCTTCCCGCAGTGCGTGCGCCACCGAGCCACGGGCCTGTCCAAAAGGCAATGCGGGTACCGTCGGGCGAGAAGCGAGGTGCTCGTCCCCGTTTCGCCACAAGGCGGGCGTCCCCGCCAAGCGTGGGCATCACATAAATACCGCCGCCGCTGCGGTCCGAGCGAAACGCAATGAGCCCACCGTCGGCTGAAAAGTGAGGATCGCGATCGTCGGCGGGATCGTCGGTCAAACGAATAGGTTGACCGCCGGTGATCCGTTGAAGCCACAGATCAAGCTGTCCCGGGCCGCCGCGATCCGAGGCGTACACCGCGAGCGTTCCGTCAGGCGAGAGCGCAGGTTCCGTAGAAAAACTCGCATCCCAGGTCACGAGGCTGAAACGTGGACCAAGTGAGGAGACGGTTGCTGCTTGTCGAGCGACGGTGCGGTTCCAGATCACCACCGAGATAGCGATCAGGCTGGTCACGACCGCAGCCGACGTCAGGACATGTGACCAGCCTCTCGACATTGGCGCGACGGACGATCTCGCATGTTCCGTGCCGCTCGCCGGATCATCCAGTTCCATTCGCGCGTCGCCAATGTCG
The DNA here is from genome assembly GCA_963850725.1 of Vicinamibacterales bacterium. Lineage (GTDB taxonomy): Bacteria > Acidobacteriota > Vicinamibacteria > Vicinamibacterales > JAMQPK01 > JAMQPK01. The sequence goes on from CAWKMQ010000033.1 coordinate 2,758, forward strand.
CGAAGCCGGCGTCTCGCATTCTTCTCGAGACAGCGTTGCAGCAGACGATGGATGTTCGTCGGCGTGGATGCAGGCAACCGAGACCAATCAGGTTCGCGCTCGAGGATGGCCGCTATCGTGTCTGAGACCGTCTGGCCCGCGAATGCGATTCGGCCGGTCAGCATTTCGTGCACCACACAGCCGAACGCCCAGATGTCGGTCCGTTTGTCGACTGATTTCCCTCGCGCCTGCTCAGGCGCCATGTAGCCCGCGGTGCCGAGAATGATACCCGTCTCGCGTACCGCCGACGGTCAATGTCGGCGCTTGGCCAACTCCGGTGTCTGCCCCGTCACCGGTCGATGCTTTCGCGAGCCCGAAGTCCAGCACCTTGACCATTCCGTCCTGGCGTGATCTTGATGTTCCCGGGTTTGAGATCGCGGTGAATGATGCCGTTCTCATGCGCCGCCTCAAGGGCTTCGGCGATCTGCCGCGCGATTGGAAGCGCCTCGGTCAGAGCGCATCGGCCCGCGCGTCAGCCGCTGGGCCAGCGTTTCGCCTTCGACCAGCTCGATCACCAGGGCACGAACCCCGCCGCTCTTCTCGACTCCATAGATTGCGCGATGTGCGGATGATTGAGCGCGGCGAGCGTGTGCGCCTCACGCGCGAAGCGTGCAAACCGATCAGGGACACGCGCGAATAGCTTCGGTAGGATCTTGATGGCGACGTCGCGACCGAGCTTCGCATCGCGTGCGCGATAGACCTCTCCCATACCGCCGACGCCCAGGAGGGACATGACCTTATAGGTGCCGATCTGCTGACCGCTCAGATCGAAGTCCGACTCCCTCATCCTTGATTCCGGTGTCGGTTTTAAGAAACTCTCCAGGCGACTTTCCTGGGCGAGCAGCGACTCAACCTCGCTGCGCAGCTCCGCATCGTCGCCACAGGCCTCGCGCAGAAACGCTGAGCGCTCCGCCACGTCGCACGCCAGCGCGGCTTCGCAGAGCTGTGAGATTTGCTGCCACCGTTCAGGTGTCATCGGGGGGGTTCGGACAGTATACGCAGAATGGCTCGCGGCAGGTCCCGCAGCTGCTTCGTGACGTTCGCCAGCTTCAGGCCCTGCGCGCCTCCAAAATCACTCCTGATATGTCGCCAAGTGTTTAGTAATCGACCTACTGGCAACGACCGCGACTGGCGCTGGTGCCGCGAAGGCACCCGCCAGGTGGAGTCTGCCTCGAGCTTTCGTCAAGGAGGCTCTCTAGCGTCCCGCAGCGGACGCAGCCGGCTGTCGCAAGTGGGTCTCGAACCATTCGAACGTAAGGTTTGACCAGTTGATGCTGTCCCATCCCACAGAGGCAGTGCCGTGCTCCGCACCGGCCACGCGAATCAGTTTGACAGCTACACCCACCTGGCGCAGGGCGGCTTCCATGATCTCGGATTGCTGAAACGGCACCGTCGTGTCGCTGTCGCCATGAATGAGCAAGAACGGCGGATCGTCAGCCGTCACATGGGTAACAGGCGAAGCTTCTTGAAACAGCTTGACCGTCGACGACGATGCCGGACGGTTCGGAGCAGGCTGTCTCATGCCCATCGCAAGGCTGATGGCCACCGAGCCATTAGGGGTGTTGATCTTCGCGAGATCGACAGCAGGGTAAAACGCCACGACGGACTGCACTTTCGAACTCTCGCGGTCCACTGGATCTGATGCGGCGGGGTCGCCCTTGCCATCAAGGGTCGCCAGCATGCTCACGAGATGACCACCCGATGATCCCCCAACCGCGCCGATGCGATCGGCGCGAATCCCATAGCGTGATGCATTCGCACGAATGAAACGGGTAGCCCGTTGTGCATCTTTGACGATGTCTTCGATATGAAATCGCGGGGAGGCGCGATGGGTAATCACAAACGCCGTATAGCCCGCCGTGACCAACTTTTCCCTCGCCGACCGAAATTCCTGTGACTCTTTAAGCAGCGGAGCGTTCGAATCCAGGTCCCGATACCAACCGCTGCCGTTGATCACGATAATGCCGAACCCGTTGGACGTCGCCGGCCTGTACACATCCATGACCAGCGCCAGGCCCGAATAGGTGGCAAACACAACGTTCGTCTCGACTGCTGGCTCCGCGGCGCGCGAGACGCTGGTGAGCATCACGAACAGTGCTGCAAACGCAGATAACCTCGATTGCCTGAGACCGGTTCTGGTTCTCATCGTGAGCCTCTCGCTGATGGGATAAGTGACGGTGACGTCAGCGTGATCGCGTCCATTCGTACGAGTGCTGTGGTAAGGACCGGCTGATTATAGGGTCACTCAGGACTAATCCCGCTTCACGCGGCCGTCTGGCCCATATAATCCACGGGACGCTTGGCCCGCATAGTCCGCCAAATCCGGTGCTCTTGAATCAGGTGCAGACAACATGATGACTTTGACGACCTCCGATGGCGCTCGCACGACGCTCGACGACACGAAGATTGCCGAATTCCGAAGTGCTTTGCGCGGCGACGTGATGGCGCCCGATCACGCCGGGTACGAGAACGCCCGGCACGTCTGGAACGGCAACATCGATCGCCGGCCCGCACTGATCGTGCGGTGCGCCGGCGTCGCCGACGTGCAGCAGGCGGTGGCCTTCGCGCGAACGCATTCGCTGCGTCTGTCGATTCGGGGTGGCGGTCACAGCGCCCCGGGGTACGGCACGAACGACGGCGGCCTCGTGATCGACATGACAGCGATGAAGGGTATTCGCGTCGACCCAGTCGCGCGAACGGCGCGAGCTCAGGGCGGCGTGCTCTGGCGTGAGCTGGACCACGAGACGCAGGCATTTGGACTCGCAACCACCGGCGGCACCGTCTCGAACACCGGCGTCGTCGGACTGACGCTCGGCGGCGGTCTCGGCTGGTTGATGGGCAAGCACGGCCTCGCGATCGACAACCTGATTTCGGCGGACGTCGTGACGGCCGACGGTCAATTCAGAACGGCGAGCGCCACTGAACACCCGGACCTCTTCTGGGCGCTTCGGGGCGGCGGCGGCAACTTCGGCGTTGTGACGTCCGCGGAATATCGCCTGCATGAAGTCTCGCAGGTTCTCGGTGGTATGGTGTTGTTTCCGCTCGATCAAGCACGCGACGTGCTCTTCTTTTACAGGGATTTCTGCGGCACGCTGCCAGACGAAGCCGAAGCCTACCTTGCACTGCTGACGGCGCCTCAGGGGATGCCGGTGGTCGCCTTGCTCCTTGGCTACAACGGTCCGATCGCAGAGGGCGAAAAGGTTCTTGCGCCCGCTCGAAGGTTTGGAAAGCCGATCGCCGATCTCGTCGGACCGGTCCCGTACGGCGCACGTCAGAAGATGCTGGACGACCCGAACGCGACGCACGGTTTGCAAAGGTACTGGCGCTCGGCTTTCACCGAGCAGATTCCGGACGAACTGATCCACGTACTGGTGGACGGCGCTTCGCGATTCAGTTCGCCGATGAGCGCGATCATCTTCTTCTATATGCATGGCGCCGCGACGCGAGTCGCTTCCTCCGACACGGCATTCGCGCCCAGGCGGCCACTGTGGGATGTCGATCTGGTCGGGCAATGGGCCAGTGCCGGCGAATCCGCCGATCACATCGCCTGGGTCAAGTCCCTGTGGGGCATGATGGAGCCGCACCTGCTTGGCACGGCCTACGTCAATCACCTGTCGTCTGACGATCGGCCTGAAAAAGTCCGTGCGTCGTTCGGAGAGAACTACGGGAGACTGCGGCAGGTGAAAGGGGTGTACGACCCGGCGAACGTATTCCGGATGAACGCCAACATCGCGCCGTAACGCCGCCTCAGGCAGCTCGATGTCGGGTTGACTCCTACTGGGCTTCGGACACCTTCAGGATGCGCGTGCCCTCGAGATTCGAATATCCGAACAGGCCGCCCTCGAAGAAGACGACCTGGCTTCGTGTATAGCGGGGTAAGTAGGTGCGGAACACGTCCGCACCGGTGTCGGTGCGCAGCACATACACGACGTCCCGGGCGTGGCCAATGGACAGCGTGGTTGTTTCGCTGATCGCGATGAGCCTGCCGGTCGGGTCGACCGCTACCGAGGTGACGCTGCGCCCGGTATTCGTCCGATGACGCCCGGAGCCACCCGGGAGCGACCAGCCGATCTGATAGGGACCGTCTTCACGGTAGGCGTCCCACGCCACCCACCCCTGGCCAAGTCGAAGGTAGGTCGAGTACTGCGCGCGAATCTCACCGGGCTCGAACGGGATGGGTCGCGACTGGCCATCGAAGCCGACAACCAGAGGCCGGTCGTTCCGCCAGACGAGAATCTCCCGGGTCTGAGTGTCGACATCCATCAGCACATACGAGGCCGGCCCCAGCGGGGCCAGGTCAACCTCGACCTCTGGCGCCGTTGACTCCGGGGTCGCTTTGCGCACCTGCACGCGATGAAGCACGGGAGGGCCGGATCCAACGATGGTCTCGAGATACGCCACGGCGTCGCCTCGGCGCGACAGCACCGGCGGGCTCTGATAGCGATCGCTCGAGGCGGCCAGAGGCTGAAGGGGGGCGCCTGGATCGACCAGCATCGACCAGGTCCGCACCGACGTGCGCCGGTCCGTCTGTTCGATGATGGCGGCGCCCTCTGGCGAAGCGAACTGGAGACTGGTGAAGAAATCGAGATAGCCCTCGGGGCTCTGGCCCGCCTTCGGGAGCACGGCGTCAGTCAGCGAGCAGTCGGGAACTCGTAACAACGCGTCACGTCCGTCGGGTGGCAGGGCAGCCCACCACGCACGTAGACCTGGCGAGGCTTGTGTGACCGGCGTTCGAATCGGCCGCAGTTCGGCCCCTCGAACAAGACAGTGTTCGGTCCACGAATTCCTCTCCGCCGCAGTGTCTGCTTCGATGAGGAAAAGCGCGGGGATCGCCGACATGTACGCCACGTTCAGCGCCGCCGTGAGCGGGATAACCCCGAGCCAGGCCATCTTGCGCACCCACCCTTCGCCGAGCGACCAGTAGAGGACGACGCCGGCGAGCACCTGCGCGGCGACCGCCACCGCCACATTGGCGGCCATCCACGCGATCTGGCGGTTGGACCCGAAGCCCTGCAGAAGCGACTCGCCGAGAAACCACGCCGCATGTGGGCCCACGATAGGGATGGCATACACCCCGAACGATCCGATCGCCGCAATCCATCGTCGTCGGGTTGGTTGAGCCATTCTCGTCGTGACAGCTTACCAAGGCCTGCCGCAGAGTGAGGTCATTTCCGTGGCCGGTGCACCACGGATGCGAAACTCTTGGCCGTCATTGTAGCGGAACGACGGATCGAGCTTACTGCGGAGCGTGACGCGGCAAATGGTGTGCGCGTGGCGCCACGCTCCGCCGCGCGCGGCGCGTCGCACGCCTTGGTCAGGGCCGGCGGGATTCCGCTCCGGTGATCGGCCGTAATAATCCTTGTCGTGCCAATCGGCGCACCATTCGTGCACGTTCGTCGCGATGCCGAGGAGGCCGAAGGCGTTCGGTTCGCCGAGTGTCACCGGCCACGGCGCCTGTAACGGACCGCGTCCGCCGTTCGGAATCCACTCCGGCATGACGTCGCCCCACGGGAAGAGCGCCTGCTGAGGCCCGCGCGCGGCGAATTCCCACTCGGCTTCCGTCGGCAGCCTGACCGGACGGCCGTCCTCCTCGGATCGCCACGCGCAATACGCGACCGCATCGATCCAGCTCACGCCGACGACGGGGAGATCCGCTTGTGCAAATAAGGGATGCAACCAGTCGCGTGGTGGGTCGTGCTTTGTCGCGTCCACGAAGCACTCGTATTCCGCGCGCGTGACGGGACACACGCCCAGCTCGAATCTATCGACGAAAACAGGATGTGGTGGCCGCTCGTCCTCGTAGCCGAGTTCGGTGCCCATAGTGAACCAACCTCCCGCGATCGGTGCGAAAGCTGGGATGAATTTGGGACGAGTGCGAATCGGCCATCGCGCGATCATAGTGCGGGACTAATACGATGCCGGTACACGCGAGCTCGAGGCAGAGATCGGAAATTCCAGAAGACATCGAAGAATACCGCGACTGGCGCTGGTGCCGCGAAGGCACCCGCCAGGTCGAGTCGGTCGGTCGACGCCGAACGCTTCGTCGAGGAGGTCGGGTTCGCGACCGGATTCACCGACTCGCGGCGGCCAGGTCCGTCGCTGTATGTCGCCGTGTGCGGGCGCCGCGACGCCGTGCTGCCTCGCAACGTGCAGAAAGATCCGGAAACGTCCCTCACATGGGAGTTGAAGGACGAGGTGATGTCGCGCGGCCACGTGTACTACGCCAAGCTTGCGCGCGGCAAGCCGATGTTCCTCGCACGGCGCATGATCCCCTGCTTTCACGCGGTGTGGGGAATGCGCCGATCCGACGAGAAGCGGAAATTGACGAAACCCGCCCTGGCGGTGCTGAAGGTGCTGCGCAAGGAATGGGAGATGGGCACCTCGGATCTGCGTGCCGAATCGGGGGTCAAGGATCGCGCGGCGTTTACCCGGGCCATCGACGAGCTCCAGAGCGCCATGATCGTGATTCCGACCGCCGCCGTTTACGCGCCGAAGTTCACCTACATCTGGTCGCTCGGGATCGATCGGTTTCCCGACGAGCTGACCAGGCGCATGGATCGCGACGTCGCGCTCGGCGAAATCGCGCGCTGTTTTCTCGACTCCGCCGGCATGACCGTGCTCGGCGAGCTGGCGCGCGTCACCGGCCTGTCGCGGCCGGAAGCGGGACGCGGCAACCGCGCGCTGGTGGCCGAAGGCCACGCGACGATGCTCGAACGCGGCGTATATCGGCTGCGTTCGGTTTGACAAGGACGCCGGTGTCGTGTTCCACTCGTTTCGTGCGCACCACCTACGTTTCGACGTTCCCGCAAGGCACGATGCACCGCATCGTCCTTTATGCGAGTCAACGCAGGTGAGATAGGCTGCAGCGCCCGGGTTTCCGGATTTTCCAAGGCCATCACCTGTAACAAGGTGATGGCCTTTTTGCTTTTATGACGACGAATACCGACACAGAACGGGATGCCAGGCGTCTGACGGCCGCGATTCGGCTGGTCCTCCGCCGATACTGGGGACAGGTGCGCCGCCGGCGCGCCGCGGCGCTGGGTGCGCTCGTGCTGCCGGCGCTGGGCGACGTCCTGACCTACTACGCTCCGCCGCTGGTCGTCGCGCGGCTGCTCGGCGCGTTCGCGCGGGGCGAGCGCTTCCGGCCGCCGAGCTCGCGCCGTACGTGGCCACGTTCGCGGGGCTGTGGCTGGGCGGCCAGATCGTCTGGCGGATCGCGGTGGTGCTGATCGCGCGCGTCGAGATCCGCGGCATCGAGGCGCTCTACATCGAAGCGATGGACGAGCTGCTCGCGAAGGACCTCGTCGTTCTTCCAGAACAACTACGCCGGCTCGCTCACCAAGCGGGCGCTCGGCTACGCGCGCCGCTTCGAGGACGTGTTCGACGTGCATGTCGTTCCAGGTGGCGCCGACGCTGCTGCCGCTGGCGTTCGTCGGCGTCGTGCTGTGGACGCTACTCGCCATGGCTCATCGTGGTGCTGCGTCGGCGATGCTCGCGGCGACGCTCGTCATGGTGTTTCCGCTGATCCGCCGGCGCCGGCGGCTGGTCGACATCCGCGAGGTGGCGTCGAACATGCTGGCCGGCCACGTCGCCGACTCGATCGCCAACGCGGAAGCGGTGCGCGCGTTCGCGCGCGAGCCCGACGAGGCGCGCATCCACGCCGGCAACGTCGGCGACTACGGCGCGAAGACGCTGCGCTCGTGGGACTACCAGAACCTGCGCGTCGACATGGTGACGTCGCCGATGTTCGTCGTCACCAACACGCTCGGGCTCGTCGTCGCGCTCGCCGACGAGCGGCGGCACGGGCGCGAGCCTCGAGGCGGTGTTCATCACGTTCAGCTACTACTCGACCGCGACGCGCGTGATGTGGGAGTTCAACCGCATCTACCGCAACCTGGAAGGCGCGCTGACCGATGCGGCGCAGTTCGCCGAGCTGCTGCTCGATCCGCCGGCGGTGGTGGACGCGCGAGCCGCCGAGGCGTTCGTCGCCGGCCGACTTCGGCGTGGAGCTTGCGAGACGTGAGCTTCCGCTACTCGCGCGTCACAGCCGCTGCTGTTCGACGGCTTCTCGCTGCGCGATCGCGCCGGGCGCGAAGATCGGCCTCGTCGGGCGATCCGGCGGCGGCAAGACGACGCTGACGCGGCTGCTGCTGCGGTTCTCCGACGTCGAGCGCGGGGAGATCCTCATCGGCGGCCAGCCGATCGACCGCGTGCCGCAGGCGGCGCTGCGCAAGCTCATCGGCTACGTGCCGCAGGATCCGTCGATGTTCCATCGCAGCATCGCCGACAACATCCGCGTCGGCCGGCCCGACGCGACCGACGCGGAGGTGCGGCGCGCGGCGCGGGCTCGCGCACGCCGCGGAGTTCATCGATGCGCTGCCGGCGGGCTACGAGACGCTCGTCGGCGAGCGCGGCGTGAAGCTGTCGGGCGGTCAGCGCCAGCGCGTGGCGATCGCGCGCGCGATCCTGAAGGACGCGCCGATCCTCGTCCTGGACGAGGCGACGAGCTCGCTCGATTCGGAGAGCGAGGCGCTGATCCAGGACGCGCTGTGGACGCTGCTCGCGGGCCGGACCGCCATCGTCATCGCGCACCGGCTGTCGACGGTGACGGCGGATGGACGAGCTGATCATCCTCGACGCGGGGCCGGATCGTCGAACGAGGGCTCGCACGAGGCGCTGCTGGCGCAGCGGCGGGATGTACGCGTCGCTGTGGGCGCATCAGTCCGGAGGGTTTCTCGTGGAGGATTACGGGTGGGGGATCCGGTCTGAACGTGGCGCGTCCGGCTGAGCTCGACGGTCCGGCTAAAGCCGGACACTACGTACTGTCTGATGTCCTAATCCCGTAGTCTCCGTGTCTCCGTGGTCTACTCGTATCGCAGCGCCTTCACCGGATCGAGGCGCGTCGCGCGGCGGGCCGGCAAGAAGCACGCCATCAGCGCGACCGTGATGAGCACCACGCTCGTCGAGACGAGCGTGAGGATGTCGGCGGGGCCGGTGCCGACCAGCATGCCCTGAAGCAGCCGTCCGGTGCCGAGCGCCGCCGCAATGCCAAGACAGAGACCGACGCCGAGCTCGATCATGCCGCGCCGGAGGATGAGCCACCGCACTTGCTCCGCTTCGGCGCCAAGCGCCATGCGGATACCGATCTCCTGCGTGCGCTGCGACACGGAGTACGCGGTCACGCTGTACAGTCCCACCGCGGCCAGCACGATCGCAATCACCGCAAACGCCAGGAACATCGTGCCGAACGTGCGCTGCGGCCATCGATTTCTCGCAAGAATGTCGTCCATCGTGCGTATGTCGGTCACCGGCACGTTCGGATCCATGGCCGACAGTTCCTTCCGCAGCAGCTCCACGACCGCCACCGGATTGCCGCGGGCGCGCACGATCAGGTTGGAGCTCATCGCCATCAGCATGTTCTGCGCGTGCGTGAAGTAGACGACGGGATCGGGATCGCGCTCGAAACCGCGCTGGCGAATCGTCGGCGAGACGCCGACCACGGTGGCCTGGTAGAACCTGGGCGCCCCGGGGATATTGCCGTCGTTGATCATGCGGATGCGCTTGCCGACGGGATCTTCACCACGGAAATGCATGTCGGCCAGCCGCTGGTTGATGATCATCGCTTCGCGGCCCGGCTCGCCGTCGCCGGCCCTGAACGCGCGGCCGCGCACCATTTGTACGCCGAGCGCATCGAAGTATCTCGATCCGACCGCCACGATGCTGACGAGCGGCCGCTGCTCGCCCGTCATGTCGGACCGGCCGTCGATCTCGAGGCGCCGCTGCGACGCGCCACTGAACGGCAGGTAGTTTGACGAGCTCGCGCCCTCGATGGCGCTGATGCCGTTGAGCCGATCGTCGACCTGCTGAAGAAACAGGGCGCGCGATTCGAGGCTCGAGTAGGTGCGAGTGGGAAAAATCAGCTGCATCACGACGAGCCGGGACGTGTCGACGCCGATGTCCATGCGATAGAGGTTCAGGAAGCTGCGCATCATCAGGCCGGCGCCCGAGAGCAGCACCAGCGTCAGCGTGAGCTCCGCCACGATCAGGGCGGTCGTCCAGCGCCGCGCGCGCGAGCCCGCCGATCCCGCGCGGCCGCCGTCCTTCATCACCTCGGAGACGCTCGTGCGCGACACGTAAATCGCCGGCGCCAGGCCGAACACGATGCCGGTGAGCAGGCAGACCGCGGCGATGAATCCGAAGACGGCGGGGTCCATCGAGAACACCATCCAGTACGGCTTGCCGATGTCCTGGGTGCTGGCGTCGAACCACCGTACGCCGAGATACGCGAGGCCGAGGCCGGCCACACCCGCGACGAACGCGAGCAGCACGCTCTCGACCAGCAGTTGCCGCACGATGCGCCATCGCGTCGCGCCAATCGACACGCGCACGGCAATCTCGCGCGAACGGCCGGACGCGCGCGCGAGCAGCAGATTGGCGACGTTCGCGCACGCGATGAGCAGCACGAACGCGACCGCGCCCATCAGCGACCAGAAGAGCACGCGTATCTGGGTGCCAACCACCTGCTCGGAGAACGGTTGCACGACCGCGCTGATGCCCTTGTTCGAGTCTGGAAACTGCGTGGCCAATTCCTGCGTGATGCTCGTCATCTCCGAGCGCGCCTGTTCGATGGTCATGCCATCGGCGAGCCGGCCGTACGCCATCAGCAGACGCCCCGATCGTCCGGCGCGCGTTTGCGCCGTGGGCCGCTGCGCCAATGGCAGCCAGACCTCGGAATTGAACGGAAACTCCATGCCCGGCGCCATGACGCCCACGATCGTCACGGGTTCCGAGTTCATCCGGATCGTTCGGCCGATCACCGCCTTCTCGCCCTGGTAGCGGCTTTGCCACACCTTGTGGCTCAGGAGCATGACCGCAGGAGCGCCCGGTCGATCGTCCTCGGCGGAAAATCCCCGTCCGATCGCGGCCTGCATGCCGATGAGCGACAGGCCGTTCCAGGAAATGTAGGCGCCGTCGTACTGCTCGGGCGCGCGATCGTCGGCGCTGAAGTTGACCGGGGACATCTGGACGAGCGAGATGCCCGAAAACGTGCGGCTCGCGCGGCGCCAATCCTCGAAATCGGGCTCGGATACGCCAAACGTGCGGCTCTGGGCGTCGCGCGTGTTGATCATCATGATGCGGTCTGGCTCGTCGAACGGCAGCGTCCGCAGCAGCACCGCATTCACCAGCGTGAAGACCGCGCTCGTGGCGCCGATGCCCAGCGCCAGCGCGGCCACGGCGGCCAGCGTGAAGCGCGGGTCTTTGACGAGCCGGCGCGCGGCATAGCGAAGGTCCTGGATGATGCTGGTCATCGCGCTAACTCTAATACGGGCTGCGCACGATTTGGTTGCACCCCGTCTAATCGCTGGTGCTCAGAGCCATTCCTGAGTCGATAACATACGTGAACGCACCATGTTCGGAAACAATCGCGCCGGCGTCGTCACGATCGCGAAAAGCTTCGCGATCCAGGTGCTTCTGGCGGCGGCCTATGTCCTCGCCGGCCGGTTCGGGCTTGCCCTGGCCTCGGTCAACCCGAGCGCAACCGCGGTTTGGCCGCCAACCGGCATCGCGCTCGCCGCGGCCCTTGTCTTTGGACCAGGCGTATGGCCCGGTATCTTCGTCGGCGCGTTTGTCACAAACGCGCTCACCGCCGGTTCACCAACCACATCGTTGCTGATCGCATCAGGGAACACGCTCGAAACGCTCACCGCGGCTACCTGATCACGCCGGTTTGCCGGCGGCCGCCTGGCCTTCGACCACGCGCACACCATCGTCCGCTTCGTGCTGGCGGCATTCCTTGGAGCGGTCGTCAGCGCCACAATCGGCGTCACCGTCATCTGCGCGTTCGGGCTCGCGGCCTGGACCGAATACGTCTCGATCTGGACGACGTGGTGGCTTGGAAACGTGGCGGGCGCCATCGTTGTGACGCCCGTCATCCTTCTCTGGAGCTCGAACCCGCGGTTCGACTGGCCCGCGCCACGCCGCCTCGAGCTGGCGCTCCTGGGGCTGGCCAGCCTCGTCGTGGGCTGGGTGGTGTTTGTGGTCAGCGCGCAGCCGCTGTCGTTTCTCGCGATCCCGATCGGCGTGTGGGCGGGGTTCCGCTTCGGACAACGCGAAGCGGCAACCGTCACGTGTGCGTTGTCTTTCATCGCGGCGTGGGGCAGCGCGCGCGGCTTCGGGACATTCGCGCAGAGCTCGCCCAACGGCAGCCTGCTGCTCGTCGAAGCGTTCCTGGCCGTCGCCAGCGCCGTCGGCCTGACTGTGGGGACCGCCGCTTCGGAACGGCGGAAGGCCGAAGAGGAGCTCCGCCGATCGCACGGCGAGCTTGCCACACGCGTCGACGCCCGCACGCGCGATCTCAAAATCAGCCAGCGCCGGCTGCAGACGATTATCGACACCGAGCCCGCGTGCGTGAAGCTGGTCACGCAGGAAGGCACGCTCCTCGACATGAACCGCGCCGGCCTCGAGATGATTGGGGCCGACGAGGTCTCGCAGGTGCGGGGACGCCGCGTCATCGATCTCGTGCACCCCGACGATCGCGATCGATTCCTCGATACGCACAAGCGAGTGTGTGAAGGCCGCGCCGGACGGCTGGAATTCCGCATCGTGGGATTCGGCGGCCGGGAACGGTGGGTCGACTCTCACTCGGTCCCCTTCGACGTCTCCACTGAGACGGGCGACCGGAGAACCGCCGTGTTGAGCGTCACAACCGACATCACGTTGCGGAAACGCCTCGAAGACGAGCTCCGCCAGTCGCAGAAGATGGAAGCGATCGGCCTGCTGGCGGGAGGCATCGCCCACGACTTCAACAATCTCCTGACCGCGATCGCGGGCAACGCCGACCTCGTGCTGCTCTCGCTCCACGAGCACGACAAGCGGCGGAACGATCTCGAAGAGATCGTCAAGGCGGCGGAGCGTGCGGCCGGCCTCACCCGACAACTTCTCGCCGTGAGCCGGCGGCAGATGCTGCAACCAACGGTGCTCGACCTCAACGCGATGGTCGCCGACGTGCAGCAGCTGTTGCGCCGGACGATTCCGGAGGACATCGATCTCCAGCTCGAGCTCAGCCCGGTCGACAGCGTGCGCGCCGATCGCGGCCAGCTCGAACAGGTGGTGCTGAACCTCGCGATCAACGCCGGCGACGCGATGCCCAACGGCGGCACGCTGCGGCTCCTCACCGGCACGGTCGATCTCGATGACGCATGGTCGCAGGCCCATCCGCCGATGCCGCCGGGCCGCTACGTGCGCCTGGCGATGAGCGATACGGGCACAGGCATTTCACGCGAGATGCAGGCGCGCATTTTCGAGCCGTTCTTCACAACGAAAGGACGGGACAAAGGCACCGGCCTCGGTCTGGCCACGGTGTACGGCATCGTGAAGCAGACCGGCGGATTCATCTGGATTGACAGCGACGTCGGCCGGGGCACGACGTTCGAGATCTACCTGCCGGTCGTGAACGAGCCAGTGGCCGCCGCCGTTTCGAAGGCGCAGCGGATTCCCGTGAGCCGTGGGTCGCAAACCATCCTGCTCGCCGAAGACGATGCGGCCGTGCGAAGGCTGGCGTGCGACGTGCTGAGAAACCACGGCTACAAGGTGCTCGACGCCCGCGACGGCGACGAAGCCCTGCACATCGCACAGCACTATCCCGAACCGATTCACGCGCTGGTGACCGACGTCATCATGCCAGGCATGAACGGCCGCGACCTGGCCATCAGGCTGACGGCCGCCCGTCCGAACGTACGCGTCATCTACACGAGCGGCTACACGGAAAACGTCATGATTCGCGCGGGCTTCGAGCACGGCCTCCCGCTGCTTGCGAAGCCGTTCCTGCCGGGCGATCTCTTGCAGAAGGTCACCGAGATGCTGAACGCGTAGGAGCGTCCGCTATTTCACACCGTTGCACGATCTGCACAGTCGATGGCGGGTTCGTATTGACCTCGCCCGCGCACGGCGTTAAACCTTCGGTATGGCCAAAAAACGCAGACGTCAGAAGAAGCCCGCGAAAGGACAATCGAGCACGGTCGCGGTCTCGCGCCGCATCTGCAACCTCGAACCTTCCAGGGACACCGAGACCGACTGGAGCTTTCTCGACAGCGTCGCGGGCGGCGCGCTGACCGCGATTACCGCGCCCCCACCATCGGTCGACCTGCGCGCCGCGTGGTGGAGCATCAACGACCAGGAAGACACCGGGTCGTGCGTCGGCTGGGCCACGGCCGACGGCCTGGTGCGCTACCACATGGTGAAGGCCGCCAGGCTGACAAAAACCAGGCTGCTCTCGCCGCGATTCGTCTGGATGGCGTCGAAGGAAACCGACGAGTTCACGACGCGGGCAGGGACGTTCATCGAAGAGGCCGGCACCTCCCTGAAAGCCGCGCTCGACATCACGCGCAAGTACGGCGCGGTCACCGAAGACCAGTTGCCGTTTCACATCGTGACGAAGATGCACACCGGCAGCGAAAACGCCTTCTATGCCGCGGCGGCACAACGCAAGATCGCCTCGTACTTCAACCTGCAGCGCAATCTGACGCAGTGGAAGGCGTGGCTGGCGTCAAAGGGCCCCATCCTCGCGGCGCTGACCGTGGACGACACCTGGGACAACGCCGCCACGACGGGAGGCAACATCGACACGTTCATGCCCAACACCGCGCGCGGCGGCCACGCGATCTGCATCGTCGGCTACCTCACATCGGGCCGGTTCATCGTGCGCAACAGCTGGGGCACGGGTTGGGGCGACAACGGCTTCGGCTACGTCACGCCGGCGTATATCGCCGCCGGGTTCTTCGACGAGTCGTACGGCATTACTGTCTGAAGACCTGAATTCGCAGATTCTGCCTCTCAGCGGCCTTTCCATTGGCCGGGAGACTTAAGCGGCCGGGGCGACGGACTTTGGTCTCCGCCAGGGGTGACTTTCGGCGGAAACGACCCTGTATCCCTTCCGGATGGCGGGTACACCCATTGCTCCGATCTGGTCTTCATGCGAAGCCATTCGGGTGGAGACAGCCAGCACGAGGTGTCGTGTCAATCCCGCAAGCTCTGTGATTGCGGGCGCGACTGTGAGCGATGCGCGCTCGAACTGCCACATGCGGGAGTTCGCCGCCGGGATTCGGTTCGTGGAAGACGCGGCTCCGACGGCGCTGGCGCCGGCCCTGACTACGACGGCACCTACCTCGATTGGCGGCCCCGTCATCGATAAGCACGGCTCACGTCGCCGGCGATCTACCTCCAACCGTTCGCGGCAGCGCTCTTGAGCGCTTCAATCGTCAGGCGCTGGCCCGCGCGCTCGTTCGCCGTGCGGATGCGCTCGGGCGACACGCCGTGGTTGCGCAGGCCCACGAGATCGTCGACCGTCAGCCCCTTGTAGCCCAGTTCATTCAGCGCCCGCACGTAGTCTGGCGACACGCCGTGAGTTCGCGAAGCCGAGATCAGGCCTCCACGGTGAGATCTGATACCCGAGCGCGCGGAGATCGCGCACGTACTCAGGAGAGACGCCGTGATTGCGCAGGTTCAGGACGGTCTCGAGCGGCAGCTTCGCGTAGCCGAGCGCCGCCAGCTCTCGAAGGTATGCCGGCGACACGCCGTGGTCGCGCTGCCGGATGAGCTCATCGAGCGAGAGCCCCTGATAACCTTGCGTCCGCATCTCGCGCACGTATTCGGGCGACACGCCGTGGTCTCGCGCGCGGACGAGATCATCTGACGACAGTCCCTTCAAACCTTCGGCCGCCATCTCGCGGACGTATTGCGGCGAGACGCCGTGGTCTCTCATGGTCACGAGCAGGCCGATGTCCTTGAGGCGGTACCCCAACTGCCCCATCTCGCGCACGAAGCTCAGCGACACGCCGTGCTGGAGCGCGCGAATCAGCTGCGCAAGATCCGGCCGCGCGTAGCCCTGGGCGTTCAGCTCGTCGAGAAACGCGAAACTGAAATTGGCGCGTGCCAGCAGGTATTGTTCGGCAGGTGTTGGCCGGCTCAGCCCCCGCTTCTCCAGCGCCGCGGCGAAATCGGGGCTCGGCGCGAAGGTGTAGGTGCCGGCTCCCACACCATTTCTGAAAATGCCTTCGAACTGAAACGCGCCCGCGTCGCGCCGCAGCGTGAACTGTGCGGATCCGCCGGCGCCCGACAGCAACGCGGTCGAAAGCCCGTTCAGCTGATCGATGTCGATCGTGAATCCGTACGACCCATCACCCTCCGAGAGCCGCAGATGCGCGGTTCGTGGATCGCCGGCCGCGCGGAGCTCCCATGTCCCGGGCTTTTGCGCCGTCGGCGACCCCGCCGCGTTCTGCTGCGCAAAGTCGACTGCCGGCGCTGTGGCATCCACCGGCGGCGCCACCGATCCTCGAGAAAACGTCCCGGCTGGACGAACGGCCGTCGTGGCCACAGCCGCCGGCACGAGCATCGCGATCATCAGCACGAGCCCGACCGCGCGAACCTGCCACGCCGGCGTCGTGCGGATGCGCGTCTCGTCGAGCACCGCGAGCATCCGTCCTTCGATCTGCGGCGATCCGGCCATGCTGACCGCCAGCGCCGGTGTCCGCCGGCTGCCGAGGGTGTATGCGAGATCCAGGAGATCGCCGGCGTATTCGCGGGCCTGCGCACCAAGCGTGAGCACCCGGTCGTCGCAGGCGAGCTCCCGCTCGACGCGAAGACGACGCGCCACCCACCAGACCATTGGATGAATCCAGTAGAAGGCGCACACCACGGCCGCAAGCGTTTGCGTCAGGCAGTCCCAGCGGGCCACGTGGGCCAGCTCGTGCAACAACACCGCGCGCCGCCGGCCCGGAGACCAGGCGTCGCCCACCGAAGGAATCACGATGGTCGGCCGCCAGATGCCGAATGTCATCGGCATGGTCTGGTCCGGCGCTTCGCCGGAGCCAGCACGCCCGGCGCATCCCAAGCCGCGCGCGGCACTCGGCCAGAAGCTCCGTCCAGGCTGGATCGTCGACGACCGGCGATCGACGCGCGAGCCGCTGAAGAGTCCGCCGCTCGACGATCAAACGCGCGAGCAGGAGGCCAGTCACCGCGGCATACAACGCAGACAGCACCACCGGCCAGGGAAGTGCGTTCCCTGCCGGGATTGGATTCCCGCCGCCGGCGGGCGAGACCTCCTCAATCAGAGAAGGCAGGGACGGGGATTCGACAGCAGGCGCGGCACCAGAAAGGGGCGGCGCCTGGAACTCGACGACCGTCCAGCCGGGAAGGACGAACGACAGCACCGGCAGCAGCATCAGGGCGAGAACCGCGAGGGTCCACACAAAGTGCCGCATGGCCGCCGACATGCGGCGCGCGAACACGGCGTGAACCAGGTAGAGGAGGCCAAGCACCACCGACGCCCTGAGCAGAATGGAAAGAACAGTCATCGCTTGCCTCCCTGGCTGCGGCTTCGCTTCAGCAGCGCATTCAGCCGCTGGTACTCGTCTTCCGAGAGCGGGGTCTCGGTGACGTCGAGCAGCGCCGCCATCGCCGATCCGGGCGAGTTGTTGAAGAACGTGCGCAGGAGCTGCGCCAGCGCCGATCGGCTGGCCTCCTCGGGTTTCGCGGCGGGAAAGTACACGAATCGCGGTCCGTCGTATTCGCGCCCCAGCAGCTTGCGGTCGATCATGATCTCCAGCAGCTTGCGCACGCTGGAGGGGCTCGGCGCATCGCGCAGCTCCGACCTGATCTCCTCGACGGTTGCCCGCCGGCGGCGATGGAGGATTTCCATGATCTGGCTTTCGCGGCGCGTCAGGTGTGTCAGCGGAGGTTTTGGCATGGGGCGCATCCCGGCGATCGATGGCGAAAATTTTCGCTCACACGCGAATATATTCGCGGACACGGCCCCCGTCAAGCGGTCACGTTTGTATGATGGATATACTTTATCGTATATTCATACGATGCCAAGGCGGGCCATCTCCGTCACGCTGGAAGCCGACAACGTCACCTGGCTCAAGGGCCGTGCCGGTGCCGCCGGGGAAAGCGTCAGCGAGCTCCTCGACCAGATTGTGACCTCGGCGCGTCACGGTGCGCACGTGGGCCTGGCGCGATCGGTGGTTGGCACGATCGACATCGATTCGTCCGATCCATTGCTGGAGCATGCGGACGCGCTGGTCCGTGCGGCGTTCGAGACGTCGCTCGGCCGGCCGCTGGCGGTGCATGAAGCGCGGGCCTCGCACGGTCCGAAAGCGAAAAACGCGGCAGCGCCATGCCTGAGCCACAGAGCGCCGTCACCGATACCCATGCGCTCATCTTTCATGCGGCCGGCGGTGGTCAGCTGGGCCGTCGCGCGGCCGCGTTCTTCGATCGGTGCGAGCACCGGGACGCGATCCTGTACGTGCCCATGGCCGTGATCTGGGAGTGCAGCCTTCTGGCTCGCGTGGCGCGGATCAACCTGCGCCGGAGCGTCCGCGTGTTCTTCGACGATCTCTTCAGCAATCCGGCGTATCAACCTCTCGAGCTCACGCCGGAACAGGTGTTTCTTGCCGACGAGCTTCGCTTCACTCGCGATCCGTTCGATGGGCTCATCGTGGCTGCCGCGCGCACGGAAGATCTGCCCCTCCTGACGCGGGACAGCGCTATCCGCGACTCCGGCGGTGTTCAGGTGATCTGGTAGCGTCAGCGCAACTAAAGTTGCGCCCTACCAGTCGGGAAGTTGCGCACGACCGGTAACGTGCGTCCTGCCGGTCACACGTCAAGGGTCACCCGGCTTCAATACGCTGAGTTGCTGACGATGCGCCAGCCGGGCGGCGATGTAGTCGGCGTGCTCGATGTGCAGCTCGCGCGAGATGCGGCGAATCTCGTTGTCCTCGACGACGGCAATCGATTCGTCGGCGGATGAGACCGCAAAGAGGCAGTGCAGCAGCGCGAGCTTCTGCTCGTCGGTCGCGCGGGTCGAGAATTCGCGCGTCACCAGGAAATCCTCGACCCCGCCGAACAGCACGCTTTGGGCCTTGGCAATCTCGACCACGAGCCTCGCCTGGTCGGCCGGCAGATGGCCCTCGCGCGCGACGACCTCCTCGATGACCGTCGTCTCCTCGGCGCTGACCTGCTGATCGACATGGGCGACGCGGCTGAGGATGTACGCGAACGCGGCGAGATATCGCGCGCGATCCGGCTCGAGCATGCCAAGCGCGCTAACAATCGTCCGCACGCCCTCGAGCTCGTGCTCGTCAGACTCAGCACCGCCACCCAGTCCCAGAAATCGCAACAGAGACATCGTTTTACTTTCTACTTTTCACTTTTCACTTTTCACTTTTTACTTCCCAGGTACTCCCCCTCCCTCACCGGCTCGCCCTGCGACGTCTTGCTCTCGCCCATCGTGATGTACACCATCGTGAAGTTCTCGTTCGCCGAAGCGCCGTGCCAGTGGAAGCTGCCGCCGGGAATGAAGACGCTATCGCCTACGGCCAGCTCCTTGACGGGCTGACCCTTAATCTGCATCCGTCCGCGGCCGGCCTCGCCGAACACCAGCTGCCCGGCCGTGTGCGCGTGCCATGTCGCGTTGTGGCCGCCCGCCGCGAAAATCCGGCGGCCGATCGAGTACGCCTTCGTGTCGAGGGTCGTCGTGTTGCCGACGAAGTTGGGCGCCGGCCCGAGCACGCCCGGCTGCGGAGCAGGCACGGCGGCCGACAGGCTCGGAGCCGGCTGTTGCGCCGAAACGGCGACAAGCGAGAAAGCAGCGAAGAGAAGCGCGAACCGAACCGTTGAGGTCATGCGACGAGGTTCTCCTTACGAGTATTCTATGATCAACGAATGATGACGACGAGTAGAATCCCTGCCGTCAGGAGGCCATGTGTTGAAGAAACTGACGATTGCCGCCGCGCTCATCGTGGCGGCTGGCGCCGGATCGATTACGTTCGGTCAGGCGAAGGTGCAGCTCTCTCGTATCAAATTGCCGCAAGGCTTTCAGATTTCCGTCTGGGCCGACGGCGTGGCCAACGCGCGGTCGATCGCGCAGAGCCCCGGCGGCACGGTGTTCGTCGGCACCTGGAACGCCGGCAACGTGTACGCGCTGCGCGACGACAACAAGGACGGCAAAGCCGACAAGGTCATCACCGTCGTCAGCGGCCTGAAGAACATGCCGAACGGCGTCGCCTTCCGCGACGGCGCGCTGTATGTCGCCGAGATCAACCGCATCCTGCGCTTCGACAACATCGAGTCGAAGCTCGAATCCGCGGGGACGCCGGCCGTCGTCACCGACAAGTTTCCGACCGATCGCCATCACGGGTGGAAGTTCATCCGGTTCGGGCCCGACGGCATGCTGTACGTGCCGGTCGGTGCGCCCTGCAACATCTGCGATCGCGGCGATCCGTACAACACGATCTGGCGCATGAAGCCCGACGGCACCGGGATGGAGATTTACGCACGCGGCGTCCGCAACACCGTGGGCTTCGACTGGCATCCGACGACGCGCGAGCTGTGGTTCACCGACAACGGCCGCGACCTCATGGGCAACGACGTCCCCACCGACGAGCTGAACCGGGTGGCGAAAGCCGGCCTGCACTTCGGCTATCCGTTCTGTCACGAGGGCAAGGTGCCGGACCCCGAGTTCGGCGCCAAGCGCCCGTGCGGCGAGTTCGAGCCGCCCGCGCAGCGTCTGGCTCCGCATGCCGGCGCGATCGGCATGCGCTTCTACACCGGATCGCAATTTCCGGCAGCAGTACCGCAACCAGATTTTCATCGCCGAACACGGCTCGTGGAACCGAACCGGCGTTCCCTTCACGGGCACACGCGTGTCGCTCGTGCGCGTGCAGGACAACAAAGCCGTGAGCTACGAACCGTTCGCCGAAGGATGGCTTGGCGGCGCGGATGGACGTCAGCGCTGGGGCCGTCCAGCGGATCTCGAAGTGCTGCCTGATGGATCGATGCTGGTCTCGGACGACCAGGCGGGGGTGATCTACCGGATTACGTACTCAGGGAAGTAACGACAGAAGAACAAGAGGCCAGGAGATCAGGAGAATCTTTCAAAAAGGTTCTCCTAATCTCCTAGTCTCCTGTTTATTTCTTAATCTCTGCCTCTATTTCATGTCGGCGCCGATGTCGTACGCGCGCCACCGTGTTCTCGTTCATGTGCGGGGCGATGAGCATGTCGCCCTGCGCGTACAGGAACGTGTGATCGGCCAGACCGGGCTTGAACGTGCGCACCACGCGTGACGAGCCGTCCTGCCCCACCTGAATCAGTTTGCCGGCCAGATAGTCGGTCACCAGGAATCCGCCGCGCGCCTCCTGCTCGACGCCGTCGATGTTGCCCAGCGGCTGCTTGGTGATGAGCGTCTTCTGCTTGGTCTTCAGGTCGAGCATGAAGAGATGGCCGGGCGTTTTCGTCGAGAAATCCGCCGCGATCGGCGTGCCCCAGCCGCCGACGATCAACCGATCGCCATCGACAAACAGCCCGTTCGGATGTTCGAGCTGCTCGCCTTCGGCGAAGACCGACGGCCTTGCCGTCCTTGATCGCGATGATCTTGTTGTCCATCATGTCCGACACGTAAACCGTGCCGTCGGCGCCAGTGGCCAGGTCGTTCAGGAACTTGGCGCCGTCGATCTTGATGCGCGCGGTTTCCTTGGCGGTCGCGATATCGATGCCCACGACCTCGTCGATGTCGGCTACCCACAACGTCCCGCCGAAACTGCGCAGACCCTTGGGGGCATGCAGCGCCGTGAACCAGTCAGCCGTGACGACCGTGCCGTCGAGGCCGAGCTTCGAAATGCGGCCTTTCTTGTCTTTCTGATCCGGCGCCCCGTCAATCTGCGACACAAAGAGATAGCCCGACCCCTCGTCGAGGTACACGCTCTCGGGCGTCCGCATGTCGGTGACCGTCCAGCCGGCTTTCACGGCAGGCGGTTGCGACGCGGGAGCCGGAGAGGCGGCCGGCGGAGGCGCAGCGGGTTGAGCCGCCGGCTGCGCAGGTTCGGGCGATCCGCCGCACGAAGCCAGCGCAGCGGCAAGAATGATGGTCATGAGAAATTTGTACATGCGGCCTATTTTAATGCGAGTCGCCGTCGAGCAGCACCATCGACGAGGGCGCTCGCCTCAACAGTTCCGCTACCGGCGAGCGGTCCTCTGCGTGGCGCACCGCGTGGTTCACGATCCTGGCTTTCTCTGTCCCGAATGCGGCAACGACCACACGCGCAGCGCTCGCCATCACCGGCAGCGTCATCGTCAGGCGTCGAGGCGGAGGTTTGGGCGCATCGTAGACGGCGATGATCTGGACAGGGCTCAAGCGGCAAGCCGCCTGCGCCACCGCTGAAAGATCGATGCAATGTGGCCGTCCTCGCCGACGCCCACGAGCGCGAGATCGATCTGCGCCGGATTCCCCGCGATCGCCGTGAAATCGTCAGACGCGCGCCGGGCCGCGTCTTCCAAATCCTCCACCTCTCCCCGCATGCGATGCACGCGCGACGGCACGATGCCCGCCGGCCGCAGCAACAGCTTCGCCGCGAGCGCGTAATTCGAATCGGGATGGTCCGGAGGAACGGCGCGCTCGTCGATCCAGAACAACTCCACGCGCCCCCAGTCGATGGGAGCCCGCGCGAGCCTGGGAAAGAACGCCGACGCAACAGACCCGCCGGGAAGAGCCACGACAAACCGTCCTCGCGCATCGATGGCCTCTTCGGCGCGAGCCGAGAATTCCAGCGCGACAAGCCGCTGGAGCGCGGGCAGCTCATCGACGACGCACGATTCACTCTCGATCGCAATCTGATCAATCTGCCAATCTGCCAATCTGCCAATCTGCCAATTCGGGATCTCTAAGCCCATCCGCCCCCGACGAGCCTGCGGGCTTCGACCGGCCCGGCGCTGCCGCACTCGTAGACGAACAACGGGGATCCGGGAGTTCGTTCGAGCACCGGATCGACGATGGCCCAGGCCGCCTCGACCGAGTCCTGTCGCGCGAACAGTGTGGGATCTCCTTCCATCGCATCGCCGATCAGCCGCTCGTAGGCGTCGAGCCGGCCCGCCGATTCGCTTTCGACGACCGACAGCTCGACGGGCTCGCCGAACATGCCCTCCCCGGCCGCTTCGCGCGCGCGCCGATCGCGATGCTCACCTGCGGCGAGAGCGTGAAACGGACGTGGTTGCCTTCGGGCATCCCGAGCTCGCGAAACACGACGCCCGGCGCCGGCTTCAACTTCACCAGCACGTCGGTGCGCGTCACGTTCAGGCACTTGCCCGCCGTCACGTGAAAGGGCACGCCCTGCCACCGCCACGAGTCGACGAACAGATGGAGCGCGGCATAGGTGGGCACGTTCGACTGCTTGCTGACGCCCTGCTCGTCGCGGTAGCCGCGAAACTGACCGAGCACGATCTCGGCCGGCGACAACGGACGGATGGTGCGCAGGACCTTGGCCTGCTCGTCGCGCAGCGCCTCCTGCCATGCCGACGAGGGCGGCTCCATGGCGAGGTAGCCGACGATCTGGAGCAGATGGTTCTGCACCACGTCGCGAATGACGCCGGTCTTCCTCGTAGAACCCGCCGCGCCCCTCGACGCCGAACGACTCGGACATCGTGATGTGCACGCTCTCGACATACTGGCGCGACCAGATGGGCTCGAGGAACGCGTTCGCGAACCGGAAATACAGAATGTTCTGAACGGCCTCCTTGCCCAGATAGTGATCGATGCGGAAGATGGCCTCTTCCGGGAAGGCGCGATGGAGCGTGGCGTTCAGCGCCCGTGCCGACTCGAGGTCGCGTCCGAACGGCTTCTCGATGACGACGCGCGCGCCGGAGGCGCAGCCGGCGCGCGAGAGGTGCTCGACGATCAGGGAAACGCGCTCGGCGGGATCGCGAGGTAGAACATCGGGTGGCGCGCATCGCCGAGCGCCTGCCTGATCTTCGTGAAGGTCTCGATGTTGGCGTAGTCGCCCGACACGTATGTCAGCTGCGACACGAGCCGCGAGAACGCTTCCTCGTCGATCGGCCCGCGCTCGGCCGACGCTGTTGCGCACGCGCGCGACCAGCTCGTCGCGGCTGCATCGGCGTGCCGGCCGACGCCGACAATCGGGCACCTTGAGCTGCCGCCGCCTGACGAGCGACTGCAGCGCGGGAAAGATCTTCTTGTAGGCGAGATCGCCGGTCACGCCGAACACGACGAGCGCGTCAGACTCAGGTGTCATAGATCGAACCGACACTATACATGTGAAGCGGTACGGATACAGAGCGCGTCGCCACGTGACGGCGCTGGCGGTAAACGGCCGGTGTCTCGTTGAACGGATGCGAAGGCAGGACTGATGCTACGGCCCGAACGGACCGGCGACGATCGGTCGAGCGATGGCGGGACGACCGCTGGCGCTGGCGCATTTCGATGGACGCAAACCCTTCTGCGACGAGATATTCCGCGAGCAACGCCGACACGTCGTACGCCTCGCCCGCGTGGTAGTAGCGCAGCGACATGCCGTCCACCCTCCCTCTCGGCTCGCGGATGATTCGAACCCTCATACTAAGGAATAGCAGCAAACCACTTGCCAAAAGACTGACATCGAATGTGTCGTCTTTTCAGTCAGCGAGCGGTTTCGTCATCACGATGAAGTGGCACGGGCGGCTCGCACGCTCGGGGTCCGAAAACGGCAGGGTCCCCCGCTCGGCATAGCCAAGCCGTCGATAGTAGGGGGGCAGCTCTTCGCGCAGGTTGACGATGTGGATGTCCATGAAGCGGCAGCCGCGCTCGCGGGCACGCGCCTCGACGGATTCGACGAGCGTCCTGCCCAGGCCCCGGCCCTGCCGCGCCGGATCGATCGAGAGCATGCCGAAATAGGCGCGCTCGCCGCGGCACCGCAGATAGACGCACCCTGCCATGTTCCCTTCGGCATCGTCGACGGCGAGAAATTCGCCACCGCCGTCCATCAGCTCGACGACCTCTTCGGTGCTGGTGCGATCGCCGATCTTGAAGAACGCTTCGACGATGAACGCGTCGTTGATGATCCGCGCGAGCGTCGGGGCGTCCGCGACGGTGGCGAGGCGAAGCATGGTCAGCTCACCAGGATGTTATCGATCAACCGCGTGGTTCCCACCCACATGGCCGCTGCCACGCGAACAGGCCGCGCGACCTCCTCGACCGGCTGCATCGTTGCCGGGTCCACGATTTCGAAGATACTCGAGCCTCAGGACGCGGATTGGGAGGAATGCATGCGGCGGCCGCGCTGCGAATATCGCTCGCCCTGCGGTTGCCGCGGGCGATCTGAGTCCTGGCTTCGACGAGCGCCTGGTAGAGCGACGGCGCAAGCGCCCGTTCGTCCGGGCCGAGGAGACGGTTTCGCGAGCTCAACGCCAGGCCATCGGATTCCCGGACCGTCGGCACCTCGACGATCGCGACCGGCACGTTGAAGTCGGCGACGAGCCGCCTGATGATGGCAAGCTGCTGCGCGTCCTTCTCGCCGAAATACGCTCGATGCGGCTGCACCATCTGAAACAGCTTCAGCACCACCGTCGCGACGCCGCTGAAGTGCCCTGGACGGAATTTTCCGCACAGATGGTCGGCGAGCCTGCCGACGTCGACGCTGCACTCGGGCGGCTGCGGGTACACCTCGGCCGCGGACGGCGCAAACACGACGTCGACGTCGAGCGCGCGGCAGAACGCCACGTCGGCCTCGAGCGTGCGCGGATACCGCGCCAGGTCGTCCTGGTTGTTGAACTGCAGCGGATTGACGAAGATCGTGACGACGACCACGCCATTTTCGCGGCGGGCCTCTTCGATCAGTGCGGCATGACCGGCGTGCAGCGCGCCCATGGTCGGCACCAGGCCGAGCGTGCCATCGGAACGCTTCGACAGGCGTTCCCGGAGCCGGTCAATGGTCTCGATGAGCTCGAGCACGGGATCCGGCTGCGTACATCTTCGACAAACGCACGCGCGGCGTTGACGATGATCTCGGAGAGATCGACGTACTTGGTCGCAAAGGGCGGCACGCGGTCGTGCAGGCCCAGCAGGTCCGAGCTGACCAGCACCTGGCCGTCGCAATCCGGTCCCGCGCCAATGCCGATGGTCGGCACCTCGAGCGCGGCGGTCACGCGGGCCGCGAGATCGGGCGGAATCGATTCGAGCACGACGGCGAACGCTCCGGCATCCTGCAGCGCGAGCGCGTCGTTGAAGATGATCTCCGCGTCGCGTGGATTGCCGCCGCGCTGCCGGTAGCCGCTCTGCTGGTTCACCGACTGCGGCGTCACGCCGAGGTGCCCCATGACCGGTATGCCGACGTCGACGAGCCGGCGCACGACGTCGATCACCGAACTGCCGCCCTCGACCTTCACCGCCGCCGCGCCGGCGTCCTTCAACAGACGTCCGGCATTGCGCACGGCTTCGGATGCCGTCACCTGGTAGGTCAGAAACGGCATGTCGGCGATGACGAGCGCGCGCTCCGTTCCACGCACGACCGCGGCCGTGTGATGAATCATCACGTCGAGCGTGACCGGCAGGGTCGTGTCGTACCCGAGCACGGCGGTTGCGACCGAATCGCCGACGAGCAGCACGTCGACACCGGCGCGCTCGAGTAACCGCGCCATGGTGGCGTCGTAGGCCGTCAGCACGGCGAACTTCTCGTGGCGCTGCTTGCGATCCTTCAGATGCGAGACTCGAACACGCATGGCTATGTACTGAAAGTGTATCGCGTGACGGACCGGTAGCGCTCGCCCGGCCGCAATAAGGTAGAGGGAAACTCGGGCCGATTGGGCGAATCCGGGAAGTGCTGCGGCTCCAGGCACAGACCGCGATGCCCCACCACCTGGCCCGAGTAGAGCTGGAGACCCGGCTCGGTGGTGCTCACCTCGAGCGCCCGGCCGCTGAACGGATCCGATATCCGCGCCGCAAGGGCGGGATCGGCCTCTCCACGGTTCAGCACGAACGCGTGGTCGTAGCCGCCGGCCATCCTCAACTGCTCGTCATCGCTGCCGATGCGAGCGCCGATCGCGCACGGCTCGCGGAAGTCGAACGGTGTGTTCGACACCGGACGGCGCTCGCCCGTGGGAATGAGATTGCCGCCCACGGGCAAGTAGGTGCTCGCGTCGATCGTGAGCAGATACGCCAGCACATCGCCGTCGCCTCGAAGGTTGAAGTAGGAGTGCTGGGTCAGGTTCACGTGCGTCGGCGCATCGGTCACCGCCTCGCAGGTCATCGACACATCGTCGAGATCGCCGAGCGAATAGGTCACCTCCACATCGAGCGTGCCCGGATAGCCCTCTTCGCCGTCGGGGCTTCGCCGGCGAAAGCGAACGGCGTTCTTCGTGCGCATCCGTCTCGGCGTGCCAGACGTGCTTGTCGAATCCCTTGACGCCACCGTGCACATGATTCGCCCCCTCATTTCGCGAAAGGGAGTACGGCCGGCCGTCGATGACAAAGGTGGCGTTCGCAATCCGGTTGGCGAAACGGCCGACCAGTGCACCGAAGTACGGCGACGAATCGAGATAGGGCTCGAGCTGGTCGTAGCCGAGCACGACGTTCACGGCCTTCCCGTCGCGCATCCGGCACCTTCACGGCGAGCGATGAGACATCCGTAAGTGAGAGCGCTCAGCTCGAAGCCCGCGGCATTTCGAATCGTGATGAGGTCGATCGGCGGTGCCGTCTGGCAGGGTGCCGAAATGCTCGCGAGTAACCATCTCAGGATTCTGTTCTATTGAGACACGCTGTCGTCGGAACGGCACAGATGAGCATATCTGCAGCGGCCTGAGCAAGTTGGCGCAGTTCGTGGAGCGTTCGCATGTGTTGAAAGCAGAAAATCCTGCGATCGTCGCATGCCGACCTGGCTATTCCGTAAGTCCTTTTTTTGGAGCAGTTAGGGAATTCGAGCTTGCTGCGGCAGGAGGATTGCTGATCGACCGGCCAGCGTGCATCATCCTTCCGGTTCGTCCATGACGGCGTTCGTGATAGCGGGGTCTGCCCACGCCGCGGCCCTTCGCCGCCGGCTGGAGCACGATCCGCTCGTCAAGGTCTTCGCCGAATCAGAGTCGCTCGATGCGCTGCGGATGGTGCTCGAGAATCCGCCGAAGGTGCTGGCGCTCGACTCGGCCGTCGTCAAAACGGCCCGCGGCGCGCTCATCGTCGCGCGTCTCCGAGAGCACAAGGGTGTGGACGTGCGCGTGCTGTGCGAAGACGAGGGCAGCCTGCCCGTCATCCTCTCGCACAGGATATCGCGCTCCACGCCGCGTCGCAGCCCCTCGACGGATGCGGCACGCGCGGCGCCAAACGCTTTCCCATGAAACCCGACATGGAAGTGGTCGTCGATGGAGAGCGGAGCCGCCTGGTGAATCTGTCGGTCACCGGCGCCCAGCTCGTGATGCCCGCCCGCGTCCAGCCGCGGCAGAGCATCCTGCTGACGCTCGTCGACCACACGACAGAGAAGCGAGTTCGCGCGCTCGTGGCGTGGTCGACCGTGGAGCTCGCGCATTCCGAGATCAAGTACCGCGCCGGGGTCAGCTTCGTCGATCCCGACTCCAGCGTCATCGAAGGGTTCTGCCACCGGAACGTGTCCGTCGCATAGGCAGGGCTGAAGCCCTGCGCCACCGCGCACATTAGGCCACCGGCAGGGCGTGCTTCCTGACCGGAACATGCGAAAACCGATCGCCGCAGCTCAGAGAAGTCTCACTACTTCAAGGTAAAACCGATCGTGATCGTGACGAGGACGTCGACGGGCTTCCCGTTTTTCGTGCCCGGATCGAACTCCCATTGGCTTGCGGCGTCGATCGCGGCTTGATCGAGATCCGGATCGAGCGACTTGACGATCCTGATGTCGCCGACCTTGCCATCTGCCTTGACCACGCACTCCATGATGACTTCGCCCTCGATCTTGTCAGCCATGGCGCGCGCGGAGTACTGAGGCTTCACTTCCTTGCGCAGAACTCGGCGCCTTGACATCGCCGCCTGGCCGTTCCGGCTTCGACGCGTCATCGTTCTGCGCGGCGGCGCCACGCGCGATTGCACCAGACCCACCGATGATAGGCACGGTCAAGACAGCGAGCAGCGCGCACACCAGCAGGGCCACTTTGGCGCGCCCGAGGGGCGCGCGCGGCTCATGGCGGACGATGCGCCGGAGGCGCTCCTTCAACTCGCCGCCGGAAATGGCGGCAACATTGGCGAGCGGCACGGCGACGCACACCTCGCATGTCTTGAGGATGCCGGCAGCATACGCGTCCGGACTATGGCCAAGCGCCAGCACCTGTTCGTCGCACGCGCGCTCACGCTCGTCTACCAGACGCGCGCCGATCCACCACACCATCGGATGGAACCAGAACGCGGCGCTGACCAGCATGTGCACCGACGCCAGGAGGTTGTCGCGACGCATCACGTGCACCACCTCGTGAGCGACGATCGCCTCGACGCGATCGACCGACAGGGCCTGCGTAAGAGCCCGGGGCCACGACGAGCACCGGCCTCCGGATACCGATGACGCCCGGCTCGAGTTTCCCGTCGAGGCTCACGATCGTCGTGGGCGTCCGGATGCCCGCCGAGCGCTCGGCGCGTCTGAGCGCGTCGAACACCGGTCCGTCGGCGACAGGCGTCCGCTCCACGCACGATGGCCGCCAGACGCGTCCACTCCCACGCCCAGCGCGCAAGCACGACGAGCGTGCCGAGCACCACACGCCGAGCAGCAGCCCGCCACGACGTCTCGGACACCGCCGGCAACGCCGACGGCATTGAACATCACGGTGACCGCCGCCACGGCGCCGCTCTGGGGCAGCGACGCGGGCGGCCACGGCAGCGCCCGTGCCACGGCCGCCAACAGGGCAAACGGCACCAGGAACTTCATCGAAGCCGCCAACCAGATCGCGTGGCGGACCGAGGCGCGGTTCTGCCTGCACATCCACACGAGGGCGGCGGCACCTGCGGCCACCACGGTGGACTGCCAGATGTGGTTAGCGGCTGCGTCCATCTTTCTTCTCCTTTCGAGCTCCTTGAGCAGCTGCTCCGCCTCTTTCACGTCGTCGAGCGTGAGGCGGCCTGTTTCGATGAGACGGGCCATCACCGGCTGCGATTTGCCGCCGAAGAAGCCGAGGAAGTCGTCGATGAGCCGGTGCTGGGCGCCCTCTCGCGTGATGGCGGCCTCGAAGATGTGCGCGTTGCCGATTTTCTTGAGGCGCCTGACGGCCTTCTTGGCTTCGAGCCGGTAGACCATGGTCTGCACGGTGGTATACGCGGGCCGGTCCTTGTCCGCGAAGGTCTCCTGAATCTCGCGAACGGACAATGCCCCGCCCGCCCAAAGGGCTTCCATCACCTGCATTTCCAGCTTCGTCAGTCTCGGTATCCCCATCACGTTTCCTATGGACGTCATCAGATCTACTACAACTGTAGTTTCATGGCAAGCAACTTCTTCTTTGGCGGCATCGTCAAAGAAGCACGGTTCCGGAACGATCCCGACTTTTCAGCGCAACCTGGGGCCGCCCGCCAGCGTAATACCGCCAATGGGAATTTTGGAGGCATATCTATGACGAGCAGTCCGGCGCCTTTCGTTTCTTGCAATCTGTCTCACCGTGCTCACGAGCTGCGTGGGCATCGACATCGCGGCGCAGTCCGAACAGGCGCGCGGGTCGTTCGAGCGCACCCTCACGGTGAGCGGCCCTGTCGAGCTGAGCGTCCGTACCGGCTCGGGGGATATTCAGATTCGCACGGGCGAGGGCAATCGAATCCAGGTGCTTGGCCGCATCCGCGCGAGCGAGTCGCGGCGCACCACGCTCAGTCCGGCCGAGCGCGTCCGCCGCGTCGAAGCCGAGCCGCCGATCGTTCAGAACGGCAACACGATCAGCATCGGCGAGACCAACGGCGACGAGCTCTACAACAACGTCAGCATCAGCTACGAGCTCGTCGTGCCGGCGAACACGCAAGTGAGCGCGAACACGGGATCGGGCAATCAGGCGATCGGCAGCGTGAACGGCGCCGTGCGCGCGCGCACGGGCTCCGGAGACATCCACATCGAGCGCACCGGCGGCAGCCTCAGTGCCCAGACCGGCAGCGGCAACATCCGCGTGGCATCGGTGGGCGGCGAAGTCCGCGCGCAAACCGGCAGCGGCGACGTCGACGTGACGCAGATCACGAAGGCCGACGTCAACGTGCAGACGGGGTCTGGCGACGTCACGCTCCAACTGCCGTCCGATGCGGCCTATTCGCTCGAAGCCAGCACCGGATCGGGGTCGATCAACACCGCGCAGCCCATCACCATGCAGGGCCGGATTCGACGAAATCACGTCGAGGGGACGGTACGGGGCGGCGGCAACCTGGTGCGCATCAGAACGGGATCGGGTTCGATCGACATTCGATATTCGGCGATGTGCCCGGTCATGGGCTCGTCGTGGGCCCGCGGCCGGCGTTTCATCGCCTGGGCGGTCGATAAGGCCAGGGATTAAGCGTAGGATAGTGCCGTGCGCAGCGCCCTCGGCGCGCCTCCTCCTGCTCGCCGCGGGCCATCTGGTCCTCACCGCTCAAGATCACGCCGGCTCGCTTTCAAAGCGGCGTCGATCTCATCAGCGTCACGGCCACCGTCGTCGATAGCGACGGGCATCTGGTCACCGGCCTTCCGCGCGAAGCGTTCGAAGTCTTCGAGGACGGCGAGCGGCAGACGATCACGCAATTCACCAACGAACGCGTGCCCGTCAGCCTGGCCGTCATGCTCGATGTGAGCGACAGCATGTACGGGCAACGCCTCGTCGACGCGCGATCCGCCGTCGAACGGTTCCTGTTCGATCTGCTCGACAAGAACGACGAGTTCTCGGTCGTCGCGTTCAATCACGAACCGCGTCCGCTGACCCCGTGGACGCAGGCGCCCGACGTCGTCCGCGACGCGATGTCGACGCTGAAGCCGTTCGGCTCGACGGCCCTCTACGATTCGCTGCTGACCGTGCTGCCGATGATGAACACGCGCGACAAGCAGCGCGCCTCTATCGTCATCATCTCGGACGGCGCCGATACGGCCAGCGACGCGGCGTTGCGGGAAGTGCGGTCGGCGCTCGTCCGCACCGACGCGTTCGTGTATGCGATCGCCGTCGATCCGCCGGCCAAGCGCGCCATCAACGAAACGGTCAACGTCGGCGCGCTGAACGAGATTACCGGCGGCAGCGGCGGGAACACCGAGCTGGTCCATCAAACGACCGAGATCGTCGAGGCGACAGCCCGCATCGCCGAAGAGCTCAACAGCCAGTACGTGCTCGGCTATCACACGCTGAAGCCGCTCGACGGCAGCTACCGCAGCATTCGCGTGCGGGCCACCACTCCCGGCCATCGCGTGCGGTCGCGCCGCGGCTACATCGCCACGACACCCACGCGCTCACGCGCGCGCTGACGGACGCCGGCGGCGCGCCGGTGCCCGGACTGTCACGGACGCCGGCCGCGCCGCTCACTCGGGCGGCTTCAGGCCGCGCCGGGCCAGTTCTGTCGCGACATTTGGTCGCATGGCGGTCGCCGTGTCCATGTCCTGCGCACCGCCGCGCGTGTCGCCCATCGTACGCTTTACAACCCCTCGCCCGTACAGCGCCGTCGGGGAGCTCGGATTAATCACCAGCGCCTCGGCAAAATCCGCGAGGGCGCGCGCATAATCACGGGTGCGGAAGTGTAAAGCCGCACGGCGCTCGAAGCCCTCGCCCGAGCGGGGATCGATCTCGATGTGTTTCGAGAAATCCGCCAGCGCGAGATCGTCGCGCCCCGCGCCTTCGTGGCACACGGCGCGATCGATGTAGGCAAGCGCCTGTTTCGGGTTCAGCTCGATGACGCGCGTGAAATCGGGAATCGCGTCGGCGCAGCGCGACGTGCCGGCGAGCGTCAACGCGCGGTTCAGCAGCGCCTCCTCGAACTTCGGATCGAGGCGGATCGCCTCGCCGTAATCGCGGATGGCCTCCTCGTACTGCCCGTTGAGGCGGTACATGCCCGCGCGATCGGCAAACGCGGTCGCGGAGCGCGGCTCGAGCTTCAGGGCCTGGGTGAAATCGTCGATGGCCTTGTCGAAATCCTGCTTCGCGCCATGCACGGCGCCCCGGTTGGCAAAGGCCGGGCCGACCGGGGATCGAGCCTGATGGCTTCGTCGAAGTCCTGGAGCGCGCGATCATAATCGAGCAGCGTGACATAGGCGATGCCGCGCTCGACGTGGGCGGTGGCCAGGTCGGGGCCCCGTGACCCGGCCCGACTGGATGACGGCGGAGCAGACGCTGATGGAAATTTCGGGATCCTGGTCGCCACAGCGGGGCTGAGCACTCACGCTCGAGCACCACAGTGCCGATACAAGTACGAGCGCGATTGCAGAAATGCGCATCCGACGAACTTTAGTGTCCGGCAGGGACCGGACCGTGTCCAGTCCAGGGAGTCAACGACATGTCGAATGGCACAGATGTGAAACCGCCCGCAGCCTCCGAGCGCCGCATGGTGGCATGGATCGGCAAGGCGGTCCGGGTGGAAGGCAAGGTCATCGGCGGCGAGGACCTGACGATCGATGGCGACGTGGAAGGGTCGATCGAGCTCGGCGGCCACAGCCTGACGATCGGGCAGGAAGCCACCATCAAGGCCGATCTGCTCGCCAAGACCGTGATCATCAGCGGCAAGGTGAAGGGCAACATCAAAGGGGTCGAGAAGGTCGACCTCAGCTCCACCGCGCTCGGTCGACGGCGACATCACCGCGCCGCGCTTCGCATGGCCGACGGCGCGACGGTGATCGGCAAGATTCAGGCGGCTAAGCGGTCGGCAGGCGGACGATAAACGTCGCGCCTTTCCCTTCGCCGGCACTCACGGCGGCGACAGTGCCGCCGTGCATCTCGGTGAGGTGGCGCACGATGGCCAGGCCGAGGCCGAGACCGCCGTGTGTGCGGCTGACGCGCGCGTCGCCCTGCCGGAAGCGCTCGAACACGTGAGGAAGGAAATCGGGCGCGATGCCGACGCCCGTATCCGGCAACGACCAGCTCGACGCGCGATTCGGTGACCGCCAGCGTGACGCGCATCGGGCCCCCTCGGGCGTGAACTTGATGCTGTTCGACAGCAGGTTCCACACGACCTGGTGAAGACGCGCCTGATCGCCGATGATGATGGCGGGGTCGTCGTCCAGCTCGACCGTGATTTGAATGCTTTTCGCCGCGGCCGATCGGGCGGATCGACTCGACGGCCGCCTCGACGACCGGCCGGAACGGCATCGGATCCCTGTCGAGCCGGAGCTGTCCCGCGATGATCCTCGACACATCGAGAATGTCTTCGACGATCTTCTGCTGCAGCTGCGCGTTGCGCTCGATCGTCTCGAGCGCTTTCGCCCGGCGCGTCGTCGTCCATGTTCGTGCTGCGCAGCAGCGACGTCCAGCCGAGCACGGCGTTGAGCGGCGTGCGCAGCTCGTGCGACACCGTCGCGAGAAACTCGTCTTTCAGGCGGTTCGCGACTTCCGCCGACTCGCGTGCTTTCTGCACCGCGTCGAAGAGCCGCGCGTTGTCGATGGCGATCGGCGGCCTGCGCCGCGAGGCCGGCGATGATGCGCTCGGCGCTCTCGGTGAACACATCCGGCGCTCGGAGTGGCCGAAGAACAGGCCGCCGAGCACGTCTCCCGATCGGCTCATCACCGGAATCGCGAGGTAGCTCCGCACGGCAGGATGGCCCCGCGGCATGCCGAAATGGGGCTCGTTCATGCCCGATAGCGCGGATCCGTCGTGACATCGCCAAGCCGGATGATCCCCTCGCCCCGGAACGTCGGGCCGAACAACGACGTCGCGCGCGGCATCGGGAAGCGCTCGAAGTGCCGGCGATCGACGCCCGACACCGTGTAGAGCATGTACGACCCGCCGCCCTCGTCGAGGACGTTGTAGAAGAACGCACCGAACTGCGGCGCCTGCCAGCTCGGTGGCCGCATCGGTCAGCGCCTGCACGAGCTTCTGCAGGTCGAGCTCGGCCGAGAGCACGCGCCCGAAGTTGTTGATGATCTGCAGCGCCTCGGCCTGTTCCCGCAGCAGCTCCTTCGTGCGCACGCTGTTCGGTGACGTCCTGCACGATGCCGAGCATGCCCAGGACGGCGCCGTGCTTCGCTGTACGCGGCGTGTCCGCGCGCGGCCACCCATCGTTCGCCTGCGCGGTCGTCTGATGCGGTACTCGATGTCGTAGTCGGAGCGGTCGGCGATGGCGCGCTCCACCGCGAGGCGCGCGCGCTCGCGGTCGTCGGGATGGAGAATCTCGCGCATCTCGGTCCAGGTCATGACCGGACCGGGAGGAATGTCGAAGATCTCCGCGGCACGCGGCGAAAAGGTGACGATGTCGGTGGCGGCGTCCCAGCTCCAGTCGCCGAGGCGCGCGGCCTCGAGCGCCAGGCGCAGGCGTTCGGCGTCGGAAAACGATGCGGAAAGCGGCAGGTGCTGAATCGATGCCGCGAATTCTATCAGCCGGCTGGCGTCTGCGGCTCGCTGAGTCTCGCCAGCGCGCGCTCGAGCGCCTGGTGCAGCATCTCGCGGCCGATGGGCTTCACCACGTAGTCGACGGCGCCGTACTTGCGCATCTTGACGATCGTCTCCATCTCCTGCGCGCCGCTGACCGCCACAATCACGGTCTCGGGCCACCGCTCGCGAATCTGCTGTGGCCAGCCACACGCCGTCGTAGACCGGCATGATGACGTCGGAGAACACGATCTGCGCGGGCGCCCGGGTCATTTCCTCGACAGCCGCCTCCGAGTTGTGCGGCCGTCACCACTTCATGTCCCCACTGCGAAAGCCGCCGTTCCAGGATGTCTCGAATCGTGGATTCGTCGTCGACAACGAGAATACGTGCCATGCGTCTGCACAGAATTTTGATGCGGACGCACTCTTTTAGCCATCAGGATTTGACCTACGTACGAATGCGCACTAGCGGGCATTTCTGACGTCGCAGCCGATCCAGAGTCGTGCGCTTACTTGACGCCGGCCCGCTCCATCTCTTCGGCAATGGTCGCGCGGTAGCCGCTTCGCCTGCGCGACATCGGCGCCACCGCCGGCGAGATCGCCGTTTTTCATGCGGATGACGCCGCGGCCGTAGAGGGCGGCCGGGTACTGGGGATTGATCACCAGCGCTTCCTCGTAGTCGGCGAGCGCCTTGTCGAGTTGATCCTTGCGGAAATAGATCGTGCCGCGCCGTTCGTACCGGTACTCGGCGCGCGGCTCGATCTCGATGGACGCCGTGATGTCTTCGAGCGCGAGATCGTCCAGGCCGATCAGCTCGTAGCACAACCCCCGGTTGTAGTACGCATAGGCAAGCTTCGGGTACGCCTCGATGACACGGGAGTAGTCGGGAATGGCGTCGGCGAAGCGGCCCATGACGGTGAGCGTGATGCCGCGATCGCCGTACGCATCGATCAGAGCTGGGTTGGCTTTGATCGCCGCGTTCAGATCGTCGAGCGCGAGCGCGAAAAGATTCTTCTGCCGGTACGCCGAGCCGCGTGCGTAGTAGGCGCTGGCGAGCTCCGCCGGCGGCTCCTGCCCGCCTTCGATGAGCGCCGTGCACGCCGTCAGGCGCTCGTCGGGGTCGTTACCGCGGCACCGCTTCCAGGTTTCCTCCCGGTCCTGCGCGAAACCAGGCGTCACGCCCCACAGCACGCACAGGACGCCAGCGAGAACCCGGAGCATGGCCGTCAGTGAGCGGCCGGTGCGTTCGTATAGGAAGGCCGCAGCGTGCCCATCCGCTCGGCGACTTCGAGCAGCGTGGGATAGAACTGCACGAAGGTGTTGTCGACGGCGGCATTCTCCGAGTGACAGGCGTAGCAGCGCTCGGTGACCGGCAGCGCCTGCACCTGGGGCTTCATGTCGCGGCCGAAATCGAAGTAGGCCCACTTGCCCGGGAACCGCGCTTCGTCTTTCACTGCCGCTTCGATGACGACGAGGTTCGACTGGAAGTGACCGCCCTTGTTGATCGAGCCTTCGCTCGATGACGCGCGGATCTCGAGAATGAGCATCGTCTTGTCCGGCCACTGCCCCGTTTTCATGAAGGCGTGATACGAAGAGCGGATTGACCCAGACGTTGGTAAATTCGGCGGCCGCGGCGCGCCTGTGTGGTGGGCTGGTTGTAGGTCATGCCGAGCCCGGCGGTCACGAAGCTCCACTCGCGAAAATCGGTCGGGCGAACCAGCTCGCCCGCCGCCGTGTAACGCGGCCCGCCTGCCGCGCCGAAGCCCGCGGGTTCGATTGGGCGGAGGCGGGCGCGGCAGATTGTGCAGGCTTCTGCTGCTGCGCGCTGATGGCCAGACCTGCCGCAAGAACGAGCACTCCCGCCGAGAGCACGTATTTCATGCAGGAAATTTTACACGAAGGCGGGGTCTTCTCTATTCGCCGAGGAACCGGCCGATGGGCTTCAGATCCTCGACATGGTCGCAGATGACCTTGATGGACATCATCATCGGTACCGCCAGCAAGCATGCCCCAGACGCCCCATGCCCAGCTCCAGAACAGAGGCCGACGAAGACCGCAACCCGGTTCATCGACGCGACTTTGCCCATCAGGAGCGGCGTCAGCAGCCACCCCTCCAGCGAGGTGATGACGAGGGAAATGCCGGCAATGGCGAGCATCATGGACACGGTGCCGAACTGGAGAAATGCCACGAGCGACAATCCACCGCTGACGATGAGCGGGCCGTAATAGGGAATCGAATTGAACACGCCCGCCAGCAGGCCCCACAACGCCGCCTGCTCGAGATCCAGTGTACGCAGAGCACGGCCCACGTCGCGACCCCGACGATGACGCTCGTCACGATCTGCACGCCGAGGAACCGGCCGATCTGCGACGAGATGTCGTCGATGATTTCCACCGTGACCTTCTTCTTCGACAGCGTCGGGCCGGCCAGCTCGACGAACTTCCGGCGGAACATCTTGTCGGAGAGCAGCACGAAGTAGGTCAGAAACAGAATCATGATCAGCTGGTTGACCGCGCTGACCGCGCCGATCGATCCGGACCACAGGAGACCGGTGGCCGTGATTCTCGGCTCTTCCACCTGCACGCGCACGACGCCAGGCGGTGGTTTCGGCTTGTCGGTCTTCGCAAGCTCCTCGGCGGCCTGTTCGACCTTGTCGAGGGGACCCGGGTCTGTCCTGGGCCGTCGCTCGACGAGCGCCGCCACACGGCGCGCCCCCGCCGGCAGCTCGTTGATGACCGTCATCGCCTCGTCCTGGAGAGCATACGCGCCGCCCAGGATCGTGCCCATCGTCAGGCCAAGTGCCAGTGCCGCCGCAATCCACCGGGGCACCCGCATGCGTTCCATGGCATCGACTGCCGGATCGAGCGCGTAGAAGAGCAGGAGTCCGAATGCGAGCGGCGCGAGGAACGCCTGCATGTACTGCAGCAGAAACACGATCACGCCCAGCGCGATGACGATGAGCGCGACGCTCTGCGCGTCGAGCCCGTCGAACGGCCACGCCTGGACTTCAGGCTCGCTGTGTTCGGCGTCGGACTTCGACAGCTTGTGTAGCGTCGTCATACAGATCCCGGCATCGGCGCAAGTGAAGTCAGCAATACACGTGCCTTGGAACTTCGTTTGCACAGCGGGCCATCGGATGGCGACCGAACCCGTCGCGCATGTACTTCCCCGCAGGCGCCATGCGCTGCGCCTTCCGTCAAACCTGCGCCGTCGCGTGCCCAGGCGATGGCGCGCGGGGCTCCACCAGCATCCGAGAGCGCGCCGTCAGATCGGCGTGCGGACGGTCTGGGCCAAGGTGCGGCAGATCGTCTTTGCGTGGTGGGTGTGGGCATGCGGCCCTGATTGTCGCGTTGATCTACGACAACTGGGGCTGGGCGATCGGAACCGGGCTGATGGCGGCCTTCGCCTTCCTCGTCTGGCCGACCGAAGTGCCGCCTCGCGTCGGTCTCGATCACGAGTTCTCAGTGGACGACGAAGAGTTTCTGACGACGATGGCGGGCTCGACGGGCATCCCGTTCTTCGAAGGCAACACCATCGAGATTCTGAACAACGGCGACGAGTTTTATCCGGCGATGCTGAAGGCGATCGCGCGGCGCGCAATGCTCGGTGACGATCGAAGCGTATATCTACTGGGCCGGCGACATCGGCCGGCGGTTCGCGGCCGCGCTCGCCGAACGCGCCACCGCCGGTATCTGCGTGAAGATCCTGCTCGATGCCGTCGGTTCGTCGACGATCGGCGATGAGATTCTCGAGGTGCTCGAAAAAGGCGGGTGCCAGCTCGCGTGGTACAACCCCGCGCGGCCGTACAGCATCGGCCAGTTCAATCACCGCACGCACCGCAAATCGCTGATCATCGACGGCCGCATCGCGTTCACCGGTGGCGCGGGCATCGCGGACCACTGGATGGGACACGCCGAAGACGGCCGGCACTGGCGCGACATTCAGATTCGCATGGAAGGGCCCGGCCGTCGTGCCGCTGCAGACCGGGTTCGCGCAGAACTGGCTGCAATCGACCGGGGAAATCGTGACCGGGTTCGAGTTCTACCCCGACTTCGACGCGCCGGCAGGCAAACTCGCCGTGCAGACGATCCTGAGCTCTCCCGAAACGGGCGCGTCCACGGCGCGCACGTTCTACTACCTGTCGATTGCCGCGGCGCGGCGATCCATCTTCATCGCCAATCCGTACTTCGTGCCCGACCAGGGCGCGATCGATCTGCTCGTGGCCGCCAAAGGCCGGGGCGTCGACGTCCGCGTGATGGTGGCGGGCATCCACAACGACAACTGGATGGCGCGGCAAAACAGCGTCCGGCTTTACGGTCCCTTCCTGAAAGCCGGCATCGACATCTTCGAGTACAACCACACGATGCTTCACCAGAAAACGATGGTCGTCGACGGCGTGTGGTCGACCGTGGGCACCACGAACTTCGACAGCCGCTCGTTCGCGCACAACGAAGAGAACAACGTGTGCTTCTCCGACGTGACGCTGGCCCGCAAGCTGGAAGGCATTTTCGTCCAGGACATGCACGGCTGCGAACGCATCTCGCTGGAAAAGTGGCGCAACCGCGGCGCGCTCGCAAAATCGCTGCAGGCGGTCGTCTCGCTGTTTCAGGAACAGGTGTAGGGAGCTTCGCACCATTGGCAGATTGGTAGATTGGAGGATTGGTAGATTACGAATTCAATCCGCCAATCAATCTACCAATCTACCCAATCCGCCCATCTTCCAATTGTGCGTCAGATTGATTATTCGCCGCGGTGATAGTGGTGCCCGTCGCGGTCGAAGCCGCTGTCGCGCGCATCCAGGTTGAGATCACTCCGCAGACGATAGGTCAGCAGCGTCTCGGTCGGCACGTTCACACGCCGGCCCTTCGTGAGAATCTGCGTGGCCGCGCCGCCCGCGGCGCCGATGGCCGCGCCCGCCGCCGCCGCATCGCCACCACCGATGGCCGCGCCGAGAATAGCGCCCAGCAGAGCGCCGCCGCCGACATGAATCGCGGTGTCCTTGTTCGCGCCGATGCCGCTGTCGCGGATGACGTTCCCGCTCGTGCCTACCGGATTGCGTGTCGCGTCGACACCGTACCGACGACCGTTGACCATCACCGAGTCCAGGTCGAGCACGAGATCGTTGTCTTCACCACGGCGCACGACGAGCTCCGCGCTCGAGCCGCTTGGAATCGCGAGCCGCCCTTGCGTGTCGCGCACGTCGTTTTCAACCGTGCCCGTGAAGATCCGTCCGTCCATCGATTGCGTGTCGATCTTTTCGGTTGTCCTCACTTCGACGGTCGTGCCGGCAGGAATCGGGTTGACGTAGTCCCATCCTTGAGCGTTCACGGCGGCCGGGGTAGCGAGCAGCGCCGCCGCGGCTACGCCTAATGCCTGTCGAGCTACAAACTGTCTGAACATTGGTTTACCTCCCAAATGCACCGGAAAGTGCAAGCTGGAGGCCAAGGCACGAGACTTGCGAGAACGAACGGGTGGAGGAACTTATATGGTGTTCACCGCAGCGAGTCTCAGCCCGGTTCTGGCGGTGCTGTTCGGCATCCTGATCTTCGTTTTTCCCAAGCTTCTGAACTATCTCGTCGCAACCTACCTCGTGCTCACCGGACTGATCGGTCTCGGCGTGCTCACATTCCGCGTGTAACCGTCGAGTCCGCCGCGCTGCCGGCTGTTTGCGGTTAGGACACTCCTGGCCGCATCAACCACGCAAACGCTCATGCTGCTTTCGCGAGCGCGCCACGCGCGCGTTTCCTCCATGAGAGGAAGCGCCGCAACGCCAGGGCTATTCCTGTGAACACCAGCACCGCCCCGCCGGCCGTGACCAGCCCGGCAACCGTCTGGCCCGCCAGACCGTACACTTCGCCCGTATGCGCGAAGCGCAGCCACGTGCGGGCGCGTCTTCCCGCGGACTGGCTCGAATAGGGCTCCCATCGCTCGACTGCGCCTGTTCGCCGGTTGAGCGTCAGCGTCGCGCGCTTCTGCGGCTGCCCGCCATCGCCTGCGTCGAGCGTCAGCACGATTCGCGGCGCATTTTCCGACGGCAGCGCGACGCTGATCGTCTTCCAGTCCGGCATCTGGCCTTCGGCCTTTGCCACGAGCGCTTCGAGCGGCAACACTGGCGCCGTGTTGCTCGGCGCCGCCTCGGTCGCGCCGAGCGCCATTCTCGCACCGGCCTCCGGCCCGCCACCCGGCCGCCGCCGCGAGCGCCCACTCCTCCGGCGGGCGCCGGTGGTTGTTCGCCGTACGCCCGGTACACGAGCGCCGTTGCCCACGGATAAGAAATCACGACTGCCGCCCGCCACGATAATCGCGAGAGGAATCGCCGACCAGAAGCCGATGGTGTTGTGCCAGTTGAAGTCGCGCGCCTTGCTCGGCGAGACCGCCGCGGAACCAGAGAATGTTTCTCAGCGCCGCCGACGTCCACGTACGCGGCCACCAGAGGAACAGTCCGCTCACGACGATGAAGAGAAACATCAGATTCGACGCGCCGGTGATCGCCCTTCCCGTCGGGCGGCTGTCGCCTGCCATCGCCACGTATCGATGCCACTCGACGACCGTGCGGAAGAAGTCGCGCATCCCTTGTCCGTTGCCTTCGCCCAGGATCGTCGCCCGAGTAGGGATTGACGAACACCTGACGCCCCGGACCGGCCGCCAGCGATGCCGGCGCGCCTGGCGCCGATCGAATCACGATCGTCGTCGGCGCCAGATCGGGTTGTGCGCTCGTGACCTTCGCAAGAAGCGCGTCCGCGGGAAGGCGTTTCGCACCCTCGGACGGCTCGCTCGCAGTACCCCCGCATGTCGGCCCACGCCGTCATCTGCCGCTGATACGTCAGCAGCGCCCCGGTGACCGACATGATGAAAATGACGACGCCGGCCACGACTCCGCACGCGAGGTGCAGCCAGAACAACACCGATCTGCAGCTTCATGAGCGCCTCACATCTCCGCCCACTGACGAAGCAGGTTGTGATAGACGCCGGTCAGTTGAACGACTGACGGATGCGCCGGCACGTCCCGCGAGAGCTGTTGAATCGACACATCGAGATCGAAGAGCAGCGTCCGCCGCCCGTCGTCGCGAATCATGCTTTGAATCCAGAAGAACGACGCGATGCGCGCACCGCGCGTCACCGGGCGTCACGCTGTGCAGGCTGGACGAGGGGTAGAGCACCATGTCGCCCGCGGGCAGCTTCACCTTGTGCACGCCGTAGGTGTCCTCCACCGTCAGCTCGCCGCCGTCGTATTCATCGGGCTCGGCCAGAAACAGCGTCGCCGACAAATCGGTGCGGATGCGATGGCCGGTCGATCCGATCTGCCGGATCGCGTTGTCCACGTGATTGCCGAACGTATGCCCCCCCTGATAGCGGTTGAACAGCGGAGGAAACACGCGCAGGGGCAGCGCGGCAGACACGAACAGCGCGTTCCGCTGCAGCGCCGTCAGGATCACGTCGCCGATCGACTTCGGCGACGGCAGATCCCTCCGGCAGCTGCATGGTTGTTCTTCGCACGCGCGGACTGCGGCCCGGCCGTGACCTGGCCGTCGATCCATTCGGCCCTGTCGAGCAGCGCGCGCGCCGACGCGACCTGCTTCGGCGGTCAGAAGATCGGGAATCGCGAGAAGCATGTCGACTCCCTAGAACCGCACGCTGCGTGGTGACGATCGCCGAGCGCGGCGTGCCGGGGTTGTAGCGGCCGCCGTTGTTGTTGACGTTCTTGATGTAGACCCTGTCGGTGAGGTTGTTCACGTTGAGCCGCAGCGACAGGTGCGTCGTTGACGTCGTACTCCGCCATCGCGTCGACGAGGCTGTAGCCGGGGACGCGAATCGTGTTCGGGGCGTTGACGAACACTTCGTCCATCAACCGCAGGCCGCCGCCGATCGTGAGCCGCTCGGGAAAGTCGTAGGTGGTCCACAGGCTGCCCGAGAACTCGGGCGTCAACGTCAGTTGCTTGCCGTTGTTCGCCGGGTTCTGACTGACCTGCCTCGAGTCGAGATAGCCGAAGTTCGCGAGCAGCTGCCATCGCGGCGTGATCTGCCCGAGCGCGCCGATCGAGAAGCCGTTGACCTTCTGCGCGTCGTCCTGGTTGTAGAGCGGCGGAATGGCGGTGGCGTCGATCGTGATAGATGACGTTCTTGTTGTCGGTCCTGAACGCCGCCATGCTCACCGACAGCCTGTTGTCGAAGACGCCGAACTTGCCGCCCACTTCGTAGTTGGTCGACTCCTGCGGATCGACGTTGGGGTTGTTCTGGTTGTTCGGCTGCGAGCTCAGCGTGAAGTTCGCCGTGCCCGGCGGCGTCACCGCCGAGCCATAGGACAGGTACAGGTTCGCGTCGTCTGTCAGCCTGTAGAGAAGGCCCGCCTTG
This sequence comes from Vicinamibacterales bacterium, assembly GCA_963850725.1. GTDB lineage: Bacteria > Acidobacteriota > Vicinamibacteria > Vicinamibacterales > JAMQPK01 > JAMQPK01. Next base: position 46,414 of record CAWKMQ010000033.1, read on the forward strand.
CCGCTGAACAGCCCGTCGGCCGTCGTTGAGATCGGTCGTGAGGTCTCCGGCCGCGTCGGCCACCTTGTATGTCGCGTCGTAGTGCTCCCAGCGCAATCCTCCGCTGAGCTGCCATCGCGCGCCGAGCTCGACGCTGTCGAAGGCATAGACGGCGACCGTATTCGTCTTCCCCCGGTTATAGGCCAGGGTTCGCGCCGGCGCGTAACCCGTGACGGGATCCAGCGGGTTCGGATCGTAAATGCTGACGGCTGGCGGATTTCTCGTGCCCACCCCGGCAAGCGTCGGCGCAAATTGCTCTTCACTCGCCAACTCGATGCCGGCGTTCGCCGCGTGTTGCAGGCGGCCGGTGACAAACCGGGTCGACAGGCTGGACTGGTTCGACAGGATTTCGTTCTCCCGCTCGTTGCCCTGACGGGCGACGGTCACCGTCTGCGTCTCGGGGACGAAGGCCGCCGGATTCTGCACCGTCGAAATGATGGCCGTCCGATGCGTCTGGTTGTAGCGCGTCTGGTTTCTGAGCGTGAGATTGCTGTTGACGTCGTGCTCGACGCGCGCCGTGTAGCTGTCCTGTTCGACCTTGTCGGAATCGTAGCCAGCGCTGCCGTAGAAGTTCTCGCTGTCCACCGGATTCGCGGCGATGACCGTGGTCGGCGCGAGCGGATATTCAGTCCAGGCCGATCCCGGAATGCCGTAGTCAGGAACGTTGTCCTGCCGCGTGATCTGCACGGCCCCCGTGACGCGCGTCGCCGTGTTCAGGCCGAGCGCGATCGAAGGCGCGATGGACTGGTTCTTACGCGTGGCGATGTCGCGCCCGGGGCAGCCGCCTTCGTCCCAGAGCGCATTGAGGCGGACGGCCGAGTGACCCAGCCAGCTGTCCGGGTCGCCGAGCGGAAGCGCGTGGTTGGCATCGACGGTCGGTGCGATTCTGATCGCCGCTGCCGTACGCGTAGGTCACGGCGTACGCGGACTGCGCGAGCGGCGCTTTCGTCTGCATGTTCACGTAGCCCGCGGCGTTGCCGCGGCCGACGTCCGATCCGGTCGGCCCCATGAACACTTCCACCTGCTCGAGGTTGAACACGTCGCGCGAGATCAGGCCATCGTCCCGAACGCCATCGACGAACAGGCTGTTGTTGGCGCTGAAGCCGCGCAGGTTGAACATGTCTCCGGTGGTGCTCGATGCGCCACCGCCTTCGCCCGCCTGAATGCTGATGCCCGGCACGTTGCGCAACGCCTCGCTCAACGTCGTGACGCCCTGGGCCTCCATCACTTCGCGGGGAATCACCTCGATGGTCTGCGGCACTTCGATGAGCGGCTGCGCGTACTTGGGTGACGATGGGCGCGGCCGCGGCGCGTCGACGCTGACTCAACCGCTTCCTCCGCGAGACGAATCTCGAGCGTCACGCTGTTGGGCGCCGTCACGCGGGACGTCACCTTCGTGCCCTCGAGCGCGCGCGCGAGCGCATCGGCCGCCGTGAACAGGCCGCGAACGCCAGGCGATGCGACGTCGCCGATCCCTTCGTTGGCCAGCGCGATGGTGAGGCCGGTGAGACGCTGGATCTCGGCGAGCACCCCGCTCAGTGGGCCTGCGGGAATCTCGAACTGCACTTGCCGGGCGTCGCCGCCCGGCGCCTGCGTGCGCCAGGCCCGTGACAGACCCGTCTCGCCCGGCACGGCGAACCGCAGCGACTCGAGCCGGCGGGTGAGGTCGTTGGCGCGGGCGGGTGTGGCGAGGCCGGGCGCCAGCGTCGCCGAGGCGACCACGGCTCCCATGAAGGCCCAACCGGAACGCGATTTCCTGCTGTGGTGCTTGTGACGGGTGACTCGAGCCATCGCTGCGGTTCTCCGATTGCGGAGTCGCGATGACTGGGGCGGCGGCTACAATAGGCGAGCCGGACGGTCATGCGCTGCGCGTGTGATGAAAACGGTCCTGAGCCGGCGTTCGGCAACGCCCGCCGGGTGTTGGCGCACCTGGCGGGCGTGAATCAGTTCTGAAACTGAGACTCAGTCTCAATTTCCTCCAAACTGTATATCCGACCAAATTGGTCGGTCAAGTAGAAATTTCACGGCCGGATCCACTCCTTCAAACATTCGACGCGACGTGTGAGCGCGCTGGAATTTTCAGACCCGGATCGTGGTTCGTGCGATCGCAACCGTTCGAACGCGAAGGTCAGGGCTTCCTGGAGATCCGAACGCGCTGACGCCGGAAGCCACGTGAAACAGCGTGACGATCCGTGGCGTAAGCGCGTAAGGATGGATATACAATAGCCGCCTTAAACCGCCTGAGGAGTCAGCCACATGCATGTATCGAAGGTCTTCCGTCAGTCATTCTTCACGCTCTTTACGGTCTTATTCGCGACCGCCGCTCTCGCCCAGGAACCGCGCCAAGCCGAACGCCCAGTTCGAGCCGCGCGTCGGACAGCCGGGCAAGGACGTCGTGTGGGTCCCGACGCCTCAGGCCCTCGTGGAGAAGATGCTCGATCTGGCAAAGCTGACGCCGAAAGATTTCCTGATGGACCTGGGGTCGGGTGACGGCCGAACCGTCATCACCGCGGCCAAGCGCGGCGCGACGGCGATGGGCGTGGAATACAACCCCGACATGGTGAACCTGTCGAAGGCGGCGGCGGAAAAGGCCGGTGTCACGGCCAAAGCGACCTTCGTGCAGGCCGACCTGTTCAAGACGGACCTGAGCAAAGCCACCATCATCACCATGTTCCTGCTGCCGAGCATCAACATGCAGCTGCGGCCGAGCATTCTGAACCTGAAGCCCGGCACGCGCATCGTGGCGAACACGTTCACGATGGAAGACTGGGAAGCCGATCAGACCGAGTCGGTCACCGACAACTGCTCGAGCTGGTGCACGGCGCTCCTGTGGATCGTCCCCGCCAAAGTGCAGGGGACGTGGAAAACCGCGCAGGGCTCGCTGACGCTGACGCAGAGTTTCCAGATGCTGACGGGCAACCTGAACGGAACCCCGATCTCCGGCGGGCGCATGAACGGCGATCAGATTTCCTTCACGGCCGGTGGCACCGCCTACAACGGCCGCGTCAATGCAGCGGGCAACGCGATCGCCGGTGGCAATCTGACGGCCAACAAGGTGAACTAGGAATTCGCAGATTCGAAGATTGGCAGATTGGCAGACTGGAAGATTCAGTCTGCCAGTCTGCTCGCGTTTTTCTCGCGGGATTGAAGAACGGCGTCTGCACGACCCTCGCCCCCACACGATGGCGCACCGCTTCGACGGTCACTTCCATCTGAAGCGCGCTTCCCGTTTCATACGAACCGCGATCGATGGTCGCGAGCACGATCAGCTTCTTGAGAATCGGTGACCACGTGGTAGACGTCGCCTTGCCGACCTGATGGCCATCGCGATAAACCGGCACCGCAACCCTCGACGCTGACGCAGGCGCCTGGGGTGGAAGGTCGAGCTTCTCGTACAGCGCTTCCACCTCCTCCCAGTTCACCTCGAGACCCACGATCTGACGTCGCGGGCCGTTGGCCTTCTCCTGCCGCAACGCGGCCTGACCCACGAACGGCCCCTTCTCGACCTGCACCAGCCGGCCCAGGCCCATCTCCAGGGGCGAGTACTGTTGATCGGGAATGAGCGCCTTGCGGCAGCTGAAGAAGTCGACCTCGATCAGCAGCAGTCCGGCTTCGATCCGTGCGACGTCGAGCGCAAGCATCCCGGCAGGCCGCAGGTCGAATGGTCCCCCGGCCGCCACGAGCGCGTCCCAGACCTCCGTCGCGCGATCCCACGGCATCCAGATTTCATAGCCGAGGTCGCCTGTGTATCCCGTACGGGAGATTTCGACAGGCACACCGGCGATGGTGCCGCTCGTCACGCGAAAATATTTGAGCGTCTCGATGTCCGCCTGCGCGGTTCGGCGCAGCAGCGCGCCCGAGGTCGGGCCCTGAACCGCCAGCGCCGCCACCGTCTCCGACACATCTTCAATCGATACGTCGAGTCCCGTGGCATTCTGAACGAACCATCGCAGGCTTGGATCGGCGGCTGTCCAGCGATAGCGCTGCTCGCCCAGCCTCGAGACCGTTCCGTCGTCGATGACCTTCCCCTGCTCGTCGCACCACGGCGTGTAGATCACCTGTCCGACGGCAAGCTTCGTCGCATCGCGCGTGATGAGCCGGTCGACCAGCTTCGTGGCATCGCGCCCTGTGACGATGTACTTGAAGAGCGGCGAGACGTCGATCAGCGCAGCGGCGTTCCGGATGGCGTTGTATTCGTGCTCGTGGTGCGTTTCGTACGCGCTGACCGCATAGTAGCCCGCCCAGTCGCGGTAGTTCAGGCTCTCGCACAGCGGGAACGTACGCTCGTGAAAGGCGGAACCAATGGGCATAGGGAATATAGGAAGCTAGAAACTAGAATCTAGAAACTAGAATCTAGAACTGGATGTCAGATCTAGATCAGATTCCATAGATCCGATTACGATGCGCCTACGACGCCATCGTGATCGGCGGCGGCCACAACGGGCTCGTGCACGCCGCGTATCTGGCACGCGCGGGCCGGCGTGTGCTCGTGCTCGAGCGCCGGCACGTGCTGGGGGGCGCGGCGGTCACCGAGGAAGTTTTCCCCGGATTTCATGTCTCGGTCTGCTCCTACGTCGTGTCCCTGCTTCGCCCGCAAATCATCCGCGAGCTCGACCTGGCGCGCCACGGTTTCGAGGTGCTGCCGCTCGACGGCACGTTCACACCGATGCCGAACGGCAACTACCTGTGGCGGGTGAACGATCACGGACGGACGCGGCGCGAGATCCTGCGCCATTCGCGCCTCGACGCCGAAGCGTACGACGAGTACGGCAGGGCGATGATCGACATGGCGCGTTTCGTCAAGCCGACGCTGGACAGGCGGGCCCCCGATCCGCTGTCGCTTTCGCCGGCCGATCTGCGCGACCTGCTGCGCCTCGGGCGCCGGTTTCAGTCGATGTCGTCGGAATCCCGATACCGGCTCGTCCAGCTCATGACGATGAGCGCCGCAGACTTTCTCGATCAGTGGTTCGAGACCGACGTACTGAAAGCGACGATGTCGGCGTCGGGCATCATCGGCACGTTTCAGGGCGTGCGCTCGCCCGGTACGGCCTATGTCCTGCTTCACCACTACATGGGCGAGATCGATGGCGCGTTCCGTTCATGGGGCTTCGCGAAAGGCGGCACTGGCGCCATCTCGAACGCCATCGCGGCGGCCGCACGCGAGGCCGGCGTCGAGATCCGCACCAACGCGGGAGTGAGCCGAATCGTCACGAAGAACGGGCGTGCGACCGGCGTGGTGCTCGAGAACGGCGACCAGATCGACGCCACGATCGTCTCTTCGTCCGTCGATCCCCGGCTGACGTTCACGAAATTCCTCGACGCCCGCGAGCTGCCCGGAGACTTCCTCGACGAGGTGCGCCGCTACAAGTTCCGGGGTTCGTCGGGAAAGGTCAACCTGGCGCTCGACGGTCTGCCGAACTTCGTCAGCGTGCCCGGCGAGACCCGCCATCTTCGCGGCGCGATTTCGATCTCGCCGAGCCTCGAGTACATGGAGCGCGCCTACGACGACGCGAAGTACGGCCGATTTTCGCGACACCCCTACATGGACGTCGTCATTCCGAGCCTGACCGATCCGTCGATCGCGCCCGCCGGCAAACACGTCATGACCTGCTTCGTCCAGTACGCGCCGTACCATCTGAAGAACACGACATGGGACGCAGAGCGCGACGCGTTTGGCGATGCGGTCATCGACACGCTCTCCGAGTACGCCCCCAATCTGAAATCGCTGATTCTGCATCGCCAGGTCGTCACGCCGCTCGATCTGGAACGGGAATGGGGATTGAGTGAGGGCAACATCTTTCAAGGAGAGCTCGCGCTCGAGCAGTTGCTGTTTCTTCGACCCGTTCCCGGGTGGGCCAAGTACCGCACCCCGATCGCCAACCTCTATATGTGCGGGTCGGCCACGCATCCCGGCGGAGGCATCATGGGCGCGCCAGGCCGGAACGCCGCGCTGGAAATCCTCAAGATGATCGACGTCATCTTCGTCGGCGGCGGGCACAACGGCCTTGCGGCGGCCACCATGCTCGCGCGGCGTGGCCTGAAGACGCTCGTGCTCGAGCGGCGTCCGGTCGTCGGCGGCGCGGCGATTACCGCCGAGTTCCATCCGGGGTTCAGCGTGTCCACGCTGGCCCATGCGGCGCGGCCCGCTTCCGCCCTGGTCAGCGAGCTTCGTCTGGCGGAGCATGGCCTCGCAACTGATCGATCCGGACCCGTATCTGTTTGCTCCCCTGCCAGACGGCCGCAGCCTCGTGCTGGGACACGATGTGGAGGCCACGGCCGCGAGCATCGGCAGATTTTCGGCCGCCGACGCGCGCCGGTATCCCGAATTCCGCGCGACGATGGAGCGAATCCGAGGCTTCGTCTCGCAGGTCATGGCCGCGCCCGCCGCCTGAAATCGAGCGCCCCTCGCACAGCGATCTCTGGGGGATGCTGATGATGGGACGCCGCTTCCGCGGTCTTGGGAAAGAAAGACGCGTACCGCCTGCTGCGGTGGGCGCCGATGTCGGTCGCGGATTTCGTGTCGCGAGTGGTTCGAAGCCGAGCCGCTGCGCGCGGCGATCGCTGCCGGCGGTATTTTCGGCACCGCGCTGGGACCGCGCTCGGCCGGCAGCACGGCCGTGCTGCTCCTGCGCATGGGGTCGGGCAACGGCGGCCAGCAACTGGTGCGTGGCGGCCTTGGCGCGTTCACGTCGGCCCTGGCCGCTGCGGCGCGCGCGGCGGGCGCCGAGATTCGCATCGATGCCGGCGTCGAGCGCATCAACGTGCGAAACGGCCAGGCAACGGGCGTCACGCTGACCACGGGCGAAGATCTGGAGGCGAAGGTCGTCGTCTCGAACGCCGATCCACGCCGCACGATGCTCGGGCTGATCGACCCGGTCGTTCCTCGAGCCCGGGTACCTCGCGCGCATGCGAAGCTACCGGTCCACCGGCAATCTGCTGAAAATCAACCTCGCGCTGAGTGGCCTCCCGGACTTTCCCGCCGCGGCTGGAGAAACACGAGCGCTCGCCGGCTTCATCCACATCGGTCCCGATCTCGAGTATCTCGAGCGCGCGTTCGACGCGTCGAAGTACGGCAACTGGTCGCCGCGGCCGCATCTCGAAGTCGTCGATTCCGTCGCTGACCGATCCGGCGCTGGCACCCTCGGGCGCCCACGTGATGTCGATCGCCGCGCAATTTGCTCCGTATCGCCTTCGTGACGGCGACTGGCGCACGGCCGGTCCGGCGTTTGCCGAGGCCGTCATCGACACGCTGGCCGAGTACGCGCCGAATCTGAAACGTCTCATTCTCGGGCGGCAGGTGATCACGCCCGTTGAGCTGGAATCGACCTACGGCCTGACCGGCGGGCACATCTTTCACGGCGAGCTGGCGCTCGATCAGCTGTTCACGATGCGCCCGCTGCTGGGATGGGCGCGTTACCGCACACCGATTCGAGGGCTGTACCTGTGCGGCGCCGGCACACACCCGGGCTACGGCGTGTCGGGACTCTCGGGCATGAACGCCGCCCGCGAAATCCTGAAGGATATCGGAAACACGCGATAAGATTGGGCCATTCCGAAGGAGCCGACATGTCGAATGTGACGCGCAGAGATGTGCTGCAGGGGCTGTTTGCCGCCAGCGTGGCGTTTGAGTTCGGGGGCGCTCCCGTCCTCGTGCTGGCTCAAGGCGAGACCGTCGTGCCCTTTACCGACGTGCCGCCACCGGCCCCTCCGGCGCCCGGCGCGCCACCTCCGCCGGTCCGGTTCGATCCGAAGAACCTCACGAGCTTCATCGTGTCGAACGACGAGTTCTTTGCCGTGGCGCACTACGGCATTCCGACGGTCGATCCGGCCTCGTACAAACTGCGCATCACCGGACTGGTCGAACGTCCGCTCGAGTTGACGCTCGACAGATCTGAAGAAGCGGCCGCGCGTCGAGCACGCGGTGGGCTTCGAATGCTCGGGCAACAACAACGCGCGCGGAAATCCGCTGGTGGGCAACGCACGATGGGCCGGCACACCGCTCGCTCCGATCCTGAAGGAAGCGGGCATCAAGGCGAACGGACGCGAGGTCGTGTTCTTCTCGGCCGACAGGGGCAACGAGGATGTGACCCACGGCCGCGGCAACGCCAAGGTCGATCAGCATTTCTCGCGCGGGATGGACGTGACCGACGCCACGCGCCCGGAAGTCTTCCTGGCCTACGAGATGAACGGCCAGCCGCTGCCGCAGAAGAACGGGTTGCCGCTGCGCCTGATCGCGCCTGGCTGGTACGGCGTCGCCAACGTGAAGTGGCTCGATCACATTCACGTGCAGGATTCACGGCACATGGGACGCTTCATGGGGCGCGATTACGTGACGCTGAAGAGCGAAGACGTCAGCGGCGAGACGATGTGGATGGAATCGTGGGTCAGCCGCATCAGGCTGAAGTCCGCGGTCGCGCGCCTCACGCGAACCGGCAACAACTTCAAGGCGGTCGGCTTCGCCCTGACCGACGGTACGCCGCTGAAGGCCATCGAAGTGCGCGTGGACGGCGGAGCCTGGAAGCCGGCGACGCTGTGGAAGGAAAACACGCCGTATTCGTGGAAGCTGTTCACCTACGAGTGGACCGGCGCGGAGCCCGGCGAGCACACGGTCGTGTCGCGCGCCATCGACGCGCGGGGCGACATGCAACCCGAACAGGACCATCCCACCAAGCGATCGCAGTGGGAAAACAACGGCCAGTTCGTCCGCAAGTTCACGATCTGAGAAAGGGGTCGGGCGGAACCCACAATACCTCCGTTTTGCTACGCACAGCAGAGACTCAGGCGGCGGCTAAGATTGCACGCTACGCCGATGGCCGAAGACTGATCGCCACCTCCAACCCCGGATACACGTTTCGCGCGCGAATTTCTCCCCGGTGCAATCGGACCGCACGTTGGGCTATTGCCAGGCCTAACCCAACCCCATGTGCATCGTTCGGGACTGCGCGATAGAACGGACGGAACATGTCGACGAGTGCTTCTTCCGGTACTCCAGGTCCGAAGTCGCGAACACAGATCACCACGCAACCGTCTCTACTCGTCGCGGACAGTGTAGGCGGATTCCCTTCCGGCGAATAGCGCACGGCATTTTGAAGCACATTGTCTAACGCTCGTCGAAGTAAGGCCTCATGTCCATGACAGACCAGGTGCTTGTCGGCTGCGACGACAACCTTGTGCCGACAGGCACTCTCCTCGAGCAGCGCCGAGACGTCGACGGTTTCCCCTTGAAGCTTCTCCATGCCGCCCTCGGCTCTCGTCATGTCGACCAGCTCTCCGATCAGCGAACTCAGTCGTGCAACTTCCTGTTTGGCCTCTTCCGGTAGCATCAGTTCCACTGCAAGGACAAGCCTCGCCAACGGGGTTCGCAACTCGTGCGACACGTCCTGCAGCAACCGCCGCTCCGATGTCAGAAGCGTCTCGATCCGATCCGCCATCAAATCAAAATCGCGGCCGAGATCCCCGAGTTCATCGTGCCGTTTCGATTCCGTCCGCAGCGTAAGATTCCCTGCGCCGAATTCACGAACCGTGGCTCGGAGGTGGCGAACCGGATTGACGAGATGCAGCGTAAATACCCAGCACATCACCGCTATCAAGAGGGCAATCAGTAGGAGGTACGGCCACAACCACAGCGGCGGCGCTGGCGGCGCCGGCATCGCGAACACCAGCGTGTAACGGCCATCTTGTGTGTTGATCTCATTGAACCACGGCCGCGATCGGCCGCGTAACGCCGAGCGATCCTCTCCGGTGAGCAGGTCGCGTCCTTCGGCATCGAGCAAGAAATGCCCTTCAGGAAACATCTCATCCATCCGCTCCAGCGTGGCCCGCAAGCCAGTAGCGCCCTCCTCCTGCCAGGCACGCACCGCGGTTTCCAGCTTGAGCTGGTGCATGGCCTTCCACGGCGCACGCTGGTCGAACTCCGGCGGTCTGGACAAGCGGGTGGTCACGCCAAACGCAAGGATTGAGAGTGCCAGTGTGACGAAGAACCACGCCGTCAGCTTCGGAAACAACCTCACGAGGTCAATCCTGATGCCGCGTCAAGCGCGAACAGATAACCAGCGCCTCGCACCGTCTGAATGAGCGCCCCCTTCGGGCCGAGCTTGTGACGAATACGGCTGATATGAACATCAACGGCGCGATCCAGCGCTGCCGCTTCCCGTTGGTTGAGCCGTATTGAAATCTCGTCGCGCGATACCGGACGCCCCGCTGCCCGCATGAGCATCTCCAAGATTCCGTACTCGGCGCTGGTCAGATCGACTCGCGATCGTGCCATGCTCGACCTGCCTCGCCGCGGTGTCGAGACACACGCCTGCAATCTCGATGACTGGCATCTTTTTACTGCGCGCCAACGCAGGCGACCGTCGGAGAATGGCATGAATCCTGGCGACCAGTTCCGCAGGATCGAAAGGCTTAGCCAGGTAGTCGTCGGCGCCGGCCGACAATCCGAACACGCGATCGCTCGGCTCGCCACGCGCCGTCAGCATCAACACAGGAATATCGCTACCCCGCCTCAGCTCGTCGAGTACGGCGAAACCGCCCAGGCCCGGCAGCACCACATCGAGTAGGACGAGATCGTGCGGCTCCTGAGAGGCCATGGCCAGCCCTGTCAGGCCGTCATAAGCGATGGAGACGGCGAATCCCTGCCGTGTCAAGAAATCGCGCATCAGACTGCACAGCTGTCGGTCATCGTCGATCAGGAGCAAGGACGCCTGTCTGTGCGGGACGTTCAGAGACACAGGGTCGAATGGGCTCAAGAGTTTTATGGCATCTGAAACTGCAAACGCGTGCCGAACGCCCAATACAGGCCTCTGTTGCCGGGCTCGGGGGCGGATCGCGCCTCAGCGTACCGCTCGAGCGCCGCATTTCCCATCACGCGCGCCCAGCGTGAGAAATTCCACGATATGCCAGTCGTAAGCGTCTGTCCTCCCCGTGCGCGGACGTCCGTGGCGCGTGGCCGGACACTCTCCTCGAGCGTTTCAGGACCTTCGTCATCGAACTCCAAAGAATCAAACCGAATTCCCAGCGCCCATTCACGCAGTCTCGAGCGCGTCGGGCCGGGCCGCCGGCCAAATTCGCGCGTGATTGCCGCGCTCCAGCCGATTCCGACGACACTCGGTAAGTCTTCCAGATCAAGGCCTTGCCCGGACCGTTCGTCTCGCACGCGCATCGCCTCGGCGGTCAGTTGCCAGCGCCCTGGTGTCCATTGCGCGTCCCCGCCGACACGCGTACGCCGACCATCGACGTACAACCGTTCGAAAAACCGATAGCCGGACTGCGAACGTCCTTCGAGACCATTCGCCGATTCCGTATCAACAGCCGCGGTACGACCTTCGGTGAACGACCCGGCCAGCTCGACATCTCTCGGGCCATTCCAAACAAGGCGTCCGGCGGAGGTAATACCGGAACGTGAGTTCCGCCCATTCGCATCGCCTGCGAAGAGGCCAGCCTCATAGGCGAACCGCCTGCCGAGCTGCCCGAACACCATCCCGCCGATGTCGCGCCCAGGAGCAATTGATTGCGCAAAAGCCGATCGTTCAAGGAAGTCCAGCGAACGCGCTGAGGTTCCATACTCCCGGCTGCCTGGAAGCTTGAACTGGCCGCCACGAAGCCGCAGCGCTCGCGTGAATCGAATCTGTATGTACGCGTCCTTTATCAGCGTGTCGTCGAGATCGTCCATCGGGTCGACGGTGAACTCGAACGACATCTGGCGCCACTGTCCGTCGACACCGGCGCGCAGCCCGCCTCACGTCGAATGTTTCATACTCGAGCCGTCCTGATCCGGTGGCCACGGTCCAATCAGGATATCCACGCCAATCGAACTGCACGTACCCGCGAGGCGATATCTCAAAGCGCTCGTTCGTATTCGAACTGGGTTCCGCCTGAGTCGGCTGAGCGTGAGCCGGCTTCACACACATGGTGCAGATGAACACGGCGACGGCGGTACGCCAGACCACTGCGCTCCGGCTCATTGTGCGCTTCCCAGCGCGCGTCGAACCGCGGCCACCCGGTTCGTCACGTATGCGATGAGGCCGGTCGGACCGTACACCGCCGCGTCGAATTGCTGCGGGCGTCCCGGCAAACGTTCGTGCCGGGTCTTCTCCCTCCGCGCCGATGACAAATGGCGCGATGCGGGCCTGTTCGACGCGAAGGATCGCGCTCACGCGTGACGGCTCGAAGACCGTCGCCAGCAGGTCTTCGACGTGAGCCCGGTACGTCGCCCGGTACACCGGGTCGTCCATGAGAAAGCGAATCAGCGGCCAGGTGGCGTTGATGCCGTTGTGGAAAATGTCGACGGTCTGCGCGCCGCCGCCGCCACCGCCTGCCGCCTCCGATGCCGCCCGAGGACATGGACAGATCGTGATCCCACGGAATCCAGAACAGCCGGTCCCGATGGCGTGGGCTGCCGTACAGGTAGTAGTTGTGCGCCGACAGACCGCCATAGGCATCGTTGTTTCCGACGATGGTGTTGAGCGCCAGCCACCGGAGAAACCCACTCGACGTCGAAGCGCGCCTCGAGGCGGCTTCTCCATAGAACGCGATCCTCTTTAGAGGCATTCAGCGCCGCGATCGCGCCCTGGATGTCGGTCCAGTCCTCGTCGAATTCATTCGTCTTTTTCGGGAAGTCGTCCTTGTCGAAGATCGTCCATCGACCACCGGTGCTGTGCGGCTTGTACAGATTCCCTGAGTCGGCAGCCGAACAGTCGGTCGAGCATCGGCTCGTCCGGCACTTCGATCATGGTGTAGAGACCCAGGTAGATCGCTCCCGCACCGCGATCCAGATAGACGCGCACGAAGGCCGTCCGTGGCGCAGGAACGTCGGCGTCGCTGAACAGGTCGGTGACGACCTTGGCACGCAGGTACGAGCTGTCGAGCGCGTTGTTGCTGAAACTCAGGTTCGTGAAGCCGAAGAACGTCTGATCGCGCGAATCCGGAAAACGAGATTCAAGGCCATCGATGTTCAGCCGAAACGGCAGCTTCTCGTTGCCAGCCCGCCAGGTATTGACCAGACTCGAATTGCCCTTCAACCGGAAGCCGACATTGTCGAAACGTCTCACCGTCGAAAGTGACGTCGGCCGGAACATAGACCGGCGTCCGCGGCAGCAGCTCGACGTCATCGCGTGCCGGATTCGCGCGCCGCCGCCGGTGGGATTGGCCCCGCCCCACCGAGGACAACGCACGCCAGCGCCCCACCGTCCGCGGTCTGCACGCATCGCCCACTCGTCGGTGGGTTGCCAAAAGCGCATGCACTCCCTTCCAGAAGATTTGTGCAAGCCGCGGTCGACTCCGGCGTGAAGCCCCGGCCGGGCATGCCCGTCGGCGGCTGCCCACCGCCGGGAAAACCGCCAGGTGGCTGCCCACCGCCGGGGAGAAGAAAACCCCGGGCGGCTGCCCGCCGCCAGGTTGCTGCCCGCCACCAAACTGACCGCCAGCCGCTCCGGCCATGTCCGTCATGTCGTCAATGGCAATTTGCCAATCGCTCGCGGCAATCTTCAAATCCAGCCGGCTGACCTGATCCTGGATAACACGCGTCCATAGTCGGGCGTCGCATCACGCCCGTGCGTATCGGCGCCGCCCCCCTGCGCGTACGCCCTTTCTCGCTCGGGCGCAGTAAATCCGATTGCCAACGCGATGACTCCGAGTGTCACGCCGAACCCGCGTTTGATGACTGCTTGCAACTTACTTCTCCTGTAGCAGGAAGGCACGCCGGCGAATAACAAAACTTTTCAGGCTCTCGCTCCCCTCGCTGACACCCGATTCGAATGCTTGAAACGTATAGAGCTTCTTGGTATCTGCCCTGACAGCGTCTGCGATGAGCGCGTGGTGCGATCGCGCCGACCGGCTCCAGCGTCTGCCAATCGAGCCACCGCTCTGCGATCTCGCCTCACGTAGCTGAGGTATCGTGCACGTGAGCGCTGGAACCGCGAGCAACTTCGACCGCAATGGCTTACTGGCATCGTCGAGTCCCACTAATGGATCCAGCGTCACATCCACCCGCGCCGGACCTCGCCCGAACATGACAGGACCGCCAGCAGGGGGCATTCCGCGTCGCACTCCAGCAGGGGGCGGTCCTCCGCGGCCAGAGGTCTCGTCTGTCAGCCCTTCGTTCACATCATGAGGGATGACGTGAAAGCGCCCGCGCTCGTCCATGTAAAGGTTGTAGTCACTCGCACGCGCCCAATAGCCATCGCTGTTGGCGAGCGCCATCTCGACCGCGAGGAACTTGAGTGCGCCGTCCACGTCGAGCATGGGCGCAAGGGCAGCAGCCAGCTTGTCGGGCGCCGTCTCATTCAACACTCGGAACATCCGAATCAGCGATCGCCACGCCGCCGGGTCTTCCTTGGATTTGATCTCGTAGATGGCTCTGTACGCGTCGGCGTTCTCGCCGAGGTACTCCATGCCTCCCCGGCCCCGCGGCGAGCCTGGGACCTTCCACCGCGCACCCTTCGTGCTTGCAAACCACTCCCTCGTGAAGTCGGCGTTGAACTGTTGGGTATTGATGTAGACGCCCCAATACTCGCCGTTGATGACGACCCGGATGTAGTTGGCGCTCGGCGTCGGTACGTAGTGCCTTGCGATTTCCGTGTACAGCACCTGTCGCAAAAACGTGGGATCGCCGTTCGCGTTCAAAAGATTGAGCGTGCGGTATCCGAGCAGCCGCTGCGTTTCGTGCACGTAGTCAATCGACAGATTGAGCGACCGCTTAGAACCGTCCGGCACCATCATGAACGACGACATCCCGCGGAAGTGGACGCCGACGTCGCGATAGGTGACGCCGTCCAGCGTCAACGAGGCTGGCACGTCTACGTCGGTATTGTTGAAATCCGCGAGCTCCCGCTCCCACTCCGTGTTTTCGAATCGCAGAAAAATCGTGCGGAGCGTCGTCAGATCGTAGAGTCCCGCCGACCCTCCTGACGGGAGGTCCGCCGGCTTGATCGGCGGGCCGGGAGATGCGGGTGCGAAACCGCGTCCGCCGAACCAGGGCGGAGGCATGGCACCAGCGAACAGGACTCGGCCCGCCGAGACGCCCGCCGCGCGGCTGATTCGCCAGCCAGTCCCTCGCAGCCTCGCGTTCGATGCGATTCAGCCGGCGGTCGCCGTCCTTGTCGAAGAGCTCCACGATCCGCCGCTCTTCCATCATGGGACGCCCTCCCGGCCGGGCGGTGGCGATCTGCGCCATCGGCGCCTGCTGCCACATGAGGCACGTGAGAACCGCACCAAGCCGAGCCATCCAGGCCGAATTTCTATGCATCGCCTTCCGTAGTCCGTTGAAGTTCCGCGCTCTGTACTCCTTCTATGCGATTCAGGGCAGTGACGAGCGCGTACGCCTGGTCGTCATGGCGGAGAGTGGTTCGGTAAGACACCTCCGTGGACAATCCCTGCCGCGTAGTGGCCACCTGCGTGATGTGTTGACTCCGAACGAAGGTGTCCAGCGTCGGGTTTATCAGGGTGTTCACGTCGTGGCCCAGTCCAATACGCACACGAAGAGTGAACGGAAGCGTCACGTCAGACAGCGGGCACGCGCCGCATGGCAAACGCCGCGATCGCGATCACGCCGATGCCGCCAATCGCGACCCAGAAATTGTGTGCGCCGACCGCCATGCCTACAGCGACCGCGAAGATGACATACGCCGTGTCTTGGGTGTCTCTCACGACCGTCCTGAATCGGACAATGGACAGCGCGCCGACGAGGCTGAAGGCGCGGGCAACGTTGTCGCCGATCACCTGGGTCACCATGGCAATCAGAATCGCCAGCAGGACGAGCGTGACGGTGAACGAGGATGCGGGTTCTGCACGACTGTGCCGATAGATCTGCGCAACGATCCCACCAAGCACCATCGCGGCGATGAGTCGGCCGAGAACGGCGACCGGCGCAGCAATGTCGGCCGGAACGGGCAACGAGAAATCAGGCATGTTCCGTCCGTCCCGTTGTCACTGCAGACGGCGAGGCAGCGCCGCTTGACGTATAGCCATTGAGCGCGGCCATCGCCGAGTCGGTACTTCGATGCCGTCTGCGGACTCAAGCCACAATCCTCGACCAGCCGCTTGAAGATGGTCGGCACATGTGACTTGAACTTCAACTCGAGAATCAGGTCGGGGAAAATGACGTCTCCCGGATCGGAACTGAACTGGGCGCCGGATACAGCGGCCGCGCGGAGCGACTGGTCAAGCGTAAGGCGGGCCGATCCCGTGCTGGTGTCAATGGCGCGTGCCGTGCGGTTGGTACGACACTTGGCAGACGGCTCTCAGCGCGCGGGTTTCCGCCCGACGACTGAAACCATTCAGCGGACGATATGCGCGAGCCATTGACGTCGCCCGACCGCTCCAGTTCGTGGAGCGCCACTTGCGTGCGGCGCTTGACGAGCATGCCTGGGCGGCGCAGCTTGCGCTCGAGAAAGGCCACATCACTGTCCCCATACCGGCGAATGCGGTACTTGGCCCGGCCATAAGAGCCCCATCTGTGGAAGACGTGGCCCTCGGCCGTGTCGAAGTACAGCGTGCTCGTCCGATATTCGTCACCGAAGGGACCGGTGCCATGCGGATCCGCGTCGAGGAAAGTGCGTGCCCACTCGCGAATCCGTTCACCCATCTGCGAATCTACAACGAACTTGATTTCGAACGCCTGCGCTCTCGTCTCTTTGGCGTCGATCATCGGATTATCGAGAGTACGCGTCACGCATTCGTTACGCTAGTTAAGAAGCGTTAAGTCGGACCTCGAAAGCCATCGCCGGGAAGGTTAAACGGTCGACGTGCGCATTCGTTGTGGCAAGAATGTGAAAGAAGTGTGACGGCTGAACGGTCCAGCACGTTTGCGATCTGGATGGTTACAGGGGTTGCGAGACGACGCGCACGAAACAACGGCCAGTTCGATCCGCAACGTTCACAGTGGCGCTAGCAGCGAGTTTACCCCGCCGCGTTTTTTCTGGAACTTTCTGCAATTGTCTTGTCTCGGCGACGCAGGCCGCGCTCGAAGAGGACAATCGCGTCACACATTTTCAATACTTCTTACCCTCTGCGTAGACTCCAACCCGCAACTTCGCCACGGCTCCGCGGCATTTGCTTTGCACCGCGGCCGGGCGCTTGTCAGACACACGACAACGCGCGCTCGTCGCCGATGGCGATCTGTCGACCCGGCTGCTGCTGTCGCACCATCTCGACGATCGATGGCTTCTCGATCGACGCGTGCACGGACGGGCGTGAGGCGCTGGACCGTCTCAATGGATCGGCGCTTCGAGCTCATCGTGCTCGATGCCGCCCTGCGTGGTCTTGACGGCATCGCGCTGTGCCGCGCGATCCGGCTCGGTAACATCAATGCCGGCGCCGCGGTTCTCCTCGTCGCCGCGTCCGCCGCTGAATCGGACAAGATCGCCGCGTTCACCAACGGCGCCGACGACTACATCACCAAACCTGTCGCCATCCACGAGTTCCTGGCGCGCGTCTCCGCCGTCATGCGAAGGGCATCGCGGCACGTCGATCGAATGCCGCCGGCCGTGGTCGAGCGTGCCGGATCTTCATGTCGATCCATCGCGGCGGCGGGTGATCGTGCGAGGGCACGGACATCGAGTGCTCGAGGCAGGAGTTCGAGCTGCTCTATGCCCTCGCCTCGTCTCCGGGCGTCGTCTTCAGCCGCGAAGAACTGCTCGCCCGCCATTGGACCAACGGCGGCCTCAAAGACGTCCGGCTGGTCGATCCGATTGTCAGCCGGCTTCGTCGCAAGATCGAGCGCGCGCCGGACAAACCGCGATTGGATCCTCACCGTCTGGGGCGTCGGATACAAATTCGCCGAGCCTGAAAATATTGCCGAACTGTGACGCGACGCGCGGCACATCGGTTGCAGTCCGGCACGCCCGTGCCGCGAACGATTCCCTGCATCACGTCGGTTGCCGTGCTGGTCGCGTTCGCGCCGCTTTCCGCCGGCGCGCAGCAAGGGGCACCGCCAGCCGGACCTCTCACGGTGTGCAACCTTCCCATTCCCGCTCCCGCACAAGAGCCACCGGCGGGATCCCCGCCGGTGGTCTTTCAAATCGTGCCGTGCTTCGACCGGCAGGGCAACGTCTCGATGATCGAGCCCGAGACCTATCTCCACTACATCCAGACCACGGTGAGCCGGCCGTCGCGGGGCGAATGGATCGCCTACAACGAGGCGGTACGCGAATCGATTCTCGAGGATTTCAAGCGCCTCTGGGCCACCGGTTTTCTCGACGACCTGACGATCGAAACGAGCGACTACACATTCGCCAACGGCGTCGTCGGCAAGCTGATCGTCTACCGCATGGAGGAACGGCGGCGCATCAAGATCGTCAACTACAAGGGATTGAAGCATCTCGAGCAGAACAAACTCGAAGAGAAGCTGCGCGAGCTCGATCTCATGGTGCGCATCGACACGTTCGTCGACGAGATGCGGATCAAGCGCATCAGGACGACGATCGGCGAGATGCTGTCGGAGCTCGGGTTTCCCGAATCTCATGTCATCTCCGACATCCAGGCGCTGCCGGGCGGGCCGAAGACGTCGCAACTGACCTTTGTCGTTGAAGAAGGGCCGCAGATCAAGCTCAAGCGGGTCGAGTTCGAGGGCAACACGGCCTTTGAGGACGGCACACTCGCGTCGGCCATGAAACAGAACCAGGCGAAACGGTGGTTCCCGATTCCCAGGTTCGGCAGCACCTACAAGCAGACGGGTACGAGGAAGACGCCGATCGCATCATGAGCTTCTATCGCGATCGTGGCTATCTGGCCGTGCGCGTCGGACAACCCGTCCTCCAGACGCTCGAAGACACGGAGGATGGCCGCACGCGATGGGTGGCCCTGAAGATTCCCGTCACCGAAGGACTGCAGTACCGGGTCGCCGAGTTCACGATCGAGGGCAACAAGGAGGTGCCGGCCGACTATCTCCTGTCGCTCTTCAAGCTTCGACGAGGCGAGCTCTACAGTGAAAAAGAGATTCGTGAAGGGCTGAACAAGGCGCGGGAGCTGTACGGCGCGCTCGGGCGCTTCGAGTTCACGGCGTATCCCGACCTGCGGCCCCGCGATGCCGCAACCGCCGCCGACCCAGGGGCCACGACAGGCCCGGTCGTCGACGTCACCCTCCGCGTGGACGAGGGGCCGCGCTACACGATCAATCGGATCATGTTCGTGGGCAACACGACCACGCGCGATCAGGTCGTCCGGCGGGAATTGCGGGTGCTACGAAGGGGGCCTCTTCAACAGCGAAGCGCTGAAGATGAGCATCAGGCGGCTCAACCAGCTCGGCTACTTCAAGCCCATCGAAGAGCAGAAGGGCATCCAGGTCGACAAGACGCCGAACGAAACCGGCAAAGTGGACCTGACGCTGAAGCTCGAAGAGCAGAACCGCAATCAGCTGAGCTTCGGCGCCGGGATGTCCGGCTGGTACGGCGTCTTCGCCAATGCGTCGTTCGCGACGACCAATTTTCTCGGTCGCGGGGAAACGCTCTCGGTCGCCGTCGAATCCGGCACGCGCAGCAACAACTATCAGTTGTCGATCACCGAGCCGTACATCTTCGACCGGCCGATCTCGATGGCCGCGAGCCTCTTCTCGCGCAAGACCCAGTACTTCTTCTATTCGTCGGATCCGGTCTACAGCGAAGTGCGCGAGGGCACGTCGATCACGATGGGGAAGCCGCTGCGAGGCTTCATGAGGCTCTACGGCGGCTACACCTGGGAGACGGTCGACAGCGCATCGAGCGAAGAGTACCAGCAATCGCTGGAGGCATCCAGCGCCGCGGCGAGAGCAGACGCCCTCATCGCTCGTGACGATCACGACCGCGAGCGGCACCACCACCTACACGCGCACCACCGCGATAACGCCGACGCTCGACTATATCGTCGAGCAGGGACGCTACGTCGAGAGCCGCGTCGAGCCATCGGTGGTGTACGACACGGTCGACACCCCGTTCATGCCACGCCGCGGGATGCGCCTGACCGGCGGGGCGAGGCTGGCCGGCGGCATGCTGGGCGGCACGGTCAACTACATCAGGCCCGAAGTAGAACTGATCATGTATCGCCCGCATACCCGCCGCACCGCCATCGGCGTGCGCGGACAAATCGGCTACCTCCACCCATACGCCGGCACCGAGGTGCTGCCGCAATACCTCCGCTATTTCCTGGGCGGGGAGTACCAGATTCGCGGTTTCGATCTGCGCACCGTCGGCCCCATCAACGACAAGAACCAGCTCGTCGGCGGCAACAAGTTCGTCCTGTTCAACGCGGAGTACTACCTCGACATCATGGCGCAGGTGCGCGCGCTCGCGTTTCACGACGCCGGCCAGGCATTCGACGAAAGCACGCGCATCAACCTCCGCGAGCTGCGGACGTCGACAGGAGTCGAGCTGCGGGTCGTGCTGCCGGTCGTCAACATGCCGATGCGACTGATTTACTCGTGGAACCTGTATCGCGATCCGTTTCAGCCGCCGAGAGGATTTCGTTTCGCGGTCGGCACGACCTTCTAGAGCGTGTCCCGCATGCGCCATTACAGATAAAGGAGATCCGAATGATTGTCAGGTGCAACAAAACAGCGGCATGGGTGCTGACCGTCGCATTAGCCGGTACGGCGATGACCGGATGCCAGAACCCGGCCACTGCCGACGAAACGGTCAACTACAACGATGCTCTCACTGTCAGCGTGTCGCCCGATCCAATCCAGGCGGACAATCAGACCGGCGGAAAGACGTATCGCGTCGTACCGAGGCAACAACCAGCCCGACGAACTGCTGGCCTACGACTGGCACGCGGTCTTCACGTCGTCGCTCGTGCTGACGCAGACGGCGACCGACGAAAAACTCAACCTGGACTTCCCTGTCCGCGTCACCGGCGCAACGCTCGCCATAAAGCAGGCCACGGGCGGCATCATCACACCGCCGACCGGCACCGACACGGAAAAATATGAATACGTGCCCCTGAGCGCCACCGGCAATCAGTTCACAGCCGTCGGATCCCCGCTCTCGTTGACGGTCGAAATGTGGTACGACCTTCCGAGCCTTCGGAAGGAGTGTGTCGTGACGCTGACCTATGCGTTCGTGGACACCGACGGCACGAGCTTTTCACGCTCCGTCGATTTCAACGTGGCGCCGTAGCCGGGGGCGCTTCCAGCGCCTCGACCATCGTCTCGAACAGCTTGTCGTTGCGCCAGTACTCGACGTGCGCCGCCAGCAGGGTCGTCGCCTTCGTGTCCCTGATGTTCTCGACGGCGTTGCGGTTCGATCGATCCTTCCGATCGTAGTAGTCGAGCGAGCCGCTGATGATGTCCCAGCGCGAGTAGATGTTCACCCAGCGCGGCCGGACCTGTTCGTCGGTGATGAGCGGCTGGAACGACGCGGCTATCGCCTCGCGCGCCTCCGTTCCCGTGCCCTGTGCCGCGAAGATGAACGCGGTCTTGTCGAGCGGGCTGCCGAAGGTGAGCAGCAACCGTGTGCGCCCGGCGACCTCGGGCACGTGCCGGGCTTCAGCTTGTGATCGATGAGCAGGAGGTTGAGCACGTCGTATGCGACGACCGAGCCGAGCGAGTGCCCCACCATGATGATGTCGCGGTATTCCTCTTCGCGGTACACCGCATTCGCCGTCGTCCAGACGCACTTCTTGATTTCCTTGCGCAGCTCGTAGAACCGATCGATGACCTGCGGCTGCACGTACGCCGCCACGTCGCCGACATACTGAATGAGAAACCACCGGACGAGCGCCGTCGCCCCGACAACGAGCACCCACGAGACGTTGCTGAACCAGTCTGGAAACAGGCCCGGCAGCCACGCTGAACGCCGGCACGCTCGAAGAACGAGCCGGTCTCGCCGCCTCGGGTGTGGTGGTACGCCACCAGCGCCGCCGTGACCGCGGCGCCAAGCGTGGAGAGCACCGCCAGTCCAAAGGCCCCGAGCGACAGCCATCCCGGCAGACGCCGGCTGCGTGAGGCCCCACCAGATCATCAGCAGCACGAACGGCGCCATCCGAGAGACATGGACGTTGAAGACCGTCGTGATGTCGCGAAATCTGGTTTCGGTGAGCCACGGCGACACGTCGCGCAGCGGTACCTTTGCACCGGCGACGACGACGATCACGATGCTGAGCCATGTGAGCGCAAGCACGACGCCGATCGACAGCGCGAGGCAGATGACGGTGAGCAGAGGCACCGGATACTTCTCGTACTCGCCGAAGAGCCACCGCTTGAACGGCCGTCTCGCGAGCCGGAGCGCACCGACGCCCGCGCGCAACAGAAACCCCATGACATCGCGGAGCGTGACGCGCCCTTCGGTCATCGGCGCCCAGTAGGATTCGTAGAGGTGGACGTCGCGCTCGCCGTCCCTGGTGAGGATCTTCAGCTCGAGACGGGCAAGACGCTCGCCGCCGAGCTCGACGGTTTTGGCGATCGGCATGGGTGGCTTGCCTTTTCTGCGCTTCCGGTCCTGTCTGCGCAGACCTTCGGCCACGTCATCGAGGGTTTGAAACGGGATTTGCTGGCCCATGCCGTGGGCGATCACAATCGCCACCGGGCCGTATTCCACTTTCGCGGGGGTCGCCTGCTGAACCGCGTATTCGGCTTGGATGGCTCACATACTAGCATCCGCCGCGGTCACGATCTGACTCTGCTCGCCGAGAGTGTGAACGCCAAGCCGCACGCGGTTGCCGGGCCGCAGGAACACCGGGGGCTGCTGCCCCATGCCAATGCCCGGCGGCGTGCCGGTGGAAATGATGTCGCCGGGCTGCAGGCTCATGAAACGGCTGATGTAGCTGACGAGCCGCGCCACGCTGAAGATCATGTGCCTGGTGCTGCCACGCTGATACGACCGGCCGTCGACCTCGAGCCACAGATCCAGATTCTGCGGGTCCGGCACCTCATCCGCGGTCACGAGCCAGGGCCCGATCGGACCAAACGAATCGGCGCTCTTTCCCTTCACCCACTGGCCGGTTCCCTCGAGCTGAAACGCGCGCTCGGATAGATCGTTGACGACGCAGTAGCCCGCGACGTGCGACAGCGCCTCGGACTCCGTGACGTATTTCGCGGTCTTCCCGATGATGACGCCCAGCTCGACTTCCCAGTCGGTCTTCTGCGAGCCGCGCGGGATGACGATGCCATCGTTCGGTCCGCAGATCGCCGAAGTCGCCTTCATGAACAGGATCGGCTCGGCCGGGACAGGCATGTTCGACTCGGCCGCGTGGTCGGAGTAGTTCAGGCCGATACAGATGAACTTGCCGACGCCGGCCACGCACGGGCCAAGGCGCGGACTGCCATCCACACGCGGCAGGGTTGCGGGATCCAGACGGCGAAGGCGATCGATCGAATCCGGGTGGAGCGCATCGCCGGACACGTCGGCGACGATGGCCGAGAGATCGCGGATGTCGCCGTGGGAATCGAGCAGGCCCGGCTTTTCGTGGCCTTGCGGGCCATAACGGAGCAGTTTCATCTTTTAGTTTGTCGCGGGGCCCCACCCCCGCGACCTGTCGCCTCGCCTTCTCGGGCTCGGCGTTGCTTGATGCAACTATCTACTTAGTGCGACGCGGCGGACGTGGGGAGCCGTCGCAAGCATCAACGGTGGCACAGGGCTTCAGCCCTGTCCTTTCTGCGGTCCGGATGACTCGCGGACCACCAGGCGCGGCGGAACGATGACGCGGCGTGGCGCGTCTTTCTCATCGCTCTCGAGGCCGTTGAGGAGCAGCTCGGCGGCGTTCATCCCCTGATCTTTTCGCGACCAGCTGATCGTCGTCAGCGGAACCTTCAGCATGTCGCCGTGCGCGATGTCGCCGGCGCCCACCACCGCGATGTCTTCGGGCACGCGCATCCCCGCTTCCCATATCGCCTTCATCGCGCCGATCGCCGCGGGGTCGTTCGCCGCAAACACGGCATCGATGCGGGGGCGGACGTCGAGCAGGCGCTTCATCGCGCGGTAGCCATCGCTCTCCATGAAGCCCCCTTCGACGAACCAGTCGGGAGCGGACTTCACGCCGCGCGCCTTCAACGTGTCGCGCCAGCCTTTTTCGCGCCGCTTGGCGTGCGTGATGTCCGGGCCGCCGATGTGTGCGATGGCCTTGCATCCCAGATCGAGGAGGTGCGTCGTCGCGAGCACACCGACGCGCTCGTCGTCGGTGAGAACCCGGTGGCACTCGACCTTCTGATGGTCGTCGCGGTCGATCATCACGATCGCCGTACCGATGCTGGACAACTGCCTGAGCAGATCTTCGTTGGCGGAACCATGCACCGAGGCGAGCACGATGCCATCGACCTGCCGGCTGCGCAGCATCTCGAGCTCCGCGCGCTCTTTCGCCGGATCCTCACCCGAGCTGCACAGCAGCAGGCCGTAGCCGCGCGCGCTGGCGACGGGCTCGATGCCGGCGATAATCTCGACGAAAAACGAGTGCATCAGATCGGGAATGACGATGCCGATGGTGTGGCTGCGGCGGAGGGTGAGACTCCTGCGCGACGGCATTGCGCTGGTAGCCGAGCTCTTCGATCTTGGCGAGGACGCGGCCTCGGGTGGCTTCGCTGATGTCGCCATGGTTGTTGAGAACCTTGGAGACCGTCATGACGGACACGCCGAGCTCGCCGGCGATCCGGCGCATCGTGGGTCGGGGCATGGGTGCTTATCCTTCGGGAATCCTTGGTGACTTTACCGGTAAAGTCTAGTATCGAACGCGTTCACTTTACAAGCTGTTGTCCCACCAATCCGCCGATCTGCGAATCTGCGAATTCTCAACCCCTCCACACCTCGCCGTCAGGAAACCGATATCGCTTTCTGGAGTCCGGCTTGATCGTGATGCTGTAGCCCGGCTCGACGGGCGCCATGTAGCGCCCGCGGCGAACCGTGACGGGCTCTTCGAAATGTTCGTGCAGGTGATCGACGAACTCGATGACGCGCCCTTCCATCGTGCCGGTCACCGCGATGAAGTCGAACATCGAGAGGTGCTGGACGTACTCGCACAGCCCGACGCCGCCCGCGTGCGGGCACACCGGCACCCCGAACTTGGCCGCCATCAGGATGACCGCAAGATTTTCGTTCACGCCGCCGAGCCGGCAGCTGTCGATCTGGCAGAAGCTGATGGCATTGGCCTGCAGCAGCTGCTTGAACACCACGCGATTCGCGCCATGCTCGCCGGTGGCGACGCCCACGGGCGCGATGGCTTTGGCAATCCGCGCGTGGCCGAGCACATCGTCCGGATGCGTGGGTTCTTCGGCCCACCAGAGATTCAGGTGCGACAGCTCCTTGATGCGCGCGATCGCTTCATCGACATCCCATCGCTGGTTCGAGTCGATCATCAGCTTGCGATCGGGACCGATCGCCGCGCGCACGGCGGAGAGCCGGCGGAGATCGTCTTCCGGCTTGCCGCCCACCTTCACTTTGAAGTGCGTCCAGCCCTCGGCCAGCGCTTCGCGGCACAGGCGGTGAATCTTCTCGTCCGAATAGCCAAGCCATCCGACCGAGGTCGTGTACGCCGGATAGCCGAGCTTCAGCAGCTCCGCCTCGCGCGCCGGCTTCCCGGATGCCTGCGCTCGAGGATCGAGAGCGCCTCTTCGCGCGTCAGCGCATCGGTGATGTGGTGAAAGTCGATGCACGACACGAGCTGCGGCCGGCGTCATGTCGGCCAGCAGCTTCCACACCGGCTTCCCTTCGGCCTTCCCGTAGAGATCCCACACCGCATTGACGACCGCCGCCAGCGCGAGGTGGATGACGCCCTTCTCGGGACCAAGCCATCGCAGCTGCGACTCGCCGGCCAGGCTGTGCCAGAAACCGCCGAAGTCGGCCGTGATGTCACGGAGATCGCGGCCGACGACCAGATGCCGGAACGAGTCGATCGCCGCCGCGCACACCTCGTTGCCGCGCCCGATGGTGAACGTCAGGCCGTGGCCTTCGAGCCCTCTCGTCGGTCTTGAGGATGACGTACGCCGCCGAATAGTCGGGATCGGTGTGCACGGCGTCGCTGCCGACTTGATCTTTCGAGGTTGGAAAACGAAGGTCGAGAACGTCGAGATCAATAATTTTCATGCGGCTCGAATTTCGACTCTGAGGCGATCCAGCGCCACTGCAAACACGATGATCGTCCCGGTGACGATCTCCTGAACCCAGTTGGGCAGCCCGTGCTGCGAGCACCCGATCTGGATGACGGTCATGATACCCGCGCCGGCAAGCGTTCCGACGACGGTGCCTTTGCCGCCTGAAAGGCTGCCGCCGCCGATGATGACCGCGGCAATGACGTCCAGCTCCGCGCCGATGGCGACTGTCGGATCGCCAACCGACAGTCGCGAGAACTCCATCACGCCGGCGAGGCCGGCAAACGCGCCGGCGATGCGCGTAGACGGCAATCTTGCATCGCTCCACGCGCACGCCGCAGAGCCGCGCCGTGCGCTCGTTCGAGCCGATCGCGAACAGGTGCCGTCCGAATCGCGTGTACTGCAGCGTGACCGCAACGGCGACGGCGAGCAGGATGGCGATCCAGATGCCCCACGGCAGCAGCCGGCCGCTGCCGTCGCGGACGGTGCGCAGCAGCCCGTTGAGCCAGGTGATCGGCGCCTCGATCCGGCGCTCATCGGCCAGACCTTTCGCGGCACCGCGCACGAGCAGCATGGTGCCGAGCGTGATGATGAACGGCACGACGCGCAGACCGGTGATCAGCACGCCGTTCACCAGCCCGCACGCCGCGCCGGCCGCCACCGCCCGCTGCGGCGAGGACCGGCCACGCACCGTCGCGGAGAAACTGCGCGATCACAACGGTGCTCAGCGCGATGACCGATCCCACCGACAGATCGATCCCCCCCGCGACGATGACCATCGTCATGCCCAACGCGGCAACGCAGACGATGGCGGTCTGGCGCGCCATCAGCTCCAGATTGGCGGGGCTGAAGAACTGCGGGCCGATCAGGAATCCGAAGAGGATCGCGACGAGGACGCCAGGCCGCGCGAGCACTCCAGCGTCTGAAAAGCGCCTCATGACGCCGTGCGGGCTCCCGATGCTTCGAGCAGCAGCGAATGCTCGGTCCACTCCGAGGCCGGGCGTGGCATGCCGAGACGCCCGCGCGACATCACCGCGATGCGGTCGCAGACGGCGAGCAGTTCGGGAAATAGGAGCTGACGATGCATGCAACGGACTTCTGCCGGGTCCGGCTAGCCGACCTGCCGGGCCTGTCACGTCCGCCTCGACACGAGCTCGTCGATCAGCTCGTAGATCTGCGCCTTGCTGCCGACGTCGATGCCGCGCGTCGGCTCGTCGAGGACCAGCACGTCGACGTCGTGATGCAGAAGGCGCGCGAGCGCGACCTTCTGCTGATTGCCGCCAGAAAGGCACGCGACGTCCTGCGCCGCGCTCGTCGCACGAATGGCCAGCGCTTCGACCCACGTGCGCGGCCGCGCGCTGCTGCTGCGACGGTGAGACGAAAAACCCGGCGCCCAGCCCCTTCAGCCGCGTCAGCGTCATGTTGTCGGCGATGTTCAGGTTCGTCGCGAGCCCTTCGCCCGTGCGGTTCTCGCTCAGCATCCCCATCCCGCGCTGCCACCATTCCGCGGGCGTCGATCGGCCCGGCGTGCACGCCAAGCTTCACTCGTCCCGCTCTTGACGGCATCGAGCCCGAACAGCCGCGCGAAGCAGGCGCGTGCGGCCAGCGCCAAGCAGCCCGGCGATGCCGAAGATCTCGCCGCGGTGCAGCGTCAACGACGCCGGCTCGAGATGCTCTGGGGCGAGAGCCTGCAGCTCCAGCACGGTTCGCCGAGACGCGCGCGCCGCGCGGATAGAGATCGTCCAGCGTGCGGCCGACCATCAGGCTCACGATCTGACCGCCGGACGTCTGCGCTGTCTGCCCGTCGCCCGCGTTGCGGCCATCGCGCAGGACGACGAAGCGGTCGGACACCTGCATCACTTCTTCGATGAAATGCGAGATGTAGACGATCGCGAGCCCCTGCTGCTTCAGCCGGGCGATCAGCTCGAACAGCTTGCGCACGTCGCCGTGCGCGAGGCTGCTGGTCGGCTCGTCGAGCACGAGCACGCCGCAGCCGCACGCCAGCGCTCGCGCAATCTCGACGAGCTGCTGCGCGGCCGGCGACAACTCGCCGGCAGCGCGCGTCGATCGGAATTTCCGGATGACCGAGCTGGTCGAGCGCGGCGCGCGCGGTGCGCTTGATGCCGTCGCGTTCGAGGAAGCCGAGCGCGCCCAGGGCGCCCTCGCCGGCGCGGCTCGACGCCAAGCGCGATGTTGTCCATCACGCTCAAATGCGGCGCGAGCGACAGCTCCTGATAGATCATCGCGACGCCGGCGCTGCGCGCGTCGCGCGGATTTCTCGGCGCATACGGCGCGCCGTTCAGCATCATCGTGCCGGCGTCGGGCGACGACGCACCCGGCGAGAATCGACATCAGCGTGCTCTTGCCGGCGCCGTTCTGTCCGACGAGCGCGCACACTTCGCCCGCGCGCACGGCGAGATCGACGCCGTCGAGCGCGACGGTGCCGCCAAACGCCTTGCGCACGCCGCGCATCTCGAATTGCGGTCTTACGGCTTCAGCCATCGCGACAGATCGGGATGCAGCAGCTCCTTGACGGCGGGATCGTTCATCCTGTCGCGCGTCACGAGCTGCACGCCGGTGTCGATGCGCTTCTCGACCGGTCTGCCCTGCAGATGTTCGACCATCGTCTTCACGCCGAGGTAGCCCATGTTCACGGGATCCTGCAGGACGAGGCCGTCGATGTGGCCGTCGCTCAGCCCTTTGACGAGCGTGTCCGACGCGTCGAAGCCGATGAACTTCACCTTGCCGGCCCATCCGCTGTCGGCGAGCACGCGCAGCATCGCAAGCGTCGTCGACTCGTTCGGGGTGAAGATGCCCGTCGACGGTCGAGCGACCCGTCCGGCCGCCGGAAGCGATGCAGCAGCGCCTCGGCTTTCTTGTAGGCCCCTTCGACGTCGGCGCCGCCGTATTGGTTGTAGCTGAGCACCTGGATATTCGGGTGCTTGCCGATCTCCTCGAGAAACCCTTCTTCGCGCTCGGGCGTGCTGGCCGACCCTTCGGCGTACCGAAGCATGACGACCTTGCCGCCCTCGGGCAGCAGCTTCGCGAGCGCCTCGCCGGCCATGCGTGCCGCCCTGGCGGTTGTCGGTGGCGACGAAGCTCACGTAGTCGTTGCCTTTCAGGCCCGAATCGATGATGACGACCGGAATCTTCGCGCGCGCGGCGTCGGCGACCGGCCCGACGAGCGCCGCTTCGTCGAGCGGCGCCAGCACGATCCCGGACACGCCGCGCGTGATGAAGCCTTCGACCTCGGCGACCTGCGACGCGCGATCGTCTTCGCGCAGCGGGCCTCGCCAGATGATGTCGACGCCGAGCTCCTGCGCCGCCTTCTCGGCGCCGGCGTGGATGCTCTGCCAGAACACGTGCGACGTGCCCTTCGGGATGACGGCGATCGTCGTCTTCCGGCTCGGTCGGCGCGACGATCCGCATGCCGGCAGAACGCGAGCAATCGCCAGAGCGACAACCAGGCTCGCGGCACATCTCTTCATACAAGTTCTCCAGCAGGCAACCCCAGAAGCGAGCGGCATTTCCGCCCATCACCGCGTCGCGCTCGGAAGCCGGCCGGCCGTCCAGATAGTCGGTCGACGAGCGACATCGTTCGCCCGTAGTCGGCGGCCACCGTGCACACCGGCCAGTCCGATCCCGCGAGCAGCCGATGCGCGCCGAAACAATCGAACGCCACATCCAGATACGGACGAAATCTGCCGGCGTCCATCGCGTCCAGTCCGCTTCGGTCACCAGGCCCGACACCTTGCACCACACATTCCGGGCCTCTGCGAGCTCGCGGATGTCCCGCTCCCATTCCCGAATCTCGCCCGTGCGGATCTCCGGCTTCGCCAGATGATCGAGGACGAACCGCTGGCGCGGGAACCGCGACACGAGCTCGACGGCAGCCGGCAGATGCCGAGGATAAATAAGGATGTCGTAGGTGAGGTCGAGATCCTCGAGCAGCGAGATGCCCCGGCAGAACGCCGGCCGCAGCAGAAAGCGATCGTCGGGCTCGGACTGCACGATGTGCCGCACGCCGACAAGCTTGGGATGCGCCGCGAACTGCGCCAGCTGTGCCGCGACATCGTCGGCCTGCAGATCGACCCAGCCCACGACCGCCGCGATGAACGGGTTGCCGAGTCGGCAAGCTCGAGCAGCCAGCGGGTCTCCTCGAGCGTCTGGCGCGCCTGCACCGCGACACACGCATCGATGCCCGCAAGGTCCATCTCGCGTCTGGCATCGGCCGGCAGAAAGTCGCGCCGCAGCACCGCCATCGAGTCGTCGATCCAGCCGTATTCGGCGGCGCTGTAACGCCAGAAATGCTGATGCGCGTCGATACGCATGACCGTCCGTGAATCTGCCAATCTGCGATCGGCAATCTGCCAATTCAGGCTTCGGTATCGGCGTGCCGCCCGCGGCGTTCGACTGATAGCACGCCTCGACGAGCGCCATCGTCTTGATGGCGTCGTCGACGGGCGACACGAGCGCGGCGTCTTCGCCGGCGACAAATCGCTGCAGGTTCGACATCGGTCCCTCGAACGCCTCGATGAACCACGAGCCTCGCAGATCGACGTGCTGCCAGCGGCCCTGGTCGAGCGCGACCTCGAGCGTGTCGGGCGGGCCGTTCGGATAATCGATGTTGACGCCCATCGTCAGCTGCGCGGCGCCGCGCGTGCCTTCGACCTTCAGGAACGACGCGCGGTGCGACGCGTCGTGCTGGTGCGTATGGTTGAGCAGCAGCGAGCAGCGCAGGCTGTCTGCCGTAGTCGAGGATGATCGAGCTGCGCGTGTCCTGGAACTCCGGCATCGACGGATGCGCGACCGCGCGGCAGTACACGCCGCGCGGCTCGCCGGCGATCGCCCGTATCATGTCGAGGTAGTGAATCGAGTGATAGAGAATTTCGAGACGCGGGCGCACGCTCGAGAAACGCCCACAGATGCCACGGCTGCTTGACGACGAGCCGGACCTCGATGTCGACGATGTCGCCGAGCTGTCCCGCGGCTGATCAGATCGCGCAGCGCCAGCACGTTCGGGCTGAAGCGAAGCTGAAAATTCATTGCGGCGACGAGCCCCAGATCGCGGCAGATGTTCAGGATCGTCCGCGCGGCCGCGAGATCTTCGCCCATCGGCTTCTGAATCAGCACCGCCGCGCCGCTCGGCAGGTCTTTCAGCACGCCCGCGATCTGATCGCCGGGAACGGCGACATCGAAGACCGCATCCGGCGAACCGGCCGCTTCGGCGAGCGATGCAAAGACCTTCGACACGCCGAAGCGCTGCGCCGTTTCGCGCGACACGTCAGGCTTGATGTCGTAAATGCCGGCGACGGGAAATTTCAGGCGCTGGTAAACCGGCAGGTGCGCGGTGCGCACGATGCCGCCGGCGCCGATGATGACGATCGGGCCGCGGGCGCGACGGCACGCCCCATGCCTGCCGGAGATCCGTCAGGGCAAGCCGGGTTCAGGATGTGCGCGGCCGATCGGCGACGTGGGCAATGGCCGGCTCTCCTCCTTCGATCCAAGATGAAACACGGGCTCCATCACAGCCCACCACTCGCCCTGGGCCGCCCCGGGTGCAGGCTCCTGAAGCGACTTCATGAGCCGCTCCCATTCCGCGACGCGCGGGCTGGAAGCCGCATGTGATTTGAACGCCGCGGCGATAGTCCATGCCGTCCCGCATCTCGACGATCATCACCAGCCGCCGCCCGAGCAGGTGGATGTCCATGCGCCTCGACCCCGCACCGCGTCAGGCTCTGCTGCACTTCGGGCCATACCTCGCGATGATACCGTCGATAGGCGTCGATCACCTCCGGATCATCCTTGAGATTGATCGTGAGCACGGTCATTGGTTCAGTACCCCGCCGTCGAGTGGATACGCCTGGCCGGTCACGAACGCCGCCTCGTCCGAACACAAATACAACGCGAGCCAGGCGACTTCGTCGGGTGTGCCCATGCGGCCCATCGGCTGATAGGCGGACAGTTCCTGGAGCACTTCCTGCTCGCGTCCCGGATAGTTCTTCTTCACGAACCCGTCGACGAAGGGCGTATGAATGCGCGCCGGGCAGATGCAATTGCAGCGGATCTTCCGGGCGACGTAGTCGACGGCCACCGATTTGGTCATGGTGAGCACGGCGCCCTTCGTCATCGAGTACGCGAAGCGGTCGGCAACGCCGATGAACGAGACGATGGATGCCATGTTGAGAATGACGCCCCCGCCCTGCCGGACCATCACCGGCACCGCCGCCTGCTGCACAGGAACACGCCCTTGACGTTGACGCGATAAAGCCGGTCGAAGTCGTCTTCCGAGGTGCGCTCGATGTTCCCCACATGGGCGACGCCGGCATTGTTGACCAGAATGTCGAGACGGCGGGTGCGGCCGATGATGCCGTCGAATGCCGCGGTCACGCTGCGCGAATCCGAGACATCGCACGCGACCCAGTCGGACCGGCCCTCTGCCGCGGCAATCGCCGACGCGGTCTCGGCGGCGGCCCGCCCATCCTGATCGAGCACCGTCACGTGTGCGCCCTGGCGGCCGAACGTAAGAGCGATGGCGCGTCCGATTCCCGAACCGCCGCCCGTAATGACGGCGACCTTCCCACTGAGGTTGAACAAAGGTGCTCTGGAGTACTGCACTTTACAGTTAAAGTCAACGAAAGCTGTTTACTTTAACGGTAAAGTATCGCGAGGGCCCGCGAGCGCGGCGGGTGGCTGGGTTACTGGAAGAGTGCGGCCACGCCAAGCAGGACGGTTGCGGTCATGACGCTGACGCCAAGAGACAAACCAATCACCGCCGAGATGAGCTGAATGAATCCAGGTTTCGTTTCCATAAACTCCCTGCTACCTTCAATAGCACCTCTCATGCCAGATATTCTGCGTGGCGCGCTGGCCGCGATCCCGCGGAGATCCAGACAGCCTGTCCGATAATCCATACACGTTTTCTCGAATTTTCCCGAATGAGCCGACGTCACCTGGTCTTGTTGCTGTGGGTTGCAACCGCGTCGGCCGCCCTCTACGTGTATTTCTTCGACCGCGACCTGCTGCAGAGGGCTGCGTCGGCGCTTGTGGGCGCCCCGCCTCTATGGGCGTATGCCCTGTATCTGCTTCTCGGTTGTCTTCGCGGGTTTACGCTCGTTCCGGCCACCTATCTCGTCCTGGCGGGCATGCTGGTGCTGCCTCCCGTGCCGCTCTACCTTTTGACCCTCGCCGGCATTGTCGTGTCGTCAGCGGCGGTGTACCTGTTCGCCGAGGTCATGGAGCTGGACCGGTTCTTCGAGCGGCACTACGCTCCGCAGGTCGCCAGGCTTCGGGACCTTCTGGCGCGCAGGGAATTTCCTATCGTGGTGGTATGGAGTTTTTTCCCGATCGCTCCCACCGATCTGATCTGCTACGTGTGCGGAGCGCTCAAGGTCGACCTGAAGAAGTGCCTTTTGGGTGTAACTCTCGGTGAGGGAACTATTTGCGCGATTTACATCTTCCTGGGCGGGCGCGCGCTGGCCTGGTTGCGCTAACCTTGGAAGGCTGCCGGGCGTATTAGGCTGCAATGAG
Source organism: Vicinamibacterales bacterium (assembly GCA_963850725.1). Classification (GTDB taxonomy): domain Bacteria; phylum Acidobacteriota; class Vicinamibacteria; order Vicinamibacterales; family JAMQPK01; genus JAMQPK01. The sequence goes on from CAWKMQ010000033.1 coordinate 79,964, forward strand.
ACACTTACCGATTCTGGCGCTTGTTGCGGGCTTGTCGATGACGCCGTCAGTTGTGCAGGCGCAGGCAGCCGCGCCACAGCGGCCTGCCACCCCTTCGGCGCCGCAAAGACCCTCGACGCCGGCAAGCCCGCAGCAACCTGCAGTCGCGGTGACATTTCCGAGCGACCTGCCCAACGCGCGGCAAACACAAGAGCGTCTGCGCGAGATCTTCGAGCAGCATCCGCCATCTGTCCGCGAGGTGTTGCGCATCGATCCGACCCTGCTTTCTCGTGCCGACTACCTCGCCAACTATCCGGTCCTTGCCGCGTTCCTCGAGCAGCACCCGGAGATCGCGCACAACCCGGCCTTCTTCATCGGCCAGCGGCCATTCGAAGAGCGGAGCAACGCGTCCGAGGGGTATCGCGCGTTCACGCAAACGGTCGAATTCGTCACGATGATCTTCGTGATTGGCATCATCACGTCGGGCATCTTCTTTCTCGCGCGGATGCTCGTGGAGCACCGCCGCTGGCAGCGGGCGATGCGTGCCCAGAGCGAACTGCAGACGAAGCTGATCGATCGCTTCGCTTCCAGCGACGACCTCATCGCCTACCTGCAAACGCCTGTTGGAAGGGCGCTGACCGAACCGCTCTCCCTGCCGCAGACCGCGGCGAAGCCGATGAACGCTCCGCTGAGCCGGATTTTCTGGTCGCTCCAATCCGGGATTGTCGTCAGCGCGCTCGGCACCGGTTTCATCATCGTGGGGAGGGGGATCGCGCGCGACGATTTCGGCGACGCGCTCAACGGGATCGGCATCATCGTGCTCCTCATCGGCATCGGGTTCACCATCTCGGCCGCCGTCTCTTACGTCCTTTCGCACCGCCTCGGCCTGGTGCAGTCGCTTGCCGCGCGTTACGGCGGAGAAACGCCCTCATCATGACGCGACGCCTGCTGGCCTATGCGTTTCCATTCCTGGACAGCCACGGATTCGATGGCACCCGCCACCGACGTTTCAGCGATTAGCGACACGCTCCAGATGGACGAAGAGGCGTTTCGCGGCTTCTACACACGGACGTCCGGGATGGTCTGGGCGTACATCGCCCGCGCGACCAACGACCCGTCCGCGGCCGACGACCTGCTGCAGGACGCCTACTACCGCCTTCTGCGCTCGACGACGACCTTCGAGTCGGAGGATCATCGTCGCAACTATCTGTTCCGGATCGCCACGAACCTGATTCGCGATCGCTACCGGCGGCCCCGCCTCGACAACGCTCAGCTTCCGGAACATGGCGACGGCGACATTCCGGCCTCTGGCGATCTCGCGAGGCAGACGCAGCAACGCGCGGACCTTCAGCGCGCCATGGCGCGTCTGTCGCACCGCGAGCGCGAGCTCGTGTGGCTGGCCTACGGGCAGGGCTCGACGCACCAGGAGATTGCGGGCGCATTGGGGTTGAAGAAAGGGAGCATCAAGCCGCTCCTCTTCCGCGCCCGCCGGAAACTCGCGAGGATCCTGAAATCATGACGTTCCGCGACTGCCAGTGCGAGCGGGCCGATTGCCCGCAGTGCGGACCGCTCGTGCGGCTGGCCGAAGCAGATCCGCCTGGAGTTCGAGCAGACGAAGAGCGAAGCCCGCATTCCGACGGCGGAGATCGTCTGGTGGCGGGCGCAGATGCGCGCGCGTGAAGATGCCGCTCGCAAAGCGGCGCGCCCCATCCTGTTCACGCAGGCGCTGGCCATTGCCGCGCTCGTCGGCTTGCTGGTCTCGCTGGCCGGTCGTCTGACATTGCCGATGCTGTCGTTCGCTGAAACTGCCGACATTCTCGATGGCCCTCCCCCACATCCGCCTTGCCATCGCCGCCGCGTGCTGCCTCGTCCTGGCGCCGGTCGCGCTGTATTTCGCCCTGTCGCGCGAGTGAACGGTGTAGCGGTAGCGGCGCTAAGTCCGCAGACAGCTGCCGCTCAGTACGCTACTGCCGGCCACCTACCCTATAATCCGCCACACAAAAAATGAAAGGTGGTGGGTTGATGGCGCGCCTTCCCCGGTTGTTGCTCGTCCTGGCGATTGCTGCGGTCGTGGCTCCTCTTGCAGGTCAGGCCCCTCAGACAGGCAAGCCCAGCATTGACAACGGCGAATGGCCCGACTACTCGGGCGACCTGCGCGGGTGGAGGTACTCTCCGCTCGACCAGATCAACGCGTCGAATTTCAACCAGCTCCAGGTTGCGTGGCGCTTCAAGACCGACAACCTTGGTCCGCGCCCCGAGTACAAGCTCGAGGGCACGCCCGTCATGATCAGGGGAACGCTGTACACGACGGGCGGCACGCGGCGTTCCGTCGTGTCGCTCGACGGACGCACGGGCGAGCTCAACTGGGCCCACAGCCTTCGCGAAGGGACGCGCGCCGCGGTGTCGCCCCGGCAGCTGTCGGGGCGTGGTGTGTCTGTACTGGACCGACGGGAAGGGAGACGAGCGCGTCGTCTACGTCACGACCGGATACCAGCTCGTCGAGCTCAACGCCAAGACGGGTGCGATGATCCCGACGCTTCGGAAAGAACGGCGTGCTCGACCTGAAGGTGGGCGTGTACAAGGGCGTCAACCAGCAGATCGATCTCGACAACGGCGAAATCGGCATCCACTCCACCCCGGCGGTCGTCGGCGATATCGTCATCGTCGGCTCGTCGTTCCGTGAAGGCGCGACGGTCTCGACGCACAACAACACCAAAGGGCTCGTGCGCGCCTTCGATGTGCGCACGGGGAAGCAGATCTGGCGCTTCAACACGATTCCGAATCCAGGTGACTTCGGCCACGAGACGTGGCTCAACGACTCGTGGGCCGTCAACGGCAACGTGGGCGTGTGGACGCAAATCAGCGTCGACGAACAGCTCGGGCTCGTGTATCTCCCGGTCGAGACCCCCTCATCCGATCACTACGGCGGCCATCGGCCGGGCAACAACCTGTTCGCCGAAACCCTCGTGTGCGTCGATTTGAAAACGGGCGTGCGCAAGTGGCATTTCCAGCTCGTCCATCACCCGCTGTGGAATCTCGACATGTCGTCGGCGCCGTTGCTCGCCGACATCACCGTGGGCGGCCGCGCCATCAAGGCGGTCGCGGTGCCGACCAAGCAGAACTTCATGTACGTCTTCGATCGGGTCACGGGTCAGCCCGTGTGGCCGATCGAAGAGCGCCCGGTTCCCGCGGGTGACGTGCCCGGCGAGACGTACTCGAAGACGCAGCCATTTCCCACCAAGCCTCCGGCATACGCGCGAAACTTCGTGAACATTCCGGACGACATCATCGACTTCACGCCGGAACTGCGGGCGAAAGCGCTCTCCCAGCTGTCGCGATACAAAGCCGGGCCGCTCTTCAACCCGCCGATTCTCGGGAAAGCGGACGGACTGCTCGGCTCGCTGAGCATCGGCAATCTTGGCGGCGGCACGAACTGGCCGGGCGGTGGGTACGACCCGGAGACGCACATCGCCTTCGCGCCCGCGTCGAACTCCGGCGTCAACGCGCATTCGCTCGTCACGCCGCCGAAGGGCTTCTCGGACATCCGGTACGTGAGAGGTGTCGAAGGTCAGCCGTTCGTCGAGGTGTTCGGACCGGGGGATTGCTGCGCGGCCGATTCTCCGCGCGCCATCGCGCAGGCGGCCGCGGCGGCAGAGGCGCCGGCGGCACCGGCTGCCACTCCGGCGCCCGCGGCTCCCGAACGATCGGCTGGCGGCCCGGCGTCAACCCTTCCGCCCGGCGGGCTCACGGTCGACGGGCTCTCGATCATGAAGCCGCCGTACGGCGTGCTCGCCGCCGTTCAACTCGATCGCGGCGAGCTGTTGTGGCAGGTGCCGCATGGCGACACGCCCGACGGCGTGCGCAATCACCCCGCGCTGAAAGGTCTGAACATCCCGAAGACCGGCCAGAACGGCGCGGTCGGCCTGCTCGTCACGAAGACGCTGGTCATCATGGGCGATCCGCTGGCGACGACCACACCCCGCGGCCGTGGCGCGATGCTGCGTGCATACAACAAGATGACCGGCGAGCAGGTTGGCGCGGTGTACATTCCCGCGCCGCAGAGCGGCTCGCCGATGACCTACAGCATCGACGGCCGTCAGTACATCGTGGTGGCGGTGAGCGGCGGCGCGTACTCGGGCGAGTACATCGCTTTCAGACTTGCCGAACGAAGTAACGAGAAAGATCATGAAAGATCACTGAAGGTCGAAACTCGAACAAGATCACGAAGAAAGTATTCTTCGAAGATACTCGTTCATGATCTTGTGAGGTTCGATTCTTCGTCTCTTAGTGATCTTCAGTCTACAGGTACAGGTGGAACTGGCTCATCAGGATGTGCGTGACGAAGTCGGTGCGCCTGTTCTGGTCGCGGTAGTACGCCACATCGACGTTCCAATGGGTACGCGGCAGGAGATTCGCTTCGACCTTGTACCGGAGGAAGCCCGGCACCGTGCCCGCTTCCGTGCGAATCTGCGGTGAGAACTTCAGCCAGATGCCGCGAAACGCTTCGAACGACGTTTCGTTGATGAACACGACGGAATCGCCGTCGGGCTCGTCTCTGAACTTTCCGTCGACCTGCGTCCAGACGGTCACGCGCGATCCCAGCGCAAATCCATACGCAAGACCCGCGGCGCCGTTGCTGACGTCCGCTTCCGACTCCGTGCGGTAGATGCCCGATCCCACCAGCACGTTCCTGGAATTCAAATCGAACTGCACGCGTCCGCTGGTCGTAATCGGATTCTCTCCAGGCTCGTTCAGCACCGCCTCGGCACGGCCGGGACCAACCGCAATCTGGATCAGGCTCCGCTTCGTCGTGTGACTGACCTCGGCGCCAAACACCTGATCGTATTTGTCGAATCCGAGATTGACGCGGTTGTACGACGTGTGGTCGGCAAACCTGATCCCGTAGGCGGGAAAGAATCGGCCGCCGCGCACCGCCCATTCGCTGGTCAGCTGTTTCGCGCCCCAGGTACTCGTACGAATAGGCATCGCCGCCGGCCACTTCCGGCCGCCGCCCGACTTCTCCGTAGAACGTCCATCCGCGGGCTTGAACGGCGCCGTGCAGATCGAGGTTCATCTGCAGAAACCGGTCGTCCGTGCCGCCCGGAAATTCCACGTGCAGCTGCGTGGGGCGCGCGTCGATGCCGAGATCGACCGGGCCGAGCTTGTCGCCGAACACGCCCCAGAGGAATCCCTCTTTACCGCCGCTCGACGTCGACAACTCCTGACGCGATTGCAGGCGGCCGTACGGCGTCAGCAACCCGCCGCCGGTCGGCGAATAGTGGCACGAGGTACACCGGGTTTCCGACTTCGCGAGGAAGATGGGCTCGGCGGATGCCGATCGGGCACCCAGCGCAAACCCGCACACAACGAGCATCACAACGAACAGGCGTCGAGTCATGAAATTTACCTAGAGGGTAAATGTGAGTACGTTATTCGTAAGTTGCGAGTTGAACTGACGGAGCCGCTGTGGCGCCGGCCCCTGCACGACGGCGCCGCTGGTGTTGTACTGAGAACCGTGGCAGGGGCACACGAACGTGGCAGAGGAAAAGCCCGTCACGATGCACTGTTCGTGCGTGCAGGTGGCCGTAAACACGTTAATCGTGTCCTGTGCGACTCTGGCGGCGAGAAAGCTGGTGTTTCCGGACTGCACCAGAGCGGCTCCCCCGACGGAATTGAGAGGCGAAGCGGCATCGACGTTCACCGTGACGGTGTTGCCCGACGTCGTTCCAGTCACCTGCGTGAGTTGCGGCACGTTGCCGCCACCGCTCGGACCGCCTGGATTCCCGCTGCCGCCGCAGGCTTCCATGAGCGACGCCACGGTCACGAACGAAATCGCATGCCCGCAAAAGTCTCGTCTTGTGGTTTTCGGATTGTCCATGGCCGCGAGGCTTTGCAATCAGTATGCCCGCGGTTGCACTTCGGGTTCGATGCCGCGCCCGAAGAGTGGTATCGTCGATTTCGCAATGACTTCGGCGAGCGTCTGGAGAGCTGCCATCGTTTTGTCACTTTTGTGGCTCGGCGAATCCGCCGCCCAGTCGCAGGGACAACGCACTCTTCAGGTGTCATTCTTACCGGCTTCCATCCGCCCCGGAGACGTCGTGCGCGTGGAGATCGCAAACGTGCCAGCCACGGAACAATTGCACGCAAATGTGCTCGGGCAGGATCTCGGTCTGGTGCATGACGAGCAGCGCCAGTCGTGGCACGCGCTCATGGGCGTGGATCTCGACACCGAGCCAGGCACGTACTCGATGTCGATTCAGCGCGGCGACGGCACGGCGTCCACGCAGACGCTGCGTATCGTGCCCAGGCAGTTTCGCGTGCGCAAGCTCACCGTGTCGCCCGAGTTCGTCGATCCGCCTCCCGAAACGCTCGCGCAAATCGAGCTCGACGCGAAGACGCTCGCCGATGCCTATGCGATCGTCTCCCCGCAGAAGTGGATGGGACGTTTTCTGCTGCCCGTCGACGGAAAGCCGAGCAGCAATTTCGGCACGCGCAGCTACTACAACGGCCAGCGCCGCTCTCCGCATGCCGGTGTCGATTTCACGGGCGCGACAGGCACGCCGATTCGCGCCGCGAATCAGGGAACGGTGGTGCGTCGCCGCTCCGCTGTATTTCACCGGCAACACGATCGTGATCGATCACGGCGCCAGGCTCTTCTCGGTGTTCGCGCACCTTTCCGAATTCAGGGTCAAGCCTGGTGAGATGGTCGAGGCGCAAACGATCGTCGGGCTCATCGGCGCGACAGGACGCGTCACCGGCCCGCATCTGCATTGGAGCGTGCGCTTGAACGGCGCCCGCGTCGATCCGATCTCGCTCGTGGCGGCCACGACCGAGTAGCGATGCACCTCGTGCAGATTCTTCTGCCGGTGTACGACAACGACGGACACGCGTTCGACGCGCACGAATACGTGCAGTTGCGTTCCGAGCTGGCCGATCGCTTCGGCGGCGTCACGGCCTATACGCGCGCACCCGCGCGCGGCGTCTGGAAAGACGATGCGGGCGAAACCACGCGCGACGATATCGTGATCTTCGAAGTGATGACCGAGTCGCTCGATCGGGAATGGTGGACCGGCTTCAGGAAGGATCTCGAAACGCGGTTCCGTCAGGAGAACGTGATCGTGCGCGCGTTGACGGGCACGCTCATTTGACGCCTTCTTCGGCCATCACCTCTGCCACCTCGGGCAACAGGCGCCTGGCCTCCTGGATGTCCTCGTCGCCGCCGGCCTCTCCGCCCCGCTGACGCGCGAGCCCGCGGCCGTACAGGGCCAGCGCGTATTCCGAGCCGTGCCCGATTTCAGGATTCAACCGGAAGGCGGCGTCGAAGTCCTGCAGCGCGCGATCGAACTCGCGTTGATCGGTGCGCGCCAGTCCACGGTTGCGGAACGCGTTGGCGTAGGCGGGATCGCAGCCGATGGCCAGGTCGAAGTCGTCGGCGGCCCGATCGGGCCGGCCCGACTCCAGAAAGATGACGCCGCGATTGTTGTAGGCGTGCGCGTAGTGCGGGTTCAGCCGAATCGCCTCGTCGTAGTCCTGCATCGCCCGGTCGAACTGATTCAGTTCCTTGAACGCATTTCCGCGATTGTTGAACGCATCCGCGGCGAGCGGGTTCAGCCGAATGGCTTCGTTGTAGTCGCTGAGAGCCCGCTCGAGATCGCCGATCCGCCGGTAGGCGATCCCGCGATTGATGAACGCCCCGTCATTCTTCGGATCCAAAAAAATGACTGACGTGCATGCCTCGATCGCGGCGGGTGTGGTGTCAGCCACACACTGACGCCAGCTGTTGCTCTGTGCACCGGTGTCGGCCACGGCCGCGAGGCAGACGATTACCAGGATTAGGGCTCGCGAGGGCACTTTTGTCTCTCATACGACACCGACCGCGTCCGCGTTTCCGTTGCTGCATGCTTATTGGCGTGCAGGGGCTGCCTAGAAGGCGGCCGGATGCAGATCCAAAATGCCGTGCCGTCCCGACTCGCCCACCTTGCCGGTTACCACCGCCGAAGTGGCGTTGAACAGTCGCGACAACGGCCATCGCGGGACCAGCCAGTATTCCGCGCGCGTCACGCGGACGGCGACGAGCACGATTTCGGGCTCCTGCTGACTTCGCGAAAACCACATCCGGAACGTCGGCTTCCACATCTTCTTCAACTTGACATCGTCCCGAATGACGACGGCGGTGCCTTGTACCGAAATGTATCGATCGCCTTTCCGCGATTGGAAGGCGATCGTGGCCTGGGGGTTGTGGATCAGCTCCCATGCCTTGCGCGAGTGGCGATCGGTGAGAAACCAGAGCCAGCCGTCGTCGTCGAGCTCGTGCACCATCATCGGCCGGCTGTGCGGGGCGCCTCCTCCGGTCTGCGTGGTGAGCATGCCGATCGGCATGTCTTTCAGAAGGCGGCGCAACTGTCGAATGTTCTTGCGGTACGTAGGGTCGCATATGTATGTGATGGGCGTTTCACGAGCAACCTCGGTGCCAGTTTCTCTGGTTGGTTCGGATGCTGGCCCTTCCGCTTGCAATTCCTTGAAAACAGGACGTCATGAAAAGAGCGAAGCAGATCGCGCGTTGGGTGGCCTGGTCGACAGCCGCAGTGTTTTTTTCGTTCTGTCTTGGATCGCTGCACGTTTTCGCGACCGACCTCGACCGTGTGACGAGCGATATGTCGCTCGACACGGCACCTGAAGCCTCGCTGGTGTACGACCGGCACGGCAACCTCGTCTTTTCCTTTGCGAGCGAGGATCGCACGACGGTGCCGCTCGACCGCGTCTCACCGGCGATGATCTCGGCCGTCGTCGCCGCCGAGGATCGGCATTTCTTCCGGCACGCGGGCATGGACGTCGTCGCGGTCGTGCGGGCGGCCTGGATCGACCTGAACGCGCGCGCCGTGAAGCAGGGCGCCAGCACCATTACGCAGCAGCTGATTCGCCATGTGGCGCTCTCGCGCGATCGGAATTTTCAGCGCAAGATCAAGGAGGCGCTCCTCGCCGTGCGCGTCGAGCGCAGGTTCAACAAGGAAAAGATCCTCGAGGCGTATCTCAACCGCATCTACCTCGGCAACGGCCACTACGGCATCGAGGCCGCCGCTCGCGGCTACTTCGGCAAGCCGGCATCGGACCTGACGCCCGCCGAGGGCGCGCTCCTGGCCGGCATCATTCCCTGCCCGTCGGTCTGCTCGCCCCGGACTGCTCCTGAAGTCGCGAGAAAGCGCCGCGACCGCGTGCTCGCGGCCATGCGCAAAGCCGACGCCATCACGCCCGCGGCCTACGAAACGGCTCTGGCGGCGCCAATCGCGCTTGCTCCGGAACGTTACGAAAGCGGCGACGACACCAGTGGCCTCTACTTCCTCGAGGCCGTGCGGCAGCAGATGATGACCCGGTTCGGCGTCGGCGAAGTCCTGAAAGGCGGGCTGCGCATCTACACGACGCTCGACATGAACGCGCAGCGCCACGCCGAGGAGGCCATCGCCACGAGGCTGGGCGAGCTCGACAAGAGCGGCCGGCTCGAAGGTGCGCTCGTCGCGCTGGATCCGCACACGGGCGAAGTGCTGGCGCTCGTCGGCGGACGCGATTTCCATGCGAGCCCGTTCAACCGCGCCATGCAGGCGAAACGGCAGCCGGGCTCGGCATTCAAACCGCTGCTCTTCGCCGCAGCCATCGAGCAGGGATACACGCCAAGCTCGCTGGTCACCGACCTCGACACGCCCATCAACACCGCGCAGGGAGCGTGGCTGCCATCGGGAGAACACGAATCGGAAGGCTACACCCTGCGCCAGGCGCTGACGGTGTCGAGCAACCGGGCGGCGGTCCGCGTGATGCAGTTGATCGGTATAGGCACGACTCAGACGTACGCACGGCGGCTGGGGATTCACTCGCCTCTGCCTGACGTCCCTTCGCTCGCCCTGGGGACGGGCGAGGTGACGTTGGCCGATCTGACATCCGCCTATGGCGCGTTCGCCAACGGCGGCATCCTCGCACCGTACACGCTCGTGACACGCGTCGAAGATCGCCAGGGCCGAGTCCTGGAAGACTCGGACGCTCGCCGCGCATATCGCGCCATTCGCGAAGGAACCGCGTATCTGATGTCGAGCATGCTCGCCGACGTGATCAATCGCGGCACGGGCGCGCGGGCGCGGGCAGAGGGCTTCAAGCAGCCCGCGGCCGGGAAGACCGGAACGACAGATGACTACGGCGATGCCTGGTTCGTCGGCTACACGCCGAATCTCGTCGCCGGCGTCTGGTTCGGCTATGACGAGAAGAAGACCATCATGAAGCGAGGGTTTGCGGGCACGGTCGCCGTGCCTGCGTGGGCGCGCTTCATGAAGAAGATGACCGACGGCACTGCCCCGAAATGGTTCGACATGCCGTCAGATGTCGAGCGGATTGCCGTGTGCCGCACGAGCGGGAAGCGCGCGGCGCCGGAGTGCAGAAGCGTCTCAATGGATGATGGACGCTCGAACGTATACGAGGATCTGTTCATGGCAGGCACGGGGCCGTATGAAACCTGTGGCGGCCACCATACGGACCCGGTACCGACCGAACCGGCCGCGTCTACGACGGTTCTTTCTGACGTGTTTTGACGATAGCTCCCATCACGCCGACGCCAACGGCGGCAATCGCGACGACGGCGATCCACGTGGCGCTGAGCCCGGCGAGGTTGAGGCCATAGGCGAGCGCTCCGACGAAGAGAACGACGCCGATCATGTAGACAAAGAAATTAGTCATGATCAGGCGCGATGCACCCGACATGCCAAATGGTGTACAGAGTCTTACGGCTTTATCTGAATATTTTCTTCGGTATCGACCGTGAACCGGCGGTAGTTGCTGTAGGTGGCTTCACCTGAAGACACGGTGACGAGATTTCTGTTCGTATATCGTTCGCTCATTTTCGACGGCACGGCAAAGCCCATCCGTTCGTCGAGCTCGAACGTCACATCGATGGTGCCGGTGACCCCCAGGCCGGGTTCGACGCTGGCCTCGGCGCGCAGAATCCGGCCGGTCTCGGGTTCGACCCACGCCCGGCCGCGCGCCGGAACGTCTTTCCTGTCGCGTGTTCTGATGATCGTCGGGTTTCCCAGCTCCTGATAGCGAAGGACCCACGTTCGAACACCGTTGATGGTGTTTTCGCCGTTATGAGAAAAGCGCATACGAGGGCTATGCCGCCCGTCGAGCAGCTCGAGCACAAGGGCCGGGTCGTTGATCGTCCGCACGACGGGACCGATGTTGTAACGTGCGCTCTCTTCCGCAATCAGCCGGGCCTGCTGCAGCGCCTGCACGGACGGCTTGGCGAGCAACTCGGCAAGGCGGCGCGCCGAATCGGTCACCGGCTTGCCGTCGACCGACAACACTTCGCGGAACCCGAGCCATTCGGTGTCGCCCTGGACCTGGATGAGGCCATAGTCGGACATCAGCAGGCGCTGACTTTTTCGCATGCCCGAACCGAACCGCTGCTGGTAGCGCTCGGTGGCAATCATGGCCGGCAACTGCTTGGCGTAGTCCTTGAGATACGCATGCATCCGCCCGAGCACGACTTCCAGCGTCGGCTCCGCCTGCGCGTGCAGTAACGCGGTCGACAGCGCGAGCGCGAGGACGAGCGCGATTCTCATCTCACTCGAAAGGCAACCGTGCGCGTCGTCGAGATGGGCTGCGGCGAGCTCGACCGGGCCTCAATCGTCGCCTCGAACGAACCCGTCCCGATTTCCTTGAGCGGAATGCGCGCGAGGTGCCCGAACTGGACCGGCGCCGCTTCGAGCGCCGCCTTGTGGACCACTTTCCCATCGGCGGATCGCACCGTGACGTCCGCTTCGACATCACCGCCGTTCGAGCGATGGTCGTAGATCTCGCCGTACAGCCACAGGTCGCTGTCGAGCACGAACTCGCGATGCGCCACCGGCGGTCCGCCGAAGATGTCGTCGAGCAGATCGTCGGTGCGAGCGGTGTAGATGCGCCGGGCGTCGGTCGATGACACGGCGATACCGCTGAGCGCGAGCGGCTGTTTGTCGAAATCGGGAATGTCGATCTCGGTCATGACGCTTCCGCGCAGCCCGCTGCCAGGCTGCACGGCGCCGACCCAGAACCGATAGGCGCCGGGAGGCACGGTCAGGCGCGTCACGAAGCGCATGCCGTTGCGCGTGACCTTCGGCGCGGCGTTGAGCGGGATGTCGAGATCGATATGGGGATCGTCGCTGCCGACGGATTTTCCGTCTGCGATCGTAGAAGCCGATCGACAGGCTGATGTTCAGCCGATAACGTTCATTGTCTGTGGCCGGCCTGAGCCCCTCGAACGGCATCTCGACGACAACGGCGACCCGTGCTTTGTTGTCGGCAGAGAGAAACGGCGTGGCCGCCACGCGCAGCGGCATGGCGCTGACGGGCACCGGGCTGCGCGCCAGGTCCTGCAGTTGATCCACGACGGAGGTCCTCACCGGTGCATCAGCGGATCACCGGGACTCGCGGGCGGCAAAGTAACCGTTGCGATGCACGACGCGCACACCGGATCGCGACACCTTGACGTCATTGCGTCTGAACTTGCCGTCGGTACGAGTGTTCGTCGAGTGATAGCCCAGCAGGTAGTACGAGCTCGTGTCGCGAACCATGCGCTCGATCCCGCCCTGCAGGTCGTTCGTGTTCACGACCGCGATGCCGCCGCTCTCTTCCGCAAGATAGCGCGCGCCGTCGAGCGGTCCACGAGATTGCGTCGGCCAGCTCGGCGAACGCGGCCTGCGCTGGCCGCCTGGTTCGTCGGCCTCCGTGTATCCGTCCGCGGTATATCGCGAATTGGGGTTGCTGTTCTCAGCGCGCGAGCGCTGCGACGCCTGGGCGCCGTTCGGATCGAGGACGTAGATACTGACGTCGGCCTGCATCGCCATGCGCAAGCGCATGCTGAAGCGGCTCGCGGCAGTCGTCGCTCGACAGCGAGCAGATTGGCGAGGAGGAGACCAGCACGAGCGCTTTGCGCCTGCCCTTGATGAGCCCCCAGCCACTCGGCCATTCTGGTGACCGTGTTGAGGGTCTGCCGGCGGCGCATGTCCGCCATCGCGCCATGGCGCGAGCGCCATCAGCGGGAAGACCGTTGTCCTGAGTCGTCGACCCGATCGCCGATGAAGCGATCGACGGCGTCGTGCAGCAGCTGCCGGTTGCGCGTGAAGTTCTGCGCGCGCGCGCCGCCGATGATGCTGATCGCCGCGAGATCGTTCGCGCTCAGGCGCTCGCGGATGAAGCCGTGCATCAGGTTCCGCACTTTGAGCGTGTCGCCGGCTTCGGCGTGGTAGTCGTCCAGCACGAACAGGTAGGCGCGCCCATCGACCTGGGGCGCCTCGTTCGACGCGATCGCGTCGAGCCCGGCCAGCGGCGCCGCGGGCACGGTCGAATCCGCCGGAATGAAAGGAATGTCGACGGCGCTGAACGCCGTGATCGTCTGCGGCCGGCCGTCTTCGAGGATCCGGAAGTCGGCCTGCGTCAGGCCGGAGACGAACTGCCCGTTCGCGTCGAGCACGCGCACGGGCACCTGCACGTAGTTGATTTCGGAACGGAACGTGGGCGCCGGCTGCTCGTCCTGAGCGGAGAGTCCGATGACGGCGGCAGCGGCCAGCCCTACTGCGATTTGCCGCGCGCGGTCACCGGCCATACTGCCTCGACCCGATCGTTTCGCACCCCGTAGAACACGTCGTATCAGTTCACCACGGGATCGCAGTGCGGGATGATGAGCTCCAGCTTGTCGCCGACCTTGTACGTCTTGTTGGCGTTGTCGTACTGAATCGAGCCGAACTCGTCCGACCCGGCGGTGTAACGGAAACCGGGCTCGCCGACGACAATCGGATCGGGCTTGTTCAGCGTCAGCGCCTTCGTGCCGGCATCGGTCGTGATGCGCTTCGGGAAATAGGTGTTCAGCACCGTCGTCATCACGGTGAGCGACGGCGCGAAGTCGGTGAAGATGTCGCCTTTCTCGTTGCCGATCTCGAGATACTGCGCGTCCATGAAGACGTAGCTGCCCACCTGGACGTCGGTGAAGCCCGGGCACCTCCGTCATGATGTTGTAGGTGCCGGTGCCGCCGCCGCTGAAGATCTCCATGTTCAGGCCGGACGCCTTCATCCGGTCGAACGTCTTGATGGCGCCTTCGTAGCGTGTGAGCGACTGATCGTGCCGCGCCTTGTAGCCCTTGATGTGCTGGGCGCCGCCGTCGTAGGCCAGCATGCCGCGCAGCTTCAGGTTCGGCAGCTTGTCCACCATCTGCGCGAGCTGCGATGGCCCGATCGTCCGCCGGCACGCCGCTGCGCGTGCCGACCGCGACGTCGATCGACGACATCGGCGGTGACGCCGGCGGCTTTGGCCGCGTCCGACAGATCGCTGCGCGTTCTGCGCGAAGTCGACGGCCTGGATGAAGTCGCGGTTCTTCTTGCGCAGGCTCATCGCGCGCTGAATCTTCGCCTTGCTCAGATTCGCCGTCGTCATGCAGATCTTCTGCACACCGTTGTCGAACAACGCTTCCGCTTCGCTCAGCTTGGCCGTGCAGATGCCGACCGCGCCCGCGGCCAGCTGCAGCTTCGCGATGTCGGCCGACTTGTGCGTCTTCGCGTGCGGCCGGAACCCGACCTTCGTCGACGCGAGGCTGGCCCGCATCTTCGCGATGTTCTGCTCGAGCTTGTCGAGATCGAGCACGAGGGCCGGCGTGTCGAGATCCCATTTCGACATGCCGCGGGTGGCTTTGAGATCGACGACATGGGCCATGCTGTAGCCATGCACTTTCTTGGGAATCCAGAAGCTCGCGGCGCCCGTGCCGGCGGCCGACGCCAGAAAATCGCGGCGGGAGGACTTCGTCATATTCCCTCGCAGTCGTAATTGGGATCGGGTGTCACCCGGCCCATTTTTAAGGCTCCATTATAGAGTCACAGCCGGCCGATTCCGGCCCCGGAATCAGCGCCCGGAGTAGTAGGACGGGACCGGCAGATCCCGCATGGTCTTCAGCCCCGGCGTCGCCGAGAGCACTTTGGGTATCGAATTCACGACAATGGACGCCGTCGCCACGTCGCCGGGCACCCCGCCGGGAATTCTCAACGTCAGGTTGGGAATGCCGCTCACCTTGACCTCGTCATACGGCTCCGGTGCGCCGAGATACGCCTCCATGTGCATGGTGATGACCGCTGTGCCGTGCCGGTACCCGACGCCGTCCTGAATGATGCCGCTGACATAGCCGGGATCGACGGCGAAGAACTCGCTCGCCACCGTCGCATCGGCAATCTTCGGCTTCACGTCGTCCGCAATGCGGTCGAGCTGCCATCCGAGCGCGGCGGCGATCATCGAGATCGACTCGGCAAGCCCGACGTGCCGGATCGAGCCACGCTCGACCTCGCGCTCGAACTGCTCGCGCGACAGTCCCGCGCCGATCTTCTGCTGGAAGGGCAATCGGCGCGCTGCGTGCGTCCTGAACGCGGTTCACCGAGACCGATTCGATACGCTCGCAGGCGACCGTGAGCGTGATGGGCAGCGCATCCATGACGAACCCGGGATTGACGCCGGTCGACAGCACCGCCACCTTCGCCTTTCTGGCCAGCGCGTCGATTCTCCTGGCCAGCGGCAGCGTTGCGTTTCACCGGATAGCTCAACTCCTCGGTCGTCGTCACGATCGGAACCTTCGCCTTGATGATGCCTTCGATTTGCGGCATCACGGCGCGGACCGATGACGCCGTGCACAACACGACGACGTCGGGTCAGACTTCCGCAGGCGCCCTGCGGGCATCCGGATCGACTTTCACGCGAAGCGGGCGCGGGCAGATCGGCAATCTCACCAGCGTCGCGACCGACTTTCGCGGGATCGACGTCGACGGCGCCGACGATGCGAAACCCGTCGCGCGCTGCCAGTTGTCGCGCCACCATCAACCCGATGGGCCCGAGGCCGTAGACAAGGACTCTAATCATCAGGAACCGGTAGCGCAGGGCTTCAGCCCTGCCCGATCCTTCAGCAGTATACGAGAATGATAGGATTCTGCGGTGATTCGGCGCGCTTTCTTCGTGATCGCGATCGTGCACGCCGGCGCCACCGCCGCTGCCGCGCAGGCGCTCTCGCCGCGCAACGCGAACTACACGATTGACGTACGACTGGACACGCAGGCGCGCACGCTCACCGCGCGCGAGACCCTCGTCTGGACGAACATCACGTCGGCGCCGGCCGACGAGCTCCAGTTCCACCTCTATTACAACGCGTGGCGGAATCGAGGACTCCACGTGGATGCGCGAGCTCCGTCTGACAACGTGGTGGAGCGCGGCGCGCGCGCGCCGCGCCGGGGACTCTGCCGCTATCGACATTTCCAGCCTGAAAGTCACGGGCGGGGCCGTTTCACCGGCCGATCTCACCGGCAAGATGCGCTTCATCGCGCCGGATGACGGAAATCAGGACGACCGGACCCTGATGGCGGTCGCGCTGCCCTCGCCGATCGGTCCCGGCCAGAGCGTCACGCTCGATATCGTGTTCACGGCGAAGGTTCCGCGTACGTTCGCGCGAACGGGCGTCATCGGCAACTACTATTTCCTGGGCCAGTGGTTTCCGAAGATCGGCGTGCTGGATGCCACCGGCCAGTGGAACTGCCACCAGTTTCACGTCGGAACGGAGTTCTTCTCGGATTTCGGCGTCTATGACGTCCGCATGACCGTTCCGCAGGGCTGGCTGCTGGCTGCGACCGGCCGCGAGCGCGAGCGCACGGACAACGCCGACGGCACGACGACGCACCGCTACTACCAGGAAGACGTGCACGATTTCGCATGGACCACGAGCCCGGATTTCGTCGAGCACCGCGAACGGTTCGAGTATCCCGGGCTGCCGGCGGTCGACATGCGGCTCCTGCTCCAGCCCGAGCACGCGGGCCAGGCCGCCCGGCACTTCGAGGGCACGCGCGCGAGCCTGCGGCAGTACGGCGAGATGTTCGGCGCCTATCCGTACGGCCACATCACGATCGTCGATCCGCCCTGGAACAACGACACCGGCGGCATGGAGTATCCCACGCTGTTCACGGCCGGCACCTCGTGGCTGACGCCGCGGCGAGATCCGTATCTCGACGACACGCTCGTGCACGAGACCGGCCACCAATGGTGGTACGGGATGGTCGGCACCAACGAAGTCGAAGACGCGTGGATGGACGAGGGCATCAATCAGTACGCGAACGCGCGCGTGATGGCGGAGGAGTTTTCAGACGGCCGCGAGGTGCCGCGCTTCTTCGGCGGTTTCGTGCCATGGGTCATCGAGGACGCGCGGTGGGACCGCGTGACGGTCGGCGAGTTCCGCAGCGACTACAGCGGCAGCCCGACGATGGATATCCCGTCCACACCGTCGTTCCGGTACTGGCCGCGCACATCGGGACCCATGACCTACGCAAAGCCGGCGCTCTGGCTGCACACGCTCGAGCGCGCGCTCGGCTGGACGATGATGCAGCAGATCCTGGCGACGTTCTTCGATCGCTGGAAGTTCAAGCATCCAGGACCCGGCGATCTGTTTCAGGTGGCCAACGAAGTCAGCGGACGAGACCTCACGCCGTTCTTCGACCAGGTGTATCGCGGCTCGGCGTCTTCGACTACGGCGTCGACTCGGTGACCAGCGCCGAAACGGATGACGGACAGTTCGTGAGCGACGTCATCGTCCGCCGGCATGGCGACGGCATCTTCCCGGTCACCATTCTCGTGACGCTCGCCAACGGCGAGCAGCGCCGGTTTGCATGGGACGGCGGCGGCCGCTGGCACCGCGTGACGGTCGAGCATGCGAGCCGGGCGGTGTCGGCCCAGGTCGATCCCGAGCAGATCCTGCTCCTCGACACCAACTTCACGAACAACAGCTTCACGACCGAGTCCCAGGCCGCACGCGCGGCGACCAAGTGGGCGGCCATCTGGATGGTGTGGCTGCAGGACCAGATGCTCGCCTGGGCCTTCTTCATCTGATCATCGAAGAGCACCGAGGCCCTTGCCGACGGCGTCAGGCTCGTGAACCGGGCGCCCGTCATTCTGGCGTGCGTGTATCTCGTGACGCTCCTCACCGCACTCCCCTTCTCGCTGATGATGCGCCAGGCGCTGCAGTCGCACCTCGGCAACAGCATGATGGCCGAGCAGGTCGCGCGCGGCGTCAACGTGCAATGGTGGTCCGAGTTCATCGCGCGCACGCGGACCCCTTGGCCGGACGTTTCAGACGACGATCATCGGATTTGCCGCCGTGCTGGACAACCTCAGCACGCTCGCCGACGCCAACCGGCGCCCGACGCCGATTCTGTGGGCCGGCGCTCTCTACCTCGTGTTGTGGCTGTTTCTCTCGGGGGGCATCCTCGATCGTTATGCCCGCGCGGCGGCCGACGCGGTCGTACGAGTTCTTCACGGCGTGCGGCATCTATTTCGTCCGCTTCCTGCAGGCTGGCGCCCATCGTGGCGATCGCCTACTACGTGCTCTTCGCCGTGGTGCACCCGCTGCTGCTCGACCAGCGTCTATGGCGAGCTCATACGGGATGTTTCCGTCGAGCGCAGCGCCTTCTTCCTCCGGCTGGCGCTCTACCTGCTGTTCGGCGCACTCCTCGTGACCGTCAACGCCGTGATCGACTATGCCAAGGTGCGCGCGGTCGTCGAAGATCGCCGCAGCATGATCGGCGCGCTCGCGGCGGGCGCCCGGTTCGTCAGACGCAACCCGGGCGCCGTCGCTGGACTCTATCTCCTCAACGCCGCGCTGTTCGTCCTCGTTCTGCTCGTGTACGCGCTGGTCGCGCCGGGCGCCGAGTCGACCGGAGCGGGTCTGTGGCTCGGCTTCCTCGTCAGCCAGATCTATCTCGCCGGCCGCTTGTGGGTGAGGCTGGTTTTCTTCGCCTCGGAGACGGTGCTTTTCCAGGGCCGCCTCGCGCACGCCGGGTACATCGCGAGCGCACCAGTCGCCCGTCCCGAGCCGCCCATCGTCGAGCAAGCACTTCGGTAGCGCAGCGCTCAGCAGAATTCTGGTAGCGCAGGGCTTCAGCCTTGCCGGGCGAGGTGTCACTCCGTGGACACACGGCGTCGCAGCGTGACAGGCCAGCCCACGAAATCCGAAAGTGCCTGGGCGCACAAGCCTTGGAAAATCCGCGCCGAACCGCGCAAAACCGATCACGGATATGTAACTGACGCTGGTATTGAACTTGCTGCTGATGTCAGCCACGAGCCATGGTGAACCAGAAGCTTACCCTCCTTCGAAATGGAGCGCCGCTGCCGGCCGAGATCGTCGCGACCGAAGCGCAGCTCACCGGCTCGGTGCGTTATCTCTTCGACTACGTCAGCCGCATGCTGAAGCTCACGCCGCGCCAGCTCGATCTCATCCGCCCGGGGTTCGAGACGCTCGATCTCGCCATCGGCGACAAGATCGAGGACTGGAACCAGGTGTTTCTCCACGTGCTCGAAGAGCTGCAGCAGAAAGGCGTCGAGCTCGAGCAGCGCGAGGCGCTGCTCTGCCGGATGCGCCGCGACGGCCGCACGCTGCTCTACCGCCGCGAGCTCGGCGAAGAGCGGCTGCTGACGACGCTTCGCGAAGAGCATCGCGGCAACGGCTTCGGCATCGAGATGGTCGACCACGATCGCTTCAAGCACTACAACGACACGTACGGCCACGAAATCGGCGACCTGGTGCTCGAGCACGACCGGCCGCCTCTTCCGCATGCACCGCGAAGGCGACATCGGCGTGCGCTGGGGCGGCGACGAATATCTGCGGATCGTCCGGAACCTGGTCACCGAGACGCAGCTGGGCCTCATCGCGGGCCGCGATGCGGAGCTGGTCGATTCGTTTGCGTGGGAGTCGCTCGACGACGCGCTTCGCCGAGCAGCCGCCGCGCATCAGCATCGGCCTCGTCTACTGCGAGCAGCCGTCGAGAGAAGAGCGCGACGCGGATGGTGCAGTGCGACGACCTGGTGAACCTGCAGCCCGAGCAGCGGTTCGACAAGTCGGTCGAGGTGCCGGAGGGGTCGTCGTACGACATCGCCCGCAAGCTCGTCGCGCTGGCCGACAGAAAATGTACGAGGCGAAGCGCACGTTCGCGGACAGCCCCGAACCCCACATCGCGCAGGTCAACGTGCGGATCGTGGGTGGAAAGCTGGTGGAGATCTGAACCAGTCATGGCAGATGCAGATGGCTGATGGCAGAATCTGAGAGTGCCATCTGCCAGTGCCATCTGCGCTGACAGACGACGTCTACTTCGTCGGCGTCGCGCCGCTGATCACGGTCTCCGGTTCGACCTCGGTCGACACGCCGGCGCGCACCATGATGTCGCGCAGCGCGTCGGCTGTCGGCACGTGGAACCGGAAGTTCATCCCGCGATGCACGCCGACGGCGATGCGCAGCGGCGTCCAGCCCGACACGTTCTTGCTGTTCCAGATCTCGACCTTCGCGCCATTCGCATCGAGCAGCTTGACGACGTCGGGCAGTTGCTTGAACGCGGCGCCATGCATGGCGGTGTTGCCGTTCTTGTCGACGACGTTGACGTCGTTGCCGAGCTCCAGCGCCAGCTTCACGGCCGCGAGCGCTTCGGGCGGCGCGCCCGCGTCTTCGCCCGGGGAATGCGTGCCGACGCCGGCCGCCACCATCAGCGGCGTCGTGCCGTCCTCGTTCGGCAGCAGCGGATCGGCGCCGAGATCGACGAGCAGCCGCATCAACTCCGTATCCCCGCCGCGCGCCGCCATGAAGAACGGCGTCGCGCCGACGAAGTTCAGCGCGGTGACGCCGACGTTCGGGCGCCGCGTCACGCGCGCGTTCACGTCGGCCCCATGCGCTTTCAGCTTCCTGACGAGCGTCAGGCTGTCCATGTTGCCCGACCCGTAGGGCGCGGGGTCGTTGCTGCCCGTGCCCGGCTTGCGAATCCAGGTGATGTGATGGAGCGCCGTCCAGCCCTGTGCGGCGGCATTGGGATTGGCGCCGAGCGCCGAGCAGCGTCGAGGCAAGCTCGAAGTGTCGCGCTGCCGACCGCCAGCACGAGCGCGCTCGATCCGCCTGTCGGAGGCCGTCCTCCGCCACCACCGGCGCCGGCTCCGCGTCCGCGTCCCGGCCCGGCCAGCAGCGCGTCGTTCACGTCCGCGCCGGCTGCGAGCGAGCGTCTTGACCGCCTCAATCTGCCCTTCGCGCGCGGCAAACAGCAGCGCCGTCCATCCGGCGGTCGACCGCGCGTTCACCTGTGCGCCGGCTTCGAGCAGCGCCTGTAACGCCTCGGCGTGTCCTTCGGCCGCGGCCCACATGAGCGCCGTCTGGCCGCGCCAGCTTTCTTTCGCGTTCACATCGGCGCCGTAGGCGAGCAGCGTCTTCACCGCCGCCGGAATGCCGGTGCGCGCGGCGGTCATGAGGACGGTCTCCCCTTCGGCCTGCGCCGCGTTCGGGTCGGCGCCGGCCTTCAGCAGCAGCTCGACCATCGCGCGCGTTGCCGTTGGTGGCCGCAAGCGCCAGCGGCGGCACACCGTACCGGTTCGTCGGCGTTGACGTCCGCGCCGCCGCGAACGAGCGACTCGGCGCCCTTCAGATCGTTGCGATGCACGGCATGGTGCAGCGGCGTCGTGCCGTCGGGATCGACGGCGCCGGCGGCGTTGTTCGCCGAGGCGCGCTGCGCGGCGATACCTGCACCGCTGACGCAAACCATCGCGGCGATTACTACTGCCGCGCGATAAAACAGCCGCATCTTGGTCGACCTCGCTGAGGTTGTCGCGGGGCCCCACCGCCGCGACCTGCCACCTCGCCCTTTCGGGCTCGGCGATGTTTGCAACAACGATCTGCTCAGTCGACATACAGGCCGCGGGAATCCTTTCAGTCCTATAAGCTCAACGGTTCCAGCAGCTCGTCCACCTTGCCCGTGCTGTCGGCAAACCGCTCGGTCGGCACGCCCACTTTGTCGAGCAGCGTGGCGTGCAGGTTGGTGAGCGGCGTCGGCTGCGGCGTACTTGATGTGGCGCCCGCCCTTCATGCCCGCACCGCCACCCGCCACCAGAATCGGCAGGTTCGTGTGATCGTGCACGTCGGGATTGCCGAGGCCGCTGCCGAGCAGGTACAGCGAGTTGTCGAGCAGCGTGCCGTCGCCGTCCTTGGTGGCCTGCAGCTTCTCGAGCAGGTAGCCGAAGAGCGACACGTGGTACGCGTTGATCTTCGCCAGCTTCGCGAGCTTCTCCGGCGAGTTCTGGTGATGCGACGTCGCGTGATGCGGCTCGGCGACGCCAATCTGCGGATAGGTCCGCGTGCTCACCTCGCGGGCCAGCTGGAACGTGATGACGCGCGTGATGTCGGCCTGCAGCGCGAGCACCTGCAGATCGAACATCAGCTTCGCGTGCTCTTCCCAGTCCGCCGGCACGCCGACGGGCCGCGTCAGCACCTCGGGCAGCGCGTCGCCGTCGAGCTGCTCGGCCTTCTGGATGCGCCGCTCGACCTCGCGCAGCGTGTCGAGATACTCATCCACGCGGCCCTGATCGCCCGGCCCCAGCTTCCGGCCCAGGCGCGCCATGTCTTCGGTGACCCAGTCGAGGATGCTGCCGTTCTTGCGCAGCTCGGCCTTGCGGTCGGCGGCCGATCCGCCGTCGCCGAACAGGCGCTCGAACACCACACGCGGGTTCGCCTCGGTCGGCAGCGGCGTCGTCTTGCCGGACCAGGCCAGCGTGTTCATGTACACGCAATTGAACCCGTTGTCGCAGTTGCCGACCACGTAGTTGAAGTCGGTCGCAAGCTCGAGCGAGGGCAACTGGGTGTCCTTGCCGAGCGTCTGCGCGGCAATCTGATCGGCCGTGATGCCCATCTCGTAATCGGAGCCCTCGGTCATCTTGGCCTTCACGCCGCTCAGGAACGTGCAGTTGGCGGTCGCGTGGTTGCCCGTCGAATACGCGTTCTTCAGCTCGAGGTTGCTCAACACCGTCAGCTGTTTCAGGAACGGCATGAGCGGCGCCAGCGTCGGCGACAGCTCGGTGAGGCGCGCCTTCCTGCTTCGGCATCCATTCCGCGATGTTCGATCCCATCGGAATGTAGACGACGCCGAGCCGCGTAATCGGCCTGGTCGCGGCCTTGAGGCCGCCGAAGGCGGGCACCATTGCGTCGAGCATGGGCAGCGCGAGCGTCGCTCCCACGCCGCGCAGAAAGGTCCGTCGCGGCAACGCCAGTTTGGTCACGATCATGAGCTGCTCCTATTGTTTGGTCGCGGGGACCTTCCCCGCTCGCCATTCGTCGCTCCGCTTGCGGGGCCCTGGCGTCCTGCGCCACGCTCCTCATGCGGAACGGCGTGCTGTTCACAATCCCGAGCACAACCGAAGAAAACCGATAATCCTTCGTCCGCGCACCGCGGGTGATCGCGCGTACCGACGGCTCGTCGTAGTACTCGAGGCCGCGGCCGAGCGCGAACGTCATCAACTTCTCGGTCATCGTCGTCACGAAGAGCTCCGGCCGGCTCAGCACGGCCTCGCGGAGCCCGATGGCGCCGTCGAACTTGCTGCCGTCCGGAAGTCCGCCAGATGGCGTCAACCGGCGTGCCCGCTTCGCTCTGCGTGCGCCAGCGTCCGATCGCATCGAAGTTCTCGGTCGCCAGACCCACCGGATCCATCAACTGGTGGCAGCTCGCGCACGCCGGATTCTTGCGGTGCTCGACCATCCGCTCGCGCACGCTCAGCGCCTTCGCACCCGGGCTGTTCTCCGGGAGCGGCGGCACGTTCGCCGGCGGCGGCGGGACGGGCGTCCCGAGCAGGTTCTCGAGAATCCACTTGCCGCGCTTGCACGGGCGACGTGCGGTTCGCGTACGACGTCACCGTCATGATGCTGCCCTGTCCGAGCAGCCCGCCGCGCACGTGATCCCTGCCCAGGTCGACCCGCCTGAAATGACTGCCGTAGACGTTCGGAATGCCGTAGTGCTTGGCGAGCCGCTCGTTGAGGAACGTGTAGTCCGCGCGCAGCAGATCGAGCACGCTGCGATCTTCGTTCATCACGCTCTCGAACAACATCTCCGTCTCGCGCCGGAACGCCTGGCGCAGGTTGTCGTCGAAGTCGGGGAACAGACGATTGTCGGGCTTCTGGCTGTCGAGGTTGCGCAGGTAGAGCCACTGGGCGGCGAAGTTCTTCACCAGCGCATTGCTGCGCGGGTCGGCCAGCATCCGTCGCACCTGCTGCTCGAGCACCGCCGGTTCGTCGAGCCGTCCCTTGACGGCGACGTCGAGCAGCGCATCATCCGGGATGCTGCTCCACAGGAAAAACGACAGCCGCGACGCCAGCTCGAGATCGCTGATGCGATAGACGCCGGACGCGGCTGTACTCAGGCTTGCCCGCCGGAGCGGCGTCAGCCGCGGAGGCGGGCTCGCGCTCGATGCGGAAGAGAAACGCGGGGCTCGTGAGCATCGCGCGCAACGCCCATCTCGACGCCCTGTTCGAAGCTGCCGTCGGCCCGCCCCTGCTTGTAGAACCCGAGCAGCGTCTGCACTTCTTCGTTCGTGGGCGGTCTGCGGTACGCGCGCCGCGCCAGCGTCGTCAGGATGCTTCGCGCGCACGACGTCTCGTTGCCGGAGGCCGATCCGCGCGTGGACGCCACCGGCCGGCACGTGAAGATGCGCTGACGGCTTGGCGTGTCGCCGATGCCCGTCTGGTTGAACGGTCCGGCCACCGACACGCTGTAGAGCGCGGGCTGGGTCCGCGGCGTGCGATCGCTGTTGAAGCTCGCGAGATACGGTTGACGCTCGGTTTCGATGAGCGCCGACGGCCGCTTCAGGAACGCCACCTGGATGACGTGAGGACCGCCGGTCACGCGCGTGCGGAAGTTCAGATGCGAATCGGCCGCCTGCTCCGGCGCGTATTGCGGCGCGACCGGATCGACCGGGCCGTTACGCTGGCGCAGGCGTCAGCGTGAACACCTGCTGGCGGACGCCGTCGATGCTCACCTCCACCTGGTGCGGCTCGTTGAGCCCTTCGATCAGCTCGTTGCGATCGCGCGTCAGCCGAAGCTCGAACTGATATTCGCCGTCGGCGGGAAACGTGTAGTGGCACGATCGCGCCGGCGCGCGTGCCGAACGGCTGGCCGTCGAAGTGATCTTCCTGCGTGAGGTCCGCGGGCAGCACGACGGTCTCGGCGCCAGCCGAGCGCACCGGCGTTCCCACCGCGAGCCGGCTGATCTTCTGCGCGGCAGACAGATACCGTTCGAGCAGCATCGGCGACAGCCCGCCGACGCTGATGTTGTCGAACCCGTGGCTCGAGTCGTCGCTCGGAAGGAGCGTGTCGACGTCGACTTCCACGTTGAGCAGATCGCGGATCGCGTTCTGGTACTCGGTGCGGTTCAGACGCCGGAACGTGTCGGTGCGGCCAGGATCGGGATTGGCCGCGGCCACCTTGTCGAGCGACGTTTCGAGATGGGCGATCAGCGCGTCGTATGCGGCCTCTTCCGGCCGCGGCCTGCCGGGCGGCGGCATCGCGCGCGCGCGAAGCTTGCGGACGACGAGCTCCCATCGCTCGGCATTCGTGCCGACATTGGCCACGTCAAGCGTGCTGAGGACGAGATTGCCCAGCTTGGTCTTTTCGTTGTGACACCCGTTGCAGTACTTGGCGAGAAGCGCGCGGTCGGCCGCGCTCGAATCGGCAGCGGGCGTGCTCACCTGGCGCGGCTGCGCGGGCGTGGCCGTATCCGCTGATTGCTGCGGACGCGCCTGCAGATAGGCTGCCGCGGCAAACATCACGGCCGGAAGCCCGACAGCGCGAAGGAGCCGACGCCGATTCATTCAACCTCCGGTCTTACAAATGAGTCCACAAAGGGTCCTTCCAGTGTACCAGTCCAGGGAGTCTGAGTTGTCGCGTTTTGTCGCCAACCGTCAACAAGTTAGGCGGTTTTTGCGCTGAGGAAAGATCGGCAGGGGCGCGATCGGGAGTGCAGAGCCGCCCGCGTTTCACGCGCGGGCGACCCTGGCTCTGGAGCTGTCTCTAGAACGTAAACCTGGCACGCCAAGCTGGAACACGCGAGCCGTCGCCGCGCCGGTGATGCGCGCCGAAGTTCACGTTGTTGATGGCCGTCTGCGGGTTGTTGTAGTTCTTCACGTTCAGCAGGTTGAAGATATCCGCGCGGGCCTGCAACCGTCTCCCGCCGCCAATGCCGAAGCTCTTCGCGAACGTGATGTTGGTGTCAGTGCGCCCGGACCGCGCGCCATGTCGTGCATGTAGGTGCCGGGTCTGAGCGTGGCGTTCGTCGACCGTGCTGACGGGCACGCGGACGAAGCCCGCCGTGTTCAGATAGTTGCACCCCGTCGCCGATGCAGGTGTCCTTCCAGTCGCTGACAATCAGGTCCTCGCCCGGCACGACGTCGGGTCTGCTGCGGTCGATGCCCGACGGCTGCGTGATGAGCAGCGCGTTCACCCGAGCGGGCCTGGACGATGCCCGAAATCTGCCAGCCACCGAGAATGCGCATTCGTCACGCCCTGCCCGCCGTTGATGGCCGGGAGCTCGTAGATGAACGCCACGTTGAACCGGTGCCGGATGTCGTTGCTGGACGGCCCGCGATCGAATTCGGGATCCCAGAAGTCCTGGTTGTTCTCGAATCGCGTCGCGATGTAATACGCCGAAAGGTCGCCGCCCTGCGTCGCGTCGCTCTTGCCGAGCGTGTAGTTCACGTCCCAGGAGTAGCGATTGGAGAAACGCTTTCTGACCGACGTCTGCAAGCCGTTGTAGTCCATCGTCTGGCTGCTGTCCACGTAGTAGCCGCCGGGCGCGCCGAGCGACGGGTTTGGCCGCACGCCCGTCTGCCTGTCGAACGCCTGCGTGAACTGCCGCTGCAGCGGGAAGTCGTTGCCGTCAGTGCGGATATAGCCGACCTCGGCCGCCATCGAGCGGCCGAACGAGTGCTGCACGCTCAGCATCGACTGAATCGTGTACGGCGTTCTGCATGTCGGGATCGAAGACCGAGAACACCGATCGCTGGCCGCCGGCATCGGCCAGCGCGAACTTCAGCGCATGTCGTCGGTGTACATCGGCCACTTGACGCCTCTCGACGACGTTTCGGTCCGGTTGTAGACGATTCGGAACGGCACGAACGGGTTGGCGACGCTCTGCCGCACCGTCGCAATCAGGTGCGGGCTGTACAGAAAGCCGACGCCGCCGCGGACGACCGTCGATTCGTCGTCGTTGACCGTCCACGCAAAACCGGCTCGCGGGCCGAAGTTGTTGCCATCCGGGTCGTACGGCTCCAGCGGATCGCGCAGCGGACCGAAATCGAGCTTGGTGCAGGTCGGTGGCCGCCTCGTAGTTGACGATCTCGACCGGCACATCGCGTCGTCGGGCAGACCTTGACGACGCCGTAGTAGTCGTAGCGCAGGCCGAGGTTCAGCACGAAGCTGGTGCCGAGCCGCCAGTCGTCCTGGATGAAGGCGCTGTAGTTGTCCATGTGCGACTCGTGCGGCGGCGCGCCGTACGACGTGTTCAGCGACGTCGGAATGTTCGCCAGCAGATCGGCGTAGTTCTGGTAGATGAACTACGGATTCTCCGGATTCAGCCGTCCTCCGGTTTCGCGCAGGAAGCGGAACCCCGCCTTGACGAGGTGGCGCTGGAACCCGCGGCTGAACTTCTGCTCGAAGCTGTAGGTCGTGCCCGCCATGTCCCAGATTTCCGAGCGTCGGCGTCGCGAACAGCCCGGTGATGTCGAAGCCGGCCGACGCGCCGCCCGTACGGCAGGACCTCGGCCGGCGTGTTCGGACCGATCGTGCTCGAGGAACCCATCGAGCCGCGCCAGGTAGGTTTTGTTCCAGCCGACCCGGCTCTCCGACACCCACGCGCCCTTGGTCATGACGAACTGCGCGGCGATCCGATCCTGCTCGTTCGGGAATTCGCGATCGTTGGCGTTGTTGAGCACCGGCCGCGGTTCCAGCGTGAACGGGTGCAGCCGCGTGTAGGTGACGCCCAGATTCGCGCCGTTGAACACCGAGACGTCCGCCTTGGCGACGACGTGGTTCTCGTCGCGCTTGCGCAATCCCGAGCCCGCGCCACAGGCCGACCTGTGTGTTGACGACGCCTGCCGACGAGACGATCGGCTCGGTCGGCAGCGGCAGCGACGTCGAGCACGATCTTCGTTTCGTGGAACGGCAGCGCGCTGGAGAATCTCGTCGCGAACGGCCTGATACGGCACGTGGTGGTCAGGTTCGTCTCGACCTTCTCGCGATAGCCCTCATAGGTCGCGAAGAAGAACGCCTTGTTGCGCAGCACCGGGCCGCCGAGCGTGCCGCCGTACTGATTGAACGTGCCGACCGGCTGCTGCGCCGTCGAGAAGAAGTTGCGCGCGTTCCATTTCTCGTTCTGGCCGCTGTAGAACGCCGAGCCGTGGAAGACGTTCGTGCCCGAGCGGCTGATCACGTTGATCTGGCCGCCGGCCACGCCGCCGTATTCGGCCGGCAGCACGCCCTTGACGATCTGCACTTCGGAGACCGAGTCGAGGCTCATGACCGAGATCTGGTTCTGGCCGCCGTACTGCGCCAGCGAGCGCGCTTCGGGATTCGAGTTCGCCTCGGTGCCGTCGACGGTGATGCCCGTGCCGCCGGCGGCGACGCCGTTCATCTGCACCATGCCGTCGCCGCTAGCGTTCACGCCGGCCGTGAGGCTCATCAGGTTGGACAGGTTGCGGCGGTTGACCGGCAGCTCCGTCACTTCCTGCGCGCCGAGGCTGTCGGCCTGCAGCGACGCGGCCGTCTCGACGAGCGGCGCTTCACCGGCGACCGTCACCGTCTCCGGCAAGCGTGCCGACTTCGAGCGCGAACGTCTGTCGCACCGTCTGCCCGGCGCCGAGCTGCATGCCGCTGGTTCTGCAGCGTCTTGAATCCGGTCAGCTCGATCTTCACCGTGTAGGCGCCGGCCGGCAGCGCCGAGAACACGAACTCGCCGTTCGAGTCGGTCACGCCTTCGCGCGCAACGCCGGTGCCTTCGTGCGTGGCCACGACCGTCGCGCCGGGGATGACGGCGTTCGACGTGTCGCGGACCAGATCCGACGAGCGTCGCCGTGGTGACCTGTGCGCGAGCTGAAACGCGAGAGCACGAGGAGCAGCGCGACCGACAGAAGGACCTGTTGAGCGTGACGCATACCCACCTCATTCAGAAAAAAATGCTGACGAGAACCCGCCGCGATCGCAGACGGCGGCCGACGCAAGAATGAAGATCTGATTAAGTTGAGTAGGGGTATAACACGCAGGTTCGCTGAGGGTCAACGCCAGTTTCACTGCGCGAACCCGCGTTTCGCCATGCGCGCGCGAGTTCCGAAGATTTCGCGATCCAGAATTTGGAACAACGAGTCTCAGTTCTTCGTATGACGTCTGTCTCGATTTGTCTCAGCTCGCGTCAGATGACGCGATTGAGCAGGGATTCGCCGTCTCGCAGCCTTCGGCAGTTCTCCGCGAAGACGCTCAAGCCCTCTGTCCAGCGTCTCAGAGGTGAACCACGCGAGGTGCGGCGTCACGATGACGGCTGGCAATCGAAACACCGGATGCGAGCCATCTGCCGGCTCGGCATCGAACACATCGAGGCCGGCGCCGCGCAGACGGCCGCCGGCGAGCGCGCGATGGAGCGCGTCGTAGTCGACGAGCCCGCCGCGCGCGGTGTTGATGAGAATCGCACTCGGGCTTCATCACGGCGAGCGTCGTCTCGTTGATGATCCCCGCCGTGTCGGGCGTCAGCGGCACATGCAGCGACACGACGTCGGCCGATCGCAGGAGGTCCTGGAACGACACGAACGTCGCGTGCGGCTCCGGGCGTTCGTGGCGGCTGCGTGTACACCACGCGCGCGCCGACACCGTGAAGCATCGGCGCGAGGCACTTCCCGACCGAGCCGAACCCGACGAGTCCGACGGTTCGTCCGCCAAGCTCACCCAGGTCGTCGAGCACGCTGGAATCGAGCGCCCATCCCTTGCCCATCCGCGTCTCGGCATCGAGCTCGGTCAGGCGGCGCAGCGTCGCGAGCATCAGCAGCAGCGTGAGCTCGGCCACGGCGCGCGTGTTGGCGCCCGGCATGTTGCACACCGCCACGCCGCGGCGCTTCGCCGCTTCGAGATCGATCGTGTCGACGCCGACGCCGAGCTTCTGAATCAGCTTCAGCCGGGGCGCCGATTCGACGTCGGGCGCGGTAATCCGCTCGAGCACGTGCAGCAGCACATCGGTATCGGCCATCTCGCGCGCGAACGCGGCGCGGTCGGTCTCCGTCGACGATGGCAATGCGCAGCCAGTCGTTTTCGAGCGCGGCGACCTTCTGCCGGAATCCAGGCGTCGCGCGATAGTGAAGAACAGCTTTCATCCGTGCCCATTCTTTACAGGAGATTAGGAGAGTAGGAGGAATAGAATCTTTTGCGAAAGAGCTCCTAGTCTCTTAATCTCTTGTTCAACCGCGGCTCGCCGAATCGGCGCCGACCCGCCGAGCGCTTCTTCGATGCGCAGCACTTCGTTCCATTTGGCCGTGCGTTCGCCGCGCGCGAACGAGCCGACCTTCAACTGGCCCACGCCCCACCCGATGGCCAGGTGCACGATCGTCACATCCTCGGTTTCTCCCGAACGCGCCGAGATGATGCTGTTCCAGCCCGCCGCACGTGCGGCGGCCAGTGCCTCGGCCGTTTCCGTGACCGTTCCGGCCTGATTCGGCTTCAACAGCACGGCGTTGCACGCCTTCGACCTGCGCCGCGGCGGCAATCCGTGCGGCCGACGTCACGAGATAGTCATCGCCGATCACCTGGAGGCGTTCGCCGGCACGGGCGGTAAACGCGCGCATGCCCGTCGTCATCGTCTTCGGCGAGCGGGATCTTCGATGGAGATGATGGGATAGGTCACGGCACCACTGGAGAAGCATGTCCGCGAGCTCGTCGCCCGTCAGCTCGCGCTGTTCGGCGGCAAGCACGTAGCGGGATCCCTTGCGCAGTTGCGAGGCCGCGACATCGATGGCGATCGCCGCATCGGTACCGGGCACGAGCCCCGCGCGCTCGATGGCCGCGACCAGCGTATCGAGCGCATCGGCGTTCGAGGAAAAATCCGGCCACCATCCGCCCTCGTCCGCCACGCCGTGCAGCGCGCCGCGCGCCGCCATGATGCGTCCGGCGGCGGCATACACGTCGGCGGTCATGACCATGGCCCGATCGAACGAATCCGCCCCGATCGGCACGATCAGAAAATCCTGGATGTCGATCCGCCGTCCCGCGTGCGCCCCGCCACCGAAGATCTGAATCATCGGCATCGGAATGCGTGGGCGTGGCCGCCGGCAGCCAGATAACGCCAGAGGGGCTCGCCCGCCGCGGCCGCCGCGGCATGCAGTGCGGCCATCGACACAGCGACCGTGGCATTGCCGCCGAGACGCGCCTTCTGCGGCGTGCCGTCGAGCTCGACGAGGCGCCGGTCGATGGCCTGCTGATCCAGCGCCGGCATGCCGCGGAGCGCTTCGGCGATTTCGGTCGACACGTTGCGCACCGCGCGATCGACGCCGAGGCCGCCGAACTGCGTCACCCCCGTCACGAAGATCGACGGCTTCGTTCCTGCCGGTCGACGCGCCCGCCGGCGCAATCGCCCGGCCGCGCGCGCCGTTGCTGAGCACCACTTCGGCTTCCACCGTCGGCCGCCCCCGCGAGTCCCACACGCGTCGCCCGATGACATGGGCGATGGTCAATGGTCGATCGGCAATCGGCGATGGTCCGGTGACGATGGACGATGGACGATCGACGATCCGAGCACGCCTGTCGAGCGTCCTCGCCACGTTCTTCGGCAAATCGTTCAGCATCGCGCGTGCCTTCCGCCGCACTTTCTCTTTCGCCGCGTCATCCGTCAAGTACTCAACAGGCGATTTCCCATCGATCCGCGCCAGCAGCAACGCGGGCAGCAAGCGTGGCGGTGCGGCCATTCAGCGCCGCCGGCGGCTCCCAATCCACGCCCGCGAGGTACGTACGCGAGAGCGCATCGAACGATTCCAGGAGCAGCGATGCGGCCGACGGCACCCAGACCGTTTTCAGCAGCAGGTGGTTGAGACAGAACGCCAGATCGAAGGCCGGGTCGCCGAACCACGCGCACTCGGCGTCGAGAAAGACCGGACCGCGCGGGCCGAGCAGGATGTTCTTCGGGCTGACATCGCCATGCACAACGGTCAGCTTCGTCGTCGCGGTTCGTTCGGCAAGCGACTCGAGCGTGGGCGCGAGATCCCGATGCACGCGCGCGGTGGCCAGCAGGTACGGCTCGAGGCGGAGCGCATGGAATGCCGGGCCGGTGTCGAAATCGATGGGCGATGCCGGCTGGCGCGCGAACCATGCGTGAATCGCGGCGAGCTGCCGGCCGACCTGCGCCGCGGTTTCGATGCTGACCTCGCCGCGCGCGAGCCGCGCCTTCCACGGCTCGAACTCTGATGGCGGCAGAAATTCCATGGCGAAGACGCCAAGCGTGGCGTCGCTCGCGAGAATCTTCGGGACGGCGTCGGGATTCACGTGGGCCACGCGGCCGAGCCACGCGACTTCGGTCGAGTTCCGCCGGGGATCGGCGAACCACTCGGCCGCGACCCGCAGTCGCGGCAGCGCCTTCTTGAGGCAGAACGCGCGGCCCTGGCGCGTGCGGACGACCCAGATGTCGGAGGAGACACCGCCCGGAAGCCGCTCCACGTCCGGAGACTCGCCGGCCGCCACGAGACCGGACCGTTCGAGGAACTCGATGATGGGCGGCTCGAGGCCGTTCACTGGTTGCGAGTCAACCGGCCCGCCGGACCGATCGGCCTGCACGCCGCGCTCGCGTCTTCCCATTTGTTGTCGGTGAGCTGGCGCACGTCCGATCCGTCGGCACGCATGGCGAAGATTTCACCGTAAGGCTGCGGCACGCCGTCGTACAGGGCCATCTCGTCCTTGAATCCATGCCGCCCGCTGCTGAACACAATCCAGTTGCCGTCGGAGCACCAGGAGGAGTGCGCGTCGTTGCCCCGTACGCTCGTCAGCCGACGCCGATCGGTTCCATCCGGGCGAATCGTGTAGAGCTCGAAATCACCGTCGCGATCGCTCGTGTACATGATCAGATCGCTCGCCGGCGACCACTGTGGAAAGTTGTCGTAGTGCGCGCCGTCGGTCAGCGGCGTCATCGTGCGATCGGCCATCGTCATCGTGACCAGCTGCTTGCCGCGCTTGAAGACGAGCCGGCTGCCGTCGCGCGACCAGCTCGGGAACCCGTTGTTCAGCTTGTCATCGACGATGAGCCTGAAGTCCGAGCCGTCCGGCTTGATCAAGGCGATCTGCGCAGGCGGCATACCCGCCGCCCGGAAATACCGGCCGACAGACAACGCGATCTCGTCGCCCTTTGGTGAAAACACGGCAGAAAATGCGCTGAACCCTTCGCGATGGAACAGCGAGCGCTTGTCGGCGCCGCGATCGCTCATGATTTCCACGCTCGTGTCGCCGGGAGACGTCGCTTCGAGCCCGGTCGCACCAGATTTCGTGCGCCCGTACTGGCTGTACATCAGCTTCGTGCCGTCCGGAGAGAACGAGGGAAATGGTTCGCTCATGAAGAGATCGAACTGCCGATCGGGGCTCGGCGTGGAAACGAGGTGTTCGGTTGAGCCAAGCTGCGTGATGCGCTCGAACACCACCGAGGCGCCATCGGGCGACCAGGTTGCATGACGAACGGCACCCGGGATGACGGTCTCAACCCGCAGATCGGGATGCCAGATGCGTAGTCCGCTCGTCGCATCGCCGCCGCGCTTGATGTAGCTGATTCGTCCCTGCGACAGCCATTGCGGCGACAGCTTCGTTTCGTTCGACGCGGTGTAAAACTTCCGCTCGCCCGTCGTCACGTCGACCGAGACGACTTCGGTTCGCGAACCTGAGCTCTTCGCGAGATACGCGCCCAGCTCATCGGTTTCGTAGAACAGAATCCTCCGCCCATCGGCCGACCAGGCCGGGCTTCCGGAGACGCCATCCTTCCGCGTCAGCCTTCTGAGATCGCCGCCTCGCGCGCTGATGACGTAGACCCCTGTGGACTGGAGGTGCTCCCATCGCCCCGGCCAGTACCCCGGGTCCGCGTCACGGTCCGACGTGAAGGCGATCCATTGGCCGTCGGGCGACCAGCTCGGGCGGAAATTGCCCGACCGGCTCGCGGTGAGATTGGTTGTCTTCTTCGACGCGAGGTCCATCAACCAGATGTTGGCGGTCCCGCCGTCTCTCGTCGAGACGAACGCCAGCGTCTTCCCGTCTGGCGACAACGCCGCCTGGTCATCGAAGGCAGGATGTTCGGTCAATCGCTGTAGATCGCTGCCGTCCGGGTGCACGCGATAGATCTCGGCCTGCCCGTCACGCTCGCTGGTGAAGGTGATCCACTGCCCGTCGCGTGAGAATGTCGGCGAGTAATCGAGCGACGGTGACGACAGCACGGCCCGCTCCCGCTTCCCATCGGCGTCGGCGATGTGCAGTGTCATCACCGGCACCTGGTAGCGGTTGAAGAGCACCTGATAGCGCGTATCTGCCTGCGCGCCCATTTTCACGGCGACCAACGAGACTGCTACGACGCCGATTGCCAGGGCTTTTCGTGTCATCGCTCGCGTCTCCCTCATCACTTCCAGGTCTTCAGCCGGATGTTCCGGTATTCGACTTTCATCGGCGGCCCCACATGCACCTGCATCCCGATCAGCCCTTCCATCTTTCTGTTCGGGGCATCGTCATCGACCGTGATGCTCATCAGACGGCCGTTGAGCATATGCGTCAGGGTGTTGCCACGCACGATGAGGTGCGCGGCGTTCCAGTCGGCCGTCGACACGCTCGCCAGTTCGTCGGCGGTTCCGAAGGAATTCAGCACAATCGGTGGGCGGCCGCCGACCACGTGCGTCATCTGTCCGCGCACGGCGAGAAACAACCGGCCCTTCTCCTCGTAGTTGTTCCCGTCGTAGCGCTTGCGGCCATCGAGATCGAACTGGTAGCCGCGCATGGCGAACTTGTTCTCGGGCGTCACCGGGTCGGGCACGACAGCGCTCCGGTAGTTGATGCCGCTGTTGCCGCCTTCCGTAATCCGGTAGTCCATCTTCAGCTCGAAGTCGGCCGGCGTGCCGCCCCGCCAGATGATGAACGTATTGCTCTTGATCACGGTCGCGGGCACGATTTCGCCAACGAGCACGCCGTTCTCGACCCGCCAGTAGGTGGGATTGCCTTCCCAGCCGGCGAGCGATTTGCCGTCGAAGATCGGCTGGAAGCCCGGCTCGTCGCCGGTGATGACTTCGGGACGATCGCTTTGTTTCGGCGCGTACGGCGTCGTCTGTGCGGACAACGTCACGACCGCGGCAAGAAGAACAATCAGCAATCTCATAAGCCAAAGCAGTAGAGCATGCCGTCGAACGTGCCGAGATACACGCGTCCGTTCGCGATCGACAAGCCGCTGAAGTGGTTGAACGAGGTGACCTGTGTGCCGCTCGAATACAGCTCACGGCCTGTTTGTGCGTCGAGCGCGTAGAGCACCGCGTGCTTCGACAGCGGGATCCGGCGTGGCGCGCTCGAGTTGAGTCCGCCTTCGGCGGTCGCCTGCGTCGCGTCTTCGCCGCTGCCGTAGGTGTACACGACGCCATTGGCGATGACCGGCGGCTCCGCGAGATCCATGTCGCGCGAGATCCACGCCGGCGTCAGCACGTACTTGCCGCCCTTCTCTTCGAGCTTCAAGGCGACGACCGCGCCGTGCGTGACCGTGCCGTTCGAGATGGGCGCCTTGAACTCGGAGTGCGGCGGTCCCCAGATCGGCGTCAGGATCCAGCGCGTGCCCTTCGCGTCTTCCCACGTGGCCATGCTGCCCCAGATGCCGGCGGCCGCGAAGTCGACCTCTTCGTTGCAGAGGAGCGGCGTTCGGTACATCGGCGTCTGATGATCGGCGCCGCCAATCGATTTCGGATCGAGCAGCCAGATGCGGCACTCCTTGCTCGACGTGACCATCAGCTCGCGCCCCTTGTAGGTGAAAATCGCGGGCGTCACGTTCATGTCGAGATCGCGCTTGCGCAGCCAGGCCCAGTTCGACGGGATGAAGTAGTCCTTCAGCTTGAGCTGACCGCCTTCGAGCCGCACGCCTATCAAGCCATTGCCGTAGACCTGATTCTCGGCGTCGTACGTGCCGTCGCCGGTCGGCGCAAACACGGTCCCGTCAGAGCTGATGGCCGCGCCGGTCCGGCCCCAGAGCCCGCCGCTGCCGGGATTGAAGGTCTTGACCTGCTCGACGTTCGCGAGATCCATCGCCCACACCTGGTTGGGATTCCCGGCGCAGCCTTGAGCGGTCGTCGTGTAGAGCACGTTGTTGACGAGATTCAGCGCGTAGGCCTTGCCATCGCGCCAGGTGTAGTGGATCGGAGGCGCGATCTCGCGTCCATCGGCCACGTTCAGCTGACGCAACGCACCGCTGCCGTCGAGCGCGTAAATCGTGCGGCGTCCGGACGCATCGGCGGGACCGATGACCGGCGTGGCCGTCTGACCGCCAGGACACAGCGCGTCACCTATCCGCCGTGTGGACTTGGCGGGCGGATACTCGAAGTGTTTCTTCCACAGGATCTGCCCCGCCTGGACGTCGATCGCATAAATGTTGTCGGACGAACCGGCCACCACGGCGATTTCCTTCGGACCGGCGGCGGTGTTGATCTCGCCGACGATCAGAACGGGCAGCAGCGCGTGCATCTCGCGCGGCTCGTTGTCGAGCTTCAGCTTCCAGACAATCCTGAGATCCTTGACGTTCGCGGTGGTGAGCGTCGTCTCGTTGCGCTGCCAGCCGGTGCGCTGCACGTCGCCGCCGTCGGTCAGCCAGTTCGCCTTCGGCGGGCGCCTGCGCGCTGGCGTCGGAAGCGTCAGACCGCACAGAAAAGCACGAGCGAGGTGACAACCGCGACTTTTCTCATGGATCGTTCTCCGGCGTTGGCAGGGCTAAAGCCCTGCGCTACCGTCTGGGCAGGCTCGAATCCCTGATCCCCAATCCCTAATCCCTGAGATTCTAATGTTCGGTCGGAATCCCGAAGCAGTACACCGTGTTGTCCTGCGTGCTGAAATACACCTGGCCGTTCGCAACCGCCAATCCAGTGTCTGCGTTGGCGGCGCCGGCCACGGTGTCGCGGCTCGTGAAGAGCTCTTTTCCACTCGCAGCGTCCAGCACAGACAGCTTCGCGTTGCTCTTCCCGCCGGTCGAAAGCGCGAACACCAGTCCGTTCGCGATCACCGGTGCGGCGGGCGCGACCATGCCGCGCGCCGTCCAGCGCGGCACGAGGGCCAGACGGCCGTCGCGCTCCTCGAGCGTGAACGCGGCAATACCTCCAGACGCGGAGTCCGCGCCGCCCGACACGGGGACATAAATCCATCGTGTGCGTGTTTCGGGATCTTCCCAGCCTGCAAAAGCCGCCCGCACAGCCCCTTCAACCCGCGCACGGGCGAACGGCGTGGAATGGTCCTGCCCTCCCAATGCACCGCTGTCGAGCAGGTAGACCTCGCTGCCCGCACCGGCCACGACGATGTCCTTGCCGTTGTGCTGAAAGACCAGGGGCGTCATGCCTGTCGATACGGGAGCGGGGATCGCAAAGTGATCCTTTTCCTTCAACGTCTTCGCCGTGAGCGCGATGATTCTGTCGCCCGAGTGCACGTAGACGGTGCCGTCATTCCCGATCGCGGGGCCCGCCGATCCGTGAATGCGACTCGGCGGATGTGAACTTCACGACCGCCTTGCTGTCGGATGCCAGATCGAGGGCGTAAACGGCGTCCTCTCCACATCCGGGAAGGTTGGTCGCGTAAAGCGTGTAGTCGAACAGATTCACGCTGCGTACATTGGACGAGGCCGGCACGAACGGAATGGGTTGTCCCACCAGCGCTCCGTTGGACTGCGACAGCGGATATGCGCGCCCGTCGCTGCCAACCGCCACAACAAGCCCATTGCGTCCGAAACCACCGGCCAGTCCCATCACGACCGGGTCCTTCGAGACGACAGGTGGGGCGAATCCCGGCGGCGGCACGCCGGGACGCCGGATGCCGGCAGGCGCGCCGAATCCACTCGCCGCACTGCCGTTCATGACGATGCCCATCAGCCCGCCCGGACACGTATCGGGATTTCCGGCCACGCCAGCCTGAGATTGAACCGGCAGCTTCGCTGTCCAGAGCACACGATTCAGCGCGGCGTCGATGGAATACACCACGTCGGAGCTGCCGCCGAGAAGGAGCATTTCCTTGAAGCCGCGGTACGAGATCAGGTTGCCCAGCACGAGCGGAGGCGTCAGCGCGTTCGTGCCGCGATTCCGGTTGTCGAGCTTCCGCGTGTAGAGCAGCTGGATCGCCGCCGCCGTATTCCTCGCCAGCATCGCCTCGGGCCTTGCCCAGCCCTCGCGCTGCGGGCCTCCGTTGACACCCGGCCAGTTGTTGTAGGCCGTCAATGCTGCGACAGGCACGCGGCCCGCACTCGGCGCGACGCGCGATCCGAAGAACATCGCGTCGTTCCGCGCGGCCAGCTTCTTGGCGTCGACACCGGGCACGCGCGCGACGGCAGCGGCGTCTTCGAACGTGCCGCGTTCGCGGCGGGCCTGCACGATCGCGGCCGCCTCGGCCGGCGTCAGTCCCAGTACCCGTGCGAGGTCTTCGGCGCTCGCAAGGTTCACGTTGACACGGCCGTACTCGCGCGTCAGGGTACTCGACCACGCCCATCAGCTCGGCATCGGTACCTTCCGCGCCGCGCGCGACCATGCCGTTGACGGTCTGCAGCCACTGCTCACGCGTGCGGCGCGACGACGTGGAGCGCTCGGGCTCGTGGCACGTACCGCACAGTCGCTCGAAGTTGGCTTTGGAAGCATCGGCGGCGGGCTGCTGCGCGAGAACCGGTGCCGCCGCAGCGGCGCAGGCCAGGACGGCGACAAATGACGCGCACTGACTGCATGAAAACTCCCCAAAGACTGAACAGGA
Organism: Vicinamibacterales bacterium; assembly: GCA_963850725.1. Classification (GTDB taxonomy): domain Bacteria; phylum Acidobacteriota; class Vicinamibacteria; order Vicinamibacterales; family JAMQPK01; genus JAMQPK01. The sequence continues at coordinate 118,769 of CAWKMQ010000033.1, forward strand.
GATTAGGAGACTAAGAGAATCTTTGGAAAAGAATTCTCGCCTTAGTCTCCTAATCTCCTGTAAACGTCAGTGAATACGTGTCGAAGCGTATCACGCCGGCCAGTCGAGCGATTCGGGAATTGACCGCGTCCGGCGCACGACGGCGTAGGTCCTCGACGCTCATCGTCTGGCCGGCCGCGATCTGGCGATAGCACGGCGCGCCGAAGAGCCGGCCGCGTTCGACCATCTCCTCCCGCGTCTCGGGAAACGGCGACACGCCGAACTCCATGCCGCGCGTCACGGTCTTGCCGTGCCAGGGCGGCTGCGTACGGCTGCGATTTTCTTCCCAGATGCCCAGCCATGGAAAATCGCCCGGCTTCCACACATATCCAAACGCCAGCTCGAACGCGGGCGCAAAAGCCACGAAATAGGCCGCGCGCTGGTGCTGATCCATCAGGTGCGTCGTGAACGCGCTCGATCGTTCCGCCGCGCGAAACACGCGGAGATCGATCGGCTGGCCGTTTTCCATCGGCCCATGCGGCCAGTCGAAGTCGGCCGCCGGCCGAAGATAGTCGTGCGCCCCGAACGTCGACTCGAATACGCGGGATCGCGTCGCCGAGGCGCGAAACTCCGTCGTGCCTGGTTCGAGAAACGGCGGTCCGAGCGTCACGTGCTGCGTCCAGCCGATCGATCGATCCGAGCCAGAGACGTTCTCGACCCGTTCGCGAATCGCCACCACGCGATCAAGAATCTCGAGACGCCGCTCGAACTGCAGGCCCGCGATCGGAAAATGCGCGCGTGCCACGAGCGACTGGCCGTTCACGTCGAGATCGTACGCGAGCGACCGAGCTTTCGCCGTGGGCCGTAAGACCTGTCCGGGCATCCGCTTCTGATGGCGGGCCGAACAGATCGAGACACAGGTTGTGTCCCATGATGCCCGCCAGCAGCGTCGCATCGATGCCGTCACCGTAGGTGGCCGCGTGCGCGCGACCGTATTCGGACGGCTCGATCGAGGCCCAGGGCGGCGTCCACAGCGGGTTCACCCCCGCGGCCTTGTCGAAAATCTCCGCGATGTGGCCGCCCTCCTCGAGCACGGTCACCCGGAGGTCGCGCCCCTCGACGGTGACGGCTCGGCGGCCGCGATATCGTCTCGCGCTCAACAGTTCTCCTTGCAGATATGTCGCCTGCAGTGATACATCAACTAGCTCTAACGAGGAACACGATGGCACTCAAGACAAACTCCACTCGGGCCGGCGCACAGGACGTCCTCGATGCGGGCGCCGGCATTCTACGACTCGAGCCCTGCTGGGTGCCACGCACGTTCATGGTGCCTGGCCGGCGGCTGCGGCTGCACCCCGACGATCTCTATGCGCTGGGCGCGCATCGCGGCGGCATCAACGAGCGATGGTTTTCCTCCACGACGCACGCCTCGAACGGACCCGGAACGCCCGACGACGAAGGGCTCAGCTATGTGAGGTCGGGCGGGTCTCGCGTGCTGTTCAAGTCGCTCATCGACGAAGCGGGCGATTTGCTGCTGGGCTCGGCCACCATGCAGCGCGAGGGCGGGTGGAATCTGCTCTGCAAGTTCTTCGACAACATGGGCGCGATTCCCCATCACCTGCATCAGAACGACGCGCTGGCCAGGCTCGTCGGGCAGAAGGGCAAGCCGGAGGCGTATTACTTTCCTCCTCAGTACAACCAGATCGAGAACGACTTTCCGTTCACGTTCATGGGGCTCGAGCCCGGCACGACGAAGGCCGACGTGCGGCGCTGCCTCGAAAACTGGAACAAAGGCGATAACGGCCTTCTGTACTTGTCCCGCGCCTACAAGCTGCAGCCTGGCACGGGCTGGCAGATCAACCCCGGCATCCTGCATGCGCCCGGGTCGCTCGTCACCTACGAGCCGCAGGTCAACAGCGACGTCTTCGCGATGTTCCAGTCGATGGTGGACGGCCGCGTCGTCGACTGGAGCCTGCTGACCAAGGACGTGCGCCCCGAGTATCACCACGACCTCGACTATCTCGTGGGCATGCTCGACTGGGACGCCAACGTGAATCCCGAGTTCGGCCGGACGAACCGCGTGTTTCCCAAAGCCGTCAACGAGGGGGCCGACACCGCCGCCCAGGGATATCTCGAGCAATGGGTGTCCTATGGCACCGGATGGTACTCGGCCAAAGAGCTCACGATCCTTCCGCGCCGTACGGCGACGATCAAGGATGCGGCCGCTTACGGCCTCATCGTGACGCAAGGGAACGGCACGATTGGCACGCACCACGTCTCGACGCCGGCGATGATCCGGTTCGGCGAAATGACAGAGGACGAATTGTTCGTCACGGCCGACGTCGCCGCCCACGGCGTGCGCATCGAAAACCTCAGCGACTCCGATCCGCTGGTCATCCTGAAACACTTCGGCCCGGGCAATCCCGACGCCGAACCTTTGCGACGGCAATGATATGACTGCGACATCCACGCATACGAAACCGGCGCTTCACAACGCGATGTGGCCGGGACTGGTCGGCAAGGGCCCCGACTCGGAGCCGCCGATCGACCTCGACACGATGCTCGATTTGACGGCCGCCGCGAGCGTGAACGGCGTGCGCTTCGACGGCGTCGACCTCTTCCTGTTCGATCCGCACGTCGACATCGACTCGAGCCGCGGCGATCTCGAGCGGCTCGCCGAGCGCATCGCGGCGCCGCGGCTTCGTCGTCGGGTCGCTCGTCGCGCCGGTCTGGCCGCCGACCGGCGGCGGCTCGGCGATGGGCACCGACGAGGATCGCAAGCGTTTCCTCACACAGGTGAGAAAGGCGTGCGCGATCGGCAAGACGTTGCGCGAGATCGGCATCCGGAAATACGGGGTCGTGCGCATCGACTCGGCGGTGGGCCCTGGAGACTGGGCGAACGATCCGAAAGGCAACACGCGGCGCATCGCGGAAACCTTCAGAGAAGCCTGCACGATTGCCGAAGACCACGGCGAGCGGCTCGCCGCCGAGGGCGAAATCTGCTGGGGCGGCATGCACAGCTGGAAGCGTATGGTCGAGCTGCTGGAAACGGTGGATCGCCCGCACACGCTCGGATTCCAGGCCGACATGGCGCACACCCTGCTCTTTACGATGGGCTGCAACGCGCCAGAGGATCGCATCCTGCCGAAGGATTTCGACTGGTCGGACGAGCCGACGCTCGACAAGGCCATCTCGACGATGACGAGCGCGCTGCGCCCGTGGACCATCGACTTCCACGTCGCGCAGAACGACGCCACGGTGAAAGGGCTCGGGCTCTCACGACAAGACCGGACGGCACTGCCTGCCCAACGATCCCAACGGGAAGATGAACGTCGTGCACGTCGCCGGGGCGTGGCTGCGCGATGAGGACGGCAACCCGACGCGCGCCTTCGAGCACATCTGCTGGGACGGCTGCATGTTCCCGAACGCCACGATGATGGACCCGCAAACATGGCGCGATGTGCTGTCGACGATGATCGACGTCCGCAACGCGCACGGCACCGATTAAATAGCTCCGGGAGCTATTTCTCTTTTATGGCCAACAAACAGCTCAACATCGGACTGGTCGGGTACGGCTTCATGGGGCGGGCGCATTCCAATGCGTTTCTGCAGGCACCGCGGTTCTTCAATCTGCCCTACACGCCGGTGCTGAAGGCAATGTGCGCGCGTAACCCCGATCGCGCGAAGACGTTTGCAGCCAACTGGGGATACGAGTCGGTGGAACACGACTGGCGCGCTCTGGTGGAACGGCCCGACATCGACCTCATCGACATCGCGAGCCCGAACGACACCCACGCCGAGATCGCCATCGCTGCCGCGCGGGCGGGCAAGATGGTGCTCTGCGAAAAGCCGCTCGGCCGGAACGGCGCCGAAGCGAAGCAGATGGTCGACGCGGTCGAGTCGGCCGGCGTGCCGAACATGGTCTGGTACAACTACCGGCGCGTGCCGGCCGTCACGCTGATCAAATCGATGGTCGACAGCGGCCGCCTTGGCCGGATCTTTCACTACCGCGCGAAATTTCTGCAGGACTGGACCATCTCGACCGACCTTCCCCAGGGCGGCGAAGGACTGTGGCGGCTCGATGTCGCGGTCGCGGGCAGCGGCGTGACCGGCGATCTGCTCGCGCACTGCATCGACACGGCGATGTGGCTCAACGGCCCGATCGCCGAGGTGACGGCGATGACCGAGACGTTCATCAAGGAGCGCAAGCACAACCTGAGCGGACGGGTGGAACCGGTCGGCATCGATGACGCCAGCGCGTTCCTGTGCCGGTTCGCCAATGGCTCGCTGGCCACGTTCGAAGCGACACGGTACGCGCGCGGCCACAAGGCGCTCTACACGCTCGAGATCAACGGCGAGCACGGATCGGCGTTCTGGGATCTGCACGATCTGCATCGGCTGCAGTTTTTCGACCACAAGGACGAAAGCGCGCTGCGGGGCTGGAAGAGCATCCACATCACCGACGGCGACCATCCCTACATGAAGCGATGGTGGGTCCCTGGACTGCAGATCGGCTACGAGCACACATTCACGCACCAGTTCGCCGATTTTCTCGAAGCGCTTGGCGGTGGGCGCGCCGCGGAGCCGACGTTCCGCGACGGGCTTGCGACCGATCTCGTCACCGACGCGGTGCTGCAATCGGCCAGAACCAGGAAGTGGGAGCCGGTTCCGTCGTAACGGGGTGTACCCTATCCTTATATATATGCGGTCGGCGGTCGCGGCACTCTTTCTGGTTCTCGTCGCCTCATTCTCCTGGACAACCTTCGCGCAGGATTCCCCGCCGATCTGGTCGGGGGTGTATACGGCCGCGCAGGCCGAACGCGGTCATGCGGTGATGCAGCAGCACTGCGCCGAGTGCCATGGCGAAGATTTCGGCGGCGGCGAGGCGCCGGCGCTGACGGGCTCGACGTTCATGATCAAGTGGGAAACGCACACCGTCGAGCGGCTGTTCGAGAAGATCCGCGACACGATGCCGAGCCGCGGCAGCACCGCCGTGAGCGAGAAGGAAAAGCTCGACGCGGTCGCCTACATCCTGCAGCAGAACGGATTTCCCGCGGGCAACACCGAACTGACGGACACCGCGCCGGGCTTCGCGTCGATCCGGCTCGTTCCGAAAGGCGGGGCCACGGCGCCCCGCTCGGGCGCGCTCGTGCAGACGATCGGCTGCCTGCAGCAAAGCGGCACGAACGGCTGGATGCTGAGCGAAAGCACCGATCCGCAGGTGACGACGCTCGACCCCGTTTCAGATGCGGACAAGAAATCGCTGGCCGCCGGTACGCCCGGCACGCAGGCGATCGAGCTCATCAGCGTGTTTCCAAGCCCCGCGGCGTTCCGTCAGCACAAGGTGATGGTGAAGGGGCTTTTCATCAAGACCGCGACGGCGACGCGCATCAACGTGACGGTGCTCGAATCGCTAGCCTCGAGCTGCCAGTAGCTCGTTCATCTCCATCGACGCCAGCAGTCCCATACCGCCGCCGCGATCGTCGAAGCCGCTGATCGCAGGCCGATCGAGATAGAGGCGCAGCGTGGCCTGCGAGCCGGTGCCGGTGCAGATATCCACGATACCGCCGTCCTCGGTGATGTGCGCGGCGAGCGCGCGCCACGCGCGATCGACGACCGGACGATACGTCCTGGCGTCGAGCCAGCCCAGGCGAATACCACGCGCCATCGCCGTCAGCGTCATCGCCGTCACCGATTGTTCCCGGTAGGCGCCGGGCTCATCGACGACCTGCCGCCACATTCCATCGGGCGCCTGCATCGGCAACATGCCGCGCATCTGGCGTCTGTAGATCTCGACGAGCGCGCGTCCGTGATGGATGGCCGGCGGGCATGTGCGTGAGCGCTTCGGTGAGTCCCAGCGCGGCAAATCCATTTCCCCGTCCCCACGAAACCCGGCCGTCCGTGAAGTGCACGAAGATGCCGTCTTCGCGCTGGAGCCGCCCGGCGTACGCGATGAGCATCTTCGCGAGGTGATCGTGATCGCCCGCGCGTCCGGGCATGTTGCCGCTCCGCGAAAGGATCGCCGACATCATGAACATGTCGTCGGTCCACCCTGGCCGTACTGCGCGAAGCCGTTCGGCCCCACTTGCAGAGCCGCGTCAGCGCCCTGAATCGCCAGCGCCCGCGCGGCTTCGTTCTCCCGATTGGGCGAGCTCTGCATAGATCAACGTGCCGGCGGCAGCCGTCAGCGCCGGCCGTTCGCCGAAGAGCGGCCGCTCGCCCGACAGCCACGGCCGCGTTTCGCTCAGCACCTTCTTCCTCAGGGCATCGTCTTTGGTGACGCTCGCCAGGCGCAACGTGCTGAGCCAGGCCACCGACGGGATGTAGCTGACGAGCGGCATCTGCGGATAGCGATTCGCCGAGCACACGCGCGATGGCCAGCGGAGTCCGCGCGACCCTCGCCGCGAGCGTCGGGCGAATCTCCGACCGTCCGGCAATCGTCGTGTCGGTCAACACCTGTTGCACGAGCGTCGGGCCATCCGTCTCGCGCACGCTGCCAAACACGACAGGCAGCGTCCCGATTTCCGTTCCGCCGGCCATCGCGGCGGCCAGCGAACCGCCTGGGGGCGTGCCGCGCGAGAGCACGTCGCCGCCCCTGACCTGGAGCAGCAAATCGGGCGCCTGATAGGTCACCCACCGCCAGGCATACCGGCTCTCCGGCTGCTCCGGATGATCGAAGAAACCCTTGACCGGAGGAAACTCGAGCCGCTGCACCGGCGTCGCGTCGTTCTGGTAGGCATAGAGCAGCGCGCTGATGGCCCACCGATCGCGCAGCCTCTGGGGCGCACGCGTCTTGAACCATCGAATCGCGTCGATCGTCGCGCGCGCCGACCGTTCATCGTCCGCGACGATGACGAGGCGCGACTGCTTCGACGCGGCGAACGGCGCGCCGTTCTCGATCGTCAACAGGCGGCTGTTGGTACGGGTGACGCCAGCGGCGCTGACGCGTGCCGGCTCGCCGGCCAATCCCGCGACCAGATCCATCTCACTCGGCTGCTGGCTCATCTTCGACCTCGGTCCGTACTCCTTGCAATAGCTCCGGGAGCATTTTCGGATTTCATGCCATGCCAGGCCTAGCGCGGCGCGGCTGCGCTCGTGGGCGGCTCGTTCTTGTAAACCGTGCCGCCTTTCATCACGAAATGCACGTGCTGCAGCGTGCTGATGTCGGTCAGCGGATTTCCGTTCACCGCGATCACGTCCGCGAGCTTGCCCGGCGTGACCGCGCCGACGCGGTCCTGCCAGCCCATGATTTCCGCGTTCAGCGATGTCGCCGACACGATCGCCCGCATGGCGGGCTCGCCGAGCTCCGCTCGATACGCGATCTCGCGCGCGATGAGGCCGTGTGGCATCACGGGCGCATCGGTGGCCAGGCCGATTGGAAGCCCGGCGGCGAGCGCGCGCTTGAAACCCGCAACCGACACTTCGTTGACCGTGCGCCCTCGCGCCTTCTCTGAATCGGGCACCTGGGCTGATTGCTGCAGGTACGCATACAGCGCCAGCGTGGGCACGTAGAACGTCGATCGGTTTGATGACTGCAGCATGGCCACGGCTTCGTCGTCGAGATACGAGCCGTGATCCACCGTCCGCACGCCCGCGCGAATGGCCGCCTTGATGCCCTCGGCGCCATGTGCGTGGGCGGCCACCTGCCGTCCCCATCGCGCCGCTTCGGTCACCGCCGCCTTGATCTCAGCGTCGGAATACTGCTGCGCGCCCGGGGAAATGCCCTTCGACAACACGGCTCCGGTCGCCAGAATCTTGATGAAGTCGGCGCCGAACTTGAGGTTGGTCCGCACGGCCTTCGCGACCTCGTCGGGACCGTCGGCCAGATTCCGGACGATGGGCACGTCGACGTACATCGAAAACTGACGCGCGTCGCCGGCGCCGCCGGTTGACGACACGTAGTTGCCCGCCACGAACATCCGCGGGCCCGGCACGGCTCCGGCTTCGATCGCGTCGCGCAGCTCGACGTCCACGTACGGCCAGTTCGGCCCCATGTCGCGGCACGTCGTCACTCCCGCCATCAGCGTCACGCGCGCGTTGCGCGCGCCCCACAACGCGGCCTCTGGCGGCGTCGTGGTCGTCAGCGCCGTTTCCCAGTGAACGCCTTCGCGGCTCGTGAGATGTGTGTGGAGATCGATCAGGCCGGGCAGGAGCGTTGCGGCGCCAAGATCGATGACCGTCGCGCCCGGTGGCACGGCGAGCGACTTCGAAACCTCTTCGATCCGGTCGCCGCTGATGCGCACCATCGCGGGTTCGAGCGGCGCACCGCCGCGGCCATCGATCAGCCGCGCGGCCTTCACGACGACCGTTTGCGCGCCGGCCGTTACGGCGAACGTCATCGCCAGTACGCACGCAGGAAGCGTGATCGTCGGCCGACACATTCGCTTCATTGGATCGCGGCTGAGTCTAGCACGTGACCAACGGTCCAACACCGGGCGGGATCCTTGTCCGTGCCGTCTCAACTGGGTATCATCGGGTCTTGCCATCCAACGTCCGCAACCTCTGGGCTCTCACCGCCATGACGGGCGTCCTGCTGGTCACCGTCCCTGCCGCGCAACAGGCGCCGGCGCCGTCCGTCACATTCCAGGTGGAGGTCAACTACGTCGACATCGACGCCGTGGTGACCGACGAGCGCGGGAATTTCGTACCCGGACTGACCAAGGAAGACTTCGCGCTGTTCGAAGACGGCAAGCCCCAGGAGATCAGCACGTTCTCCCTCGTGGACATTCCGCTGCCGGCGGCAAGCGCGCAGCCCGCGGCCACCGCTCCGGCGGTGTCAGATGTCCGGTCCAACGCGCAACCGATCAGCGGCCGCCTGTATGTCATCGTGCTCGACGATCTCAACGTCAGCGGGATGCGTACCAAGGTGGTCATCAACGCCGCGCGGCAGTTCATCGAGCGCCACTTCGCCGACAACGACATCGCCGCGATTGTGTATACGAGCGGGCGCACCGACGGCGCGCAGGAATTCACCTCCGACCGCACGCTGCTGCTGGCCGCCATCGATCGCTTCGTGGGGCGACGGCTGCGGTCGACCGTCATCGAGAAGGCCGAGCAGTACTTCACCCAGACGCTGAAAGAGCTCGAAATCAACGCGCCGGACCCGAGCGATCCGGACTACATCCAGAGCGACCCCAAATCGGGTACCGTGCGCGGACCGAACGGCTACTCCGACATCACGACCGATCCGGACGACTTCGAGCGCGGCCATCGTGCGCAGCAGGTGCTGAGGCGTGCTGCAGCGCCTCTCCGACGTGATGGGCGGCATTCGCGGGCGCCGGAAGGCGATCCTGATGTTCAGCGAAGGGATCGACTATCCGATCTACGACATCTTCGGGTCGCAGGCGGCCACCGACGTCATCACGGCCACGCAGAATGCGATCTGCCGCGGCGGCCCGCGGAAACGTGAGCTTCTTCGCCGTCGATCCTCGCGGCCTGACCGGAGTGACGAGCGAAGCGATCGAGCTCAACTACGGCACCACCGATCCGAGCTCTCGGGTTCGACGCCAGAGGCCTGCTGGCCGACATGTACCTCTCCCAGGACAGCCTGCGCACGCTCGCGGAAGAAACCGGCGGGTACGCGGCGGTCAACTCGAACAACATCGGAAACTCGCTGAACCGCATCGTGCGGGCCAACAGCACGTACTACGTGCTGGGCTACTACCCGGCGTCGGCGACGAAGGACGGACGGTTTCACAAGATCGAAGTCCGCGTGAAGCGCCCCGGACTGCGCGTGTCGGCTCGAAAGGGATATGTGTCGCCGCGCCCGTTGTCGGCCGTCGGAACGCGCCGAACAGGATCGGATGCGCGAGCGCGCCCGCGGGCGATCGGGCACGGCCCAGACGTCGGACGAGCTGCGACAGGTGCTGAACCAGCCGCTTCAGCGAAACGGGCTGACGCTGGCCGTGCAGGCCGCACCGTTCAAAGGCGCGCCGCGGCAAGCCTCGGTCGCCATCGCGCTCGAGCTCGATGCCAGCCGGCTGTATTTCACCGAGCAACCGAACAAGACCTTTGCCGACGGCATCGAGGTGTCGATGTTCGCGCTCGACGAGCGGGGCAAGCCCCACGGCGGAAATTTCTATCAATTCAACCTGGCCCTGAGGCCGGACACCTACCAGCGCGTCCGCGATTCGATCGTGCGGATGAACCCGCGGATAGCGCTCCCGCCGGGACGGTACCAGCTGAGAGTCGGCGTGCGCGAAAGCGGCGCGGGGGAAATGGGAACGGTCTTCTACGACCTGCAGGTGCCCGACTACTCGGCGAACGGGCTCGCCATGAGCGGGCTGCTCCTGACCTCGGACACCGCGCGGGCCCAGTTCACGCCCCAGCCCGACGACCAGCTGCCCCAGGGTTCGCTGCCGGCGCCAGCCACGAGCCGGCGCGCGTTCGCGCGCGGTGACGTGCTGAGCCTGTTCGCGGAAATCTACGACAACGTGTCATCCCGCACCGCCCAGCGCATCGAGGTCATCACGACGCTGGTCGGCGAAGACGGAGTGGCGGCGTTCTCGTCGCGCGAAACACTCGGTGGCACGACCGCAGCCGGCGACGCGACAAACGCGCGCATCCCGGTGACGCGGCAGATTCCGCTCAAGGAGCTGCGCGCGGGGCGTTACGCGCTTCGGCTCGAAGCGCGCGCGCTCGGCGGCGCCGCGAAGCCGGCGGTCCGAGAGACAACGGTGGTGGTCAGTACCGTGAATTGGAAGATTGGTAGATGGGTAGATTGGTAGATTACGGATTCCGACTCCCAATCCAACAATCAATCTCACAATCTTCCAATCTACCAATCTTCCAATTCAGGCTTCAGCTCTCCCCCAAGTTCCAGTCCACCTTCTTCAACTCCAACCCGGCCGGCGGGTGCCGCTCGAGGACTTCCCGAACGGCCAGCGCATAGGGAGCCGCATAGAGATCCCGCTCGGCTGTCTCGCCCTCCAGCGATCGAAGGATGGTGAGCGCGCGCTCCTGATGGGCGCGATCGCCCGTGAGCACGGCGAGCCGGTCGAATGCACACGCCGCGTGGCAGTTGAGCTCGAACGGCAGCAGCGGATCGTCGGCATCGGCACGATCGCGGAACCGGCCGGCTCGCTCGTCCCACATCGTGCGGACCGCAAACTGCAGCACCTCGGCCGCGAGCATCGAGTACGGAAGCTGGCCGGTTGCGGCGTGCGCCCAGATCAAGGCGAGCGCCGGCGTGAATCTGATCGCCCAGCAGGCCCCGTAATGCCCCCGTGCTGCCCGCGGCCGCGACATGTCCAACGCCGTCGCCCGGCTTGTAGGTGGGAACGACCACCGATTCGAAGGCCCCGAGCGCGAGGTCTCTCAGCCACACGTCATCGAACAGTGCGGCGGCGCGGATGAGCGCGCCTACGACCAGCGCGTTCCTGTCGACGTACATCGTCTTGTCGATCGTCCGGGCAGAAACGGCATTGAAGAATCCGCTGCGATCGTCGTCGGCCATCGTGCTTCTGATCCATCGGACGAGGGTGGCCGCACGCTCTCCGTATCGCGGCTCGCGAAGCCGCAGCGCCGCGTCGACCAACACATGCAGCAGCGCGGCATTGTCTTCGAGCGTCTTCTCGCTGGCCGGCCAGCTCCAGTCGGCGGAATCCGCGTAGCGGCAGAAACCGCCGCCCGACGTGTCCCACAAGAGCTGCAGGCGATCGAGCGTCACCTGGGCGATCTCGCCCATTTCCGCGTCGCCGTCGGCGGCCAGCGACACGGCAAACAGCAGGGCGTAGGGATGCGGCAGCTTCGCGAACGATCCGAAACCGCCGTGCACGCGATCGAAGCGTTCGATGAGGACCGACCGGAATCGCCCGATCGAGTCGCGGACCGGTTGAAGGTTGTCGCGACCCTCGGCGTCGTGACGGTCCGGCTGAAGGCGGTCACGACGAACCCTGGACGCGCGCGAGGCCAGCTCGTCGGCGCGATCGCGGTACGCTTCGGCCACCTGTCGAAGCATCGCCAGCAGGGCCGGTGTATCGAAATAGGTCCCGCCGCACAACACATCTCCCGCACCGGTGAGAAACACCGTCGAAGGCCAGCCGCCGAGGTTGTAGCGTTCGTTGAGATCCGGACGCCGATCGGCGTCCACGCGGACGGCGACGAAGCGCTCGTTGACGATCGACGCCACGTCGGGATGCACGTAGGTAGTGCCGTCCATCGCCGCGCACTCGTCAGACCAGCTCGTCACGAGCGACAACAGCACGGGTTTGTGCTGTTCGGACGCCTGTGTGAACGCGAGGGGCGACCAATCCTGCCACGTGATGGGAGAAGGCATATGCGGCGCTTCGGCGCCAGCCAAATTATAATGAGCGGGTGGTCGCGTCTGCGGTACGTGTACGTGCTCGCGCTTTCAACCTGGTTCGGCGGCATCATCATGGTCGGAGCGATCGTCTCGCCGGTGTCGGACGACACGCTGAGGCGTTTTCTTCTCACGTCGTACATCTCGGCGGCGCTCGTGCTGACGACGCTGATGGGGATGGCGCTGCTCGGCCCTCGTCCGTCGGGGTTTTTCGCGCGGGTCGTCGTCGCGCTGGGCATGCTGGCCATCACGTTGTACGCGGGCCTGCATCTGCGCACCCTGCCGGTCAACCTGCTCGCGCTGACCGCCGTCGGCGGCCTTGCGCTGCTGTTCTGGGAAGCTCGCGACGGCACCCGCGCGGCATGAACCCCTCACACACAATTACGCTCATTCCGGGCGATGGCATCGGCCCGGAAGTCACCGAGGCGGTCACCAGCATCATTGAAGCGTCGGGCGTCCGGATCACCTGGGAGCGCCACGACGCCGGCGTGAATGCCCTCGAAAAGCATGGCACTCCCCTGCCCGGCGTGCTCATCGAATCGATCCGGCGGAACGCGGTCGCGCTGAAGGGACCGGTGACCACACCCGTCGGCGAAGGCTTTACGAGCGTGAACGTCGGCATGCGCAAGGCGCTGGATCTCTACGCGAACCTCAGGCCGATTGCGAATCTCCCGCACGTCCGTTCCCGCTTCGAACACGTGGACCTGGTCATCGTGCGCGAGAACACGGAAGATCTCTACGCGGGCCTCGAACACGAGGTCGTGCCCGGCGTGGTCGAAAGCCTGAAGATCATCACCGAGCGGGCGTCCACGCGGATCGCGCGGTTCGCCTTCGAATACGCGAGGCGCCTGGGACGCAAGCGCATCACGGCGATCCACAAGGCCAACATCATGAAGATGAGCGATGGCCTCTTCATCCGGTCGGCCCGTGCCGTCGCGGCGCAGTATCCCGATGTGGCCTACGACGAGCAAATCGTGGACGCCGCCTGCATGAACCTCGTGATGAAGCCGGAAAAATTCGACACGCTGCTCCTGCCGAATCTGTACGGCGACATCGTCTCGGACTTGTGCGCCGGTCTTGTGGGCGGCCTCGGCGTCGTGGGCGCCGCCAACCTCGGCGAGAGTGCAGCGGTCTTCGAGGCGGTACACGGCAGCGCACCCGATATCGCCGGCAAGAACCTGGCAAACCCGACCGCTCTGCTGCGCTCGGCGCTCATGATGCTGGACCACATCGGAGAGTCAGACGCGGCCCGGCGCATCGAGGCGGCGCTCGTCGCGGTGATGGCGGTCCCCGAGCGGACGACACGCGATCTTGGCGGGAAGGCGTCAACCACCGAGTTCGCGCATGCTATAGTGCAAGCACTCAATGAGCAGGCATGATTCCTGACGATCTCGCCCAGGCTGTCCTCTCGCGCGAGGACGTGGTGCGGTATCTTCGCAGCGCTCAAGGGGGGTCCGACGGGCGCGAGCGGGTCTTTGCCTACCTCGAAGAGCTCAGGACGACGCAGCGGTACCAGTTCTATCGGGCGCTCAAGCACCCGCTGTATCCGATTCTGCGGAAGATCGACCGCCAGGTCGAGCACCTCGAGATCGTCGAGTCGGCCACACGGGCGGGACGCGTCATCTACGCCTCCAACCACAAAAGCCACACCGACTATCTCGTCGAGCCGCTCGTGCTCGACGACAACGGCGTGCGGCCGCCCATCATCGCCGCCGGCATCAATCTCTTCGGCGGGCCGCTCGGCCTCATTCACAAGCACGTGACGGGCGCGATTCCGATTCGCCGGAACACGAAAGACAAGGCGTACCTGATCACGCTCAAGGCCTACGTCGCCGAGGTGCTGCGCAGCCAGGATCTCCTGTTCTATCCGGAAGGCGGGCGCAGCTACAGCGGCGAGTTGAAGCCTCCGAAGACCGGCCTGCTGCACGCCGCGCTGCTCTCGGGAACGCCGGGGCTGAAGATCGTGCCGACGGCGATTGCCTACGACCTCGTGCTCGAGGATCACATCCTGGCGCGGCAGCGCGTGAAGCGCAGCCAGCGCCCGTTCGCGCGCGAGCTCGCCGAGATGGTCAGATACGCCGTCGGTTATCGGTCGCGCGCGTTCGTCACCTTCGGGCGGCCCATTCCGCTCGACGGCTGGGATCCGGAATCGAGGCGCGACGTGCTCGAGCTCGGCAAGCTGACGCGCACCACGATCGGCAAGCTCGTGAAGGTCCTGCCGACCTCGGTTGTCGCCACGGTGATGCGGCCCTCGCTGAGCAGACGCGATCTCGAGTCGCGCGCGGAGGCGATCATCGAGACCTTGCGCGCCGTCGGCGCGAATCTCGGCGTTTCGAGCGGCCGCCAGGCCGTCGAAGAAGCGGCGGAACCCCTCGAAGCGCGCGGCATCATCGTTTACGATCGCGGGCGCTTCCGCGTGCGCGACCGCAACGTGCTGAAGTACTACGCCCGAGGCATCGAACACCTGCTCTCGGCCGGGTCCAGCCGTACGCACTGATGCTGGATGCCGCATCCAAGGCATTTTTCCAGACGCTCTCCAACAGCCGAACACTGAAACGACTGGCGTCGCGCCATGGCATCTCCGGCCCGCACGCCTTCGCGCGCCGGTTCATCGCGGGAGAGCACCTCGACGATGCGATCGCCGCCCTTCGCGAGATTCAGGCGCAGGGTCTGCATTCGACGCTCGACTATCTCGGCGAGAGCGTCGGGTCGCTGGCCGCCGCCGAAACCGCCACACAGGAGTACCTGACCCTCATCGAAGCCGTCGATCGAGCCGGCGTGGAACGGAACCTGTCGCTGAAGCTGACGCAGCTCGGCCTGGACGTCGATCGCGCCATGTGCGTCGACAACCTGCGGAAGATTCTCCACGCCGCTGCCCGCTGCGGGTTCTTCGTCCGGATCGACATGGAGAGCTCCGCGCACACCGAGGTGACGCTCGACATCTTCGAGACGCTCTGGAAGCTCGGCGATCGCAACGTGGGCGTCGTGCTGCAGTCGTGCCTGTATCGCACCGAGCAGGATTTCGAGCGGGTGAACGCCCTGGGCGCCCGCATCAGGCTCGTCAAAGGCGCATACCGCGAGCCCAGGAGCGTCGCGCATCAGCTCAAATCCGATGTGGATGCGGCGTACGTGCGGCTGGCCCGGCGGCTGCTCACCGAGGGAACGTATCCCGCCATCGCGACGCACGACGAGGCCATCCTGGCCGAGGTGAAGCGGTTCGCGGACGAGCGCGGCGTCGGCAAGGACGCCTTTGAGTTCCAGATGCTCTACGGCATTCGCCGCGATCTGCAGAAAGCCCTTCGCGACGCCGGCTACCGGATGCGCGTGTACGTGCCGTTCGGCAAGGAGTGGTTCCCGTACTTCATGCGGCGGCTCGGCGAGCGGCCGGCGAACGTCGCGTTCGTGCTGCGCGCGCTCGTCACCGAGCGGTAGCGACTCCGACGCAGAGGCCGCAAAGACGCAGAGAATTCTTTTCGAAACAAGACTCTGCGCCTTGCGGCTCTGCGTCAAAGACACGTAAGAGGCGAGCCTATGTATCCGCGGTCGGCCCGTAGATGTTGGGGATCGGCACGTCGAGCAGCCTCAGATACACGCTCAACTGGCCGCGATGATGGACGGCGTGGTTCAGGATGAACGAACGGAACACCGCCACGCGCGGCAGGCTGAACAGGTTCTTCCCTGCGTTCTTCAGCGTCCACTGCGCCAGGAATTCGCCATCGGTCGTCCGGACGAGCAGGGCCCGGGCCGCCTGCACGTTGACGTCGTAGGTGCGCAGCAACTGCCGGGACGATTCGAACGGCGGCGTGGTCAATCGCAGGACCTTCCGGTGGATTCGTGTCGAACTCCCTGCGCTCCAGCGTGATGGATGCCCAGATCGGAATGTTCGCGATGTGCATCGCCAGCTGGCCGAGCGATCTCGATCGCGCGTGAGGCGTCCAGTCGGCGCTCGCTTCGGGCACACGCTCGAGCAGGACGCGGGTGGTCGCCGTTTCGTGATCGAACTCAGGCAGCAGCAATTCCGCAATCGGCATCTGGCTAGGCATCGCGATGGACGGTGTCGATCGAAAACGCCGGCAGGCAGACCGCCACGTACTCGGCGCCGTCGGGCCCCGGCGAGCTGTAGCGCACCCATTCGCCCGGATGAGTCACGACCGCCTGGCCGGCATGCACGTCCGTCACACCCTGCTCGTGCTCCACGCGCACCATCCCGCGCAGCACGACCGTGATCTCCTCGAACTCGGGACGCTGCCCGGGCTCCAACCATCCCGACGGTGACTGCATGCGCGCGACGCTGACGTTGGCATGGGCGGAGTTCACGCGTCCGGCGTATTCCTCGATGCGTTTGGGCGGATGACCTGCGGCTTGAATCACTGACGGCGCGGCGATAAGTCTAGGCATGGGAGAATCTACCATGTCTTTTCGAAGCATCACGACGGCGCGGCGCAAGCGCATTGCCCTCATCGCGCACGACAACATGAAGAGAGATCTGCTCGAGTGGGCCACCTACAATCGCGGCACGCTGGGCCGTCACGACCTGTTTGGAACGGGCACCACTGGCGGCATGCTGAATACCGAGCTCGGCTTGACGGTCCATCGATTCCGCAGCGGGCCACTCGGCGGCGATCAGCAGGTGGGCGCCGGTGTGGCCGAAGGCCGGATCGACTTCATCATTTTTTTCTGGGATCCGCTGGCGCCGCATTCGCACGACGTCGACGTCAAGGCGCTCCTGCGCGTGGCGGTGGTCTACAACGTGCCGATCGCCTGCAATCGCGCGACGGCCGACTTTCTTCTCTCGAGCCCGTTGATGGACGAAGAATACGAGCGGCGCCTGCCCGACCTGGATGGCTTGATCTAGCAGTTGTCAGTTTCTAGATTTTAGTTTTTAGATTTTAGTTTCTAGTTTCAAGCTTCAGTCCTCTTAGCCTCCCAGATCCGCTCCGGCGTCAACGGCAGGCGACGAATCGTGACACCGGCGGCCTGATTGATCGCCGCACCCACCGCGGCAGCGACGGCGAGCGTGCCTCCCTCACCGGCGCCTTTGGCGCCGTGCGGGCCGGGGCCGTCGCCCTGCTCGATAAAGCTCGTCTGCAGATCCGACGGCACATCCTTGATCGAGGGAATCCGGTAATCCAGCGATCCGAGATTCAGGATGCGCCCATCGCGACCAAGGACGAGCTGCTCCATGAGCGTGTGACCGAGGCCCATCACCGCGGCCCCCTCGTCCTGCGCATGCACCTGGGCGGGATTCAGCGCCTTGCCGACGTCGCTGACGAGCACGAGCTTGTGGATGACGGTCTCTCCAGTCTCCGGATCGACTTCGACCTCACACGCGGCGCACATCACCTCCCAGAAAGCGGCGTGGCCGCCCAGCGGATGGGAGGGGTCGAACGCGTTGCCGGCTTCGCCGATGCCGATGAGCTCTCCGCGCGGCGGCCCGAACCGCGCACGGAGAAGGTCAGCGGGATTCGAATCGGCCGGAAGGCCGTACGACGCTGCCGTACGCGCGAGCTGTTCCTTGATGTTGCGGCACGCGTTCGCCACGGCGCCGCCCATGAAAACGGTCGAGCGGCTCGCAGACGTCGAAGAGTCATAGGGCACCAGGGCGGTGTCGCCCATGACAATCGCGATCCGATCCGGCGTCACCCCGAGCTCGTCGGCCGCGATCTGCGTCAGCACCGTGCGCGCGCCCTGACCCATGTCCGATGTGCCGCAGATGACCGTCGCGCTCCCGTCGAAGTGGAGCCGGACCAACGCCACCGAATTCGATGCCGTGGACGAGCTCTTGAGCCCGACCGAGATGCCTCGGCCCCGATTCGGTCCAAGTGGCGTGGCCCATCCGACAGCCGACGCCGCGCCTTCAAGTGCGAGGCGCCAGTCGCCATCGGCCGGCGTGTCCCCGGGGATGAACGCTTCGCCTTTTGCGGGCAGGTTTCGACGCCGGATCTCGACGGGATCGAGTCCCAGCAAGGCTGCGGCTTCGTTGAGCTGCGACTCGACCGCCCACGAGGCCTGCGGCGTGCCGAAGCCGCGAAACGCAGTGGACGGCGTCGTGTGCGAAAGAAGCGCCTGCGCGACGATGCGTGCGTGGGGCGTACGATACGGCCCGCACGCGGCATAACTGGCCTTGCTCACGACCCGCGTGCCGATGTCGGCGTAGGCGCCAATCAGGAAATCCGCACGGATGTCCTGAAAGGCAATGCGGCCGTCGCGGCTGAATCCCGTGCGCGCATGAATCGCGGCAGATGTCCTGCGTGCCGCCTGAAACGATTCTTCGAGCGTGAGGACGAGCCTCACCGGTCGTCCCAGCTCGAGCGCGAGCCATGCCAGGAGCGGCTCGAACTTCGGCCATCCTTTGCCGCCAAATCCGCCTCCCGGATCGGGCGCGACGATGCGGATCGAAGCGATTGGACGCTGGAGGGCGGCGGCCACGACCCGCTGCAGCACATACGGGTGCTGAGTGGGGCTCCACACGGTGACTCCGTTGGCGTCGGGCGCCGCGAGAAAGGCGTGGGGTTCGATGGCGAAGTGCGTGACCATCGGGAAGCTGTAGTCGTTATCCAGCACGATGTCGGCGGAGGCGCTTTCGAGATGGCCCCAGCCGAATTGCCAGCGCCCCATCGTGTTCGTGCGCGCCAGCGGATCGCTTCCGCGCAGGTCCGGATCCTGAACCAGCGGCGACGCAGGATCGAGCGCGTCGCTCACCGACAACACCGCGGGAAGCTCGGCGAACTCGACATGCACCAGCGAGGCCGCTCGCTCGGCCGCATCGTCTGTTTCGGCCGCAACCACGGCCACGGGCTCGCCCGGAAACTTCGTCTCGCCGATGGCGAGGAGCGGCCGATCGGCGACGACCGGTCCGTAGCGCGCGATCGGCTGCGGCAGATCGCGAGCGGTGACGATGGCGCGCACGCCGGGCACCTGCGAGGCGGCTTCGCGATCGACGCCGACGATGCGAGCATGCGCGCAGGGAAGGGTGACGAGCTTCAGGTGGAGTACGTTGTCGAGCCGGATGTCGGCTGCGTACTGCTGCAACCCGGTGACGCGCTCGACCGCGCCGATTCGTGGGAGTGAAGTGCCGACTGATCGCCATAGTCTTTTGACAGGGCTAAAGCCCTGTGCCACCGATAGTTCTGACGGCTGAAGTGTCCGTAGCTCCGGTAAGCCTGCACCTGGTAGTGGTCCGGCTTCAGCCGGACCGCGTCGAGCCGCTGTTCTGCACCCGAAGCTCGGACGACGGCTTCGACGATGCGGCTGTAGCCCCCACAGCGGCAGAGATTGCCTGCCAGACCTTCCAGAATCTCGTCGCGCGTCGGGTGCGGCGTTCGTGCGAGGAGCGCTGTCGCCGCCATGATCATGCCGGGGATGCAGAAGCCACATTGCACGGCGCCGGTGCGCACGAACGCGTCCTGCAGCCGGCTCATGGCACCGGGCCGCCCAATCCCTTCGATCGTGACAACGGACTCGCCGTCGCATTCGACAGCGAGCACGAGGCATGCATTGACGGCCCGGCCGTTCAGCAGCACCGTACAGGCCCCGCACTCTCCCTCGGCGCAGCACTCCTTGGTTCCGGTCAGACCGAGGCGATCGCGCAGCAGGTCCAGGAGGGTGCGATGCGGATCGACGTCGATCGTGTGCGGGCTCCCGTTGACGTTGACGCCGATGATCATCGAGGCCCCTCGCCCTCTGTGCATCCGGGCGACGGCCGCTCCGAGTGCACGGCGGGCGAGCACCGGCAGCATCGCCGCGCGGTAGCTGTCGTGCGCCCGCAGATCGGAAATCGGCGACGCCGATGCAAAGAACCGGCTCAGCATCGCATCGCGCCGTTCGGGATCGATGTTCGACTCGAGGAGGGCCGCCTCATTCCGGACGACGAGGAACGGCCGTGGTCCGACGGCGCCAAACGCGAAACGGATCTCTCCAGATCGGCTCGCCAGACACGCCACGCTCACGATCGCAAGATCGACCCCACGCCGGCGTGTCAGCCTCGCGAAGGCGGCGCCCGACCCGTCGGGCGGCCATGGAAGATCGATGGCCGCGACCAGCTCGTCACTGCCGAGCGCAGTCCGCCCCGGCCCCGTCAGAAACTCGTCCAGCGGCGCTTCGCGGGTGCCGCGAGGTCCAACCATCGTCACTCGCGCGCCGTACACGAGAAGAGCGGGCGCCGTATCGGCCGCGGGCGACGCATTGCAGAGGTTGCCCGCCAGCGTCGCGCGATTGCGGATCTGAATCGAGCCGAGCACGAGGCCGGCTTCCACCAGCGCAGGAAAGCGCTCGCGAATCTCCTGGTGCTCGACGATATCGGAGATGACGGTACGCGCGCCGATGCGAACGCCGGCGCCATGTCGTGACGATGTCGGCGCGAAGTTCGGCGACGCGCTTGAGATCGACAACGATGCCGGGCACATCCTGACGCTTCCGGAGCCGCACGATCAGGTCGGTGCCGCCCGCAAGCACACGGGCGCCCGCGCCATGTTCGCGGAGCAGCTGCAGAGCGGCGGCGAGCGATTCGGGCCGATGGTAGGCGAAGGGCCTCACGTGCGCATCAGACGGGCGACCGCCGCCTCCCACATCGGGCGCGCGAGCGTCCTCGCTTCGGGCACGCGAATCCGCTCGTACATCTGGTCGATCTTGGCGGCAATCACCGGCTTCGCGTGCCTGCCGCTTTCGATAAACGACGCCATCAGCTCGACGTTGGTTTCGAGAAAGCTCAGGCTGTCGGCCGCCTGCACCAGATCGGCGTCCGGCGAACCTCCCCATTCGTGAACGCGAATCAGCGATTCGACTCGATCGACGAGTTCCTCATCGGCCTTCTGTTCGCGAAGCCACGCGCCGACGATCCTCGCGCTCCGGTTCGAGTGCGCCTCTTCGTACTCGCGGCTGTTCATCACGATGGGAATCGCGTCGGGACCACCGAACGCGCGCTCCATGTCGTGCGTGAGCGCGGCCAGGCGAACGGCTTCTGGCGCTTCTGGCTGCAGGCGATCGAGCCAGTCGAGCGTTTTCAGGAGGTGAGTCCGGTTGTAGGGATAGTGCTCGATCACCCACGACCGGCCGAGCGCGACGAGACGGGTTTCGCCGCGTTCAGCCATGGGCCGCCAGCGTCGTGATCGGCCGGCTCTGCAGGAGAAACAGCCGGCCCTGGCGCATGCACCACTCGATGTCCTGCGGCAGCCCGAAGAAGCCTTCGACCGTCAGCCCCACGTCGCACAGATGCGCGAGGTCCTCGTCGCGAAGGACCCGCCCGCGCGTCTCATCCGCGAGAAAGCGATCCAGCACGCTGCCGTCGCTTCTCGAGATCACGTAGTGATCGGGCGTGATCGCACCCGACACGATCGCTTCGCCCAGCCCGGGCGCCGCTTCGACGATCATGCGGTCGCGCCGTTGATGAATCGGATCGACGGTGAACATGACGCCGCTGGTGTCGGCCTGAACCATCGTCTGCACGACGACCGCCATCCGGCGGTCAGCGAGCACGGCCTTCCGCGCACGGTAGAAAAGCGCGCGGGGTGAGAAGAAAGAAGCCCAGCAGTCGCGAATCCGTTCGAGCACCTCATCGGCACCGGAAACGTTGAGATAGGTCTCCTGCTGCCCGGCAAAGCTCGCGGCCTCGCCATCCTCGGCCACGGCACTCGAGCGGACGGCCACTGGCTCGCCAGCGGGCAGAAGTGCATGTGCCTGGCGAATGGATGCGGCAATGATGTCGGGAACGACCGCTCCGACGATGAGGCGCCGCATCTCGCCCGCAGCCGCTTCGACTGCGGCACCGTCGTCCACGTCGAGCGATCCGATCAGGCTTGCGATGCGGCCGGCTACGCCTGACGTCTCGAGAAACGTCTCGAACGCCGCGGCGGTCACGACAAATCCTGGAGGCACGGGCAAACCCGCACGCGACATGCGTCCAAGGCTTGCGCCCTTTCCCCCGGCGATGGCCGTTGCGACCTCGGGCAGCTTGTCGAGCGCGAGCGTGATCTCAGCCAACGATCTCGACCAACCCGGCCGCGCCGTTGATGCGCACGCGCTGACCGGTTCGAATGCGCTCGGTGCCGGTCCGCGTGCCGACCACGGCCGGGATGCCGAACTCGCGCGACACGACGGCCGGGTGCGACAAGGCGCCGCCAGAGTCGGTGACGAGCGCACCGATCTTCGTGAAGAGGACGACCCACGACGGGCTCGTCATCTTGCAAACCAGCACTTCGCCCTTCTTCACATCGTCGAACTGTTCCGGCGACTCGACGACACGGGCAGGGCCTTCGTAGACGCCCGCCGATGCGCCCAGCCCCCTGAGCGAATCCGAGGGTTGCTGTGACAGCATCCTTCGATCGCTCGTAAATGCCCGGCCAGTCCCACAGCACCTGTTTGTACGGCTCGCCGTACATCGACCACTGCGTAATGGTGCCCGCCCAGAGCCGGGGCCGCGTCGAAAACGACTTCTCGCGCTCGCTGCGACGCTCCTTGACGATGCGCCGGCCATCGATCGTCGACGGACTGGCGGCCAGCAGTCGCAGTTCGTCGTACTTCAGGTACATCACGTCATCGGGCTGGTCGAGAACGCCGGCGGCCACGAGCTTGCGTCCGAGGGCCATCAGCACGAGCCGGACGCGCGCGTAGGTGCCCTGGTCCATATAGAAATGATGGTCGGGGGTGAGCGGCGTCATCTTGAGGGCGAGCTCGAGTGCCGTCTTCAGCTGATCGCGCGCCTGCTCGCGCGGCGGTGGCCGGGACGAGCGACCACATTTCGGCAATGGCCTTGTCGCGGTTCTCGCGCAGTTGCCGGACGTCCTTCTCGTAGTCGTAGTCGGACAGGAGGTATCCCCGCAGCGCCTCGACGATGGGCGTCGGATTCTCGCGCCAGGTGGAATAGAGATACTCGTGCGCGTACATCGACTTGTTGCCGTATTCGAACTTGTACGCGTCGATGTCCTTCAGCAGCTCACGTCCCTCGTCCGACGCTGCCAGCGCTTTCATGACGCCCGCAGCGGTCTCGTTTTCGTCGAACGCGCGCTGCAGCGTCTTCGTCGCCTTCACCTTGTTCTTGAGCACCCACAGCGCCTTCACCGAATCCCAGTTTCGATCTTCGTCCGAGATGAGGATGCGGCCGACCAGCGGCTTGTGCTCCTGGCCGATGAGCGACAGAAGCGCGCCTTCGAACGTGATCGACGCCTGGAATTGCGCCAGGTTGAGCATCCAGTGGAGCCGCCAGTGGCGCTCCTGGATGTCGAGGGCGTCCTCGAGCAGGATCATCATCTCGGCCGTTGACGCCGACTCGGTCGGGAACGTGTCGAGATACTCGAAGTTCCGCACGATCTCGGGGAGATAGCGCTGCTTCCACCAATCGAGGAACTTGTCGGCATACACCGGCATCACGAGGTTGTAGTAGGGCCAGAGCGACGATTCCTCGTCGGCGGTCCGCGGGACGACCGCGCTCATCACGTAGCCGTTGATGGTCTTGGCGACCCAGTCCTTGCCGAACGGCACGCCAAACCGCCGGTACATGTAGTCGCAGGTCAGCCACCATCCGCCGACGTCGAACCACATCGGCGAAATCGGCTGGGGACAATGCAGGTCGTCGAGCCAGAAGTGCAGGCGTTTTTCGTCGTCGCTCTGCCACTCGATCGGTGTCGCCGCGTCTCCAAAGAACTCGTCGATCACCCGCTCGCGATCGGACACCGGCGTGTTCTCGAAGCTCCTGAGCTCCTGCATGTCGAACGTGCTGACCTGCGAGGCCAGCAGGCCATCGCGAGTGATATAGGCATCCGATCCGCGATAAGGCTTCGAGAGAAACGGGGCATCCACGCGCCACTGCACGTTGATGGTGTCACCGGATGCGCCGACGTGTTCGGGTGTAAACGTCACGCCGAGCAGCCCGCCCTCGCTCCAGGGTTTCACGAGCCCTGCAAACGCGTCGCCCACCTGCCGGCGTCCGCGGACGGTGACACCGCGCGGCAGAAAGATCTCGACATCATCCGGGTACTGCGCCATCAGGCGATTCCAGTCCCCGCGATTGAGCGCGTCGAGATGTTCGTCCACCACCGCCTGCGGCGTTCGCAGCGGCTTGAGTTCGGGCATGGTCATCGAACGTCCTCCATCGAGCCGTCAAGATCTGACTTTAATTTACATCGCGCGGATCGCCTGCAGGATGGTCGGGAGGCCGCCCACGAGCCACACGATGGCGGCAACCAGAGCGGCGCGGCTCAGCGGAATGCGGCCTGTCACGCTCAGACCGATCGCGACGAGGACCGTAATCCACAGCGTGAAGACGTCCAGCCGCCCCACCACCGCAATCAACAACGCCGAGGCCGTGTCGGGATCGAGAAAACGGCCGGGACCGAACGTGATGCGAAAACGGCCGTTGAACTGGGTCGGATCGAGGAACAGCGCCTGAAGGCCGTTGGTGACGCCCTCGAGCACACGCGGCACGAACGCGTACGCGGCCACGACCAGCGCCGTATGGAACGACTCCGCCGCATCCACCAGTTTCCCGGCGGCCCAGGTGACGACCCCGACGCCCAGCATGGCAATCGGGAGAAAGACGAACACGCCGACCTGGCCGATGCGCGACGTCACGCGCCCGCATGTTCTCGACCACCTCGGGCGTGATCTTCGGGTTGTTCCGCATGGCCGCGGCCATCTGACGATCGAACTCCGCATCGAACAGCGGCTGGAGCGCGCCGCTGTTGAGATAGAAGATGGCGCCGGTCAACAGCGTGACGACGATGAGCGGGATGAACACGCTGCCGTGCTCGCGGCGCCGAAACACGGCAGACGGCGCGTAGAACATGTCGATGAAGTCTTCCCAAATCGCCACGCGCTGAGTCTCGACAGGCTTGCGTCGCCATGCTGTTATCTCTATCCTTTTTCCTTTTTCCTTTTTCCTTTTTACTTTCTACTTTCTACTTTCTACTTTCCCGATGCCCATCCGCCCACCATGCCACCGCAAGCGTGAGCCAGCCGAGCACGATCGCCGCCGCGACCATCCAGGTCACCGACGGAGGAGGCGTGCCGTTCGCGTTTGCGAGGAATCCGATCAGCAGGAATGCGGTCACACCGATGAATCCCCAGCGCCCGATGCGATCCTCCGCCCGCGTCGCGCGCGAGTATATCCACACGCCGGTCGCGAACATCGCGATTTCAACGGCGAACGTGGCCGCTGGAGCATTCCACAACCCGAGCCCATACCGCGGACCGCCGGGATACAGGGGCATGTCGGGCACGTGCGTCACGAAGTCGAGCACCCAGTGACTGACGACCAGGGCGAGCACGACGAGGAACACGCGCGCACCTGCCACCCACCGCGTGCAGATCCACCCGAAGAGCGCGCCCCAGAGAACGAGCGTCGCCAGCGAATGCGAGTACGGATAGCTGATGAACTCGAGAGGCGTGGAGGCCGTGAAGCCAGGAACGATGCGCACGCGCTCGATGCCCAGAGCGACGAGCACGGGCCAGAGGAAATCGGCCAACTGGGCGGCGGCAAAGAGCACCGCGAGCGAAACACGCGGCACCCAGCGCTTCGCCGCGTATCCGAGCGCAAAGTGCCCGATGAACATCGAAGAGCCGGCGCCCTGGATGATAGGTGATTTGGCAATCACCTACCATCCAACATCGGGCGATTACTTCAGGTGCTTGCTGACCAGCTTGGTCATCTCGAACATGCTGACCGTCTTCTTGCCGCTGAACACGGCCTTCAGCTTGTCGTCAGCATTGATGTTGCGCTTGTTCTTCGAATCCTGCAGGCCATTCTTCTTGATGTACGCCCAGAGCTTCTTGGTGACTTCCGTGCGCGGCATCGGCTTGTCACCGATCACCGCACCGAGATCCTTGCTTGGCTGCATGGGCTTCATGAATGCGGCATTGGCTTTCCGTGCGGTCTTCTTCTTCGCTGTCTTGGCCATCAAATCTCCTTTAAGCGCTCGCGGTCGAGTCAAAAACGGCGACGCGTCGGCCCATAGTGTCGCATAGAATCGATCGGTGTATCCGGGAAAGCGAACGGGCTATGCCTCGCTTCCGCTGCATGGCGGCAGGGCCCCGGCCTGGCTGTTCTCCCGGATGGTGCTCCTCTCCAGAGAAATCCTCACCCACATCGTCGAGGAGTTCGGCGCGAATGAGGTGCTGCGCCGGATGTCCGATCCGTTCTGGTTTCAAGCATTTGGCTGCGTGCTGGGCTTCGACTGGCATTCCAGCGGCGTCACGACCACCGTCTGCGGCGCCGTCAAGGAATCGCTGCGCGAGGCGGGACCCGAGTGGGGGCTGTTCGCCGCGGGAGGCAAGGGCGCAACCTCGAAGAAAAGCCCTGCGCAGATTGTAGAAGTCTGCGATCGCCTGGGCCGCGCACCCGACGCCCTCGTGTATGCCAGCCGCATCGCGGCCAAGGTCGATAACGCCGCCGTCCAGGACGGATATCAGCTCTACCATCACGTCTTTTTCTTCACGGCGTCGGGCGACTGGTCGGTCGTCCAGCAGGGCATGAACGATCGGACGTCGACCGCACGACGCTACCACTGGCTGTCGGAACATGTGACGAGCTTCGTCGAGGAGCCGCACGACGCGGTGTGCTGCGACACCCGCGGCGCCACGCTGAATCTGGTCGCGCGCGAAAGCGACGACGTGCGTCGTGCCAGCGCCGAGCTCGCGGGACAACCGCCCGAGACGACGCTCGCCGCCCTTCGCGCGGTCCCCGAGCTCAGGCTGCCGGCACGGCATCGGCTGTTTCCCGAGCTGGACGTCGACTCGCGGTATCTGTCGAAGATCCTGATCAAGACGTACGAGCGCGCGCCGGAACACTTCGAAGCGCTGCTCGGCCTGGAAGGCGTCGGCGCAAAAACCTTACGCGCGCTGGCACTCGCGTCGGAGCTCATCTACGGCACATCGGTCAGCACACGCGATCCGGCGCGCTTCGCCTTCGCCCACGGCGGCAAGGACGGCATTCCCTTCCCCGTCGATCGGCCCACCTACGATCGGACGATCGAGATTCTCCAGCACGCCGTCGATCGGGCCAGAATCGATCGTTCGGAGCGCGTGCGCGCGTTGAAGAGGCTGGCGCAGTTCAATGGTTCGTAGCGTCCGGCGGGATCTTCGCGCGGTGTCGAGCGCCAGGCGCGCCGCGGTGAACCGGTGGTTCTTCAAGACCGGACCGGGCGACTACGGCGAGGGCGATCGATTCCTCGGCATCGCGGTGCCCGACCTGCGGCGCGATCGCGCGCGCGCACGCGGATTTGCCCGCAACGACGTCCTTCGCCTGCTCCGGTCGAAGTGGCACGAGGAGCGGCTGCTCGCGCTGCTCATCCTCGTGCGGCAATACGCGCGCGCCGACGAACGCGGCCGTCGCGCGATTCACCGGTTGTATCTCGGCAACACGCGCTGGATCAACAGCTGGGATCTCGTCGACGCATCAGCCGCGCAAATCGTCGGGGCCCATCTCGAGAAGGCGCGAGCGCACACTTCTCCGGCGTCTCGCGCGATCGAAGTCCGTATGGGAGCGGCGCATCGCGATGATCGCGACCTCGCACTACATCAGGAACGGCGACTTCGCCGACGCGCTCGCGATCGCCGACATGCTCGTCAAGGACGAGCACGATCTCATTCAAAAGCCGTTGGCTGGATGCTTCGGAAATCGGCAACCGCGACCGGCAGGCCGAAGAGCGTTTTCTGCGGCGGCACGCGCGCACGATGCCGCGAACCATGTTGCGATACGCGATCGAGAAGTTTCCGGACGCCGCTGAGGCGGAAATATCTAGGTTCGTTAATGGTTCGTAGGTCGTAGGTTGTGGGGTTCGTGGGGTTCGTGGGTTCGTGGGCGTTCGAAGATTCTACACTGTTGCGATGCTCTTCGATGCGAAATTGCGAAGTGCCGGCGCCCTTCCTCGATTTCTCGAATGTTTTCGTCTGGCGGCGGCTTTGCTCTTCCACAGGACCATGCGCCGCTACCAGGATTTCAAGGCGTGGCAACTCGCGCGCGAGCTCCACAGAAAAGTGATCTCGATGACGTCCACGGGATCGGCGTCCCGCGACTTCAAGTTTCGCGATAACCTCCGGGATGCCGCCGATTCGGCCCAGCGCAATTTCCCGGAAGGATTCGGCCGGTTTGCGCCGGGCGACTTTGCGCATTTCCTCGATCACTCGCGAGCGTCACTGCTGGAGGTCAAGAACGGCATCGGCGAAGGGTACGACCGCCGGCATTTCCAGGAAAAGGACTGCCTCGAAGCCGACGAGCTGGCGAGCCGTGCGTTGAAAGCGCTCTCCGGCCTCCAGCAGTATCTGCGCTCTCCTGACGCAAAGCGGAACGCCGACCGTGCACGCGCCGGTCACATTGCGCGTCGCGCGCCGACGCGACACGCGTGATCCCGACCGACGCCCGAACCTCACGAACCCGACGAACCGACGAACCGACGAACTCAACGAACCCACGAACTCACGAACCGCGAACCCAATCGCACGAACTTGACGAACCCAACGAACCTAACGAACTCTACGATCCGACGTATGCGTCCGCCTCGATTTCGATGAGCATCTGCGGATCGATCAGTCGCGGCACTTCGACCATGGCGGTCGCGGGACGCATGTCGCGGAAAGAACTCGCCATGCGCCCGGCCCACCTCCTCCCAATTGGCGGCGATATCGACGACGTACAGCCTCGTCCGGACGACGTCCTTCATCGACGCGCCCGCCTTGGCGAGCGCCGATTCGATGTTCTTCAGCGTCTGCACCGTCTGCTGATACGGATCGTCTGGCCCCACGATCTCGCCGCTCGCGCCCGTCGCGGTCGTGCCCGACACCCACACGTGACTGCCAATACGCACCGCGCGCGAATAGCCGATGATCGGCTCCCACTTGCTGCCCGTCGAAATCTGTTGTCTTGTCATCTCACGAACCTAACCGAACCTTCACTGAAGTGGTAGATGAGCGCCGCCGTCGGGCGCACGACCATCGTCGAGCCGCCGCCGTTGCCGCGGAGGTCGACGGAAATATCGAAACGCCGGTGAACGGAATCTGCGCGCCGACCCCGACCTGCACCTGTAACTCGGTCTTGCTGCCATCGAGAAGCGTCAGGCCGCCCACCATGTAGGGCTGCAGGCGCCCCGAGGCCAGGAGGCGCATCACGCCCAGACTATAGAGCGTTTCGTGGTGGCGAGGCGTGCAGCACGCCGCCGGATTCGCCGCGCGTATCCAGGTCTCGAACTCCAGGGCCCAGTTCGGCGACAGGAAGGTGCCGATCGATCCACCGGCGCCGGGCTCGGGTTTGGTTTCGCGCACCCTGAACGTATTGCCCACGAGGTTGGCCCCGGCCCGGAACGCGACGAACCTGTCGCCAGTCGCGTGCCCCTGCGCATGCGGCACAGCCTGGGCGAGCGCGCACACGATCAGAGTGGCGATGAAGTTCCGCATCGCTGCGCCCCCATAGTAGACTGTGGAGCCCTACCGAACACAGAAACTAAAAACTAGAAACTAAAAGCTGAAGATGCTGGAAAGCCAAACGGTGCACTCGCGAGTACTTATATCGGTCGCGTCGATACTGGCTGCATGTCTCGTCACCGTGACGGGCGGTGCCGCACAGGTGCAGCGGCAGGTCCGCAATCTCGGGCTCGGCGACCGCGTGTTTCGTCCGGTCACCGACAGCATGCTCGAGAAGCCCGACCCCGGCGAGTGGATCAACTGGCGCCGGACCTACGACGGCACCGGGTACAGCCCGCTGAATCAGATCAACAAGAACAACGTCGGCCAGTTGAAGCTCGCGTGGTCGTGGGGCATGCCGGAGGGACAGCATCAGCCCACGCCGCTCGTCCACGACGGCATCATGTTTCTGCCGACGCCCGGCGGCGGCGCGCAGGCGGTGGATGCGGCAAACGGCGATTTTCTGTGGGAGTTCCGCGCGCCTTCACCCGCTGAAGGCAACGGCGCCGTACGCACCACGCCGAGCGCGGAATCTCGCGATCTACGGCGACCGGATCTACGTGACCACCGGCGATGCCCGCCTCATCGCGCTGAACGCGCGAACAGGCGGCGTCGTCTGGGACACGCAGGTGATGAACCCGAAGCTGGGCTATACCTACACGGTCGGACCACTCGCCGTACGAGGCGTGCTCATCACGAGCATGACCGGCTGCCAGCTCTTCAAGAACGACTCGTGCTACATCTTCGGCCACGACGCGCAGACGGGCAAAGAACTGTGGCGCACGTCGACCATCGCGCGCCCTGGCGAGCCGGGCGGCGACACCTGGGAAGACCTGCCGCTGATGTACAGGGCCGGCGGCGATGCCTGGACCACCGGCAGCTTCGACCCCGCAACCGGGCTCGTCTACTGGGGCACGGCCCAGGCGAAGCCCTGGGCACAATTCCAGCGCGGCACCGTCGGCGACGCGCTCTACACCAACAGCACGCTCGCACTCGATCCGAAGACGGGCCGGATGGTGTGGTACTTCCAGCATCTGCCAGGCGAAACGCACGACATGGACGAGACCTTCGAGCGCATGCTCGTCGACGCCAACGGACGGCAGTCGATGTTCACCGTCGGCAAGCTCGCAATCCTGTGGGAGCTCGATCGCAAGACCGGCAAGTTCACCGCCTCGCACGATCCCGGCTATCAGACGCTCGTCGACATCGATCCCAAGACCGGCCGCGCCGAACTACCGTCCCAACACCATTCCCAAAGAGGGCGTGGAGTTCCGCTTCTGCCCGAGCACGTCGGGGTTCAAGAGCTGGCGCTCGGCGGCGTATCACCCGTCGACCCACGCGTTCTACATTCCGCTGAACCTGACCTGCGAAGACGGAACCTTCGGCGGGGTCAAACAGGTGGAGGGCGGCGGCGGGACCGGGCCGGTGAAGCGCATCAATCTGATGCACCCTGAGAGCCCGGACGGGCTCGGCGAGCTGCTCGCGATGGACGTGAACGGCAAGATTCTGTGGCGGCACCGTACGCGCACGCCTCCGAACACCGGAGCGCTCACGATGGGCGACGGGCTCGTGGTGGAGGGCTACTGGGATCGGTACTTCCGGATTCACGACGCCGCCTCGGGCAAGGTGATCTTCACGAGCCCGCGGATGCCGATCGCTCGTGCAGGGATACCCGATCGCATATGCGGTGAACGGGAAACAGTATCTTGCCATGCCGGTCGGAACCGGTGGCGGAGCGTGGGCGTCAAATATCGTCACCGGGCTCATTCCCGAAGCGCGGATTCCGCAGAGCACGAACTCGATTTTCGTCTTCGCACTTCCGTAACCCATCCTGACAATCTCGGAAAACATCTCCCAGGATCCCTGTAGTTTTTGTCTTGGTTTGATGTCCATCTTATTGAATTGGAATCCAGAAACTTGGTTGCATCGTGTGCAGCTTCGATCTGCCGAAAAACACTTGAAGTTCCAAGGATCGCGGCGCATTATTACAGACCGATTCCACAATTGATTTTGTAAGTTCGACGGCTTCCGAACCGGGCAGCGTACCCACGGGTCTCGGCGTTCAACCTTCGACGGTTTCCTGAGGAGGGGCAGATGCGACGACTGGTACTGGGGCTATCCGTACTTCTCCTGGGCGTGTCCACGCCAGCACTGGCTCAACAAGGCACAGCACAACTCGGCGGCAAGATCAGCGACGCGCAAGGCGCCGTACTCCCGGGCGTGACGATCGTCATCACCAACGAGGAAACCGGCATCACGCGGGAAATCACCAGCACGGCCGAAGGCAGCTATTTCGCGTCGCAGATGGTGCCCGGCCACTACCGGATCGCCGCGAAACTCGAGGGCTTCAAGGCGCTCGACCGCCGTGGCATTTCGCTTACCGTCGGACAAACGACGACGCTCGACCTGGTGATGGAAGTCGGCGGCGTCGCCGAAACGCTGACTGTGACAGGTGAAGCGCCGCTCGTCGACGTGACGACGGCCGCGGTCGGCGGCCACATCAGCGCGGAAGAGCTGAGCGATCTGCCGTCGGCCAGCCGCAACTACATGGCGTTTGTCGGCAACGTGCCCGGCACGGTGTTCATCCCGAGCGCCGAGTTCCTGAACGACAGCTTCCAGGCCAACGGCCAGCCGACGGCGGCCAACAACATCGTGTTCGACGGCGCGAACAACACCGACGAGCAGCGCGGATCGAACGTCGGCGGCCAGACGCGCGCGGCCAACGAATCGATCGCGGAAGTGCAGATCCTCACCAACCAGTTCGACGCGGAATGGGGACGCGCCTCTGGTGCGGTCATCAACGCCGTCACCAAGTCGGGCACCAACCAGTTCACCGGCTCCGCGTTCAACTTCTACACGAGCAAGGCGATGACCAACCGGGACTACTTCGCGAAGGCCATCGGTGCCCCGAAGCCGGACGTCGGCAAGAAAGAATGGGGCGGCACCATCGGCGGCCCGATCATCCGGAACAAGCTGCACTTTTTCGTCAGCCTCGAGCGGCTCGTACGTCAACCGCAATTTCAGCAACACGTTCCCGGCGCGCCCCTCGCTCAACTTTGCCACGGCGAGCGAGGAGTCGGCGTGGAACACGCATGTGGCGCATCGACCATCAGCTGAGCTCCAAGCACACCTGGGCGTTCCGCTGGCTCCGCGAGAGCGCGCCGCAGTTCAACCGCCTCGACGGCGCACAGGAAACGCTGACGAGCTACGGCGACGAGACCGACCTCGATCAGACGATCGTCGCCACGCTGACCTCGGTCCTGACGGACACCAAGGTCAACACCATTCGATACGGTCTCGTGCTCGAAGACACCGTCCACGCGAACCCGGCGTGGCGGGCGCTCAAGCCCGAGTACGCGCGCTGCGTGCCGTGCCCGGACGGCGCCGGCGCCGACATCGTCGACGGCGGGCCGATCCTGGACTACGAGACGTTCGACATCCAGTCGAACGGCACGATGGACTACTCGATCCAGACGGCCATTCGATCGACGACACGTTCTCGTGGTTCATCCCCGAAGCGAAGGGACGCCACGACCTGAAGTTCGGCGCGCGCTACTCGCACATCTGGCTGAGCAACCGCCTGGGGCAACCTGCACGGCACCTATCAGTTCCGCGGCACGGGCGACCCCGCATTCAACGCGTCGAATCCCCGAACGTATCCGGAACGCTTCACGATCCGTGTGCCCGGCGCGCTCGACTACAACATGTCATGCACGTCGGCGAGATGTTCGCGCAGGACAAGTGGCAGATGAAGCCCGGCCTCACGCTGAGCGTCGGCGTCCGCTACGACCTCGAAGTGTTCCCGTACGATCCCAAGCCGACTCGGCAATCCGGCGCTCACGAAGTATCCGGTGGACAAGGACAACATCGCGCCGCGCCTCGGCATCGTCTGGAACCCCGACGGCGAGAGCAAGTCGGTCGTCCGCGCGGGCTACGGGATGTTCTACGACAGGACGTTGCTCGGCACCGTCGACAACTTCCTCACCGACTACAAGTATTCGCCGTCGTTCACGGCAAATTTCCCGGCCTCGGCGTCCGGACCTCGGGCCCGCGCAACGGGACGTTCCCGACCGAGCCGATGCTGCAGGTCACGCAGTTGCAAACGCTCACGCCAGGCGCAGCGCGAACATCCTGAACTCGCTGTATCCGCCGGGCTCGACGGTGCGCAACACCGGCACGGTCAGCTGGGACGACCCCGATCGTCAGCAGCCGTACTTCCATCAGATCAGCGTGGGCTACGAGCGCGAGATCTTCCAGGGCGTGTCGGCATCGGTCGACTACGTCCGGATGAACGGCCGCGACATGTTCTTCAACCCGAACCTGAACATCGCGCTCGGCCTCAACGACACGCGCGATGGTCCGCGCCAGGAGCCCGGACCGGATCCGTTCGGCGTGCTGCGGCCCAGCCTCGCGCCTGGCGAAGCCGATGTATACCGCGATCCACCACGGTGCGCTGCATCACGACGCAGTACGGGTACAGCGATTACGACGCGCTGAACATGTCGGTCGAAAAGCGCTACTCGAACAACTTCAGCGCTCGTGCCGCATATTCGTTCGGCTACTCGCGCGGCATCACTGCCGGCCAGGGGGACACGCCGCAGCTGCAGACGCTCGCCGACCTTCACCTCCCGGAATACGAGGCGCTGGCGGGCACCGACCGCACGCACAACTTCACGATGAGCGGCCGCGTGGAAATTCCGAAAACGCAGCGGCGTGACGCTCAGCGGCACGCTGCGCGCGATGACCGGCACGCCGTTCACGATTCAGGACGACACGCTGGATTCCGATCGCAACCGCATCAACTTCGCACCGCTGCCGGCCGGCACGTACAACCCGTTCCCGGCGGCAGGTGAACACGTCATGACGGACGTGGAAAGCGAGGGCGGCCGCAACGGCGCCCGGGTCCGGGCTTCATGCAGTTCGACATGCGCGTCGGCTACCGGGCGCAGACTGGGCGGACGCCGCACGCTGGACATCTTCTACGAGACGTTCAACGTGTCCGATCGGGCGAACT
>CAWKMQ010000034.1:0-17790 GCA_963850725.1 Vicinamibacterales bacterium
TGTGCCGGAAGTGAGGGCCAAACGCTTGCCGTGGATTATAGGGCGATACGGCAGCCCCGAGGCGATTACTCCTGAGTCAGCCTCATGCGTGCCAGGCGCTGGTTGAACCGGGGTCGACACGCAGGCTGTCCCATTGCGGGGCCACGGCGAGATGCACCAGGGCGGGGTCATGGCCGTCAAGGGCTCGATCCAGATGCTCGAACGCGCTGTCGAGATCTCCTGCCCCGCCGCAAAGGATCGCGCGCTGCACCGACGCCGAACCGCCCTCGCCTGGCGGCATGTGGTCGAGCATGCAGCAGGCCAGCCCTCGAGGCCCGGCGTTGGCATACGCGTCCTGCATCTCGGCACACGACGTGCTGCAGGTGCGCCATTGCCTCGGCGGACACGCCGAAGACTTCGGCGCGTCTGAGGTTCTCCGCCACAAAACGGTCCATGTCTCCTTGTTTCCAGTAGGCGCCGGCGAGGAATTCCCCTGCCAGCATGTGCCGCGGATCCATCTTCGAGTGCCCTGTTCGCCCACGCAATCGCGTCGTCGTACCGCCGTTGATGCCAGTACGAGCTGGCGATTTGCACCAGAACGAGCGGCGACCGCGGATCGCGCTCGAGCGCCTGCTGCTTGAACCGCAGTCCCTGATCCGGCTTTCCAAGCGCCTCCATGAGGCTGCCGTAATGGAGCAAGGCCTCGGGGTGGGCGGAGTTGATTTCGAGCGCACGGCGCAGGCTTTTCTCGGCGCCGACCCAATCCCATTCGCTGAGAAACAGGACCGTGCCCAGCGCCACCTGCGCATCGGCGCACGCATCATCCAGAGCCAGCGCACGCAGGGCCGATGTCTTTGCCTGTGCATATGCTTCCCGGTGCGGCACGGACCGAAGGCCCGCCTGCGCGCAACAGGTCAAGGCCAGACCGGCATGCGCGGGTGCGTAGGTCGGATCGATCTCAATGGCAGCGTGAAAGGTTGACACCGCCTGAGGCAGTTCGAAATACGACCCCGACATCAAATGCAAACGTCCGCGTCCGACGAGCTCATAGACTTCAAGCGGCCGCAGCTGCCTCACGAGCGGCATCCGGCTCTGGCGTGCAGCCGGCACTGGCGTGACCGATGCGATGAAACGATATCCCGAGCGCGAGACGGTCTCGATGTACGTCGGAGGCCGGGCGTCGTCACCAAGGGCCTTCCGCACGGCCGAGACATGTACCGTCAGGATGCCCTCTTCCACGAAGGCATCCGGCCAGATGCGCGCGAGCAATTCGTCCTTGGTGAGCAGTCGTCCCGGCTGCTGGACCAGCATCACCAGCAGATCATGCGCTTTCGGCGGCAAGTGCACCGGTACCTCGCCGCGTGAGAGCCGCCGCTCGGCAACATCGAGCGTGAACTCGCGGAATTGGTAGACCTCTCGAGTGGACATCGAGGTTTAGGCGAATCTTAGCAAAACCTTCGGGACGGCCGACCGGTGGTGGTGGCTACGCTCTTCAATCAAGGAGATCGGCCATGTCCACAACGATAATGCAGGAGA
Source organism: Vicinamibacterales bacterium (assembly GCA_963850725.1). Lineage (GTDB taxonomy): Bacteria > Acidobacteriota > Vicinamibacteria > Vicinamibacterales > JAMQPK01 > JAMQPK01. Next base: position 1,516 of record CAWKMQ010000034.1, read on the forward strand.
TTCTCCGGCAGGAAGAGCAGTTGGCCGACGCGAAGCAGACGCTGGACCTCGACGCCCTCAATCGTATCTACGCCGACGAGCTGTTGATGACGGGAGTGCTGGGTGAACCCACCTGCACGAAAGCGAGCAATCATCGATGAGGCGAAGCGCGGCATCGCCCAGCGCGACGAGCGCGGCTGCCAGCGGGCAGGCGTTCGAGACGTCCTGCACCAACGAAGACGTCACGGTGACGACACACGGCGATACTGCCATCGCCAACTATCGGTTCGTCGTGAAGGTGACGGGCCCGAACGTCGACGTCCATCGGCGGTACCGGACGACGAACGTCTGGATCAAGCGCGACGGTCGCTGGCAGATCATCGCGGCGCACACGGCGTTCGTGCTCGACGCGAAGCAGGCCGCGATGCTCACTGGTGAAGCGCGGCCATGACCCTTCATCATTCCAACTCGCGGAGGTCGACTTCGTCGGCCTGGACCACATCGATGTACTGCTCCGCCCATCGCCCGGCGGCATCGAGAGATTCAGCGGACACGACAACGTACCCACCAATCAGCTCCTTCGACTCGGTGAACGGGCCGTCGACGACGCTGACGCCGTTCGTCGAGTTCTTGTAGCGCCTGCCCCTCGCGCTGGGACGCATGGTCACTGTCGCGAGGTGCACGTTCTCTGGCGCGGTCTCTTCGACGAGCCGCGCCAGCTCTGCGCGCTGTGCCGATGACGGCGCGATGCCGGCTTCCGTCGCGGCGGTGGCCTTTCGCAGCACCATGTAGCGCCGCGTCGCGATCTCCGGGGGACGCGATCCGATGCCGATGTCCCACGGTTCGGTCACGGGACGGATGTCGACCTCGCCATCACCCAGCACTGTGGCCTGGCGCGATGCCCACTCGACGGCTTCGTCGAGCGACCCGGTGCGAACGATGCTGAACGCGGCCGGCAACTCGTTGCCGCGTTCGAAGGGCCCGTTGGTGACACTCCGCGTGCCCGACGAGAACGTGAGCCGCACTCCCTCCGAGCTCGGGCGAAGACCCTCTCCGGCGAGAAGTGCTCCAGCCTTCGCAATCTGGCCGAGCAGGCCGCCCACACGCCCAATCAACTCGGGCGTCGGAATCGCGCCCGCTTCCCAGTGCGCGTTGGTCTTGTGCATGATGATGAATCGCATGTTCGTCAGCTCCGGAGGAACTCGACCACCGCCGGTGTCAGCACATCGGGCTTCACGTTGTGCGTCTGCCCGGCCAGCTCGCTGTGCCGCGCGCCGGGAATGACCGCCGCGATCGCCCGCGCGGCATCCTTCAGCCTCTGATCGGTCTTCGACCCGTTCATGACCAGCGCTGGCACTCGGATGAATGCGAAGCTCGACCGAGGAATCCTGAAGCTGGTCATCAGGGCGGCATCGTACGGGAGCGTATGGGCGACGGCCGCGAGCTTGCGCCAGATCCACGGCATCAGCCGCATCAAGACGACGAAGGGAGCGGGCACGCCGACCATATCCTTCATGAAGTACTTCACCGCGCCACCGCGATCGCCGCTCGCGACGAGACGTTTGAGCTGGCCTTCGTACGCGTCGCCGCCGCGCTGACCGGCATCGTCCACGTAGGGCGGCTCGTAGGCGACCACCTTGTTGATATCAAGACCCGCGGCTGCGGCCTGGAGGGCCAGCGCTCCTCCCGACGACAGGCCGAGAAGAGACGTCGGCCCACCGGCTTCCTGGATGAGCGCCGCGATGTCTTCGACCTCGCGCGCCGGAGAATACGGTTGGGTGTCGCCGCTCTGCCCGCGGCCGCGGCGGTCGTACGCGAACACGGTGAAGTGTTGCGCCAGCAGCGGGGCGAGCTTCGGCGAGGGGCCGAAGGCGCGGCTGCACAGAGCGCCGTCTACCAGAATGAGCGCGGGGCCGCTGCCGGATCGCTCGTAGGCAATCGGCGTCCCGTCTTTCGACCTGACCTGGTTCATGACGCCCTCCGAATCGGCAACAGCACGCGCAACCGTGCGTCGCGGAGAATGAGTCCACCCCACAGGAATGCCGCGACGTAGGTGGGAAAGAGGACGTGGCTGAACAGGGGGTTGGCCACGCGTACGTGCGTGGCGACGGCGCCGCCCAGATAGCCGGTCAACAGCAGCGCGCCCAGCACCGACGTGCGAGGAACGGCGTACACCAGCACACACGAAAGCAGGACCAGCCCCAGGCCGAACACGCTGTCCCGAGGATACCCGAGCTGCAGGGTTCCATCGATGACGGGCTGTACCTGAAGCAGCTTGCCCGCGCTGTCAAAGAGAAGAAAGAGCACGGCGAGCCAGCTGAAAGCCAGGCCGGCCCACCGTTGCAGTTTTGAACGCCCGATTGTCCGCATATCTCACCTCCACCAGCACGTCGAATGGAGGCGGCCGGGATCGACAAATTCACGGCAGGGAGTATCATCCCGCCCATGCCATCCATCACCCTCCGTCGGTTCCTCAGCGCGTGCTTCGTCGTGGCCTGTGTTGTGGCCACGCCTCTGGCGCAGGGGCCGCGCCAGCCATTCAGCCGGGTTGCCGTCACGGTGACGCCGGATCATCCGGACTGGGCCTATAAGCCAGGCGAGGCGGTGACGTTCCGTATCGACGTCCTGCGCGACGGCCATCAGGTGAGCGGTGCGACGGTGAAATACGGCGTCGGACCCGAGATGCTCCCGCCCATCACCCAGGCGACCGCCCTCGTCGGAACGAATCCGCTGAAGGTGGCTGGCGGTACCCTGAACACACCGGGGTTCCTGCGACTCGTCGCGACCGCCGAGGTCGAAGGGCGTACGTATCGTGGCGTTGGCACGGCGGGGTTTGCGCCCGACCGCATCGAGCCGACACAGGTGAACCCGCCCGACTTCGATTCGTTCTGGAACGCGGAGCGTCAACGGCTGGCGGCGCTGCCGATCGACGCGAAGTGGACGCCGTTGCCGGACTACGGCACGGCGGATGTGGATTGCTGGCAGATCAATCTGCAGAACGTCGGCCTCACAGAGGGAGCGAGCCGGCTCTACGGCATCCTCTGCATGCCACGCGCGGCCGGAAAATATCCCGCGCTGCTGAGTGTGCCGGGCGCCGGCGTGCGGCCGTACCGCGGGCTGCCCGAGCTTGCCGGACGCGGCCTCATCACGTTCCAGATTGGCATCCACGGCATTCCGGTGATCCAACCGCAAGAGGTGTACGACAGCCTGGCCCGCGGAGGCCTGAACGGGTATCCGACGTTCGGACTCGATTCGCGCGAGCGGTACTACTACCGTCGCGTGTACACGGGAACGCTGCGCGCCAACGATTTCCTGACGTCGTTACCGCAGTGGGACGGGCGGAACCTGGGTGTGACCGGTGGCAGCCAGGGTGGCGCGCTGGCGATCGTCACCGCGGGACTCGATCGTCGCGTGACCCGGCTGGCGGCGTACTATCCGGCGCTCTCGGACGTGACCGGCTACCTGCACGCGCGCGCCGGCGGCTGGCCGCACATGTTCCGCGCGACCGAAGGGCCGGCCGTCCATCGTGACGAGGCCAAGTTCGTCACGACGCGCTATTACGACGTCGTGAACTTCGCCCGCCGCGTGACCGTGCCGGGACTGTATTCGTGGGGCTTCAACGACGAGACGTGTCCGCCGACGTCGATGTATGCGGCCTACAACGTCATCACGGCGCCCAAACGTCTGATGCTCGCCTACGACAAAGGCCATCAGTCGACACAGGAGCAGGTGGACGATGTAAACGGCTGGCTGGCTGACGAGCTCGCGGGAAAGAACGCGCCGGCGGCCGCTGGACGATAGTTTCGTTTCAGTAGGTAGTGTCCGGCTTTAGCCGGACTTAAAAGGTTCCGCCTTCAGGCGGACGCGTGAAAGTCCGGCTAAAGCCGGACACTACGTACTACCGGGGAAGGGCCAATGCCGCCCTCCCCAATTCCTCCGCAACCGTCAGGTACCGTCGAACCGATTCCGCACCAGTCAAATAAGGATGCGGTTCTTTCGGTTGGCGCGTCTTGAGCGCTTCGAGCTTTTTCAGCGTGTTGTCGTACACGGTGTGGTTCGACACGATCCCTTCCACGCCCAGCTTGCCGAGGAGCGCACGATATCGAACCGCAGAGTCGATGTAGTTTCTGATGGCCTCGGGGGCCGTCGTCGCGCCGACGGCTGTTCCGCCCCACGTCGCCAGCAAATGCGGCCGACCGTTGTCTTTCACGGGGATCACCACGGAAAACGTGCCGGCCGTATGACCCGGTGTCGCGTAGAGCGTGAGCGTGGTGTCGCCCAGCGTGATCTTCTGCCCATCGGCCGCAATCATGTCGCGCCTGGGAATCGGCGTCGTCTTGTTCTGCTCGACCAGATCCCAGTCCTGCCGCCCCATGACGAGCCGCGGTCCGAATTCGTCTTGAAGGAACTTCGCACCGCCGTGATGGTCGGCATGGCCATGACTGATGACCAGATACTTCATCGTCGCGGGATTCACACCCAGCGCTCGCAGTCCGTCCACGACTTCGTCTTTCACGGCGTAGTCGAACAGCGCGTCGATGACGATGAGCCCGTCTGAGGTCTGCACGGCCCACGACGAATGCTCTTTGGTACCGATGAAGTAGAGATTGTCGAAGACCTTCACCGGGTCCTGATGCCAGACCGTCTGCGGTGGCGGCCCACCGCGACGAGGCTGCGCACCAGCGGGGGAGGGGCGTTCGCCACCGCAGACTTCCGCGAACCGGTTGTAAAGATTGATGTGATCGGCTCCGGCGATGGCCTTCGCCGCCGCGCAATGCGCCGCTGTCGTGTCTGGCGACGATTGACCGGCCACCGCCTGAGAAAGAGCAAGAGCCGCAATCAGAATCACCGGCGACGTCCGTCTCACCATTCGCGCCTCCGGCTACATCTTAGAGCGTTTCAGTTCTAGTGTCCGTTTTCAGTTTGTGAAACGCTACATCATCGTTGACTGCGCCCCGAGAGCCCAAGGCGCTGGCGACCGCGATGACCCGGGACGGCGACGGTTTCGGAGAGATCGACCGTGTGCGTCAGCATCGGCCGCGACCCCGACGCGCGCAGCCGGCCTGCGGAATCGAGAGGCTCCTCGCGCCGAACGGCACCAGGTGCGGTCGGACCGAGAGCGGGCGAGACGGGTTCGGCGACGCTCGTAAAGCGCAACCCACGGAGCGGAATCCCGGCCGCGGCCGATCGCGTGTCGCGGACGCATCCGCCGGCCTGCACGCAGAACTCGGCCGCCCATGCCTTGGAGACCAACTCGATGACCGGGGTCAACCGGTCGGCGTTCTCGCGGTTGCGGCCAGCGTTCAACGCCGCCTCCAGCCCGGCGTGCAACTGCGCGAGATCGACGAGGTCGCGCGTGTCAGGTGGCGCAATAGTGCCGTCTGGCGCCGGCAATCGTGGGCATCTCGAGGAGCGTTCGCCATGCGGCGGCTTGCCGGGTTGCGGTTGGGCGGTGGTCCGTGACGCGATCGACGTAGCCCACATCAAATCGCGTGCCTTGTTGATCGATGATCCAGGCGATTCGATCGGCGTTGTCCCGAACGATCGTCATCGGTTCGGGCACATAGACGTGGACCTCGGTCCTGGAGTAGCCGCTTGGGAAGAAGCGGATGAAATAGCCTCCGGGGTGGTACGACCAGCGGCCCTCGGGAATCTTGCGCGACGCGGAGTCGGGCGCCGGATCTCCACCGAGCACGGCGAGGCGCTCGATCGCGTCGAACGAGGCGCCAACAGGTACTCAGCATCTGCCGAAACTGCGCTTCTCGTTCGAACGCGCGGCGCATGGCGGGTGGAAGGGATTGATTGGTCTCGCCCCAGGCGCGGTCGGTGACCATGCCGAACGCCCCTCCGTTGAGAGCGACGAGCTCGCCAGGTGTCAGCAGTCGCGCGGCCGTGAGCTGAGTGTTGCGCGGCATGTCGCTAATCCGCGTGCGCGCGAGAATGGCCCACAGCAGCACCTGAATGTCCTGCTGACGAATCTCAGGATGAGCCACCGCGTTCTGCAGAATGCGGTGCACGGCGTCGCGCTTCGAGCCTTGCAGCGGCGCAGACACGTAGCCATCACCGCCGCCTGGTCCGTGCGTGCCGGCGTGGAGGCAATAGCTTTCCGCGGTGAACTCGTACACGCCAGGACCGACGTGAAACGCGCCGGTGGCATCTTGCCGCTCGGCACGCAGTGGCGCGAACGTCGATGGCTTGTAACGATCGAGGAAATCGATCCCTGTCAGGGCATCATCGAGGCCCGTCGTCACCGGAGGATCGCCCTCGGTGATGCGATGCAGGCTCGTCTTGTCCACCAGTGCGCGGAGCTGGCCGGCCGACGGCCATTGCGCGCGTGTGACGGCCACGCTCGACGCCAGGATGAGAGCCAGGCTGAGGATCACGCGCCGGGTCAATCGGTTTTGCATGGGGAGCTCCGGCGTCGCTGGAGCATAAGGGATGCCACGCGTTTTGGCCGTAGGGATTGATGGGATCGGACTTTGGCGGGGACAGTCCCGTCACCGATTCATGACAGGACGCGGGGGCAGGACGTGACAGTGGCGTTGTCAGTTATCAGTCTTCAGTTATCGTTCTTCAGTTATCAGTTTTCAGCGGGCTCCCGACCATAAACTGACTACTGAAAACTGAAGAACTCGAATCAGTTGTTCGTAATCCTGATGTTGCCGATGAACATCCGGTCATCCGCTGAGCGCCGGACAGATCGAACGACATGGCGTCGAACTGAAGGCCGGGGGGGATGCCCTTCTCGTACTCGGCGACTTTGGTCTGGCCGACGAACACCTGCAGCAGGTCGCCCTTCTTCTTGAGCGTCACGGTGACGCGGTTGTTCACGGCATTGTTCGAAAACCCCGGCGCTCCCACCCACTTCGACCCGTTCATGTAGCCCGGCGCACCCGGGAACTGGCCCTCGATGTCGACCTCGCCTTGCCGGCCGTCGAAACCGGGACGGATCTTCACGCTGAGAAACGACGCTGGTCCGCCGCCGTCTTGGACAGCTTGAAGGTCAGGCCCTGGGCGCCCCACCGGTAGTTCTGCGCGGCGACCACGTCGTAGCTCACCTCGAAGTCACGCGGCAGGGGCGTCTTCATGCCCGTCGGCGTGACCTGCATGCCGGCCATCGCCGCCCAGTGACCGTCCAGTCCCTTCAACTCCGTGACGACGCTGGAGGCGCCGGTGTTATCCAGCGTGCTTCGCCAGTTGAGGGGCTTCTTGCCCACGGCCGATGAAGAAAAGTCCTCGAAGAACACCACGGCGGGATCCGCCGCGTTCTTCGTCGCCGCCTCGGATGGCTTGCCGGCGACGGCCGCCTCGGTGAAAGACGGGGATCGGAGGGGCTTGTACGGCTGCCCTTTCACCTTGTCGGGATCGAAGAAGTAGTCGTAGATGTACTGGAAGTCGACGTTGTTGAGCATGGCGTCGTGCAGGCTCAGGCTACCGGGTCGTTCAATTGCGCCGTCCAGTAGATGACGATCCACTGGGGCGCGTCGGTCTTGCAGAGTTCGATCACGCGGGGATCGAACGTGTAGACGGTCAACCGCTTCGGCGTGCCGCCGTTGCCTTCGAACACATCGGGAAAGTTCTCGAGCAGCACGTCAGGTTGCATCCGTACAGATCTCGGCCGTCTCCTGCAGGCGGGCGCTGTACTTTTCTTTGTTGTTTTTGAGAACCGCCACCCGTTTCTCGTGGTTCGTGTTCAGGTATCCCATGAAGTAGTCGATGCTCTTCTGATTGCCCATGTTGTCCCGGGCGATCTTCTGCTTCTCGTGTCGTACATCCTCGCAACGGCCGCTTCCATGGCTTGCAGGTACTCGCCCTTGGTGACCGTCACGAACGGATGCCGATGGTCCTTGGTCAGCACGACGACTCTCTTGTTCCCGGTCATGGAGTTCCGCACGAAGCGCGTGGGAAACTGTTCCAGCACCGGGTGGCGTGAGACGTCGGCCGCCTGGTCGAGTTCCGTCCCGTATCCCTGCTGCTCGAACGTCGGCAGCGTGAAGTAGTGTGCTCCGGCGTGCTGATGGCGTCCACGGGATCCCCGTAAAACCCGTTGGCTTCGATGCCCCAGATGAGGCGTCGCTCGTCAGGGGCACAATCTTCTTGTTCGCGCCGTATTTCAGCTGCATGTAGAGCTTGGCGAGTGCCCCGTAGGCGTGGGGCTGCGCGGCCGTGTTCTGGTTGTAGGGGCTCAGCTTGGCATTGCGGATCTGGAGGACATCACCCAGCGCGCCCTTCGGCAGATAGCTGGCCTGCATCCAGTTGGCAAAGAGCCGCGCGATGGAGAGCTGCGCGGGCGAGTACACGCGCGTGTCCACCGTGATTGGCGCCGTGGCGGGTTTGTAGTCGTAGACCTTGATCCACCCGAGGACCTGGTCCTCCATGGACCGCGGGGAATCGCCTGGGCCGAGGGGGCTGTCCCGGACAGCGACCACACCAAGGCCAGCGAACCGATCAACGCCGCGCGTGCTCTCATGGTTGCACCTTGAGGAGCGTACCACGTTCGCCATTTCGAGCCAGTCGAGTTCCTCTTCGATTTCGTGGAACGCATCGTCGCCGATCTCGTCGTTGGCCCGCATGGCGAGAACAGCCTGTCGCGCCGCTTGGGAGAAAACGGATCCGTAACCGTTTTTATTCTCCGGCCTCTTCGGACTCGGGCGGCAACGCCAGGTTCAGGATGAGGGCGGTCATCGTTCCGACAATGAGCGGCGATCCGAAGATCGGTTGCCACGCCTCGGGAAGTTGCGCGAGCGCCCCTGGAACCGTCTGGACGCCAAGGCCGAGCCCGATCGCCACCGCAAGAATGAGCATCGTCCGGCCGGAAAAGCCGCCGAGCGCCACTATCCGCACGCCCGCCATTGCCACGAGCCCAAAAAGGACGACCGTCGCGCCGCCGAGCACCGCCGGCGGCATCACGGCAACGAGCGCGCCGAGTTTCGGCATCACGCCGAGCGCCATCAGGATCACGGCGGTGGCGTAGCCGACCACACGGCTCGCGACACCCGTGAGTTGGATGACACCGTTGTTCTGCGCGAAGGTGGTGTTCGGAAGCGAATTGAAGACCGCGGCGAGGATCGAGTTCAAGCCGTCGGCGAGGACGCCGCCGCGCACACGCTGCATGTAGATCGGTCCCGACACCGGTTCACCCGACACCTGCGAGGTTGCCGTGATGTCGCCAACCGACTCGAGCGTCGTAATGAGATAGCTGAACGCGAATGGCGCGAGGAAGCGGAGGTCGAACGAAAGCCCGTAGTGGAATGGGGTCGGAAACCGGAGCCAATCGGCTTCGCGCACAGGGCGGAAATCGACGACGCCCGCGAACGCTGCGACGAGGTAGCCCGCGCCCAGTCCAAACGTGACGGCGCCAGTCCTTCCGATGCCGCGGCCGAATCGATTGAAGAAGATGATCACGACGATCACCAGAAGGCCGAGGCCGAGATTACGCGCGCTCCCGAAATCCTTCGCACCGACGCCACCGGCGAAATTCGTCATGCCGACGTGGATGAGCGACAAACCGATCATCATGACGGCCGTGCCGGTGACGACCGGTTCGAAGAGACGCCGCGCAAAACCGAGAACGAACGAGAGGATGATCTCCAGCGGCGCGGCGAGGATGCTCATGCCGAGCATCAACGGGATACCGCCAGACGCGCCGGCGGCCAGCGCAGGGCCAACGAAGGTGAACGACGTTCCCTGCACCGAGAGAAGTCCGGTCCCGACAGGCCCGACGCGCATCACCTGCGTGACGGTAGAGATGCCAGAGGCGAATAGCGCCATGCTCACGAAGAACGACGTTTCTTCGGAAGGCAGGCCGAGACCTGCCGCGATGATGAGAGGCGGGGTGATGATGCCGACGAACATCGCAAGCGTGTGCTGGAACGCGACGAAGAACGTTTCGAGAACCGGAGGCCGCGATTCCAGCGGATAGACGATGCCGAAGCGTGATCGTGGCGAAGACACGCGGCAATTCTAGCTCTGTCTGTTTTCGCTCAGACAACCCGTGATGCTCGCTCACGATTGGCACGCTCGATGCACCGTCATGCAGCATGGGCTTGTTAGACGTCCGGGCGCTTGGCGCCGTGCTGGCGTGCGGGCTCACCGCCGCATGTGCGACAGGCGCGGCCATGCGGTCCGAGACGTCGCAAGATGATGGCGGCCACAAAAGCTACATTCTTCCGGTAGTCGAGATCGCGGCGTTGGACGCCGCCGTGAATGTCGGAGGGCGGCTGCTGGCCGATCCCGCCGGTTACGAGGTGACGCCGGACTCGATCCGCCGCAATCTGCACAGCTCCTGGGTTGTCGACGACGATCCCTTCGAGATCAATCAGTTCGGGCATCCCTACCAGGGGGCGATGTATCACGGGATCGCCCGGTCGAACGGTCTGAGCTACTGGCCGTCAGCAGCCACGACGTTTGCCGCGAGCGCGCTTTGGGAAATCGCTGGCGAAACCACACCGCCCTCTCTCAACGATCAGATTGCCAGCGGCATCGCGGGCTCGTTTTTGGGCGAGACGCTCTTTCGCATCTCGCGCCTCCTGCTGGAACGCGCAGACCATGGACCAGGCGTGTGGCGGACACTGGGCGCCGTGTTCGTCTCTCCGCCAACTGGTCTCAATCACGTCCTGATTGGCGATCCCGCAGGATCGGTCGCACCAGACGCCGTACCGTTCTCCGACATCCGCGTCCAGTTTGGCGCAACGGCGGTTGCGACCGGCGACTCGCGATCGGTGCCATCGCTGTCGTCGAGTCAACCGCATCTCGCGTTGTCGATGGACTACGGGTATCCGGGGAACCCCGGCTATCGCCATGAGCGTCCGTTCGATTACTTCAGAATCGAGAGTGGCGTCTCGTCCGATGGACTCGAACAACTATCGACCCGTGGGCTGATCGCCGGGTTCGACTACAGGGCGGGACGCCTGGGTGGCATATCGGGCCTCTACGGCAGCTACGACTACTTCGCGCCGGACGACTTTCACTTCTCCAGCACGGCGCTGTCGTTCGGCACGACGCTCCAGGCATCAATATCCGAATCGCTGGTGGTGCAGAGTTCCGGGCTTCTGGGAGCGGGCTATGTCGCGGCGCATTCAGCCGGACCGGACGGACGAGCGCGATTACCACTACGGTGTTGCTCCACAAGCACTCGCGAACGTGCGATTGATCACCGGGCGCAGGGCCGCTCTGGATGTGACTGCGCGCGAGTACTTCGTCAGCGCCCTCGGCGGGTTCCGCACCGATCAGCGCGATCTCATCTCCCTGGGAGATGCCTCGCTCGCCATTCGTCTCTATCGACGGCACGCCCTCGGCCTGACCTATCAACTCGCTCGCCGCCGCTCGGATTATCTCGCGCTGCCGGACCAGACACGGGCGCGGTCGAGGGTCGGCGTCTTCTATACGTTCCTCGGCTCGGGCGGCTTCGGCGCGGTGCGGTAGACCTGCATAGGCGGCCACGTCACCGATTCGTAACAGGACGAAGCGCGACCCGCAGCTCGTCCGCGATCGCCACCGCGATCTTGCGCGCCGTCGCCGCATTCGGATGCAGGTCTCCAGGCAAACGCCAATCCGCATCGAACTCGACAAACACGTACGGCAGACCGGCGTCGTCCAACACTCGTCGCCGCAGCGTACGCTCGGCGCTGTCTTCGCGATTGAACTGCGGCACGATGATGAGCGGCACGGCGCCGCGAGTCCTGGCGAGCGCCGCAGTCGCGCGCAGCACTTCGCGCGTCAGCGCCACGCCGCGCTCCACCGTGGCGTCGCGGCGATACGGCACGATGAGCTTCGCCAGCGACTCGAGCCGTCCGTGCTCGACGGCCGGCATCCAGATCAATCCGCGGTCCCGAGGCCAGTGCCAGATGCGGCCGGTCGTCGTCCATGTTCCGTCCGAAGAGCGCGGGCATGAACAGCGACACCACTGCCGCCGGCCGGCGGAAGCGCGGCAGGTCGGCCTCGAGTCGCAGGTACGACTGGTCCGTGGCATAGCCATGCACGGCGAGGTTCGCGCTCTGGAGCCCCAGCAGCTCGCCCACCTGCGCCGGGATGGTCTCCTCCCAGTTCAGCCCTTCTCCCGCCATCACGGACTCGCCGGTGAAGAGGACCGTCGGACGCGCCGGGTCCACTGGCTCAGCGGCGCTGCGAACGCGGTACCCGGCGGCGTCGAACGTGAAGTCGATCGTCCGGCCGCCGACTTCCTTCCGCCCGGATCGATCCGGCACCATCGTCCAGCCGAGCCGGGGATCCGCGCGGCGCAACGGTTCGATCTGCGCGACGAGCCACTTGTTGGTGGGACGCGTCCAGGCGAGCACGACGTGGGCCGCGACGACGGCCAGGACGCACGCGAAGATGGAGATCGGCACGCTGGCGGGACGCCGCGCCACGATCCGTCCGATGGGCGCACGCACGATGAGCGCGAGCGAGAGCCCCGCCGCGGTCATCGCGACGCGCGCCGACGATTCAAGGATGACGTACCAGCGACGCGGGACGAAGAACGACGGATACAGATGCCGGTCCAACCAGTCCTGACTGGTGACGAGCGCGAGCGCGACGAGTCCGATACCGGCCAGCACGATCACCACCTCGGTGATCACGCCCGATGTCGAGCGCGCCCGAAAGGAAACCGGTAAGGTCACAGCCCGAGAATATGCTAGAAATAGACCCATGGATCAGCTTCTGCGACCTCTGCACAAGTGGGTCTGGAGCGATCCGGACCGGCGCGTGCGAAAGCTGCTAATCTTCGGCGAGGTCGAGACCGACGGTGGCCGCGACATCCTGCGCGCCGTCCGAAGTCACACCCGACCCGTTGCTCCGGCGGCTCTATCTGGAACACGCCATCGACGAGCTGCACCACGGCGTGCTCTTCAAGGAGCGCGCCGAGGCCCTGCTGCGGCAGCGGCCCGCGCGGTCGAACGCGCTGTTCGGCGGGAATCCGCTGCCGGGCGGACACGGGCTGGACGACCTGCGCGTCGAGGATCAGGGCGATCCGAAACTGCTCGCCTTCCTGCACATCGCGGAGAAGACGGCGGCCGGCCGCTTCGCGATCTACAAGGACTGCGTGGACGACGACCCGAAGACGCGCGCGATCTTCGAGGAAATCCTGCGCGATGAAGTCTTCCATATGAACTACAGCTACCAGCAGCTCGGCCGTCTTTCCCCCGAGTCGCAGCGCCGCCACGTGTGGCGTGCCCGCGCGAGTCGTCTGTGGCATCGCTATCTGCGCGTGGCCGCGATCGTCGCCGGCCTCATCGGCGACACCATCATGACGATCATGTATTTCGTCCTGCTGCCGCCATTTGCGTGGGCCGCCAGGCGCGCGGAACGGCGCGAGACGCCGGGATGGCAGCAAATCCCCCGCGACCGCGCGGAATCGCCGACCAGCCTGTACTGACATGAAGATTCTCGGGATCTCCGCTCACTACCACGACGCGGCGGCGGCACTCGTCGTCGACGGCGTGCCCGTCTGCGCCGTGCAGGAGGAGCGGCTGTCGCGGAAGAAGAACGACGCGAGCTTTCCGCTGAACGCGATCGAATGGTGCCTGGGTCAGGCGAAGCTCGATACGGACGATCTCGACGCGGTCGTGTTCTACGAGCGCAGCATGCTGAAGTTCGCGCGGATCCTCACGTGCACGCTTCGCGCGTTCCCGCGCTCGTGGCGGTCCTTTCCGCACGCGATGAAGAACTCGCTCGGCGAAAAGGTCTGGGCCCGCGGCATCATCTCGTCGCATCTCGGCATCGGCCGCGAGAAAATCCTGTTCACGGGACATCATCAGGCGCACGCGGCCGCGGCATTTCTCACCTCGCCCGTCCGTCGTGCGGCCATCCTCACGGCCGATGGAGTAGGGGAGTGGGCGACGCTCACCGCCGGTCACGGCGAGCGGCGGGCCGATGGCACGGACATCTCGCTCTGCGCGAGATCCGGTTCCCGCACTCGCTCGGCATGCTCTATTCGACCTTCACGGCCTATCTGGGCTTCGCCGTGAACGAGGATGAGTACAAGGTGATGGGACTCGCCGCGTACGGCCGGCCCACGATGACCGATCGGGTGCGCAAGCTCATCCGGCGGACGCCGGACGGCGCGTTCGCGCTCGCTCCGGAGTACTTCGAGTTTCAGACCACGGCCGCGCGATCGTATTCGTCGAAGTTCCTGGACCTGTTCGGACCGCCGCGCCCTTCGTACGAGCCGATCGACGTCGAGACCGCCGAAGGCCGGCGTTTTGCGGATTGCGCCGCCAGCGTGCAGCGTGTGCTCGAGGAGACCCTCGTCGACATCGCCCGCGCGCTCCATCAGGAAACCGGCCTGCCGGATCTGTGCTTCGGCGGCGGCGTCGCGCTGAACGGCCTTGCGAACGCGCGGATTCTCGCCGAGTCCGGGTTCGAGCGCGTGTTCGTGCCGTCAGCGCCGGGAGATGCCGGGTGCGCGCTGGGCGCCGCGCTGTATGCGGACCGGATCTACTTCCACAACCCGGATCGTGACGTGCCGGATCATCCTTTCTGGGGTCCCGCGGTTGATGGCGCCCATCTCGCGCGGGCCGCGCGCGAGGACGACCAGCACGTGGACGAGCTCGAGGACGGCCCGCTCATCGAACGCATTGCCGGCGACCTCGCCGCGGGTCGCATCGTGGGCTGGATGGATGGCGCCTGCGAATTCGGACCGCGCGCGCTCGGCCATCGCAGTCTGCTCGCCGCGCCGCATGCGATCGAGATGCGCGACCGGTTGAATCGCGATATCAAGCACCGCGAGACCTTCCGGCCGTTCGCGCCGGTCGTGCCTGCTGAAGCGGCCAATCGGTACTTCGACCTGCCGGCCGGCGGCGCACGTCTCGCGCGCTTCATGTCGGGCGTGTTTCCGGTCCGGCCGGAGTGGCGCGCGAGGCTCGCGGCGATCACCCACGTGGACGGTTCCGCGCGCGTGCAGGTGCTCGAGCGCAGCATGGCGCCGCGGCTGCATGCGCTGCTCGAAGCGTACGGCCGCCGCACCGAGATTCCCGTCCTCCTCAATACGTCGTTCAATGTCGCGGGCGAACCGATCGTCAGTGCCGCACTCGAAGGCTATTCGACGTTTCGCCGTTGCGGCATCGATGCCCTGGTCGCCGGATCGACGGTCGTCACCAAACGCGCCACCGCGTCCGCCAAGCGCGCCACGGAGCACGTCGCATGATTAAGAAAAGCGGCTTTCGGCGTCGCCTCACGATGATTGCCAGCACGGGGGATCGATCGCGGATCTCGCGCGCGGGTTGTGGCGGCGTGACTCCGGCGCTCGATGGCTGGCGCCGCTCGCCATTTTCCTCTGTGTCTTCGGGGTGATTCTGATCCTGGCGGCCACGGTCGAAGCCCTCGCCCCGTTCATCTACGCCGTGTTCTGACGCATGGACCGCTTCCGGGAGCTGCTGGCCTGCCCGTCGTGCGGCGGGATGCTCTCGGCGACGTGGTCGTGCGGCGGGTGCGCCGCCCGTTTCGACTTCGCCGACGGCGTTCCCAACCTTCGGCTGCCCGCTGAAGGAGTCACGGAAACGGTCCGCCGCTTTTACGAACGGGCGCCGTTCCCCGGCTACCCGCCGGGCGAAGACCTGCAGATGCTCCACGCCAGGGCAGAGCGGCATCCCTTCGTGCGCCTGATCGATCGCGCGATTCCCGGCGACGCGCGCATCGTGGACGTCGGATGCGGCACCGGACAGATGTGTCTGTACCTCGCGCGCGCCGACCGCGTGGTGGTCGGCGCCGATCTGACGCGCGCGTCGCTCGTGCTGGGCGCCGCGGCGGCCGCGCGCTTTGGTCTCGACCGCGTGCAATTCGTCGAGACCGATCTTCAGCGGCCGGGACTGAGACGCGGCGCGTTCGACGTCGTCTACTCGTCCGGCGTCGTCCATCACACGCCGGACCCACGCGCGTCATTTGCGCGGATCGCCGAGCTGGCCCGCCCCGGCGGCTTCGTCGTGCTCGGCGTCTACAACGCGATCGCGCGCATCCCGTCGCGGCTTCGACGGGTCGCCGCGCGGCTCTCGCGCGACAGGTTCGTCCCGTTCGATCCGGTGCTTCGCGATCGGGCGCAGGACCCCGCGCGCCGTGACGCCTGGGTGCGCGATCAGTACCGGCATCCTGAAGAACACCGCCACACGATCGCCGAAGTGCAGCGCTGGTTTGCCGACCATCGTGTCGAGTATCTGCGCACCTATCCAAGTGCGGTCTTTGGCGACACACCGGAGGATCTGTTCACGCCCGCCCCCGACAACTGGGGTCTCGAACGCTGGCTGACGCAGATCGCATGGATGCGCACGCTCGGGCGCGAAGGCGGGCTGTTTTTCACCATCG
>CAWKMQ010000035.1:0-230745 GCA_963850725.1 Vicinamibacterales bacterium
CCCGCGCTGCGCATCAACGGGACGATCCAAACGCTCCCAGCGCCGCCGCAAGCATCGCAGCCAGCGCAAGCCTTCTGGGACCCAATAACGTCGCACGCTGTGAGAGGCGCCGTCGCACGATCCCGGTGGCCACGCCGGAGCCGCCGGACTCCATCTCGCGCTGTCCCCTGCTTGAGGTCCGCGCACAGTTCGGCAGCGCTCTGGTAGCGGCGATCACGCACGGTTTCGAGTGCTTTGCAGATGACTCTGAGGAGTTCGGCGGAAGAGCGCGAGCGGCGCGCTCGCTCGCGGTGAGATTCACGGTCCGATCGACATCGAAAGCGTCGCGGTGCTGTTTTCGGCGAAGGGAAGCCGCCGGTGGCCATTTCGTAGAGCACGACCCCGAGACTCCAGACGTCGCTGCGCGCGTCGAGGTCGAGGCCGCGCGCCTGCTCCGGCGACATGTAGCGCGGTGTGCCGATCACCATCCCCGGTTGCGTGTGTGACTCCACAGCACCCTGGTCGGGCGATGGCGTCACGGTGGCGAGCTTCGCGAGCCCGAAGTCGAGGACCTTCACGTACCCGTCGCGACGCACCATGACGTTCTCGGGCTTGATGTCACGATGCACGAGGCCGCGGGCATGCGCGGCCGCCAGCGCACCCGCCATCTGGACGCCGATGTCGACCACGTCGCGCATCGGCAGCGGGCCCCGCCGCAAGCGCTGCCGCAGCGTCTCGCCCTCGATGAACTCGGTCACCATGTACGGACGGCCATCGAGCTCGCCGAAATCGTGGACGACGATGATGTGCGGGTGGTTCAAGCTCGACGCGGCCCGCGCTTCCTGATGAAACCGTCGCAGCCGGGTGCGGTCAGCGGCGAGTTCCGGCGACAGGAACTTGAGCGCCACCGGCCGATCGAGCTTCGTGTCATGGGCGAGATACACCTCGCCCATGCCGCCCGCGCCCAATCGCGACACCAATTGATAGGAGTCCACGGAACGGCCGCTCAGGTCTTCACGTCCTGCATCGAGCAGCACCGCGGCCGGCGTTTCCAGGAATGTCCCGACCCGGTCGCTGGCGGCCAGCAGGCTATCGACCTGCGCCCGCAGTGCCGCGTCGGTCCCGCAGGCCTCGGCGAGGAACGCCTGCCGGTCGGCGCCCTCGCACGCGAGCGCTCCCTCGAGCACCCGCTTCACCCGCGGCCAGTCGTCGCAGCGTGTTCATCCCGTCCTGAGCTCGTTATACAGCCACAGCTTCGCCGTGGCCCAGTCACGCTTCACGGTCGCGGGCGAAATGCCGAGCGCTTCGGCGGTCTCCTTGACCGACAGGCCGGCAAAAAACCTGAGCTCGACGACGCGGCTTTGCTGCGGATCGACGGTCGCCAACCGTTCGAGCGCTTCGTCGAGCGCGACGACATCGACCGCCGGCTGCGGTGCAACGGCATTCTCGTCGAGCGAGGTCACCGACACCCCGGCGCCGCGCTTCTCTCGCGCGCGCTGACGCGCATAATCCACCAGGACACGCCGCATCAGCGTCGCGGCCATGGCGAAGAAGTGTGCGCGGTCCCGCCATCGCATGGCATCGATTCCGGCCAGGCGCAGGTAGACCTCGTTCACGAGGGCCGTCGTCTGCAGCGTATGGCCCTCGCGCTCGCCGCGCATGTAGTGATGCGCGAGGCGCCGCAGCTCTTCATACACGATCGGCACGAGCTGGTCTCGAGCGGCGGGATCGCGGTTGGCCCAATCGGCCAGGACCTGGGCAATGCGCTCGTGCTCGGCGGCGTCACGATCGTGGGCCATCGGTTCGATCCTGCCGGATTCTAGCGCACCGCCCGGAGCCGCGGCCCGAAGCGCCCCTTGAGCCCTCAGACGCCGCCGGAATGCGACGACCTGAGTGCGTGGCCACGGGAGTGTCGAACCACGATGGAGGAGACCTCGATGCCCCAAGCACGTGCCAACAACATCACCATGAACTATGACCAGCAAGGAACGGGAGAGCCACTCATTCTCATTCCCTATCTGGCCGCGGATCACGCCTGCTATGCGTTTCAGGTGCCGGAGTACGCCAGGCACTTCACCTGTATTTCCGTCGATCTCCGGGGAACCGGTGAATCGGACAAGCCGCAAGGGAGCCTATACGACGGAGCAGCTCGCCGACGATGTTGCCGCGTTCATGCAGGCCATGGGCATCGGAAAGGCTCATGTCTCTGGTCTGTCTCTCGGTGGCGCGATCGGCTTGTGGCTGGCTGCGAAATACCCGGACAAAGTCGCGTCCTTGTCGCTGCACAGCAGCTGGGCCAAGAGCGACGGCTACCAACGCACGGTCGTCGAAAGCTGGCAGGACCTGGCGAAGGCTGTCGGCGTCCCGGAGATGATCATTCGAGCGATTTTCCCGTGGTGCTTCACGCCGGAGCTGTATGCCGAACGGCCAGACTACATCGACTCGCTGGCGGCGTTCGTCCGCAGCCGGCCGCCGCAGTCAGTGCCGGACTTCATCCAACAGTCGAATGCCGTTCTCGCTCACGACGTGGAAGCACACCTCGGGCGAATTACCGCGCCGACGCAGATCACGTTCGGGCGCCACGATCAGCTGACGTCGACGCGTTTTGCGGATCGACTGAAGAGCGGCATCCGCAATTCGGAGCTCCTCATCTTCGAGGGGTGCGCGCACGCGCCGCTCTATGAGAATGTCGCCGAATTCAATCAGAAGACGCTGACGTTCCTGCAGCGGCATGCTGGAGCAGCAGTCGCATAGCTACACGGCCGCATCATGACGATGTCGACTGGTCTGTTCCCCGGCCTGGAAGCGCTTCGCCAAGGATGCGATCGTCGTCACCAGTTCCGCGGGATCGATCGGCTTCGCCAGGTGAATCTGGAATCCTGCCGCCAGCGCCTTCATCCGATCCTCCGACCGCGCGTAGGCGGTCAGGGCTGCGGCCGGCACGCGCACGCACGCGCGGGTTCGCGATGGCGCCTGACGCGATCGATGAACTGGAACCCGTCCACGTGCGGCATCCCGAGATCGGCCACGACGACATCGGGCTGCTCCGCCTCGAGAATTCTCAGCGCATCGTCCGCCGAACTCGCCGTGCTGACGCGCGCGCCCGCCGCCTGCAGCACCTCCGACACGAGCGCCAGCGCATCCAGCCTCGTCGTCCACGGCGAGCACGCGGATGTCCTGCAGACTCGGCAGAGCGAGGTCTCACGCGCGCTGGCGGCGCCTCGCGGGTGGACCCGACGGCACGTCCTTGCTGACCGGATGCACGATCATGACGGGAATCTTCACGCGGAACGTGGCGCCTTGATTGACGCCACCGCTCGACACCTCGATGGTGCCGCCGTGCATCTCGGTCAACTGGCGGGCGATGGACAGGCCCAGACCCAGGCCGCCGCGCTCGCGCGCGATGCCGGCATCCGCCTGGCGGAATCGCTCGAACACGTGAGGCAGGAACTCGGGCGCGATGCCGATGCCCGTATCGCTGACCGCCACTTCGACGTGAGAGTTCACGCGCTCGAGCCGCACCTGCACCTTGCCGCCGCGGTTCGTGAACTTCACGGCGTTCGACAGCAGGTTCCACATCACCTGCTGCAGCCGCTCCGGATCTCCGGAAATCGGCGTCGCCGCCGGATCGAGCACGGTCTCGATCCGGACACCCTTCGCATCGGCGGCCGGCGTGATCGCGTCGACGGCGTTCCGGACGATGTCGGGAAACTCCACCGGTTGCACGTTCAGCCGGATCTTGCCGGAGACGATGCGTGAGATGTCGAGCACGTCCTCGACGATCTGCGTCAGCGACGTGGCGTTGCGTTCGATCGTCTCGATCGCCTTGTCCCGCTTCTCCGGCGCCGACGATGCCCGAGCGCAGGATGCGCGCGTAGCCGAGGATCGCGTTCAGCGGCGTCCGCAGCTCATGCGAGAGGCTGGCGAGAAAGTCGTCCTTGATGCGGCTGGCTTCCTGAACGCTCGCGTACAGCCGGGCATTCTCGAGCGCGACCGACGCCCATGAGGCGATGCCCACGGCCAGCCGCTCATGGTGCTCGGTGAAACGTCCGACATCCGGATGGCCGAAGAACAGGCCGCCGATGACGTCGCCCGATCGCCCCTTCACCGGGACTGCGAGATAGCTGCGCACGGGCAAGTGACCGCGCGGCATGCCGTAGTGCGGCGCGTTGTGGCCGTAGCGCGGGTCCTTCGTGATGTCCGGACTGCGGACCACGCCGGTGCCCTTGAAGGTCGGTTCGAACACCTCGGTGTTCCGCGGCATCGGAAACTTGGCGAAGGCCTCGCGCGGCACGCCCGAGATCGTGTACAGCGTGTACGACTCGCCGCTCTCGTTGAGGACGTTGTAGAAGAACGCGCCGAATTCGGCCGTGGTGAGCTCGGTCGCGGCATCCGTGACGGCCTGCACCACCTTGTCGCGGTCCAGATCGGACGCGACGATCGCTCCGACGTTGTTCAGCGTCTCGGTGACCTCGGCGTTCTCGCTGCAGGAGCCGCAGGCGCTCCGCTTCCGTCTGCTTGAGGGCGGTGATGTCCCGGGCGATCTTCGAGGCGCCGATGATCGTGCCGGCGTCGTCGCGCACCGGCGAAATGGTCAGCGCGACATCGATACGCCGGCCGTCCTTGGTGACGCCGCACCGTCTCGAAGTGTTCGACCCGCTCGCCCCGTCGCAGCCGGGCCAGGATGTCGTCTTCTTCGGACTGCCGTTCCGGCGGAATCAGCATGCGAACCGGCCGTCCGACCAGCTCCGTCGGACGTATAGCCAAACAGCCGCTCGGCGGAGGCATTGCACGACTGGATGACGCCGTCCAGATCCTTGGAGATGATCGCGTCCTCGGCCGAGTCGACGATCGCCGCCAGATACGCCTTCGCCGCGAGCGCCTTTTTCTGCTCGGCAATGTCGCGGAAATAGCAGACGACACCGAACCGGCCGTCGGGCAGCGTGATGCGATCGAGGCGCCACTCGTAGAATTCCTTCACGCCCGCGATCCAGCCGGAGTTCCACGCGCTCCGGGTGTGAAGTACGATTCGCCGGTCTCGAGCGTGTGCCGGAAGATCCGGACGATTTCGTCCGCGTAGTCCGGTTCCCACAGAATGTGGGCGACCTCGTCGAAGTCGCGCCCGAGGACGCCGCCCGGAATGTTGCCGAACACGGGAAGGGCGACGGGATTGACGTCGCGGATGCGAAAGTCCGCGTCCACGACGTAGACGCCGATGGGGGCCTGGTTCAGGAGCGTCTGATACTGCTCGCTGCGATAACGCAAGCGCGCGTTCGGTCTCCCGCCGCTCGCGCGAGAGTTGAAGCTGCGACGCGATGCGAGGCGAGCAGTTCGCGCGCGCTGAAAGGCTTGACCAGATATTCGTCGGCGCCGGCCTCCAGGCCTTCGATGCGCGCTTCCTCACCCGCCCGCGCCGACAGCAGAATCACGGGAAGCGATCGAATCTGCTCGTCGCGCACGGATTTCCCGCAGCAGCCCGAACCCGTCGAGCTCCGGCATCATCACGTCCGCCAGCACGAGATCGGGCGCGTGCGCGCGAATGCGATCGATGGCGGCGCGGCCGTCGCCGACGATGTCGAGCCGATAGTGCGGGCCGAGAATGCGCGCCAGGTAGTCGCGCATGTCGGCGTTGTCGTCGGCGATCAGCACAGACGGCGCCGTCGCGCGGCGAAGCGCTCACGCGCCGGACACGTCCGCTCATGCGGAGCGCGTCCGCAGGAGCCGATCGGAGCCGTCCGTCGCCGGCAGCCAGCGAAGCGCCTCTTCGACGTAGGGAAGTGCGCCGACGCTCGTCGAAGACGACGCGCGCGTGCCGACACGCGCTCCGGCGGCAGGTGCGCCGTCCCCGTGCGGATCGTCACGGTGAACGTCGTTCCGCGGCCTTCCTGGCTGGCGACCGCCACGCCGCCGCCATGAAACCGCGCGAGTTCCTGCACCAGCGCCAGGCCGATGCCCGTGCCTTCGTGCGTGCGGGCGCGCGCGTGCTTGACGCGGTGGAACCGCTCGAACATGCGCGGCAGGTCCGCTTCGGGAATGCCGACGCCGGTGTCCGAGACGCGCAACTCGACGCGATCGCCGGCCGAGCGCAGTTCCACCGTGATCTGGCCTTCGAACGTGAACTTGAACGCGTTCGACAGCAGATTCAGGACGATCTTCTCCCACATGTCGCGATCGACGTAGACGGGCTCGGCCAGAGGATCGCAGGCGACGACCAGGGAGAGACCGGCCTTTTCGATCGCCGACCGGAAGACGCCCGCGAGCTCGGTCGGTGAACTGCGCGAGGTCGGTCGGTTCGTAGTTCGCGTCGATGCGGCCGGCCTCGATGCGGGAGAAATCCAGCAGCGTGTTGACGAGCCGCAGCAGGCGGAGCGCGTTGCGGTGCGCCACCTCCTGCCGCTCGCGGTGCACCGGCGGCAGCGGTGTGTCCGAATCGGCCAGGCCGTCTTCGAGCGGCCCCACCAGCAGCGTCAGCGGCGTGCGGAACTCGTGGCTGACGTTGCTGAAGAACGCCGTCTTCGCGCGGTCCAGTTCGGCGAGCGCTTCGGCGCGCTGCCGCTCCTGCTCGTAGGCCCGGGCGTTGGCGAGCGCCGGTTCTCAACTGATCGGCGACCAGGTCGACGAACGCGCGGTACTGATCGTCAAACGGGCGCCGCGGGTTGAGGCCGACGACCAGCCGGCCGGACTGGCGCTCGCTGCCCGCCGGCGTCAGTGACAGCTCCTTGACCCAGCTCGGCGCGGCGCCTTCTGCAGCTGTTGCTCCGCGCCGGGCGTGCAGCATTGAAGCGCGTCGTCCAGGTACGCGAGCGCGAAGAGGATGTCCTGCGGCCTGCGCGGAGAGCGTCTCGGTGGCGAGCACGCAGGCGTCGCGAGCCGTGCGCGCGGTCGCATTTCGTTGCCGCCAGATCCTTCAGCAGGGCCAGGCGTCGTTCGCCCACCACCCGTTCGGTGGTTTCCGTCACGATGCAGTACACGCCGCCGACCTCGCCGGACTCGACGCGCACCGGATCGTACGAGACGTCGAAGTAGGTCTCTTCCTGAAACCCGTGGCGTTCGAGCTCGAACAGCAGGTCCTTCGCCCCAGAACGCTTCGCCGGTGCGCACGACGCCGGCCAGCAGCTCGTGGAGCACGCTGTCCCAGATCTCGCTCCACGCCTCCCGTCCCGGGAGCCCGAGCGCAGAGGGATGTTTGGCGCCGAAGACCGGGCGGTACGCGTCGTTGTAGAGCACCGTGAACTCGCGGTCCCCAGAACACGACGATCTGCGCCTTGGACGGGAGCAGCATGCTCACCGTGCTGCGCAGGCTCTGCGGCCAGGTTTCGGCCGGCCCGAGGGCGGTCTTCGACCAGTCCATCGCGCGCATCCGCTCGCCCATTTCGCCGCCGCCCTGAAGAAACGACAGTTCGGAGCTGCTCGTCGAGTTCGTCATGTCCGGGTTCGCCAGCGTGTCAGCGGCATGGTGGTTCTGGGGCTCACGTGGGTCATTGTCGGGAGCACGCTACCCAACCAGAGGGTGCGGTTGAGGTAGACAGCGACACGCAGGCCTTGTGCAGGAGTCTACGGCGGACCGCACAGCGGGATTTGCAAGATGAAGGCCGAGCCGGTTCCTGCCTTTGGAGGCTGGCTATCGGCCGTGAGCCACGGTTCGACAGCCCTGGGGTCCACCTGTAGAATCGCATGGCTGAATCCCTGCGATTCCGGAGCCGGCGGCCTTCCGCGGACCTACCGATGACGATTGGCAAGCGACTGCTGCTGCTGCTGGCAGTGCCGCTGATTGCGCTGCTCGGATTCGGCGTCTTTGCCCGGATCCAGCTGTCACGAATCGAGGAGCGCAGCCGGTTCGTCTCGGAGTCGCAGCTCGCCGGCGTTGCGGTGCTCGGCAACATTTCCCGAAGCTTTGCCGAAATCCGGGTGAACGTGCGCAGCTTCCTGCTGGCCACCGATCAAACTCAGCGAGCCGAGGCGCGCGCGGCGTTCGATGAGGACGATCGAGTCCTCACGCAATTGCTTCAGCAGTACGGCGACTCTCTGATCAGCGATGACGCGCGACCGCAGGCTTTTCGGCGATTTCAGGGATTTGAGCCGGCAGTACATCGTCGAAGCCCGGCACGTGATGGCGCTGGCCGAGGAAGGGCGGAAGGACGATGCCCTCGCCGTCTTTCAAGACCAACATTGCCGCAACAGGTGTCACGCTCAGCAAGATCTCCAGCGAGTGGATCGAACACAACAGGGAGCCTTGGCAACAACGCGGCTCGAGCCGCGCTCGCGGCGATTGAAGAAACCCGCTGGGAAATCCTGGCCGCCGACGTGGCGGCGCTCCTGCTGACCGGCCTGCTCGGTTTCCTCACGTTTCGCCGCATCGTCAACCCGATTCAGGCGCTCGAACGCTCGGTCAAGACCGTCGCGGCCGGCGATTACACGCAGTCCGTTCCGTTTACCAACGCCACTGACGAAACCGGCGGCCTCGCCAGATCCATCGAAGTGCTCAAGCAGGGTGCCGCGGCGATAGACGAGCAGCGATGGGTCAAATCCAGCGCCTCCAACGTCATCGGAGAACTCCAGGGCGCGAACACGCTGCCCGAGTTCGGTCAGCGCTTTCTTTCGGGCCTCGTGCCTTTGCTCGGTGGAGGTGTCGCGGCGTTCTATGTGCTCGATGATGAAACGGGCCGGCTGCAGAGAACCGCCGCTTACGGTCTGGATGCAGGCGCCGAGGCTGCCGCCACCTTCGCCGTCGGTGAGGGGCTGGTTGGCCAATGTGCCCAGGACCGCAAACCAGTCAGGCTGACAAGTCTCCCGGCGGACTACTTCCGCATCGTGTCCGCGGTTGGAACAGGGACGCCGGTGCAGGTGGTGGCGTCACCACTGCTGTTCAAGAGCACGTTGCTGGGTGTCGTGGAGGTGGCGACCTTTCATCAGTTCAATTCGCGGGAAACAGCTCTCCTCGACGAACTGATGCCGTTGGCGGCGATGAGCCTCGAGGTGCTGCAGCGCAACCTGCGCCTGCTTGCCCAGCAGACCGAGTTGACCGCGCAGCGCGAGCGCCTTCGTGAAACCGAGCAATTCTTCCGCAGCGTGCTCGAACTCGCGCCGGACGGCTTGATGGTGGTCGACGCGAACGGCGTGATTCGATTGGCCAGCGCGCGGTGCGAACCGTTGTTCGGCTATACGCGCGACGAGCTCATCGGCCAGCCCGTGGAAATGCTCGTCCCGCGAGGACGTGCGTCCGACTCATGCCGCGCTGCGGGAGCAGTTTCATCGATCTCCCACTGCCCGTGAAATGGGCGCCGGCCGGGAGCTTCGCGGGCGTCGCAAAGATGGCTCGGAGTTTCCGATTGAGATCGGACTGAGTCCTCTGCCCGCCCGCGGCTCCGAAGGCGCGCAAGTCGCCGTGTCGATCCGCGACGTCACAGAGCGCAAAGAACAGGAGAGGGCGCTGAAGCTCGCCAAGGTCAAGGCGGAGGAGGCGACGGAAACCAAGTCGATGTTCCTCGCCAACATGAGTCACGAGATCCGCACGCCGATGAATGCGATTCTCAACATGACCGGCCTTGCGCTGGAAGCCGACCTCCCCGCCAAGCCACACCAGTTCATCACTGTCGCCCACTCGTCGGCCAGGAACCTGCTGGGCATCCTCAACGACATTCTCGACTTCTCGAAGATTGAAGCCGACAAGCTCGAACTCGAGAACGCGCCTTTCAGCCTGCGGGAAGTCCTCGAGGAAGTCACCGAAACATTCCGCTCCGTCGTCGTTCAGAAGCACGTCGAGCTCATCACCCATGCCCTGCCCACGGTCCCCGACCGGCTTCGCGGCGATGCGCTCCGCGTCCGCCAGGTGCTGACCAACCTCG
Organism: Vicinamibacterales bacterium; assembly: GCA_963850725.1. Classification (GTDB taxonomy): domain Bacteria; phylum Acidobacteriota; class Vicinamibacteria; order Vicinamibacterales; family JAMQPK01; genus JAMQPK01. The sequence continues at coordinate 9,825 of CAWKMQ010000035.1, forward strand.
TCAGCAACGCGTTCAAGTTCACTGAAAAAGGGGAAGTGCTCCTCAAAGCCGAACCCGTCGATCGAACCGGGGACGCGTCAGGGCCCGGCGAGGTGCTCCTGCGCTTCAGCGTGCGAGACACAGGCATCGGCATTTCCGCGGACCAGCAGGCGAGACTCTTCCAATCGTTCACTCAGGCGGACAGCTCAACCACGCGGAAGTACGGAGGCACCGGACTTGGCCTCGTGATCAGCCGGCGTCTGGCCCGTCTCATGGGCGGCGACCTGACGGTCGAAAGCACGCCGGGCAAGGGCACCACCTTCTTCTTTACCGCGCGCCTCGGCGTCGAGGCCCAGTCCGAGGCGCCGGCTCGCGGCGTTCCGGCCGGCATCGCCGAGCGGCCGGCGCTCATCGTCGAAGACACCGAGACGAGCCGCGAGCTCCTGGAGACGCTGCTGCGAGGCTGGTCGATTCCGACGACGTCGGTGGCCACGGCCGAAGAGGGACTCACTCTGCTGGAGCGCCGCAACCGGAAAGGAGGAGAGGATCCGTTCGGCCTCGTCGTCCTCGACTGGATGCTGCCCGGCATGAACGGGCTCGACGCGGCCGAGCGCATCCGCGCGCGCGGCGAGACGCGCAAGCTGCCGATCGTGCTCATCAGCGCGTATGCGGGCAAGGAGGAAGAAGCGCGCTGCGCCGCGCTCGGTGTCAACGTGTTCCTCCCCAAGCCCATCACGGCGTCGTCGCTGCTGGACGCGGTCGTCGAGGCGCAAGGCGCACGGGTGCATGCGGCGCGCCGCGCGCTCGACGCGCCACTCGAGCGGGAGTTCGACGCTCGCGTGCTGCTGGCCGAAGACAACGAGGCCAACCAGATGGTCGCGCAGTGAGCTGCTGTCGCGGCTCGGGATCGAGCTCGAGATCGCCAATAACGGCCGCGAGGCGCTCGACATGGTCAAAGCGGCGCCAGATCGATATGCCGCCGTTCTCATGGACGTGCAGATGCCGGAGATGGACGGCCTCGCCGCGACACGTGCCATACGCGAAATCCCGATGCCGCGGAGATTGCCGATTCTCGCGATGACCGCCAACGCGATGAAGGCGGACCTCGACGCCTGCCTCGCCGCCGGCATGGACGATCACGTCACGAAACCGATCGAACGAAAGTCGCTCCTGCAGACGCTGCGACGCTGGTTGCCCGCGCGATCGCCATCTTCGGAGGGCGTCACGCCCGGTCCGCGTCCGCGCACCGGCGGCGACATTCCAGCGCTCGAGGGCATCGACGTCGCCGGGTCGCTCGAAAGGCTCGGTCTCGAGTTCGAGAGTTTCCAGCGGATGCTCATCAGATTCGCCGACGGCAAGAGTGCCACGTTCGATCCGCTGCGTGCCGCGCTGGCTGCGGGCGACTCCGAAGCCGTCGCAAGACACGCCCACGCCATCGCCGGTGCAGCCGGTAATCTTGGCGCCAACGCGCTTCATGCCGCCGCCAAAGCACTCGAACGCGCGGGCCGCGACGGCGAGAAAGACCTCGCCGCGCTCGCCAGCGACCTGGAAGCGCGCGCAACAGTGGTGTTCCGCTCGATCGATACCCTGCGGAGAGCAACCTCGCCTGCCGCAACCGAGCCCGGGCAACTGTCCGTTCCAGCCGAAGCCTGGACCGCCCTGACGCGCCTGCAGACGGCGCTCGGCGACTTCGATCTCTCGGCGGCCACGAGCGCACTCGCCGAGCTCGACGGCATCGCCATGCCGGACGCCGCGCACGTCATGGCTCAACTTCGGCGTCACGTCGACAACTACGAGTACGACGAGGCGAGAGTGATTGCGACGCGGTTGCTCGAGCAGATCGGCAGTCAGGTTCCGTGACCAGACCAAAGCCCGAGGTGGTCGCGCCGCTGACCGCAGCGGCACTCATCGCACAACAGGTCGGAGCGAACGCGATTCGCGATGGATTGCTCCTGTCCCTCTTCCCGGTTGAAAGCCTTCCCTACTTCATGGCCGGCGCAGCCGCCCTCGCGATCGTCGCGACACAGTTTTCCGGGCGCCTCCTTTCGCGGCTTGGACCCGTTCGGGTTGCTCCGGCGCTGTTCGCGTCGAACGCGGCACTCTTTCTGGTTGAGTGGGTGCTTCTCGGCTGGCGGCCTTCGGCCGCGGCTGTGCTCCTCTTCTTTCACTCCACCGTACTCGGAGCCATCGCGATCTCTTCGTTCTGGTCGCTCCTCAACGAACGCTTCGATGCGCATTCGGCAAAGCTATTGATGGCACGCGTGGCGGGAGCGGCGACGTTCGGCGGATTGATCGGGGGCGTGGGCGCCGAGCGGGTGGCCGCCCTCTTTCCACAGGGCACGCTTCTTCCGATCCTTGGTTTCGTCGGTGTGATCCCTGTCGCGGGAGCGTTGGCGGTAGGGAGAGGCGCGCCCGTCAAGCCGCACCCGCGCCGAGGACGAGCCAGACCTCGGTGGAGGATGGACCCAGATTCGCCACCAGCCGCTGTTGCGGAACCTGGCCCTCGTCATCGCCCTCGCGGCGACGCTCACGGCGCTCGTTGATTATCTTCTCAAGGCGGAGGCCGTCGCCTACTTCGGACAGAGGTCCGCATCTGGTGCGCTTTTTCGGAATGTTCTACGCAGGCACTGGCGGTGGCGGCCGTGCTGATCCAGGCCGTCTCTCGGCCGCTTCGTGCTCGGGCGTCTCGGCATCGGAGGCTCCGTCGCGAGCCACTCGGCCGTGGTGGCGGCAGCCAGCGTGCTCGGGTTCGCGCTGCCGATTCCCCTGGGGGGCATCTTCTCCCGCGGGCTCGACGTCGTCGTGCGCAGCTCGACCTTTCGAGCCGGTTACGAAATGCTCTACACGCCGCTCGCGGAGGCGACGAAGCGTTCGGCCAAGTCGGTCATCGATGTCGCGGTTGATTCCTCTGGAAAAGGCGCGGGAGCGATGCTGATCCTTCTCCTGGTCGGCATCGCTCCATTGCATCCCTTTGTGATCGTGAATGCCGCCGCCGTGGCTGTCGCCATCGGCGAGTTCCTCGTCGCCCGCCGGCTGCAGGCGGAATACATCAGCGCGCTGGAAGGAGGGCTCCGGCGTCAGGGCGCGGACCTCGAGCAGGCGGTCGAGTACTCGATGACCGACTTTACGGTCGTAGGAACGATGGCCGGCCTCGACCGGGCGGCCGTTCTTCATGCCCTCAAATCTCCCGGACCGGTCCAGCTGTCCGCCCAGCCCGCGGACCCGGTGGTCGCCGCCATCATCGAGTTCCGCTCCGGCGACCTCGAGCGGATTCGGGCCGCACTGCGCGACCCGCCGCGCGATCCGCTCATCATCGGCTCCCTCGTACCGCTCCTGGCGAGAGATGGCGTGCTGCGCCCGGTGGTGTCTGCGCTCGCCGGGTTCGGCGCGCGAGCGGCAGGTGAAATGGTCTCGGCGCTGCACGATCCCGGCACGCGTGACGTGGTGCGGCGCCGGTTGCCGCTTGCGCTCAAGTCGTGTCCTTCGGCGATCGCGCGCGACGGCCTTCTGGCCGCTCTCGATGTCAGCGATTTCGAGATCCGCCTGCGCTGCGGCCGGGCCCTGCTGGCACTCACGGACGAACACCCTGAACTTCTGGAGCCCTTCCCGGGTGTTCTGGCACTCGTCGAGCGGGAATTGAACAACGGCGGCGAGACGCACCGCGTCCGGGAGCACGTCTTCAACCTTCTCGCGCTCGCCCTGGAGCGGGAGCCGGTGCGGATTGCGGCCCGGGCGTTCACGACCGAGGACGCGTACGTGCGAGGCACCGCGCTCGAGTACCTCGAGACGGTGCTGCCTGCTCACCTTTTCTCCGCTCTGCGGCCGCTCGTCGCCGCGCCGGAATCGCCGCCCGCCCATCGGCGTCCTGCCGGGGACGTGAGGGCGGACCTCATTCGCGCGGGCATGACGATGACCGTGAGTCTCGACGACATACGCCGTCAGCTCGAAGCAACGGTGCAGGAAGAAACGTGACTTCGAGGACGCATGAACAAGCCCAGGCCCCTCTCGCTGAAGATGCCGACCGCATCCTGCTGGTCGACGACGACGCCACGAACCTCGACGTGCTGCGCCACACGCTCGACGGCCGCGGCTACCGGCTGTTCGTGACGCGGAGCGGAGAGAACGCCATCGAGGTGGCGCGCCGGGTTCACCCCGTGCTCATCCTGCTCGACGTCGTCATGCCGGGGATCGACGGGTACGAGACGTGCCGGCGGCTGAAGGAGGACCCTGAAACACGCGAAGCGGCCGTGATCTTCCTTTCGTCGCTCGACGAAACCAAGGACAAGGTGCGCGGGCTCGAAGTCGGCGCGGTCGATTTCGTCTCGAAACCCTTTCAAGGCGACGAGGTGCTCGCGCGCGTCAACACGCACCTCACGCTGCAGCGGCTGCGACGGCAGCTCGAGGCGAGGAACGCGGAGCTCGCGCGCGAGCTGGGGGTGGCGCAAGAGCTCCTCACCGACGCGCGGCGCCGCGTCGAAGGAGCGCTGCTTGGCGACAGCCCCGCGATTCGGGCGCTGCGGGAATCGATCGAACGCTACGCCGCGGACGCCGAACTGGTGCTGCTGAGCGGCCTCCAGGGTCGTGGCCACGAGGCGGTGGCACGCGCCATCCATCACGCCTCCCCACGCAGCCGGCAGGCATTTATCCACGTCAACTGCGCGCTGCTCCCGTCCGGGCAGGATCCCGGCATCCTGAGCCCGCCGCTGGCGACTCCGGACACGGCATTCGGTCCTCGCCTGAGCATGCTGGAGCTGGCCACTCGAGGCACGTTGTACCTCGAAGAAATCCACCGGCTCTCCGCCGACCTTCAGGGACGGCTCGCCGACGTCCTCGAGAAAGTCGAGGCCTCGCGCGAGCGCGGCGAGCCAGCGGTGCCCGACGTGCGCTTCATTGCCTTCAGCTCGGCGCCGCTCGCCGCGCACGAGCGGATTCCATCCGAAGCTGCTGGCGCTCCTCGAACGCAGACGGTTGCGGGTGCCGTCGCTCGCGGAGCGGCCCGAGGACGTTCCCGAGATGGCCCTCTTCTTCCTCCGCCAGCACGCGCAGCGGATTGGCGCCGTCGTCGAGACAATTTCCGAACACGTCGATGAAGCGGCTGCGCAAGTACCGCTGGCCCGGAGATGTGACCGAGCTACAGAATCTGATCGAGCGCGCAGTGACGTCCGCGCGGGAGCCCGTGCTGGAAATTGATGCGGCGCTTCTCGACGATGGGCTGCCGCTCGGCCACTACCGGCTGATGGAGAAGATTGGCGAAGGAGGCATGGGCGAGGTGTGGCGCGCCCGGCACCAGCTGCTCGCGCGTCCATGCGCGATCAAGCTGATTCGACCCGAGCTCCTCGATCAGAGCCGCCGCGAGGCGGCGACCGAGCGTTTCAGACTCGAAGCGCGGAGCATTGCGCGCTTGAGCTCGCCGAACACGGTGCGGCTCTACGATTTCGGCGTCAGCGAAACGGGCAGCTTCTACTTCGTCATGGAGCTGCTCAGCCGGCATGGACCTCGCGTCGCTGGTGCAGCGTTTCGGGCCGCTGCCGCCGGAGCGGGCGTCGCACGTGCTGCGTCAGGCCTGCCGCTCTCTCGGCGAGGCCCATGCGGCAGGGCTGCTCCACCGCGACATCAAGCCTCACAACCTTTATCTGTGCCGGCTCGGTCTCGATTTCGATGTCGTGAAGGTGCTCGACTTCGGGCTCGTCAAGTCCCTCGAGCGAAGGCGCCGCCCAGCTCACGGCGGAAGGCGCGCTGACCGGGACGCCGGCGTACATGCCGCCCGAGCGTGTCGTCGGCGCGGCCGCTGACGAGCGTTCCGATATCTACGCGCTTGGTTGCGTCGCCTATTGGATGCTGACGGGCCGGCCGGTGTTCACAGGGGAGCCGATGGCCGTCATGATCCACCACGCTCGGACTCCCGCGCCCCCTCCGTCAAATGCCTCCGACCGTCCTATTCCGGAGCGTCTCGAGCAGATCGTCCTCGCGTGCCTCGAGAAAGCGCCGGAGCAGCGCCCGTCGTCGGCGGTCGAGCTGTGGCACCAGCTCGGCGAGGTGACGCTCGCATCGCCATGGACACCTGAGCGTGCCGAAAGCTGGTGGCGCGAGCATCTTCCAGAGCTCGTCCAGCCGTCGCCCGGCGGCGAGTCCGGCAGCGATATGACGATCGCGCGCGTTGAATGAAACGACGATCGTTCGCTACCGTTCGAAATGAGGGCGCCTCATCGTGCGGATTCGAACAGCTCGATCGGATTGCCATCGGGATCTTCGATTTGGATTTGCCGACCGCCAGGACCGGTTTCCATCTCGTTGCGGAAATGGACGCCGGCGTTCGTCAGCGCGGCGATACACGCCGCGAGATCGGTGACTTTCAACACGACACGGTTCCATCCGCCGGGCTCCTGATGCTGCCCGTTCGGCAGCGGCCGAGACCCCGACGCCCCGGGACCGCTGAGCAGAATCTGCACGTCGCCCAGCGAAACACTCGCGAACGCCGGAAGTTGTTGATGCCCTGCCTTGAACCCGAGATGCTGGGTGTAGAAGGCGACCGAGCGAACGACGTCCTTCACCTGATAGCGGATTCCGTGAACGCTTTGGATGAACGCGCGAGACTCCATTTCTCCTCCCGTACGATGCACGTTGAGTGCCGACTGTCATGCCCTTCAGGGCGAATCCGAGCTCTTTCACTGGGCGACGCAGGTTTTGAACTCGAGCCGCCATCGCCTCAGCCTGCTTTAATAATATTAATATTGACTTTAACTTTATTCGCGTGCACTATCAGGCCTGTGCCCGATATACCCGGCTGGCTTCGGCATCTCGAGGAAGAGGATTACCAGTTCATCAAGCGGTTCGTAACGGCATCCGGCTCGCTGAAAGAACTCGCGGATCAGTACGGTGTCTCGTACCCGACGATCCGTCTGCGTCTGGATCGGCTGATTGAGAGAATCCGCACGCTCGACGAACATCAGCCAACCGACGCGTTCCATGCGCGTATCCGTTTGCTCGTGACCGATGGAGACATGTCACCGACCCTGGCGAAAGAGCTCATTCGACTTCACCTGAGCGTCGCAAGAGGAGGCCGGAAATGACTGAGGCGTGGTTCTCGGAAATCCCTCGATGGTTCGCGATGTTATCGTTGCTGTCTCTGCTGGCGATTCCCGCTGCGCAGGGTCGATTCAAGACGGCCATGATGGCAACCTGGATGGCGGCCATGGCCGCCTCTGGAGCGCTGCTGATCGCCGCAGTCATCGCGGTCACTTCAGGTCAGCCACCGCACTGGTGCGCGGATTAGCGATGTTGGGCGTCGTGTTCGGTGTGGCCTTCGGCGCGTCGTTTCCAGGCCTTCGGCATGCGTTTCGAGACGCCGAACTGCGCAAGACGATCGCGGCCGACCTGTAACGCCGCTCTTGCGAGGCGGAAGTGAGATCTCCCGCCTCGCTCGCTGAGCGTCTTACTTGATCACCACGATCACCATATCCGCCGGCTTCCCGCCGGTGTTCTTGGCCTCGTGCGCGACGCCGCGGCCAATAAACGACACGTCGCCGCGCGCCCACGTCGTCTTGGCCGGCTTCCCGTCGATCGAGAGCGACATCGGCGCCGAGCCGAGCGCGATGACCACCTGATCGAAATCGTGCTTGCTTCCGGCCGGTTCCGCAAAGGTCGCCGAGGCGGTCGAACGGTAGGCCGCGCCGTACGGACCTTCGGCCAGCGCCTTGACCGTCATGCCGGGGCGCGACGTCGGGAGCGCCGCCTTGCCTGGCGTCTTGGCCTTGAACTCGACCAACAACGCATCGACCGGGCCCGTGCCGACGTTCGTCGGGTTGTGCGTCCCGGCCGGCGTGTACATCGCCGACTCGCTGGCGAGGTCGCTGTCTTGCGATTTGCCGTCGGGCAGGGCGAACCGGACCTTGGACGCGGACAGCGGAATCACGATAGCGTCTGGATGTGAGTGCATAATGCTCTTGCCGCCGGGGGCGTAGTTGATCTTCAAGATGCGCACGCTCGCGTTTTCGAGCACGACCTTGTAGTGCGCGGGATCCGTCTTCACCGCGTCCTGCGCGAGCGCAGCGCCCGACCACAAAAGTACGAGCGATACGATCGATAATACGTTCCAGATTTTCATGGGACTCCTTCGGAGGGTAGGTGGACGCGATAGTTGGATGGCCAACTGAAGTTAAGAGCCCGCTGATTATCTGTGCGAGGGACACGCGCGTCAAGTATCCGCTGCCACGACGAGGATGCAAGAAGGGTCAAATGAAGAAGAAATACGCGGCCATCACGCTGTGTCTCGCGTGCGTCGCGGCCCTGAGCGCCCAGCCGGCGCTGCCGCCTCCCTTCCCGCGCGTCAACGCCACGAAATTGCTCGACACCGATCGCATCAACGTGTGGGATATCGTCTGGCCCAAGGGGCAACCGACGCCGATGCATCGGCACGTGTACGACCAGACCGGCACGTACTACGCCAGGGGAGGGCGGCTGATCACGACACCGGATGGTATGGCGCGCGCGAACGTCACCGAAGTGGGCAGCCTGTCAACGACCCGCAAAGGCACGACGCACATCGAAGAAGGCAACACCGATCCGCCGCTGCGTGCGGTCTTCATCGAGTTGAAGCACGAGACCGCGTCTGGCCTGCCCGACGCCGACGTCGGCTCTCCGCCATTTCCACGCGAGGGCGCAAAGCAGATCCTGAACGATGACCGCGTGACGGCGTGGGACTACACGTGGACGTCGGGTCCTCAGGGACTGCGGTACCGGCCGGGACGCGAGACGGTGATCGTCTGGCTCGGCGCGGGCACGTTGCGCGTCACGCAGGGTGGTGGTGCGACCTCAGTGAGCGAGGTGAAGGCCGGCACGATGCGCCACATGCCGCGCGGCGCGAACGAGACGATCGAAATGATCAAGGGATCGCCGCGCGTCATCCTCTTTCAGCTGAAGTAGGGCATGTCACTTGGCAGGGTGACGGCGCCAATGGGAATCGCATGGGCGCCGGAACGCGCGCGCGGCAATCCTCACGCCCTCAACGGACCAGGCGGAATGGGACGAGGCCGCGTTTCTGGAAACCGGAAGGCGTCACGTCGCGCACCTCATGAACGAGGCCGAACGCCTCGCGCCGCACAGAGGACGCCGGCGCGCATTGGATTTCGGCTGCGGAATCGGGCGCCTGACGATCGCGCTTGCGGACTACTACGACGAGGTCGTGGGCGTCGATATCGCCACATCGATGGTGGAACAGGCCCGGCAGCGCAATCCCGCGCCCGACCGAATCCGTTACGAGCACAACCCCAATCCCGACCTCTCGAGATTTCCTTCCGGGGGCTTCGATCTCGTCTGCAGCTGGATCGTGCTCCAGCACATGCCGTCCTCGTTGATGACGACGTACATTGCCGAGCTCGTGAGGCTCGTCGCGCCCGGCGGGCTGCTGGTGTTTCAGCTCCCGGTTCCTGCGGTCTCCGCGGAGGTCCGCGAGCGGTTCGTCGATGCGCCTGTCCTGGGAGGTGGGCTCAAGAGAAGTCTCCCCGCCTGGCTCGTGCGCCCCTACCGCAGGCTGAAGTACATCTGGTTCGGCCGCACGAGCTCCTACATGGCGATGTACGGACTGGCGCGCGAGGACGTCACCTCGCTCGTGGAGCGCTCCGGAGGGCGAGTGCTGGACGTTCGTTCCGACGACAGCCACGGAACGCCTTGTCCAGGGTTTTCATATTGGATCACGCGAGCATGGCGCGAAGTCGGGCGGTCACGGGAATTCGCGACCACGAGAGCGCGTGACGAGTTTGGGCAACCTCCCAACCGGAAAATTGTTTCCCTGCCGGGAAATCATTTCCGTTCCTCGTAAGTCTCGCCGGCGATCAGCGCGTTCATTCGACCTAAAGTGTCCGACCTATTATTCATTCGGAATCAAATTCGTACAGAATTTGGTCGAAAATCGACCGCCACGTCCTAAAACAGCACTGCAAATGAACATGCACCGTAGCTTCTGTAAGGCACGCTTTCTGCTAGTCGTGCGGAGAGCGACCATGGCTACCTCTCAATCACGATGCGGTAATCGTCTGCTGGCGGCACTTCCCGAGGACGAGTACGCGAGGCTCTATCCGTACTTGTCCGCACAACCTCTGAACAAGGGCCACATCATTCAACGGCGCGAGCAGCCCCTTCGAGTGGTGTTCTTCCCCGATGACGCGCTCATCTGGCTGGTCAATCCGACCGAAGACGGATCGAATGCGCAAGTCGCGATGGTCGCATCGGAAGGGCTCGTCGGCGTCGAAGCCGTCTTCGGCTCGAGACTGGCGATGAGCGATGCGGTCGTGCACATGACGGGCGCGAACGCCGGCGTCGCGCTGAGCGTCGACGTCTTCAGACGCGAGCTCGAGCGGCGCGGTGCGCTGTATACCCTCGCGCAGCAATATGCAGGTGCGCTCGTGCAATCGCTCGCCCAGTGGGTGGCGTGCAGCGCGCTCCACTCTGCCGAACAGCGCTGCTGCCGCTGGCTGCTCGAAGTCGAGGCGCGCATCGGGCGTCCCGAGCTGGCCGTCACGCACGAGCTGCTGTCGGATCTGCTCGGACTGCGGCGCTCGACGGTCACCTTGATCGTCGGCCGCCTCCAGGAGCTCGGCATCGTCTCGACCAATCGCGGCGTCATTCGCATCCACGATCAGCGGGCGCTCGAAGAGCACTCGTGCGGATGTCACAAGCTGGTGACGACCCTCTTCGAGGAGCCACCTTCATCCGACGAGCCGTCTGCGACCGCAGAGCACCATTCCCTGGTAAGAGGGGCATAACCGCACGTCGCGCGAGGGTGTAGGATCGCGCTCATGACGCGCCACCACATCCTCGTCACCTGCCTTGTCGTGGGCCTGGGATTGGCCCCGACCGCTCAACAAGAAATTCCTTTACCGCCCATCGCGACGCCCATGGGCACGCTGCCCGGTGTGGAAGCACTGCCGGTGCGCGCGGCCATGCCCGACGTGATGGTGATGAACGACGGGACGCGCGTCACGTCTCAGCGCCAGTGGCAGGCGCGCCGCGACGAGATGCGGCGCATTCTTTCGTATTACGCCGTTGGTCAGGCGCCACCGGCGCCGCGCAATGTCAAAGGCCGCGAGATTCAGTCCGAGCTGCGTCCTCGACGGCACGGTGAAGTACCGGCTCATCCGCCTGACGTTCGGTCCGAAAGAACAACTCAGCCTCGACATCGGCGTCTTCACGCCGGTCAAGGGAGGACCGTTCCCCACGGTGATTCTCCAGGGCGGCACACCGCCCGGCGGAACAGTCCTGCCGCGCCTGCCGCAGGGGCCCAATCAGGGCCGCGGCGAAAACGTGTTGCTGCTCGTCGGACCCGTCCCGTCGCCAGACGCAGGAGCCGAGCCTGCGCGCGGGCGGCCGCGGGCCGGTCGCACCGCCGACGGCAGCCGCCGTTGCCGAGCAGCGGGCGGAAATCCTTCGCCGCGGCTATGCGCTGGTGTTGTTCAACGTCAACGACTGCGCCGAGGATACGACGCTGAGAAACCTCGACGGCAGCTGGGCGTTTCGCAACACGCGTTTCTTTCCGGCGTATCCGGGCTACGACTGGGGCGTTCTCGCCGGCTGGGCGTGGGGCGCCTCGCGCGTGGCGGACTATCTCGAACAGGACAAGGCGATCGACGCCGACCAGGCTCATCATCACGGGCGCGTCGCGCAACGGAAAGTCCGCGATGATCGCGGCGGCCTTCGACGATCGTCTGATGGGTGCACCGGTGGTGACGGGCGGCGGCGGGATGGGCGCGTATCGTTTCGCGGGCCCGCGCCGCAGCGAAACGCTCGACATCATGGAGCTGAAATATCCGAACTGGTTCTCGCCGCACCTGCGCCAGTTCCGGGGACAGCGCGAGAAGCTGCCCTTCGACCAGCACTGGTTCCTCGCGCTGGCCGCGCCGCGGCCGTTCATCGCGCTCGAGGGCGACACCGACACGATCTCGCTGCCCGAAGCCGTCCGGCAATCGATTCTCGGCGCGAAACCCGCGTACGAGCTCTTCGGCGCCGGCGATCGCCTGGGCGTGAACTACGCCCGCCACGGGCACGCGTTCACCGCCGACGACTGGACGGCGATGCTGGACTTCTTCGACAAGCATCTGCGCGGCAAGAAGATCGATCGCACGTTCGATCGGTTCCCGACCGAGCAGGAGCTCGACGCCGCCGCAACTGCGGCGGCCGCGGCGGCGAAACAGCAGTAGTCGCAAGGCGACAGTCGAGAGTCGTAGGGCGATAGTCGAGTCGTAAGGCGACGCCGCAGTGCGTTGGCAGACCACTCGGATGTGGCACAGGACTTTAGTCCTGTCGTCCATTCATTGCCTTGCGTGACGCTTCCGACGTTCGCAGTGCGGCTTATCGCGCCTCGATCGACTTCAGGGCTTTCACCGCCGCGGCGCCGAAAACACGATGCGACGCAAAGTTCTGCAGCGCTTGGGAAATTCTTTGGGGGTCCCGGCTATCTCTTCATAGAGCAGCCGCACCACGGGGACGTCGGGCGCATCGACGATTCTCGACGCCGGCTTCGGAGAGCTTCGCGGTGAACTCCCGCAACGCGTCGAACGGAGACGGGTCGAGCCAGGTCTCAGCTTCGACCTCCATGCGCACCCGCGTCTGCGCAGCCGCCGGACACACGGCCGTCATGACAAACAGGCAGACGATCCAACGACGGATCATCGCCTTGATGTTTCTCTTCTCATCCTTTTCACTTTTCCCTTTTTCCTTTCCTTCTTCCGCCTTCGCCTTCCCCTACCTTCCCGTCCCCGTCCCGCCTGCGGGCACATTCACCGCGCCGGCCTGATAGAGCGCGTTGAACAGGACCTTGAACGTCCCGTACGACTGCGCGCGATTCTGGGCGCGGAACCCGATCATCGCGATCCGCCCGTTGCCGTACTTCACGTCGAGGAGCGCGGGCAGACGCACGAGGTGCTTTTCGCCGTCGAGCCAGCCGCCGCGCAGCAGATCGCGATCGTGGTAGCGCGCGACGACCGAGATCTGATCGTTGCCAATCGAGTTGTTGATGTCGAACGCCACGCTTTCGAAGAACAGCACCGTCGTTTCCTTCGGCATGCCATAGGCCAGCGGCTGCGTCGGATCGACGTGCACGCGCAGGCTCGAGCCCGGCACGAAGAACTCCTTGTCGGATAGATTGGCAATCGGATTTCTCACCGGCACGCCAAATCGCTCGGTCGCCAGCGCCGTCGCGTGATCGATCAGCACGAGCGAACCGCCGCCGCGGACGAACTCCTTCAGCGCATCGACGCCCGCATTGCCGAGCGGCTTGGTGAATTCGACCGGAAGTGCACCCTGGGTGAATGGGGTCGCTGCCGCCTCCGGCCCCGACGCGCCGACGATGGCGCGCACGGTGTCGTCGCAAATCAGCACCACGTCGTACTTCGCGTTCAGGCCGCCCTTCTTGATCTCATCGGAATCGACGCGGGTGTACGGGAACTCCCACTGATCGAAGATGAAGCGCGTCCACCCTTCGTCCATGTTCCCGCCGGCATAACGCCGGTAGAGCGCCACGCGCAGCGGTTTCAACTGCGACATCGCACCGGCCGGTGCCGACGCCACGGCGGTGAACGGCAAGCCGAACTCGGTCGCCAGCGTCTGCACTGCCGCGCTGGTGGTCGAACCCGTTGCCGGAATCCAGAACGTGCCGGGCGCCCAGGGCTGCGGCGGACTCGGCAGCCGGTACACGGCGCCGCCGTTCTTCAGGATCCGATTGACGGCGCGGAAGCTGAGATTCCAGGTCGGCGTCAACAGCCAGCCCGCCGAACCGCTGCCCGCGATCTTCCCGGCGAGCTTTGGTGCCGTGGTCAGCTTCTCGAGCTTCGCCGTGATCTTCTGGTCGAGCGGGAACGACTCGACGCCCATGTGATCGGCGAGCGTGAACGACGCCATGTCGTACGGCGGCAGCGGCGAGCCTTCCCGATCGCGCGTCCATTCGTTGTCGGGATACACCATCGGCTCGATCATCGTCTTGGCGAGCGCCCGCGAGGGCTGATCCAGCCGGACGATGAGATCGCCAGGCTCGACCACGCGCGTGCCGGCGGTGAACCGTTCGGTCGCGCGATGCACCTCGACGCCGTCCATCATCAGCGTCGAGGCGAATTTCAGGGCCGTGCCGGGATCGTGCTGGTTCATCGGGATCACGTGGCCGTAGGGCGCCTCGGTCGCGCCCCTCTCGACCTGGCGCGAAGCCGCGAGCGCGCGGTTCTTGAGGAAGTTCTGCCGGTAGCGTCCCATCGTTTCGACGAGCGCGAGCGTCTCGATTTCCTGCTGGCGCGCGATGTCCGACATGCGCCACCAGCCGCCCGGCCACGGATGCGGAAACGTCATCTGGGCCTTGTTCTCGGGACGGCCGCGCGAGCCGGGGCCAATCTGTTCGGGATGGATGTAGAGCGGCCACACCAGCCGTGCGCTCGCGCTCTCGGTGTGGAAGCTCGTCATGTTCGACAGATTCGCCACGCCGTGGAACGACGCCATGAACCACGCGTCGTAGTGCACCTGCGATTCCACGCCGGTCACGCCTTCGGCCTCGAGCTTCGTGCCCATCGCCCCGCCCAGCAGCTGCGACGTGCGCCACATCAGCGGATCCACGTGCGGGTTGATCGGGTCGTACTTCGGCGGAATCGTGATGCGCGCGCCGTAGCTGCCCTGCTGGTGCGTGTCCTTGTACACCTGCGGGAACCAGTCCTGATAGACGACCTTCGCCCAGTGCTGCGATTCGACGAGCGACAGCATGTAGCCGTCCCGATTGTTGTCGTGGCCGACGTACGCGCCATACAACTCCGGCAGCCCCGCACCTTCGTACGGCGTGCCGCCCGATTTCTTCACCCATTCACCGACGTGATCGTGGCCGTCGGGGTTGAAGCTCGGGATGAGCAGGAAGATCGTGTTGTCGAGAATCGCGCGAATCTGGTCGTCGTTCCCCGTCGCGATCCGGTACACCAGCTTCGGCCCCATCTGCGACGAGGAGACCTCGGTGGAATGCTGGCCGAGCGTCACGAGGACCACGGCGCGGCCTTCGGCCGCCAGCGCGTCGATCTGCTGCGGCGTGAGCCCGCGCGGATCGGCCATCTGCCTGGAAATCTCTTTGTAGCCGATCGAGCTTCGCCAGGTTCTGCGGCGACGACATCGTCAGCATGATGAACGGCCGCCCCTGCGTGCTCTTCCCGAGCACCTGCAGATCGATCCGATCGGATTCCTTCGCGAGCTTCTCGTAGTAGGCGACTTCCTGATCCCACATCGCGAACTTGCCGTCGGCTGTGATCTCGAATCCAAAATGCGCCGCCGGCGTGGTGATGGCGCTCTGGGCCCTGCCGAAGGCCCCGAGTGCCAGCGCGATGCACACCGCACTACCGATCATTTTTCTGTTCACAGCCCCTCCTCTCACGACTTACCGGCTTCCCGTTTTCCTGGCCGCAACATCCAGCACCCGCTCTTCAGGCATCGATCGATCCACGATGGCCGCCGCCGCGATCCCGCCCGTGACGTTTGCCAGCGTCCTGAACATGTCCGGAATCGCATCGGCGCCCAGCAGGATGCCGACCGCGTCTGCCGGCACGCTGGCCGCGAGCAGAATCGGCACCATGACGACGATGCTGCCGCCCGGAATGCCGGGCACGGTGAACGTGGTCAGCACGGTGACGATGAGGATGGCGGCCAGATGCAGCGGCGCGATCGTCACGTTGAAGAGCCGCGCGGCGAACAGGACAGCGACCGTCTGCCCGACCGCCGAGCCGACGCGCAGCATCGACGCCGCCAGCGGCACCACGAACGCCGCCACCCGATCCGTCACGCCGAGCGTTCGCGCGGCGTCGATCATGGCGGGGAGCGAGGCCATCGTCGATCGCGAGGAAATCGCCACGGCCTGCGCCGGCGCGCACGCCCGCGCCAGACGTCCCAGCGGCACGCCCCCGGCGATCACCGTCGCGGGATAGACCAGCACGACGAGCACGACGACCGTCAATCCCGCCGCGAGCGCGATGTACGACAGGAGCGCGCCGGCCGCGCTCATGCCCATGCGCGCGGCGAGCGGCGCCGCCAGCGCAAAGACGCCAATCGGTGCGAGCGAGATGACCCATCCCACGAGCACCATCATGGCGTCTGCCAGGCCGGCAAAAAATCCTGTGACAGCAGCACGACGCTCGGGTGCGACTTTTGTGAGCGCCACGCCAAAGCCGATCGTAAAGACAATGAGCGGCAGCATCGCGCCGTCGGCAGCGGCCTTGATGGGATTCGCCGGCACGAGATCCGTGAACCATTGCGCCACCGATGGTGCGGCCGCAGGCGCCGTCCCCTTCGAGCTCGCCGCCTGACGGAGTTCGTCGGCGACGGCAGGATCGACGTCCAGGCGCGCGAGCACCGGGGCGGCAATCAACGTGGCCAATACCGCTGCCGCGATGGCCAGCGACGCGAACACGATGACGCTTCGCAGGCCGAGCCGGGTGAGCGAACGCTGGTCGCCGATCGCGATAATGCCGCCGATGAGGCTGGCCACGACCAGCGGGACGACCGCCATCCGGATCGCATTGACGAAGATGACGCCAACCGGCTCGACGAGGTTGACGACCGTTTGCAGCGATGGCGAACCGGAGACCGACGCGAGGACGCCGAGGGCGACACCGGCCACGAGACCGGCAATCACCCACAGGGTCGAGGCATACGACGAGCGCGTCACGTCGCGCTCATTTTAGACGACTAACCGATCGGCAAACGGCAAATCGCCGAATTTGTCGATCGCGTTGTGGAATAATTTCTCACGGTGCGTACATTTCTGGCCGGCGTCCTGGCGTTCGCCGCGTTCCTGCCATCGCTCGGCGCTCAGACGGAACCGGTCGATCTGTCGAAGCTCGACGCGATCGAGCCGCTCGTCGTTCAGGCCATCGCCGAAAAGAAGCTGCCGGGGGCGGTCGTGCTCGTCGGCCTCGGCGATCGCACGCTGTATCAGAAGGCGATCGGACAGCGCGCTGCTGGCCCCATCTCCCGAGCCGATGACCGTCGACACGATCTTCGACCTCGCGTCGCTGACGAAAGTGGTCGCGACGACCACCAGCGTGATGATCCTCGTCGAGGAAGGCAGGATCGGGCTGAACGATCGCGTCGCAACGTTCATTCCCGGCTTCGAGCGCTACGGCAAGGACGACATCACGATCCGCCATTTGCTGACGCACGTCTCGGGGCTGCGTCCCGACGTCGATCTGGCGGAGTCGTGGTCGGGATCGGACACGGCCATCGCCCTGGCGATCGAGGAAGTCCCGACTCTCGCCTCCGGGCACGCGCTTCGTCTACAGCGACATCAACTTTTTTCTCCTGGGCGACATCGTCCGGCGCGTCAGCGGCGTGCCGCTCGATCGTTTTTCGCACGACAGGATTTTTGCGCCGCTCGGCATGACGACACGGCATTTCTCCCTCCCCGTCCTGGCGGAGCCGGACGCGCCCACCGAACGCTGCACGCCCTCGGCTGGCCCTGTGATGGCCCGGCGCGCGCTGCTCCGAGGCGTGGTTCACGATCCCACCGCGCGGCGAATGGGAGGCGTCGCCGGTCACGCGGGGCTCTTCAGCACGGCCGGCGGATCTGGCGACCTTCTGCAGCATGCTTCTCGGCGGCGGCGACGTATCGCAGGCGTGCGCATTCTTTCTCCGCTGGCGGTGGCGAGGATGACGTCGCCGCGCGACACCTGCCGAGCGAGCGGAACGTGCGCGGGCTGGGATGGGACATCGATTCCTCGTTCTCGTCGAATCGCGGCGAGCTGATGCCGATTGGATCGTTCGGTCACACCGGATTCACGGGCACATCGCTGTGGCTCGATCCCGCGCAGCGGGATGTTCGTGGTGTTCCTCTCCAATCGCGTGCATCCGGACGGAAAAGGGGACGTCACGCAGTTGCGCGGGCGCGTGGCAACCGTCGCTGCGCCGCGCTCCGCCTGTCTCCGGTCGCGCGGCATCCGCCGGCGCGGATTTCGGACCATCGGACGCTGCCGGCCTCCGCGTCGCTCCGACCCTCGCGGCATCGACGTGCTTCGCGCCGACGGATTTGCGCTGCTGAAGGGCAAACGCATCGGCCTGGTGACCAACCATACGGGACGCGCCCGAGACGGCGCGACCACCATCGATCTTCTGCACGATTCCTCGGCAGCGACAGGGACACCGCTGGTGGCGTTGTTCAGCCCGGAACATGGCATTCGCGGCGTGCTCGACGCAAACGTGCCGTCGACACGAGACGAGAAAACTGGATTGCCTGTCCACTCGCTCTACGGCGACACACGGCGGCCGACCGACGCGATGCTGCAAGGCATCGACACGCTGGTCATCGATCTGCAGGACATCGGCGCGCGCTTCTACACCTACATGACGACGATGGCGTACGTGATGGAAGAGGCGGCGAAACGGAAGATACCGGTGGTCGTGCTCGACCGGCCGAATCCGATTGACGGCTTTCACATCGAAGGGCCCGACGCTGGACGCGGGCGGCGACTTGGGTTCACCGGATATTTTCCTGCATGCCGATTCGGCACGGGATGACGATGGGAGAGCTCGCGAAGCTCTTCAATGGCGAGAATCGGCATCGGCGCCGATCTGATCGGTCGTCGCCGATGAAGAACTGGCGGCGTGAGCAATGGTTCGACCAGACCGGATTGCCATGGATCAACCCGTCGCCGAACATGCGCAATCTTCTTCAGGCGACACTGTATCCGGGCATCGGCGCGATCGAGGGGACGAATCTGTCTCGTCGGGCGTGGCACCGATACGCCGTTCGAGCAACTCGGCGCCCCGTGGATTGACGGCGTGCAGCTCTCCGACGCGCTCAACGCGCGTCGCATTCCAGGCATCAGCTTCTATCCCGTGCGGTTTACGCCGGCGTCGAGCAAATACGCAAACGAAGAATGCCAGGGCGTCTTCATGATCGTGACCGATCGCCTCGCGCTTCGGCCCGTCCGCCTCGGCGTGGAGATCGCGGCGATGCTGCACAAGCTGTACGGCGCGACGTTCGACCTCGAAGCGGCCGAGCGCCTGTTCGGATCGAAAGACGCGCTCTCGCGCATCCGTGCGGGCGATGATCCCGAGGCGATCGCGGCCTCATGGGCGGCGGGCGAGGCGAGGTGGCGGCTCATGCGCGCGAAATACCTGATGTATCAGTGATAGGTCCGCCGGCAGGGCTGGAGCCTTGCGCTACCGTGCACGACGCCAGACGGCACCGCGTGCGCGACGATCGACCGTGCGATCAGCCGCGCCGATGAACACGTACCAGGTGAACGCGATCGGCAGCGGCCAACCCCAGACGATCGTCATCGCCACCAGGCCGGCAATCATGCCGGCGAACGCCTGTCGCTCTGTGATTCGCGGTGACAGCGTCGCCAGCAGAAACGCACCAAGCACAGGTCCGGACGCCCACGACAGCACCGCAAGGCCCGCGTCGAGCACCGTCCGCTGCATGCGCTGCACGGCAATCGCCACGACGATCTGCACGACACCCCAGATGATCGTCCACGTCCGCGAGACCCTCATCAGCGTCGCTTCGTCAGCCTCCGGCGCGACGTACTTCGCGTAGAAGTCGTTCACGGTCGTCGCGGCCATGGAGTTGATCGACGGAGACAGCGCCGCGGCGACAATCGCGGCGACGATGAAGCCGGCGGCGCCGTGAGACAGCGCGGTCACGATGAAGACGGGGAGCACCTCGTCGCTGCGTGCCAGCGCGCGGGGCAGCGGCACGTGCTGGTAGTACGTGAACAACATGACGCCGATGACGAGAAACAGCACGAACTGCGCGAAGACGAGGAAACCGCTGGCGACGAGCCCGCGCGCCGCGTCGCGCGCCGATCGCGCCGAGAGCAATCGCTGCACCAGAAACTGATCGGTGCCGTGCGTCGACAGCGTCAGGGCCACACCGCCGATGATGCCCGCCCAGAGGGTGTACGGCCGCGCGAGGGTCCACGACAGATCGAACACGCGAAACTTGTCTGCCGCCGACTCCGGCGCGGACGACCTCGGCCCATCCGCCAGGGATCAGCGCGAGGAGCGACACGAACACCACGGCGGCGCCCGCGACATACACGAACAGCTGGACGACATCGGTCCAGATCACCGCAGCCGAGCCGCCGCGCACGGTATAGACGATCATCGCGGTGCCGATGACGAGGACGGCCGGCGGTCACCGGCACCTGCGTCACGACCGAGATGACGAGCGCCGTCGCGAAGAGCCGGATGCCGTCGGCGAGCGAGCGCGTGATCAGGAAAATCACCGCCGCCACGCTCTTCACGCGATCGCCGAAGCGGCGCTGGAGCAGCTCGTACGACGTGAAGAGATCGCCGCGGAAGTACGCGGGGATGAAGATCACGCTGACGATGACGCGGCCGATCACGTATCCGAACACGAGCTGCAGGAACGTCATGTCGCCGGTGTACGCCGACGCCGGCACGCTGATGAAGGTCAGCGTGCTCGTTTCGGTCGCGACGACCGTGAAGCAGATCGCCCACCACGGCACCGACCGGCCCGTGAGGAAGTAGTCGCGAGTCGTTTTCTGAAAGCGGGCGAAGTACGACCCGAACAGCGTAATCGCCATCAGGTAGCCGGCGATGATCGCGTAATCGAGCCAGGTGAGAACCATGCGTGGGCGCCCGGTGCGGCACTCGCTCAGGGCAACAGGAACTTGACGCCCGCGCGCGCGGTGCGCGGCAGGCCTGTCGTCAGAATTGGCGTCCGGCCAACGTCGTAGTGGTTGTCGAACACGTTCTCGACGGCGACAAACGCGGCCAGCCTTCTGCCGACGTTCCGGCTGCCAAAGACGTCGAACACGGTCGCGCGGCGAAGTTCGTACACGTTCAGGTCGTCCTCGAACTGCGGACCCGTGACGCGAAGCTGAGCCGATGCCTGCCAGGCGTTCCGGCTGTAGCGCGTGCTCACGCCGACGTTGTACGAGGGCACTTGCGGCACGTCGATTGCCGTTCAGGCTCGTGTCGCCCTTGAATTTCGCATCACCGATGCCGCTCGTGAAGGCCGCCGACCACGACGGCGACAGCCGGACATCGGCTTCGAGCTCCACGCCGGCCGTCCGCATCTTGTCGGCGTTCGCGCGCATCTTGGTAATCAGCTGCGGCGTGCTCGACAGGGTGATGTTCGTGATCACGTCGTCGAGCACGTTCCAGTAGCCGGTCACCCTGGCCGACATCCGGCCGCGCGTCGCGAGCACACCTCCGTCGAAGCCCGTCAGCTTTTCGGGAGCGAGCGCCTCGTTTGGATTGGTCTGCGTGTTCCCCGCCCGGAATCCGCGGTACATCTCGTTCAGCGTGGGTGCGCGAAAGCCTTTGTACGCGGAGCCGCGCAGCGAGACGCCGCCGCCCAGGCGATACGCGATCGACGCGCGCGGATTGAACGACCCCAGCGTCTCGTTGTAGCCGGTGTTCTTCGATTGCGTATGCCAGCGGTCGGCGTGCACGCCCAGCACGACCGTCAGTCGATCGCCAGCGGGAAACGAGTCCTGGATAAACGTCGACCACACCTGCTGCGTTCCGCCGTTGTTGAGCGTGCTCGTGACACGGCCTCCCGACAACACCGTCTCCTGTGTTTCTCCTTTGATGAACTTGCCTTCGACTCCGGCGAGCACGCTGTGCGTTCCGGCCATACGCGCCCATGTGCGCCGCCGTCGCCGGCGGCTCTCGTCGGTACACGCTGCAGCCGGTTGAGATCTTCGGTGGTGCGATCGGCGGAAACGGCGGAGAAAGTCTGGTCGTAGCCCTGCGTGCCGCCGAACACACGTGCAGACAGGAGCCCGCCGGCAAATCCTCCGGCGGCCTCTGACGTTCCGTGCCGTGACGCCGTGTCGTTGATCACCGCGGGCGTGCCGTTCTTGCGATTGTCGGTGAACACGTTGCCGCGAGCATTGACGCGCCAGCCGTTCGCGCGACTGGTATCCGAGCGAAGCCACACCCGATCGATGCTTCGAGCCGAGCTTGGTATCAATCGGTCCGCGCGGCGCGATTCCCGGGTCCTGCTCCTCGGCCACTGGAATGTAGCCGTCAGTCGAAAACCATTCACCGCCGGCCGTGTAGTTCCAGCCGCCGCGGCGGCCGCCGCCAAACAGCGAGACGCGGCCGGTCGCAAGACCGCCGCCTTCGACCAGCGCGCGTGCCGGTCACGCCGCCCGGCTGCAACGTCAGAATCTGCACGACGCCGCCGACGGCATCGGCGCCGTACAGATCGCTGCCGCTGCCGCGCAGCACCTCGACCCGATCGATCGCCGCCTGCGGCAGCTTGTCCCAGTACACCCAGCCTCCGAACGCGTCGTTCAGCGGCACGCCGTCGGCCAGCACGAGCGACCGGCTCGCGCCGGTCCCGCCCAGACCGCGCAGCGTGACGCCTTGCGCGGTCGGATTCGACACGCGCGACGAGGTGCGGCGGAACAGCGTGAATCCGGGAACCACCTTCAGCGCATCATCGAGCGTCAGCGCGGCATTGGTCAGCAGCTCTGCCGCCGGAAACACCGTCATCGTCGCCGCGGGATCCGATCGCGGCACGTCGGTACGTGACGATGTGACGTTGACCGCCTCGAAAAAGGGAGCGGGCTGCAACACGACGCGCAGGCCGCTGCTGTCGGCCGGCACCGGCATCGACGACTTCCACGAAGCCCGGGGCGGTGACGACGATGGTGCAGAGGGCCCGAGGCGGACGAGTTGAAAGCAAAGCGCCCGTCGTTTCCGGTGCGGAATTGATCGATCGCCCGGCCCGACACTTCGAGCCGCACGGTCGCATCGGGAACCGCAGCCCCGGACGCATCGACGACCAGTCCGGATATCGACGCCGGCGGACTGGGCGAGCACGGCGACGTTGAGCGCAAGCGCGAACAGCCAGGGCTGCATGGCGAAAGTCTATGCTGAGCGCGCATTGTAACGGTGCGTCGCAAATCGGCTAGACTTCGACACGTCCGGGCATTACGTTGTCCGGTTCCATGCGAGGTCGGCTTAAGCGACCGAGCAGCACGCGACAGAGTGCTCGCGTGCTCGCTGACGGTTGTGGCTGCCGGTTCCGAGAGGCCTTCCGTCGCCGCGTTTCAAGCCGCGGCCCCGCAGGCCGCCACCATGCCGGGCAGGTTGATCGTATTCGGCGATGTCACGCTCTTCCTCGGCAAGCCCGGCGTCCCTGGCAATTGCGCGCTGCAGAGCCGCTTCAAGCGCGGCGATCCGGTCGGATTGCGGATGACGGCCTACGACTCCGAGACCGGCAAGCGAGAGCCCACGGCTCAATTCGTCGTTCACGTTTCCTACGGCGGCACGACGCAGGACCTCCCGATGCGATACCGCGCGACGGTCAAGCAGCCCGAGCGAGAGTTCTGGGTTGCGAAATGGGTCGTCCCGCCGACGCGCCGGTCGGCATCGTGCGCTACACCGTGACGGCCACCGACAAGTACGGCCGCACCGGTGAATTCAAGCCGTTCGTCGTCGACGATTCTCAAATCACGATCGTGGAGTAAGGCGTGCGCACGCTCATCATCCTCATCGCGTTGATGGGCGCGATCGCGTGTACGTGCGATTGGGATCGGGTGTGAACGGGACCTCACGTCCTCACAGGCCGCCAGCCCTCCTGCCGTGGGCGGCACGACCGTGCCGCCGAAGAAGCTCACGATTACCGCTCCCGCACAGACCAAAGCTCGTGGCAGGCGTTGAAGTCGAGGCGTCCGCCGAAGGGTTACCGCCGAACAAGACGGTCGATCTCGTCTGGGGAACGGTGAACGGCGGCTGGGTGGTCGAGGACTACTACCGCTTTCGCGGAAAGAAATTCACCAACGCCACGCAGGTACTGACGAACGCAAAAGTTGGTGCCGACGGTCGCGTGTCAGTCCGCTTCAAGGTACCGGAAGACTACGGCGGCGTGCACGAAGTGTTCGTGTCCGAGAACGGCGTGACGCTCGCGCAGGGCGGTATCGACGTCGGTCAGACCTTCGAGATGCACCCCACCGAAGGTCCGGTCGGCACGCCGATCGAGATTCGAGTCAAGGGACTCGGCTGGCGCACGATGGAAAGCACCTGGGTGGTGAACTGGGACAATCACGAAGTCGGCTGGGTTTCGGCCACCGATACGCGCGGGTCGGCGGTCGGCACGGTTCCGCGCCGCGGGCACGGTTGGAGAGCATCAGGTCAAGGTCTACACCGGATACATGGGCCAGGGTTATCTGAATCACGAACAGGCGCCCAACTCGTATCTGCCCAGACCCGATTTCGTCTTTCGCGTCACGCCCGGTCAGCGCCGACACGCCAGGCCTACGCAGAGCCGTATCAGAAACAGCCGCTGCCGCGAACGCCGCGTCGACGAGTGGCGTCGCGGTCTTGAACATCTCCCCGAC
Organism: Vicinamibacterales bacterium; assembly: GCA_963850725.1. Classification (GTDB taxonomy): domain Bacteria; phylum Acidobacteriota; class Vicinamibacteria; order Vicinamibacterales; family JAMQPK01; genus JAMQPK01. The sequence goes on from CAWKMQ010000035.1 coordinate 34,133, forward strand.
GCAAGGGCCGGTGCTGACGCGCGCGCGCCTCAAGGGCAGCGGGTTCGCGCCCAACTCGAGCGTGTCGCTCGTCTGGGAAACGCAGGCGGGCAATCGCGTGTCGGGCAGCGGGTTCGACGCGAAGACAGATCGAGCTGACGAAGCTGACGGTTGGAAGCGACGGCCGAATCGACGTGCCGCTGGTCGTGCCGGACGATCTTGGCGGCCTTCACGGCGTCTCGATCCGCAACGGCGACACGGTCCTGGCGCGCAGTCACTTCGTGATCGAAACCAGCATCGTCAGCATCTCGCCCACATCGGGACCGGCAGGCACGCCCGTCTCGATTCACCTCAAGGGCGTCGGCTGGACCGACTACGACAACATCTACGTGGTGACGTACGACAACGCGTACATGGGATACGCGTGCGGATTCAACAGCCAGGGAGATGTCGTCGTCAATTTCAAGGCCGCCGGCTCGCCGGGCGTGCACCTCATCGACTTCTATCCCGGGCATCTATCAGGGACCGGAAGGCGGGCAGCAACTGTATCGTCTGCCCCAGCTCACCTACGCCGACGACCACCCCGGCAACCGGATTCCGGCCCTGCGCTTTGCCTTCAACATCACCGCCCCAAGCCATCAACAACGACGCTAGACGCTGAAGGCGCAGCTTAGTCATTTAGAAAAAAGACGCGCTTCGCGATCGGGGCGCCACCGCGAACGGGAACAGGAACCGGAACCCACGTGGATCAGCCCTTGGGCGCGACGTAGCTCTTTCTGCCCGCGCTGACAGCCCGCGCTGAACGAGACGTACGTCGACGCTGTGCACCTTGCCGTCGCGCCGGGGCGGAGCGAAGCCGAGCAGGTACTGGCTGTGGAGCTCGTCGGCGACTCGCGCAAAGGCGGCGTTCAGGTCTTCCCCGAACCGAATCTCGGTATAGCCACCACCGGTCTCCTGGGCGACGCGCGCGAGTCCGGGATCGGGTAGATCGGCGAGCAACATCGCCTGGAGTCCGCTGCGGCCGAGGCCCGGCGCCGGCCGCTGACCGCGGCTGCGCATGCCGATCGCGTAAATCATCACGTCTTCGGCCCGTGCCCGATCGATGACGCCGGCCTGGCTGGCAACCGGCTGACGGAACCCTATCTGCCCGCTGTCCTTGCCATCGCTCAAGACCAGCACGACCTTGCGCGTGACGTCCTCGTCTCCGAACGTGGCCATGGCCTCGTCTATCGCGCGCCACAGCGGCGTCGGTGCTTCGGGATTGATTGTGGTCGGAAGCGCGGCGCGCAGCTCGCGGGCATCGTGCGTGAACGACGGACTGATGGTGACCTCGTGGCCGAACGAGCCGACGCGGGCGACGTCGTCGGGACGGAGCCGCGCGAACAACTGTTCGGACGCGGCGCGCAGCAGTGGAAGGTTGCCCTCCATGCTGCCCGACACGTCGAGCATGACAACCAGGCGAATGGGCTGCGGCGTGTTGTCGAACAGCGTGATCGGCTGAGGCTTGCCTTCGTCGCGCACCTCGAAGTCTTCGCGCGCCAGGGTCGTCACCAGCTTGCCGTCGCCATCGGTCACGGTGACGAAAATGCGGACGGCCTCGCCTGTGCCGCGGAATGTGGGCTGCTGCGCCCCGACCACGTCGAGCCATGCAAGCCCACACACGACGAGCACCAGGCTTCTGAGTAACCGCTTCATGCGCACTACCTTTTCATCTGCAGGCCGGCTCCGAACCGTAACTCTATTGTGGACGACCCGGAACCGTTTTGCTATCGCGGCAGCGAGCGCTCCAGCGTGTCGAGCCGATCGCTGAACTCCGACCACCGCCCCTGCTCGACCGCGATCTGGTGGTTCAGCTCGGCTTCCTGATTGCTGAAATCCTGAATCAGTTGCTGCATGCGCGCGAAGTCCGGTCCCTGGGCCTGCTGGCGCGCCAGTGCGATCTGGCTCTGGACCTCCGCACGCTGCCGCGTGAGCCCGGTTATCCGCTGCTCCTGCAACTGCAACCTCGCAACGAGCAGCTGCGACCTGACCGACGCGCTCGACGTCTCGGCGAGGTCGGCTCTGATGCCGCGCAGCTCGGCCACCACGTCGTCGAGCGACGCCGGGCCGTTGCGCATCTGTCCCGATACCAGCGTGGTCAGGCACACCGCGGCGAATACCGCGGCGAAGGCGATCGTCTTCCCAGACAGTTTTTCCATGTCCGGATTATCGAGCGATCGGAGGCGGGTCGATAGGAACGTCGGATCGCCATCGTCGATCGTCTGGAGTCGAGACGATGGACGATCGACGATGGCCGATCCTAGGTGCGAAGGAGTACTTGTTGAACCAGTCGACCGTGCGCTGCCACGCCAGCTTCGCGGCCGCTTCGTCGTACCTCGGCGTCGTGTCGTTGTGGAACCCGTGATTCGCCTTCGGGTAGACGTACCCTTCATAGCGAACCTTGTTGGCCTTGAGCGCTGCCTCGTACGCCGGCCATGCCTCGACGAGCCGTGTATCGAGCTCGCCGTGGTGGACGAGCACAGCCGCTTTGATCTTCGGCACATCCGCTTCTGCCGGCGGCACCGCCGTAAAACGGCACAGCCGCGCCAAGGTCGGGCATCCTCACGGCCAGCGTGTTGGAGATGCCGCCACCAAAACAGAATCCAACAATGCCGAACCGGCCCGTGCTCTCGGGACGTGCCTTCAACCAGTTGATCGCGGCGATGAAATCGACCGTCATCTTCTCGCGATCCACTTTCTGAAACAGCTGTCCGCCACGCTCGTCGTCGCCGGGATAGCCGCCAACCGACGTCAGACCGTCTGGCGCGAACGCAAGGAAGTTCGCCGTCGCGAGCCGCCGCGCCACGTCTTCGACGTACGGGTTCAACCCGCGGTTCTCGTGCACCACGAGCACCGCCGGGTACTTGCCCGCCGCCGCGGGGCGCGCGAGATAACCCCGAATCGAACCGTTCCCCTGCGGAGACTGCACGGTGGCGTACTCGGCTTTGATTCGCGCGTCGTCTTTGGCCACCTGCTGGGCCCAGGCATAGTTCGGCTTGAGCGCCTCGAAGATGCCCGCTACCGTCAGGCCGCCAACGGCAAATTTCGCCGCGCCTTCGAAAAACCCGCGGCGGTCGATGTCACCGTGGACATAGAGGTGGAACAGGTCGAGCAATTCCTGTGGGAAATCGGACGCCTTCTTTCGTTCCATGGCCATGCTCCTTCTTGCTGGTTGCGGGTGGCTGATAGCGGCAGGAGCATACCACGAGGGGTTCGGGGAGGTCCGGCTGAAGCCGGACGCTACGTACTGCCGGGCACTAGTGCTCGACTTCCTCGTCTTTTTTCGGCACGCAATCGCTGGCACTGAAAGGCGAACGGAATTTCGTCGATGATGATGTTCGCGCGCGCGTCGCGAAGAATCAGATGCCGGCCGACGAAGCGGTACTCGATATCGCGGGGCAGATCGGGCAGCGTCAGCAGGATATTCGGCGGCATCGTGGCAAGCGATCGCCGCTTCGAATAGGTGTCGTTGACGTCCACGTCGAATTCGGCCGGACCGTCGTCCATCATGGCGGCGATCGTTTGCGCGTCCGCCCTCACGGCGAGCATCTGCTTGACTTGCCGCACCATCGATGGCGCAAAGATCTGCCCGCGATGCGCGGTGCGCGCATCGCGAATCCGTTCCGCTAAACGGTGTTCGAACCGCTCGATCTCCTCCGCGTTGTCGGTCACGACGAGCGGCGGCAGCCCTTTCTCGAGCCTGGCGCGAAGCGCCGCATAGTCTTCGATGCGCTTGTTGAACTCGGCGAGCGTTTCGGGGTCGAACGTGCCCTGCACGATCACCCTGAAGTCGGGCTGATCGGGCCTGGGATTGGCCGCCACCTGGCCCCCGCCGCGGCCCCGGAATAAATCAGAAGAAGACCGAGTCGACAGCGCGATGCGTCTCAAGTTCATGTTCACGCGCCGTGCAGATTGCATACCAGAACCTTGAACCAACTGCGCGGTTTCCTGACAGGAGTCTTCTTCGCCGCGGCGGCCCTGGCCTGTAACGGCCAGGCCTCGCCCACCGCGCCCGATGGAAGACACCCCGGTCGTCGTGGCTTTCGGTGACAGCCTTACGTCGGGTCCGGGCCTTCGCCCGAATGAGACCTATCCGTCGCTCCTTCAGGAACGGATTGCAGATGCGGGCCGTAATTATCGACGTCGTCAACGCCGGCGTCTCAGGCGACACGTCGAGCCAGGCGCTCGCCCGCTTCGATGCGGCTCTCGTTCCCCGGAACCGAGATTCTGGTTCTCGCTATCGGGATCAACGACGGCCTGAGAGGCATTCCCATCGAGACCGTCGATCGCAACATCTCGACGATGATCGAACGGGCGCAGGCGCGCGGCATCAAGGTGCTCCTCTGCGCGATGGAGGCGCCGCCGGTCAAAGGCTTCAACTACAGCGTCGAATTCCACCGCCTTTTCACCAGGCTCAGCGAACGCTACCACCTGCCTCTTGTTCCCTTCTTCCTGCTGGGCATCATTACGAACGAGGGTCTCGATCTCAACGAAACGCTTCATCCGAGCGCTACCGGGCACAAGGTGATTGCCGACGCCGTCTGGCCCTACTTGCGTCCGATGCTCTAGGGCGTTACCCTCTCACCACACAGACAGTCCGGCTGAAGCCGGACAATACGTACTGTGAACGGAGGTCCAGCTAAATGCGGACCCTACGCAGGAGGAATCTATGAGGCTTTACCGTCTTTCGGTGTCCGCGTGCGCATTTGCCGCGTTCGTGCTGGCCGGTCTTGCCGTCGGCAGCGGGCAGGCACCCGCCCCTCAAACTCAGAAGCCACCGCAGGCGCCGCCGCGGCTGCACGCGAGAAATCTGATCATGCCACCGGACGACGCGATCGCCATGAACGGCGGCCCCGTTTTCGGATCGGCGAACTCGACAGGGTTCTACATCACGCGCAATGTCTTCCGCAACAACAACACCAGCCGTCCGCACTATCACACGATGGACCGGTGGGTTACCGTCATCAAGGGTGTGTGGTACGGCGGCACGGGCAAGGTGTTTCGCGCGAAAGAGATGAAGCCGATGCCGGCGGGCAGCGTAATGTTCCACCCTGCTTACTTCATCCACTACGACGGCAACCAGGATGGCGGAGAAACCGTCGTCCAGATCATGGGCTACGGGCCCGTGACGACGGTGCAGGTGGAAGAAGACGAGAAGGGCAATCCGGTCAACCGTGGCGGCGAAGGCGCGGGCTACGCGACCACACCCCCGGCGAAATAGCGATACCTGTCATGGCAAATGGCAGATGGCAAATGGCAGCCATCTGCCATCTGCCATCTGCCATCCTCAGCGTCAGACTGGGATCCGCGTCACCTTCACGACCTGGTTGAACAGGTACTCCACCTCGATGCGGTCGCCGGTCTCCAGCGAATCTCCCGGAATAGCCTCCGGACCCACGCGCGCCGCGTTGAGCTGTTCGGTGGGATCGTCGACATGCGTGAAGACGATCTCCCACGACGCCTGGCCGTGGATGCTGATGCGCTGGATTCGCTTGAGGATGGCCTGGCGACTGCCCTTGAGCATGTCCTGATTTTACGCGATGCTATCACTCATGAACGCATCAGACTGCATTCTCTTCAGCGGCGGCGCACCCGGAGCGGAAGCCGAGTTTGGGGCCTGCGCCGAGCGGCACGGCGTCGAGGAGGTCAACTTCACCTTCGAGGGCCACAAGATCGTGCGCCAGCGCGGCGTGCGCGTGCTCAACCACGAAGAGCTGCAGAACGGCGACGTCAGCCTCGAGTACGTCAGCCGCCTGATGCACCGCCGCTACACCGACAGCCCCACGATCCGCAAGGTGCTGCAGACCATGTGGTACCAGGTCAACAGCGGCCAGGAAATCTGGGTCGTCGGAACCATTCTCGACGACAAGACCGTCCGAGGCGGCACGGGCTGGGGCGCCGAGTTCGCCAAGCTCTGCAACAAGAAGCTGCACGTGTTCGATCAGGAAAAGAAGAGCTGGTTCTGGTGGAACGGCGACGACTGGCAGGCGCCCGACAGCAAGGGCGGGCCGCTCATCATGCACCCGCACTTCACCGGCACCGGCACGCGGACGCTGCAGGAGCCGCGCGAAGAAGGCCATCGAGGACCTCTTCACCCGATCGTTCAAATAGCGAGCCGTTAGCCTGTCGTAACGATCCGCTACAGCTTGCGGGCCGTTCCATACCTTTCGCTGCGGCACAAGAACTGCTGCTCCTTCACGCGGTATGAGGAACTCGCTCTACTCCCTTGTCGCTCGCCGGCTTTGCTGCTCGCGGCCGTGCGCGCCCTCGGCCGCGCAGACTGCCCAAGGGCAGCAACGTGAATCCCGACGCGGGCCTCGTCGCCGAGTTCACCAAGAAGGTCGACGCGTACGTCAAGCTCCGCAACGGCGTCGCAGGCTACGCGCCAGACCTGAAGCGAACGGAGAAGCCTGGCGAGATCGCGGTTGCCGAGAAATCGATGGCGCCAGATGGTCCGCGGCGGCGCGGGCGGACGGCCAAGCGTGGCGACATCTTCACCCCGGCGACACGAGGCGATGTTCCGGCGGCTGCTCCAGCTCCCAGCTGACCAAGGGCGGCGGAGAGGGCGCCGACAACAAGGCGATCATCAAAGACGACGCCCCGGAGCCGAAAGAGGTGCCGTTCAAGGTGAATGCGGACTACCCGAAAGAAGCGCCGCTTTCGACCGTGCCGCCCGATGTCCTGCTCGCCTTGCCGAAGCTGCCCGAAGACGTGCAGTACCGGTTTGTCGGCAAGCATCTGATCCTGTACGATGCGAAAGCGAACCTGATCATCGATTTCATGTTGAACGCGATTCCGTAGTGCTCGAGGACGATCTATGCGGACATCTCAGACCATCTCTCGCTGTCATCACACTCGTCGCCGCGCTTGCGGCCGGCGTCGCCGCCCAGGACCTGACGCTTCCGAACAAGCCGACCGGCACACTCAAGTTCGCCGTCATCGGAGACAGCGGCACGGGCGATTCCAATCAGTACAAGCTCGCGAAGGTGTTCACCGATATCCACCAGCGCTTTCCGTACGCAGTTCGTGCTGATGATGGGCGACAACATGTACGGCGGTGAAAGCGCCCGCGACTTTCAGAGGAAGTTCGAGGCGCCGTACAAGCCGGTGCTCGACCAGGGCGTCAAGTTCTACGCCTCGCTCGGCAACCACGACAGCACGAACCAGCAAATGTACAAGCCGTTCAACATGAACGGCGAGCGCTTTTACACGTTCAAGCCGAAAGACGGCATCCGGTTCTTCGCGCTCGACAGCAACTACATGGATCGGCCCCAGCTGCAGTGGTTCGAGAAAGAGCTGGCCGCGAGCGGGTCGGACTGGAAGATCGTGTTCTTCCATCATCCGATCTATTCATCGGGCGGGGCCACGGGTCGGATACCGCCCTTCGCGACCAGCTCGAACCGCTGTTCCTGAAATACGGCGTCGACGTGGTGATGGCCGGTCACGAGCACTTCTACGAACGTCTGAAGCCGCAGAAGGGCATCCACTATTTCATTTCCGGGGGCGCCGGAAAAGTCCGCAAGGGAGACGTGGGCGGGGAATTCACCGAAAAAGCGTTCGACCAGGGATTCCACTTCATGCTTCTCGAGATCGACGGCGACCAGATGCACTTTCAGGTCGTGAGCGACCAGTCGAAGACGGTCGACTCGGGCATCATCGCGCGCCGGCGCGTCGAAGACAAAGCCGCGCCATCGCAGCCCGCCGCGCCTCCGGCCAAGCCGGTTCCGCCGCAGGACAAGCCGTCGACGACGACGGCCAAGCCGGCGCCACCGAGCACGGCCAAGCCAGCGGCGCCGACGGCGAAACCGGCCGCGCCGTAGCGCAGGGCCCTGGCCCTCGGCAGCGCAGGGCTTTAGCCCTGCCGGACACCTTCAGGGCGCCCTGACCTGGCACTGGCCAGGACTTCTGACGACGAGGGGGCCATCGATTCGTAGTAGCCGACGAATCGCCTGGTCTCCTCGCTTTGATACGCCCGAAGATTCTCTGCCCACCTGAAGCCAATCACCTGATAACGCAACTCTGCGTCGATCGCGAACGGGCCTTCGGCGTTGCGCACGTCAAGCGGCATAGCGGACGCGGTCGCCTGCGCCGGTAAAGTCGGCATCCTGTGACGCCGTGCCGACAACGGCAATCCAGGGATCCGCCGATGGTCTTCTGGAATCCGCGCGGCAGCAGCCGGTTGTCCTTTGCATAGCCCACCGCGGTCAGCAGACCGGTCGTCGGCCTTCCTGCCTGATCGCGCATGACCGATTCGTAGATCTGCACCTGGCCCGGCTCGCCGATCTCGGTGTAGTGCGGCTCGACGCGCAGCGCGTCCGCATCGTGGTCGTTGCCGGAGATGGCGCCGTTCGCGGCAACCGCACCCGACTCGAAGATGACGCGCACCGGCGCGATCGCGAACCGTCACGTGCAGCCAGGCCCGGCGTGAGGGATATCCTGTCGGCAGCTTGTGGCCGGTCAGCGTTCTCGACCGCGACGTCGGCGACGATGCGGCCGTCGCGAACGCCGGCGTTCTCGATCGACAGCGTCGCGGTGCGCGAGCGGAGATTCGCGATGGTCGCATCCGCGGCGGCATTCATTTCATCGGCGGGAGCCACCACGCCGAGCTCGTCCCGAAAGCGGTTCAGCATGCGCTGCATGAAGAAGTTGCCGCCAACGAAGGTGTGGCGGGCAAATCCTTTGCGCGGCGCGCCGAGCACCGACGCGATGGGCGTCTCTGCCTCGACGACCGGCATATGGCAGGACTGGCAGCTGCGCTCTTCTGGCGCGAAGGCGCTGTGCTTCCACTCGAGATAGGGCACCTGCTCGGGCAGCTCGCCGATGATCTCTCCTTTCGGACCGCGCGCTTTGGTCACCAGCGTGTGGCACGTCGCGCACAGCTCCGACTGGCGCACGTGCAGCGACTCGGTGGGCTCGAACCCCGTGGCCGACCGCATGATCGTCGAAATCCCGCGTTCGATGCGGAACGGCCCGAACATCGGCCGGGGCGCCCGGGCATTCGCGCGGCGCGACGACATATCCGCCCGTGAAGCTCGACGGAGTGCCGAGGTTCTGATCGGTGATCTGATGGCAGAGCGAGCAGGCGACGCCATCGTGCGCGAGCTGGTCGGCGCGATCGCCGCTCGCCGGCTGACGGGCAGATGCGCGAAGACCTCGCCCTTCGGCGCCCCGCATGCGCGCTTCGGTGCGCGCCATCGGCATATGGCACGTCGCGCACTCATCCTGGATGGCGCCGGCGAGCGACGGGTGGTCGAGCACTTCCCGTCGTACGCCGGCCTGCCAGTACGGATCGCGGGCGGATTGGCCATCATCGAGGCGCGCCAGCTGGCGCCGATCGAGACGTCTTCGCCGGATGGCGCCCGCAGGCCGTTATGACACGCCATGCACTGATCGGATGTCTTGAAGGACTCGCGGGCTATGCGGATCCCGTTGGCGCGGTCATCGCGACCGCCGCGAGCACGACGAGGCCGCCGAGACCGGAAAGGAACGGCCGCATCACCATCCCGAGAAAAATCCCCCGTCGAACCAGTCCCAGAGGAGATACACCATGACGCTCGGCGACGGTCCGCCCGCTGCGTCAACGGCACGCGGACGCCGACGTTGACCAGCACGTGCTGCCGCGTGCTGAGGCTCACCTGCATCTGCGGCAGCGCGTCCCACTCGCGCCGCGCCCGATATCCGATCTCGCGCGCGGCGAGCAGCTCGACGATCGGCGACCATGCGCGGCCCCAGCGGCGCACCATGAAACTCTTGCCGATCGGCCGTGCGCCAGAACACCTCGTTCGGCGCGTCGTTCTCGGTCGGCACCTCGATGCCGGCATGTGCGTGCAGAAATCCGTCGGTCACGAACGGCAGCGCCTGGCTGAACGCGCCGAATGCCTCGAACACGGCGCCGCTGTCGTTGAACTTGATCTCGCCGCCGCCCGAGAAGATCGATCCGCGGCGGTGGCTGTCGAAGAGCACGTGCTTGTACGCGCCGCCGATCTCGTCCGCGTCCTGCGCGAAGATTTCGTACTGGCCGCGGCGTCCCACGCGATGCTCGTACAGAAATTCGTTGCGTCACCCTGGGCGCATCGCCTCGCCCGAATGTCGTCGTCAGGACGGCTTCGTTCTCGGGAAAGGCTTTCTCGGTGACCAGCGCGCGCGGCATGTTGAGATCGCCGTGGGGCCACCCCCGCTCCGCGCAGAATCCGCGAATGTGCCCGATGAGCTTTGCGATCTCGTCGTCTGACAGCTCGTCGCCAAACGCGGGCATCATGCGATCGAAGGCGCGCGCCGGCCCGCCCTGATGGATCACGGAGGACCAGTCGAGATCGGCTTCAGGAGTCGTGAGGCTGGCAATCGGTGAAGTCCGGCGGCTCCAGCTCGAACCCGCGGACGGCGATCGGTTGTCCGCGCCCATCGTTCCCGTGACAGGCGGCGCACGCGGTTCGATACAACTGCTCGCCGCTCAGACCGGCGCGATCGGCCGGCTGCGCATCGACGGCCTGTGGACGCACGACGAGCAGCACGAGCGCGCAGATCGCCACGAGGACCGCCATCGCGCGGCGACGGTAGCACGGCGGTCGGCCCGCATCGAAACCTGAGAATTGTTCTGAGAATTGATCTCAGAACCGCGCGAGCCAGGCATGCGCCTGCTCGATGTCGTCGTGCACGAGCTGGTGCCCGGCCTGGTGCCAGTGGACGGACACCTCGGCGCCGGCCGACCGCAGCAGCGCGGCAAGCCGATCGGTTTCGGCCACCGGGACGAGCGGATCGACGCGGCCGTTGGAGATGAGGACCGGCGTCGCGGGAATCGCGGGAAGCGGATCGGGAACGATGGGCACCATCGCGCGCAAGAGCACGGCGCCGGCGAGCACCTTCGGCGCCAGCAACAGCGTCGAGCCGGCGACGTTCGCGCCGTTCGAAAAACCAACGGCGATCACGCGCGACGCATCGAACTTGTAATGCAGGCTCGCCTCACCGATGAAATCGGCGAGCTCCAGGGTGCGCTGACGCAGATCGTCCAGGTCGAAGACGCCTTCGGCGAGACGGCGAAAAAAACGCGGCATGCCACGCTCGAGTACCTTGCCGCGCGGGCTCAACACACCGGCGCCCGGCATCAGTTCCGCCGCGAGCGGGACGAGCTCGTGCTCGTTGCCCCCGGTGCCGTGCAGCATCAGCAGCGTCGGCGCTCCCGGCGCCCGAGGCGGCTGATACAGATGGGTAAAGGACAGCAGTTCAGATTCCCGTTCCGCATGCGTCGGCAGCTGTTCGAACGAGAGCGGCGGCAGCGTCTCTTCGATGGCCGCGCGGTGGGCTTCGAGCCAGGGCGGCAGCACGAGGCTTTCGCCGAGATGCGCGGCATCCTCGTCGACCGCAAAGCCCGGTCCGTCGGTGGCGAGCTCGAACAGCACGCCGCCCGGCTCCTTGAAGTACACCGACTTGAACCAGAACCGGTCGATCACGGTCGTCGGATGCGCGCCGGCGCCCTCGACGCGCGTCCGCACGTCGAGCTGATGCTCGTCATCGTCTACACGCCAGGCCAGGTGGTGAACCGCGCCTACGCCCCATGCACCGCGACGGGCTTCGGGCGCATCGCGCACATCGATGACGCCCGGCCCGCCGGGACATCCATATCGCGTCCATCCGTTCTCGCTGGCGACCTGCTGGAAGCCGAGCACGGACGTCAGAAACTGCGTCGTGACCGCCGCTTCGCGCTCCCAGACCTGCGCGCCGTAGAGCCCGCGGATCTGCCGCTCGACTGGCACCGGACTCTCCGCTCCACGGTGTGAACCGGCGCGGGCCGGCGGCCTCGACAAGCGCCACGTTCAGGCCATGCGGATCGGTGAAGGCCAGGACCTTCTGCGCCGAAGCGTGTTTCCGCCGGGCCGATCGTCGGTGCCATAACGCCGCAGCCGATCGGCCCAGTAGCCGAGGCTGCCCTCCGGCACCTCGAGGCCGACCTCCATGGCGAGGCCATAGCCCGCTCGCGGCGGCGCCACGTGCGCCCACGGAAAGAAGGTGAGATCGGAACCGGGACTGCCTTCGGCGTCTGCGTAAAACAGGTGGTAGGTCCCCGGATCGTCCTGATTGACGCTGCGCTTGACGAGCCGCATGCCGAGCACGCCGGCGTAGAAGTCGAGGTTCTCCTGCGCGGGCCCGGCGATCGCGGTGATGTGGTGCAGTCCGTTGACGCCTCGCATGGCCGCATTATCGCCCAAACGCGAGAGCCACAAGTTTGTCGACGTTTGTCGTCAAACGCACAACATTGTAGGATGCGCACGCTTGCACGGCCGACCGAAGCCCCGCGCGCGGACCGAGGCTGCACGCAAAAGCAACATTCTTGTGTGGAATTCAGCCGCCGAAGCCACAATGAACGTGTGGATCGCGTCGACCCATCAGACGGCACGCGCATCCACGCGATTTCGACCCGTTTTTCCCAACAAACTTGCGCGTTCCAAGAGCTCCGCACGACGGCCGTCCGATTGGCGTTGATTTTGATTACATCGCCGCCATCAACATTTTTTCCATAACATTCAAATGAAAGGTGTGAGATGAATCAAGCTGACACTGCGTGGATGTTGGTTTCGACGGCTCTGGTGCTGCTGATGACGCCGGCGCTGGCGTTCTTCTACGGCGGGCTGGTGCGCTCGAAGAACGCGCTCAACACGATGATGATGAGCTTCATCTCGCTCGGGTTCGTCGGCGTGCTGTGGGCGGTCGTCGGGTATTCGCTGGCGTTTTCGGCCGGCGGCAATTACCTCGGCGATCTGTCGCGGCTGTTCCTGCGCGGGGTCGGCCTCGAGGCGCAGGGCACGATTCCGCACTACCTGTTCATGGCCTATCAGGGCACGTTCTGCATCATCACGGCGGCGCTCATCTCGGGCGCGATCGTCGAGCGGATGCGCTTCTCGGCCTACCTGACCTTCATCATGCTGTGGGCGCTGGTGGTCTACTCGCCGGTGGCGCACTGGGTGTGGGGCGGCGGCTGGCTGGCCAAGCTGGGCGCGCTCGACTTCGCGGGCGGCACGGTCGTGCACGTCAACGCCGGCGTGGCGGCGCTGGTGGCGGCGATCGTCGTCGGCAAGCGCCGCGACTATCCGAGCTCCTCGCTCCTGCCGCACAACGTGCCGTTCACGCTGCTGGGCGCCGGCCTGCTGTGGTTCGGCTGGTTCGGGTTCAACGCCGGCAGCGCGCTGGCGGCGAGCCCGATTGCGGCGCTGGCGTTTACGACGACCTTCCTGGCGCCGATGGGGACGCTGGTCGGTGTGGACGCTGCTCGACTATGCCCGCTCGGGCAAGCCCGACGGCGGTGGGCTGCGCCACGGCGATCGTGGTCGGGCTGGTGGCGGTGACGCCGGCGGCGGGGTTCGTCGGGCCGATGAGCGCGATTGCGCTGGGCGCGATCGCGGCGGTGCCGAGCTACTTCGGGTTGGTCTGGCGGGCGCAGACGTCGCTCGACGACTCGCTCGACGTGGTGGCGGCGCACGGCGTGGGCGGCACGGTGGGCGCGCTCCTGACCGGCGTGTTCGCCCAGAAGGCGCTCAACGGCGTGGCCGATGGCGTGCTGTTCGGCAACCCGGCGCAGCTGGGGATTCAGGCGACGGCGGTGGCGGCGACGATCGTCTACAGCGGCGTGGTGAGCTTCCTCCTGCTCAAGCTGATCGGGCTGGTGATTCCGCTGCGCGCCTCGGCCGATGACGAATCGGTCGGCCTGGACATCAGCAACCACGGCGAAGAGGCCTACGTGCACGGCGAGGCCAGCGCCACTCTCAGTTCTCACGTCGGCGCGCTGAAGACCTCGCCGGCCCTGCGATCGGAGCTCGCATGAAACTCATCAAAGCGATCATTCGCCCGAACAAGGTGGACGACCTCAAGGAAGCGTTCGCCAGGATTCAGATTGCCGGCATGACGGTGACCGAGGTGCGCGGTCACGGCCGGCAGAAGGGGCACACGGCGGTCTATCGCGGGACGCGAGTACGAAGTGACGCTGCTGCCGAAGATGCAGATCGAAACGGTCGTCCCGGATGAGCTGGTGGAACCGGCGCTGCAGGCGATTCGCGAAGCGGCGCGCACCGGAGAAATCGGCGACGGACGCGTGTTCATCTGCCCGGTGGAGCAGGCCTACAACATCAGGACCGGGGAAAGGGATCGGCTGAGATGCTGGAAACTGAAAACTAGAATCTAGAAACTAGAATCTTCCTGCGTGATCTCGTCCGTCAGATTTCAGCTTTTAGATTCTCGTTTCAGATGCTCGTTTCAGGACTTCCCACACGCCCCCCACGCCCATAGCGCAACCGACCACTGCTGTTTCTGGTTGCGATGGACGACGGTGCGGGCGGTATCGCGACGGCCGCGGCGGTCGAGGAGAGGCACATCCGGAAGTTGTCTCCCTTCGACGCCTGGCGTTCTGCGGTCAGCACGTTGCGGAGGATGATGGCCGAATTGCTGCGGTTCTTCTTGTTCTGATCGGCCAGCGCGAAGTTGAGCGCCGTCCGCACTTCGCGGTCGTCGGTCGGAACCGGGCGATATGTATTCGGGCGTACCGCGGCCGGGCGCGGCGAAGACTGCCCCGCGGCTTCGAAAAGAATCGTGGCGGCTGCCAGAAAAACCACGCCACCCACGATCCACCGGCCGGTACGCAGGGTACTGGCTTCCATCAGGGACGGAGCATCATATCACCCCGCCCCTGACGGGTCGAAGCGCCCTGACTTTCGTCAAATTATCGCCACGCCGTTTCGACGTTGTAGTCCTTCCCGTTCACATCTTTGCCCTTCACCTCGATGGATCGCGGCTTCACGACGCGCAGGTTGAACGGTGTTCCGTCGCGCCCGACGAACTCTCCCAGCATCACGTTGCGTGACTGGGCGTTCTCGAGACGGCCCACGAACTTGCTGAAAACCGTCGTTCGCCCCACGGGAACGATGCCGATCGTCACGTCGTTCAACGCGAGACCGGACTCGTTGCGCACGGTCACATACATCTGGGAGATCTCGATCTTGATCGGCGCGTTGGCGTCCTGGCTCGCGACGCCCTGATCCGAACACCCGGCCAGCAGCACGGAGAGCACGATGAGCAAGCACAACCGCATGCCATCCTCCTTGATGAAACCTCGAGGCCGCACGGGATATGGTGGGATTGCGGCCGACTCTACCGCCGCCCGCGATTCCAGTCAAGGAATGGCGTCGCGATGTTATAATTCCCGGGTAATTCCAGGCTGCCCGTTGCGCCGCGCGCACGGCGCGCCGCGCCCGATTCTCCCTCTCTTCACACAATTCAACGAGGAGCGCTGATGCGGTTTCCCATCAGGCCGGGTAAGGTTACGTGTGCAGGTATCGTCGCGATTCTGATGGTGCTGCCCAACAGCATCTGGAAGGGAGCCGACGCGAACGTGGCGCGACCGTCGACGCCGAAAGTCGAAGCGCGCCGCCAGACAGGCGACAAGACGTCCGCGACTCACTTCGTGTGCGCGTGAAACTCCGGGAAGTGCCGCGCTGAGCACTCGGGGCACAGCGCGTGGCTCAGCTGCAGTTCCGGCGTCTCGGCCAGATATGTTTCCACGCTCTTCCACTCGGCGTTCGTGTCGCCCACCCGCACGCGCCGGCAATCGGGGCAAATCGGCAGCATGTCGCTGAGCGTCCGGATGCGCGCGTTCGCGGTCTGAAGCTCCTCGACGAGCCGTCTCTGCGCTTCGTCGGTGCGATTCCTCGCCGCCGCGATCCAGTTGGTCAGCAGGGCCACGGCCGCGAACACGACCAGCCGGAAGATGTCGCTGGAATTGATCTCCAGCGAGAACTGGGGCGTCATGAAGAGGTACGCGGTCGCGGCCGCCGACAGGATGGTGGCGATCTGCCCTGCCGCGATACCTCCGTAGAGCGAGGAAAACATCACCGCCACGAAGAACAGCGGCGAGGCCGACGGCGGCGATGTACGGCCAGAGCTTCCAGGTGATCAGCGTGGCGGCCGCACAGCTCGCCATCGGAAGCGCAACGACGCGCAGCCACACGGGCTGTCTGTGCATTACTCGATCGGCCGCACGACGACATACCCGTCCACGTAGGAATACGACGTCATCCCCGCCGACTTGTTGAGTCCTTCGGTCAGCCTGATCGTGACGCCCCACGGGTCGGTCACCGTCGCCGACATCAAACCCAGCTCGGGATCGCGTCCGTAGGGCACGTCAAACGTCACGCCGTTGGCCTTGATTTTCTCGACGTACGCTTTCAGGTCGCGCACGTCGAACCCGATGCTGTCCATCAGCCGGCCCTTGGTCGGCACGCCAGGGACTTTCTGGCTGCCGAGCGGCGCCAGCGTGAGGTTCATGCCCGGCACGTCACCCGAGTCGTACGGACCGCGCATGGTGGGTTTCAGCAGCAGCTTCTGCACGTACCACTTCTTCACGTCCGCCGGGTGCTCCAGCCAGTAGTGCAGGTGATGGCTGACAACCGGCGCCGGCAGCGTGCTGTCTTCGACGAGCTCCATCCGGAACGTGTCGGGGCCGTTGACGTAGGTCTGCGGCGTTTTCTCGCGGCCGATGCGCGGCGGGTCGTACTTCAGACCGGCCTTGTCGAATCGCGCCGTGAAGTCCGAGAGCTTCTTCAGCTTCAGCCCCATGTGATTGATGGTCGTGCCTTCGCTCGGTCCGGTGCGCGGCTGCACGCGAAGAGCATCACGACGCCCGGGATGGTGACGCCTTCGAGCGTGCCGACCTTGACGGGCTTCGCATCGAACTGGCTGGTCCAGAAGTCGCGATGTGGCGGCACGTCGCTGACATTCAGCAGGACGTGTCCCATCGTCATCATCTCGTCGCCGGCCGGGAACAGCTGCGCGTGGAGCGGGGCACTGACGAGACCAAGCGGCCGATCACGCCGACGACGAGCGCCGCGAAGTCGACATGCGTGTCACATGGCCTCCCGGGAAGGATGCAGGGCCGCAGTATACCGCCGGTGATTTATGAGATACTTATATACCGAATTGCCGCGACGCGTGTCAGGCCGACAGCTTCTGCGCGAGCATGCGCTTGAGGTGGGCGCCCGACACGACCGAGGTCACATCGAGGCGGCTTTCGTCCAACGCATCGAGCAGGGCGCGGATGACTTCGGCGCGCGTCAGGTTCGCGCCGGTCTTGCTGCGGATCGCGGTCGTCAGTCGATCGAGCTCCAGCACCTGGCGCTCGAACATGACGACCGAGACCTTCGTCCAGGCCTCGCGATGCAGGCGTGGACGGCCGCGCCGGGCGCGTGGGCGATTCGGGGTGCGGCGTGCGGTGCGCGTCGCCATTACTGAGTTCCATTTTATCGAAAGTTGTTGCTAGCACAAACGCAAATGCCTATGGCTAACCCCGCGAAGCGCGCAATCCGCGACGGAAGAGTCGGCCGCCCACCGGCCGGCGACGGTGGCGAGCGGGTCAAGGACTATCCGCAGGTCAGCTTTCGTCTGCCGCGGAAGCGCGCGACAAGCTCGTCGCGCTGAGCAAGGTACGCAAGCAGCCGCAGTGGCGGCTCATCGTCGAGTCAGTGGAGTGCTATCTGCGCGATCTCCCGCGCCGCGAGCGGGCGCACATCGCGCGTCTGGTGTCGAACAAACGGTCACGCCGCTACTGAAATAGACGCTCTTACTAGGCGGGCTGCGAAGCTCGCGTAATAAGGGCCTGCCGCACGTCGCCGAACTCCTGCACGTCGTGGACGGCGGGGTTGGTCCTCGTGAGAAATCCGAGATTGGTCTCGCCGCCGCTCAGGAGAAAATCGGTCGCGGCCACCACGTAACGCGCCGCAGGGTCGATGGGCTTTCCCTTCACGAGCCACCGGCCTCCCTCGCGGACGACGCCTCGCAGGTGCAGGAAGCCCCCCGCCCCCTGGTTCTTCATGCCGATATCGAGCACCGACAGCAGCAGCGCTCCGTCGAAGGAGGCGCGCGTCACGCGTCCGCCAAACGGCAGAATGCGAATGACGTCGTACTCGGTCACCGGGCCCGGCTGGATGATGTCGTTGACGCGAATCGATCCGCCGTTCACGATGGCGAGGTCAACAGGTCCGGCTTCGCGATCGAAGCCGGCGGCCACCAGGTCTGTGAGCCGTCCGGGCTGGTTCCGCACGATGGCGTCGCGGCCGTCGAGCGGCTCGTCGATGACGGCCACGCGTGCGCTCGGGCTCGAACCCGTTCTTCCGAAACGCATCGAACGCGGCGGCCGTCCACTTCCTGACGACCCCGTCCACTTTGGGATCCTGCCGGATGCTGTCGTCGATCGTCTGCAGCCGGGCCGAAATCGACGGGCGCGATCCCGGCTTCCCGAACGCGAGCGTCACCACCGACGCCGAGCGCACGTTGGAATCGGCTTTGATGATCGGCGTAAAGTCGCGCCCGCGCCGCACCTGAAAATTCTCGTGCTCGTGGCCGCCGAGCACGAGATCGATCTCCGGCACCTGGACGACGAGCTCCTGATCGTCCGCAAGCGGAAGGTGTGTCAGCGCGATCACCGCGTCGACCTTGCCCTTCAACTGCGTAATCTGCTCGCGGGCCGACTCGACCGGCGGTGCGTAGCGCACGTATGCACGGCGGTTGAGGTCGGTCGTGAGCCCGATGAGTCCCAGCCGGATCGTGCGGCCGCGAACGTCGACCGGCACGACGGCCGAGCGCACGGTGCCCGGAAACGGCTGGCCGCTCACATCGGTCACATTGCTCGACACGATGTGAAAGCGGGTCTCCGCCAGGCGTACGCGAAACGCCTTTTCCGGAAGGTCGAACTCGTGGTTGCCGAACACGGCCCAGTCGAGACCAAGGGTGTTGAGCACGTCCACCATCTCGCGACCGGCCAGCGGCTCGCCATCGACGACGGCAGTGCCGACCGCCGACGGCGACAGATAGTCGCCGCCCAGCGTCATCAGGACCGGCGCGTGCGTGCGCTTGAGCTGCTGCAGGAGCGTGGAGACGCGGCCAAGCCCGCCCCTTCGTCCGCCATCGATCGGGTCGATCGCGTGAATGTCATTGATGTGCAGGATCGTGATCGTCGCCGATGCAGGTACCTGCGCCCAATCGCGCGCGCCGGCACCCGCGATCGCACACAGCAGAAACAGCGCGAGAAACCGCGGCCGCATCTCGTTCATTGTACGGCAGATCGGCGAGGCGGCCGGACGTCAGAATGTGACGACGGCCGCGAGATGCAGACGGCGCGGCGGCGCGAAGGCGTTGCCCATGCCGAAAAACGGGTTGGGCTGCTGGTACGGAGCAAAGTACGGCGGGGTCGGCCGCGTCTGAAGATCGAGGTACTGCTGCGAATCGGTGGAGAGCCGCGTCTGATTGTCGAACACGTTCAGCAGTCGCGCCTCGAGCGAGACGTTCGCGGAGGTATCCAGCGGAAGACGGTAGCCCGCCATCAGGTCGAGATTGGTCCACGCCGGATTGCGGTGACTGCCCGCGGGCTCGAGGTAGTTCAGCGCCGCACCCGGCCAGTCGCGGCCACGCGCGGCCCAGGGCGTGCCGCTCTGCACGCGCAGATAGCCCGCGGCACTCAACTCTGGGGGTCAGATCGTACGACATGAAGAGCTTGAGGACGTGCGGGCGGTCTTCGAAGAGCGGACCGAAACGATTCGGGTCTTCGACGTTGGTGCCAGGGGCATCCTGAATGAAAGACGACGTGTTGAAGACCGCGACGTTCGAGTAGTCGAGGTCGAAATTTCCCTCGAAACGGCTCCACGTGTAGTTGATGTCGCTCATCCAGCCGTTGGCCAATCGCCGGCGGAGGTCGATCGTGAAGGCGCGATACGTGCGGCTGCGCATCGGCGAGCCTGACACGACGCAAACCTGGAGCACGGAAGATTCGCGGCGACGAACGGTCCGCTGTCGGGCGCGGTCCCGTTGATGCGCGACGGCACATCCTCGATGAAGTTGTTCATCGTCCTGCGACATGAAAAACACGTCCAGGCTGAAGCCGCCTGCAAGCGGCGTGGCATACCCCGCCAGCACTTCGTCCGAATAGATCGGTTCGATGTCGGGGTCGATCATCTTTCCGGTCGTCGACGCCAGCGGACCGGTCGACAGCACGTTGCCGGCCAGATCGAACACCGTCTGCGTCTGGAAAATCCGGCGCGGCGCAAGACTGCGCGCGCTCGATTTCTGATCCAGGTTGTAGTACCGGCCCCAGTGGGCGTACGCCTTGTCTCCCTTGCCGTCGCGCAGCTGGTAGCTGACGCCCGACGCGCGGCTGAATTTCCTGCGTGAAGCCGAACCGCAGAAACGCACAGGTGTCGCCGTTCGACTCGTAGACCGCCGAACCTCCCTGCAGCGAGCACCGCCGGACATCCTCCGCTGCCGTCCACCTGCTGCGTCAGCTCGTCGCGATTCAGCAAGCAGTCCGAGATTGAGCGACGCGCGCGTCCCCAGCGCGATGTCGTCCTGGACGAAAAGCGCATAGGTGTGCGTCCGCCCGCGCTGCGGCGATTGCGGAGTGTAGTAACGCGCCCGCAGCGCAGGCACGCCGCCCTGCGTGATGTTGGCGATCGAGCCCCACCCGTTGGCGATGCGGTTGAAGAAGCTCCTCGGCGAATTCGTAGCCGACGCCGGCTTTCAGCGTGTGGCTGGTCTTCCTGAGGTCGAAAAACTGGGTGAAGGTCGCCGCGCAGCTTCGTGCCGCTGGTAGTTCTGAACGTTCGTGAACTGGCTAGCCTCCGACGTTGAGGTTGGCCTGCAAGGGATCGCTGTATTGCCCCATCGCCGTCAGGTTGCGGGGATCGAACGTGGGCAGGTATCCCAAGATCCGTGATCGGGCGTGTCCTCGTTGTTCTCCTTCATGTGCGAGGTAGCGCACGTTCAGCGGACTGCCGCGCTGCCGAGGAAGTTCGACCACTCGGCCGTGGCGATCCCGCTGCCGTTGTCGGTGCGCGGGTCGCCACGCTCGGCGCGAAATCGGCAGCTGATGCCGGCGTTTTCGACGTGGTTCGGCCGATGACGATAGCTGCCGTCAATTGATGCTGGCTGGACCGGCAGCGAGGTTGAGCTTGCCGAAAAGCTCGGGACCCGTCCGCACTTCGTCGGGCAGCGGCGTGCCGACCTTGTTGACCCGATCCCATTTCGTTTCGCGCGAGTGGCGCGCGGACGCATAGAAGAACATGCGGTTCGCGGAGGATCGGACCGCCGATCCCGCTCGCCGGCATCATCTCCGTCGTCAGCAGCGCGTCGCGAAACGCCCCGGCTGGACACCGGCGTCGACGAGGTCGGATCGGGAAGCTTGTAGGCCCCGACCAGCTCGTCCGACAGCCAGTCCACTCGGCCCACGCCGGAGAATCGATTCGAGCCGCTGCGGCTGACCGCGTTGACGACCGTGCCGCTCGTGCGGCCGAACTCGGCGCTGATGCCCCCGCGCTTGATGTTGACTTCCGCGATGTCGAGCTCGTTGATCTCCGTGCTCAGATAGCCGAACGCCGGGCTGGTGATGTTGGCGCCGTCGATGAGATACAGGTTGTCCTGCGGCTGCCGCCCGCGGCCGGGCCGACGGGGCTGCGATTGTCGGCGACGCCGGGAATCAGCTGGAACAGACCGCGGTAGGTGCGCTCGAGCGGAAGGCTGTTGAGGCGTCTTCCCTGAAGTTGAAGCCGACCTCGGCCGATCGGATGTCGACGATCGGCCGTGCCGCGCTCACGGTCACTTCTTCCTGAAGCGACAGGCCGAGGATGAAGTCGACCTGCGTATCCTTGCCCACTTCGACGATGGCCGCACGCGTCGACCGGCCGACGCCGGCTTTGTCAATCTCGACGAGGTATTCGCCCGGCGTCAGGTATTGAAACTGGTAGAGGCCGTTGGCGCCGGTCTGGACCGTCCTGCCGGTCGGGAGCAGGTCGCCCGAGATCTTGACCGTCGCGTCGGCGATGGGCTGCGCCGGCCTGATCGAAATGCGGCGCCAGAAATGGTTCCGGTGTCTGCCGCCATGACGCCGACGTCGAGACACGCTGTCACGAACGCTATCGCGATGACGAGCGGCCGTAGCGACCGCGCACATGGGATACTCCCTCCAGCCGGGAGATGCCGTGGCAGAATCGTAACACGCAGGTACTGTCCGATTCACTGTTCCCCGATCCGTTCGAAGCCGACCAGGTTCCAGCCGCCCTCGCCCAGGCGGAAGTACGCGCTCGCCGGTTTCGCCCACCCGTCGTATGATGCTGCCGATCGCCCTCAGCTCGACCTTCACAAACGCGCCTTCGTTGCGCGGAAGCCGCGGGCGCCTGAAGTTCTGCCGTCGCCGCCGAGCTTTCGCCAAACAGCTCCGCCTCGTGCGTCGTGTTGTCGAACGTCGACCACGCTGCACGGTAGCCGCGCGGCGTTCTCGCGAAGTCGGCTTCGACAGCCGCGTTCTTGAACGTCAGGATGCCCGCCGCGATCCAGCGCAGGTTCGGCGATCGGATTGACGCCGGTCAGATACGCCCGGCCGATCGCGTCGCGACGTTCGGCAAGGGCACGGACCAGGAACTCTTCCGCCGCCGGGTCTCCGAACTCGCCGGTCCGAACCGCCGCGCGAATCATCTCGGTCGTCAGCGCGGCCAGCTTCTGGGCCGCCCAGAACTTGTCATCCGATCGCGCGTGCAGGAACGCCTGGTTCGGAACGCGCGGCTTCCACAGGTCCGGATTGAAATCGGCGTTGTGGCGCGGCAGGCGGCCGATCGATGCGCGCTTCGTAGAACGGCACCGTGCGCCACTTCGGCACGCTGAACCCAAGGCTCACCATCTGCCTCGCGACGTCGCGCGGCTGCACCAGGTACTCGGAACCCGCCCAGTAGTCGGCCGGCGCCGACGCCGCCGCTGCCGAGCGCCGAGCCGAAGTCGATCAGATAGTGACGGACGAACGACTTGCCATTCTCGGTGACGAGCACGTCGAGCGAATTGATGGCCTTGGCGTCGACGTGGTTCAGCCACGCGGCGAACACACCGTAGCCCCGCAGCTCGCGGCGATCCTGGTGCGGCACGATGTCGTTCGGATCGTCCGGCCGGGTGTCTACAAACCGCACGCGCCCGACAGGCTTGCCGGGAAGCGCCTTGCTGGCCACGACGCGGTATGAGCCGTCCTGCTCGCGGTTGGCGCGCTTGAGCAGATTGTCGATGTCGCTCGTTGCGCATCGGCGCGGGCTTGCGGCCGGGCGGCGTGAATTTCGCCGCCTTCCCCGATGACGAGCTGTTCGCGGCTGCAGATAGGCGATGTGATTTTCCGGAACGTTGTATCCCAGCGCCCACATCAGCTTGGTCACGGCGACTTCGGTGCCGGTGGCCATCGCGCGATAACCGGGCGGATCGAACTTCAGGAACCAGCGCTGCCCGCGTGCTGTCCTTCACCGTGAAGCCAGGCGTCACGCCGTCGCTCTTGGACGAGGTGATCGTCCACGCGCCGGCCGCCGGGCCGTTGGTCGTGTTCGGCCCCTTCGCAATTTCCTCAGGCGACATCGGCCGATGGCCGAGGCGATTGGTGAACCAGCTCGAGTTCGGCACCTCGTCAACGGTGTTGACGTTCGCGGCGCGGCGCGCGACGGGCGTTTCCTGGCCCGCCACGATGTTCGTCGTCAGGTCGACGAAGAGGTCGACCTCGAGCGGCTTGATGCTCGACGCGTCCTGCGTGTCGCGTTCGATCCAGACGGGATCGTCCGCGTAGAACTTCGGAGAAGCCGCCGACGTCAGCATCGTGCCGGCCACCGCGACCGAAAGCGCGCCGGCGAGGGCGCCAAGGAATTTGCTCGTTGAAGATTTCATTGTCAATTCTCCTTAGAAGCTCGGGCTGAACGAGAACACCAGGGCCGTGCCCTCGCCCGTGCGCGCCAGCTTCGATGCGCGTAACCGTGCTGGCGGGCGTGTGAAACGACATCCCCAGTCCGTAGGTCTTTTTGAATTTGCTCAGAGTCGAGATCCGCGAGGCGCGGCGCCACCTGGCCCGCATCGACGAAGAGCGCCATGTCGACGAAGTGGCCCGCCTTCCAGCGGTACTCGGCCGTCAAGGCCATCCGGCTGCGATCGCGGAACCGCCAGCTGGGATAGCCGCGGAGCGTGTGGCTGCCGCCCAGATCCGGGAGCAGCACGAACGGCACGCTCTCTCCCTGTGCGGTGTTCGTCGTCGACGCGAGCGCGCGGAACGCGAGCACCGAGCCCTCGCGACGAAGCGGCACGAAGTGCTGCGGCCTCGGCATCGACGCGGCTGAAGCTGTGCGCGCCGGCGTTGGCCTGATGGTAGTCGAACCACTCGACCCGATAGAGGCCGCCGCGGCTCGCATATCCGGGCGACGGGCGCCGAGTCGAACTCGGCAAACACACTGCTGCGGCGATAGGAGGGGTCCGCAGTTTCGATCGTGCAGATCAGGGACGCCCGTTTCCATCTGGATGGCGTCGAATCCTCCGCCGATGGCCGAGGAAGCGCGCCGCCTGCACTCGCGTCGACGACGCCGACCGTCGTCGCACGGTAGAACAGGTCGCGTGCGTCGTTCCTTGCTGGACTCGTTGCCGTTGGGATAGAACGCCACCTTCGGCGCGTCGAGCCAGCTCCCGTTCAGCGTCGACCCGGATGCGGTTGCGGCAAACGTCGGCAGTCTCACCGTGCCTGCGACGAGCTTGAAGTTGCGAACCGACCGCGCGGCGTAGACGTCGTAGTGGCCGGTATCGCCGAACTTCCTGATGTATGACCGACGCCGAGCGCCACGCCGCCGCCGGAAAACACGCTGCCGATGAACGGGTAGATGGGTCTCTTCTGCGCATTCGAGAAGGCTGCCGATTCTTTCGATGCGGCGTTCCAGCTGGCGTGGGCTCGTAGGGACGGAGCTGCGGTGGCCTTCTGCGCCTGCAGCGCGTCCCGCGCTTCCTCGCGCGTCTCCTGCGCGAACGCCGTCGACGGCGACAGCCACCATCGCCAGGACCAGGGCAGCCGTGGCGAGCGGCCGGAACGCGAGCCGCGGAAGAAGACTTTGCGCGGCCCGAGAATCGCGAGGGCGACGCCGATCCATACCAGCGTGAGCGCGATGTTCACGATGGCGAACTGCTCGACGGTCAGGTGCAGCATGCGCGAGCCCACATACACGACGACCGCGGAGAGAACGTCGCCGCCGCGCATGAAGAACGCGTCGATCGCCTGCTTGGCCTTGTATTTCTCCTCGCGGCTGGTCGGAAGCCACAGCAGCTGACGCGCGGTGTTCATGATCGAGTAGTCAGTGGCGTTCTCCGCGGTCTTGACCCAGCGAACCACCGACAGGCCGACGCCGGCCGCGATAATCGCGTAGCCACCCAGGGCGACGAGGGGCAGCGCCAGGAGCGCGCCGCGCAGCCCGCGATACTTGACGAGCCGCGAGCTGACGAACGCCTGCAGCAGGAACGCCAGGACGTTGACCCAGAACTGATAGTCGCCGGTGAACGCGCCGATGAAGGCCTGCTTGTTGAACGCCGCGTTGGCCGCCGCCAGCTCGTTGACGTGATTGGTCAGCAGCCGCGCGACGACGTATTCGCCGGTCGTGTTGACGACATTGAGCAGCACGACCAGAGCCGCGACGAGCCGGAGATACGGGTTCGCGAGCACCAGCTTGAACCCGTCTGCCGCCGACATCATCGGCTCCGGCGCGCCGCGCGCGCTCTTCGTGACGGCTGTTGATCCACAGGTAGACCAGCGACGCTCACGACGAGCAACGCCGCCGAAATCTGGAGGATCAGCGTTGGGCGACACGCCGGATCTGAACAGGTGACCGGCGATGAACGAGCCGAGCGGCGCACCCGCCGTCATGCCGATGACGATGATCGGAAACAGCCGGTCGCCCGCTTCCTTGCTGTAGATGTCGTTGGCGAAGGACCAGAACTGCGCGACCAGCGAGACGTTGAAGATGCCGACCCAGATGAAGAACGCGACGCCGACGATACGGCACCCGCGCCGCCACCGCCATCGCGAACAACTCGACGCAGACGATGAAGAACACGGTGACGCCGACGAGCAGCCTCACCCGATCGACGCGGCTGGCGAACCAGCTGTAGAGCGGCACGAACCCCATCAGGAGCAGCGCCTGGCCGGCGGCCGCGTACGGACCGGACCTCGGCGCCTCCGCCGAGCAGAATCAGCGGCTCGCGGACGGTCTTGATGACCGAGTAGCAGACGAGCAGCAGAAAGATGTTGGCGAGCATGAGCGCCGCCGTCGCCCCTTCGCCGGCTCGCACATCCGCGAAGATCGAGAGCGTGCGGTCCAGCCAGGACTTTTCGGACGGTGCGGTTCTGCGTGTGTCGAAGCATTGATGTGTCTCCTGTTCGAAGGTCTGCCTCCTAAACGCGCCAACCGGCCGGCAAACCCCGCAAGCGGGGGTGGCGGTTAGAGCTGAGTTGGCGGAGGGCTAAGACGCTGAGCAGCCTGAGAGCTGAGAGCGACAGCCGTGCTACAGCCGCGCCACCGTGTACGGAAGAGCTGGACCGAGGAGATTCGCCATCACTTCGTCGTGGGGCTGGTGCAGGGGACGTTGTGCGCCCCTCGCACGAGGAACGGCCAGAGCCGCTCCCGGAGTTCGGTGGGGAGCACGCCTTCGAGATACTCGAGCGCGGTCCCCCGAAGGCGGCTGTTCTGGCTGTGCAGGCTGCGGAAGGCGATCTGAAGCGGCTGACTCGGGAGAATCAGAGACAGCAGCGTAAAGACGTGCGCGAGGCTCTGGCCGGCGCGATCGCGCACGAATTCGTCGAGCGGCGATTCGCGGTAACCGCCATCGTCGAGCAGGCGGCGGCTCGTCCCACACCGGCCTCCCGACGCCGATTTCGCGAAGGACGACATCCAGAATCCGCTCGCGATCGATGCGGATGCGCGGGATTCCTGTCGCGAATGGCGGCCAAGCGATCGCGCGCTCTGGAACCGCACGTCGAACCGGTCGTCGTCGAGGGCCAGGATCAAGCCGTCGGCCGCGCGCTGTGAAACGCCCACCGAGAAAGGGCGCGCGCGAGCTGCCGCCGGATCACTGTAGTCGCTGGCTCGGATCCAGCAGCGCATCGGTGAGCTGGCCGACGCGCTCTTCCGCCACCTTGCGCAGCGCGAAGAGCGCATAGTCGGACAAGCGGCCCAGCCAGCAGCGGAATGACATGCGAGACGAGCGCCGGCGCTCAGCCCTTCCTCCCTCGACGAGCACCGCTATCGCGCGCTCGCGGTTGCCCGACTCGCAGCGCCTGCGCATCGTCCATCTCGTCGGCTGGCGATAGCCGCCGACAGCGGCCTCGCGCTCCGCACTTTGAGCAGCATGCGGCGGGTCAAGTTGCCCTTCGGTGTCGGCTCGGACCGAGGCCAGGCGCCTGCAGCACCAGGCTCGTGCCGAGCGTCCGGACGTACCAGTGATTCAGCCGGCTCGCGGCGAAGATGGCGGCGGTCGAGCGTCGCGATGGCGATCCACAGAATGGCGGACGATTGCGCGGCGGGCGCGAACGAGGACGACCAGCGCGGACGAGCCCGCCGCCAACGGCCTCGCCCAGCCGATCGACGCCGACGTCCACGATCGACTTGACCGAGCGTTTCTCCGCCGGCGGAATCGGGCGTGTAGAAGAGCTCGTAGCCGGCGCGGAACCAGGAGCCCCGGAAGATGGACTCCCCTGCGCGCGCCGCCATCAGGCTGCCGAACCCGGGCGTGACCAGGCCGCCGATGCTGCCCGCGAGCAACGGCGATGGACGGCGTGCTCGTCGTCAGGCGCCAAACCAAATCGCTCCAGCGCGATACGGCTCGACGACGATCTGAAGAATGAACGTGATGAAGGCTGATTGCAGCATAATAGAGAGCGAAGAAGCGCAGGAGCTGATCGCCGGTTCCAATCGCCTCTACCGCCCTCGCTTTGAACAGATAGTCCAGTAACGCGGCGCTCGTGGAGCCGAGCAGGACCAGCGCTGCGAGATGCCGCAGATGCGGCGCCGCCGCAATGACCCGGAGACCGGATCGCGTCTCTGGACCAGACGGCGGCGGGTCGCAGGTGTTCGCGTTCGACGGCGTGCGGGCGCGACGGCGGCAAACCGCGAGAACAGCCAGACGGTCAGAAGCTGGACGCCGCCGAGCACGAGCAGCATGGCCGGAGCGCCCAGAGTCGCGGCGACGCGCTCGGATACCAGGGCGCCCAAAAGGCCGCCCAGCGGTGCTGGCGCCGGTAATCTGCCCGAATCGCCGTTTCGCCGTGCGGGGATCGAATCGCTCGGTGGCGATCAGCCAGAACCCCGAGGTCGAGGAGGGGCGCCATCGCCGACGTGTGGAGAAACAGCAGCACGGCGCGTCGCGGCCGGCGCACTGAACCTGACGACCCACTCGACGAGGAACAGCACGCCGCTCGCGGCGGACAGGATTTGAATCAGCGCGGACGGGGCGAGTCTGGCGCGCCCATCGGGCATGGGCTGCGACGAGCAGGATGCGAGCACACCGACGCCGCGATGAGCATCGTGGGCAGCGCTTGAAAACTGAGTGAGGTCAGAAACAGGGCGTCGCGTGTGGCTTTGCCGGCGACGAACTGGCGGTGACCGCGGCCGCACACAGCATCGCAAACAGGATCGGGCGGGAGGTCGGCTTCATCTCTCTGGATTAACGCGTCAAATGAATCGGAACCCCGCAATCACCCCTGCCTCCGGCCTACGTGCGGGCGCCGCCACCGACGCCGCCCGCTATCGTGCCCGGGCCATGTCCTCGCCGGCCGGTATCGCATGATTACGCGGCTGGGAAAGGCGGGATGGGAGAGGTCTGGCGCGCCGACGATCTGGTCCTCGAAACCCAGGTCGCGCTCAAGCTGATTTACTCGGCCGACCCCGAGGCGCGGAAGGCTCATCCTCGATGAAGTGCGGCTCGCCCGCCAGATTACGCATCCCGCGATCTGCCGGGTGTTCGATGTCGGCGAAGGACGAGGCGAAGTCTTCTACTCCATGGAGCTGGTCCATGGCGAAGACCTCGCCACGCTGGTTCGCCGGATGGGCCGGCTGCCGGCCGAAAAGGTGATCGACATCGGTCAGCAGCTCTGCGACGGGCTCGCGGCTGCCCACGCGCAGGGCATCCTGCATCGCGATCTCAAGCCGGCGAACGTCCTCATCGACCGAGGACGGGCTCGTGCGGATCACGGATTTCGGCATCGCGATCACCCTTGATGCCCGGCGAGCAACGCGACGCTGATCGGCACGCCAGCGCTACATGGCGCCAGAGCAGCTGCGTTCCGGGCACGCCGCTGTCGGAGCGAACGGATATCTACGCCGCTCGGGTCTGATTCTGTACGAGCTGCTCGTCGGGCGACCGGCGTATGACGTGCGGCCGGAGCGCACAGCGGCAGCCGCCAAAACCGTCGGCGCTGGTCGAGCGATGTCGACCCGGCACTCGAGCGGGCGATCGTGAAAGCCATATCGCACGATCCGCGGAACCGTCCTGCATCGGTGCTGGACCTGTCGCGCCTGCTGAGCTCGCCGGCGACACGGCGATGGTCAGTCGTGGCGTGGGCTGGCAGGTGCGCTCGCGGCGGCGGTCGTGGCCGCTCGCGGTCTTTTTTGCTCCGCCGAGCGGGCGGAACACTGACCGAGCAGGACACGATCATCCTGGCGGATTTTCAGAACACGACCGGCGAACCCGTATTCGACGGCGCGCTCAAGGTCGCGCTTGCGGTCGCATTGGAGCAGTCCCCGTTCCTCAAGGTGTATCCCGGACAATCGCGTGCGAGAAACCCTGCGCCTCATGCAGCGCCCGACCGACGAGCGCCTCACGCGCGAGATTGCGCGCGAGGTCGCCAGGCGCGAGCAGCTGAAAGCGCTGGTCGCGGGCTCCATCGCCAGCCTTGGAAGCCACTACGTCCTCGCGCTCGAAGCGATCGACGCGGAAAGCGGCGAAGTACTGGCACGCGAGCAAGTCGAGGTTCCCGCCAAAGAGCAAGTGCTGGCGCTGCTCGGCATCGACCACGTCGAAGCTCCGCGAAAAGCTGGGCGAATCGCTGGCTCGCTCATCGAGCGATTCGACGCTCCGCTGGCGCAGGCGACGACCGGCTCGCTCGACGCGCTGCATGCGTACTCGCTCGCGCTCGATCAGGGACGGATGGTCCCGCGTCTCGAGGCGTTGCCGCATCTTCAGCGCGCCATCGAGCTCGACCCGAATTTCGCGATGGCCCTGGCGCTGCTGTCGGGTGTCTACGCGAACAACGGCCGCTCCGCCGAGGCGCCGGCGTACTCGCGAACGGGCGTTCGAGCTGCGCGACAGCGTCAGCGAGCGCGAACGATTTTTCATTTCGTGGCGCTACTACATCGACGCCGAGCAGGCGTGGGACAAGGCGCTGGAATTGGGCCTGTCGTGGACCAAGACGTATCCGCGCGAAGCGTTTGCGTTCAACAGCCTCGGCATAGCGTCTGCCGCGTTCGGGCAGCACGAGCAGGCGATCGCGGCCTTCCAGGAGGCTATGCGTCTGGATTCGCAGTTTGTTCCGCCCCGGACCAATCTCGCAGGCTCGCTGATCGCGCTCAACCGGTTCGATCAAGCGAACGCGCTCGTCCGTGAGGCTATCGACCGCGGCGGCGAGAGTCCTGGCATTCGCCGCACGGCCTACCGTGCTTGCGTTCTTGAGGAATGACGCAGCAGGCTCTGGCGCGCGAGCTGGAGGTGGTCTGCGCACATCGCAGGCGATGTGGGCATCGGCGTTGGAAGCTCGGACGTTGGCGTTTTCGGGACGGACGCAGGCCGCGCACGAGCTGTATCAGCGCGCGGTCGAAGATCGCCATCGGCGAGCGATTTCAACGAGCTCGCCGCGCAGTGGTCCATGGAGGATGCGGAACTGCACGCGATCGCCGGTCAGTGCGATGACGCCCGGCAGGGAAATCGCCGCCGGGCTCGCGCTCAATCGCGACAACTTCACGCTGGAGCGAGCCGCCCGAGCCCACGCGTTGTGCAATGACCGCCGACGCGTCGCGACTGTCGGACGAGCTCGCGCGCACGCTTTCCCGCCGCGACATTGACAGCGCGCATTCACCGGCCGGTCATTGCCGCGGCCCTTGCCGTCAGGCAGGCGCGACTTCGCACGGGCGATCAAATTGCTGGACCCGGTCAAGCCGTACGATCACGCGCCCGCGGCGGAGTTCTGGCCGGCGTACCTCCGAGGCGAGGCGTATCTCGGATTGAGAAGACGGTCCGGCGGCCGCGGAGCAGTTTCAGAGCATCGTGGAGCACCGCGGCGAAGCGCCGACCTCGCCGTTGTATGCGCTGGCGCACCGCGGGGCGGCGCGTGCCGCGGCGCTTGACGGGCGACACGCGGCAAGCCCGCGCGTTGTACGAACCAGTTCTTCGCGCTCTGGAGCGGCACGGACAATCGTCGGCTGATGGACGAAAGCCGGCGCGAATACGCCCGCCTCCAGTAGTACACTCCGGGCTCGAAATGTCAGCGTCACCTCAACGGGCCAAGGACCTGTTTCTCCGGCTCTCGAGCTCCCGCTCGACGCGCGCGACGCTTTTCTGGCCGACGCCTGCGGCGAGGATGCCGTCCTGCGGCTCGAGGTCGAATCGCTGCTGCAGTTCCACGACGCCGCGAACGCGCCGGATCCCGACGCGATCCACTCGGCGATCCGTCAGGTCGTGTTCGCGCCGGGCGAGGTATTCGCGGGCCGGTACCGCATGGTCGAGCGAATCGGCAGCGGCGGCATGGGAGATGTCTGGCGCGCAGACGATCTCGTGCTCGAAACCGAGGTCGCGCTGAAGGTCATCCAGTCCGCGAGTCCCGCCGCGCGCGAGCGGATCTTCAGCGAGGTGCGGCTCGCGCGCCAGATCACCCACCCTGCCGTGTGCCGCGTCTTCGACGTCGGCGAAGCCGCAGGGCGTGATCTTCTTCTCGATGGAGCTCGATCCGCGGCGAAGATCTCGCGGCGCTGCTGCGCCGCGTCGGCCGCGCTGCCGCCGGAGAAGGTCGTCGACATCGGGCGGCAGCTGTGCGCGGGTCTCGCGGCGGCGCACGCGCAGGGTGTGCTTCATCGCGATCTGAAGCCGGCGAACGTCCTCATCGACAACGACGGGTTCGTGCGGATCAGCGATTTCGGCATTGCGATTCCGCGAGCCGAAGCCGACCGCCATTCGTTCACGGGCACGCCCGCCTACATGGCGCCCGAGCAGCGGACGCCGGGCATGGCGGTGTCGGAGCGGACCGACGTGTACGCGCTCGGTCTCGTGTTGTACGACCTGCTGCTCGGACCGCACGTCCGGCATCAGGCGAAGCAAGGCGCGCCGCTGCCCGGCCCCTCGACGCTTGTTGACGAACGTCGATCCGCAGCTCGATCGCCTCGATCATGGCGGCGCTCGTCGGTCGATCCGAACGATCGGCCCGCGTCGGTGCTCGAGATGGCGTCCATGCTCGCGCTCGTCGGGAACCGGGATCAGCACGGGCGTTCATCGGACGCCCGCGAGCCGCTGCCCCGCTGGAAGAGCTCTCCGTGGGCGGCCGGGCTGGCGCTCGCGGCCGCATCGTCGTTCTGGTCATCGGCTCGTCGTTCCTCGTCTCTCCGAGCGCGGTCACGTTGAACGAGCGCGACACGATCGTGCTGGCGGACTTCGAGAACGCCACGGGCGAGCCGGTGTTCGACGGCACGTTGAAGGTCGCGCTGGCCGTCGGCCCTCGAGCAGTCGCCGTTTCTCAAAGTGTTTCCCGACGAGCGGGCGCGAGAAACGCTTCGCCTGATGGAGCGCTCGCCGGGCGAGGCCATCACGCGAGCGGTGGCGCGCGAGATCGCGCAGCGCGAGCAGCTCAAGGCGTTGCTGGCCGGCTCGATCGTGCGCCTCGGCGAGAACTACGTGATCGGACTCGAAGCGATCAACGCGCAGACCGGCGACGTCATGGCGCGCGAGCAGGCCGAAGCGGCGACCAAAGAACAGGTGCTGAGCGCGCTCGGCGGCGCGATCTCGAGGCTGCGGCAGAAACTCGGCGAGTCGCTGCCGTCGGTTCAGAAGTTCGACGTGCCGCTGCCGCGCGCGACGACGGCGTCGCTCGACGCGCTCCACGCCTATTCGCTGGCGCTCTACCAGGGCCGCGCGGTTCCGCGACTGGAAGCGATTCCTCATCTGAAGCGCGCGATCGAGCTGGATCCCACGTTTGCGATGGCGCACGCGCTTCTGTCGGCGGTGTACGCGAACACAGGCCAGTCGGCGCTCGCGCCCGAATTCTCGAAGAAGGCGTTCGACCTGCGCGACCGCGTCAGCGATCGCGAGCGCTTCTTCATCTCCTGGCGCTACTACCGCGACGCGATACAGGCGTGGGACAAGGCGCATCGAGCTGGCGCGCTCGTGGACGGCCACATATCCGCGAGAGGCATATGCGTTCAATGCGCTCGGCAATGCGCTCATCCGCCTGGGACAGTTCGAGCAGTCGTTCGCGCCGCTGCGCGAGGCCATCGTCTCGATCCGCAGTTTGTTCCCGCCGTACGGGAACCTCGCCGCGTCGCTGCTCGCCGTGGGCAGGCTCGACGAGGCCAGAGCCACGCTGAAGCTGGCGGCGGATCGGAAGCTGGACTTCATCGGCGCCAGCCGGTTGTCGTATCTCGTGGCGTTCGTCCAGGGGGACGCCAAGACGATGGCGCGCGAGCTGGAGGCGTCGATCGGCGCTGCGACAGACCAACTCCGCGCTTCGGCTGGCAGGCTCACGTGTCCGCGGCTGAAGGCCGCATCAAGACAGCGCACGAGCAGTACCGCCAGCGGCATCCAGATGTCGCTTCACGGAGGCTTCACGGAGGTTGCGGCACAGCTTGCTGGCGGAAAACGCCGAAATGCATGCGACGGTCGGACAATGTCCCGACGCCTTGAAGAGACGCCGCAGAAGGGCTGCGCCTTGGGCAGGGACAACGCGACGCTCGAGCGTGCCGGCAAGCGTGCTCGCGCTGTGCGGCGCGCGCGCCGAAGCGGCGAAACTCGTCGAGCGAGCTGGGCGACCGGTTTCCGGACGCGACGCTGACGACTCAACTGTCGATGCCCGTAATTGCTGCCGCGACTGCCCTTCGCGCGGGAGAGCCGGCGCGCGCCGTCGAGATCCTCGAGCCGGTCCGGCCGTACAATCACGCGCCGTCGGCCGAGTTCTGGTCGCTGTACCTGCGTGGGCTTGCGTATCTTCGGACTGAAGGATGGAAAGGCCGCGGCCGCCGAGTTCCAGTCGCATCGTGGACCATCAGGGGGAGGTGCCGGCGGCGATGTTGTATCCTTTCGGGTCATCTCGGCCTGGCCAGGGCGAAAGCCCTGATGAACAACACGGCGTCTGCGCGCGAGGCATACGAGCGGCTGTTCGAGCTCTGGAAGGCAGCCCGATGCCGATCTGCGCCCGCTCGAGGAAGCACGCGCCGAATACGCGCGATTGAAGTAGGCGGCGATGGGGGACAAGAATCCCGGGCCGCCCGATGCGCTGTTTCCGGTGATTTACGGCGAGTTGCGCCACGTCGCCGCCGCTATCTCGGCCGCGAGCGGCGGAATCACACGTTGCAGCCGACGGCGCTCGTGCACGAAGCGTGGCTGCGGCTGCAGAACGAGAAGGGGCAGCGAATGGGAAGGCCGCACGCACGGACTGGCGCTCGGCGCCCAGGCCATGCGCCGCCTCCTCATCGATCACGGGCGGCACCAGAAGCGCGAGAAGCGTGGTGGCGGCGTGCAGCCCGTGTCGCGCTGGACGATCTGCTGAAGGCATCGGAAACCGGTGCGGTGCCCGTCGAGGATTTGCTCACGCTCGAAGCCGCGCTCGACGCGTCTTGAAGCGGTTGATGCGCGCGCGGCACAAATAGTGACATTGCGGTTCTATTCCGGCATGTCCAATCCCGAAATCGCGGAGCACCTGGGCCTGTCGCTGAGAACGGTCGAAGGCGACTGGACCTTTGCGCGGGCATGGCTCAAGCGCGAGCTCGCGGGCGAAAAGCAGAAGGCGGACGAATGAAAACCCTGGTGGCGGGCTGTTTATCCATGGCGACAATCCTCGCGGCGTCGAACGCCGCCGCGCAAGCCGGCGTGCCATCCGCGCCGCCTTCCGTCGGGGCCGTCGAAGCCGCGCCACCGGTCTCGTTCACGAAACCCGTCTCATCCTTCAAAGGACTCTTCGCGGAAACAGCGAAAGACTTCACGCGGCTGCCCTCGCGAGACACGGCGCGATGGCTCGCGATCGGCACGGCCGCGGCACTCGCCGCACACCCGAAAGATCCGCGCGTCAGCGTCATGTTTGCCAGGCCGGAACTGCAGGAAGCGTTCGAATCGGGACAGACGGTTGGCAGCGCGCCGTTCCAGATGGGCGCGGCGATCGCGATCTTTGCGGTCGGTCGAATCAACGGCAATTCGCGGGCGGTCAAGGTCGGCGGCGAGCTGTTCCGCGCGCAAACCGTCGCTCAGCTGACGACCTACGCGATCAAATACACCACGCAGCGCACCCGTCCGGATGGAACGAGCTACTCGTTCCCGTCGGGCCACACCTCGGTCACGGTCGCATCAGCAACCGTGCTGCAGAGAAATTTCGGCTGGAAGGTTGGAATCCCCGCCTATGGCGTGGCCGCGTTCGTCGCGGGTTCGCGCCTGCAGGCCAACCGTCATCATCTCAGCGACGTCGCGTTTGGTGCGGCGCTCGGCATCATCGCTGGAAGAACCGTGACGGTCGGGCGCGGCAACGCGCGCATGGCCGTGTCGCCGACCGCCGTTCCCGGCGGAGCCGCCATCACGTTCACGCGCGTGGGACGCTAAGTAGTTTTCGTACGTCAGTGTCTGGCTTTAGCCGGACCGTGCGTGTGTCTGCCTGAGTAGTTTTCAGTTTTCAGTTTCTAGCTTTTAGTTTCCAGATTCTAGTTCTCGGGCGCTTTGTAGCCCAGCATCAGCACCATCGTCGCGAGAAACGCCAGCGCGGCCGTGCCGTAGGCGCTTCCCTCGCCAAAGCGCTGCAGCGCGCCATGCCCCCACACCGGCCCGATCGCGCGGCCGAGGCTCTCGAGTGCGCCGGCGGCGCCTTGCATCGCTCCCTGCTCTTCCCTCGACGCGCTGTGGCTGACCAGCGTCACGATCGCCGCGTTGCACAATCCGACGCCGATACCGGCCGGAATCAGCGAGAGCAGAAAGACCGGCACGCTCCCGGACAAGGCGACGAGCGTCCAGCCTGCCGAGGCGATCACCAGCCCGACGAGCAGCGTCCGCATCACGCCGATCCTGCGTGCGACCACGCCGACGAGTCCGGCCTGGACGATGACGCCGAGGAGCCCGAAGCCGGCGAGCACGTATCCCGTGTGCGCCACGTCGAAGCCGAACCGGCGAGACGCGAACATCGCGAACGTCGTCGTGCAGAGCGCGAACGACGACCAGTACACGAAGTCCGCCAGGAGCAGGGGACGCAGGTTGCGCCGGCTCAGCACGTCCGGCAGCGCTCGCAGGGGCGAAACGGTGACGGCGCTTCCCCGATGCACCGTCTCCGGCAGCCAGACCGCCGCCATGACCGTCGCGATCAACGTGACGACCACGGCCGCCCAGATGGGCGCGGTGTAACTGATGTGCGAGAACACGCCCGCCAGGCCCGGCCCGACAATGAACCCGAGGCCGAACGCCGCGCCGAGAAAGCCAAAGGCCTTCGCCCGCTCGTCCGGCTCGGTGACATCCGCGATGTACGCGCGCGCGATGGTGATGTTGCCGCCCGACAGGCCATCGATGATGCGGGCCGCGAACAGCATGGTGAGGCTTTGCGCCATGGCGAGCATGACGAAGCTGACGGCCGTCCCGATGAGGCTGAAGATGAGCACGGGACGTCTGCCGAACCGGTCCGACAGCACACCGAGGACGGGCGCCGCAATGAGTTGTGCGAGGGAGAACGCCGCAAAGAGGAGGCCGATGACGACCGGAGAGGCGCCGAAGGTCTCCGCGTAGAACGGCAGCAGCGGGATGATGATGCCGAAGCCGACGAGATTGACGAAGACCGTGAGAAAGATGACGAGCAGAGGACGCGACACGCGCCCCGATTATCTGCTAGCTTACCTTCACTCCCCAAACCGCCTTCGAACGGTACCAATCCACGTCGAGGATGGCCCACAGCGATTGATCGAGATACTTGCCGCCACGAAGGAATGACTTCCTCAAGATGCCCTCCTGAACCGCGCCAATCTTCCGGAGCGCGCCATTGCCCCGGCCGTTCTGCACCGCCGCACGCGCCTCGAGCCGATGGATGCCAATGACGTCGAACGCGAACTCAATCACCAGCTCGGCGCCCTTGACGAACAGGCCCGAGCCCCAGAATTCCGATCCGATCGCGAACCCCCACTCCGCCGTGTCGAACATCGGATCGAGCTGCCGGACCTGGAACAGGCCGACCGCTGTGTCGTAGCCGTCGGGCACGACCGCGAAACACGCATATCGCCCGGCCTCGCGCTCGCGCTGCGCCCACAGAATGAAGCGCTCGAACCCTTCAATCGTCGTCGGCGGCGGCGAGATGAACCGCGTCACCTCTTCCGTCGTCAGCAGCGCCAGCAGCGACGCCGCGTCGCTCGTCGAAGCTCGCGCAGCGTGATGCCCTTGCCTCGAAGCACGGGCAGGCCATCCCTCCAGTCGGAGGTGACCGCCGTGCCCGGCGTCGCCGTGTGGACCGCGAGCTGGGTCGCCATTACCGTCCCTGTTTCCCCAGGATGCGGCGCGCACGCGCGTGAGACGCGCTGCCGCCGACCACGCCGGCGCTCCAGCGCACGATGCTGCCGAGCGACGCCGAGTTGCCCCACACGATGTTGTCGTCGTCGTTGGAATTGCCCCAGACGATGTTGTCGTCGAAGAGATTGCCCCACACGATGTTGTCGTCGTCGAGGTTGCCCCAGACGATGTTGTCGTCGTCGAGCTGTTGCCCCACACGATGTTGTCGTCGTCGAGGCTCATCCCGATGAGGCCGTTGCCCCACACGATGTTGTTCCCCCAGACGATGTTGTCGTCGTCGCAGAGATGTTGCCCCAGACGATGTTGTCGTCGAAGAGATTGCCCCAGACGATGTTGTCGTCGTCGAGTTGCCCCAGACGATGTTGTTGCCCCAGACGATGTTGTCGTCCTGGTCGAAGCTGTTGCCCCAGACGATGTTGTCGTCGTCGACAGATTGCCCCAGACGATGTTGTCGTCTTCGTTGCCCAGGCCCTCGCCCCAGACGATGTTGGTCGCCCAGGCCGGCCGCTGCTCGCTGAGCGAGCTTCGCGCCCGCAACCCGGCGCTGCCCCCAGATGATGGACATCGACCAGGCATAAACCTGCTGGCCGATCGCCGTGGACGGCGTGACCTTCGAGGTGAGCCAGCCCGCACCCATCGGCGCAGATGTGTTGATGGCTTTCGCGAGCGTCACCGCGCCTTCCGTCTGAATCTGGCCGGCGCCCTGCGTGAGCGCGTCGAAGCGCTTGCCGTCGTTCTGGAATACTGGAATGGCCGTGAACTCGAGCACCGCTTTCAGCGCGTTCGGCGTCAGCTTGTAGTTGGCCTGGAGCACCAGCGCCACGACGCCACTGGTGACGCCGGCCGCCATGCTCGTGCCCGACAGCTTCATGTAGCTGCCCTTGTTGCCGCGCGCCTCCTGAAGCTTCTTCAGGGTGCTGCCCTCCGCCGCGACCGAGAGCAAGTCGTGCCCCGGCGCCACGACGTCGGGCTTGGCAAAACCGTCGTACCACGACGGACCGCGCGAGCTGTAGGGCGCGACGCGATCGTCATCACGCGTCACCGTGTCGAACGTGTTCACGGCGCCGGCGCTGATGGCCGACGGTGCGTTGGCCGGCGACACGATGCCGGCATAGCCCACCTGACCCGTCTTCGGATTCGTTCCAAAGTTGCCGGCCGGCCACGACAACCGTGAGACCCACGCGCGTCGCGTGCTCGACGGCCTGCACGAGCGGATCGGTCGCCGCCGGTTCGTAAATCGGATGGCCGAGCGAGAGGTTCAGCACGTTGATGCCGAGCAGATGCCGGTTGGTAATGGCGAACTCGATGGCGCGCACGACGTTGTCGGTCGTGCCCTGGCCCTTGGCGTCGAGAACCTTGAGGCCGATGAGGCGCGCGTACGGCGCGACGCCGACGTATTGGCTCCCGATCAGGCCGGCGACGTGCGTGCCGTGCCCGTAATCGTCGGTACGGCGTGGCGGCTCTGATGTCGCCCTTCGTAAAGTCGTAGAACGCGGTGATGCGATCGCCGAAATCGATTCCCGGCTGGATGCCCGAATCGATCACGGCCACGCCGATGCCGCTGCCGGTGTAGGTCGAGTGCTTCAGGTTGGTCTGAAAGGCGCCCGTCACCGAGTTGGTGAGGGTCGACTGGCCCGGCACGAGCATGACGCCGCTTGGCTTGACGTCGCGGAGCTTCGTCGCACCGAGCGTCGCGAACGCGTTCTTCTTGAGCGCTTTCGCCGCCTGCGCCTCGAGCTCGCGTGCGAGCGCTTTCGCCGCCTTCTCGGTCCTGCTTTGCGGTCGAGTTCGTACTTTTCGCGGCGGCCACGCCAATGGCCGCGTTGGTCGACACGGCGCGAATCGATCCAAACGCTCGCAAGCGCAACCAGGTCGTCGCAATGAATGTCTGCGGCGATCGCGTTGATCGCCGGGAATTCGCCCGTGACCTTATCGCCATGAACCGACAGCGCAAGCTGCAGGGCTTCGCGATAGCCAGGCTCGACCGTGATGATGACCTCTTGCCTGCCGTGGCAGCCGCGCTCGACCGACTCGCGAAGCGATTCGTCGAGTTTGGCGGTTTCGATCGTCTGTGCGCCGGCAGTGTCTGAGAGCAGCGCCACAGCCACAAGCGCTGCGGTCGTGAATGCGAGAGAAGTGATCGAGACATCTGGCCGGCCATTGAGCAATTCGACGGCCACGAACCGTCAGGCGTCGCTAACTTCACATGGTCGTGTCATTTAGAGCTGTTTTGCGCCTGGAATTCGGCTTCGGCAAAAGCGCCCGCGTGTGCAAATCTGAAAACTGCACACCGCGCAAACGTGGCAAAAACTGCAATATCGTGGAAATTCTTAGGAAAAAGCCGGAAAACTGGCCGTGTGCAGAATTGGCAAGACAGATCCCCTTTTTGCACACACCTTGCAGAATCAGCAACTTGTGGGGAGGTCGAACATCAGGACAGGACAGGATGCAGGGATCGAGCCGGCTGTTCCGGTGCCGGCCCGATCCTGGCTTGCAGATGTGAACGCGCGTCGAAGCCCTGGCGCGTTCTAGCAGATCTTCGCGCCCCACACGGCCTTCGATCGGCACGCGGTCTTCCGGCAGAATCGCCCAGAGCGCCTGGTCGAGATATCGCCCGTTGCGAAGGAATGATTGTCTCAAGATGCCCTCCTGCACCGCGCCAAGCTTCCGCAGCGCGGCATTGCCCCGGCCATTGTCAACGGCTGCACGTGCTTCCATGCGATGCACGCCAACCACTTCGAATGCAAAGTCGATAACCAGTTCCGCACCCGAGACGAAGAGGCCGGAACCCCAGAACGCCGAACCGAGCGCGAATCCCCATTCGGCCGTGCCGAACATCGGATCGAGCTGCCGAACCTGGAACAAACCAACCGCGGTGTCGTACCCGTCAGGCACGACCGCGAAGCAGATGTAGCGGCCCGCTTCGCGCTCGCGCTGCGCCCACTGAATGAACCGCTCGAAGCCCTCGAGCGTCGTCGGCGGCGGCGAGATGAAGCGCGTCACTTCTTCGGTCGTCAGCAGCGCCAGCAGCGACGCCGCGTCGCTGACGCGAAGCTCGCGAAGCGTGATGCCCTTGCCCTTCAGCACTGGAAGCAACTTCTTTCCAGTCCGAGCTGACGGTCTTCGTCGCGGCGCAGCTCACGGTCATGATCGAGGCGGTCATACCTTCTGTCGTGGTCGTCGGGATGTGGGTGGCCATTACTGCACCCCTTCCCTGCGGCCGAAGGTCCTCCGCGCGCGAGCGTTCGACGCCTTGCCCGAGACATAGCCACCAGCTCCAGCGAAGGACGGTGCCGAGCTGCGAGCTGTTGCCCCACACGATGTTGTCGTCGTCGAGGCCGTTGCCCCACACGATGTTGTCGTCTTCGTTGGTGTTGCCCCAGACGATGTTGTCGTCGTAGAGGTTGCCCCAGACGATGTTGTCGTCATCGAGGTTGCCCCACACGATGTTGTCGTCGTCGAGGTTGCCCCACACGATGTTGTCGTCGTCGAGGCTCATGCCGATGAGGCCGCTGCCCCACACGATGTTGTTCCCCCAGACGATGTTGTCGTCATCGCCGAAGAGGTTGCCCCAGACGATGTTGTCGTCGAAGAGGTTGCCCCACACGATGTTGTCGTCGTCGTTGGAGTTGCCCCAGACGATGTTGTTCCCCCAGACGATGTTGTCGTCGTCGTCGAAGCTGTTGCCCCAGACGATGTTGTCGTCATCGCCGAAGTTGTTCCCCCAGACGATGTTGTCGTCTTCGTTGCCGAGGCCTTCGCCCCACACGATGTTGGCGGCCCAGGCCGGACGCTGCTCGCTCAGCAGTGTCGGACCGGCAAGGCGGCGATTGCCGTAGATGATCGACTGCGACCAGGTGTAGACGCTTCTGCCAATCGTCGTCGACGGGATGATGTTGGTGGACAGCCACGGCGAACCCACCGGCGCCTGCGGGTTGATCGCGCGCGCGAGCGCCACGGCGCCCGTCACTTCAATTTGTCCGGCGCCCTGCGACAGCGCGTCGTACCGCTGACCCAGGTCGTCGAGCACGGGAATCGACGAGTACTCGAGGATCGCCTTCACCGTGTTGGGCGTCAGCGCGGAGTTGGCCTGCAGGACGAGCGCAACCACACCGCTCGCCACGCCGGCCGCCATGCTCGTGCCCGACAGCCGCATGTAGTTGCCCGTGTTGCCACGCTGCCTCCTGCGCGAGCCGCAGCTTGCTTCCGGCGGCCGCCACCGACAGCAGGTTGTCGCCCGGCGCAACGAAGTCGGGCTTCGCGAACCCGTCGTACCACGACGGCCCGCGCGAGCTGTACGGCGCGACGCGATCGTCGACGCGCGTGGTGGTGTTGAAGGTCCGCGCGGCGCCGGCCGTCAGCGCGGACGGCGAGTTGCCCGGCGAGGCGATGCCCGCATAGCCCGGCAGCCCCGTCTTCTTGTTGAGGCCGAAGTTTCCGGCCGAGACAACCACCACCATCCCTTCACGAACGGCATGTTCCACTGCCTGCACGAGCGGGTCGGTGGCCGCCGGTTCGTAAATCGGATGGCCCAGCGACAGGTTCAGGACGTTGATGCCCAGCAGCTGGCGGTTGGCGATGGCGAACTCGATCGCCCGCACGACGTCGGCCGTCGTGCCCTGGCCGTTGCCGTCGAGCACGCGCAGCCCCACCAGTCGCGCGTATGGCGCGACCCCGACGAACTCGCTCGCGATCAACCCGGCCACATGCGTGCCGTGACCATACGGATCGAGCGGCGTCACCGCGCGAATGTCGCCATAAGTGAAGTCGTAGAACGCCGTGATGCGCTCGTTGAAATCGAGTCCGGGCTCGATGCCCGAGTCGATGACCGCGACGCCCACGCCAGCTGCCCGCCTGGGCAATGCCCGTCTGCAGCGTGTAGTTGCCACTCTCATCGACCGTGGAGATCTGCCCCGTGAGAGGCATGGTGGCGAAGAACTTCTTTTTCAGATCTCTCGCGGCGCGCCCTTCACGCCTGCGCGCGGCAACAGCCTGGGTCGCCTGCGCCAGCGCCTGCTGCGCTTCGAGCACATTGCTCGACGCGGCCATCGCCGCAGCCTGCGCCGCGGTTGCCGCCGTGCGCGCCGCGTTGTAGGCGGCCTCCGCCGCCGCAGCCGCGCCTTCGGCTTCGGCCAGCCTCGCCACCGCGGCGGCCACCGCCGCCGGTCTGGCCGACGGCATTCAACCGCTGCGCGAGGACGAGCGCCTTCTTCGCGGCAACGACCTGCGCATCGGCGAGCGCCAGCGCGCGTTCTGCCGTGCGAAGCGCTTTCTGCGCGTCCTTGGCATCCGCTTTCGCATCGACCAATGCCGCTTTCGCCGCACTGAGCGCCGCCTGGGCGTCGGTCAGCACCGACTGGACGGCCACGGGGCCGTTCAGCGAGACCGAGTCGGTTGAATCGAATCCGGCGAGCGCCGCGAGATCGTCGCAGTGCACGTCGGCCGCCACCGCATCGAGCGCCGGAAATTCGCCTTTGACGACGTCGCCGTGCGCCGAAAGCGAATCCCGGAGGCCCTGACGGTAGCCGGGTTTGGTTCTGACGATGACCGACTGCGTCCCGGTGCACCCACGTTCCAGCGACTCGCGGAGCGACTCGTCGAGCTTCGCATCCGAAGCTGCCTGTGCGTAGGTGGTGGCGGGGACAAACAGTGCGGTCACGGCCAGAGCCGTAACTGTATGTTTGAGGTGTTCGAGTAGTTTGACCATCGGGGACCATAAGAGCAAGGCAACTGCCAGTATGGCCACGCATCGTCAAACCATAGGCTAACTGATAGATATATATAGAGTTATACGAGTCGGTTAAATATGACTCTTTAGACATTTAAACGACAGTAAAGCAAATTGGAACACTGGAATGAGACACGGATTGGGAAATCGGGTCTGATCGTGCGATTTTCCTAGGAAATCAGCGCGATCGGCCCGTGTGCCGTTTCAGCGCATTCGGTTCCGTCTTGCATACCCTGGCACGTTGCTACCCGTATCGTGCTGTGGTGTCTAGCTTTAGCGTCTCACGTCGCAGGCAGGGATCACCCGAAAGAGGAACACGCTGGCCGTGCAGAACCTACAGCCGTGAGCGTAGTGTCCGGCTTTAGCCGGACCTTCGGAAAACGCTCTAGTCGAGGAGGCGATCGACCAGCGCCGCCGCGGCGGTGACGGGGCTCCCTGAGGGCTGATGCGGGGTTTCGATAATAGGGATGCCGCGCAGCATCCGGGCCAGCGCGGCGGGATTGGTCGGACTCGGCGAGATCGGGCGTGGCCGAACGGCCGTTCAGCACGACGCCGCGCACGGCGATCTCGCGCGCGCGCAAGACGGTCACGGTCATCGCCACATGATTGAGCGTGCCCGAGTCCTGGCCGCGCGACGACGATGGCCTCGAGCTCGCACGCGCGGGCAAGGTCGAGCACGGTGTAGTCCCAGGCGAGCGGCACCATCACGCCGCCGGCACCCTCGACGACCAGCGTGTACCCGGCGCGCCTCAACTGCGCGATGCGCGACTCGACGTCGCGCGGATTCATTCGC
The DNA here is from genome assembly GCA_963850725.1 of Vicinamibacterales bacterium. Lineage (GTDB taxonomy): Bacteria > Acidobacteriota > Vicinamibacteria > Vicinamibacterales > JAMQPK01 > JAMQPK01. Next base: position 78,235 of record CAWKMQ010000035.1, read on the forward strand.
GTTCCCGCCCGATCGGCCGCCACCGCCGGAGCGAGCGGTTCAGCCAGCTGAAGCAGCGGCGCCGCAAGCGCCTCGCGCGCTCCCGACGCGCGCGCGAGCACGTCGGAGTCGCGATCCTGGCCCGGCTCGATACCGGTCTCGGCCGGCTTGAAGCCAATCGCGCGGACGCCCCGCGCGCGCAACGCGGTGACAAGAGCGGCCGCGATGACCGTCTTCCCAACACCGGTGTCGGTACCGGTGACGAGCAGATCACGCACCGAGCCGCTCCACGATTGCGGCGCGCAGTGCCTCGGCCAGAACCTTCAGTTCGGCGTCGGTCGACGAGAGCGGCGGCATGAGCGGAATCACATCGCCGAGCGGGCGCAGAAAGATGCCGCGATCGCGGAGAGACAGGCAGATGTGGTAACCGGTGCGATCGCCCGGAGGAAATACGGCTTTCGTCGCGCGGTCGGCGACGAGCTCGATGCCGCACATGAGGCCGGCCTGCCTGATCTCGCCGACGTGCTTGTGGAGCGCCAGCGGCGCAAGCGCGTCATGCAGCACACGAGCTTTCCGCGGAACGTCGCCGATGATGCGTGCCGTCCGCGAGCAGTCCGAGCGTCGCCAGCGCGGCCGCGCAGCCGAGCGCGTTGCCCGTGTACGTATGGCCGTGAAAGAAATGCCGGTATTCGTCGTAGCGGCCGAGAAACGCGTCGTAGATGCGGTCGGTGGCGAGCGTCGCCGCAACCGGCAGGTAGCCACCGGTCAATCCCTTCGCCACGCACAGCAGGTCCGGCGTCACCCCCTCGCGCTCGCACGCGAACATCGCGCCGGTGCGTCCGAACCCGGTCGCCACCTCGTCGAGGATGAGGAGCGCGCCGTGCGCGCGGCACGCCGCGGCCGCCCGCGAGAGAAACCCGTCGGGCAGCGTCAGCATGCCGGCGGCGGCCTGCACGCCGGGCTCGATAATCACGGCGCACACTCGCCCGTCCGCGCGTGCGAGTGCCTGTTCCAGCTCGTCCCCGCAATCGATCGAACATTCACCAGGCCGCTTGCCGATGGGACATCGATAGCAGTACGGGGACGGCGTCTTCAGTGCGGGAAGCAGGATGGGCTTGAAGATGTCGTGAAACAGCTCGACGCCCCCGACGGCGGCCGCTCCGAGCGTGTCGCCATGGTAGGCATTGTCCAGGCTCATGTAGACCGCGCGTTCGGCCGCGGCCTTGCCCTGCGTGAGCAATCGATACTGGAATGCGATCTTCAGCGCCGCCTCGACCGCGGTGGCGCCGCTGTCTGAAAAATACACGTGGTTCAGCCCGGCCGGCGCGATCTCCACCAGGCGACGCGCCAGTTCGGCGACCCCGGGATGCGTCGTGCCAAGAAGCGTCGTGTGCGCAAACCGCCCGAGCTGCTCGGCGACGGCCGCGTCGATCGCGGGAACGCGATGGCCGAGCAGGTTGCACCACAGCGCAGACGTCCCGTCGAACAGCCGGCGGCCCCGATCGTCGATGAGATAGTGGCCCTCGGCGCGAACGACGACGAGCGGTTCGCTCGCCAGGTATTCCTGCATCTGCGTGAACGGATGCCAGACGTGGTCGGCATCCCACCGGCGAATCTCGTCAGGTGTGGGCTGACATACAAGGGGTCGGGTGCAATCATTACGCGATTCGTAAAACCTTGCGGTCTGACCCCTTTCGTCCAGATTCCAGGAGGTGAGCCACTTCGCGGGCGAAGCGCAGGAGATCCTCATCCGGGACGGGATAGCGCACGGTGACGCGCAGGCGCGCCGTGCCGGGTGCAACAGACGGTGGGCGGATCGCGCGCACGTCGAAGCCGGCGGCCGACAATCCTGACTGCAGGGCAAGCGCCGCCTCGTTCGAGCCCGCGAGGATCGGCACGATCGGCGACTGGCCGCCGGCGCGTCACGCCGGCTTCCGCCAGCGCCCGGCGGACGAGCAACGACTTGCGGTGCACGTCGGCGCGGCGCCCGGGCTCGCGCTCGATCAGTTGCAGCCCAGCCTCGAGGGCGGCGCCGACAACCGGCAGCGGCGCGGTCGAGAAGATGAACGACCGCGCCCGATTGACGAGGACGTCCCGGAGCGCGCGCGATCCGGCCACCCACGCCCCACCCGATCCGAGGGCCTTGCCGCCGGTGTGAATGGTCGCGAGCACCCGGTCGCGAATGCCCAAGCTCTTCGACACGGCCCGAGCCGCGCGCACCGTACAGTCCCGTCGCGTGCGCCTCGTCCACGATCGACCGCCGCGCCGCCGCGTTCGGCGACCGTGCACAGTTCTTCAAGTGGCGTGCAGTCGCCATCCATGCTGAAGACGCTCTCGGTCACCACGATCGCGCGTCCACGGCGGGGAGCGCGGAGCGCCGTCCTCGAGCGCACCCAGATCCTGGTGCCCGAACACGCGCGTCGCCGCCTTCGTCAGCCTGATGCCGTCGATGAGGCTCGCGTGATTCCGCTCGTCAGAGAGAATCAGATCGTCAGGGCTGACGAGCGCCTGCAGCAGTCCGATGTTCGCCGCATAACCCGATCCGAACAGCAACGCCGACTCGGTGCCCGAAAACGCGGCGAGCCGTGCTTCGATGCGCTCGAAGATCTCGTGGTGACCGCGCAGGAGACGGGACCCGGCTGAACCGGCCGGAAGCTCGCCGAGGGCGACGCGCATCGCCTGTGTGAGGTGCGGATGCGCCGCGAGACCGAGATAGTCATTGGAAACAAGATCGATCCCGTTCGGCAGGCGTAATTCGCGAAGAAGCCCCGCGCGCCGCAGCTCGTTCAGCGTGACTCGCGAAACCGTCCTCGAAATCCTGCCGGACGGTCATGCCTGAAATCGAAGACCAAGCCTGTCCATCAAATGCCGATCGTCGTCCACGGCGGGATTGGGCGAGGTCAGCAGCTTCTCGCCGGAGAAAATCGAATTCGCGCCCGCGACAAAGCACAGGGCCTGCGCTTCGTCCGAGAGGGCCAGCCGTCCGGCGGACAATCGCACCCGCGCCCTCGGGCGCCACGAGCCTGGCGCAGGCGATGGTCCGCACGAGCGCGATGGGATCGATTTCGTCGACATCGGCCAGCGGCGTGCCCTGGGTGCGCACGAGCACGTTGACGGGCAGGCTCTCGGGATGCGGATCGAGCCGGCCGAGCGCGGCCAGCATCGCGCAGCGATCGCGCGCCGACTCTCCCATGCCGATGATGCCGCCGCAGCACACGCTGAGCCCGGCCTCCTGCACGTGCCGCAGCGTATCGAGACGCTCCTGGTAGGTGCGCGTGGTGATGATCTGCGGATAGAACTCCGGCGAGGTATCCAGATTGTGGTTGTACGCGGTCAGTCCCGCGGCTTTCAGGCGCTGCGCCTGATCGGCCGTGAGCATGCCCAGCGTCGTGCAGACTTCCATGCCCAGCGCCGCCACCTCCTCGACCATCTTCAAGCACGGCGTCGAACGCCTCGCCGTCGTGCACCTCGCGCCACGCGGCACCCATGCAGAAGCGCGTCGATCCGTTGATCCCTGCGCCGCCTGCGCGGCGCCAAGCACGGCCGCCGGATCCATCAGTCCGGTCGCGATCGACGCCCGTCTCGTAGTGAGCGCTCTGCGGACAGTACGCGCAGTCTTCGGGGCAGCCGCCGGTCTTGATGCTCAGCAGCGTGCAACGCTGAACGGAGGCGGGATCGTGATGCTCACGGTGAACGGTCTGCGCGCGAAACAGGAGCTCGGTAAGGGGAAGGTCGTACAGAGCGGCAACGGCGTCGGTCGTCCAGTCGTGGCGGATCGTCATAGAGCTGCGGTTCTAGGTTCTGGGTTCTAGTGCGGGTTCGAACGCCTGAACCATCATAGTTCAGACCACCAGCTCGTAAGCCTCCGGAACGCGGCTCACCATGCGGACGATCTCGGTCAGCCCTTCCTCGAGCGCCGAGCGCGTCGCGGGCGGGCCCAGCGTAATGCGCACGGCCTGGACATCGGTTTCGTGCCCGACCACAAACGACTCGGCGCTGTTGAGCAGAATGCCGCGGTGCCGCGCGCGCGCGACAAACGCGTCGGTGCGCCACGGCTCGGGCAGCCGCATCCACAGATGCGGGCTGTTCGGGTGCGTCTGAATCGGCGAGCCCCGAGAGCACGCGCATGGCAATATCCTGCCGCGCCGCAATCTCCTTCCGCTTCCATTCGACGATGCGGCCGGCCACGCCATCGGTGATGAGGCTCGTCGCCAGCTCGGCCATCGCCGGCGGCGCGTTGACCATCGTCCGCAGCACCGACGACCGAGAGGCGCTCGATCATGGCCGACGGGCGCCAGCAGATAGCCGATGCGGATCCCGGGCGCGATGCTCTTCGCCGTGCTCGTGATGTAGAAGAACTGGTCTTCGGGCAGGAAACTCGACAGCGGCTTGACCTCGGGCGCGAGGAATCCGAAGACGTCGTCTTCGATGACGGTCAGCTGGTGCTCGAGCGCCACCATCGCAATGTCCTGGCGCCGCTTCTCGGACATGATCGCCGCCGTCGGATTCTGGAACGACGAGATGCAGTAGAGCGCGGTCGGCTTGCCCGTGCGGCACGCTTCGTCGAGCGATTCGGGCACGATGCCCTCGCGATCGAGCGCCACGGTGCGCAGGCGCAGGTGCAGATGTCCGGCGAGATCGGTGATGCCTGGATAGGTGAATTCTTCGACGAGGATCTCGTCGCCCGGCTTCGCGAGCGCCATCAGCGACAACAGAATCGCGTGCTGCCCGCCGGCGGTGACGACGATCCGATCGAGCGGGGCGTCGAGACCGGTCCAGCCGATCCACGCCGAGCCGGCCGCGCGGTTGTGCCGCGCGCCCGCATGAGGCTGATACGCAAACACGCGCGCGCCGGCCGACCGGGGAATCGCGGCGGCCAGCCGATCGGCCAGCTCCTCCATATAAGGAAGCGGCATCAGCGCGTTCACGGCCAGATCGAGCACGCCGCTGCTCCGGGCCCTTCGATTTCGAGCGCGCTCGGCCGCACGAATGTGCCGCGCCCGACTTCGCCGCTCAGGAGCCCCCGCCGCTGGGCCTCGACGTACGCCCGCGTCACGGTCGTCAGCGTCACGCCGAGCTGACGCGCGAGCACGCGCTGGGTGGGCAGGCGGCCTCCCGGCTTCAAACGGCCCGCTTCGATCTCCCGGCCGATGGCATCGGCAATGGCCTGGTAGATCGGGCCGCTGCGTTGTCCCCGTGGCGGGAGCTTAATTGTCATGCATACAATATGTCACTTGACTGCGTTACAATGTCAAGATACAATCCAGTTCAATCGTGGAAAGCATGGAGACATCCACTCCGCCTCCGTCGGACATCGTCAGGTTCGGCACCTTCGAGGTGAACCTGCGGACGGGCGAGCTGCGCAAGCGCGGCATCCGGATCGCCCTGCAGGAACAGCCGCTCCGGATCCTGTCTGGCGCTGCTCGACCGGCCGGGCGAGGTCGTCAGCACGGGAGGAGCTGTGCCGCGCGGCTCTGGCCGCACGGCACGTTCGTGGATTTCGAGCACAGCCTGAACGCGGCCGTGCGACGGCTGCGCGTCACGCTCGGCGACGAGGCCGAAGTGCCGCGCTTCATCGAGACCGTGCACAAACGCGGCTACCGGTTTCTCGCGCTCAACGACGTGTTCCCGCGCACGGCGAACACGCGCGGTCGCCCGGCCGCGCCCGCGACGATCGCGCACATCGTGCGGAAGCGGGCGCGCCTCGCGGTGCTGCCGTTCGGTCCCGTTCGACGGGTTCACCGACGGCCTCACCGAAGAGGCCATCACGCAGCTGGCGCAGAGCTGCCCGCGCAACATCGGCGTCATCGCGCGCACGTCGGTCGAGCGCGCGCAGCGCGAAGGCGGCGGTGCGGCCGAGATCGGCCGCGCGCTCAGCGCCGACTATCTCGTCGAAGGCAGCGTGCGGCGCGACGGCGATCGGCTGCGCATCACCGCGCAGCTGATCGAGTCGCAGGAAGAGACCCATCTGTGGGCGAAGACCTTCGATCGCGTGATGACCGACGCGCTGACGCTGCAGACGGAAGTGGCGGAAGAAATCGCGCAGGCGGTGACCGACGCGCTGACGCCCGTCAGGCGTCCAGCCGTTCCCGGCCTGGAGATCCAGTCGTCAGTTCGAGCCACTAGTCTGAACTGATGACTGAGACTATCCGGACCCTAGTCTGCTCGATTCCACCGCACCGGTCGGCGTCATCAGGAGCGGTTCGCGCGTGTCGGACGCCGCGGAGAAGTGCAGCTCGACGCCCTGCCGCAAGCCCGGCAGCGTCGCGTCGAGCAGATCCTGCGCGAGCGCGTCGCTGTCTTCCCTGGGCGCAAGACGATGGCTCAGGCGGAACACGGCGGCGCCGTACACGGCCGTCCACAGGATCCTGAAAACCGCGCCGGGCGCGTCGACGCCGGGAAACACGCCCTCGTCGATGCACTGCTGAATGTCCTGCTCGATTTCGTGGCGCAGCTCGCGCATCGAGCTGAACCGCTCCCAATCGCGGCTGATGCGCGGCACCGCGCTGTCGACGAAGATCAGCGAGAAATATTCCGGCTGCTCCTTGCTGAAGGTGTAGAACCGCCAGAACGCCTCGCGCACGCGCTCGAGCGGCGAGTTCGCGTGCGACGCCGCCGAGCAATGCGCGCGGACAAACTGCAGCCCTTCCTCGGCCAGCGCAAAGAAGATGTCTTCCTTGCTGGTGAAGTAGCTGTAGATCGCGCCCGGGCTATATTCAATCTGTTCGGCAATCTTGCGCATCGACACGTTCGCGTAGCCCTCGTTGAGGAAACAGCGTCCGCGCCGCGTTCAGAATCTTCCGCCGAACCGTCTCGCGTTCTCGGCTTTGACGTTCTCTGATGCCCATGTCACCCCTTGACCAGGAATCGAACACGCCCAACGTGCTAGGATTCCGCCGCTTTCGCATGACGATCACTAACAAGAACGACGCCAACAAGGCCGCTGTCCTCGAAAGCGCTTGAGCGCCGTGCGCTCGGCGCTCGAAAAATGAGCCCCGAAACCCCGCCGTCGCACGTGCACTGGAGCAATGCGACCGTCTGGAGCTCGCGATCACGCAGTTTCACGCCGAAGGGCTGCGTTTTGCGGCCTTTACGCTGCTGCGCATGGTGTTCAGCCACGGTACGGTTTTTACAGAGCCTGTCCACATCGCGACACAAGAGCTGAAAAGTGCCCTAGAGGCGGCCGGGTTACCCGCACTGATGGAGCGCGTCGTGCCCGGGCGGGCAGGCGTGCGCGCGCGCGATGGCGGGCGGACCTGGTGGGCACGCCGGTGTTCTGGCTCACCATCGCCGTCACGCTCTGCGCCGCTGGTCCCGTTGGCGCTGTTTCCGCGCATGCGCGGCCGTGGCTCGGCTGCGCAGTTCTGCTGATGTGGACATGCTTTTTCACCGCCAACGCCGTGCGATCGCGCCGCACGCATTCGATCATTTCGGCGCCGGTGTACCTGCTGGCGGCGGCGCTGCTCGCGGGCACCGCGTCGGGGTTGGTCGCGGTTGAGATCTGGATGGTGTGGGTGCTCGGCGCCGGCATCATCGCCGCGAATCTGTCGGAACGATTCATCGGAAAGTATCTGTAGAGGCCTGTAGGACTGATCAGCCACATACCGATACGCGGTGGCGGATGATTTGGTTCTTCGAGCGTCCCGGCGAGCGGCTGCAGTGTGAGATTCGGCAGGCGGCTTCAGGTCAGGGCTACGAGCTGGTCTGGACGTCGAGCGACGGACGCATCCACGTCGAGCTGTCCGAACGACGCGTCCGAGCTGATGCGGCGCCGCCGCGCGCTCGAGCATTGGCTGAAGCTCGACGGCTGGGTTCGCCCCGGCCGCGTCACGCCGACTCGTCCGCCCCGCACTGAGCGCACCCGCAAGACCGACGTTCGCTGCTCCACTAGCGTGCCGTGCAGCTTTACTCTTTCTGCGCAGCGCTCGTCTCCGCTTGGCGCGCTGCTCGCGGAAATACAGCACCTGATACTGCCGGACGTTCTCGTTGTGCTCGGCGAGCGTGCGCGCGAACACGTGCGAGCCGTCGTTGCGGCTGACGAAGTACAGGTAATCGACCGCTGCCGGCGCGACCGCGGCCTGCAGCGACGCCAGCCCCGGCGAGGCGATCGGGCCCGGCGGCAGGCCCGCATACCGATAGGTGTTGTACGGCGAATCGAACGACAGATCGTCGCGCCGCAGATTGCCGTCGTAGCGGCCGGCGCGCTGGAGCGCGTAGATCACCGTCGGATCGGCCTGCATCCCCATGCCGATCTTCAGCCGGTTCAGGTACACCGCCGCCACGATCGGCCGCTCCGACGGCTGCGCCGTTTCCTTCTCGACGAGCGACGCCAGCGTCACCGCCTGGCGCGGCGTCAGCTCGAGCGCCTGCGCGGCCTGCTGCATCTCCTGGCGTGAAGAGCTGCCGGAAGCGCGCCACCATCAGCCGCACCAGCTTCGCGGCTGTCGTGTCGCGCGGCAGCGAGTAGGTTTCCGGAAAGAGATAGCCCTCGAGATCGGTCGCGGCCGGGTCGATGTCGCGAATCGCGCTCGCATCGCGCGCCGCCTCGACGAACGCCGCCGCCTTGCCGAACCCCTGCTGCTCGAAGATGCGCGCCATCTCCCGGATGGTCAGCCCTTCGGGAAACGTGATGCGGCGGTTGTAGACGTCGCCGCGCGCGATCTTCTCGATCGACGTCGGTGGGCGTCATCGGCCGGTCGAAGCGAAACTCGCCGGCCTGCAGGCTGCGCGCGCGGCCCGTGCGCCAGAGCGCGGCGCGGAACGTCACGTCGTCGCGGACGACGCCGGCTTCGATCGAGCCGCTGGCCGATCGTGCGCGTGCCGCTGCCCGGCTCGATGGTGACGAACTGCTCGGCGCCGTCGATAGCCCTTGAACGGCTCGCTCGTCCGCTTGTAAAGCGTGCAGCCCGACGCCCGCCGCCGCGATCACGGCCAGCCCGACCAGAACCAGGAACGCGCGCTTCACTCAGTCTCCTCCGCGTCTTCCGACTCTGTCGACTCTCCGGCTCTCTCGCCCTCTGACTCCCGGCTCAGGCGTTCGAGCATCCAGGTAGTCCTGCAGGATCACCGCCGCGGCCGCCGCATCGAGCTTGGCCTTCCGCTTCCGCCAGTCCTTCTCGCGCAGCGACAGCCGCTCCTCTGCCTCGTGGCTCGACAGCCGCTCGTCCTGCGTGACGACCGGAATCGTCGAGTCGCGTCGACAGCAGCGCCACCATCGTTCTGCACGCGCGGCGTCTGCGAGTTGGGCGAGCCGTCCAGCCGCGTCGGCAGGCCGACGACGACCGAGCCGACCTCGTCTTCGTCGGCGAGCTCCGCGATCGTCGCATCTGAGCCGCTCGACGGCCTCGGCGTCCGACGAGCCCGCGCTCGATCGTCTTCAGCGGGCGCGCGAGCGTGCCGCGACGCGTCGCTCACCGCCACGCCGATGCGCCGCTCGCCGAGGTCGATGCCGATGACGCGCATCGGAACGAGAGTACATCGCGGTCCATCGTCGATCGTCCAGTCGGTCGTCGCGTCGATGGTCGATGGCAGTCATCGGTCGACGGTCGAGTGATAAAATCGTACGCTCATGTCTCGAATCAATTCACACTTTGCACCGACATCGCCGATCGACCGGCCATCGCCTGGCTCGCTGGCCTATCGCCGTCGACCTGCGCGCTCGTCATCGTGCGGCGCGCAGCCGCGCAGACGCGCGATCGCGCGCGGACCGAGTCGCAGGCCCGGCGCGCGAACGAACGGCTGATCGCGCTGCAGCGCGAGGCCGATGCGCTCGCGAGGCAGCAGCGCTCGCTGCTCGTCGATCTGCGGCGGCTCGAGGTCGAGCGCGACCTCAAGACCGAACAGCTCAAGCAGATCGAGGCGGACGCGCAGAAGGTCGCGCGCGAGCTGGGCAATACCGGCAATCAGATCGACGCGCTCGAGGAAGAGACCGCGGCATCGCGGCCGATCCTCGAAGCGCGCATGGTCGAGCTCTACAAGCTCGGCAGCGCCGGCTACGTGCGGCTGCTCTTCAATGTGTCCGATCTGAAGGAGTTCGGCCGCGCGTATCGCATGGTCGCGGCCGTCGCCGCCATCGATCGCCATCGCGCCGACGAGCACAAGCAGAATCTCGTCCGCCTGCGCGCGGCGCACGGCTCGCTCGAGCAGCGGCGCGCGGAGATGGCCAAGCTGCAGCAGGCCGCGGCCGCGCGCGCGCATCGGCCGCCGAGCGCGCCGCGCGCTCGCGCGCGCAGCTCATCGCCGACATCGATCGCCGCCGCGATCTGACGGCCGAGCTCGCCGGCGAGCTGCAGACCGCGCAGGTCAAGTTGCAGCAGACGCTCGGCGCGCATGAACGCGGGCGACCCCGCGGCGCGGCCGACGGAAGGCTCGGCGCTGCCCATTCGTCCGTTCCGCGGCGATCTCGACTGGCCCGTCGCCGGGCGCATGCTGACGCCGTTCGGCCGGCGCGGCGCGAGCGTCGTCGCGCGCGCCGGCGCAGACCGGCGTGCAGTTCGCGGCGCAGGAAGGCTCGCCCGTGCGCGCGGTGCACGACGGGACGGTCGCCTTTGCCGGGCCGTTCACCGGCTACGGCAATCTCGTCATCGTCGATCACGGCGCGCAGACCATTCTCGCTCTACGGGCAGCTTGGCGACGCCGCAGGTCGAGCGCGGCGCGAAAGTGGAGCGCGGCAGATCCGTTGGCACGGCGGGGCGCATCCTGGCCGGAATTCCCGGCATGTACTTCGAGATGCGCGTCGACGGCAAGCCGGTCGATCCGCTAGAATGGCTGAAGAAAAACACCATGACATCACGCACGCGCTTCATCGCCATTCTCGTCTCGGCGCCGGTCATCGCCTTTACCGTCATCGGCGGCCTCCTCGGCCACGCGATGGCGCGCGCCGACGAAACCTACGCGAACCTGCGCGTGTTCCACGACGTGGTGTCGCTCATCATGAGCAACTACGTCGAGCAGCCGAACATGGAAAGCGTCATGCGCGGCGCCATGCGCGGCCTCGCCGAAGGGCTCGATTCGGACAGCGCGTATCTGACGCAGCCGCAGGTCCGGCAGATCGAGGGCGGCGAGCAGCCCGGCGCCGGCCGACGTCGGGATCACGCTGACGCATCAGTACTACCTGCGCGTCGTCGCGGCGCGCGACGACTCGCCCGCCGCCAAGGCGGGCATCCGTCCCGGCGATTTCGTTCGCCTGGTCGATTCGCGGCCCACGCGCGACATGTCGGCGTTCGAAGGGCAGCGCCTGCTCGCCGGCGCCGCCGGGATCGAAGGTGAAGCTCACCGTCATTCGCGGCGGCAGCACGACCGAGCCGCACGTCGTCGAGCTGACGCGCGAGGCGCCGCCGACGGTCGACGTGAAGAGCCGGCATGCAGGGCGACGGCATCGGATACGTCCGCATCGCGTCGTTCGGCCGCCGCGCCGCCGACCAGCTGCGCTCGCAGGTCGCGTCGCTCACCAAGGGCGGCGCGACGCGCCTGATCATCGACGTCCGCAACACCGCGGCGGGCGACCTCGCCGAGGGCATCGCCGCCGCGCGGCTGTTCGTCGGCTCGGGCACGCTGGCGATTCGCGAGTCGCGGTCGAGCGGCCAGGCGAAGATTGCCGCCGAGAAAGGTGACGGCGCCGATCACGGTGCCCGTCACGCTGCTCGTCGATTCCGGCACGTCCGGTCCCGCGGAAGTGTTCGCCGCCGCGCTCGCGGGCAACAAGCGCGCCGAGCTCATCGGCGAGCGCACGATCGGCCGCACCGGCGTGCAGGAGCTCGTGAAGCTGCCCGACGGCAGCGGCTCTCTGGATTACCTCGACGCGCTATCTCACGCCGGCCGGCGCGCCAGCTTCAGGCCAAGGGCCTCGAGCCCGACGTGGCTGTCGACCAGCCCGAAGGCGAATTCGGCGCTCCGGCGCCCGCGGATGCGATTCTGCAGCGAGCCATCGAGACGGCTCAGCACCAAGAAGGCCGCATAGCGCTCCGTCCGAAACGGGCTCTGTGCGACCAAGATCTGCTAGTAATTGTTCTCGTTCTGCCGCCATCGCGTGAGCGCGCGTAGTGGGTGGCATAGGCGCGTAGCTCAGCGGTTAGAGCGCCTGCTTGACACGCAGGAGGTCAGTGGTTCGATTCCACCCGCGCCTACCAGCCTTCGCTCGACGGTCGCGCCGGCTGCGCGAACCGCAGTTTCGCTATGGCAAGCCAGCTCAGCGGAGAGTGCCTCTGAGCGAGCATGGTGATTCACGCGCGTCTACCGAGCTTTCAGATTCTAGTCTTAGCTTTCAGATTGAGTTTCTAGATTCACACCTTTGTCCACTCACGGTCACGCTTCCCGACGGCTCGACGAAATCGGTCGCCGCAGGCCACGACTGTCGGCGATATCGCCGCGTCGATATCGCCTCGCCTGGCGCAGGCGGCGTATGCCGGGATGGTCGAACGACCGCGTGGTCGATCTCGACGTATCCGCTGCAGGAAGACGCGAAGGTCCGGATCCTCACGTCGAAGGATCCCGAGGCGCTGACGGTCTATCGCCACAGCACGGCGCACCTGCTCGCCGCCGCGGTGACGCAGCTCTTTCCGAAGGTGCAGTGCGGCATCGGTCCGCCGACCGACGAAGGCTTCTTCTACGACTTCGTCGTCGAGCGGCCGTTCGTGCCCGAAGATCTCGAGGCCATCGAGAAGCGGATGAAGGAGATCGCCGGCGGCGATCTACGTCTACGAGCGGCAGATGTGGCCGCGCGAGGAAGCGATCCAGTTCTTCCGCGAGCGCGGCGAGCCGCTGAAGGTGCAGCTGATCGAGGAGAAGACGGCGGGCCAGAAGGACGTCTCGGTCTACACGATCAAGGATCGCGACCTGTTCGTCGATTTCTGCGTCGGGCCGCACGTGCCGACGAGCGGCAGGCTGAAGGCGTTCAAGCTGCTGAACACGTCGAACGCCTACTGGAAGGGCGATGCGCGCAATCAGCCGATGCAGCGCATCTACGGCACGGCGTTCTTCAGCGAGAACGAGCTGCAGGCGTACCTCACGCGCATCGAGGAAGCCAAGAAGCGCGACCATCGCAAGCTCGGGCGCGAGCTCGGCCTGTTCATGTTTCATCCGTGGGCGCCGGGCGCGACGTTCTGGCTCGACAAGGGCACGACGCTGTACAACCTGCTCGCGAACTACATGCGCGGCGTGCTGTTCCCCGCCGGCTACGTCGAGGTGAAGACGCCGCTCGTCTTCAACAAGGCGCTCTGGGAGACGTCGGGGCACTGGGCGCACTACCGCCAGAACATGTTCCTCATCGAGCATCACGAGAGACGAGACACGAGTGAGCAGCTCGCGCTGAAGGCGATGAACTGCCCCGGCCACATGCTGCTGTTCGCGAGCGAGGTGCGCAGCTATCGCGATCTGCCGCTGCGCTTCCACGAGCAGACGCCGCTGCATCGCAACGAGGCGTCGGGCACGCTGTCGGGGCTGACGCGCGTGCGGCAGTCTCAGCCAGGACGATGCGCACTGCTTCGTGACGCAGGAGCAGATCGGCGAAGAGGTCGAGCGGCTGCTCGGGCTGGTGCAGCGCGTCTACGCCGACTTCGGCCTGCCGTTCGAGGCGCAAGCTCGTCGACGCGGCCCGCCGAGTTTCTCGGCGAGGCGGCGACGTGGGACTCACGCCGAGGCGCAGCTCAAGGCGCGCGCTCGAGCGCGTCGGCGAGCGCTACACGCTCAACGAAGGCGACGGCGCGTTCTACGGCCCGAAGATCGACTTCGACGTCACCGACGCGATCGGCCGGAAATGGCAGTGCGCGACGATTCAGCTCGACTATCAGATGCCCGCAGCGCTTCGACCTGAAGTACATCGGCGCCGACAACACCGAGCACCGTGCCGGTCGTGATCCATCGGGCGATTTTCGGCAGCTTCGAGCGGTTCATCGCGATCCTGATCGAGCACTACGCGGGCGCGTTTCCGCTGTGGCTGGCGCCGGTGCAGGCGATCGTGCTGCCGATTGCCGACAGGCATGTCGCGTACGCCGCAGACCGTCCGGCAGCGGCTCGCCGACGCCGGGTCTCCGGGTGCAGGTCGACGAGCGCCAGGAGAAGATTGGATATAAGATCCGTGAGGCGCAGCTTCAGAAGATCCCCTACATGCTCGTCGTGGGCGATCGCGAAGCGGCGGAAGGCGCGGTGGCGGTGCGGAGCCGATCCGGCGGCGATCTCGGATCGCAGCCGCTCGACGCGTTCATCGCGTCGGCGCGCGAGGAAGTCGGACAGCAAGGAGCAACTCAGTTGGCAGCTAGCAACTCCAGCAGTTGCGCGATCGGTAGGGCGCAACTTCAGTTGCGCCATCAGGAGGTTTTATAGCTTTCGATCGATCTGGACCGCGACGTGACGACCGAGTTCGCGTAAACGAGCGCATCCGCGTAAGGGAAATTCGGGTCATCGACGATGACGGGAAGCAGCTGGGCATCATGCCGCCGCCGCAGGCCCTCGTCATCGCGAAGCAGAAGGGGCTGGACCTGGTGGAGATTTCTCCCACCGCCGTCCCGCCCGTCTGCCGGATCATGGATTTCGGGAAGTATCAGTACCAGGAACAGAAGCGGGCGCGCGAAGCGAAGAAGCACCAGAAGGTCATCGACGTCAAGGAAATCAAGTTCAGGCCGAAGGTCGACGAGCACGACTATCAGTTCAAGAAGAAGCACATCGAGCGCTTCCTGGCTGACGGCGACAAGGTGAAGGCCACGATCTTCTTCCGCGGCCGCGAGATGGCGCATCCCGAGATCGGGCGGCGCATTCTCGAGCGGCTGTGCGACGAGCTGGCCGACGTCGCGATTGCCGAGACGATGCCGCGCCAGGAAGGCAATCAGATGCACACGATCCTGGCGAAGAAGCCGTCCGGCGGCGGCGGGCGCGCCGGCGCGCGCCGCGGCGGCGAAGACGGCGAGAATAGCACAGCTGCAGAGCTCAGACTGAAGCTGAGAGCTGAGAGCTGAGAGCTAAAGATGCCCAAACTGAAAACGCACGAGGCGCCGCCAAGCGCTTCAAGAAGACCGCGGGCGGAAAGTTCGTGCGCAGCAAGGCGTTCAAGCAGCACATTCTGACGAGCAAGTCGGCGAAGCGGAAGCGCCGCATGCGCGGCACGGCGGTCGTCGCGAAAGCCGACGCCGCGAAGCTCGCGAGGATGCTGCCGTATAAATAGCTGTAGCTGTAGCTGAGTAGCTGTAGTCGCTGACAGCTACGAGCTACAGCTGACAGCTGACAGCGTAAGGGAGCGAAGAATGCCGAGAGTAAAAAGAGGAACAGTACGCCGGGCGAAGCGGAAGAAGCTGCTCGCGCGTGCCAAGGGTTATTACGCGAACAAGAGCAAGCTGTATCGCGCCGCGAAAGAGTCGGTCGACACGGCGCTCAAGTATGCGTTCGTCGGCCGCCGCCGCAAGAAGCGCGACTTCCGGACGCTGTGGATCGTCCGCATCAACGCCGCCGCGCGCGAGCACGGCCTCACCTACGGCCAGCTCATCAGCGGGCTCAAGGCCGCGGGCGTGACGCTCGATCGGAAGATGCTGGCCGACATCGCCGTGAACGAGCCGGCGTCGTTCGCCTCGCTCGCCGAGCAGGCCAAGGCGGCCAAGCCGCTGCCACGCCGCGCCCGGTGCGCGCCGAGAAGGCCGCGCGGCCCGCGAAGACCGTCAAGGTCCGCGAAGCCCGCGCCTAGTGTGACGACCGACTCCGACATCGCCCGACTGCGCGCCGAGTTCCAGCAGGAGCTGGCGCGCGTGTCGTCGGAGTCGGATCTCCAGGCGCTCCGCGACAAATACCTCGGACGAAAGAACGGCGCCGTCACCGCGCTGATGAAGTCGGTGGCCTCGGCGCCGCCCGACCTCAAGCCCGTGCTCGGCAAGCTGGCCAACGAGCTCAAGCAGGAGATCGAAGCAGCAGCTCGCCGAGCGCAAGGCCGCGCTCGAGGCCGACCAAGGCGCCCGTCGGCGCCGTCGACATCTCGCTGCCCGGCCGCATGCCGCCGATCGGCCACCGCCATCCCCTGACGATCGTGCGCGAGCAGATCGAGGCGATCTTCACGCGCCTGGGCTATCAGGTGCTCGAAGGACCCGAGATCGAAGACGACTACCACAACTTCGAAGCGCTCAACATGCCGGCCGAGCATCCTGCGCGCGACATGCAGGACACGCTCTATCTCGTCGGGCGAGGTCGCAGGGCCTGGGCCGTCCGGCCACGCTGCTGCGCACGCACACCTCGCCGATGCAGATCCGCTACATGGAGAGCCACGAGCCTCCGGTGCGCATCATCGTGCCCGGCAAGGTGTATCGCCGCGACGATCTCGACCTGACGCACACGCCGATGTTCCAGCAGGTCGAAGGGCTCGTCGTCGGCGACGACATCACGATGGCCGATCTGAAGGGCACGCTCACGGCGTTCGCGCGCGAGCTGTTCGAGCCCGACACGAAGGTGCAGATCCGGCCGAGCTTCTTCCCCTACACCGAGCCGAGCGCCGAGGTGTTCATCGGCTGCGTGTTCTGCCACGGCGCGCGGCTGCCCGATCTGCAAGCGCACGGGATGGCTCGAGATCGGCGGCAGCGGCATGGTGCACCCGGCGGTGTTCGAATCGGTCGGCTACGATCCGGACCGCTACACCGGCTTCGCGTTCGGCATGGGCATCGAGCGCATCGCGATCCTGAAATACGGCGTCGACGACATCCGCCTGTTCTACGAGAACGACCTCCGCTTCCTGGAGCAGTTTCCGCTGTGAAAATCGCTCTGATCTCCTGGCTGCGCGATTTCGTGGACGTCACCGTCTCGCCCGAAGAGCTCGGCGAGACGCTGACCATGCGCGGCTTCGAGCTGTCGTCGATCGAACGCGCGGATCCGTGATCGGCTGACTCGGCGAAAACGGATCCCGACCCGTATCGACGATGCCGTGCTCGATTTCGAGGTCACGGCGAACCGGCCCGACGCGCTCAGCGTCATCGGCTTCGCGCGCGAGGTCGGGCACCGCGTACTCGCTGCCGGTGAAGCCGCTCGTGCCGAAGCCGCTGCCGCCCGACGCCGACGACCGACGTCGACGGTCAAGCTCGAAGCGCCGGACCTGTGCCCGCGCTATGCGGCGGCGGTCGCCGATGTCACCATCGGGCCCTCGCCCGCATGGCTCGCGTCACGGCTGCAGGCCGCCGGCGTACGGCCCATCAACAACGTCGTCGACGTCACCAACTACGTGCTGCTCGAGCTCGGGCAGCCGATGCACGCGTTCGATCTCGAGAAGCTCGCCGGGCAGCGAGATCCGCATCCGCCGCGCGACGCCAGGCGAGCGCATCACGACGCTCGACGGCGTCGATCGCGCGCTCGATCCGGAGATGCTGGTCATCGCCGACGCCGACAAGGCGCAGGCGGTCGCCGGCGTGATGGGCGGCGGCCTTTCGGAAGTGAGCGACGCGCACGAAGACCATCGTGCTCGAAAGCGCGTTTTTCAATCCGAAGAGCGTCCGGCTGGACGAGCAAGAAGCTCGGGCTCAAGACGGAAGCCTCGGCGCGGTTCGAGCGCGGGCGCCGACGTCAACGCCGCGGTCAAGGGCCTCGAGCGCGCCATCGACGCTGCTCGAGGAGATTGGCGCGGGCACGGCGCGCGGCGGCGCCATCGACGAATATCCCGTCGCCGGTCGACGCCGAGGAAGCTCGAGCTGCGCCGCGCGCGCATCGCAGCGCATGCTCGGCCTGGAGATCCCCGACGCCGACGTCGAGCGCATCCTCAAGGGCCTCGGGTTCCAGATTCGCCGCAACGACGCGCGGCTGGGACGTCGCGGTGCCGACATTCCGCGTCGACGTGCTGCGCGAAGTCGATCTGATCGAGGAGGTCGCGCGCCACTACGGCTACGACCGGTTGCCGTCGACGTTTCCCGCGCTCGACGCGCCCGCCGCCGCCGTCCGATCCGCGCATCGAGCGCGACCGGCTCGTGCGCCGCGTGCTGCTCGCCGCCGGCTGCTCGGAAGCGCTGACGTTTTCGTTCATCGATGCGGCGCTGGCCGCGCACTTCGCCGACGAACGCGACGATCGTGCCGATCGGCAATCCGCTGTCGGCGCAATTCTCGGTGCTGCGGCCGTCGCTGCTGCCCGGCCTGCTGCGTCGGTCGCGCACAACCGGCACCGCGAGCGCACCGATGTGCGTCTGTTCGAGCTCGGCGCGAGCATGACGCGCGCCGGCGAATCGCGGCGCGTCGCCGTCGGCGCTGACCGGCGATGCCGGCAGCGTCGCACTGGAGCGCCGGACACCGGCCGGTCGACTTCTTCGACGTGAAGGGGATCGTCGAAGCGCATCGCCGGCGCCCTGCAGGTCGACTGACGTTCGACGGCGCGTCGCGTGCCGTCGTATCTCGTGCGCGGCCGCGCGGCCGCCGATCTCTGCCGGCGGACGCGCGATCGGCAGCGTCGGCATGCTGGCGCCCGCCATCGTGCTCGTCGGCCGGATCTGTCGCCGAACGAAGACGTGTACGTCGCCGAGCTCGACCTCGACGCGCTCGCCGCGGCGCGATCCGGCGGCGCCGCTGACGGTGAAGCCGCTGCCCCGCTATCCGTCGATCGCGCGCGACATCTCGATCGTCGTCGATCGAGACCTTGCCCGCGGAAACGGTTCGTGGCACTATCCGTGCGGCTGCGCCGGACACGCTCGTCTCGGTGCGCGAGTTCGATCGGTATCAGGGCAAGGGCGTGCCGGACGGGCGCGTCAGCCTCTCGCTTCGCCTCACGTTCCGCTCTCTCGAGCGGACGCTGACGGATGCGGAAGTGGAGACGGCGATGAAAGAGATTCTGACTGCGCTGAAAAATGCGCATGACGCAGTTCAACGATAGATCGCGTAGGAGGCTCCCCCATGTCCCGTGCCGCCGCAGCCCGCTCTGTCGATCTCGAACCCATCGACCGCCTGGAAGAAAAAGTCAAGATGCTGGTCGCGATGATCGGCCGGCTGAAGGCCGACCAGGCGCGCGCCGCCGAAGAGAACGCGCGGCTGTCGCGCGAGCTCGAAGTCGGCGCGCGCCAGGATCGCCGAGTCGGAGGCCGGCCTGGCCGAGGTCGCCGCGCTGCGGATGGAGCGCGAGTCGATCCGCGGCCGCGTCTCCGACATGCTGGAACAGCTGGAAGGCTCAGCCTGTAACGCACTGAATCTGACGAACTGGACGACTTTACGATCCGGACCTGAACCCTTCGAGGAGCCTCCATGCCTGAACCTCAAGTCGTGTCGGTCGAGATTCGCGGGCAGCGCTATCCCATCCGCAGCGCGCTCGACGCGCAGTACGTCAACGGGCTCGCGACGTACGTCGACGAGAAAATGCGGGCGGCGTCCGAATCGACGCCCTCGGGCGACTCGCTGCGGCTGGCGGTGCTCGCGGCGCTGAACATCGCCGACGAGCTGTTCCGGTGCCAGGATGTGCAGCAGGCGCGCCGCGGCGCCCTCGCCGAGCGCACCGAGGCCCTCGAACGCTGGTAGACGCTGCGCTCGACGCCTGACGCCGCTCTGCCCTTCTATTGCCCCCCAGAGGGGACTAAGATCACTTCCGGAAACTGAGTTCCCTGCTTTGCGCGTGATGGTTTCGGAGGCTCGTTTGGGCCAACGTTTAACCTAAGAGAATCGCAACGCCGCGTGGTGCGCATGCCTCGGTGCGAGGAAGCCTAAAGCGCGGCTCCCGAGCGGTTCCACCTGCTTACGCAGGTCCATTCGACCTCCCCACACGGCAAAGCGGGGCCTTTCCATAGCTCCCTCCTCCACGGTTCCAGGTTCTCGTTCTGGGTTCGGTTCCGGTTCTGGGTTCTGGTTCACCGTTCCGGGTTCCAGTCGCAGGAACCCGAACCTGGAACCGAGAACCTGAACCAGAACCCCAGCACCCAGAACCCGGAACCGATTAAGGACCCGCATGGGCCTGTATCTGGTTTACCTCATCAACTTGCGTCGATCACGCGCGGTGGCCGCCGCCGCCGTGCTTCGCCTACTGGGTCGCCAACCGCAAGCGCATCGCCGCCGAGACCGATCGGCCGCGCCGAAGAACAGGCGCTGCGCATCATGAAAGACGCCGAGCGCGACGCCGAGACCCGCAAGAAGGAAGCGCTGCTCGAGGCCAAGGAAAAGGCGCACGAGCTGCGCACCGAAGCCGAGCGCGTCGCGCGGGAAAAGTCGCAGCAGCTGTCCGACACCGAGCAGCAGCTGCGCCGCAAGGAATCGTCGCTCACCGACAAGATCGTCGGCCGCCGAGCGCAAGGAAAAGGAGCTGCAGGCCGCAGTCGCAGGCGATCGCCGAACGCGAGAAGAGCACGTCGGCGGCCGCGGCCAAATACGAGCAGCTCGTCGCCGCGCAGCAGCACGAGCTCGAGCGCCTGTCCGGCCTGACGACGGAAGAGGCCAAGGACCTGCTGCTCAAGCACATCGAGGCCGACGCGCGGCGCGACGCCGCGAATCTCGTCAAGCGGCTCGACGCCGAGGCGCGCGAGCAGGCCGGCGCCAAGGCGCGGCAGTACATCACCGAAGCCATCCAGCGCAGCGCCGCCGAGCACACCATCGAAACCACGGTCTCGGTCGTCGATCTGCCGAGCGACGATCTGAAGGGGCGCATCATCGGCCGCGAGGGGCGCAACATCCGCGCGCTCGAGCAGGCGACCGGCGTCGATCTCATCGTCGACGACACGCCGGGCGCGATCATCCTGTCCGGGTTCGATCCGTATCGCCGCGAGATCGCCAAGCAGGCCATCGAGCGGCTGATCGCCGACGGCCGCATCCATCCGGCGCGCATCGAAGAAGTGGTCGAAAAGGTGAAGGCCGAGATGGAAGAGTCGGTGCGCAAGGACGGCGAGGCCGCGGCCTTCGAGCTGGGCATGCACGACCTGCATCCCGAGCTGCAGAAGCTGATGGGCCGGCTGAAGTACCGAACCAGCTACGGCCAGAACGTGCTGAACCACTCGAAGGAAGTCGCGTATCTCGCCGGCATCATGGCGAAGGAAGTCGGGCCTCGACGCCACACGTCGCCGTCCGCGCCGCGTTCCTGCACGACTGCGGCAAGGCGATCAACCGCGAGCTGCAGGGCACGCATCTGCAGATCGGCATCGACCTGCTGCGCAAGTACGGCGAGAGCGAAGCCGTCGTCATGGCGATGGCCGCGCACCACATGGACATCGACTGGCCGTCGCTCGAGGCGATGATCGTGCAGGCGGCCGACGCGATTTCCGCCGCGCGGCCGGGCGCGCGCCGCGACATTCTCGAGTCGTACGTGAAGCGGCTCGAGAAGCTCGAGGAGATCGCCGACTCGTTCAAGGGCGTGTCCAAGGCGTTCGCCCTGCAGGCCGGCCGCGAGATCCGCATCATGGTCGAAAGCGAGCGCATCTCGGACGAAGAGGCGGTGTGGCTGTCGAAGGACATCGCCAAGCGCATCGAGAACGAGCTCGAATATCCCGGCCACATCAAGGTCACGGTCATCCGGGAAACGCGCGCCGTCGAGTACGCGAAGTGACATCGGGACTCGGGATCGAAGGGATTCGGGCTGTCAAGGTTCAGTGACTGAGGATCAGGGACTGGTGATTGGCACAGACTGTTGCGGAGATCGGCGAGCGCGCGCTAATCGAGCGGATCCGCGCGCGCATTCCCCGCGCGCCCGCATTCGTCATTGTCGGCATCGGCGACGACGCGGCGGTGGTCGAGCCCGAGCGGAACGCGCTCGAAGTTCTGACTACCGATTGCCTGGTCGAGGGCGTACACTTCGATCAGACGTTCGTCGGCGCGGCCGACATCGGCCACAAGGCGCTCGCGGTGAATCTGAGCGACCTTGCGGCCATGGGCGCGGCGCCGCGCGTCGCGCTTTTGTCGCTCGTGCTGCCGCCGGCCTGGCCGTGGCGAGCGTCGATGCGCTCGTCGACGGCATGGCCGCGCTGGCCGCGCGCGCCCGCATTTCCATCGTCGGCGGCAACATCGCCCGCTCCCCCGGGCCGCTCATCGTCGACGTTACAGTAACCGGATCGGTTCACCGGCGCCGTGTCCTCACGCGCGGAGGCGCCCGCGCGGGCGACGAGCTGTACGTGACGGGCACGCTCGGCGGCGCCGCGCTGGGGCTTGCGCATGCTGCGCGCCGATACGCTCGCGCCAGCGGCGACGGCCGTCGATCGCTATCGCCGGCCGGAGCCGCGGACGCGCTTCGGCATTGATGCTCGGCCGGAACCGCGCGGCGCGCGCGTGCATCGATCTCAGCGACGGCCTGGCAGACGGTGTCACGGCAAATCGGCAGAGGCCAGCGGGCTCGGCGCGATCATCGAGGCCGACGCGCTGCCCATCGAGGAGGGGCGACGTTGCAGCGATGCGCTCGCGTGGAGGCGAGGATTACGAGCTCCTGTTTGCCGTATCGCCCAGAATGCGCTCGCGCCTGAGGCACGTGCGGCGCCTGGCCGGCGATCTCGCCGTCACGCGCATCGGGCGCCTGACGGCGGATCGCGCGATGCTGCTGAGCCGCAACGGCAGCACGGAAGAGCTGCCGGCAGGGTTCGCGCACTTTTCGGCGTCCCACGCATGAGAAAATTTCTTCTGGCGGCGCGCCTTTCCCAGCCTGATGCTGGTGGCGGCCTTCGTGCTGCTGTACGAAGCGACCGTCTCGGACTCGCGCTACGCGTCGCGCCAGGCCGAGCTGCTGAAGGGCAACCTGAAGCCCATCCCCGGCACGCGCCTGCAGTTCAAAGCGACGGCCTACTGCAAGGGACACACGACGGCGTCGGGCGTCGCCGTGCGCAGCGGCGTCGCGGCCGCCGATCCCGACATCCTGCCCGTGGGCTCGGTGATCCAGGCCGACTTCGAGTCGAACCAGTACGACGGCGTCTACACGATCATGGACACCGGCCCGGAGGTCCAGGGCAACGAGCTCGACGTCTACATGTGGAGCTGCTTCGACGCGCTGCGGTTCGGCCGGCAGGACGTGCACCTCGTCGTGCTGCGGCTGGGATGGAACCCGAAGGACACCACGCCGCTGATGGAAACGCTGTTCCACCGGCGGATTCCCTACGCCCGTCCCGATGACGAGGTAAAGCAGCCGCCGCTTCTTCCGCGCAGCCCACGGCCGCGAGCGCATCCCGGACGGCAGCATCGCGCCGATTCCGAATCCCACGTTCGAGAAGCCCGACACCTCGCTGGATCCGATTACCGAAGAGGCCGCCAAGGCCGCGTCCGGCAGTCACTCCGAGTAGAACAGCCGGCTCCCGGAGCTGATCACTCGTTGGTCGCCAGGGAAACGGTCGGACCTTCTTGTACTGCAGCTGGAACAGCTTGTAGTAGATCCCGCGCATCGCCAGCAGGCGCTGATGGCTGCCGGCCTCGCGCAGCCTGCCCTTTGTGAAACACGAGAATCTTGTCCATGTCCTGGATCGTCGAGAGGCGATGGGCAATGGCGAGCGTCGTACGGCCCGACATCAGCACGTGCAGCGCGTCGCGAATCAGCAGCTCCGTCTCGGTGTCGACGCTCGACGTCGCCTCGTCGAGAATCAGCACCTGCGGGTCGAAGGCCAGCGCACGCGCGAACGAGAGCAGCTGCTTCTGCCCGACCGAAAGCGTGGCGCCCCGTTCGGCGACGCGGCGCGTCGTAGCCGCCCGGAAGCGACTCGATGAAGCGCTCGGCGTGCACGGCACGCGCCGCATCGCGCACCCGCGCGTCGTCGATCGAATCGTCGCCGAGCCGGATATTGCCGGCGATCGTGCCGGAGAACAGGTGCACGTCCTGCAGCACGAGCCCGAACATCCTTCGCAGCGCGGCCGAGATCCATCTCGCGGATATCGACGCCGTCGACGAGAATCCGGCCGCTCGTGACATCGTAGAAGCGCAGCAGCAGGCTGATGAGCGTCGACTTGCCCGCTCCCGTTGCCCCGACGATTCCGACCCGTTCGCCTGGCTTCACTTCGAACGACACGTTTCGAAGGACGTAGTCGTCGTCTTTGTAGGCAAACGAGACGTTGTCGAAGACGATGTGTCCCCGGCTTGGCAGGGCTCGGCCGCCTTCGCCGAGGCTTCGGCGCCCAGCGACGCCCTGCGCGACCGGATTCTTCACAGCGACCGTCAGTGTCCAGAAGCTGAAAAATCCGCTCCGATGAGGCCATCGCGGCCTGCAGCGTGTTGAACTTCTCCGACATGTCGCTGATGGGGCGGAAGAAGCGTCCGGCATACAGGATGAACGCGACGAGCGACCCCAGCGTCAGCGTGCCCGCCATCACGAACCCTCCGCCGTACCACAGGATGAGTCGCCGTGGCGATGGCGGCCACGAATTCGACGGCCGGCAGAAACACGGCGTAGAAGAAGATCTGCTCGACGTTGGCGTCGCGGTGCTCGCGGTTGATGAACTCGAACCGGCCGTAGTTGACCTCTTCGCGGCGGAACAGCTGCACCGTCGCCATGCCGTTGATGTGCTCGTTGAGGAACGCGTTGATGCGCGCGATGCGGAGCCGCACCTTCCGATACGACTCGCGAACGTTCCGCCGGAACCATTGCGCGAGCATGACGATGAGCGGCAGGACCGAGAAGGCAATCAGCGCCAGGCGCCAGTCCATCCAGAGCAGCGTCGCCATGATGCCCACGAGCATGAACAGATCGCCGAAGGCGGCCACCACGCCCGACGTGAACAGATCGTTGATGACGTCGACGTCGGTGGTCACGCGGGTCATGAGCCGCCCCACCGGATTCCGGTCGTAAAACGCCAGATCGAGCCGCTGCAGATGGGCGTAAATCTGCATGCGCATGTCGAACATGATGCGCTGCCCGATCATCTGCATCATGTAGGTCTGGCCGTATTCGAGCGAAAACGACGCCACGAGCACGGCCAGGTAGGCCAGCCCGATCTGGTTGATGCCGGCGAGATCGCCCTGCGCAATGTACTGGTCGATGGCGATCTTCACGAGGTACGGCGGTGCGAGCTGCGTCACCGCATCGCCGATGAGCGCCACCAGCGCGCCGACGACGAACCATTTGTGCGGGCGCAGGTATCCCAGCAGGCGGCGCATCAACCGCGCGTCGTAGGCTTTGCCGAGGACTTCTTCTTCGTGAAAGGACATTTTTCAGATGCCGGGTCTATAAAGCAAGACCCGGCCTACGGTACGTAGGGCGGGTCCTGGTCCCTGGACCCGCCGCCTAGGACGCTGCCAGCTCCTCCTCCAGCAGCTGCTTCTTGTGCAGCTCGGCGTAAAGGCCACCGAGCCTGATCAGCTCCTCGTGCTTCCCCTTCTCGACCAGCCGCCCCTCATGGAGCACGACAATCTGGTCGGCGTCCCGCACGGTGGAGATGCGATGCGAAATGATGATCGCGGTTCTCGCCTTCATCACCTCGCGCAAACGCGACAGGATTTCCTCTTCCGTGTACGTGTCGACCGCCGACAGCGCGTCGTCCAGGATGAGGATTCGCGGATCGATGACGACGGCCCGCGCGATCGCCGCCCGCTGCTTCTGCCCGCCCGACAGCGTGATGCCCCGCTCTCCGACCATGGTCTGGTAGCCCTGCGGGAAGTCGCGCACGTCCTTGTCGAGCCTGGCAATGGTCGCCGCCGCCTCGACCCGCTCCGGATGCGTCTCGTCGAGCCCGGGCACGCCAAACGCGACGTTCTGGGCGAGCGTCTCCGAAAACAGAAACGGTTCCTGCGGCACGAAGCCGATAGCGCCACGCAGGTCGCTCAAGGGGATGTCGCGCACGTCCCGTCCATCGATGAACACGGTGCCTCGAGGCGGGTCCTGTATCCGCGGCAGCAGATTCACCAGCGTGGACTTGCCCGATCCGGTCCCGCCGACGATCGCGACGGTCTCGTCCGGCTTTCACCGTGAACGAGACGTCTTGCAGGACCTCACGCTCGCCATAGCGGAAGGTCAGATGCCGGAACTCGATCGCCCCCGTAAGCGGCGGGTCTTGGAGAGAAACACCGCACTGCAGACCCGCTTACGTCCGCGTGACTCGCGTGACTGCTCTAATCCCAAATCCCTAATCCCCAATCCCTGACCTTCGTCCCGAATCGCCGGGACGGTTTCCATGACCAGGAGCATCCGCTTCCAGGACGCGAGACCGCGCTCGAGGAGGTTCGTGACCCAGCCGAAAGCAATCATCGGCCACGCCAGCTGAGCCAGATAGGCGTTGAAGGCCACCAGCTCGCCCACGGTGATCCGGCCGCTCATCACGTCGCGGCTGCCAAGCCATAGCGCCAGCAGCGCGCTGACGCCGAGAAACAGGGACATCGTCGGAAAAAACGCGCCCTGCAGCCGGCTGAGCCGGCGATTGTGCCGGAGGTACTCGAGGTTCGACTCGCGGAACCGCGCGATTTCGGGCTCCTCCTGCCGGTACGCGCGCACGACACGCACGCCGGTCAGCGATTCCTGCGCGATGGCGCTCATGTCCGAGAGCCTTTCCTGCACCTCCTCGAATGTCTTGTGAATCGCGGTGCCGAACATCCGGACGGTAATCGACACGATCGGCAGGGGCAGCAAGACGATGAGCGTCAGCCTGACGTCGAGCGAGAACATCAGGAACAGGCTGACGACGGCCGTGATGATCGTGTTCGCCAGGTACATCACGGCCGGTCCGATCATCATGCGGACCGAGCTCAGATCGTTGGTGGCGCGCGACATCAGGTCGCCGGTGCGGTTCTGCTGGAAGAACGACACCGGCAGCCGCTCGAGGTGCGCGAAGAAATCATTTCTCAGGTCGTATTCGACGCCGCGCGACGCGCTGATGATGATGCGCCGCATCTGATAACGGAAGTACCCGGCGAGCCCCGCGATGACGAGCAGCACGGCCGCATACAGGATGAGCTTCGTGCTGGTGACGCCCGCCGACAGGTCGTCGACCGCGAGTTGCAGGACCCGCGGCGACACCGCGAACAACGTCGAGCACAGGGCCAGGGAGCCGAATCCCAGCAGGTATTCCCGGCGATAGCGTTGGATATAGGGGATGAGGAGGCGAACCGGCGTCACTGGTACTTTTCAGTATAGCGTGCTATCCTTGAGTGCCTCCCAGCAGCCAACCGCCGAGATGCTCCCGGCCGGCGGTGTGTACGACCGCTTCGGTTAAAGCTCGACAGCCGATATCTCGAAAAGAAGGATTGATGAGCACATATTTACTCAGAAACGTCACGATCGGCGTGTACACGGCCCTGGCAGGACTCGTCCTTCCAACCGCGGCGCACGCGCAGTTCACCGCGACGCCGTTTTCGGATCCGGCCACCGGCGAGCGGTATCACATCGAAGCCTCGGGCGCATTCTGGAATCCGCCTCCCGATATCGTGATTGCGAGCGAGTCGCTGGGAGTCATCGGCACGCAGATCAACGCCGTGACCGACCTCGGCATCCAGCAGCAGCGCATCAAGGAATTCCGCGTCGTGCTGCGGCCGGGCAAGAAGCACAAGTTCCGGCTGAACTACATTCCGATGGGCTACCAGGCGGTCGCCACGCTGCGCCGCGACATCATTTTCAACGGCATCAAGTACAACGTGAACCTGCCGGTGACGACCGAGTTGTCATGGAACACGTGGCACCTCGGCTACGAGTACGACTTTCTCTATCGCGATCGATGGTACGCGGGGGTCGTGATCCAGGCCAAGGTCACCGATATCCAGGCCAACTTGAAGTCGGTGGTGGGAAGCGAGTTTGCCCGGGCACAGGCGCCCATTCCGACCATCGGTGGCGTCGGGCGCTTTTACGTCGTGCCGAACATCTCGATTACGAGCGAACTGTCGATGTTCCCGGTTCCCGAGGGCGTCAACGACCAGTATCGGGCCCACTACGTCGACTTCGACCTGTACGGCACGGTGAACTTCAACGACTACGTGGGAGCCCAGCTGGGCTGGCGAAGCCTCGATATGCGGTACGTGTTCGAGAGCGACCGGGGGGACTTCAAGGCGAAAGGGTTGTACTTTGGGGGAGTGGTGAGGTACTAGGAAAGTAAAAAGTGGAAAGTAGAAAGTAAAAAGGCAAAAGAAAAGGAATAGAGCGCCGCTCGCTATTCCTTCCTTTCTACTTTCTACTTTCTTCTACTTTTCACTTTTTACTTTTTACTTTCTACCGCACCACCCGCGCCCGGAGCTTCACCAGGCGGCGGTCCGCTTCCAGTAACGTCTCGTCCTTCTTGCTGTACACGAACCGCACTTTCGTCCGGCCCGCCTTACGGTCGTTGAAGAAGCTGCTGCCCGGCACGACCGCCACACCGACCTCGGTGACCAGATACCGCGCGAAGTCGATATCGTTGTCGAATCCGAAGTGCGCGATGTCGGTCATCACGTAGTAGGCCCCCTGCGGCAACTCGAACCGGAAGCCGTGGCGTTCGAGGATGTCGCACAGCATCTTCCGACGGCGGGCATATCCGGCTGCCATCTCGGCGTAGTAGGTCTCGGGCAGCGATAACGCCGTCACACCGGCTTCCTGAAGCGGCGCGGGAGCGCCCACCGTGAGGAAGTCGTGCATCTTGCGAATGGGGCCGGCCAGATCGAGCGGCGCAATCGCCCAGCCCACGCGCCAGCCCGTGACGCTGAACGTCTTCGAGAGACCGTTGATGGTGACGGTGCGATCGGCCATGCCGTCGATCGACGCGATCGGCACGTGCTTGTGCCCGTCGTAGATGATGTGCTCGTAAATCTCATCGGTGATCGCGAGCACGTCCCATTTCTGGCAGAGCCCCGCGATGACCTGCAATTCGGCCCGGGTAAAGACCTTGCCGGTCGGGTTGTTCGGCGTGTTGATGATGATCGCCCGCGTGTGCGCGTTGAACGCGGCCGCGAGCTCCTGCTCGTCGAACGTCCAGTCGGGCTCGCGCAGCCGCACGAAGCGCGGCACCGCGCCCGAGATGATGCTGTCGGGCCCGTAGTTCTCGTAATACGGCTCGAAAATCACCACTTCGTCGCCCGGATCGAGCACCGCCAGCAGCGTCGACAGCATCGCTTCGGTCGAGCCGCAGCAGACGGTCACCTGGCCCGGACCGACGCCCACGCCATAGCGCCGCGAGAAATCGGCCGCGATGGCTTCGCGCAGGTTTTCGGCGCCCCAGGTGATCGGGTACTGATTGATGTCGCGCTGGATGGCCGAGCAGGCCGCGTCCTTGATGGACTGATGCGCCGCGAAATCGGGGAACCCCTGCGACAGGTTGACGGCATCGTGCTCCTGCGCGAGCCGCGTCATCTCCCTGATCACCGACTCGGTAAACTGAGTGGCCTTCTTCGAACCGCGTGGTTTCATCGTGCCGATGATTATACGTCGGCAGCCCTGCAGCGGTAGCGCAGGCCTTCAGGCCTGCCTAGTTCGATCCGTACAGCCTGCGGTAGTCTTCGGCGGTTCCCAGGAGACGCTTCACATATTGCTGCGTTTCCGGGTACGGGATGCTGTCGATGAACTCGTCCTGGGGCAGGTCCGGGAACTCCCGCATCCAGCGGCGCACCGGCGTTTCGCCGGCGTTGTAGCTCGCCAGCGCCAGGTGGACGTTGCCGAACTCGCGAATCTTGTCGGCAAAATACAACGTGCCTATCCGGATGCTGGGCTCGGGCGTCGTCAGGAGACGCAGCGAATACGGCAGTTTGAGCTTGCGCGCGTACTGACGGCCGGTATGGGGCATCATCTGCATCAGCCCGTACGCACCCGCCGATGACTTGATGTCGCGCACGAAGGTCGATTCCTGCGCCATCAACGCCGCGACCAGATACGGATCGAGATTGTTCTGCGCGGAATACTTCTTGATGAGATCCCAGTAGTTCAGCGGATAGATCGTCGTCAGGATCTCCCGGGGCAACTGGTCGCCGCCATTCGCCAGGAACTGCGGGTACGCCCGCTTCATCTGCGTAATCGAGCCGCGCGCGAGCGCGAACTGCTCGGACCCCGACTCAGACGCGGCCATCTGCTTGTTGGCCCAGGCCACCGTCGCCGTGATGCCGGGAGAATCGCCCCATTTGGCGCGCGCGAATTCCAGCTCCCTTACGGCCGGCTCGTGCAGGCCGAGCGCGAGCAGCATGCGAATCGTCGTTTCGGTCGGCGGAAAGTACTCCTCTTCCCCGCCCAATTCTGCCGCGCTCCGGGCGATGACCAGCGTGCTGGCGGCGCGAGCGATCCCCTGCTTCTGGAGAATGGCAGTCGCGAGCCGTCCGTAGTACGAGTTGTCGTAGTCGGTAATCGTCAGTTGGAAGCGCGCGATGGCGCCCGGACCGTCGCCCATCGCCGCGCGCGCACGACCGGACCAGTACAGCCACGCCGGCCGGTAGTCCGAACGCGCAAAGGTCGCGGCGGCGGTCTCGAAAATACGAACCGCCTCGCTCATGTCTCCGCGGCGGTACGACGTCCAGCCCGACTTCCATGCGGCGCGCTCGGCGTATCGCCCGCGGGGAAACCTCGTGTACATCGCACGCAGTACCGCATCGGCCTCGTCGTCGCGATCGCGCTGGATGTAGAAGGTCGCGAGATGGTTGAGGGCTTCTTCGGCCCACGTGCTCTCCGGAAAATCCTTCTCGAGGGCGCCGACGAGTTGCTCGAACGTGTCGTACTCCCGCAGTTCACGCTGCGACATGAGATAGAAGAAGCGCGCCTCGGCCTGCCTGGCGCCACTGGTCAGGAACGGACGAAGCGCCTCGCGCGCGTTGCTGTAGCGTCCCTGGAAGTACTCGATCTCGGCGAGGCGAAGCGTGACGACCTCGCCTTCGTCGCCGTCGGTCGCGTGAGGCTTGAGACGGAGGAAGCTGTCGCGGGCCTGCGCATATCGCCGCGATCCGAACAGGCGCTCGCCCCGGCCCATTTCGAGCTTGTAGCGGCGGTTCCCCGCCTCGATCGGCTGTACTTCAGACAGCGACAGCATCGGATCTTCGGCCTGATCCGCATGCTCGCTAAGAGGAAATTCGTAGTAGAGGTGCAGAAACGCCTCGGCCGCCCGCGCGCGATCGCCATCGGCGAGGCGCGCATTGGCAAGGCTCAGCCAGATGGCCGGCGCCTCGACGGGCTTGCCATCGAGCAGGCGGTCGTAGATCTTCGCGGCATCGCCGTAATCGCCCATCGACTGGGCGGCCTCGGCCTCGCCGAGCGCCGCCGCCTCGCCCACGAAGCCTTCCGTTTCTTTCAGCGCGGCAAACCGGCTGCGGGCTGCCTCGAACCTGCGCAGGCGCAGCTCGCACACACCGGCGTAGTACGCGGCATGCGCGCGCAGCGGCGACTTGGGAGAGGCCGCCGATGAAAAGCGGCCGAGCGCCAGCTCGTACTTCTCGTCGGCGTACAGGCGAAGCGCGGCCTGCAGGTGCACGAGGGCCGGGTTCGCGCGCGCCGTCGTTTGTTCCGACACCGACGGCGCCATCCACAGACGCGAAGCCTCACGCGCGATGGGTGGGTGAATGGTTGGCGACGGTGCACCGGCAACGTCGGCCGGCGGAGGATCGGCGCGTGGCACTGCCGGATTCGCGAGGACGAGCGCGCCGACGACGCCAGCGCCGACAAGCGTGCTTCGAAGGGGCGATCTGGCCACGTCATCGATTATCGGGACACGATCGACCTAAGTCAAGACAGGACTGTCAGTTACATGCGGTTGCATCGTCCTCGTCCATCGTCGGTCAAACCTCCAGACGATGGACGATAGACGATGGACGATCCCTACCACTCAGGCCCTCCTACCACCTTGAGCCCCCGCCGGTCGGTCGCCTGCGAGCGATCGTTCCGCTTCACCGTCGCCCGTACTTCCAGCTCGCCAGCCGGGAGATTACGGATGATGAAGGTATAGCTTCGCGGTGCGGATGCGCCGGCGAGCTCGAACGAACTACTCCGATAGTAGCCAGGGCCGTCGACCTCCCATACGAGCTCCCGGTTCTTCTCGTCGCGAGCCACCAGCACCTTCACTTGCGCATTGCCACGATAGTTGGCAACCGACGGTCTCACGGTTATCGAAATCGGCGAGTCGGCGCCTGCGTGCACCGACCGGCCACGATCCCTGTCCACGATCGCCAATCTTGTCAAGCGTCCCATTGCCCGTCCGTCCTTCCTGCCGCTCGTGTTGCGCAACCTGGTTGCGACTGATGCACGCCGGCATTTAGAACAACGATGGACGGTCAGCAAATGAACTGTTTGAACGAAAACGGTGTCTAAACAAGGCACAGGGAGGCACACACATGCGGCCGCAACCGCTGCGCGCGAGCGCAGACATGAATATCACTCCGCTCATCGATGTGTTACTGGTGCTGCTCGTGATTTTCCTGGCCGCGCTGCCGATGACGCAGAAAGGCATCGACACGAATCTTCCCGCTCACACGGCGCCGAGCGACGCACCGCCGCCGCCCGAGACCATCATGATCGAGTACAACGCCGATCGGCAGCTCTCGATCAACCATCAGCCCGTGCTGATGGCCGATCTCGAGTCGACGCTGCGGAGCGTGTTCGACACGCGCATGGACAAGACGCTGTTCATCACGGCGTCGGGGACGTTGAAATATGGCGAAGTGATGTCGGTGATCGATGCGGCGAAAGGTGCGGGTGTTCAGCGTGTGGGAATCGTGACCGAGGGCATGCGGCAGGCGGCCGGCCTGCGCTGACGTCAACTCGTGGACAGGCTCACGATCTTTCCGGAACGCGCGTCGATGTCGACGATGCGCGTTTCGAAGAGCCCCGGCGGCGCATCAGGCAGCCGGCCCTTGATCGTCACGCGCCAGAGCATGCGTCCCTCCGACGCGACCTGCACGGCTTCGACGCTCTCGGCCGCGATATTCACTTCCTGACGGGCGATCTCGATCGCACGCTCGCGGGTGATATCTGTCGATTTGGCAGGCGGTTCACACAGCGCGCCAAGCGAGGCGAACGCCATTAGCGGGAGAAGAAGGACCCGACCAAGCCGCGACGTTCGAGAGGTGGCTCGATATCAAGGTGAAAAAGATCGCGGCGCGCAAGCCGCGTGAAGACTCACGCGACTGCGCGCCGCGCTCGTAATGCAATCAGAAGTTATCGGCCGTCGGTGGCGTTCGCCCAGATAACGAAGTTCACCGCTTTCCATCCGTTCGCAAACTCGATCTCGTACACTGCGGTGCGGCCGCCGTCGCCCTTCTGCTTCAGCGTGCCGAACTGCGAGAGCACCACCGGGTTGTAGGCCTCCATCGCGCGCGGCATCTCCATCTCTCTCGGAGCCGCTTCCTCCTCTGCCGCTTCCATACCCTCAGCAAGCTGACCAGGGAGATCGAACCCGATGTGATTGTGCTTCGAGTTGATCAGCGCGTAGTCGTGCGCATACGGACGCATGTTGCTGGGACCATACGCACCGCCACCGTCTGGATCGTTGGTGTAGTCCATGCACGATCCGACGTTCCGATTGCCGAACACGACGTTCACATGCCCGAGGCCGAAGTTATGGCCGATCTCCTGGCAAATGACCATCCGTTTCCAGGGAGTCGTGTTGTACGGGGCCCGGCTGTGGTAGGTGTTGTTCACCTTCGAGTTGCCGCGCACGATGTGACTGCCCGAAATATTGGATGGTGGCGAGGCCGAGCCAGCCCGTATTACCGTAGTTCGCGTCGCACGACGAGATCTGCCCGGTGACCATGGTGCACGCAGCGCTCGCACCTCCCGTCGCCCCCGTTTGCGGCTTGATCTTCGTCATAGCGGCATTCCGCCAGTCGGCCATGGCGGCGTTGTAAAGCGAGATCCAGCCCGCGGAGTGCAAGCGACGAACGGGAATGATTTTGATGGCGGCACTTGTCCGTGCCCAGTGATAGTTCCCCCACTTGTGAGTCGCCGCAATCGGCTTCGGGAGCAACGCAAACACGGCGAGCGCGAGCACAGCCGCGCAAATCCAACGGGACGGGAACCATCGGCGCATGGGAGCTTCTCCTGTTTTTGCTGTCGTTCAAGTACCCGAGGCTGTGTTGCGTTTTTCGTTTGACGGTGGAAAAGTCTAGCACGCCACTATGTCGTGTCAATTACATGTGTAAGAATGATACATAGATGAAATGCCCTACTTGTGTCTTTTATGACACATTCTAGATGCTGATTGAATCCGCCGGCCCCAGAGAGTTAACGAACGTCGGTCTTCGACCGAACATCTGTACGATGTGGCACGCAGCCGTTCGAGGACTCGCCATCGTGGCGTTCGCGTGCGCCGCGGTGTCTGCGGCCGCGCAGGACAAGCCCGAAACGGATCCACCACCACAAGAGCCCCCAATCCACGACCACGCCGCCATGATGGCAGCCGCCGCTCAGGCAGTGGACCTTCATGTGGGACGGCAACCTGTTCGCGACGTTCAACTATCAGGGCGGCTCGCGCGGGGAAAGCGACTTCCGATCGCAGAACTGGGGGATGCTGATGGCCAACCGCCGGCTCGGGCCAGGCACGCTGCAGTTGAGCGGCATGCTGACCATGGAACCCGTGACGGTCGGGTCTGCCGGCTACGCCCATATCTTTCAGCTTGGCGAGGCGTACCAGAACCTGCCGGTCACCGATCGGCAGCATCCCCACGATCTGTTCATGCAGCTCGAAGCCGGATGGCGTGTGCCGATCCGCAAGACGGAATTCTCGATATCCGGTGGACCTGTCGGGTCGCCCGCGTTCGGCCCAACGCCCTTCATGCACCGGCCGTCGGCATCGGAAAACCCGGTTGCGCCCCTGACGCATCACACGTTCGATTCGACGCACATCGCCATGGGCACCGTGACAGCCGGGCTGCGATTGGGGACGGTCACGGTCGAGGGGTCCGTGTTTCACGGGCGGGAGCCCGACGAGCATCGGTACAACCTCGACACGGGCGCCCTCGATTCCAGTTCCGGCCGCGTGACGTGGCGCCCGGGAGGCGGTCTGGAATTCCAGTTCTCGCGCGGCTATTTATATCAGCCCGAGATACTCGAGCCGGGAAACCAGCGCCGCACCAACGGATCGGTGTCGTGGCTGCACACGCGGCAGAATCGCGCGTTCACCGCCGTCACGGTCATGGCGGGGCGCGTCACGCGGACCTACAGCTGGAGCGGCTCGCTGCTGGCCGAAGCCACGCACTGGATGGGCAATCAGGCGGTGTACGGCCGTTATGAAGGACTCGCGATCGAAAGCGAGCACCTGATGTTCCCGCAGCTGATTCATCCCCCTCACCCGGGGGAGTTCATCGACTCGCTCCATGCGTTCACCGTCGGGGGCGTTCGCCGCATCATGGCGAGCCGTGGCGTCGATCTCGGGGTCGGAGGGGATGCGACGTTCTATCGCGTGCCGCCGAGGCTGAAGCCCACGCACGGCGACAATCCGACGTCCGCGCACGTGTTTCTGCGCATCAGGCCGCTGCGCAATGCGCCGCCTGCCGAGCACCACCACTAGAAAGCGCTGTGTCAGCCCGTTGAAGATGAAACTGAACGATCGGTTACTGTCGATCCCGAGAAAGTGACGGTCACGATTCCCAGACCGTTGGGGCAGAGATGCGTGGCGATCTTCTCCGTCCCGGTCACATTCGATTCGAGGATGAGCCCTTTGATGGTGCTCATCCCATGTGGCTGTGACTCGACGCTGCCGCTCGTCGCGCCGATGAGGTTGGTGCTGCCGGTGAAGGTGCCATCGGTCTCGAGACTGCCCGAGTACTCGCGCGTATCGGCACCTTGAATGACGCGGATGGTCAGTCGCCGCTCGCTGCCGCTCAGGACGAGGCGGCCGCTCGAGGGCAGAGAGATGCCGCAATTGTTCGTGGCCACAGAGACGCGCACGTTGTAGGTCGCTCCCGTAAACGGCGGAGGCGGTAGTGCCCGCATGGTCAGATCGAGGTGGGTGTCGTCCGACAGCGTCGTCGTTGCTTCCGACCGGTTCGTATCCGCTTCTCGTCACCCGGATGGTAAAGCTGGAATGGATGAGCGCGGGAAGGCTGTAGAACCCGCTCTCGTCGGTCGTCGCGCTTCGGCCTGCGTTGGGGCCATCAACGACACTGACCGTGGCGTTCGCCAGGCCTCGTCTGGTGGCGCCGTCGCTGACCACACCGGCCAGCGTATTGCTGGCAGGCGGGCGCGGCTCGACGGATACGGGGGTCGCCGTCGATACGCCTTCGATCGAGGCACGAATCTCGCAACTGCCCGGTCCGACAAGCGTGAGCTCACCTTCACGAGACACCGCGGCGGTGGCTTCGCTCGACGATCCCCACGTGACTTTCGCGGTCACGTCTTCGGTCGCGCCATGAAGATTGGTCGCGATCACCTTCAGCGGAAAACGATCGCCAACCGTGCCTGTGGCCGGAACGCCGGAGAGCTCGAGGGAATCCACGGGCGGCGTGCCCTGCGTCGGACCCACCGTGCCGTGGCAGGCGATCGTGCATGCAACGACCACCACGGCGAGGACACCTCGGGAAGCTCGCAGGCCAGCGAGAAGATGGCGCGATCGGACAGACAGAACACAGGGGGATGCCAATCATTATAGCGAGCGCATGTGAGATGTGATGCGACATTGTCAACAGTCGAAGCCCTGGGCACATGTCGCCAGCTTGCCCATCTCGGCGCTTCGCTGCATGTTGCTTTGGGCCCGAGGGCGCTGAACGCGAACACGGTTCCGAATCCCTGAAATCCTCCCGCCGCCCCACAGCACGCCGTAGAGCCTGACATCATTGGCCTCGGCCGGTTCGTGATGCGAAACACGGGCGAGCCGCTGTCGCCGCTGTTGACGTTGGCCTTCACGATGTCCTGGCAGAGCTGCACGAAGCTGGTGCCGGACACGCCCGTGTTGACGCACGTCAGCACCACTTTTCCCTGCGACCAGCCGGTCGTGCGGCCGACTTTGTTGAGGGTTTCGTTCAACACCGGCGTGGAGCTCTCGGCCGTAATCCGAAACCGCTCCGTGGTCACTCTAATGCTGTTCAGCGCCGGCGGCTTTGCGATCATGCCCCTCACGACTTGTCACACCCGGGCCTGATGGATGAGGCACACGCGCGAATGCGCTGTCGCTGTAACGGCATCGCCTTCTCGGCGGACATCTCCCACCCGTGAAATACGCGGGGTCTCTTGTTTCGACGGCCATGCGATACCTGTCGTCCGGGCCCCATGGCTGATAGAAGATCGTATTGTCGTTGCCACCCTGATTGTCCGTGCAGTGAGAGTTGGTCACCATCCCCAGCGTTGTGCCTCTGATCGCCATGAAGCCAAGCGTGCAGATGAACGGTCCGAAGTTGATTTGCAGGCCGCCCATCAGCGGACGAATGCTGGTTACGCACCGAGGCGAGGCGTTGCATGGGCGTGGTGAGCTCGATGCGGACCGATCCGCCCGGAACACCAAGGCTCGCGAGCCGTTGCCGCACTCGAGCGCCGGCCGATGCCGACTCGACGCCGACGCGCAGGCGGTTCTGATCTTCGGCGATGTCGGTCAGCACTACGCCGGGCAGCCCCAGGACGTCGGACCTCAGCGCCTCGTGCCAGCCATACAGATCGACGAAGCTGTACTCCGCCTCCCTCACGTTCATCCTCATCGTCGAAGCCGGCTCCATCATGGGATGGTCGCGAAACGCCGATTCGACATCGAGCGACATGCCTGCGAGCCGGCTGTTGCCGTCCTGCGCGGCGAGCGTGCTCTTCAGCACGTACATCGTGAGGCGTCCATCGTTGTCGAAGAACATGCCGCCGAACGCGGGGTCGCGCCTGGCCACGTCGAGCAGTTGCTCGTCGAGTGTCCTGCCGTTCGACTGGTCGATGTCGGCGGGTGTCGACGCCTGCTGCGCCGCGGCCGGCTCGGACGACAGCACCCCGGCAGCAATAATCGCCAGGGCTATTCCAGTCGCACAGATCGCAAGAGATTTCATCGTGTGGGTACCCTGGGGAATGCAACCTGAATATCGGGCAGGACAAGAAAAAGAATTAGTCTGGACAGCTCCCGGCGATCAACGCTTCCTTCATCGTGCGACTCCAGAGCTTCAGCTCACGCTCCCGCTTCAAAGCGGCGCTGAGCGACTCGCATTGCTCCGAGTACACCAGCGACACCGGCCGGCGCGACCGCGTGTATTTCGCGCCCTTGCCGGCGTTGTGCACCTCGACCCTCGCGTGCGGATCGCGAGCGTATCCCGTGTAGAACGTGCTGTCGGCACAACGGACCATATACACAAAGAACACGGCCTGATTGTAGCCACCTTTGACACGAGACGCGTTCTTCGCCAAAGATTTGGCGCCACGTGTTCTACGCCTTCAAACGCCTCGCCCTCGGAATTCTGCTGATCGCCCTGGCATCGGCCATCCTGCTCGTCGCCGATCGCGAACGCCGCGCGCCGGCCGAGCGCCGTGCGTTGAAGATCGCCATCTTCCAGCACGCCGATTCCGCGATCATGGAAGACGGTGTGCGCGGCATGATGGACGGCCTCTCCGCGCGCGGCTATCGCGCGGGCGAGGGCGGCGTCACGATCGATCGCTTCAGCGCGCAAAACGACATGCCGACCGGCATGACGATCGCGCGCCAGCTGACGAGCGGAGACTACGACCTCATCATCACCTCCAGCACTCCGTCGATGCAGGCGGTGGCGAACAACAACAAGGAGCGCCAGGTCCGTCACGTCTTCGGGCTCGTCGCCGATCCGTTCTCCTCGGGCGTCGGCCTCGATCGCACGAACGGGCTGACGCATCCGCCGTACATGGTGGGCCACGGGTCTTTCCCTCCTGTCGAAACGGCCTTCGAATATGCGCGCCGCATGCTTCCCGGTCTCGCGCGCATCGGCGTCGCCTGGAATCCGGCCGAATCCAATTCGCGGGCGTTCGTCGAGAAAGGGCGCGCCGCCGCCGCCAAGCTGGGCCTCACGCTGCTCGAAGCCAATGCGGACTCGACGTCGGCGGTCTCCGACGCGGTGAACTCGCTCATCGCCCGAGACGCCCAGGCGATCTGGGTCGGCGGCGACAACACCGTGGCGGCGGCGATCGATTCGGTGATCGCCATCGGCGGGCGCACGCGCGTCCCTGTCTTCAGCGTGCTGCCGGGCAAGCCCGATCGCGGCACCCTGTTCGACGCGGGCTTCGACTTCCACGAGGTCGGCCGCCAGGCCGGCCTGCTCGCGGCCGATGTCCTCGAGGGTGCCGACCTCACCAAAGTGCCGATCCGCGACGTGCTCGAGATCGTGCCGCCGTTTCTCTCGATCAACACCACGATACTCGGCGGGCTTCGCGAGCGCTGGGTGGTGCCCGACGACCTCCTGGCCCTTGCGAACGTCGTTGTCGACTCGACTGGCGTCCACCGGCGCGAGGCGACGACAACGGGTCCGGCGAAAGTCGCTTCGCGCCCACTTTCGAAGCAGTGGCGCCTGCATCTCATCCAGTTGAACGACACGCTGGACGTCGAGGAGGCCGAGCAGGGCGTGCTGAAAGGTCTCGCGGACGCGGGCCTCGTCGAAGGACGGGACTACGAGACGACAGTCCGCAACGCGCAGGGCGACATGGCCACCGTGAGCGGCCTGATCGATGCGGCACTCACCGATCGGGCCGACCTGCTCATCACGTTTTCGACGCCGACGCTGCAGGCCGCGGTGCAGCGGGCGAAGTCGGTGCCCGTGGTGTTCAACTACGTCGCCGACGCCGTGGCGGCCGGCGCCGGGACGAGCGACACATCGCACCTGCCGAACGTCACGGGTGTGTACCTCATCGGGGCGTACGCCGAAATGCTGCCGATCATCAAGGCCTTCCGGCCCGGGACGCGCGTCCTCGGCACCATCTACGTCCCGGCCGAGATCAACATGGTGACCCAGCTCGATCAATTGAGGCGGATCGCCAAGGCCGCCGGCATGGAGGTCAAGGCCGTGGCCGCCAACTCGCCAGCCGAAGTCGGCGACGCAACGCTCGCGCTCATCGCAAACGGCGTCGACGTGATTTGTCAGATTCCAGGCAACCTCACGGCGGCGGCGTTCCCGAGCATGGCCCAGGCGGCGCGGCAGGCGCGGACGCCGGTGTTCGCGTTCCAGAGCAGCCAGGTGCGGGCGGGCGCCGTGTCGCCGTTTCGCGCGACTACTACGACAGCGGGCACAGGGCCGCCGCGACTGGCCGCGCGCATCATGCGCGGAGAATCGCCCGCGCGACATCCCGTTCGAGGGCTTCGCCGGTACGAAGCTCCTCGTCAACGTCGCCGCGGCCAGGGCCGCCGGACTGACGGTGCCACCCGACATCCTGGCACGCGCCGACGAAGTCATCGGGCAGAAGTGACGCGACCACGAGCATGGACATTACCCAGACACTGACCGGCGATCTGATGCACGTCGCCGTCGCCGGCAGGCTCGACAGCTACTGGGCCGACCATCTGAGCGACACGCTCGGCAAAGTGGTGCGACAGGGCCACCATCGCATCCGGCTCGATTGCTCGCAGGTCAACTTCCTGAGCTCGTCGGGCATTCGCGTCCTCCTGCAATTCCACAAGCAATTGAAGAGCATCAGCGGTTCGTTTCTGGTGGTGAGCCCCTCGCGGCCGGTGCTCGAGGTGCTGGAAGTGACCTGCCTGGTCGCAGATGCTCGTCGACGGGGCCGCACCGGTCGAGACGCCAGCCGAGTCTGGACCCAAAGTTCGCCGTGTCGTCCGTGACGGCGTCGGGTTCGAGGTATTTCAGCTCAACGAGCGCGCCCAACTGACGTGCCGGATGATCGGGAGTCCGGTCTCGTTGAGAAGCGCGAGTGTCACGGCCGAAGAGTGCGCGAGCCTCGAGTCGCTCGCGCCGGTTGTCGCGGTCGGCGTGGGCGCGTTCGGCAGCAGCTTCGACGACTGCCGCGCACGATTCGGCGAACTGCTGTCGGTCGGGGGCACCACGGTGTACCAGCCCGCCGATGGCACCAACGTCGCGGACTATCTGATGGCAGGTCCTTCGACGATCGCGGGGGGCCGAGGTGCACGTCCTCTACTGCCTGGCCTGCGAGGGGCGATTCGGCACGCTCATCCGCTTCGAGTCGCTCCAGCCCGACATCACGATCCCGCTCACACGCCTGCTCGACGCGTGCCTCGACGAGTCGGGGGCTGCGTCGATCGGCATCGTGATGGCCGTCGAGGCGTCGGGGCTCATCGGCGCGGCCCTTCGCCGATCGCCGGCGAGCCCGATGAACAAGGGCGACCTCTTTGCGTTTCCGGAAATCCGGAGTCGCCTGTCGTTTACGGCCGAACGGGCATTTCCGCACTGCGTCGCGCTCGTCGGCGGGGTCGTCACGCGTGACGAGGCGGGTGCCCGCCACCCGCTGCTTCGATCGGTTGGCAGCCTTTACGGGCACCTCCATGCCGCGGCGTTCCGGTTCCATCCGGTCAGAAAGGGTTTTATCGAGCTCGCACCGACGGTGACCGATCTGTTCGACGCCGACCGGCTTCTCGGCGTGCTCCACCTGCTCCACGACGATCGCGGCCCCGTTGGCGCGGGCGAGAGCGAGGTCATCCGCGGCGCCTGCTGGGTTGGACCGATCGCGTCAGGCTGGCTCAATCTGGAATCTGAAATCTAGAATCGAAAATCTAGAATCTGAAACCATGCTGCTGCTCATCGGCGCGTTCACGATCGGACTCATCCTTTCGCTTCTGGCGTTCGGCGTCTTCATCAGCTTTCGCATCTTCAGCTTCCCGGACATCACCACCGAAGGCTCGATCACGCTTGGGTGGCGCTGTCGCCGGGGTGCTGATCGTCGGCGGCCTCGATCCCGTGCTGGCGACCGGCGCCTCGTTCGTCGCGGGCGCCCTGGCGGGCGCGACAACCGGTGTGCTGCACACGCGCTTTCGCATCAACGGGCTCCTCGCGGGCATTCTGGTGATGACCGCGCTGTACTCGATCAACCTCCACGTCATGGGCAAGAGCAACCTGCCGCTTCTGTCAGAGCGCACGCTGGCGTCGATGGCAGAGTCGGGGGCGTTGAGTGTGTTCGGGGCGCCAACCGTGTCGTGGTTCGGCTGGGAGGTGGCGACCCGCGACGTCGGCCGCACTCGTCCTGGCATTCGTCGGTGGCGGCGATCGTTGGCGGCGTCCTCTATGTCTTCCTCAAGACGAACCTTGGCACGGCCATGCAGGCCGCCGGCGACAACGCCCAGATGATTCGCGCGCTCGGCGTCAACGTGGACACGATGATTGTGCTCGGGTCTGGCGCTGGCGAACGGCCTGGTCGCCACGGCTGGAGCGCTCCTGACCCAGTATCAGGGGTTTGCCGACGTGCAGATGGGCATCGGCATGGTGGTCTGGGGTCTTGCCAGCCTGATCATCGGCGAGGCGCTCGTCGGCGTACGCGATCTGGGCTACGTCATCGTCGGCGCCGTCATGGGCTCGGTGCTGTTTCGGCTGATCGTCGCGCTCGCGCTTCGCGGCGGCCTCAATCCCAACGATCTGAAGCTCATCACGGCGCTCTTCGTCTTCGTCGCGCTCGTGTTGCCGGGCTTCCTCCGGCAGCTCAAGCGGCGGCCGGGCGTGGTGCGCGC
This sequence comes from Vicinamibacterales bacterium, assembly GCA_963850725.1. Lineage (GTDB taxonomy): Bacteria > Acidobacteriota > Vicinamibacteria > Vicinamibacterales > JAMQPK01 > JAMQPK01. The sequence continues at coordinate 120,502 of CAWKMQ010000035.1, forward strand.
GTGATGCCGGCGATGCTCACGATCAAAGGGGCGCGAAAGACCTTCAACGCCGGCACGCCCAACGAAGTGCGCGCGCTGCAGGGCGTCGATCTCGCCGTCGACGAGGGCTCGTTCGTGATTGTCATCGGCACGAACGGCTCGGGGAAGTCCACGCTGCTGAACGCCGTGGCCGGCGCGTTCCTGCTCGACGCCGGCACCATCACGCTCGACGGCTCGGACATCACGTCGTGGCCCGAGCACCGGCGCGCGCGGATGATCGGCCGGGTGTTCCAGAACCCGTTCAGCGGAACGGCGCCGTCGATGTCGATTGCCGAGAACCTGGCGCTGGCGGCGCGGCGCGGCGAACCGCGCGGGCTCGGCTGGGCGCTCACGGGATCGATCCGGAACGAGCTCGGCGATCGCGTCCGTCAGCTCAACATGCGGCTGGAAGATCGACTGGACAACCCCATCGGCAGCCTGTCGGGCGGACAGCGCCAGGCGCTCACCCTGCTGATGGCGTCGTGGATCAAGCCCAGGCTCCTGCTGCTCGACGAACACACAGCCGCGCTCGATCCCCGCAGCGCCGACCAGGTGATCCAGTTGAGCTCGGAGATCGTCGCCCGCGATCGCCTGACCACGCTGATGGTGACGCATTCGATGCAGCAGGCCGTCGGCCTGGGCGACCGCCTCGTGATGATGCACCGCGGCGAGGTGCTCCACGACTTCCGCGGCACGGAAAAAGCGCGCTTGCGCGCCGACGATCTGCTGGCGCGATTCGAGGATGTGCGCCGCTCGGAGCAGCTCGACGAGTCCGCCGCGGCGATGCTCGAACGCTTATACGTGTAGCTCGTGGTTCGTGGGTTCGTAGGATCGCAGGTTCACGACGTCGGGCGGGCCTGCCTTGTAGACGTCGGCCTTGAACAGGAACCGGAACCTCTACATGCCTTTGACCAGCACAACCCGATTCTGGTTGCCGCGGCGTTCGTACGTCATCCTGTCGGACACCGTCATCAGGAGATGAATGCCGAGGCCGCCGATCTTCCGATCTTCGGCGGCAAGCAACAGATCAGGTGGGGGTATTGTCAGCGGATCGAACGCGTGCCCGTCATCGACGACCGTGACGATGAGCCGTCCGTCGGCGATCTGCAATTCGACGTCGATGACATGTTCTCCCGAATCCTCGTACGCATACTTGACGCAGTTGCTGACGAGCTCGTCCACGGCGAGAGCGACGAACCACAGGTCTGTGGCTGACGCCCGCCTTTCCTTCAGCCATGCAGCCGCCGCGTCAATCGCCGGGCCGATGGCGGCGATCGAGTTCCTGATGTGGAGCGTGATGCGCTCGCCTACAGCGTCGGCCACGGGAGAATTGTAATACCTCCCCTCTCATGCCAGGCATCGCTGCTTCCGACACTCAGTACATGGCGGCCGTGCTGCTCGTGCTGTTTCCTCTCCTGTTTCTCTTCGACACGCGGCTGGGCGGCGTGGCGCTCGTCGTGGCGATCGCGCTGCTCTACAACCGCAAATCCGCGCGCTGATCGCGTCACGGCGTTCGTGACGCGCGCGAATTCATCTCCGTCCAGCTGAAGATCACCGTGATCGTCGATCCAGTTGTGGGACATCCTACGGTGAGCAGCCTTCGCATGATCATCGAGTTGGCTTGCCAACCGTAGCTCGGTGCGAGCATGGAGTCCACCTTCGCCTAAGCGCTACGGCGGACAACCTCCGCGAGGACTCAGAGCAGAGGTTGGTGGAGGCGGCGGGAGTCGAACCCGCGTCCGAAAGCACATCATCAAGAAAATCTACATGCGTATCCGCTTCTGGGTTCTCGTATCCCGCGTGAGGAAGCGGCCAAAACCGCCGGATACCAGACTCGGTATGTCTCGCCTCTGAATGCCGAGCCGCCGTTCAGAAGCCAGCCTGTTTAATGGCGTTCGACCCCCAGCCACCAGGCGAGGTCGGGGCGAACGTCATTGCTTATTTAATTAAGCAGCGAGAGCGTACTGATTGTCCGCAGTTAACGGATGTTCCATCAGATTAACGAGTTAATGGTGCTCGGCATGCATTCCCTGAGTCCATACCTCCGTCGAAACCGGAACGCCCCCACGGCGTCACGCGTACCCTTATATTGTCGCATATTCACGACTGGACTTCGGTCATGCACGAATACGACCTCATTGCCGAATGGTACACAACCGATCGCGATCACGGGACCGGCATTCCCGAGGTGACCGCGCTCTCGGACTCGCTGCCGCGCGGTGCGACGGTGCTCGACGTCGGCTGTCGGAAACGGCATTCCCATCACGCGCAGCCTGCTCGCCGCGGGCCACACGGTCTTCGGCGTGGACAGCTCCGGCGAGATGCTGCGTTTCGCGCGAACTGCCCAGGCACACCATATCTGCACGCCGCGATTCAGTCGTGCGATCTGGAAAGGACGTTCGAGCGCCGTCGCATGGGGCGTCATCTTCACCTCACGCGCGAGGATCAGGTCCGGGCTTTCGAAACGATCGCTCGCGCCGTCAAACCGGGCGGTCCGTTCCTTTTCACTGCGGGCGACAAGGACGGATCGATCGACGGGCAGCCAATGAATGGCGTGCCGTTCCGCTACCACTCTTTCAGTGTGGCCGGATATCGCGAGGTGCTCGGCAGGTCGGGATTCACGCTCGTCGAGACGCACGAGGATCCGGGCGGGAACATCTATTACCTGGCGCGGCGATGGCAGGGCTAAAGCCCTGCGCCACCGTAAGTCCGGACAGGGCTGAAGCCCTGTGCCACCGACAACAATCGCGGCAGGACTGAAGTCCTGCGCTACCAGTCCGTCCGGGCAGGGCTGGAGCGCTTCTCAAAATCGCGTAGAGCGGCGCGGGAGTTGGGTTGGCGTCGCTGTGGCGCGAAGCCGTGCGCAGGCGGCCGACGCGTGACGCCTGACCGCGCGAGAAGCCTGCGGGCCTCGAGCGAGGATGAAGTGCGAAGTCAGTGTCCTCGCGTCGCGCGGTCGCGGGCGGCCTCGCAGCGCGCGTCCGGCCCCGGAGCTCCGGATTCGCGCGGCAGCGACGCCAACCCAACTCGTTTGACCGAACCTACCCGGTCCGACTCAAGCCGGACACTACATTTGAAAGGCGCTCTAAACCATGCGCCACCGCAAAACAGTCGGCAGGACTGAAGTCCTGCGCTACCAGTTCGTCCGGGCAGGGCTAAAGCCCTGCGCCACCGGAATGTCCGGACAGGGCTGAAGCCCTGCGCCACCGGAATGTCCAGACAGGGCTGAAGCCCTGCGCCACCGCAAAGTCCGGCTAAACCGGACACTACCGACTACCAGACTCTCCGACTCTCCGGACTCTCCCGACTCTCGGACTCTTCCGACTCTCCGACTCTCCGACTCTTCCGACTCCCCGACTCTTACCAATTCCACCCGAGCACATCATCCATGATCGACCATCGGCGATGGGTCGGCCGGTCTTCCTGCCCGAGAATCCAGTACCGCGAAGAGCCGGTCGATCGTGCCATCCTTGCGCTTCTGCTCGATCCAGATGTTCACCATCGACGTCATGGCGGCGTCGTGCCCCGCAATCACATACGCCAGCGGCACCTTGGCCGGATGCGGCATCGGCACGGCCACCGAAAACTCCGGGTGCAGCAGCGTGTAAGCCGACCCTCGTTCGGCCGTCATCGCAAACGCATCGAGCGGTGGGTTATGCGGGACGAACACCTCGTCGAGACGCGTGAAGGGCACAATCTCGACGTCCTTCAGCTCGTCGCGGATGCGCTGCACGTAGTACGGCGCGGGCGGCGCACCGATGCGCAGCCGTCCCATCTCGCGCACGCTCGACCAGTCCGAGAATTTCGCCGCCATGTGATCGGGCACGACGAAGCCGACCGTTTCATCCAGGTACGACGCCGAGAACTGCACGTGCGCCGCGCGGTCGATCGTCAGCACGATGCCCGACATCAGGATGTCGCACACGGCCGGATCGAGTCCCTTGTCGAAGATGCTGCGGCTGACGGGCACGAACTCCGGCACGACGCCGAGATTCCGGGCGAGCTCGTAGGCCATCTCGACGTCGAAGCCGACCAGCTCGCCGCGGCTGTTGAAGAACGCGTACGGCAGGCTGTCGTCGAAGTAGCCGACCCGCAGCACGCCCCGTTCGCGCACCCGATCGAGCACCGATCCGCCCGCCGGGTTTGGCGCGACCTCCTCGCCCTCCTTGAACACCCGCGCGTCGGCACGATGGCTCAGCAGGCTCCTGCCGGTCAGCATCGTGCTCATCTGATACGTAGGGTCGACAGACGCCTGCAGGTAGAGGCGTGTGCCGGCTACGGCGCCGGTGACGACCAGCACGGTCACGACGCCAAAACGCATCAGCTTCCGTACGTCGATCCGCAACGCGCCGACGACGGCGCACGTGCCGAGAATCGCGACCACCAGCGTGTGCACGGCGGCCACGAGCGTGCCGAAGCGCGCGTTCACGAGGCCCGAGGTGACAAACAGACGAAACGCGTCGGACGGCAGCCGCAACATGTCGAGCAGGAACGGAATCGCGGCGTTGGCGCTTCCAAACATCACCAGCAGCCCGCTCGTCGCGAGTCGCGGGTACTCCGCCACCGGCACCCCCTCCCCCATGAACCAGCCGATGAAGAGCAGGAAGCTCAGCGACAGGATCTTGCCCGTGTGCGGGAAATTGAAGGACGTCGGCACGATCACATCGGCCACCGCTTCGGCGTCGTCTTTTGTGCCGGCGTAGTCGCGGACGAGCGACTTGGCGTTCTCGGTCAGGAGCGGCAGCACCGCGAAGAGGCTCGTCGTCATGAACGCCATCAGCAGCGCACCGCGCGAGCGGGAAAGAATCTCCCGGTATGGGACCGGCGTCAGCGCCGCCACGAGCCCCGGAAGGATCCACAAGCTCAGCAATAGCGTCATCACGACGTAGCTGACGAGGTACACCTCCATGTAGCGGAGCTCTTCCAGGCTCAACGTCCCCGCGATGAACGCACCCAGCGCGAACATGCCGTACGGGGCAAGCTCGACGACGAAATTCGTCACCTTCGAGAGGGCCTTGGCGACAATGCCCAGCATCTCGAGCAACGGCTTCTTCTCGGGCACCGAAATGAGCGCCGCGCCGAGGATGATGCTGAACAGCACAACCGCGGGTACGACGTTGTTCGCGAGCGAGTTGAACGGATTCGACGGGATGTAGAGCCCGAGGAAGTTGAACGGCTCGCGCTCCTGGGTCATCGACGTGCTGAAGAAAGAGGCGCTCTCGCGCGGCGGAAACATCAACGGGAACACCGCGACGATCGCCAGCGCCACCATCCACAGGAGCACGATGACAAGGCCCACCCGCTTGCCCATCGTGCGCCCCTGCGCCGCGGTTCAGCGCGCCGAGGCCGGCGATGATCGACACGGTCACATACGGAAGGACCGTCATTTGGAGGAGACCGATGTAGGCGTCGGCCAGAGGCGCCAGCACGGCCGTTCGCGTTCCGGCGAACAGGCCGACAGCCAGCCCTGCCAGCAGCCCCTTCAGGATTTTTCTGGAGAGCGCAGAGTGATTCGTCGAGTGGGTGCCCGACTCTTGCGCGGTCACAACGGCACCAGCTTACTCGGCGTCTGGTGGAATGTGGTATCGCCCGACGATCGCCGTGGCATCGTCCTCTCCGCCTGCCTCTTCGGCCAGCGTGACGAGCCGCGCGCACATGTCGTCGCACGGCCGGCCGGATGACAGCACCTCGGCAATGACAGGTTCGTCCAATGCGTCGGTGATGCCGTTGGTGCAGAGCAGCACGACGTCCTGGTCGTCGAGCCGGAAGCGCTCGAGATCGATCGTGGGTCCGCCCCTGCCGCCCATGCCGATGGTCTCGGTGATGATGTGCTTCAGATCGCGCGCCGCCGCGTTCAGATCGACCAGGGGCGCGACCGCCGCCCCGAACCGATCCTGCCTGCCGACGGTGTGGTCTCGCGTCAGCCGCATCAGCTCTTTCCCGCGGTACAAATAGGCGCGCGAGTGGCCGACGTGCGCGAAGAACAGATCCCTCCCGGCCCCGAACAGAGCGGTCATCGTGGTCTGGAGGCCAGACGTAGGCCCGGTGACGCTTTCATAGTTCACCTCGGCGTCGACGTGACGATAAAAGCGTTCCGCGCGAGCCATAATCTCGCGTCGCAACCAGATTGTCGATTCGGAGATTCCACTTCCCGAAGTAGAGCACCATCTGCACGAGCGTGGTCAGCGCCAGCCGGCTGGCGACTTCGCCCGCACCGGTCCCGCCCATCCCATCGGCCACCACCATGGCGTATCCGTGCTCGTCGAACTGTTTGCTGATCGGCGTGTCGGGCAGGCTCGTCTGGAGCAGCTCGAATTGTCTGCTCATTCGCGCGATCAGGTAGTGGTCTTCGTTGATGGAGCGCGAGGTGCCACGGCGCGATCGCGCGCCGAACTCGAACTCAACCTTCGCGGACGATGGCGGAAACGGCGGTTCCCAATCGAGCGGGCTCATGCGTCCTCAGAGCTCGCGCTGTCGCCTCGCCGGGCCCGCGAGTGCAGCCGATCGCTCAGGCCGGCCGCCACGCCGAGCCAGCCGAGCGCAAAGCAGACGTTGACCGCCGCGAAGCCGCTCACCGACAGCGCTGGTCAGCTCGCCGGCGTAGACGACGCCGGCCTGCAGCACGTCGCCGGCACGCACGCAGAACGAATCGACGGCCTGCTTGGCCTTGTACTTGGTTTCGCGGCTGGTCGGCAGCCACAGCGCCTGCATCGTCGTGTTGCCGAGCGAGTAGCTGATCGAGTTGTCGGCGGTTTTCAGAAACCGGATGGCTTCGAACGACGGGGCGCGCAGCATCAGCAGATAGCTGCTGAGCGCGATGGTCGGGTGGATGAACAGCGCCCGGCCGACGCCAACGAACTTGAACACGCGCGAGACGACGAAGGCCTGCAGCAGAAACCCGATCAGGTTGATGTAGCTGAAGTAGCTGCCGTAGGTCTCGCCGATGAACTGTTGCCGCGCCGCTTCCGCTTCGGGGCCCGCTCCGAAGGTGGCCGTCGCGGTTTCCACCACGTAGCGGCCGAACAGATACTCGCCCGCAGGTGTTGACGACGTTCAGCAGCATCACGAGCGCCGCGATGAGGGTGAGATAGCGATCCGACAGGATCATCGAGAAGCCGCTGGGACCGGCGGCCAGCTTCTGGTCGGCCAGCTTCGACTGCGCTTTCGATTCGCGCCGCGTCACGGCATCGGCGATGCGCATCAGCACGACACAGACCACCAGCACCACTGCTCCTCCGAGCAAGAAGCCTGGAGGTGCTGTATTCGGCGGCGACCTGCCCGGCGCGAACCGAGCCCAGCCATGCCCCCAGGCTGCTGCCGATGCCAATCATCGGAAACAGCCGCTTGCCCTGCTCTTCGGTGTAGAGGTCGGCGGCAAACGCCCAGAACTGGGCGATCACCATCACGTTGAAGATGCCCAGCCAGAGAAAGAACACGATGCCGACGCGCATGCCGGCCGCGAGCGCCGCCAGAAACATGCACGAGATTGGATGCGAAGAACAGCGTGACCCACTGCACCAGCTGCACGCGGTTGACGCGCGACGCCAGCATGCCGTACGCCGGCACGATCCCCAGGAGCAGCAGCGCCTGCCCGGCCGACGAATAACTCTTCACCTCTGCGCCGCCTTCGCTGAGGATGAACCCCTCTCTGGCTGTCTTCAGCAGGTAGTACCCGAACAGCATGAGGAACATCGTGACCATCATCAGCAGGGCGCTCGTCGCCTTCGCCGCGGCGCACGTCCGCAATCGGCGAGAGCAGCCGCTCGATCGGGCCTTTGTCAGGGATCGGGCCAGCCGCGGGCGAGCCGACAGCCGGGACGTCGCTCATCGCGAGTTTCCGGTAGCGGATGGTGCGGCGCGCATCGGGAAGACGCTGCAAACCGACGAGCTTCCACCCGGCGGACGGTGCGCCGGAAATGCGTGCGTGACCGGCTGCCGCCACGACGGGTGATCGGCGCTGTCGGCAGAGATGTCGATCTGCACGAAGCCGTTCGCGATTCCCTTCACCTCGCCTGGCGCAGACATCGAGGCGCCCGTGCTCTGCGTCTCGCCAATCGGCGTGGTTGCTCCGGTCGCGTTGTCGAACCGCGACCAGACCGCCCGATATGCGGTCGGCGGTTTGGCGAACACCGGCAGTCACCGCGGCGTTTTCGAACGTCAGCGCTCCGGCTTCGTCGAGGCGCGGATTGACGACGGGGTTGATCGCAGGCAGGTACGCGCGGCCGATCGCATCGCGCCGCTTGATGAGCACCGACACCAGATAGGCCTCCGCTTCGGGATCGGAGTACTGCCCGGTGTGGACGGCCGCTCGAATCAGGTCGTCGCTGAACGCCATCACGCGCTGCGCCGCCCAGAACGCATCGTCGGCGCGCATGTTCCACGTACGCGATCGTGGGCGTGTGCGGCTTCCATGTGGTCGGGATCGAAATGGTCGCCTTCGAAGCGGCCGACCGACGGATATTCCTTGTACGGAATCGTCTGCCAGGGACTCAACGCGAACCCGAACGTGAGCAGGCGGCGCCTCGAGGCATCCCCCTCGTAGAAGTACTCGTAGCCGATGTTCCAGTCGTGCGACCCGTTGGCCATGCCGAAGGTCGATCCGACGTCCTGCAGGACGTGCTTCACGATCGATCGGCCGTTCTCGTTGACGAGCGTGTCGAGCGTGTTGCCCGCCTTCAGGTCGGTCAGGTTCGTCCACGCGCCGAAGACGCGCAGCGCGCGCAGCTCGCGGCGGTGCTCGTGCGGCACGACGTCGTTCGGATCGTCGGGGCGCGTGCCGTCGATAGCGGAATCCGCCGAGAATCTTTCCCGGCAGCAAGCGGCCCGCGGTCGCCCGATAGGTCCCGTCGGCGTTCCGCGCCGCCCGTTCGAGCACCTCGTCCATGTCGTCCTGCGGTGAAGCGGCGTCCGCTCTCCAGAGGGACGCCTCCTCGTCGCCGACGGGTCGATCGTCAGCGTCGCCGGATCGACGGTCGTGATGAACGTCTCGACCTGGTTGTAGCCGAGCGCCCAGAAGAACTTCGGTCGCCGCCACGGTCGATCCGCTCGCACCTTCGGGATTGCTGGGGCTGTCGAACGAAAGGAACCACGTCTCGCCGTTGGCGTCTCGTGCGCGGTGAATCCCGGGTGCGCGCCTGCCGACTTCTCGCGAACGATCACCCACTTGTCTGACGCCGGCGGCGTACCGAGTTCGGGCCGCGGGCAATTTCGTCCGCCGTGAGCGGCCTGGCGCCGATGCGGTTGGTGAACCAGCTCGAATCGGGCACCTCGTCGATCGTGTTCACGTTGCCCGCACGCGTGTTCGACGGTTCGTGCCGGGTGGCCACGGCCAGGTTGATCGCAAGCTCGTAGAGCAACCCGATGTCCCACGGCTTCGACCTTGGACGCGTCCTGGCTTTCGGGCTCGCGTGCGATGGGATCGTCGTCGTAGAAGCGCGGTCCGGCGCCGCGTACGGCGACCGTGCACACTGCGGCCGCCAGCCGCGAGCGGCAGGACGATGTACAATCAGACTCCTCTTGCGAGTGGCGGACACGGGATCTCTCCTCAAAACGACCCGGACGACGAGAACACGATGGTCATGCCTTCGCGGCTCCTCGCGAACTCGATGCGAAGCGGCGTGGCCAGCGGAGTGTGGAAGCGGAAGCCGATGCCGTAGTCGTCTTTCAGATTGCTGAAGTTGAGATCGCGGGTGTGCGCCTCCACTTTGCCCGTGTCATAGAACAGCGCCGTGTCGAGAAACCGGTTGACCATGACACGCCATTCCGCCTGCAGGAGCAGGCTGTTGCGGTCGCGGAAGCGCCAGCTGCTGTAGCCGCGCAGCGACGACCCGCCGCCGACCGACGGCATCATGAAGAACGGAATCTCCTGGCCGTCCTTGAGGCCCGTCACGGACGCCGCCGCGTGCAGCGACAACGCCCACGATTCGCGGAGCAGCGGAATGTGCTGAATGGCCTCGTAGTCGATTTGCTTGAAGCCGAATCGGCTGTCCGTATCGGAAAAGTCGCGAAAGGTCACGCCGAGGAGGCTGCCACGCCGGGCATATCCCGCGACCGGGCGCGAATCGAAGCCGACCATCCCGTGCGTGTGCAGGTAGGTGATCGTCTGGCCGAGCCCGGGCAGCGACGCGGGCGGAAACACCTCTTCGACCGAGGGCTTCGGCCCGGATCCCGGTCCCTGCTCCCACTGAGAGGCTTCGAGGCCACCACGAAGCGTGAAAAAGCGATTGGTCGGTTTCACCTCGAGCACGCCGTGCGCGTAGAGCTGCGTGAAGCCGTAGCTGACGTTGGCCTCTTCTACCGTGTCATTGCCCAGACCGTAGAACCCCACCTGCGTGGCTTCGCGCCAGCCGCCGAGGAAGGAAAAGTTCGCGCGCCGCTTGAGGAAACGGGGTGCGAGAAACTCGCGTCTCGACGCGCTTGTACCCTTTCAACGTCTAGCTGCCTCGAACGTCGATCGAGTTGTAGGGGCTGACCGCAGTCCGATAGCCGGCGCCGAGCGTGAACCCGCCACCAGAGTACGCGCTCTGAAAGAACGGATGGAGGCGCAGTCCACCCGTCGTCATGATCTGCTCGGCGCGGTCCAGATACTTTTCAGCTTTGCCCGGCACGTACGGGCGGACGCGCGTGGCTTTCTCTGCCTGCGCCTGCTCGATGGCTTCGGCGCGTGTGGAGGGTTCCTGGGTCTGGGCCGCGAGCGGTCGTGGCGGCGAACACGACCATGATGGCCAGCGGTCGCATCACCGCCGCGGCTCGCACGACATCGCTACTTCACGGTCTCGATCGAGACGAGCGCGGCTTCGGTCCAGGTGATGTCGAGCCGGTCGCCGACCTTCACCTTCGCCAGCGCCGCCTTGTCCTGGACGCGGGTGCTGTACTTGAAGCCGCCCGGCCCGGTCAAGCTCACGGATGGCACGCTCGGATCGATCGCCGTGATGGTCGCGGTGATCGTGCGCTGATGGGCGATCGTGCCGCCGACGCCGTCCTTCGACGGAGTCGTGACGTTCCGCGCCGCCGTATCGACGTCCTTGGAGCCCGGCGCTTTCAACTGGACGATCATGTTCTCGTAGTGCGTGGCGTTGATGACGTTGCCCACTTTCAGCGAGTCGAACTGCTTGACGGTGTTGGGCACGTACAGGATGTCGTAGGTGCCGTCAGCCTTCTTCACGGTCACCTGCCGCGTCGCCGCGTCGATGGCCTCGACGGTCAGCCGAGCCGTCTTCGTCTCTCCCGGAATCACTTTGGTCTGGGCACTGCAGTCGCGGTCGCGATGAATCCCAGCGCCACGATCGTCAAAATCAGCTTTTGCATCATTCCTCCTTGCCTAGTTGTTGCCACGAAGAGTTCGTTAGCGGCGGACGGCCGCCGCCGCTGCGCATCCCGCCGCTCGGCCGGTAGCTGCCGCTCGAGCGCGCGCCTGCACTGGGACTGGAGCGCGTCGTGCTGTAATCGCGCGTCGCGCGTCGTGCCTTCAGTCCGCGCGGCGCTGATCGCGCTCGAGCTGTCCCACCGTGGACGAGCTCGACGACGATCCCGACTGACGGCTCCGGTCGGCTGCGCCCTCAGTGTCCGCGGTTGGTTGCGGCTGCACTTCCTCGATCTGTCGGCGTCGGTTTGTCGACCGATCCCCACGATCCGTTGTCGTATTTCTGCCAGCTGTCGCCCTGTCTTGCGGTACACATTGCCGTCGCGTCCTGCGTAGACGTCGCCGCTGCCCGTTTTCGCCGACGCCGCTGCCGCCGGCCCCGGGCGTGTTCCGCGTGACGGCAGTGCCGCCGCCGCTACCCTGCGTGACGCGCGTGGTGTTGCCGGTCACGCGGTTGGTCACGCGCGAGGTCTGCGCCCACTGATCGCCACGTTGCACAGCTGTCGAGCCCCAGCTGCCGTACACGCCCGAACCTTGCCGGGTCGCACCGTAGGCGCCCGTCCGCGGGTTATACGCCGTGGCCGCGCCACGCGCACCACCGGGTCCCCATGCCACGGCGCCACGCGAGTAGGTACCCGTTCTCGGGTTGTACCTCGCGCCCACGCCCGCGCCGCCGTAGGGGCCGTACCACGGCGCCCCGCGGCTGTAGCCGCCCGTCCACGGGTTGTACCAGGCGCCATATCCGTATGTCGGATAGTACGGGTAGTAGACAGGATAGTAGCCGCCGTACCCGACGTACGGCGGGTAGTACCAACCGGTGCCCGCGACGACGCAGCCCCAGGCCACCATCATTCCGGTGTAGCCCGCAACCGCCGCGTACGTGATCCATTCGTCATCGTCATCGTCTTCACGACGGTCACGTAGGTGACGTGATGCGACGGCGAGCTGGACGGGAATCTCGTAAATCTCGCTTCGGGACGGTATCGGTCGACGCTCCAAGGGCCGTTCGCGCTGCGCGCCATGAACCACACGCCCTGGAAGCACATGTAGTACAGGTCGCCGACTTTGATGATGTCCTTGTCGGTGTTGACGGCGCGCGCGACCGACGTCTTCTCGATGGGCTGGAACTGCGGCTCGTCCCTGAAAATCAACCTCCGGAGCGCTGGACCGTTTTCCGGTTCACGCGGGCCGTTTGCGGGACCTGCGCCAGGAGCACCGCTTCGGCCGCCTGCGATGTTCCGGGTACTGACGCCAGCACGCGCGAGCGTGGATGTTCGAGCGAGATCTTCATGAAGTCGCCGGGCAGGTTTTGCGTCGCGAAGGTCCAGGGCCCTGTAAAACCGGGCGCCGTGAACCAGCGGCCTGACACGAGGTAGTACACCGGCCCGGTCGCGCCGAGCACGGAACACATCGCTTTCGCTGTTGCTCACCCACACGAGCCGAGTGCCGGTGACGGGCTGGTAGATCGGCGCGCCGCTCACCAGAATCATTTCGCTGGGCACGGTGCTCACGTAGACAGTGGGCATCGCCTTCTGGTCAACCGGAGCGCCCGGCAACGCGGCCTTCACTTCTTTCCAGTTGTCCTCCGCCGGCAGTTTCGCGAAGCTCGTCCGGCAACTTCCCCGCGGGCGTCCACGGACCCTTGAGGAGATTGGTCGTTTTCAGCCACACGCGCTCGTTCCGCAGGAAGTACGTCTTCGTGGCCTCGTGCTCGAACACGTCCCAGTTGGTGTTGACGGCAAATTTCAAATCGTTGTCACGAATCGGGCTCCAGATCGGATTCCCGTCGAATCCCACCATGACGGCCGGGCTGGTGCTGTAGAAAATCGTCGGCGGATCGGCTTTCACGCCCTCCACGTTCTTCGGAAAAATCTGGCTGCGATCGAGGCTGGCGAGCACGCGATCGAGCGCGATGATGCGCTCATCGTCGGGAATGCCTTTATCGACCGTCGCCAGAATGTCTTGCACCTGCTCTTTCGGAAGGGTACCGAAATTGGTTTCTGTCATCTTCAGCGGCGAAAACCGGACCAGGCGATCCTCGACCGACACGGCGGTGTCGGCTTCGACGCGAATCGACCCGATCGTGCTTTTCGCCGACTGGCCCGGCGGCTGGTAGGCGATGGCGGCATACGCCACCATGTGCTTTTGTCCGTCCCAGCTCGCAATCTGCGGCTGGTACATCAGCACTTCGGCTTTGGCCCCCGAGATGTACGCACGCGGCCATCCACCGTCGATCATCCGATCGGACGGCGCGGCAGTGGCCGGGGCCGCCTGCGCAGGTGCCGGTTTCGGCGCCGGTTTCGCAGGCGGAGCCTGTGCCCAGATGCCGTGCGGCAGCGACGCGATCACCAGCGCCGCACACAACACAATGGCCGTGGTGCCTTGCCGCACGGTCTCAGCCTGCATGACTAACCTACCTCCTGCGCTTCCAGTTCGTGACCGCCGAAATCTCGCCCTTCTCGTCCACGGTCGAGAGCTTGAGCGTTTCGGCCGTCACCTCGAACAGCCGCCGCTGATTCGGCAAGAGTACCTCATCGGGATTGGCATTGCCCGTCAGATTCATCAATCTTAGTTCTTTCTTGACGGGGTCGATCGCCGCGCGCCCTTTGAACGACAGCAGGTTCACTTCGCGGGCGGCGACAGGCGCCGCCGGGTCCGTCGTTTTCGCGTCGATCGTGAGATTGGCGTACTCGTCGTAGGTGAGCACGCCCGTGGCCGCCACGGGCACGCGGGTGGCGCCGGGTTTCGGCGCCAGTTCAAGCGCCACCAGCTCCCACGTGCCCAGCAGTTGACGGCGAACAGACTCCAGCGAGCTTGCCCCCTGGTCAACCGCTCCCATTCCCATCGTGCGCTGACGCTCGCTCGACTTGCAGCCGAGCGTCAGCGAAAGACAAACGGCGAGAAGACACCGTCGCAAGCGCGCGGATCACCAGCGAACTCCGAACGTGATCGGCCAGTAACCGGCGTTGGTCGAGCAGCCGCCGGAGCAATCAATCGTCCCGCCGCCGGGGAGCGGCGACGTCGCGCCATTGATCGTCGGTCCCCATACGTAGGTGTAGCGGGTTTCCACGTAGAACTTCGCCTCGGTGCCGAACGTGATGCCGGCGCCGAGGTTGATGCCGAAGTTATCCGTCGAGCGATCGCCGATGATCCGGTCGACCTCGACCAGCGTCGGGTAGCACACCAGCCAGTACGGATCGCACACGGACGCATAACCGACGCTGGGCGACGTGAGCTGAATGACCCGATGGTACCAGCCTCCGCCGCCGAGGAAGTACGCGCCCACGGGCGAATCGCTGTCGACCCCCTTCGGAGTGACCACGAGGTTGAACCCGAGATTGTGGACCTGATGGTTGCTCTCGATCAGCTGGTTCGTTCCGTCCCGCCTCCGGGCGTCGGGAAAACGATGATCGTCTTTTCCGGCCCGCCGAAGCGGTTGTACAGGTTATCGGTCTGGAAGCCCAACACCGGGTTGAGGTTGACGGTCACGCCAATGGTGCCGTTCCAGCCGGTGTCGAAGGAGTCCTTGAACCCGGACACGGGGAAGGACACGCCTCCGCCAAAGTTGAAGCCCACCTTGCTGTCCTGGGCTGATGCCGGACCCGCGGCGATGAAGACGACCACAGCCGCCAAGAATAGTTTCCGCATAAAGGACACTCCTAACGATCGATGTTGACGAAATGGCCGCGAACGCCGCAGCCAACGGTGCGACTGCAGAGCATCGTCAGTGCCAGCCCCGGAACACCGCATTTTCGGCCGTATTCAGGCCCGTTTGGACGACTTCCCGCCTGCGTCACGGCGGGTGGTGACGCAGATTTCTCGTCCGGCGTCCGATATCTCGGAGTCTCTCCGATGGGGTGGGTCAGATGTTGCCAGCATCTCGCGATCGAGCGAAATCCTGGATCTCTGCCCGTCGCGCAAATCGTGCATTCCGTGCAGGCTGGCGCGATCTCCGGCCGAAAATTCGCCCGTCTGACGACGGGGGTGCCGTGGCGGCCTCGCGGCATCGGCCGAGACCAGGCGAGAGAGATCTGGCACGAATATGGATTCAGGTGAGGATGAGTACCGATGCGCCTGCTCCGTTTTCGTTGTGATTGGCCTCAAAACGGACCGTACAACGCCGAAGTCACCGGCGCAGCCACGACAGGTCGTGGGCAGGCGACGTTCCTCCCCCAGATATGACGCGTGTCCGGATTCTGATTGCAGACGACCACGAGATTCTCCGCAACGGTATGCGGGTGCTTCTCGAACGAGAGCCTGGCTGGGTCGTGTGCGGCCAGGCGACGACCGGCAACGACGTGGTCGCCATGGCCATCGAGTTGAAGCCGGATGTGATTCTGCTCGACATCAGCATGCCCGGCATGAATGGTCTCCAGGCCGCGCGTCAGATTCGGCGTTCCGTCCCATCGCCGATCGTGTTCGTGAGCATGCACGACGCACCCGATTTCGAACGTGAGGCGATCAACGCCGGCGCCAGCGGGTTCGTCTCGACGGCCGATTCGGCGGGCAAGCTGATCGAGGCCGTGCGAACCGTTCTCGCGCGAAAGACGTTCTTCTCGAGCCAGGTCGCCGCGGCGATGCAGGCGGGAAAGACGCGCGGCAAGAAGCGCGCGGCCGGGACGCTCACCGCCCGCGAACGGGAGGTCCTGCACCTGCTCGCCGAGGGTCATACCAACAAGCAGGTCGCGGCGCGGCTCGGCATCACGACGAAAACAGCGGAAACGCATCGCGCCCGCATCATCTCGAAGCTCGAGCTGCACTCGGTGAGCGGGCTGGTCCGCTACGCGATTCGGCACAAGATCATCGAAGCGTAAGAGGCGTTCGGAAAGTCGGAATTAGACAAAGTTGTCGCTTTTGGTACGAATTCACTGGATTGATGTAGTGTACGGGCGGACGTTGTACTGTTTTTAAACAACCGCAAACAACCAACTGCAGATTCAGGCCCTAAATCGTTGCGCTCGCCACGCTTAGCGGACAGGGACCAACCCGTTTCTCTTGACGTGGGTCACCGCCATGAATAGCACGACGTCGTCGGAATCCGACTCCTGCCGACGTGGTCAACCTCCTCCGACTGGCCGTAGAACAGGCGCCTCAGGGCGTGCTCGTACTCAACCAGTCGGGCGCGATCGCGGTCGCGAATCAGAGCGCCCACGCCATCTTCGGGTACGCGGCAGGCGAGCTCGTGGGCCGCACGCTCGACCTGTTGATTCCAGGCCTCGGCGATGCCGCGGCTCAGAACATCACCGGGGTTCGCAAGGACGGCGTGCCGGTACCGCTGGAGGTGGGCCGCAGTGTGACGACGTCTGGCGACGCCCAGTACGGTGTCGTGTCGATTGCCGATCTCACCGATCTCGTGGACATGAAGGCGCGCCTCACGGCTGCCACCGACGCGCACCTCGGATTTCAGCGCCTCGTGGCCGATATCGCGCTCCGGTTCGCCGGCGCGGAAGGCACCGCGCTCGACGACCTGATCAAGAAGAGCCTGCGCCAGATAGGCGAGACGTTGCAGCTGGATCGCGCCGTGTTGTGGCGCAAGAACGCCGGCGAGCCGGTCGCCGTTGCCACCCATTACTGGACCACGCACGACGACCCGACTCCGCCGCAAGGCCTGTCTCTCGCATCGATTCCGCACGTGGTCGCGCAGCTCGAGGCGGGCATGTGCGCGTGCTTCTCGCGCCTCGACGACATCCCCGATCCGATCGATCGGGAAACATTCGAAGCACGCGGTGCACGGTCGGCCGCCCTCGTCCCGCTCGCCACGGTCGGCGAGCCGGATGTGCTTCAGGCGCTCGCGTTCGACTCGACGACCGTCGAGCAGGAATGGGGACCCGCGATCATGGAGCGGCTGCGCCTGGTCGCCGGCATCATCAGCCAGGCGCTCGCGCGGCGCACGAGCGAGGTGTCGCTCTCGGTGGCGGTCAGCGAAATCCACCGGCTGCGCGATCGCCTCGCCGAAGAGCCCTCGGACCTGCGCCGCGAGTCGCGCGCGTCGAAATCGCACCGGATGATCGTGGGCGAGAGCTCCCAGGTCAAGCGGGCGCTCGCGCAGGTCGAACAGGTGTCGTCGACGCCGGCCACGGTGCTGCTGCGCGGCGAGACGGGCACCGGCAAAGAGGTGTTTGCGCAGGCGATTCACGATCTGAGCCCGCGCCATCAGCGGTCGATGGTGACCGTCAGCTGCTCGGCCATTCCGACGGCGCTCATCGAAAGCGAGCTGTTCGGACGCGAGCGCGGCGCCTATACCGGCGCGCTGTCGCGCCAGATTGGCCGCTTCGAGGCGGCCAACGGCTCGACGCTGTTTCTCGACGAGATCGGCGAGCTGCCGATGGAAATGCAGGTCAAGCTGCTGCGCGTCCTCCAGGAGCGCACGATCGAGCGGCTGGGAAGCACGCAGCCGATCAAGGTCGATGTGCGCATCATCGCCGCGACGCATCGCGACCTCGAAGCCGCCGTCCAGGACGGCGCCTTCCGCGAAGACCTGTTCTACCGGCTCAACGTCTTCCCGATCGTCGTGCCGCCGCTTCGCGAGCGCATCGAAGACATTCCCGGCCTGGTGTGGGCCTTCGTCGACGAGTTCTCGCGCGCGTTCGGCCGCCCGATCGATTCGATACCGAAGTCGAACCTGAAAGAGCTGGAAGGCTATTCCTGGCCAGGCAACGTCCGCGAGCTTCGCAACGTCGTCGAGCGCGCCGTGATTCTCTCGACCACCCGTCAGCTCGTCATCCCGGTGCCGCGACAGACCGCGCGCGTCCCGCAGGCCGCCATGACGCTCGAAGCGCTGGAAATCGAGCACATCCGCAAGGTGCTCGAAACCACGAACTGGCGCGTTCGCGGCGCGGGCGGCGCGGCCGAGCGTCTGGGGCTGAAGCCCACGACGCTCGAAAGCCGCATGGCGAGGCTGGGGATCTCCCGCCGGAGGGCGTCCTGATGAGAAGAGAGTACGCGCGATCATCAGAACTTCCAGCCGATTGAAAAGCTGACGCCGAAGTCGTTCCGCTTTTCCTCTGGCGGCGGGTCGGAATCGAAGCTCTCGAAGAAATTCAGGCTCCAATAAAAATCCGCCAGGAACTCCTGACGCCAGGCGCTCTGCAGCTCGGCGCGGAGACGCTTGCGTCCGCCGACATTGATGTAGGTCAAGAGCTGGTTGGTGATGTTGTAGTCGTCGTTCGCGGGCGCGTAGAAGTCCAGCTGTCCGCCAATCGCGGCTTCGGTCGACTGCTCGAGGGGTTGGTCCGAATAGTGCTCGCGCGTGTAGGCGGCGCCGCCAAAGATGGACCAGATCCGGCGATCGGTGTGTACGAGCTCGCGGCCGATCCCTCCGCCGGCGAGTGTCCGCAGTTCTAGAGTCAGCTCGTCGTTCTGCTGCCCGCCGGCCCACCCGATGCCGTAAAACCGGTTCGACAGATAGCGGCTGTAGCTCAAGCCGAGGTCGGCACGGTACTCACGATCGGCATCTTCTCGTGTGGTCACCTGCGACGACGCCTTCGCCGCAATCTGGCGGGTCTGGGTGCGGTAGGTCGCCGACCCGTTCAACGTGCCGTGTGTCTCGAGATTGGCCTGCGTGAAGCTGAAGCCCAGATCGAGCGAGCCGTCGATGCGCCTCCAGAAGCTCTGCCCGATCGGCACGAGCTCCACGACCTCGGCCAGAGACAGCGCGACGGATCCCCCGGCGAACCCGACGACAATCTGGTTCGGTTGCGACGCCAGCAGCGTCCCGTAGTAGCGCTCGCCCGTCGCCATCTGGAGCGTGAACACCCGCGGGCTCTGGATGCCGACAATCTGGCCCCAATGAATCGCACACCTTTCCCAGCGGATCGGTGCTTGCGCTCAGCATGCTGCGGCTCAGGTTGCTGATCTCGCACGTAATCCGGTCGCCGTTCCTGAGTGTGACCACGTCAACCTTCTGGGCCCAGGCGGCCGGGCAGAGCCAGACCAGGACCGCCACGGTCAATAAAGTTAGCGGGCCGAACCCGACATTTCGGGGTGCCTCCAACCAATTGGAGACCCCAGGACCCAGGATCGGGGCCGCAGGTCCCCCCAATGAGGCTTAACAGGCCGAGACATTCGCTCCGAGCACGATCGCTCCAACCCCCCGTCGATGGCACACAACCTGCTGAATACCCTGGCGCATCGAGCATTCCGTGTTCCATGTCTATCGACGCCGATGCCGTATGCAGCCGAGGTTCCGTGTTGGAGCAGATGCCGGTCCGCATGATCGTTTGCTGGCTCACACCGATTGGCCAGGCCCATCGGATCACGATGGCTCTCCATTCGATGATGGATGATACGCGAGCGCTGCATGGATGCGTCGGGTGTTCGGTCTCGACGCGCATCCGCGATCAGGGTGTGGTGCGCTACGTCGAGGAATGGCAGACCGAAGAAGACCTCCGCCGTCGGGTGCGGTCCAGCGCCTTTACCGGGCTGGCCGCGCTGATGGAATACGCGGTGAAGCCGCCGCGCGTCGAGTTCGCGCTGCCGGGCGGTACCCGCGGGCTCGATTTCGTGGAAGAAGTCCAACGAGTGAGGATGTGACATGCGTGTTGCCCTTGTCCTGACGGCCGCGCTCGGCATGTCGGTGCCCGTTTTTGCGCAGAGCCAGATGCCCGCCACCCAGGCCGAGTCGCGCGAGGCCAACCTCACCGCCTATGTCGAGCTGCTCCGCTCGGACCTTCGCACGCAGAAGGTCGCGATCATCACCGAGATGATGCAGTTCAGCGAAGACGAAGACGCGAAGTTCTGGCCGATTTACCGCGAGTACGAGCTCGAGCTGTCGAAGATCAACGACGACCGCATCGCGTTGATCGTGGATTACGCCGGCGCCTACGACAAGATGACCGACGCGATCGCCGACAAGCTGGCGGTCCGCTCGCTCGAGCTCGAAGGCCGGCGCCACGCGCTGAAGGAGAAGTACTTCACGCGTCTCAAGTCGGTGCTCCCGACCGTCACGGTGGTCCGGTTCCTCCAGGTCGAGAACCAGATTCTCCTGCTGCTCGATCTCCAGATCGCGGCGTCGTTGCCAGTGATCAAGTAACGAGCGAACCCAACACAAGGTGAACCGTATGTCCACACGTGCTCTCATCTCCTGGACGCTTGCCGTCGCGCTGACGGCTGGCAGCGCCGTGCTGTCGGCCGATCGCGTCAAACTGCGCAAGGACGGCCGCGTCATCGAGGGCAGCTTCGTCAGCGCCGACGCCAAGCGCGTGCGCCTGCTGCTGGCGAACGGATCCATGGCGGAGTTTCCCATCGAGGACATCACCGGCGTCGAGTTCTCTGCCCGCAAGACCCCACCTCCACCGGCACCCGATCCAGCACGCGCTCCTGCCCCTGTGACGGTACCGGCGGGTACCCTCCTCAACGTCCGGCTCGTCGAGGCGATTGACGTCGATGCCACCAAGACCGGCGCGACGTTCAAATCGCTCCTCGACGACCCGGTCATGCTGAAAGGGGTCGTCGTCATTCCGCGCGGATCGATCGTGCTGCTGCAGGCCGCGAAGGTCGAACAGGCCGGCAAGATGAAGGGCGCGGACAAGATCACGCTGAAAGCGAACTCCATCGCCTTCGGCGGCAACAAGTACGAAATCGTCACGACGCAGGTGGAATCCAAGGGCGGCGGTGAGGGCAAGAAGACCACTCGAAAAGTCGCCGGCGGCGCCGGGACTCGGCGCGGTCATCGGCGGCATCGCCGGCGGAGGCGAGGGTGCGGCTATCGGCGCGCGGTCGGCGGCGCGGCCGGCGCCGTCGTCGCGAGCCAGGGGACCGAACATCTGCAGTTGCCGGCGGAAACGCGGCTTCAGTTCAATCTGAGCGCGGCAGTGACCGTCAGGCCGTGACACTCGTGTGCGACCTCACTGCCGCCGGCCTTCCGCTAGTCGTAGTCCTCGCTCTCCTGACGCGGATAACAGTCCCCGCGCCCCGTTCTGTTCGGCATTCGCCTGGAAATCTGCCAACCCAACCACACGCTCGCTATTGATTGGAGTTTCATATGCCTGTTCAAGCTTCTCGCACCGAACGTGATCTGCTGGGACCGAAAGAGGTGCCCGCCGACGCCTACTACGGCGTCCAGACCGCCCGCGGCCTCGAAAATTTCCACATCTCCGGCGTGCAACTGCGGCTGCTATCCGGATCTGATCAAAGCGTTCGCCATGGTGAAGCTCGCCGCGGCGCGCGCGAACTTCGAGTGCGGCCAGTTCGACGCGACGGTGCTCTCGGGCATCGAGCGCGCCTGCATGGAGATTATCGGCGGCGCGCTCCACGATCAGTTCCAGCTCGACGTGTATCAGGGCGGCGCCGGCACCTCGACCAACATGAACGCCAACGAGGTGATCGCGAACCGGGCGCTCGAGCTGATGGGCCACAAGAAGGGCGAGTACAAGTTCTGCGACCCGCACGATCACGTCAACGCCTCGCAGTCGACCAACGATGCCTATCCCACGTCGCTGCACGTCGGCATGGCGCTCGGGAATGTGCGGCTGATCGCCGCGATCAACGAGCTCATCGCCGCCTTCAAGGCAAAAGGCCGCGAGTTCGGCACGATCCTGAAGATGGGGCGCACGCAGCTTCAGGATGCGGTTCCGATGACGCTCGGACAGGAGTTCAACGCGTTCGGCGAAACGCTGGCCGGCGAAATCCGGGCGCTGGAAGCCATCCAGCGCGTGCTGTGCGAAGTGAACATGGGCGCGACGGCCATCGGAACCGGTTTGAACGCGCCGGCCGGCTACTCACAGAAGTGCGCCGCGCATCTGGCGACCGTGACCGGGATGCCCATCTATCTGGCGCCCGATCTCATCGAGGCGACTCAGGACACGCAGGCCTTCGTGCTGTATTCGTCGTGCATGAAGAGCCTCGCCATCAAGCTCTCGAAGGTCTGCAACGATCTGCGCCTGCTGTCGTCGGGGCCGCGCTGCGGGCTGCGCGAGATCAACCTGCCGCCCAAGCAGCCGGGCTCGTCGATCATGCCCGGAAAAGTGAACCCGGTGATTCCCGAAGTCGTCAACATGGTCTGCTTCCGCGTCATCGGCAGCGACCTCACGGTATCCATGGCGGCCGAAGGCGGACAGCTGCAGCTCAACGTGTTCGAGCCCGTCATCGCCGCGTGCGTCTTCGAAGCGCAGACGATGTTCATCAACGCCGCGAACACGCTGCGCGTGCATTGCATCGAAGGCATCACCGCCAACCCCGACGTCTGCCGCCACTACGTTGACTACAGCATCGGCACGGTGACCGCGTTGAACCCGGTGATTGGCTACGACCGCGCCACCGAACTGGCCGCCGAGGCCACGAAGACGGGCCGGGGCATTCTGGAGCTGATTCGTGAAAAGAAAATTCTCACGGAGAAGCAGATCGCGGAGGTGCTCGATCCGATGAACATGACCGGCCAGGGACGTCCGGCGTGATGGACCGCCCGCATCTCTGGCGCGCGGTGAGACTCGCGGCTGCCGTCGCCGTGACAGGCGTGCTCGCCAACGTGCATGCACAAACCCCGTCGCCGGCCGGCCAGGGCACGCTTCGAAGGAAGCTGGTCGGCGGTCGGCCGGCGGAGGACGCTGCCAACCGAGGGCACGCAGCCGGCCGCAGTCGTCGAGTTGTCTGGTGCCGTCGTGCTGACCAGCGGCGCCGGCCTGAGCCGTGGCTTCCGGGGAGAGGCCATCGGCTTCGACGATGGTCGAAGCGTCAGCGCAGGTTCGGCGGTGTGGACCGACGCGCAGGGGAACCGTGTTTTCAGCGTGTTGCGGGGCACGACGTTGCAGACCGGTCGGCAGATCTCCGGCACCATCACCGGCGGAACGGGTCCGTACACGGGCATCGCCGGCGAGTACTCGATGACATGGCAGTACGTCGCTCAGGGCGAGGACGACGTGGTGCAGGGCCGTGCCGCGGATCTCAAGGGCTCGTTCTCGTTCCGGACAGCCGGCCGGCAGCCATGACGCCGGCGCGCCGTACGCTGCTCATGCGGCTCGTCGCGATCGGATTTCCGCTCGTCATGTGGTTCGTGCCGCCACCCGAAGGCCTGGGCGTCGACGCGTGGCGTCTCTTCGCCATTTTCGCGGCCGCGATCTTTTCGGTTGTCGTCAGCGTCTTTCCGATTCTGACGGCGTCGGTGCTGGCGGTGGCGGCGTCCGTGCTGTCCGGACTGCTCCCTCCGGCGAAGGCCTATGCGGGATTCGCCAACGGCACAATCCTCCTCATCGTCATCGCGTTTCTCGTCGCACGCGCGGTCGTGAAATGCGGGCTTGGCGCGCGCATCGGCCATCTGGTGGTGACGCGCTTCGGACGTTCGACGCTCGGATTGTCGTACAGCATCTTCCTGGTCGACGGGCTGATCGCGCCCGCGTTTCCGAGCAACACCGCACGCTCGGGCGTCATTTATCCGCTCGCCTATTCGCTGGCCGCGGCCGCCGGCTCGAATCCCGAAGAGAACCGCTATCCGCGGCTCGGCAGCTTCCTGATGTTCTCCGGCATCGTCAGCCTGAGCCTCTCGTCGGCCCTCTGGCTGACGGCCATGGCCGCCAACCCGATTGGAACGGAAATCGCGCGCAGCTTCGGCGTCCAGATCGGCTTCGCGTCGTGGCTCGTCGCGGCGGCGGTTCCCACACTGGCCGCCATCGCGCTGATGCCGCCGCTGCTCTTCTGGCTCATCAAGCCAGAACTGCGATCGACGCCCCAGGCGCCGGCCGAGGCGCGGAAGCGCACTCGCAAAGATGGGCCCGCTGAGCCGTGACGAGAAGGTGGTGATGGGCTCGTTCGTGGGCATGGTGGCCCTCTGGGCGTCGGCCGCGACCTTCGGGATCGATTCAACTGCCGTCGCGTTTCTCGGTCTGGGCGTCCTGCTTGTTTCAGGCGCCCTCACTCTCGACGACATCGCCAAACAGGGCGATGTGCTCGCCACGTTCATCTGGTTCGCGGTGCTCTACACCCTGAGCTCCGAGCTCAACGCGCTCGGCTTCATGGGATTTCTCGGCGCACGCCTCGCCGATGCGATGGTCGGATGGCAGCCCGTCACCGCCGGAATCGCGCTGCTCGGCGCGTACGTCCTGCTGCACTACGTGTTCGTCGAGCCAGACGGCCCACCTCATGGCGCTCTTCGGCGTGTTCATGGACGTCGGCGTCAAGCTGGGCGTGCCCGCCGCTCCGCTCGCGTTCCAGCTTCTCTTCGCGACGAACTACTTCTCGGCGATCACGCCGCAGGGGTCGAGCGCGAACTTGTTGTTTACAGGCAGCGGGTTTCTGTCTCAGCGTGATTTGTATCGGCTTGGTGGAATGGTGACGGCGTTCAACGTCGTGCTTTATCTCCTTGTCGGCACACCATGGTTGATGCTGGTGGCCGGCACACATTAGAGAGGTCATGTATGCGCAAGAGTCCTGTCGCTTCACTGTCGCTCGTGATTGCCGTGTGCGCGGCGCTCACCATCCAGATTCCGGCCGCCGCTCAGGCCAAACTCCCCACCATCGTCGTGCTCGCGACGGGAGGCACCATCGCCGGCGCCGCCGCGAGCGATGTCCAGGCAGGGTATACCTCCGGTCAGGTCGGCGTCGACCAACTGCTCGCCGCCGTGCCGCAGGCGAAAAAGCTCGCCGTGCTCAGAGGTGAGCAGATCTCGAACATCGGCTCGCAGGACATGAACGATGAGGTGTGGCTGAAGCTGGCCACCCGCATCAACGAGCTGACCAGCAAAGGTGGCGTGGATGGCGTCGTCGATTACCCACGGCACCGACACGATTGAGGAGACCGCGTACTTTCTCAATCTCGTCGTCAAATCGAAGGTGCCGGTCGTCCTGACGGCCGCGATGCGCCCCTCCACGGCGTTGTCGGCAGACGGCCCGCTCAACTTCTTCAACGCAGTAGCCGTGGCCGCCAACAAGGAGGCTGCGGGCCGCGGTGTGCTCGTCGTCGTCAACGACTGGATCCACGGTGCGTCTTCGCTCACCAAAGCCAGCACCACCGCCGTTCAGACGTTCCTCTCGCCCGTGACAGGGCCTGATCGGAACCGTGGCGTATGGCGAAGTCGATTGGAACCGCGGGCCTGTCGGCAAGCACACATTCGAATCGGAGTTCTCGGTGACGGCGACCACCGCGCTGCCGCGCGTGGACATCATCATGGCCTACGAGAACATGGACGGTGCGCTCATCGACGCCGCCGTCGCCGCGGGGGCCAAGGGCATCGTGATCGCCGGCGTCGGCAACGGCAACATGACCAAGCCGGCCCTCGACACGCTCGCCAGACACGCGAAGAATGGCGTCATCTGCGTGCGTTGCATCGCGGGTGGCGACGGGACGGGTCGGCCGGAACGTGGAGGTCGAGGACGACAAGCTCGGCCTGGTGGCATCGCTCGACTTGAACCCGCAGAAGACGCGCGTGCTGCTCCGGCTCGCGCTGCTGAAAACGCGTCCGATGGCCGACCTGCAGCGGCTGTTTAACGAGTACCTGACCTCTTTCGCGTGTGCCGGCGCGGCAAACCACTTGTCCGCCGGCACGACCTTCGGCGCAGCGGGGTCGCCCAGGTAGTGGGGCGACATGATCTGGACGCCGTACTCGTTGAAGAGATCCTGGATGTTGGCGTGGAGCGCGGCGAGCATGTTGACGCGCTGGTCCTGGCGCTCCAGCCCGAAGGCCAGCGTGTACTGAACGTAGAAGTCCTGAAGTGAGGCCTGAAAGACGAACGGCTTCACTTCCTTCCGTATGCCCGGCGTTCGCGTGGCGGCCGTCAGCAGCAGCGAATGCACCTGGCGCCAGGGTGTGTCGTATCCGATCGTCACCGAGGTCCGCGTCAGCACGCCCTCGCCCACCATCCGCGAAAAGTCCGTGGTCGTCTGCGCAATCACGACCGCATTGGGAATGGTCACCTCTTCGCCAAATACCGTATGGATCTTCGTCGAGAGCATCCCAAGCTGCATCACCGTTCCTTCGACCTCTCCGATCCGCACGAAATCGCCGACCCGCAGCGCGCGAGAATACGTGATCATGAAATTGCTCATGACCTGGTTCATCAGCCCGCTCGAACCGAGCGTGACGATGAGGCCCACCAGCACGCTGACGCCCTTGAACGCATCGGTCTGGCTCCCCGGCACGTAGGGAAAGATCAGGACAATCGCGAACAACCAGGCCGCAGCCGTCAACAGCCGGCGCGTGGGCTGCGCGGTTTCGGGATGAAGCCATCGCGGCGCCGCGATGCTGCCCTGCTCGATCGACATGGAACCAGAGCCCGATGAGGCGGACGATGAAACGCGTCAGGAACACGATGATCGCGATCGTGACGAGGCCGGGTATCGAATGGGCGATTCCCAGACCGACATTCATACCTGTCTCGAACAGAAACCCGCGCATCGACTCGCCCCAGGGTCTCGTGAACGGGAACCGGCGCAGGATGATCGCGATGACGCTGTAGGCGATCACCAGGTAGAGGACGACGGCGGCGTAGGATGTCAGGCGGCGCTGGATCTCGATCAGCCGGGACGCCCGCAGCAGGTTCACGTCGGCAATGCCGGACTTGGTCACCGTCGTCTCGGCCAGGTCAACCAGCCGGGCCGAGACGGCCCGGTGAGAGCGGGCGACGACGAACGCCAGCAGCCCGCCTGTCAGCAGCACCGCGAGCGCCACGGCTGCCGAGCGCATCAGCCTCGCGGGCGTCCGCGCTTCGTACGCCTCATCGAGCGCCTGCTGGAGACGCCGTGCCGCCCCTGCGGCAGCCTGGTCGAGGGTTTCTCCCGACAGCTCGTCGACGTCTGGCGGGGTCAGCGCCAGCACGGTGCGCCCGCCAGCCATGACGAGGGCGGCGCCCTCCAGCACCCGCGTTTCGACCTGATGGGCTTCTCCGCCCGAGATGAGATCGTCCATCAAGCGGCTCGAGCTCAACGCGCGCTCGGCGGGCCCCCGCCCCAGCACGCGCGCCCTCAGGACGACGATGGGGCGGTTGAAGAACACGACGGTCGCCGTTTCTCCAGATGGCTCGGCGCTGAGGCCGACATCGAGCAGCCGCTGCAGGGCAGCGGTCTCGGGCGGCGTCTGGGACTGCGCGGCGAGCGCAGTCCCGCAGACGACCAGAAGGCAGAGCGCGGCGATTCGCGCGAAATCAGTAGATTTCCGGCACGAACTTCCGTCGGGCAATCGAGGCCTCGTCGTTGTAGGCATGCTTTTTCGAGCGGTCCGGCAGCCTGACCTTCGGGCGCTTGATCTTCTTGTGCGGAATCTGTTTCAGGATGTGGGCGATCGTATTGAGGCGAGCCCGTTTCTTGTCGTCAGATCTGACGATGTACCAGGGCGCGATGCGCGTGTCGGTGGCCTTGAGCATGGCATCGCGCGCGCGCGAGTACTCGTACCATTTCGCCCTCGACGGCAGGTCCATCGGGCTCAGCTTCCATTGCCGCATCGGATCGTCGATGCGCGCCTCGAACCGCCGCTGCTGCTCCTTGTTCCCGACCTCGAGCCAGACCTTGATCAGCATGCACCCCGCCTTCGACGATCTGGCGCTCGAACATCGGACAGAGATCGAGAAAGCGTTCGTACTGATCCTTCGTGCAGAACCCCATGACGTGCTCGACGCCCGCGCGGTTGTACCAGCTCCGGTCGAAGATCACGATTTCGCCCGCCGCGGGAAAATGCTGGAAGTACCGCTGCAGGTACATCTGGCTCTTTTCCCGATCGGACGGGGCCGGGAGGGCGACGACGCGAAACACACGAGGGCTGACCCGCTCGCTGATCGCCTTGATGAGCCCGCCCTTTCCCGCAGCGTCGCGCCCCTCGAAGATGACGATCACGCGCAGGCCCTTGGCCTTGACCCATTCCTGCAGGATGCAGAGCTTGCCCTGTAACTTGAGCAGTTCCTTCTCGTACTTTCGCCGCTTGAGATTGGCCATATGTCCTGATCCCTACGGCTGCCAGCCGCCGCCGAGCGTGCGATACAGCTCCGCGCGCGCGCGCAATTCCGCGCCGCGCGTCTGCGCGAGGATCAGCTGCTGCTGGAACAGCTCCTGGTCGGCCGTGAGAATCTCGATGTAGCTGGCGAGCCCGGAATCGTAGCGCGAGCGGGCAAGCTCGGAAGCGTCCAGGAGCGCGGTGACGCCGATCTGTTCCTCCACGCGCCGTTCCGCCAGCTTCTGGATCGTGATCAAGGAACTCGACACTTCGCGGTAGCCGTTGAGCGCCGCCTTCTGGTAGGCCGCGACCGCAATGTCGAAGCGGGCCTGGGCGGCTTCGGCGTTCCGCCGGAGACGATTGCCCTGAAAGATGCGGCTGCAGCAGCCCGGCCCCGAGCGACCAGGCCGCCCCATCGCCACCGAGGAAATTCGAGAGATCGCCGCTGACGCCGCCGAGAAAGCCGGTCAGGCTGATCGTCGGAAAGAACATCGCCTTGGCCACGCCGATGTCGGCGTTGGCGGAAATCAGCATCTGCTCGGCCTGCGCGATATCAGGCCGCCGTTCGAGCAGCGACACCGGCAGGCCGGGCGGAATCGGCGGTGGCAGCAGCTCGGCCTCGGTCAACGCCTGGCGGGGGATCGCGCTGGGAGGACGTCCCAGCAGGAGCGACAGCGAGTTCTCGACCACGGCGATTTGCTGCTCGATGTCTGGAATCGCCGCCGCCGTCTGCGAGCGGTTGGCGCGAATGCGGTCGACTTCGAGACGGTTCGCGACACCGCCGTCGAGCCGATTCTGAAAATACGCCACCGTTTCGTCGTTCAGCCCCAGCGTGCGCCGCGCGATCATGAGCTGCAGGTCGAGCTCGCGCAGCAGGAAGTAGTGCGTCGCCACGTCGCCGACCAGCGTCACGAGCACGCCGCGGCGGGCCTGGTCGGTCGCCAGCACCACGGCCAGCGCCGACTCGTGACCGCGCCGGATGCGGCCGAACAGATCGAGCTCCCACGAGAGGCTGAAGCCGTACACGCCGCTCTGAGCGGTGGTGTCCTCGTCCTCTCCCGAGGTCGCGTCGCCGCGAACGTTCGACGTCTGACGGGCGCTGTACCGACACGACGCCGTCGACCTGCGGATACAGGTACGATTTCGCGATGCCCGCGCGCGCGCGCATCTCCTCGACGCGCGCGATCGCCATGCGCAAATCGAGGTTGTTGGCGATGGCCTCTTTGATCGAGCGCCTGCAGCGCCGGATCGTCGAAGACCTGGAACCAGGGCGCATCGGCCAGCGACTCGGCCTGCGGCGCGCCGGCCAGAAACCGGTACTGCGGCGGGCTCGGCATCTGCGGCCGCTCGTAGTTCGGCCCGACCAGACAGCCGCCCAGAAACGGCGCGAACGCCAGCGCCAGGACCAGCGAAAGAGCGCGACGTCGCATGTCAGTGTCCCCCATGCCCGTGACCGGGGGCGAGCGCCGGAGGTGGTGTCACGGCCGGGGTTGTCGCGGGTTGCTTCGCGCCGCCGATCACCTTCTCCGTCGCGACGTACAGCATCGGAATCAGCAGCACGCCCAGGAACGTCGCGACGAGCATGCCGGAGAAGACGGTCATGCCCATCACTTTGCGCGACTTCGGCGCCGGCGCCCGTCGCCGTGAGCAGCGGCACGACGCCGAGGATGAACGCGAAGGCGGTCATCAGGATCGGACGGAACCGGAGCTTCGCCGCATTCAAGCGCGGCCTCGACGAGCGGCTTGCCCTGGTCGTGCTCCATCTTCGCGAACTCGACGATCAGAATCGCGTTCTTCGCGGCGAGACCGATGAGCATGATGAGCCCGATCTGGGCGAAGACGTTGTTCACGTAGCTTGGCGAGAACTAGCCGCGCGATCCACAGACCCAGATAGGCGCCGAACGCCGCGAACGGCGTGCCCAGCAGCACGCTGAACGGCAGACCCCCAGCTCTCGTACTGCGCAGCCAGAATCAGGAACACGAGGAAGATCGCGAGCATGAACACGACGGCCACGCCGGGCGCCCGGCGTTCCTGGAACGACATGTCCGCCCAGTCGAAGCTCATGTCGGGCGGCAGCACTTCGCGCGCGGTCTGCTCGAGCGCGTCGAGCGCCTGCGTCGACGAGAACCCTGCGGCCGGCACGCCCGTCAGCTCGGCGGTGCGGAACAGATTGAAGCGGTTGGTGAACTCCGGTCCCGACGTCGGCTCGCGTCGTCACCAGCGTGTCGAGCGGCACCATGCCGCCCTTCTGGTTCGGACGTAGAACAGCCCGAGCTGCTTCGGATCGCGCCGGAACTCCGGCTCGGCCTGGACGTACACCTTGTAGACGCGGCCGAATCGGTTGAAGTCGTTGATGTACGAGCTGCCGAGCAGCGCGCCGAGCGTCGTGTTCACGTCGTTCAGCGGGACGCCCGACTTGAGCACCTTGCTGCGATCGATGTCGGCGTAGATCTGCGGCACGCTCGCCCGATAGAGCGTGTTGATGCGGCCGATCTCCGGCCGCTTGCGCGCCGCCTCCATGAACCGCGCCGTCTGCTGCGCGAGATACTCCGGCGTTCCGCCGCTGCGATCCTGCAGCTGCATCGTGAAACCCGCGCCCGTTCCAAGCCCGGGAATCGCGGGCGGACCGAAGGCCGACGACGCCGCCCTCGGGAATCTGCTGCGCGAACGCGCGATTCAGCGCGGCGACGACGCCGTTGGCATGCGCCTCGGGCGTGTGCCGGTCGTGCCAGGGCTTCAGCTGGACGAAGAAGAAGCCCATGTTCGACGAATACGCGCCCGTCAGCAGCGAGTAGCCGGTGATGGTGTTGAAGCCTTCGACGGCCTCGTTCTTGGCAAGAATCGCCTCGGCCTTCCGCATGACCGCATCGGTCCGTTCGAGCGACGCGGCATCGGGCAAGCAGCGCGTTGACCAGCAGATAGCCCTGATCTTCTTCGGGCACGAAGCCGCCCGGGAATTCGCTGGACGAGCACGACGATCGACGTAGATCGAGCACGCCGATGAACGCCAGGCTGCGGAACATCTTCCGGATCAGGATGCCGGCGAAGCTGACGTAGCGGTCGGTCGTCCATCCGAACACTTTGTTGAAGCCGTTGTAGAACGGCGTGAGCAGCGAGCGCTTGCCGCTCGGCGGGCTTCAGCAGCAGCGCCGCCAGCGCCGGGCTGAGCGTCAGCGCGTTCACGACCGACAGCAGCACGGAGATCGCGATCGTGATGGCGAACTGCTGATACAGGCGGCCGGTGATGCCGCCCATGAAGCCGACGGGCACGAACACGGCCGACAGAATGAGGCCGATGGCGACGACCGGGCCCGACACTTCCTCCATCGCCTTGATGGTGGCCTCTTTCGGCGCCATCCCGTGCTCGATGTGGTGCATCACCGCCTCGACGACGACGATCGCATCGTCCACGACGATGCCGATGGCGAGCACGAGCCCGAGCAGCGAGAGCACGTTGATCGAAAATCCGAGCATCGGGAAGAAGATGAACGCGCCGACGAGCGACACCGGCACGGTCATCAGCGGGAATGAGCGTCGCGCGCCAGTTCTGCAGGAAGACGAACACCACGACGATGACGAGCACGACCGCTTCGAGCAGCGTGTGCACGATCTCGTTGATGCCTTCGGAGACCGGCAGCGTCGTGTCGAGCGAGACCAGGTACTCCATGTCGCGCGGGAAGCGCTTCGACAGATCGGCCATCGTCGACTTGATTCGGTTGGCGACGTCGAGCGCGTTCGTGCCGGGAATCTGGAAGACGGCGATGACGGCCGAGGGCGTGCCGTCGTGGCGGCCGACGGCGTTGTAGAGCATCGTTCCCAGCTCGAGGCGCGCGACGTCCTTGAGCCGCACCTCGGAGCCGTCGGGCGGTCGTCCGCACGATGATGTTGCCGAACTCCTCCTCGTTCAGCAGGCGTCCCTGCGTGCGGACGGTGTAGGTGTATTCGGTGCCGGCCGCGGCCGGCGGCCCGCCGATCTGGCCGGCCGGCGTCAACTGGTTCTGCTGCGCGATGGCGTTGGCGATGTCGGGGACCGTCAGGCCGAGCCGCGCCGATGACGTCGGGCCGCAGCCAGACGCGCATCGCGTAGTCGCTGCCGCCGAAGAGATTGATCTGGCCGACGCCCTGGATGCGGGCGATCGCGTCGTTGATGTTGATCGTGGTGTAGTTCGAGAGGAAGCTGCTGTCGTAGGTGCCTTTGGGCGACTTGATGGAGATGACGAGCAGCGGAAACGCGAGCGCCTTCTTCACCGACACGCCGTAGTTCTTCACCGACTGCGGCATCTGCGGCATGCCCTGCGACACGCGGTTCTGCGTGAGCACGTTGTCCATGTCGAGGTTCGACCCGACCTCGAACGAGACCTTCAGCGTCAACGTGCCGTCGTTGGCGTTGGTCGACTTCATGTAGATCATGTTCTCGACGCCGTTGATCTGCTGCTCGAGCGGCGTCGCCACCGACGCCTCGACGTCGGTGGCGCTGGCGCCGATGAAGGTCGTGGTGACCTGGATCATCGGCGGCACGATCTCGGGGTACTGCGCGATCGGCAGGCCCTGCATGGCGACGAGGCCGAGCAGGACGGTGATGATCGAGATCACCATCGCGACGATGGGCCGGTTGACGAAGAAGCGAGCCATGATCTACTTCCGCCTTGCCGGCGGGCTGGGGCTCGCCGCCTGTCTGTGCAGCCGCAGCCGGCGCCGGCTTGGCGACGACGGTCATGCCGTCCTGAAT
Organism: Vicinamibacterales bacterium; assembly: GCA_963850725.1. GTDB lineage: Bacteria > Acidobacteriota > Vicinamibacteria > Vicinamibacterales > JAMQPK01 > JAMQPK01. Next base: position 153,462 of record CAWKMQ010000035.1, read on the forward strand.
CCGCTGAAGGCCTTCGACGACCACCTGCTCGCCGCGTTTCAGACCCTCCTCGATCACCCAGAGCGATCCGACGCGCGGACCGACCTTCACGTTCCGGAAGGCCACCTTCCCGCTGCCGTCGACCACCGCCACGCTGTAGAGGTTCTGCAGCTCCTGAACGGCCCGCTGCTGGACGAGCAGTTGTTCCGGCTTCGTTTCGAGCAGAATCCGCGCACGGCCGAACTGGCCTGGCCGAAGCAGCCGCTGGGGGTTGGGAAATTCGATCTCCACGCCGAGTGTGCCGGTCGCGGATCGACGGCCCGTTCGACGTTGGCAGATCTTGCCGAGTCTGGGGATGCTTCGAGCCGTCGGTCAGCGTGAGCTCGATCCCCTCGGCGCGGGGCGCCTGGCCGATGCGCGCGGTGTCCCGCCGGGCGACCCGCAGATAGTCGGCCTCGGTCACGCCGACGCGAAAGAGGACGGGATCGATCTGCGAGACCGTCGTCAGGAGCGTGCTCTCGCCGCGCCCGACGAGGTTGCCGGCTTTCACGTTGGTCGTGCCGCCAGCCCGGCGATGGGCGACGTGATGCGCGTGTAGCTCAGGTCGAGCGTCGCCTTCTCGACGGCGGCCCGCCCCGCTTCGACCTGCGACCGGGCGGCGTCCCGTTCGGAGAGCGCGTTGTCCAGCTCCTGCTTGCTCACCGCCTGCTTGGCCACGAGCGGCGTGTACCGGGACACGTCGTTCTCGGCCTTGGCGAGCCTCGCCTGCGAACGTCGCCAGATCCGCCTTGCTCTGCGCGAGAAGGGCCTCGAGCGGCTTCCTGTCGATCTCGTAGAGCAGCTGGCCCCGTGTGCACGAACGAGCCTTCGCGGAAGTTCACCGTCTCGAGAAAGCCTTCGACGCGGGCCCTGATGTCCACGTCCTGGAAGCCCTCCGTCTGGCCCACCAGGTCGAGGTAGGTCGGCACATCCTGGACGACCACCGGGGCGACATAGACCTCGACCGGCGGCGGCGCGACCGGCGCGGGCTCCTTGCAGGCCAGACCGGCCGACGCGACCGCTATCGCAACGGCAAGAGCGGTTTTCGTGGCACTCATCGTTCATTCGCATATGCATCCTGTCAGCTCTCGCGCCCTTCCGTTACCGGCCTTGCCGTCGCGCTCGAGATCGTTGAGCTTGAGGCGCAGGTATTGAGGCAATCCGACCAGCTGCCCGCCTCGCTGCTCGATCCGCAACAACGCGTCGACCCCCATCGCGTCCGCCGAAATCAGATCGTCGAGCTCGAGGCGCGGCGGACTGGCCGTTCGCGAACACGCTTCCAGCAGATCTCCCACCTGGGCTTCCCCGAGACGCCCGGCGAGCCGCACCACGACCTGCCCATCTTCCTGACTAATCTCGATCCGGCACACCACGGCGGCGGCCTGACGCAAGATGCGATCCGGCGATTTGAACTGCTATCTCGAAGAAGCTGGGCGCTGATCACCATGGTTCGTGAGACGGCTCACGAACCGCGGGCACCGCGCTGGCTCTACGCCACAGACGCTTGAAGTCTCGAACGACGCGTCGACGCGGGCGGCCGTCGGATGCCAAGCTTCTTCATACGGAATCGCAGCGTGTTCGGATGGAGCCCGAGCCTCTCGGCCGCGTTGCCCGCGCCGTTGATGCGCCACCCGCATCGCCGCAGCGCGAGCTCGATATGGCGCCGTTCGGCTGCCTCGAGCGTGCCGCCATCCCCCGACAGCGTTGACAGCGGCAGACCGGGAGGTTCGTCGAGCATCAGCGTGTCGCCGCTCGAGTGAATCATCGCGCGCTCGACCACGTTTTCGAGCTCCCGCACGTTGCCTGGCCACGCATGCCGCTCCAGCGTCTGGAACACCGCCGGTGGAATTCGGGTGATCTTCCTGTTCAGCGCTCGCTGACGGCGATTGATGAAATACCACACCAGGCGCGGAATGTCCTCCGTGCGCTCGCGCAGCGGCGGCAGCGCGATCGGAAACACGTTGAGCCGGTAGTAGAGGTCCACGCGGAATCGGCCGTCGCGCATCGCGGCTTCGAGATCGTGGTGCGTCGCCGCGACCACCCGCACGTCGACCCGGCGTGACTGGGACGAGCCGACGCGCTCGAACTCCCCTTCCTGCAGCACGCGCAGCAGCTTCGACTGCACGTCGACCGGAAGGTCGCCGATCTCGTCGAGGAAGATCGTGCCCCGGTCGGCCAGCTCGAAGCGGCCCTGGCGCATCGACACGGCGCCCGTGAAGGCGCCTCGCTCGTGACCGAACAGCTCGCTTTCGATGAGCGTCGGCGGCAGCGCGGCGCAATTCACCCGCACGAACGGCCGGTCGCGGCGCGCGCTGCGATTGTGCACGGCGCGCGCGAACAGCTCTTTGCCGGTGCCCGTCTCTCCGAGGAGCACGACCGACGCGTCGGTCGGCGCCACTTCCTGGCAACGCGCGATCGCCACGCGCAGCAGCGGGCTGTTGCCGATGATGTCTTCGAAGTCGGCGCCTTCGTCAAGATCGACGAGGGCCGGCGCTGCCAGGCGCCGCGCGAGCTCGCTCTTCGTGCGCGCCAGCTCCCGCGCGTAGTCACCACGTTCACGCGCCAGCGCCATCAGATCGGTGAGGAGCCGAAGCCGATCCAGCACGTCTCTGGGCCACTCGGCAAGGGCGCTTCGCGCGTCGACGACCAGCGCGCACGTGTGTCCTCGAGCGAGGGTGACGGGGACGCCGGCCGCACTCGTGCCAGAGGTCTCGACGTCGGACCGCGACCAGGACTGGACGGGAACGGCCGGACCGGCCTCTCCGGTATTGCCGAGGAGGCTGGCGTGATCGACATTCAACGCATGCGCTATCTGTTCGAGGACGTCGCTAATCGCCCTGTCAATATGGACAGGGTCGAGGCTGCCGAGGGCGGACGCAAAATGGCCGGCCAGCCGGTCGAGCGCCTGGCGCATTCCGTCGGTCGTCGTGGGAGCGGCTTCAGGCATGAGACGAGTGCGTTTCCAATGGAGCACACCCTGTGCCAGCGTGTTTCGCACCCGAACCTGACCGCACGCTCGGTGACTTGCTCTAGCACGATGGAGGCGCTCCGAACTGTCGGAGGTCATACGTCGTTGGGGCGCGTTTCCGGCGCGGATACAAGGACTTCCGCCGCGGCTGGCAGGGCACGCCGAACCAGTGCGGCGGCGGAAGGCTGGTGGCGGCACGGACTGGATGTATGCTGGTTCGATGACGGTATCACGCCAAATCGCCACCCTCCTCGTCCTCGCCGCGGCCGCTTCCGTGGCCGCCGCGCCAAAGTTCGAGTCGGTGTGGAAATCGCCCGAAGTGTCGAAGCTGAACTTCGCCGGCAAGAAAATCGCGGCGCTCGTCATCACTGACGATCAATCGCTTCAGATCTCGGGCGAAGAAGCGCTCGCGAAAGAGCTCACCGCGCGAAAGGTGAACGGCGTGACGACCTATCGCATCATGCCGCGCGAGGAAATGCTGAGCGCCGAGCGCGCCAAGCCATGGTTCGAGCGCGCCGGGATTCAAGGTGTGGTTGCCCTGCGTCCCGTGAGCTACCAGGCCGCCCAACGGCGCCCCCCCGTCGTCTGGTCGTCGTACGAGCAGTCGTTCTATAGCTATTACGGTATGGGATGGGGCGGGAACGTCGGCGTCAGCTTCTCGCTCTCCAAGGATCCCGCCTCGGTCGTCGTCGAAACGCTGGTGTTCAACCTGGCGCCCGAGCGGCTCGTGTGGGCCGCCACGAGCGAAACGAAGAACCCGAAGAACGTCCAGCAGGTCGTCGGCGATCTCATCGAAGAGGTCGTCAAGGAAATGCGGGACATGAAGCTCGTCCCGCAGAACGCCCGGTAAAGTTGGGTCTGCCCATCCGGTGGCACAGGGCTTTAGCCCTGTCCGGAAAAAGGATCCGGGAACCTTTTCACACGCGGCGCGTCTGCTGAGAGCCCGCCTCCAGCGCGGGCGTCGCACGCGAGTCCGACAAGTGGAGCGTCTGCGTCGGAAACGCCAGCGATGTGCCCGCCCGTTCGACGACGTCCATGATCGACACGAGCAGTTGCTCCTGGATCTCCAGAAATCGGGGCCAGTCGCCCGTCAACACGTACGCGAACACTTCGACATCGAGGGACGAAGGCGCAAAACGGATGAAGCGCACGCGCACCGTGCTCGCATCAACGGCAGGATGCGATGCGAGCTTGTCGCGAATGCCCTCGATGACCTTTCGAATCTGCACGGATGTCGTCCCGAACCTCAGGCCCAGCGTGTGATAAAACCAGCACATGTCACGGGCGGAGAGCGTTTCGAGGCTGACGTTGGCAATCTGACCGTTCGGCACGGTCAGGATCGTTCGCGCCGTCGTTCGAATGCGCGTGGAGCGAAGGCCGATTGAGTCGACGACCCCAACCGTCCCGGCCGCGTCGCCAACCTTGAGCACATCTCCCACACGAACGGCCCTGTCGAAGATGAGCGACAACCCTCCGATGACGTTTTCCAGCGTCTTCTGTGCCGCGAGCGCGACGGCAATGCCGCCGATGCCGAGACCGGCCAGCGCCGCGGTCGGATCCGCGCCGAAATACCGAAGCGCCACAAGCACGCCGAGGACGATCGCGAACACATCGGCAATCCGATGCCCGAGCCGCACGAGCGACGCGACCTCGAAGAGGCTGGCATTCTGGAAGTGGCGCGTGACATAGCGGGCGCCGTAGTCGTTCAGGTGCAGGAGCAGCCACACGCCGGAGATCAGCGTCAGAAATGCCGAAACCGTCGTCCATAGCTGCCGCTCGCGCAGCGGGAAATCGACCGACGGCACGACCCAGTGGATCGCGAGCGCCAGGGTCAACAGGCGAAGCACTCCCGGGATCCTGGCCAACCCCGTCAGCCGGTACCACAGCGGCACGATGAGCAGGACAACACCCCACACGAACAGGCGAACTCCGCCAATGCGAAGCCGGGGAACGTCGACCGGAACGACATCGATCTCATCGAACACCTCCGGAATGGCCTCCAGCGTACGCTGCGAAAACAGCCACACTGGAGGGTCGGTCCCCAGACTCACGCGCTCGACGATGAGCTCCAGCGGTCCGTTCTCGGTACTGATCGTTCCCACCACGTCCTGGTCGGGCCTCAGCGGGTTCGCGAGCGATCCCTCGGGACTGTTGCTGAGCTCGCTGAGACGCGCGGGCAGACGGCTGTCGAGCACGACATACAGCTCTCGAGCTAGCTCGAAGGCTTCCGCCCCTGCCAGGTCGGTGTTGAGATAGTGCGAAGCCGCTTCGTCGTTTTTCCCGCGGGCCGCGCGCATGAAGCCGAGCAGCGTGCCTCGTGGCGTCTCACGGCCCAGGGCGTCCTTGCGCTCCTCGACCTTTGGCGAAGGCGCCGCAGGCGGCGGAGCCGCGCCGCGCGCACCCGTCTGTGCAAACACGGGCGCGGCCGCACCGAGGATGGCGATGAGCGCACACGTCGCCAGCCGGACGCCGCGGCCTAGACAGATCGCGTATATGCAGACTCTTCATGTTTGTCGCGCGGACGAGTGCCCACCTGACGTAACGCTTCCCTGCCCTGCTCGAGCATCGATTTTTCATCGATCGTTCCGAAGAACCGGATGAGCGACGCCACCAGACCCGTCCAGCCCGTCTGATGGCTCGCACCCAGCCCCGCGCCATTGTCTCCGTGGAAGTACTCGTAGAACAGGAGATGGTTGCGCCAGTGCGGATCCTTCTGGAAGATTTCGGTGCCGCCGTATACGGGCCGCCGTCCGTCCTTGCCGGGCAGGAAGATGGTCGTGAGACGGTTCGCGATCTCTCTGGCAACCTGGAAGAGATTCATTTCGCGGCCCGAGCCGGTTGGACATTCGATCACGAACGAATCGCCGTAGAACATGTCGTACTGCAGCAGCGCCCGGATGACCAGCACGTTCATCGGCATCCAGATCGGGCCCCGCCAGTTCGAGTTGCCACCGAACATCCCGCTGTCGGATTCCGCGGGCAGATAGTTCACCTTGTACTCGGACTTGCCGACGCGGAACACGTACGGGTGCCGCTTGTGGAACTGCGACAGCGCCCGGATGCCGAACGGGCTGAGGAACTCGCGCTCGTCGACGAGCTTCGTCAGAATCCGCCGCAGGCGGTGCTGATCGACGACGGCCAGAATGCCGCGGCCGCCCCAGCCGCGCGCCCCTTCGCCGGTCGGATGGATGCCCTGCAGCAGCGCCGGCACGCGGCGCACGCGCTCGCGGAAATGCGCTTCGATCTTCGGCACGCGCTGCCGCTGCCACGGTTCGACGATCGTGGTGGCGCACATCGGGAGCAGCCCCACGAGCGATCGCACCTTCAACCGTTTGGCGGTACCGTCCGGCAGGCGGAGGACGTCGTAATAGAATCCGTCCTCTTCGTCCCACATCCCACCCTGACCCACGCGATTCAGTGCGTTGCCGATCGCCAGAAAGTGATCGACGAACTTCACCGCCAGGTCTTCGAAGCTCTGATCGTAGGACGCGATTTCGACGCCAATCTCGAGCATGTTCTGGCAGAACAGCGCCATCCACGCGGTGCCATCGGCCTGTTCGAGATGGCCGCCGGTGGGCAGCGGCGAAGACCGATCGAAGACGCCGATGTTGTCGAGGCCGAGAAATCCGCCTTCGAACACGTTCCGGTCGAACCGATCTTTGCGGTTCACCCACCACGTGAAGTTCGCGAGGAGCTTGACGAACGACCGCTTGAGAAATTCCACGTCGCTGCGGCCGTGGAGCGCCTGCTCCTGCCGGTACAGAAAGATCGTCGCCCACGCGTGAACCGGCGGATTCACGTCGGAGAAGTTCCATTCGTACGCCGGAATCTGCCCGTTCGGATGGAGGTACATCTCGCGGAGCACGAGCTCCAGCTGATCCTTGGCGAAATCGATGTCGGCGGCCGAGAGCGCGACCGCGTGGAACGCGAGATCCCAGGCCGCAAACCACGGGTATTCCCACTTGTCCGGCATCGAGATCACGTCGGCGTTCATCATGTGCGCCCATTCGGCGTTGCGCACGCTGCGACCCGACTTGAGAAACGGATCGGCGCCATGCTCGAGCAGCCAGCGATTCGCGTCGAGGTAGTAGTACTGCTTGCTCCACAACATGCCCGCCATCGCCTGGCGCATCACCGCGGCCGCGTCCGGCGTGGCCGACGCCGGCGTGATCGACCGGTAGAACTCATCCGCTTCCCGAACGCGCGCGTCGAACGTCGCGTCGAACCCGTCGAAGGGATCCGGCAACATCCCGGCGTCCGACAACCGGAGCCGCCGCACGACCGTCTCGCCGGGAGCGATATGGACGCGATGATGCGCCGCGGCTTTCGTGCCGGTCTGCGCCGGATTCACGGCCTTCGTCCGCCCGCGGACGACGAACTCGTGGATCGCGTCCTTGACGAACGGGCTCGCGTTCGGCTTGTTGAACAGGCGCCTGGTATTCGTTTCGTTCTCGGTGAAGAGCAGCGGCACGTCGCCGTCGACATACAGGTGGTGCGGGCCGAGCTCGGCGTGCGAGACGTGAATCGCCTTCGTACCCGTCCGCCCCTTCACCTCGCGCAACTCGGGCCTCGCGGCATCCGAATACGCCCGCCAGGTATTGCGGAACCAGATGGTGGGCAGGATGTGCAGCGTCGCCGTATCGGCGCCGCGATTGGTCGCGCTGATCCTGATGACGATGTCGCCGGGCGTGACCTTGGCGTACTCGACCTCGACGTCGAAGTACTTGTCGTCGGCGAAGACGCCCGTATCGAGCAATTCGTACTCGAACTCGTTCCGCGAGCGCTGGCGGTTGGTCTTCACCAGATCCTCGTACGGATAGGGACGCTGCGGATATTTGTAGAGCCACTTCATGTAGGAATGCGTCGGCGTGGAGTCGAGATAGAAGTAGTACTCCTTCACGTCCTCGCCGTGATTCCCCTCGGCATTGGTGAGGCCGAAGAGACGCTCCTTGAGAATCGGGTCGCGGCCGTTCCAGAGCGCGATCGCGAAACACACCCGCTGCTCGTCGTCGGAAATACCGGCCAGCCCGTCCTCGCCCCAGTTGTACGTGCGGGACCGCGCGTGGTCGTGGGTGAAGTAGTCCCACGCGTTGCCGTCGGCGCTGTAATCCTCGCGCACGGTTCCCCACTGCCGCTCGCTGAGGTAGGGTCCCCACCTGCGCCATCGCACGCCCTGCTCGCGAGCCGCGTCGAGACGTCTGTGTTCCTCCCCGGAACCGCCGGCGGCCGTGCTCGCGTCATCGCTCATGAATCCTCAAATCGCTAGGAAAACGGACGCAGAGTGCATGCCACGCCACGTCCTGCCGTTCTCCCCTGTAGGCGGGAATTGCGCCCGCAGGCCGCCCCGCAGAACCGGAGGCACTCCGAAATCTCGGACGGCAACCGCCGTGGTGGCTCCCGGATTGGCGAACGGTGTGGGGTTGGAGGGCCGCGTGTCCCGGCGTGCGCTTTGCACCATGCCGGACCGTCTCTTTCAAGAAAGGACTATCCGATGAAGACGTGGCTCGCTCTCCCGCTCCTGCTGGTCCTGGCCGGCACGGGCACGGCATTCGCCCAGGACGTTCGATACAACTTCGACAAGCAGGCCAACTTTGCGTCGTTCAAGACCTATCGGTGGTCGAATATCAAAGGCTCGTCGAAGATGAGCGACTTGATGGACCGGCAGATCAAGGCCGCCATCGACATCGAGCTGTCGAAGAAGGGCCTCACGGAAGTCGAAGAGGGACAGCCGGTTGATCTCGTCATCGGGTATCAGGCTGGCGTGGACCAGGAAAAGCAATACACGTCGTTCGATACCGGCTGGGGTTACGGTCCGGGCTGGGGCGGCGGCTGGTACGGCGGCGGCGGCGGGGGCATGACGACCGGCACGACCTCGACGATCTACATCGGCCAGCTGGCGCTCGACATGTACCAGGTGTCATCGAAACAGCTGGTGTGGCGCGGCGTCGCCAGCAAGACCCTCGACTCGAACGCGAAGCCGGACAAGCAGCAGAAGAACCTGGCGAAGGCCGTGGCGAAGCTGCTGAAGAACTATCCGCCGCCGGTCAAGAGCAGTTAGAGCTGCGGAGAGGCCCGGCTAATCACGAAGACACTAAGGTGCGACACGAAGAACACTAAGGACGGATATAGACAAGAACACAACGAGTAATTTTCCTGGTGATCTTGTTAGTGTCTTCTTCTTAGTGATCTTCGTGCGTAGCTTCGCGTTCACGGGCGGCGCAATGTTGCCTTCGAGTTTCACCGGCGCGACCGCGAAGTCATCGAGAATCGGCACACCATCGGGACCTGGCTTCACGCGCGCGGCGCCGGCCATGGTCCCGGTGATCTCACCTTTTGCTCCGACCTGCAGGTCGACGATCGTCAATTCGTACCCGGCTTTGGGCTTCGACGCATCGCCCGAGAGGAAGAACAGCGGCTGATCGGCCACGAGCACGAGTCGAAACCCATCCTTGGTCGGCTGCTCGTAGGCGTACTTGATGTCGACCGGCCGGCCGGACACCTCGATCGTTCCCACCGGCGGGAGCGAGCGCAGCACTTTCAGCGCGCCGGCATAGCCGTTGAACTTCAAGCCGTCGGTCACACGCGTGCGCCGGCTCTCCTCCATCAGCCGCTCGACGGCGATCGTGACGGTCGAGGTGACCGTCGTCGCCGCGGCCTTCAACTGTGCGTTCAGCGTCAGCTTCATCGGGTACTCGCCGGCCGCACGGGCCAGACTTCCCCAGCAGAGAACCAGGAGGGCGGCGATGACCGCCCTTCGAGGCGTGCGCATGACTGTCTCCTTTCAGATCCGTCGCTCTCGCAGGCAGGCCGCCGATATGGTACAGCCACTTGCCTGAACATCATACAGGCCGGCAGTTCGGTGCTCGCTAACCCCCCAGCTTGAACGAAAAGTTGTACCTGAACGAGAACTGGGCCTTGAACCCGTCGCTCGAAAATCCATCCGAGTAGTTCTCGCGGCGTCCCCACTGAAATTCGCCGCCGAACATCACATTGGTCACCGGGTGAGTAGAGGAAATTTCCCAGCGCATAGTGACCGGTACGGAACGCGTCTGGCGTCTGACGCATCGCTGTTCTGAATGTCCTGCATCGAATATCCGACGCTCGTGGTGTAGTGCTCGCTCCACGAGTGATCGAGGAACGCCACGACACCGACGATCGGCAGCGTATCGCCCCTGAGCGGCTTCACCGGGTCACGCCAGCTGCTTGACAGGACCGATATCGGTCGGTGAGTCGTTCATGTAGTTCTGGATGCCTTCTCCAAACGCCAACTGCAGGCGAAGCGTGTCTTTCGAAGTGACTTTGACGTTGGAGCTCAGGTTCAGGCCGTAGCGGGTGCCGGAACCGGAGAGGTCGAACTGGTCGACCAGGACGTCGTCCCAGCTGATCTGCCCGACGATGCCCGCAACCCTGAAATATCCCCAGTCCTGACCGAACTTGAAGGCGCCGGAGATGTCGGGGATCGGGAAACGGGCCTTGATGTTCTGCAGCTCGACACGACTGGCGTACACTCCGCCGTCACCGCTCGCGCCTGGACGCTCGAGTGCGAGCGTGAAGCTCTTGTTTTCCCTGGTTCGCATCCAGCGCACCTGCACGTTGCGGAAGAACACCATGCCGGTCGGTCCCCAGTACTCCAGCGAGTTGGGAAACACATCGGGATCCATGAACGGGCTCCACGTCTGTCCCGCGCCGAACTCGCCCAGTTCGCCCCACGCATGCCGCAGCCGGAACGTCGTCTGCCCCTCGTCCACGCCGGTCCCGAACAACTCGAACTCGAACGTCGTGTTCAGGTTTCCAATCTCGGTCGGGGTGCTGGTGCGCACGCCGAGACGGCTCTGCCGTACGCCCGCAAAGGTGTTGTTGTCTTTCCCGTACTGATCGTCGAACGACGGCAGCTTGGTGACGCGCAGCGTGTCGAACCAGTTTGGGTGGATGGCGGTGAAGTCGTGGCCCATGTCGAGCATCGCGAAGCCGTAGATTTCCATCGACGGCTTGGCATCCTGCGATGCCCTGCGCCCTGACATCGGCGGCCGCTAGCAGCAGCACAGCCTGCAGCACCCACGGCAGGAGCGCCCGCCGCGGTGTTCTTCAACGATCCGTCGAACCTTTCAGACATTGTGTGTTCTCCTCACTTTGACGTGCGCCCGCTCCCAGGCCCCAGCACGCCCAAAAGTCGCGTATCCATGCATCTGCCCGTTGTTCGAGCACGCTCAATGCCATGCCGGCCAGACCTTCAGGTGGGCAGATACGGCCAAAACAGAGTTTTGCGGCCCATGTGCCCACGATGCTGGAGGTCCTCCGGGATAACGGAGGCTCGGAGGTTTCCAGCCGGAGCGCCATCAGATGGAGGACTCCGAAAAAATGGAGCCGCTAGGTGACACCGATTGGTGCCGTCGTTTGTGACGCCGGGTTCCGCGCCGTGCCGATCGGCGCGAGCGCTTGCTGATTCCGCCGCATGATAACACTGCCGCCCGGAACCTTCGCGCCGCCGCATGGCTCGTCGGTGCTCGTGCTGACGATGTCGGTGCTGCACGCCCAGTCCAAAAAAGCCGCGCCCTCGGAAGATCTGCATACGCTGCTGGCGCCAATCGCGCTCTACCCGGATCCGCTGCTGGCGCAGATGCTATGTGCTCGACCAGCCCCGGCGACGTCATGGCCCTCAACGGGTGGCTCGCGACGACCACCAACCTGAAGGGCACCGCGCTGCAGGATGCCGCCACGAAAACCGGCTTCGAGCCGAGCTTCGTGGCGATGGCCCTGTTTCCACAAACCGTGAAGATGATGGCCGACCAGCTCGACTGGACGACGCGCGTCGGGACTGGCATTTACCTCCAACCGGTCTGCCGTGTTCAACGCGATCCAGCGGCTCCGCGCGCAGGCCCAGCAGGCCGGGACGTTGAAAACAAACGCGCAGCAGGAAGTCGAGACACGGACGACCTCTGCGGGCGAAAGGTCATCGTCATTGAACCGGCCAATCCCCAGGTCGTGTACGTCCCGCAATACAACCCGCAGGTCGTCTACACGCAGCCCGCGACGACGACCACGATCGTGGTTCAGGAAAACAACAGCAGCGCTGATGCCGCCGCGGCGGGCATGATCGGCTTCGCGGCCGGCATCGCGATCGGCGCCGCCATCGACAACGACTACTACTACGGCCCGTACGGCTGGCACGGCGGCGGGTACATGTACAACGACGCGTGGGACGACTACTACGACCACCGCGAAGACGCGCGCGAGGACTGGCAGGACCACCGCGAGGACATCGCCGAAGAGCGGGGCGACCGCAGGGAGAACACGCAGGAGCAGCGGACCGACGGCGAGAACCGCCAGGAGAACCGGCCCGAGGCATCGCAGGCACAGAAAGACCAGGCCCGCAGCAAGGCGGAAACGGCTCGCAGAACCGCCAGAGCGGTGCGTCGGCATCGACGCAGAGCCGCACGTCGACCAAAGCCGCACGACGAGTCAGGAATCGCGAGGATACGGAAGTGGCTCGGCAAAGGCGTCGGCTTCCGAGCGAAGCGGCTCGAGCTCGGGCGCGTTCTCGGGCTATTCCAACGGCAAATCGAGAACGATCCGCCAGCTCCCGCGGGCAGCGCAGCCGCAGCAGCTCTCGCAGCAGCGGCGGTGGTGGACGGAGGCGCTGATGTTTCAACGTATCGCCTTGCTCATTCTGGTCGCCGCCGCTGTTTCCTGCGCGGCACCCTCTCAGCCAGCCGCGCCAAAGGAGCAGACGTTTGCCTCGCCCGACGAGGCGGCGCGCGCGCTCGTCGACGTCGTCAAGAAGGGAAACTTCGACGAGCTGTTCGTCATGTTGGGCCCCGAAGGTAAGGAACTGGCTGAAACGTCAGACCCGGTGACCGGCAAACACCATCGCGAGGTCTTCACCGTCGCCGCGGCCGAAGGCTGGCATCTGGAAGAGATGGGCGCGGACAAGCGGACGCTCGTCGTCGGCAACGAGAGCTGGCCGTTTCCCATCCCCATCGTGAAAGAGGGCAACACGTGGCGGTTCGACACCGCCGCGGGAAAGGAAGAAGTGATCGCCCGCCGCATCGGGCGCAACGAGCTTGCGGTGATCCAGGCCTGCCGAACCTACGTGATTGCCCAGCAGCTGTACGCGAAGCATGGCCACGACGGAAATCCGCCCGGAATATTCGCGACGAAGCTTTCGAAGTGAGCCGGGCAAGCAGAACGGCTTGTACTGGCCGGCCGCGCGCGGCGCGCGCCGCAGTCCCCTGGGCGATCTTCTCGCGGATGCCGAACTCGAGCAACACGCCGCGGCCCCGGCAGGCGCCAAGCCCATGCCGTTTCACGGGTACTATTTCAAGATCGTCACTGCACAGGGCGCCACCGCGACCGGGGGCGCCAGGGACTACCTCGTCAAAGGGAAGATGTCGGGCGGCTTCGCGCTCGTCGCATGGCCGGCTGACTATGACGTCACCGGCGTCATGAGCTTCATCGTCAATCAGGACGGCGCCGTTCACGAGAAGCGATCTCGGTCCCGATACCGCGAAGGTGGCACAGGCGATGACGAGCTACGATCCCGATTCCAGGCTGGAAAGTCGTCGCCCCCTGAGCACGAGCGACTATTTCTTCCGTCGCGTCGGATATTCCGCGAACATCATCTCCACGGCCTTGTTGATCGACGCTTCGAGCTGGTCCCGCTGGACGTCGATCGGGATATCGACCCGCATCCGAAGCAGCTGACGGAAGCTTGCCGGTTCGTGCAAGGTCACGATCAGCGTGCCTACGGGGAATTGCGGCAGAAGCCCCTTGGCGTCCTTCTTCCCTTTCAAGTCCACGTCGGTCCTCTGGAGCGATCCGTACGTGACGAGCACGTCGGCCGGCTCGTTCACCTTCTTCATTTCCTTGGACAGCTCGCGGTCGACCGCCGCCGTGATCTGGGCGTCGACGGCCTTCTCGACCGCAGGCTGGCCGCGGCGCCAGGCGTAGGTGTGGAACTTGGTGTAGTCGACGTTCTTCTCCGGCGTGACGGTGACGCCGTATTTGGTGGTCTGTGCGGCCGCCGCGACGACCGCGGCACAGGCAATGGTGAGGACGAGCATTAATCGCTTCATCATGATGTGTCTTTTCACAGCAGAGTAAATGTCACGACGGCACGCGCCCGCTCGCCGTCGGTTCCTGTCAGGATCACGCGAATCACGTAGTCGCCGGGCGGCACCTGACGAAATCGGGCATCGATCGTCTTCGGCGCCCGGCTGCCGTCGAGCTCGGACGTCGAGCTCGCATAGTAGCTAGTAGAGTCTACGACGAACTCCAGCCGCCGGTTGCTGTCTTCCCGCCCGACGGTCGCCCGGATGACGACATCCTTCGGCGCGGAGCCCCGAACGGGCATCAGGCGGATCTCGAGCACGTCGTCCGCTGCCGTCGGATGCCCGGCGCCACCCAGCATGACACCAAGCACAATCGCGAGTATTGGCACCGATTTCACACGTACCCTCCCCGGGGAAGCTGGTGCCGTTACGCGCGTGCCTCGACCAGCCCGAGCAGGACACCTGTGTGCCGGGCAATCATCAGCTCTTCGTTGGTGGGAATCACCCAGGCCGATACCCGGCTGCCGGGCTTGGAGATTCGTGGACCGCTGGCGTCGTTGGCGGCGGCATCGAGCTCGATGCCGAGCCACGCCGACATTTCGCAGATCCGCTTGCGGATCTGCGCCGAGTTCTCGCCGATACCGGCGGTGAACACCAGTCCATCGAGTCCACCAAGCACCGCCGTCAGCGCCCCGATCTCTTTCGCCACGCGATAAACGAAGTAGTCCACCGCCAGCCGCGCCGCCGGCTCGCTCGCTCGTCAGCAGCACGCGCATGTCGTTGCTGACGCCCGAGATGCCGATGAGGCCCGATTTCTTGTAGAGGATCGTCTCGACCTCGCTCGCCGAGAGGCCCAGGTTCTGGAAGAGAAAGAGGATCGCGCCGGGATCGACCGAGCCTGTGCGCGTGCCCATGCAGAGGCCGTCGAGCGCCGTGAACCCGAAGGTGCTGTCGACGCTCTTTCCGTCGCGCATCGCACACAGGCTCGATCCGCTGCCGAGATGCGCGACGATCACGCGTTTGCCGGCAATCTCGGGCGCGGCTTCAGGCAGCACCGATGCGATGTACTCGTAGGACAGACCGTGGAATCCGTAGCGCTGCACCCCGGCCTCGCGGATGTGCTTCGGCAGCGGGATGATCTGCGCCACCTCGGACTGACCGCGATGAAAGCTCGTGTCGAAGCACGCCACCTGCGGCACGCCCGGGAGGCGCGCCGACACCGCCTCGATCGCGGCGAGATTGTGCGGCTGGTGGAGCGGCGCGAGCGGAATCAGCTTCCGCAGATCGTCCATGACCTGCGGCGTCACGACGATGGGGCCGGCGAACTGGGCGCCTCCATGCACGACGCGATGACCGACGCCTGCGAGGCGCGCGTTGCCGAACCGGCCACGAAACCAGACGGCCAGCGAATCGAGCGCCGTGCTCGCATCCCGCACCGTCGCACCCAACGGCTCGTCGGCCACCACGCTGCCCTCGCCGTCCTTCACCCGCATGTGCGGCGACGTGCCGATGCCTTCAATCTGACCGCGCGCGGCAAGCTTCCAGGCCTGCGGCTGCCGGCCTCTCGAACACGCAGAACTTGAGGCTCGACGATCCGGCGTTGAGCACGACAGCGCAGTCGTTCATACCTGCACCGCCAGTTGTGAATTCTGGCGCCGCGCATGCGCCGCCAGCATCGCCACGCCGCAACTCGCGATGCGCGTGCGCACGCTGTCGGCGCGGCTCGTCAGGATGATCGGCACGCGCGCACCCACGACGAGGCCGGCGCAGTCGGCCTGGGCGAGGAACGTGAGCAGCTTGGCCAGGATGTTTCCCGCCTCGAGATCGGGCGCGAGGAGAATGTCCGGATCGCCCGCCACCAGCCGACTTGATGCCTTTGATTTTCGCCGCGTCCTTGCTGATGGCATTGTCGAAGGCGAGAGGGCCGTCCAGCACGCCGCCCGTAATCTGCCCGCGATCGGCCATCTTGCACAGGGCCGCCGCGTCAATCGTGGCGGACATCTTGGAATTGACCGTCTCGACAGCCGCGAGCACGGCGACCTTGGGCGTCGCCAATCCCAGCGAGATCGCCAGATCGATCGCGTTCTGGCAGATGTCCACTTTGTCTTCCAGCGTCGGCGCGATGTTGATGGCCGCATCGGTGACGATCAGCACTTTGTGATAGGTCGGCACGTCCATGATGAAGACGTGGCTGATGCGGCGTTTCGTTCGCAGGCCGCCTTCCTTCGCGACGACCGCGCCCAGGAGCTCGTCGGTGTGCAGGCTGCCCTTCATCAGGACCTCGGCCTCGCCCAGGCGAACGAGCTCGACCGCCTTGGCGGCCGCCGCGTGACTGTGCGGCACATCGATGAGCCGCGCTCGCGTGATATCGATCCCCGATTTCTTCGCCACCTCGTTGATCTTGGCGGCCGGGCCGACCAGGATTGGCGTGATCAGTCCCTTCGCTTCCGCATCGATGGCCCCTGCCAGCGCCGTCTCTTCGCAGGGGTGCGCGACTGCGGTCGCGATGGGCTCAAGGTTTCGACACCTCAGGAGCAGTTGTTCGTACTTTCCCGTCCCTGGCTCGTGACTCATGGTGGGCTCCTGTTGCTGTGGTCGGCGCGTGCGGGCGCGCCGCCGATCCGGTTTCCTTCAAGAGAAGCGTGAGAAGAATGGCGAGTGCGACGCCGTAGAGCAGCGGCTCGAACGCCGTCTGATAGTGCGCGAGCGTCATCGTCGAGGCGCCACCGCTGACGGCCATCAGGATCCAGCCGAAGACGGGACCGAGCAGGGCGCTGAACGTGAAGTTCAGGAAGTTCACGACCCCGGTGGCCGTACCGCTCATCTCGGGCGGGTTCGCCTCCTTGATGATGGTGTACGGCAGCATGGCTGCGCCCGATACCAGCCCCGCGACGAAGCCCAGCATATACGGCGGGAACACGTGCGCGGGCCCGAAGAGAATCCAGGCCAGGCAGCCCAGCAACACGACCGCACTCGCGATGATCACCGGTTTGCGCCGGCCGATGGCATCCGATACGTATCCGAGCAGCGGACAGCCGATGATCCACCCGACCGGCACCATCGCCGAGTGCATCACGGCGGACCCGTAGTCGAATCCGCGTGCCTCCTGCAGATAGCGGACGCCCCAGATCATGTCGAAGATGGTCGTGGGGATGAACAGCAGGCCCGAGATCATTCCGCAGAGGATCGATTGAGGATTTCGAAAGACCGTCACAAGCGCGCGCGCGGCGCCCTTCATCCAGTCGTCGCTCGCGGGACGCACATCTGATTTCGGGAGCAGGACGTACAGCACCACGCTGATCGCAATTCCTGCAATCCCCATGAAGAGCCAGAACACATTCCAGCTCACGCCCGAGGCGATGACGGGACCGACGACGAACTGGCCCGCGGACCCGCCGGCCATCCCGAACATCTGGGTGGCCCCGATCAACGTCGCGGCGCGGGATGCGGGAAAATTGGTCGAGGCGATGTAGACCGCGCCAACGAGCGCAAAGACGCCTCCTGCGCCCTGCAGAAAACGTCCCACGTTCGCGGCTTCGGCGTTGCCCGATGCAAACAGCAGCGAGCCGATGCCGACTGTGGCGGCACCAATCGGGACCACTTTTCGTGGCCCCAATCGATCCATGGCGGTACCGGCGATGAGACTGAACGGCGAGTAGCCGTAGTAGAAGAGGCCGACCATCGACGCCACCCCCATCGCCGTGAGGCCGAAGGCCTCCGACAACTGGGGCATCATCACGCCCGGGGCCGATCGAAGCGTGTACTGGTAGAAGTAGTACAACGCCGTAATCAGCCAGGCAAACGTTGCCGTCCTGACAGCGGGATTCACCTGGTGCCCTCCGATGTGACCGCGGCGGAGTTCAGCTCACGGAAATATGGAGCGAGTCTTACGGGCTTAGAGCAGACACCATGCCCGCACCGTCATCCACGGCTCATCGTTTCAACTTAAAGAATCAGAAGGAGTTAGTGAGCGTTCAACACTTGGCGCGCCGACGGGAATACGAGCGCGGCTCCACCGCACCGGAGTTTCTCCCGCATTCCGGAGGGTCTGTGGTCGGTGCTCCTACGGCTGGAGTTCGTTGACGACTGGAACCAGCGGCAACCGCAGCGTAAAGGTTGCGCCCTGGCCCTCTCCGGCGCTCTCGGCGTCGATGGTGCCGCCGTGCAGCTCGACGATGTGGCGCGCGATGGCCAGGCCCAGCCCGAGGCCGCCGTGCAGGCGCGTCGGGCCGCTTTCAGCCTGCCGGAACCGCTCGAACACGTGCGGTTTGAAGTTGCTGGGGAATCCTATCCCGGTATCGCTGACGACGATTTGGATGTCGCCGGCGTCCTCGAGCGACGCGCACCTCGATGCGCCCTCCACGCGGCGTGAACTTCACCGCGTTCGAGAGGAGGTTCCAGACGACCTGCTGGAGTCGATTCGCGTCGCCCGGCACCTCCGGGAGGCGCGGCGCAATCACGCTCGTCAGCCGGAGGCCTTTCGCATCGATGGCGGGCTTGACGGTGGCAATCGCGTCTTCGACGACGCTGGCGATATCGGTCGGCTCGATTCTGAGCCGCGCCTTGCCCAGCACGATGCGAGAGACGTCGAGCACGTCCTCCACAATCTGCGCAAGCGACGCGGCATTGCGCCCGATCACCTCGATCGCCTGCGGCACTTTCTCCGGCGTGACGGCGCCCGACTGCAGCATTCGGGCGTAGCCAAGCACCGCATTCAACGGCGTTCGCAGCTCGTGCGACAGCGTCGCCAGAAATTCATCCTTCAGCCGGTTGGCATTCTGGAGCCGGCGATAGGACTGCGCGTTGTCGATGGCGAGGGCGGCGCGCGACGCCACATCCAGCGCGAGCCGCAGATCGTCGTTGCCGAGCTGACGCGATGATTCCGTGTTGGCCAGCGTCAGGACCCCCAGCACCCGATCGTTGGCGGCCATCGGCACACACATGTACGAGACGAGGCCGAGCGATCGTATTTTTTCCAGACGGTCGGCGTTTCCCTGTGCGGCGGCGACGAGCATGTCGTCGGACACTCGCGGAACGAATACGGGCACGCCGGTGCGCGCGACGGACCGCGGGCTCGTCGGCATCTGCGGGTCTTCGTAGTTCGCCCGCACTTCCTGCGCGAGCGGTATCTTGGCGGGATTCACATGCTCGATGGCCACGGGCATCAGCGTCCCGTCCTCGTCGACGACGTCAACGGCGCAGTAGTCCGCGATGACCGGTGTCGCCGCGGCGGCGAGCGTCCTCAACGTCTGCTCGTAGTCCAGCGATCGCGTGAGCGTAAGGGTCACTTCGGCGAGAAACGACTCGCGATGCGCGGCCCTGGCTGCGAGTGCTTCGGCCTGCTTCCTGTCCGAGATGTCTCGCGCGATCTTGGAGGCACCGACGACCTTGCCGTCGGCGTCAAGGATCGGCGAGACCGTCAGCGAGATGGGAATCATGCGCCCGTCGCGGCTCTGGCGCACCGTTTCGAAGTGGTCGACACGCCGCCCGGCCCGGATCGATTCGAGCACGGCGTCTTCCTCGGATTGTCGATCAGCGGGGATGATGATGCGAATCGATCGGCCGATGATCTGCTCGGCTGTGTAGCCGAACATCCGTTCGGCGGCATCGTTCCACGACAGAACGATACCGTTCAGATCTTTGCTGACAATCGCATCGTCGGAGGACGACACAATCGCAGCCAGCCGGCGCGCAATCTCGTCTGAGCGATCCGCCACGAGCACTCAGACTAGTTGATGCGAATTGTGCTCGCAAGAAGGAGATCGGGACTGAATCAAAACAAGTCAATCCGGCCCGGCTGTTGCCGGCTTCAGCCAGACCGGGCATTGTGGCGAACGCCGCCGAACAAGGCCGTCCGTACGCGCTCGATCTTGAACCGCACCTTATCCATGAGCGATCCATGCATCCCCTGGGCGCCTTCCGGCGCCGAGGCCGCGTACGGCACGATGAACACGAGGATCGCATAGAGACCTGCGACGCCGGCAGGAGGCCGATCGAACGCCGCGATCTCGACGATGCCGGCAGCCACGAACGCTATCCTGACGAACGTGGGATCGGTGTTGACGTGCGCCGCGATGCCGTTGCACAGCCCGGTGATCATCGCGCCTTCGCGAACCTTGTAAAGACGTCTGGGCGCGGACGCGCTCCTGGGAGCGTCCGATGGCGGTGGAGCGCTGCCCCAGCCGGGGGCCCCGGCATCGACAGGACCAATTTCGCGCAGCACGTCGTCGACGTCGGCGACCGTCACAATCGCCCTCGGCGGCTCGCCAGGCTTCATGAGCTTCTCCGCGATCGACTGTTCGAGGTCGCGGACGATTTCGACCCTGTCGGGGTTGGCGCCAAGCTGCGACTCGGCGTGCTCGAGGTAGGCTCGGAGGGCGTCGTCACGCGCGCTCGTCGAGCTGAAACAGGCGGCTGTCGAGGTTGATGGTGACGAGTTTCTGCATGATTAGCCTCCGCCCAAGGTTGTCGAGGGTCTCGTTGATGTAGGTCCAATAGTCGCTCAGCTCGTCGAGCTGCGACTTCCCTTTCGTGGTCAGCTTGTAGTACTTGCGTGGGGGCCCTGCGTCGGACTCCTGCCAGTCGTAATCGACGGTGCCTTCGCGCCGCATCTTGCTCAAGAGCGGGTACAGTGTGCCTTCCTGCGTCGCGAACTCGGTCGTGCTGAGCCGGTGGAGCATGTCGGCCACGTAAACCTTGTCACGGGCGACGATTTTGAGAATGAGAAACTCGAGCAGCCCTTTCCGGATGGACGCAAACTTCTCGTGGATGTGGGCCGTCGTCGCAGTTGCCATTCAAGCTACCTTTGATACACAAGGTAGCATTGTCTTCAAAAGGCTGTCAACAACACTAGGAATTCCGTCCAAAATATGAGACTTTAAGGGGATTCATGGCTAACCGATCGCGACCATCGCAACAAAAGCGGCACAAAGAGCGTGCCCGGCAGGAAAAGCAGAAGATGAAGTTCGAGCGCCGTCAGGAAGCCAAGATCAGCCGCTCGAACTCGCCCTCGGCAACCCGGGGACATAGATCCCGACATCGCCGGCATCGTCCCGGGTCCCCAACCACCCAGGGAAGACGAGCTGGTGGACGACGATAACGTCGAGCCTAGTTAGGTTTCGTTAGCCTTCCGATTCCGCTTGCGGCTTTCGAAGACTTCGAGAACGGTCTGCACGGCCTCATTCTCTTTGTGGCGAAGTTCCCGCTGAATGCCAGGGATCATGTACCAGGCCCTAAGGGCTTTGTACACTTCATTTTCCTGGTTCTGCAGCTCTGAGGGGCTTTTTTTGACGGGAGCGGGCATGCGCTAACTGTACCAAAAAAAGGGATAACGGGCGAGGGCTAAGGGTGCGGCAGGGCCGGAATTGTGCCGGCCCTGCCCTCCGCAAACGCTACAGCCTGCTATGTGAGGAGACGGGTTTCAGACGGATGGGCGGGAGTCGGGCTTCATCGTCGTACCTGCCCAGTACCTGCCGGCGCGGACTTCTCAGCCGGCTTTTCCGCCGGTTTATCACCCTCCGCCGGCTTGTCGGCGGGCTTGTCCCCCGACGGTGTCGAGCCCTTCAGCGGCCAGTTCTTGGCCAGGTACTCGACGAGCACTTTGGCTTCTTCTTCGTTCAATTCGGCCCCGAGGTCGATCATGTTCACGACCACCTCGTGCCACTCCTCGGCGCTGCGGCCGAACGTCGTCACCTGTTCCGGCGCATGACAGACGCTGCACTTCTTCTCGAGAATTTCCTTGCCCGGCCCATCAGGAAACGCCTGAGCGGCGGCCAGACCGGCCGACGCGATCACGGCAGCCACGGTAAGCGGGAGTAAAGAAAGCTTGAACATGATTCCTCCGTCGCCTCATTGTACTAGAGAGACGGGTCCGGCTAAAGCCGGACACTACGTACTGCGGGACCGTGCAGCGTGGCGCGCGAAGAAGTACCCGTCGCTTTCCTCCACGCTCATCGGGCCGTCGAAGGCATCGCTGAGGCGCCCCTCGGTGCAGGATGTCGCGCTTGGCGCCATCGGCCGCGATGTGCCCGTTCCGCAACAGGATGACCCGGCCAATCTCCGGGATGATCTCTTCGACGTGGTGAGTAATCAGAATCAGCGTCGTGCCGTCTTTCGCGATATGCCTGACGCGCTCCATGAAGCGATGGCGCCCGACGACGTCCAGCCCGGTCGTCGGCTCGTCGAGCACGAGCGCGCGCGGATTGGTGACCAGCGCCCTCGCCAGCAGCACCCGCCGCGCCTCGCCGCTCGACATTTCGTTCATCAGCCTGCGTGCGAGGTGCCCTGCCGCCATCCGGTCCAGTGCCTCGACCGCGCGGCGCCGCATGTCGTCGGACACCGCGCTGTAGCGCAGGATGCCCTGAGTGGCGACAAAACCCGAAAGCACCGCCGCGAGCCCGGTGATGCGGCCCTCGCTGTTGCCCGCGACGAAGCGATGGTGGAGATCTGCCGACACGATGCCGAGCTGCGGACGCAGCTCGAACACATTCCAGTTGTCATCGCCGAACACGCGTACGGGCGACAGGTCGCCCGGCAGCGGAAGCGGGCGCTCTTCGTGGGTAAGGAGTCGCACGAGGACGGACTTACCGGCGCCGTTCGGTCCCAGTATTGCCGTATGTTCGCCGACGCCGATTCTCAGCGTCAGCCCGTGCAGCACGGTTGCGTCGCCTTTCTTGACGCTGGCATTTATCAGCTCGAGGACGGGCTCGCTCATCGCGCGACATTTTATGTCACTGCAGCGTGATGCCCGCCCGCAGGAGCGCGCCTCGCGAGAGTTGCTCGCCTGGAATGTAGCCCCGCGCCTTGTAGCCGGCGGTCACGTGCAGCGCGTCAGACCAGCGCGAGCGCAGGAAGGCGGGCAGCGGCACCAGGACGGTGCCCGTCGCACCGGCGCCCGTGCCCAGCGGCGCTGATGTTTCATCGCCAAACACGTCGGGCTGACGCCACACGTTGACGGCCGCGTCGATTTGCAGGCCCTTGATGCGCCACACGTCGGCCACACGGGCCGTCAGCCCCCACGTCGTGCTCGCTCCGGTGTTCCCAACGCGAAGCACGAGGTGAGTCAGCCTTCGCCTGTCGGCGCGAGGCGTCGACCACGACGTGCGGACCGTCCACTCCGCTCCGTAAGGCGCGAGCGCGTACCCAAGCGACGGGAGAATTCGAACCCCGCCTCCCACGGGAATCAGCGGCATCGGCCCCGTGGGGTTTCCATCCCCGATGTACGACCCTGCCACGCCGTAGAGGGCATAGAACAGGAGCGGATCGGCGAGCGCCAGAAGCGCGCGGTCCTGCACGTAACGCCGTGTGAGCGGCGAGCACGGCGCCTTGCACGCGTCTTCGAATATCTCGAGGAAGTCGGCGACGTCGTGGCCTTCGCGTGAGTTCTCCGACGCCGTCAGGATGTAGGTCATCCCCGTGAGGCGCGATTCGAAGTACAGCCATGCTTCGCGATAGTGGATGCGGCCCCGTGCGACCGCACGGTCGGTAATGGCGTCGGCCAGCGAATGCTGCGCTTCGATGCCCGATGCCGACACGCTCAGGTGTGCGAGCGGAGAAACGGGAAACTGGCCGCTGAAGCTCGTGTAGGCGTCACCGGAGCCGTATGGAATGGGCGCGTCGAAACCGTATCCGATGCGACCGTCGCCGAGCTCACGAAATCGCGCGCCATGGCCGAAGACCTCGTGGGCGACGACCATGAGCATGTGCTCCTGGGGCACGTCGAGCGCGATGAACTTCCCTGCCCTGTAAAGCGCGCCGCGCGCCACCGACAGACGCGTACGCTCGGTCCCGAGTTTGAGCGGGAGCCATCGATCTTCGAGCGTCGCGAGCAGGTGCTGGGTGGTGACGAGATCTTCGGCGCCCGCCGCGGGCGTCATGTATTGATCGAACACAACGGCATACGGCGCCGAGGACTGAGCCGAAGCCGCGCGCGCCAGCGTAACGATCAGAATCGAAAGGGAAAAGACCCGCACGCCTCGACTATAGACCAACAGGTTGGTACTGCGGTTGCACCCACCTCTGCGCGTGCGCCAACGAGCAGCCGGCGCCGACAGGAGACGCACATGCCAAAAAACAAACCGAAGCGGGCGGCCAGAAAAGAGAAGGCTCAGGTGACGCGCCAGAACGTCAATCGTGAGGGTACCGGCAAACAGAATCGGCACAAGTCGATCGAGGAGTTCGAATCCACGGTAGACCTGCCGGGCAGGACCGACTCTGGCCCCGAACCCGACGTCTTCGGGCAGGAAATTCCGCCGCAGAAGTAAGGTCCGCCCTCAGGCGGAGGCGACGGACTTCCAGTTCTTGATCAGGTACTCGGCGGTGCGCCACGCGAGAGCCTGGACGGTCAGCGTCGGATTGTGCGCGCCGCTCGTCCCCATGACCGACGCGCCGAGCACGCCGAGATTCGGCGCTTCGTGGGCAAATCCCCATCGATTGACGACGTTGGTCTCGGCGTTGTCTCCCATGCGCGTGCCACCGTAGGCGTGCGTGGAGGGTCCCATCGTGCCCAGCGGGTTGCGAATCACATCCGTGGCGCCTGCCGCCCGGTACCACTGCTCCATCTTGTCGGCGACGAAGGCCGCGGCTTTGCGCTCGTTCTCTTTGAAGTCGGCCGTGATGCGGCAGACGGGGAGACCCAGGGGATCCTTCACCGTCGGGTCGAGGTCGAGATAGTTGTCCTCGTACGGGAGCGTCGACTTCTGGATGTAGGCGCCATGCGCGCGATCGGCGTTCTGCTTGACGAACGCCTTCCACTTCGAACCCCACTGCGGAGCTTTGCCGAACGTATTCATGCTGGCGGCGCCGATGGGCCGGCGATCGGAAAAGACGAACAGGTTTCCGCCGCCGATGAAGTCGAGCTTCGAATGATCGAAGTTGTCGTCGGCGAAGTCGTCAACGGCGACGCCTTGCGCGGGCAATCCGTACCAGTTGTTCAGGTTCACCGGGAACAGCGCCTGCACGCTGCCGCCGGTGGCGTGCGTGATGTAGTGCCTGCCCACCTGCCGGTGGTTGTTCGCCAGGCCGTTGGGAAACGCCTTCGACGTGGAGAGCAACAGCGTCCGCACGTTTTCGTAGGTGTACATCGCCAGCAGCACCACGCTCGCCGGCTGGACAAACACCTCCGTCCCTTTCACGTAGGTCACGCCGGTCACACGGCCGTTGCCATCGACGTTGATTTCGGTGACGTGCGCGTCGGTCACGACGTCGAGGTGGCCTGTCTTCTGCGCCTTGGGAATCGTCGTGACCGCCGTCGAGCCTTTTGCGTTGACGTGACACCCGCCGCGCGCGCAGAAGCCGTGATAGGCGCATCCCGAACGCCCTTCGTAGGTGCGGGTGTTGATCGCCGCGGGCCCCGGAAAGGGATTCCATCCGAGCCCCCGCGCGGCCGAGGCCATCTTCTCGTGCCAGTCGGTCCATCGCAGCGGCGGCATCGGATATTCGCTCCGGCGCGGCGCCTCGAAGATGTTTCCGCGGCGGTCGATCTTGCCGTTGATGTTCCCGGCCTTCCCCGACACGCCCAGCTCGCGCTCGACGATGTCGTAGTAGCGCTCCAGTTCCTCGACGCCGAACGGCCAGTCTTCGACGGTGGAACCTGACGGAATGCGCGACCTGCCGTAGCGGCGTGTCGTCTCGCTGACGACCTTGAAGTCCCACGGGCTGAGGCGCCAGCTCTGCGCCCAATAGTGGAGCGACGTGCCGCCGACACCGTTCATCATCGGGTGAAAGGACGGCCGCGCGGAATACGGGGCCGACGCATTCGGCCGGTGCGTCGGCACCTCGCGATTGGCCTTCTGCACCGAGTGCGGCCACGCGCGATAGTTGTTGCGCAGCTCGTCTGGTGCGAAGTCCTTCGGCGTCAACCATGCGTCCGGCTTCGAGGCCGACAACGCCGAGGCCCGCCTGCGCCAGCGGCAGTGCGGCAACGCCTCCGGCGGCACCCATGCCCACGATGACGACATCGGTCGGTTTCAGATTAGTGGGCATCGGACGCCCCCATCGTGTTCGCGAACATCGCGTAGTCGTAGGCCGACCTGCGAATCGGCTTCGCGTATTCGCTCATGCGCTGGTCCGCGGCCGTGACGTTCAGGCGCACGCCTGGATAGCCGATGAGATCCCAGCCGACGAAATTCTGGTTGCCGCCATATGCCGGATCGCAGAACGTGCCCTGGATCGTGTGCGTGCGCACGAGCGCGAAGAACGGCGTCTCTTCCATGGA
Source organism: Vicinamibacterales bacterium (assembly GCA_963850725.1). GTDB lineage: Bacteria > Acidobacteriota > Vicinamibacteria > Vicinamibacterales > JAMQPK01 > JAMQPK01. Next base: position 179,710 of record CAWKMQ010000035.1, read on the forward strand.
GGCCAGCACGCGATCCTGCTGGGCAGCCGCGAGCTCGACGAAACGCCGGCCGCCGTTCGCGCGCGCCGCTTCGTCGATGGCGGCCAGGCCAGCTGTATAGGTCTCGCGGGATGACGCCAGCCATCCGCCCAGCGAACGTTCGATATAGGTGGCGGCGTGGGCCTCGGCGGCACCCGGGCCGTTGTCGTCGGTGGGGATGATGCGCGCGCAGATCGCGGCCAGCGTGGCGGATTCGGCCTGGCTCAGCACGTTTGTCTGCGCCAGCACCTGCTGCCTGAACGACAGCACGCGGCTGAGCTCTGGAAGCGCCAGCACGCCCACACCGGCTAACCCCAGCCGTTTCAGGAGCTCGCGACGGGAAAACGCGGGCGGCGATCGTCATATGTCCTCCGGGAGGCGTCACTGTACCGAATCTGCATTCAAAATCTAGAAACTAAAATCTAGAAACTAAAATCTGGAATAATGTTCCCATTCGGCAACTCCAGAAGGAGCGTTTATGAAAGCAGTGGTTTGTCTGATGTTCGCGTGCGCGCTCGTGGCAGTCACGGTCCAGGCGCAGGCGCCGGCCGCGGGTGGGCAGAAGGTTCCGCTCAGCGAAGGCCTCCGGCGGTCGTACAACACCTTGAAGATGAATCTCACCGAAAGCGCGCAGAAATTTGGCGAGGCCGACTACGGTTATCGCCCGTCTCCCGAAATCCGGCCGTACGGCGGGCAGCTCGCGCACGTGGCCAACTCGCAGTTCAACGCGTGCGCCGCCGCCAGAGGCGAGGCGAACCCGAACCAGGGGCAGAACCTCGAACAGACCTTGAAGACGCGCGACGAGATCATCAAGGCGCTCGCCGATTCGTTTGCGTTCTGCGATCCGGCCTTCGAGAAGCTGACCGACCAGAGCGCGGTCGAGCTGGTGAAGCAGGGTCAGAACGAAGTCGCGCGCGGGTCGGTGCTCACCAACCTCATCGTGCACGGCAACGAGGAATACGGAATCATTACGGTGTACATCCGAACGAAGGGAATGGTTCCGCCTTCGACCGAGCGCGGAATGCGCGGGCGGGGAGCCGGGGCGAAATAGGAAACTGGAATCTAGAAACTAGAATCTGAAATCTAGGACCCGGAACGCGGAACCGCGAGTGTTCTGGGTTTCAGATTCCAGTTTTAGATTTTAGATTTTAGTTTCCTGGCGCCCGCGTCACCACCCCGCTCCCTTACCGGCCGACGTGCGCTTGATGTGGGCGGCCGGCTCGGCGAAGCGCAGAATCAGGTCGCGCACGCGGCGGTTGTAGTCCCACGGCCCAAGGGCGATGCCGCGAAGGTTCCTGAATGCGTCCGTCTCGTCATCCCACTCCGGATCGAAGTCGGGATTCCGCTCGGCCAGGAATTTCACCACGCCCGTTTCCCCGTGCAGGTTCACTTTGATCTCGCCGAGCGTCTTCCTGATGCCGCGATCCGAGGTCACCGTCGCCGGTTTGGCGAGCTTGAACCAGAGCACCCAGTTACCGGAACGCAGCTCTTTCACCTGGCTCCAGGGGATCGTGGTCACCGGCTTGACCGACAGGCTCGGACAACCGGCTGCCGCTTCGTAGAACGCGACCTCGCCCGGTTCGGGGAACTTCGCATAGCCGAGGTGCCGATCGATCGATCCCGTGAACTGCCCCATGCGGTAGATTCGGATGGCGTCGCGTCCGAACGACATCAGAAAGTAGCTCTTGTAGTCCACGTCATAGAGCGTTGCCGTCCACACGACGACGCCCCCGTTGTCTGCGATGCGCGTCCAGGCGTCGACGGCCTCGCGCTCGGAGCCGAGGATGGCGTACTGCCGCGCGAGGATGCTCGCGGCCATCATGTTGCGCGGATCGCGCTCGAGCGCGCGCTCCGCGAGCTCCTGAATGTCGCCGTTCAAATCGTCGAGCGTGCTGTCGCTCAGCAGTGTCTGCGCCTGACCGACCGTCGCCATCTCGTAGCTGATGGGATCGATGACGCTCCGATCGCACGTGAGGTGCTCCACCGCGACGCGATGCGCGGGCAGCCTTACGGCGGTCGTTTCCTGGTGCTTCGCGATCGCGGGCGTAAAGAGAAACGACGCCACGCTCAAGCACAGCGCCGTCTTGGATCGGGCGCGCAACCACATGAGAGCCTCCGGGAAAATAGGTCGGGAGGATCGCGGAACGAGCGAAACCCCTCCCGACCCTCTTTTCGGCGGGAGCAACCCGCATGCCGCATCCCGTGCGTGAAATTGCCAGCAAATTCGCGTGTTTTCGGCGCCCGCTGTTGCCAGTTTCGGACGGTCTAGTACCGATTGCGATGGTGCCGCCTAAAGACCACCCCGGAGCCCGTCAGACAAAGCCCGAGCCCGCACTTCCGCTCGGCGTGCGCACGCGGCAGATGCTCGCCGATCTCGCGGCGACGGCGCGCCTCGTGTGGTCCGCCAGCCCGGGTCTGTTCTCGCTGATTCTCGGCCTCAGCACGCTGCTCGCGCTCGTCCCGGCGGCAACCTTGTGGGTCGGCAAGCTGCTCGTGGACGAAGTCGCCCGCGCCATCTCCGGAGCGACGCCGAGCCCGGACGAGGCGTACCGGCAGCTGGCGATGCTGCTGGCGCTGCAGGTCGGCATCGCGATCGTCTCGTCGCTCGTGCAGACGCTCTACAGCACGTCGCGCGAGCTGCTGGGCGACACGCTGCAGAACCGCATCAGCCTGCGCATCCTGCACAAGGCCGCGGCGCTCGATGTGGAGAGCTTCGAGAACGCCGAAACCTACGATGCGCTTCGCAATGCCTACAACGAGGTCGGCTCGCGCCCGCTGGGCGTCATGTTCCAGATCATCGGGATCGGCCAGGCGCTGATTACCCTGACCTCGATCGGCGGCCTGATGTCGCGTCTTGGATGGCAGGTGCTGCCCCTGATTCTCCTCGCGAGCATTCCCGGCGTCGTCGTCTCGAGCCGCTTTGGCGCCGAAGGATACCGGCAGATGCGGCGGCGCGCGACCGACGCGCGCCACCAGAACTATCTCGGCTCGATCCTCACGTCCGACGCGCTCGTCAAGGAAGTGCGGCTGTTCGGGTTCGAGCGATACCTGCTCGAGGGCTGGCAGGACTACTACCTGAAGTTCCGCGCGCAATTCGTCAGTCTGCTCGGACGGCGCAGCGCGTGGGGACTCGCCGCGACGCTCGGGTCGGCCTTGCTGATCGCGTTCGCCACCCTCTCGGTCTTGCGGCGGGCGGCCAACGCCACGATCACGGTCGGCGATTTCGCCCTCTTCGTCGGCGGGATCGTGCAGATTCAGAGCCAGTTCACGTCGCTCCTCAACAGCGTGACCGGCATCTACGAAAGCCTGCTCTACATGCGAAACCTGTTCGAGTTTCTCGAGCTGCCGTCTCGCAACCTCGACGAAGGCGAAGAATGGCGCGGCCCGATCGAGTCCATCGAATTCGAGCGCGTCAGCTTCCGCTATCCGCTGACCGACCGCGACGTGCTGTCGGAGGTCTCGTTCAAGATCGGCAGAGGGCAGGCGCTCGCGCTGGTCGGCGAAAACGGCGCGGGCAAGACCACCGTCGTCAAGCTCGTCACGCGACTGTTCGAGCCCACGGCGGGCCGCATCCTCCTGAATGGCCTCGACGCGTCGCGCTTCAGTCCGCGCAGCGTGCAGCGCGAGATGAGCATCATCTTCCAGGACTACGGCCAGTATCAGATGACGGCGCGCGAGAACATCGGTCTCAGCCGCACCGACCGGATGCAGGAGGATGCGTCGATTCAGCGGGCTGGCGAAAAGTCCGGAGCGGTCGACGTGGTCAACGAACTGCCGGAGCGCTACGAGACGATGCTCGGACGGTTGTTTCCGGGAGGGCGCCAGTTGTCGGGCGGGCAATGGCAGCGGCTCGCGCTCGGTCGCCTGTACTTCCGTCCCGCGTCGGTTCAGATCTTCGACGAGCCGACGGCGGCGCTCGACGCCATCGCCGAAGCGGCGATGATCGATCGCCTGCGCGAGCACGGAACGGAGCGCATCACGCTGCTCATTTCACATCGCTTCTCGACGGTGCGCATGGCCGAGCACATCATCGTGCTGCACGACGGCAAGGTCGTCGAAGACGGTTCGCACGCCGATTTGCTCGCCCAGCATGGGATGTACGCCACCCTGTTCAATCTGCAGGCGCGCGGATATTCAGCCGTAACTAGCTGATTTACCAGCCTCTTAGGTCGCTTACAGAAGTCTTACAAACGTCATCGCCCCGCCTTGCTATCGTCATGGGGCCGTTCTTCCGACAAACAACAGGAGTTGAAAACATTGGCATCCGTTGCTGCCCTGTCCGGGCGCTATAGCAAGTTGTCGTGGACCACTGCGTTTTTCATGACGCTGTTCCACATTGGCGCGGTGTGGGCGCTCTTCCAGTTCACATGGGAAGGACTCGCGGTCTTTCTCGTGACCTACTACATTTCGTTATCGCTCGGCATCGGCATGGCGTATCACCGGCTGCTCACGCACCGGTCGTACAAAACGTCGAAGCCTGTGGAATATTTCCTGACCACCTGCGCGACCCTCGCGCTCGAGGGCGGACCGCTCTTCTGGGTCGCCACGCACCGCCAGCATCACCAGCATTCGGATACCGACCACGACCCGCACACACCGCTGCACGGCGGCTGGTGGGCGCACATGGGCTGGATCCTCTTCGGCGATGCGCTGCACAACGACAACAAGATCACCGCGAAGTACGCGCCCGATCTCGGCAAGGATCCCTTCCACGTCTGGATCAGCAAGTACCACTGGATTCCGCTCACCGTGCTCGGCTTTCTCCTGCTGGCCATCGGTGGATGGAACTGGGTGCTGTGGGGCGTCTTCCTGCGGACCACGGTCGGTCTGCACGTGACCTGGCTGGTGAACTCGGCCACGCACATGTGGGGATCGCGCCGCTTCGCCACCCGAGACGACTCGCGCAACCTCTGGTGGGTGGCCGCGTTGAGCTTTGGCGAAGGCTGGCACAACAACCACCACGCGCATCCCACGTCGGCCGCACACGGCCTCGCGTGGTACGAGATCGACATCACCTACTGGCACATCCGCCTCTTCCAGGCGCTCGGGTTGGCCACGCAGGTGCGGCGCGCCGCGATCGACGCCAGCCTCGAAGAAGCGGCGTAGGAATCTCGAATCTAAAATCTAGAAACTAGAATCTAAAATCTAGAAATCTAAGATTCTAGAGAACTGGAATCTTCGGAGATTTCGACAGATTTTAGATTCTAGTTTCTAGATTCCAGTTTCTAGTCTATAGTACCGCCCATGTCCGTCGCCCCCGGGCGCCAGGGCGTCATCGCCTTTTTCGTCACGTTCTGCGTCTGCCTGGTCGCCCTGGCCGTCGCCCTGAACGTGGGATGGGTCGTCCTCACCCTCCGCGAAATCGTCCCGCTCCTGGTCGGAAGCCTCGTCTTTGCGGCCATCATCACCGGGCTCATTCTCAACACCACGTTTCTCGTGCGCGAAATCCGGCGCAGCGAACAGCACGACGCGTTCGTGAACGCCGTGACCCACGAACTGAAAACGCCGGTGACGTCCATCCGCCTGCATCTCGAGACGCTCAAGTCGCGCGGCCAGGCCGTCGACGAGAGCAAGCGGCACGAGTTTTACGACGTGATGCTGCAGGACAGCGACCGCCTGCTGCACCTGATCGAACAGGTCCTTTCGGCCGGTCAGAAGGGACGCGCGACCCTTCCAGCAGGTGCGCGTCGACTTGAAGGCGCTTGCGGAGGAGTGCATCGAGGTCACGAAGTCGCAGCGGCACCTGCCCCGGGAGGCGCTGCAGATGGTCGGCAGCGCGCACGAAGCCGATCGAGGTCTTCGGGGATCCCGATCATCTGCGGGGCGCCATCCTCAACCTGCTGGACAACGCGGTGAAGTATTCCCGCGATCACGTCCGCGTGGAGGTCGAGGTCGGCAAGGGCGACGAAGACCTCGCGGTCGTCCGCGTGCGCGATCAGGGCATCGGCATTCCGCCGAACGAAACCAAGCGGATCTTCGGCCGCTTTTACCGGACGCCGTGGGCGCTGACTCAGCGGGTCAAGGGCACGGGGCTTGGCCTCTTCATCGTGGCGCAAACCGCGAAACAGCACGGGGGCCGCGCCTTCGCCCAGAGCGAGGGCGTGGGCCGCGGCGCCACCTTCACCCTCGAATTGCCGTCGGCACCCGCCGGACGCTCGTTGTCCCTCTGACGATGTCGAGACTGCTCATCGTCGAAGACGAAGCGCACATCGCCTCGGGGCTGTGCTTCAACCTCGAAGCCGACGGCCATCACGTGACGCTGCGAGACAACGGCGAAGCCGCGCTCGCGGAGCTCGAGTCGGATCCGTCGGGCGTCGATCTCGTGGTGCTCGACGTGATGCTGCCCGGCATGGACGGCTTTGCCGTCGCCTCGCGCATGCGCGCGAAGGGATGGCTGACGCCGATTCTCATGCTCACCGCGCGCGGCCGGGCCGAGGACGTGCTTCGGGGATTCGAGGCCGGGGCCGACGACTATCTCCCCAAGCCCTTCGAGCTGTCGATTCTCGTCGCCCGCATCAACGCGCTGCTGCGGCGGCACACGTGGCATGCCACCATCCGCGGCTCTCAATCACGTCGGCCGCAGCCCCGGCGGTCGCCTCGCGCGACGTGTTCAAGTTCGCCGACAAGGTGGTGGACTTCGATGCGCAGGAGCTGGTGGCGGCGGGCCGGACCTACCCGTTGACGCTGATGGAGGCGAACCTCCTGCGCTACCTCGTGCAGCACGAGGGGAAGGCCGTGTCGCGCAAGAACATGCTCGAAGAGGTGTGGAACCTGCGCGAGGACACGGACACGCGCGCCATCGACCACTTCATCGCCCGCCTGCGGAAGTACATCGAGAAGGAACCCTCACGCCCACGCCACCTGCTGACCGTCAGAGGCGTCGGCTACAAGTTCATCGCGGCCCCGAAAAAATAAAGGCGAAGAGATCAGAGATCAGGAAGATTTCCAGAAGCTCGCAGATAGACGATTCTTTTCTTTAAGAAACGGCCTTCTGATCTTCTGATCTTCCGTTGCATTTGCTCTGTGTCCTGGCTCACCGGATATCGAACGCGGCCATTTCCTGGAGATTCCGGACGAGCAGCTTGCCGTCGGCGATGACCGGATGATTCCACGTCTTGCCTTCCAGCGCCGGGAACCGCGCGAGCTCCTCGTGCCGTGCCGGCGTCGCGTTCACGAGCACCACGTCGCCGTCTTCGGTCAGCACAATCAAATGATCGCCGGCCAGCATCACCTGGCCGTAGCCGTAGCGGCCGCCCTTCCAGTTCTGCTCACCGGTCACGGCGTTCACGCTCGCGAGGATCGATTCGTCGAGGCCGTAGATGTGCCCGTTGTGCAGCACCGAGCTGGTGAACTTGTTGTTCATCCGCTGGTTTTCCCAGACCGTCTTCGTCTGGAAACGATCGCCGGTCTTGACCAGCTCGAACACCGCGGCGCCATGACCGTACCCGGCCGAAATGAACATCAGATTGCGCCCCTCGTGCGTGAACGGAATCGGCTGCGACACGTTGATGCCGCTGAACGTGCTCCAGGGGTACTCCCACAGCAGCGTCCCGTTCTCGACCGTCAGGCCGGTCGCGCGTGCCGCCGTGACGACGAGGATCTGTCGAACGCCGGCGATGGTCGCGAGCATCGGCGACGTGTACGACGCCTCGTCGTTCAACGCTTTCCAGATCGGAGCGCCGGTCAGTTTGTTGTACGCGACGACGGAACTGCCGCGCGTGCCGCCGGGCAGGACGATGACCTTGTCATCGACGATGAGGGGTGACGCGGACATGCCCCAGCTCAGATTGTCGGCGCGGTTGTCGGTGAGAATGTTGCGACGCCACACCAGCGTGCCCTTCGCGGCGTCGAGCACGCGCAGCTCGCCTTCGGCGCCGAGCGCGTAGAGGCGCCCTTCGTGCCAGGTCGGCGTCGCGCGCGGGCCGTCGCCGCCCATCGACTCCTCGAAGCTCGCGGTCCAGCTGTTGGTCCACAGCTCCCGGCCGGTCTGGATGTCGTAGGCCGCAACGACCTCCTCGTTCCGGCGCTGCTCGATCGTGAACGCACGGCCATCGGCGACGACGAACGAGGCATACCCGCCGCCAACCGGCTGCTTCCACAACCGCCGCAGCCCTTCGCGCGGCCAGCTGGTGCGTATCGGCGTCGCGGTATAGCGCCCGTCGCGATTCGGCCCGCGGAAGTCGGTCCAACTACTGCTGGGCTTGTCCGCCGTAGCGATAGGCGACGTCTGCGCGAAGGCGGATGCGTTGGGCGTGTCGCGCCGAAGCTCGTCTGGATTCGTCGGAGCGGAGGCGGATGCGTTGGGGCTTGTCGCGCTGTGGCTCGTCATGATGCGATGGGCGGAGGCTGCGCGAAGGCGCGAAGGTGCGGCCTGAGCGCTCTCGCGCTGGCGGGCGCGGTCGGCCTCCAGCGCTTCCTGCTGCGAGCGCGCGATGAACCGGGGCCAGCCGTTTCCGCCACGCTGCAGACGAAATCCCGCGGCGGCGAGGCCGGCGACGACGAGCATCAGACCCAGGACGACGATGCCGAACTTTCGCATGGATTCGAGTATATCGCCGTCGGAATGGGCGATGGGCGATGGTCAGATGGTCATGCGGTCAAGGTCGCACAACCGACTCGAAGATGTCGGCCGATGGCCTCCTCGAGAGCGGCGGCCCGAACGCCTGCCGGAACGCCTCGACGCTCAGGATCTGGTCGACGTTCGGCAGGTCGAAGAAATGCCGGTTGATGGAGACATGCTGCGTCCGGTGCGCCCGGAGAGCGGCGGCTTTCGCGTCGCGGTACTTCGACGTATCGATGAGAAAGTCGATACCCGGCTCGGCGCCAAGGTCTGGCGATTTCGGCGCGTCCCACGGCAGCACCGGAGGGATCCAGAGCAGGCGCTGCACGCGATGGGCAGGACCGGCCTCGGGATGCCATCGCGGATCTTCAGCCGCCGCAATCGCATCACCCGCAAATCGTGAAATCGCCACATGGTCGGGGTGCAGGTTCGCGCCGTTCGGATCGAACGTGACGACGACGTGCGGGCGATGCCGCCGGATCACCTCGACAAGCTCCGCCCGAATCTGCCCGGGTGGCGCGCTTGCCAGGTGCTGGTCGCGATAGTCGAGCACCCTTACGTAGTTGATGCCGAGAATCCGCGCGGCTTCGCGCAGCTCGGCTTCGCGTCGTGCGGGCAGCTCTTCCCTGCTGCACAAGGCAGGCTCGCCGGCGCGTCCGGCATCGCCGCGCGTGGCCGTCACGATCGCGATATCGGCCCCCTCATCGGCGCACATCCGCGAGAGTCCCGCCACGCCGAAGCTCTCATCGTCGGGGTGCGCGTAGATGAACAGAAGCCGTTTGCCCATAGCTGAACATTCTGCCGCAAAGGTGTTCGGGGTTCCGACTTACAATGGAGAGAGGTGGCCAGGGCCAAGCCCCGTTCCAGATTCGGCGCTCGCAGCAGGCTGGCCCGGCGCGCCAGAAGTGTGGCTATCTGGCTGGGTGTCGTGGCCGCCATTGGCGGCATTTTTTATGGCCTGGCCAACACATCGAGCATCGCATACGGCGAGCGGCAGCTGACGGCCGATCGATTTCAGCTCGCTGACGAGCGATCAGAAGCATTCGGCTCTCGTCGAAGCCAACGGCGCGCGCTGCACCTGCGGCTGCGGCATGACGCTCGCGCAGTGCGTCGCCACCGACATGACGTGTCCGGTCCGGACGGACAACATCACGAAGATTCGTGGAATGGTACAGAAGGCCCTCAACTCTGGAGGCGGTTCTTGAAGCAGTTTTTCGTGGTACTCATCGTCGCACTCATCGCGAGCGCATGCGGCGGCGACAGTGGCGGCGGCAATCCCAACGATCCGTCGCAGGTCAGTATTCAGTTCAGCACCGTGGAACTCGTCACGGGCACCGGGCGCAACCGCGGCAAGTGGCAATACCGCCACCGTCAACTACTCCCTGTGGCTCTACAACCCGGCTGGCGCGGACAACAAGGGCACATTCAAGCAAAGCGGCACGCTTCCCGTTCAGGCTCGGTTCTGGGAGGGGTCATCGCGGGTTTCGATCAGGGCGTCAATGGCATGCGCGTCGGCGGCAAGCGGCGTATTTATGTGCCCTCCAACCTGGGCTACGGGGCACAGCCCCCGGCAAGGGAGCGGCATCCCAGTCAACGCCGCGCTCGTCTTTGAAGTCGAGCTTGCTGAGCCTGACGCAATGAGGGCAGCCTCTCGCGTCAGTCGTCTTCTCGTCGTCGCGGTAGCCCTCCTCGCGTCTGGCTGCGACACAGGCAACGACACTCCAATCGATCCGTCGGACGTCGACATCGAGTACACGCTCACGGATCTGGTCGTCGGTACCGGCAATCCGGCCGCTGTCGGGAATGTGGCCACGTTCAACTACACGGGCTGGCTCTTCAACTCCAGCGGCACCGAAAGCAAGGGCCGGCAGTTCATCTCGTCGGCACAGACGGGCACACCGCTGGTGGTCACGATTGGCCGCAGGCAAACGCTGGCCGGTGTGGAACAGGCGCTCGTCGGCATGCGACTGGGCGGCAAACGGCGCGCGTACGTGCCGGCGAACCTCGGCTACGGCCCGTCTGGCACATCAGACGGCACGATTCCGCCGAATGCCGCGCTGGTGTTCGAGCTCGAACTGGTCAACCTGGTTCAGTGATCACAGGAGATTAGGAGACTAGGAGATCGGAATGATCTCTTGGTCTCCTGTTAAGCGTACGCATGAAAAAAATCCTTGTCGCCTCTGTTCTCTCCGTGCTTCTCATCGTTAGTTGTGGCGGCGGTCAGCCTGCGGAACAACCGTCGTCGGCGCCGCCGCCGGCCTCAGCTCCAGAGCCGGCTGCACCACCGGCCACTCCCGCACCGGAGCCAGCGAAACCGGCGGAAACGCCCGCCGCGCCGGCCAGTAGCAGCAGCCAGGCGGCGACTCCGAGTCCGACTGCGGCGGCCGAAGCGCCAAAGCCCGCCGCGCCGGCGCGACCGGCGTTTACGAGAACCGACTTGCAGACGGGCACGGGCCGCGCAGCTCAGAAGGGCTCACGCCTGCAGGTGCATTACACCGGCTGGCTGTATGACCCCTCGAGGCCCGGCATGAAGGGCCGGATGTTCGACTCGTCGAAAGAGCGAGGGCCGTTCGACTTCGTGCTTGGCGCGGGCCAGGTGATTCCCGGCTGGGATCAGGGTTTCGACGGCATGAAAGTGGGCGGCAGGCGGCGTCTCATCATTCCGTCCGATCTCGCGTACGGCCGCGACGGCGCGGGCGACGGCATCATCCCGCCGGATTCGACGTTACTGTTTGAGATGGAGTTGCTGGACGTGCAGTGACGGAAGGAAATACGAACAGGAGATCAGGAGATCAGGAGAAATCTTCTGAAGAGAATTCTTCTGAATCTGATCTCTGTGCCTTTTCGTCTCTGCGTGATCCGTGTCACGGCACGAACGTGAACTTCGCGAGGTTCGTGACGCCGTTTGCCCACCCCAGCAGCGTGGCCCCCGGCGGGCGGACGTGAGCGCTGATGCGCACGTAGTACTCGCGGTGAGCATCGAGCCGCGATGTGCGGCACAGCGGCAGACTTTCGAGCGAGGTCAGCCACTTCTTCGCAACGGCTTCGCTCTCGGTGACGCTCGCGTCGATGACGCGGCCATCCACCATGCGCGACAACGTGTGCTTTCGTGTCAGCGTGTCGTAGTGATCGATGCTCGTCACGACGAGCGACGCAATCGTCCGGTCCACCCAGGCGGGCACAATCATCTTCAAATCGACATCGTAGGTGAACGTCGTGCGGACGCCGCCGTTGATGACCTGCCGGACTTCCTCGGTGTATCCGTTGTCCAGGTCGACCGACACGATCACCTGATCGTCGCGGACGAGCGGCACGATTCGCAGGATCCCCTCAGCGTAGGTGACCGCGCTCAGCAGCAACACGCCAAGCACAAACGTCAGCACCGACAGCTCGTCTCCAACGTCCACATTCTGGTTTCCTTTGTGTCACCTAATACCTCAGCGCGACTGCCATCGTCGCGCGCCATAGGGAGAGTTGCTCGTCGCCAAGACTGTTCCCCAGGGTCTCGCCCTCACCCCGCATCGTGCTCAAGCGCCGAATGTCCCAATTCAAACCGACGCGCTCGCTGAGAAATCCTGTCACCCCGCCACCAAGGCTGAGCGCCGGAAGGGTACGGTTGTGACGGATCGCCGTGATCCGTCCCAGAAGATCGACGTGCATCAGTCCCGCACCACCCGAGAAATACGGCCGCAACCCGTATCCGGCCAGCCGCTTCGGCCATGCAATCACGACATTGCCCGTCAGCGTCGTCACGGCACTTTGGGTCACCAGCGGTTCGGCGACCGAATCGGTCTGAAAAAACCCTGGCGCCCGGCCCCAGTCGGCCTCCAGGCCGAAGATTTCACCCAGCCAACCGCCCGACGCTCCGATCACCAGGTTCTTATCGATAATGGCGTTCTCCGGGTCGATAAAACTGGTCTCCGCCCCGAACGTAAACCCGATGAACGGCCGAACCTGCCACTCAGCCCTCGCCCTCGTCGGCATCAACAGCAGCAACGTGAATAATCAGGCATCCTGTCCTCATCTATCGGACGAACAGGTTCAGGAACAGCTTTGCAAACGGTGACACCGACACGTCGCCGTTTGCCGGCGAATACAGCCTGACCAGGCCGTCGCTGTTCGCCATGAGAATCAGCGTCAATCCACGGGCCGGCAACGTGATCATGAGCGATGACGAGGCGTTTTCCGACATGCCGAACTGCCAGACCACCTGTTCGCCATTGTAGTACTGAACGAACCAACCCGCACCATGGGGCAGCGAGACGCCGGCCGCATTCCACGGCGCACTCCAGGCCTGGAAGAGGGTTCTGGGCAAAACCAGCAACCCCTGCTTGAGCGCGAGGTCGAATTTCGCAAGATCGCGCACGGTTGTCACGAGTCCCATCGACGGCGTCAGCGACTGGGCCGATTCCGGATAGGACGACTGCGTGGCGCGTCCGCGATCGTCCACCGCGTAGGGGGTGGCCTGACGCTGGAGCAGCGCCGTTATAGCGCTCCACGTCGACCGGGTCGGGCACGCCTTCGGCCCGCGGCCCCAGCGACACGATGTTCACGCCGGGAATCGAGTCGAACATGCCCAGGCGCCCCAGCAGGTTCGCGAAGGTCTCGCGATAGGAGTCGAGGGTACATGTCCGCAGAATCGGCCAGAGGGGCGCGAGCCGCTCGGGCCGGTACGCGTAGGTCAGGTTCTCCGGCGGTCCCGAAGTGTGCGTCAGGAGCTGACGGAGGGTCGCGTCGGGCTCGGGTGTGTCGTTGCGTAACGATCCGACCCGCGCGTCCAGCGTCCAGCCGTCCTTCTTCGGCACAGCGGAGGATCATGACCGCCGTCATCATCTGCGTCAGCCCGTCGGCACGGAACGGTGTGTCGGTGCGGGTCGCAATGGCGCGGCCGATGTCCTGCCGCCCATACGCCCCTTCCCAGACGATGCCGTTGACATCGACGATGGCGGCCGCGAGACCGGGAATGCCAGCCTGGTCGCGAAGGGATTCGAGGTAGGCGCCGAAGACTTCGTAGACGAAGTCCTGCGCACGCGCGGGCGCGCTGGCGAAAAACAACACGGCTGCCGTGACGGCAACAATCCGTCTCATCGTGATCAAGTCAGGCGCAGGAGACCGCGGCGTCCGCCACGCGGACGCCCCCGAGGGAAACTAGTCGCGATTGTACCGGAACTTGCGGCAATCGGAGAGCGCAATCTCGGCGGCAAGTTGAACTGCCGCATCAACATCCGGTCGTCCGGATTGCACACGGTTCTCAGGTGAGAGTGCCATGGAGAGCAGCGCCCACGCGGGAACTCTCCTGGCAGGCTGCGCGCGCCGCGTGCCATCCCGGCGCGCGCGCCCTGCCGCACGATTCGACTTAGTTGCCGACATACGGCGCCGCCTTGGCCTTGCGCTGCCTGCGGGTCTTCACCCAGACGCCGCCGACGATAGCCATACCCACGATCAGTATCCAGATAAACATTCTTCCTCCTATGGGGGGCGCCGTGGGGTGAGCAAGGGAGGGGCCGAAAAAGGGCCGATTGGTCACAAGACATAACTGCATGCAGACCCGTCACTTATCGTCTGCGACGGGTACGCCGTATCTGCTAGTATCTGGCTCGCGGGACTTCCAGACAGCAATTTCGGTCACCGGCTTACGAATTCGTCGCGCCGCTCCGGTGTTACTTTAGGTATGCAGCTACGTGCACTCTGATTCGAAGCCAGAATCCCGACTTCCGACCGTCCTCGTCCTCGACGATGAACCGTTCGTCCGGCATGCGGCGCGCCGTTTTCTCAAGGGATCGGGGTACGGCTGCGTCGAGGCGGAAACGGTTGACGCCGCCATCGAGCTGCTGCGAACGACGCCGGTGATCGCCGCCATGCTGGACATGCGTCTGCCCGACGGACGCACGGGACTCGACGTTCTCACCGATCTGCGTACAGGTTCCCGAATTTCGCGAGATCCCCGTTCTGATCGTCACCGGCAGCGTGTTGACCGAAGCCGAACGGCTGGCCATCACCAAGCAGAAGGGCTTCGTATTTTTCAAGCCGGAAGGGTTTTCGACGATCGTGCATTTTCTCGATCAGCTCACCGGGCGCGATCACAGCGGCTGACGCTGGTTATCAGACACTACTTTGTAGAATCGCGGTGTGGACCCGCGATCGCTGGTGGTCGATCTCGAAGGCGGCCAACGCACGACGGCGCTGCTCTATCCTGCGGCGGGTTCCTCCAGTCGTCGCGCCGCCATCATCCTCGCGCACGGCGCCGGTGCCCCTCAGCGGCATCCGTTCATGGTCGGCTTCGCACGCGCGTTGAGCGAACGTGGCGTCGACGCCCTCACGTTCAATTTCCTGTACACAGAGCATGGGCGGAAAGTGCCCGATCGGATGCCGCAGCTCGTGGCCTGCTTTCGCGCCGTCATCGGTGTCGCCCGTTCCGAAGTCGCCAGCGCGCGCGAGCGCCTGTTCATCGGCGGAAAATCGATGGGCGGTCGCGCGTCGACGCACGTGGCCGCGGAGGATCACGATCTCTCGATCAACGGGATCGTGCTGCTGGGATATCCTCTGCATCCCCCGGGACGTCCCGATCAGACGCGCGACGCGCATCTGCCGGGCGTGCGGCGTCCGATGCTGTTCGTGCAGGGTACGCGCGATACCTTCGGCACGCCCTCCGAGCTGAAGCCGATCCTGTCGAGCCTCGCGCCGCTGCCGACGCTTCACACGGTGGATGGCGGCGATCATTCGTTCAAGATTGCGGGACGCGATCAGAAGGCGAGGCAGGCCGCCGTCTATTCGGAGATTCAGGACACGATCGTCGAGTGGATCAATCGTGTCTAAGAAGACGGCGTTCGTCGAATTCGTGCTCGATCAGCTGAGCGGAATCACTGGCGTACGCGCGCAGGCGATGTTCGGAGGAACGGGCCTCTACTGCAACGACCTGTTCTTCGGCATCATCCACCGGGATGTTTTCTATCTGAAGGTGAACGACGATACGCGTGCGGTATTCCAACGGGCAGGCATGAAACCGTTCAAACCCTATGCGGGACGGCCCATGACGATGGGGTATTACGAAGTGCCGCTGGCGGTGCTCGAAAACCCGCGAGATCTTGCGGTCTGGGCCGAACGGGCGGTCGCCGTTGCGGCATCGGGCAGGCCGCAAACGGCCGGCGAACCGATCGCGGCGGCCGGCGCGTCATAGAGGCAAGCAAGTAGGAGGTCACATGTCTCCTTCGGCCAGTCAAAGACGTCCGTCAATCGGTCGCGACCATGGAAGGTGCGGGAGTCGCGCTGCGCCGCGCGTTCGGATTCGGCAACACGTCCGACTTCGATCCGTTTCTCCTGTTCGACGATTTCAGAAACGACAATCCCGACGCGTACCTTGCCGGGTTCCCGTGGCATCCGCACCGTGGCATCGAGACGATTACCTATGTGCTGGCCGGCACGGTCGAGCATGGCGACAGCCTCGGCAATCGCGGCCGGATGGGTCCCGGTGACGTCCAGTGGATGACGGCGGGCAGCGGCATCCTGCATCAGGAAATGCCCAAAGGCGACGGGCAGGGCCGCATGCATGGGTTCCAGTTGTGGTCGAACCTGCCTTCCTCGTTGAAGATGACGAAGCCGCGCTATCAGGACATCTCGGCGGCCGATATTCCCGAAGTGACCGACGACGACGGCACGCGCGTGCGCGTCGTGATCGGCGACTTCTGGGGGAAGGCGGGTCCTGTTGAAGGCGTGGCGGCAGACCCGCGCTATCTCGACGTCTCGGTCCCGCCGGGCAGGCAAAAGCGGCTGGCGGTCGATCGTGCGAACAATGCGTTCGCGTATGTGTTCGCGGGGTCGGGCACGTTCCGCGACGCCTCGGATCCGCAAGCGGTGGCGACCGAGCAGGTCGGCGGCGCTCGAGACGGCGAATTCGATCTGGTCGGTAACCGATCGCTTGTCCTGTTCGACCGTGGCGACGAGATCGTCGTCCAGGCGGGCGACGAAGGGATCCGCTTTCTGCTCGTGTCGGGCAAGCCACTCGAGGAACCCGTGGCCTGGCGCGGGCCGATCGTCATGAACACGAACTTGGAGCTGCAGCAGGCCTACGCCGAGCTGCGCGCCGGAACGTTCATCAAGTAAGAAAAACGAAAACAAGAAAACAAACAGGAGACTAGGAGATTCAGGAGGACTTCTTTGAAAGAATTCTCCTGGCCTCCTAATCTCCTGATCTCTTGTTGGTCTTATTCGACCTTCAGCCCCGGGATTCCATCAGCTTTCGCAGCAACGCGGCGGTTTCAGGCTGCGCGAGCACCGCGTCTTCGAACACCGCACCTTCGGCGATCCGCCAGGGCGTCTGCCCTTTCTTGTTCTTCACGTCGAGCCGCGCCCCTTTGGCCACCAGCATCTCGACGGCCTCATTCGATCCCCAGATCGCGACGCCGTGAAGGGCGGTATTGCCGTCCTGATCGACCGTGGTCGCATCGGCGCCCCGATCGAGACAGAACTTGATCGCCGCCGCGGCTTCTTCGGGCGAACCCGGACTCTCGCCAGGCTTCTCGATGACGAGCCCCGACGCCGCGAGGAGCGGTGTGTCGCCGGTGGCATTGGCGCGCAGCACATCGGCGCCGTGCGCGGCGAGCAGCTCCATATACGGAAGGTCGAGCGTCTGCGCCGCCACCCAGAACGGCGTTGCGCCTTCTTCGGTCAGACGCTTCCGTCCCACGCTGGTCACGTCGGGATTTTTCGTCGCCGCCTTGTTCGGATCGGCGCCCCGCGCAATCAGCCGGCGCGCCAGCGTCAGGCTGTCGAGCCGGCTCCTTGAAACCAGGCCGGGATTGTTGACGCCCGTGTTGGGACGCCGCGTGTATGCGATTTGATGGAGCGGCGTCCATCCCTGGGCAGCGGCATTCGGATCGGCTCCCTGTTCGAGCAGCCATTCCGCCAGTTCGTAGTGCGTGCTCGCAATGGCCATCACCAGGACACCGGTGCCGTCCGAGGTGGTGTCGTGTACGGTTGCGCCCGACTTCAACAGCACTTTGATGGCGTCGAGTGCGCCTGCGCGGACGGCGAAGTGCAGCGCCATGAACCCGGACTGCTTGGTGACGTCCGAATTCCTTTCCGCCCGGCGTCCGAAGCCGCCGGTCTGGAAGAGCGGCACGGTCTGATACTTCGTGCGCGCATGGACGTCGGCGCCTGCCTCGATGAGCGCCTCCACGACAGCCGCGTTGTTCGAGGCCGCCGCCCACATGAGCGCCGTCTGTCCCTTCCACTGCTCTGCCGTATCCACGCGCGCCCCACGCGTCAGCAGCGCGCGCACGGCCGCGACGTTGCCGGTGCGCGCCGCCGTCATCAGCGCCGTATCTCCCTCGGGCATCGTCGTGTTCGGATCGGCGCCCGCGTTGAGCAGCCGCTCGATCATCGGCGCGCTGCCGTTGATGCACGCCAGCCAGAGCGGCGTGGCGCCATACCGGTTCGCGGCGCGCGCGTTGGCGCCAGACTTGATCAGCAGATCGGCCGCCGCGAGATTATCGAAATGCGCCGCCCAATGCAGGGCCGTCGTGCCATCGGCTTCGGCGGCATTCGGATCGGCTCGCTTCGCGAGCAGCGTTCGGACGGCATCGACGTTTCCGCCCTTCACCGCCTCGACAACGGGCGGCGCCGCAGCCGCGCTTATGCTGGCGACAGCCATCGCCAGCACGAGCAGGCAACCCTTCACGCGCCTTCGGCTCTCACGACTCATAGGACTCTCGGACTCCTCGACTCTTCAGACTCTCTCGACTCGTCGGACTCAGGGACTCTTACAGCCCCGACAACGTATCCATATCGATCCTGCCGGTACTATCGCCGAGCTTGTCGACCGAGACACCAGCCTTGTCGAGCAGGCTCACGAGCAGGTTCGTCATCGGCACGTTCTTCGCCGGATCGAACGTGAGGTGGCGCCCACCTTTCAACGTCCCGGCGCCTCCGCCCGCGACCACGAGCGGGAGATTCACGTGGAGATGGACGTTCGGATTGCTCATCGCGCCGCCATACAGAAGGATCGTGTGGTCGAGCAGATTGCCGTCTCCGTCGGGCGTCGACCGCAGCTTGTCGAGGAAATACGCGAACAGCTGGACCTGATACGTGTTGAGCCGCGAGAACTTCTCGATCTGCTCCGGCCGATCGCCGTGATGCGACAGCCCGTGATGCGGCTCCGAGATGCCGATCTCCGGATAGCTCCGGCTGTTCAGCTCGCGGCCGTACATCAGCGAGAACACGCGCGTCAGGTCTCCCTGATAGGCCAGCCACTGCAGGTCGTAGAGCAGCCTCAGGTGATCGTCGTACTGCGAGGGGATGCCGATCGGACGATTCGGTACCGGCAAGGTCGAGTTGCTGTTCTGCTCTTCGGCCATCTGAATACGCCGCTCGACTTCGCGCACCGCATCGAGGTACTCCGAGATCCGAAGCCGGTCTGACGGCCCGAGCGAGCGCTGAAGACGGGCCAGATCGCTGTTGACGCGATCGAGCAGGCTGCGCTTCCGCTTCATCCGATCGAGCCGCTCGTCGGGACTCCCGCCCTCGCCGAACAGCCGATCGAAGACCACGCTCGGATTGTTCTCGACCGGCAGCGGCGTCGTGGGCGACTGCCACGACACGGTGTTCATGTACGCGCAGCTGTACCCCGCCTCGCACTGGCCGCCGAGCACGAGATCGATTTCCGAGGCAATCATCTCCATCGACGGCAGCACGGTTTCCCTGCCCAGGTGGGCCGCGGCGATCTGATCGGCCGTCGTCGTGAGCCTGATGTCGGAGCCCTCGGTTTTCTTCGGGTGCACGCCTGCCAGCCAGGTCGCGCAGGCCCGCGTATGCTCGCCGTTGCCGTCGCCCAGCGACTCTCCCTGCTTCTGCGCCAGGCCGCTGACGATCGTCAGCCGATCGCGGTGCGGGACGAGCGGCGCGAGAATCGGCGAGAAGTCGAACCCGGCGCCCGAGCCTTTCGGCGTCCAGTAGTTCAAGCTGTCGTTCATCGCCACGCCGTTTGGCACGTAGATGAATCCCATGCGGCAGATCGGCTTCGCGGCGCTTTTCACGGTCGCGGAAAATGCCGGCACCATCGCATCGAGCAGCGGCAGCGCGATGGTTGCGCCCAGCCCGCGAAGAAACGTCCGGCGTGGTAACGCCGATCTTTGTGACGATCATGACTGCCGCCTCCGCATCTGGAAGGGACGACTGTTGACGATGCCCACGATAAGGGCGGACGCACGGTAATTCTGCTTCGCGGAACCGCGCGCGACCGTGCGCACCGCGGGCATGTCGTAGGTACTCGAGCCCGCGGCCAAGCGCGTAGGTCATCAGTTTCTCGGTGAGCGTTCTCACGAACTGATCGGGATTGCCGGCCACGATCCCGCGCAGCCCGGCAGGCCCCTGGAACGTCCGGCCATCGGGCAGCGCACCGGAGGCGTCGATGGGCGCGAGCGCCTCGTCGACGTCGCGCCAGCGCCCGACCATGTCGAAGTTCTCGAGCGACAACCCCAGCGGATCCATCATCGAGTGGCAGCCCGCGCACGCGGGGTTCGCGCGATGCTGCGCGATCCGCTGCCGCATCGTCTGGTTTTCGTCGGCCGGGTTCGGCTTCTCCACCAACGCGGGCACGTCCGGCAGCGGAGGCGGCACCGGCGTGCCGAGCAGATTCTCGAGAATCCACTTGCCGCGCACGACCGGCGACGTCCGGTGCGGGTACGAGGTCACCGCGAGCACGCTGCCGTGGCCAAGGATGCCGCGCCGGCGATCGTCGGTCTGCTCGACGCGCCGGAAGTGCGCGCCCCGTATGTTCGGGATGCCGTAGTGCTTCGCGAGCCGCTCGTTCACGAACGTATAGTTCGCGGTCAGCAGCTCGAGCACGCTGCGATCTTCTTTCAGAATGCTGCCGGCAAAGAGCTCGGTCTCGCGCCTGAAGCCCTGGCGCAGATCTTCGTCGAAATCGAGCTCGCGCTTGGGATCGGGCAGCACCGTCGGGAGGTTGCGCAGGAACAGCCACTGCCCCACGAAATTCCTGACGAGCGCGTCGGCGCGCGGATCGGCGAGCATGCGGCGCACGTGCCCCTCGAGGACAGCCGGGTTCCGCAATTTGCCCGACGCCGCCGCATCGATCAGCGCGTCGTCCGGGATGCTGCTCCAGAGGAAAAAGGACAGCCGCGAGGCCAGCTCGAGATCGCTGATGCGGTAGATCGGAACTGCGAACCGGAACTCCTGCGGGTTCGCGCTCGATTCGATAGAGGAACTCCGGGCTGACCAGCAGGCTTTCTACAGCACGTTCGATGCCGAGCTCGAAATCGCGCGCAGCGCGTCCTTCCTCGTACGACGCCAGCACGGTCTGGATGTCGGCGTCGGTGACCGGACGTCTGAACGCACGGCGGGCCAGCGTCCGCAGAATGGTTTTCGCACACGCGGTCTCGTCGGAGCAGGGCAGGGCTGAAGCCCTGCGCTACCGATTGCGAGGGCTGGACTACCGACGAGGGCGCGCTCTTTGGACGGCAGACGAAAATCCGCTGACGGCTGGGCGTGTTGCCGGCGCCAGTGGCTTCGTACGGCCCGCTGATCTCGATGCTTCGAAGGTACGCGCCCTTCTGTGTCGTGTAGTACCCGTTCGGTCCACCCGGCGTCGGTTTGTCGAACGGCTCGAGCAGGTTTTCGAGCAGCGCCGGCGTCCGGTTGAGAAACGTCAGCGCGACGTCCTGCGCGCCGGCCTTCGCCTGGAAGCGAACCTGCCAATCCGCGTCGAGCGCGCGGCGGTTCGGTCCTGAGTATCCGCGGCCTTCCTTCACTGGAGGGTTCAGCTCGAACACATGTACGGGCGTGCCGTCCACGCTCAACTCGAGCCGCTGCGACTGGTCGAACGCGGGAATATCGTCAAAGCTGGCACCCAGGTAGCGCGTCAACTGTACGCGGACGCTGTAGGTGCCATCGCGCGGAAAATTGTGGCGGATCAACGCGCCGCCGCGCGTGCCAAACGGCAGCCCCTCGAGCCGATCGTCCTGGCGCAGATCGGAAGGCACGAGAAACGGTCTCGGTGGTCGCCGCACGCGGCGACGCGCCAACCGCCACGGAACTGATCTTCTGAGCCGCGGCGAGGTACCGTTCCATGAGCGTCGGCGACATCCGCTGCACGCCGGCGATGTTGTCGAAGCCGTAGCTGATGTCGTCGGCGGGCAGCATCGCGCTGACGTCGATGTCGAGCGCGAGGAGATCGCGAACCGCGTTGCGATACTCCGCGCGATTGAGACGGTGAAGCGCCTCGGTACGGCCTGGATTCGGGTTCTCGCCGGCCGATCGATCGAGCGACGTTTCGAGATACGCCGTCAACCCGTCGAGCGCCGTCTGGTCCGGCTTCGGACGCCCGGGCGGTGGCATCAGGTTGCCATGCAGCTTCTGGACGACTTTTTCCCAGACCTCCGCGTGCGCGCCGACGTTGGACACGTCCAGTTTTTCGAGCGACAGCCCGCCGGTCTTCGATCGGTCGTTGTGACAGGTTACGCAGTAGCGCGAGACGAGCGCCTGCTCAGGCGAGGTGGTTGCCGGTGCCGACTGGGTCTGTCTGAAGCCTGACTGGGCGCGGCCGAAACCGGACACCACGGGAGCGGCGGCGATCGAAAGACCGATCGCCGCGCCACACACCAGCGCCGGCACGAGGGCATCTCTTCTGATTGTGAGATTTTAATACTTAAACTCGACGGCGCGTCCCAAATCGCAGGTCGCGGGCAGATGTGCATCTTTCGGCGGAACGTTTCCCATGTAGCACCCGGGAATCAGGTAGAACGTCGTCGGCCCGCTGGGGAGGGGCTGGCGGCTGCGTTCTCTTCAACGTCTCGCGGTACGTGATCGTCTGAGTGGGGGCGATTCTCACGTCCACGGCGAGCGGCTCGTAGCCGGGCGCGCTGAGATCGATTCGGTGCTGTCCCGCCTCGACGGCTCCACCACCGTGCGCGAGATCGAAGTCATCGGGTACGCCCGCGTAGTAGCCATCGATGAACACCTGGGCGCCCTCGGGCTGCGGGGCAAGGATGAGCCGTCCGGTTTGCGGCGGCTGTTCAACCGGCGCCGGCGCGGGAGCCGGTTCGGCATACGGCACGAACGGGTCGTAGAACGGCGCGTAGTAGATCGCAACCGGCCAGGCAGGGAACACTCCGCGCCGGTGACTCCGGCCGTGTCCGCCTTCGCCGCTGCCCGGCGGTGGTTGAAGTCCAACCGGTGGCAGCGGCAGGCCAATTTCAGGAAGAGGCAGTCCGTTTGTTCCGCGAGCGGGAATCGTGAACCGCGGCGGAGGATTCCGAGGCCAACCCTGCGACGCAGGGCCGGCGCGCGGGCTGATCGTCCATCGCGGTGGCGGCGGGTCGGCTTTCTGTGCGAACGTCTGCGAGGACATCGCCAGAGCGATCGCAAGCACAAGACCCGGCAGGCGCATCACCATCTGATCCGATGATACAGCCTTCGGCTGGGCGATGGGCGATGGCTTTGGGCGACAGTCAATGGGCGTTATGCGATGGGCTAAGTCACGAGACCAAAGCCCATCGCCCTAAGAGCTATCGCCCATCGACCAGTCGAAGCCGCGACGCGGCACGGCGGGATTCGGCCAGCTCCGGAAGGCCCGAGTCCGCGTTCTTCCAAAGGTCGAGAAAGCGCTCGTATTCTCTCAAGGCGCCGGCCCGATCACCGCTTTTTTCCAGGAGTCGCGCCAGTTCCAACACGTACCGGGGCTCGAGCACGCTGATCCACTTGGATTCAGGGCCGAACGCCAGCAACTGGCGGTAACTCGCAATCGCCGTGGCAAGATCGCCGCCGGCCTTCGCGGCGCGTGCCGTCACGTCACGCAATGGAAGATGGTTGGCGACGGCGCCGATCCCGATGACATCGAGACCGAACCATTTGCGGGTGGGCTCGCCATTCGCGACTGCAGCCGCGTCCAATCGGTCTCCACGCGCGAGCGCAAGTTCGGCACCAAGCGCCTGATACAACCATGCGTGTGCTTCGATGGCGGGATTGTGAAGTCCCCTGATGCGTTCACGTCGCGACCGTGCCGCCGCCTCATCGCCGTGTCGGGCCGATCTTAGCAAGCCCCGCCAGGACCTGCGTCAACAACACGAGCAGTGGTTGGCGTGAAGGATCCTCTTCGGCGAGCACCCGCTCAGCAGACGCAACCTCGCGCAGGGCATGAGACGCGTCGTTGCGTTCGAGCGCGACGATCGACGCCAGCAGACGGGCCGCAATAGATGCGGACCGTTCGCGGTCTCGGCCAGCAGCCATCAAGGTCTCACCCGCTTCGCGGTATCGTCCGACACGCGAAAGCAGGAGCGCCTTCAACACCGGCTGTGGCGGATTGAAGGGAAATGGCGGCGTCATATCGGCCCAGCGTGGCCAACGAGAGAGATTCCCCGATTCGCCCGACGTCAAAGCCCGGATTGATGCTTCGCGTCTGGGCGTATCTCCGGCGGTTTCCTCGGGCCGCCCCAGGAAAAGGTAGGCCTCTCCCAGTACTGTCGTACGGATTCGGCTCACGCGGTGCCAGCCGGGCGTATTCTTCGAACTGCCGGACCGCATCCTCGAACCGCCCGGCCGCCAGCAGGCCATACCGAGAGAGATTGCGTGCCGGACGAGAAGTGGGAAGCGTTTTTACCCCGTTCTCAGTAATCGCAAGGAGCCTCTGCGGTATCGGAAAGGCTGCCGAAAATCGGGTTGTAAAGCGACGTCGCCGCGCCGTAGAATCTCTTCCACATCCGGATAGGCGGCCATGAGCTCGTCAAGCAACCGCGCCGTTTGCTCGGGCGGTCCCGCGGTAGGCGCCAGCTCCAACTCGAGCAAACGTTTTTGACGATCGCTCAGGCGATGGGCGAAATTCTCCGCCTCGCGGGAGATAATTCTCGATGGAGGCGCTGGCTGCGGCCTGCCTCGGCCAGCGCCAACTGCAGGTAGGCCTCGGCGAAGCCGCGATCGATGGCCACTGCCGCCTCGAGCAACCTGATGGCGTCGAGCGACCGCGCGTTCATCGTCGCTTCGACGCCTTCGGAGTAGAGCCGATACGCCTCCAGTGAAGACGACGAGACGTCGGCCACGTGTCGCACGCCCGCGGTATCGGAAAAGCCGACCGCGTTGCGGAGACGGGCGACGAGGTAGTCGGCATCTGCAAACACATCGGTGCCGCGGCCGCTTTCGGCCGACACGACCCGGCCGCTCGCCGAGATCCTGCAGTTCGACATCGATGCGGTCTCCTCGCCCGCTTTCATGATGCTGCCGGTTACGAGCGCACCGGCGCCCGACCGACGCGCGACTTCGGCAAACTCCCCGCTGCTCAAGCCATCGAGGGCCCGATTGGCCACCAGTTTCGCCGCCTCGTCGAGGCGATGCGGCGCTGATCAGCCTGCAGACCGCGGGTTTGAGGCCAGCCCGGTGGTCAGCATCGGCGCACCGCTCGCCGCCACAGCCAGGCGAGCTCCGGTGCGGTGGGCCTCGGGCGACATCCGTCGAAGCTCTTCACCGATGTCACTGTCGAGGACCCGCGAATGCGGCAGATTCCGCGCCGGCGGGTAACGGGTGAATGCGGCGCCAGAGCGCCGGAACAGAGGCCAGTAACACCGCCAGCACGGCAGCTGCTGCTGCAACGGCGATCCCGCGCGACCCCGGGTACAGAAACCTTGTGCCACGCACTCGGCTCGAGAGCCCTGCGCACCTCACCGGCGTCGGGCGTCTCGACAGGCACGCCCTCGAGCGCCACGCGAATGTCCGAGGCACTCTGATAGCGCGCCGCTGGATTCTTCTCGAGACAGCGCGCGATGATGCCCCGGAGCGGATCCGGGATCGACGCTCGCAATGGCGCGGGCGGCTCGTGGAGAATCGCTCCGCTCAATTCGAAGCCCGTCGCCCCGGCAAATGGCAGCGTGCCCGCCGCCATTTCGTAGAGAAGCACGCCAAGCGCCCAGATATCGCTTCGCGCATCCGCCGTACCGCCACGCAGCAGTTCGGGCGCCATCGCCGAAAGCGTCCCGGCGACGACTCCCGGAACAGCGATCGTTTCGCGCGACTCCGTGAGTCCCCTGAGCTGGTCGGACGAATGACGCCGCGCGAGCCCGAAGTCGAGCACCTTGATACGCCCGTCTCTCGTCACCATGACGTTGGCGCTTTTGAGATCGCGATGGATAACGCCGTGCTGATGGGCGTGCTCGAGCGCCGCCGCCATCTGCAGGCCATAGCGCACGATCTCTGGCCCCTGCAGACCGGTGCCGCGCGAAATCAGGTCGGCCAGCCGATCCCCGTCCACCAGTTCCATGACGATGAACGGTGCCCCGCCGGATTCGCCGACCTCGTGGATGGTGCAGATGTTCGGGTGATTCAACTGCGAGGCGTGCTGCGCTTCGCGCTTCAGCCGTGCCTGCGAATCCGCATCGCCGCCGAGCGCGATCTTGATGGCGACCTCGCGTCCGAGCTCGAGATCGCGCGCGCGGTACACCTCGCCCATCCCGCCGGCACCAATCGACCATTCGATTTTGTAGTGATCGATGACCCGGCCCGCCACCGCGACCGGCGATCGTTCGATGAACTCGCCGGCCTCCTCGTGCGCGGCGAGCAGACGCTCCACTTCCGACCGCACCGCGGCGTCGTCGCACGAGGCGTGGAGAAACGCCGCGCGCGCGGCGGGCTCGCGATCGAGCGCCGCGTTGAAGAGCTCTTTGACGAGGGACCAGTCGACGCATATAGAGCCACGAAGCCTGTCGACCGCGCGACGGGCCTCGGCGAGCTCGGGCAACCCGGGGTCGGCCTGCTTCCAGAAATCCAGAAAGCGTTCGTACTCTTTCAGCGCGTTGCCGCGGTCGCCTGTTTTCTCCAGCAGCCTTGCCAGCTCGAGCACGTATCGAGGCTCGACGACCGAGATGAATTTCGACTCCGGACCATAGACCAGCAGCCGGCGGTAGAGTTGTATCGCCTCGCCGAGGTTGCCCTGTGCTTTCGCCGCACGTGCCGCACCATCCCTGTACGAAAGACTGTTCACGAGCGTCGGGAGCCAGCCTCGTTGCATCTTGAAAAAAATCGGCTTCGCCGGTTCAGCGGCGGCAAACGCGGCCCTTGCGCGCGGGAGGTCGCCGCGCGCAAGGGCGACCTCTCCTTCCAGCGTCCGATACCAGAATCTTTCCTCGGCGATTCCCGGCGCGTGCAACGACTCGAGAAGAGCAGACGCGCACGCGCGGCATCGCGCTGACCAGTGCCCAGGTCGGCGATGCCTCGCAGCAGGTTGATGAGCACGCCGTGCCGGCGCTGCCGGAACCTGGTATCGCCGGCGACCGCACGTTCCGCCAGAGACAGCTCGTCGAACGCTCGCGCGTAATCTTGTCGTTCCAGCGCAATCACGGCCGCGATCAGGCTGTACTCGGACTGCTCGGCGAGGTTCGCGTCCCGCTCGGCCAGTTGCCTCCCGGCGGCAAGCGCCGTGGCGGCTTCCTTGTAGCGCCCCAGCCGTGAAAGCAGAAAGGCTTCCTCGGATTTGAGCGGGGTCCTGACTGCCATGGCCTCGTCGTAGCGTCCCAGGACGGCGAGCGCCCACGCGAGGGTGATCGCGCGAACCGGAGAAGGTGGGATCGACGGCGATCGCTCGCTGGTAGAGCTCCACCGCCTTCTCAGCCGATCCGCTTCTCAAGTAACCCTCGGCAAGACTGTCATAGGGATTCGCTTCGCGCGGCGCGAGCTCCACGTACCGTTCGAACGCGCGGAGGCCCTCCGCATACCGTCCGGCTTCCATCAACGCATATCCGTAGTTGTTCAACACCGGATTCGACGCCGGCAGCGCAGCGATGCCGGTTTTCATGATCTGGAGCTGCTTGTCCGTTTCACGAAGCTCGGAACCGTAGTGGAGCGCCGCAATCGTGTACGCGATCTCGGTATCCGGAAACTTCGCGATGAGCTCGTCCAACGCGCGGGAAGTCGCGGCGACATTCCCTTTGTCTCGTGCCACCTGTGCATCCAGCAGAAGCCGCCGGCGCTCGCTGAGGCGATCGGCGTACCGGGCGGCCTTGTCCAGATACTCGCGCCGCTTGCCGGGTTCGCCGGTGAACCCGGCCACCGACGCCAGCTCGAGGTACGCCTCGGCGAAGGCAGGGTCGATCTGCACGGCCTGCTCCAGCGCTCTGGCGGCCTCGGGCCCGCGAGAGTTCGCGAACGCATCGGCTCCGATGGAATACAACCGGAAAGCATCGAGAGAGGATGTGGAGACGTCGGTGGTGTGCCGAATGCCCGGCGCGGCGAGGATTCCCACGCTGTCGCGAATGCGCGCGGCAAGCTGATCGACGAGCGCAAACGCATCGGTGCCTCGCACGCTCTGCGCGGTGAGGATTCGGCCGCTTGCAAGATCCTCCACGCGCGCGTCAATCCGAATGTCCGCGCCGTTCTTGTGGACGCTGCCGGTGACGATGGCGCCGGCGCCGGCATGCTTCGCCACCTGGGCGGCCTTGTCGAACTCGAGTGTTTTGAGATCCGGATGCGCCCTGCTGCCGTGCGGCCTCAACCAGGCGCTGCGTGCTGACGAGATCGAGCCCGTTGGTCTGCGCGAGGCCGGTCAACAGCATGCTCGGGATGCCCTGGGACAGCCACGCGGCATCGGTCCCTCCCGCTGCCTCGAAGTTCAAGACCGCAATCGCCGGACGGCCGGACGCGCCCAATGCGACCGGCGCTTCTTCCTGAGTCGAGCGTTGCAGGCGGTACACGCCGCCCAGGACGAGCGCGACGGCGACGGCCCACGCGATGCGGGATCGCCAGCACCGCGAGAGAAGCGAGGGCCTGGCGGCGGCCGCTGCCGGCCGCGGCACGATACGAGTCGGCCCGGCAAACGATGCGTCACCGATGGCCCGTCGAACGTCTTCAGCGTCCGCGTAACGTTCACCAGGATTTTTTTCGAGACAGCGCCTGGCGATCGTCCGGATCGACTGCGGTACCTGGTCGGGCCACGGTGCGGGCGGCTCGTGCAGAATGGCGCCGCTCAATTCGAAACCGGTCGCGCCCGAGAACGGTCGCGTCCCCGTCGCCATTTCGTAGAGGAGCACGCCAAGCGACCAGATGTCGCTGCGTGCGTCGGGCGTCGCGCCGCGGAAGAGCTCCGGCGCCATGCAGGCCAGCGTCCCGGCGATCATCCCGCTCTCTTCCGCGACCGATTGACGGGACTCGGACAGATCCTTGAGCGTCTCGGCCGGAACCCGGCGCGCCAGTCCGAAATCGAGCACCTTCGCACGGCCTTCCGGCGTGACGACGATGTTCGCGGCTTTCAGATCGCGATGGGTCACGCCATGGCGGTGTGCGTGCGCCAGCGCATCCGCGATCTGCATCCCATACCGCTTCACATCGTCAACCGGCAGTCCCTGTGCGGGAATCAGGTCCGACAGCCGCTGCCCTTCGACAAACTCCATCACGATGAAGGGTTGATCGTCGGCGGTCCCGACTTCGTGAATCGTGCAGATGTGCGGATGATTCAGCTGCGAGGCATATTGCGCTTCGCGCTTCAACCTCGCCTTCGCGTCCTCATCGCTGCCGATCGCAATCTTGATGGCGACCGGCCGGCCGAGCTCGAGGTCTCGCGCGAGATAGACCGCCCCCATGCCGCCGGCGCCGAGTGCGCGTTCGATCTTGTAGTGGCCGATGACACGGCCGGCCATGGCAACGGGCGACCGCTCGATGAAGCCGCCGGCCTGCTGGTGCGCCGCCAGCAGGCGCTCCACTTCCGCACGCAGGCCTCGTTCCTCGTCGCACGAGGCGTGCGAGAAACGCCAGCGCGCTCCGCCGGCTCGCGCTCGAGCGCGCCGTGGAACAATTCCTTGACACGAGGCCAGCTGTCCATCGGCAGGTTCTGCATTGCGTACCGTGACATCTGAAGACGACGAACGGCGCGCCGCGCTTCATCGAGCTCGGGCAACCCGGGGTCGGCCTGCTTCCACAAATCCAGGAACCGCTCGTACTCTTTCAGCGCACCCGTCCTGTCGCCCGTCTTCTCCAGTAGTCTCGCGAGCTCGAGCACGTACCGCGGCTCGAGCGCGCTCACCCAGATCGAATCGGCGTTCGGAGTCAGCAGTTTGCGGTAGGCCGCGATCGCGCCGGCAAGGTCGCCGCGCGCTTTCGCGGCGCGCGCGAGACCGTCGCGGGACGGCAGGTGGTTGACGAACACAGCCGAAGCCAACGGGATCGAAGTCCGAAGAGTCTGCGCCTGGGTTCGCCGCTGGAAAAGGCGACGGCGCGCGTGTTGCGCGTCGCCGGAGGCCAGCGCAATCTCGCCTTCGAGAGCTTTCACAACCAGACTTCCAGTCGAAATCTGGTCTATACAATTGCTTCTGCCGGTCGAGCCGCGAGCGCGCCTCAGCGATGTTGCCGTTCTGCGATGGCGGCCACTCCGGCCAAGCAGATGCGTCACCGTCAAATGCAGTGGCGTCCGTCGTGGATGACCGCTCGGCATCAAAGATGCGCTCCGCCATGACCACGGCTCTCGAGGCGCCGGCAGCATCGTGGCGTTCCAGCGCAATGACCGCTGCCATCAGATGCAACGTTCCATCGGCGAATGCGTCGAGGCCCAGACGCGAGACCGCCACGGTTGCCCGCCGCCAGTAGCTGCGCCGCTTCCCGGTAGCGTCCGACACGTGAAAGCAGGATCGCCTTTTCAGCCGCGAGGTCCGGATTCACGACCGATCGCCTCGTCGTACCGGCCCAGCATCGCCAGCGCAACGCCTGTCCATTGCGCGCGACATCGAACGTCGGATCAATGGAACGGCGCGCGCGAATAACTCTCGACGCGCTCTGTCGGGCATTCCGAGGTACAGGTACGCCTCGCCCATGCTGTCGTAAGGATTTGGCTCGCGCGGAGCAAATCGCGCATATGTTTCGAATTCGCGAAGCGCGTCAGGATAGCGCCCCGGCGCTGCAACAACCCGTAGCCGTAGGAGTTGCGGGCCGGACCGGAAGCCGGCAGCGACCTGACGCCCATCTCGGTCAACGACAGCATCTTTCCGGGATCGAAGATAGCCGCTGAGCACCGGATTGTAGAGGCTGGTCGCGTGACTGTAGGCCTCTTCGACAGCGGATAGTCCCGGAGGAACGCGTCGAGCAGCGGTGCCTTCGCCGGTCTGCCGGTCCCGCGCGCCAGCTGCAGGTCCAGAAACCGGCGCTGCTGTTCGCTCAGCCGATCCGCATACTGCGCGGCCTTTCGCAGATACTCCTCGCGTCGCGAGTCGCGGGCGATCCACGAGCGGTCCTGACCGACGCCAGCTGCAGATACGCTTCGGCGAAACCCGGATCGATGGCGATCGCCTCGTCGAGCAGCTTCAGCGCGTCGTCCCACCGCACGTTCAGACACGCGTCGACGCCCTCCGAATACAGGCGGTACGCTTCGAGCGACGACGAAGACACGTCGGCGACACGCCGGACGCCGGCCGAATCGGAGAAGCCGGCGGCCGTGCGGATGCGAGTCGTCAGGTGATCGGCAATGGCGAACACATCGGTCCCGCGGCCGTCTCGGCGGCCAGTCACACGGCCGCTCGACAAATCGTGGAGCTGCACGTCGACGCGGATCTCATCGCCGGCTTTCATGATCGTGCCACTCACGACCGCACTCGCCCCCGATCGCCGCGCCACGTCGGCAAACTCGGCGCTGCTGAGCACGTCGATCGTCGTCCCGCCCATCTTCTTCGCCGCTTCTTCCAGGTGCTGGCGCGCTGACGATATGCAGGCCGCTGGTCTGAGCGAGCCCGGTCACCAGCATCCGCGGCACGCCCTTCGATAGCCACGCCGTGTCGGGCGTCCCCGCAACGTTCTCGAAATTCATCACGGCGATCGCATTCGGACGCGACACCGCGGTCGCTGCAGCAGAGGACGCGGGGCTCGAGTTGCGCCACGCATATGAAAGGCCGATCACCGCGGCGACCACCAGCGCGATCGCCGCCACGGCAATGGCGCGCGATCGGAGCTGAGCGCTCTCGATGCGGCTTCATCAACTCGAGCGCAGCACGGACATCGCCGGCCTGCTGATAGCGCTGCCGGGGATCCTTCTCGAGGCACCGCAGGATGATCTGTTTGAGAGACAAAGGCACGTCGGCGGGCAACGGCGCGGGCGGCTGATGAAGAATCGCGCCGCTCAATTCAAATCCCGTCGAACCGGTGAACGGCCGTTTCCCGGTGGCCATTTCGTACAACAGCAAGCCGAGCGCCCAGATATCGCTGCGCGCGTCTGCGGTGCCTCCACGCAACAGTTCGGGCGCCATACAGGACAGCGTGCCCGCTGCCAGCTCGTGCCCGGTCAGCGACTCGCGCGACATCGACAGATCTTTGAGGTGATCCGGCGAATGACGCCGCGCCAGTCCGAAATCGAGCACCTTGACGCGCTCGTCCGACGTGACCATCACGTTGGCGCTCTTGAGATCGCGATGAATCACGCCGTGATGATGCGCGTGCGCCAGAGCGCTCGCGATCTGACTTCCATAGCGCGCGACCTCGTTCGATCGGCAGACCGCCGGTGGCGATCGACATCGCTCAGGCGTTGCCCTTCGACATACTCCATCGCGATGAACGGCTGCCCGTCGAAGGCGCCGATCTCGTGGATGGTGCAGATGTTCGGGTGATTCAACTGCGAGGCATGCTGCGCCTCGCGCTTCAGGCGCGCATGGGCATCGCCATCGTTGCCCAGCGCAATCTTGATCGCGACCGTCCGGTCGAGCTCGACGTCGCGCGCGACATACACCTGGCCCATGCCGCCGGCGGCAAGCGCGCGATCGATTCGGTAGTGTCCGATCACCCGTCCCGTCATCGCGACCGGCGACTGCCTCGATGAACGAACCGGCTCGTTCGTGCGCCGCCAGCAGGCGCTCGACTTCGGCGCGCATGTCGCCCTCGTGACCGCACGATGCATTCAGAAAGGCCACGCGATCCGCCGGCTCGCGCTCGAGCGCGCCGTGGAAGAGTCTCCTTGACGCGGGCCCAGTCGTTCATCATCCGACCGCGACAGTTCGGCGTACAACCACGCCTTGGCGAGCGTCCATTCCCGCCGACGGTCGCCGGGGATATGTCCATCACCTCCGCCGTCTCCTCCATCGTGAGGCCGCCGAAGAAACGCAGCTCGACGACGCGGCTCTGTTGAGGGTCGATCGCGGCCAGCCGGGTGAGCACTTCGTCGAGGGCGAGCAGATCGACATCGGGCGCGCCGACCATGACGACGGCTTCGTCGAGCGACACGGCGCGCTCGCCCGAGCCACGCTTGTCGGCCGCATGCGCGCGCGCATGGTCCACCAGAATCCGCCGCATCGCCTGTGCCGCGATGCCGAAAAAATGGGCGCGGTTCTGCCAGCGCACGGCCCGCTGATCGACCAGCCTGATGAAGGCCTCGTGGACGAGGGCCGTGGCCTGCAAGGTGTGGTCGGGGCGCTCCCGCCTCAGATAGCTGGACGCCAGCCGGCGCAGCTCGGCATAGATCTGCGGCAGGAGCATGTCCAGCGCGTCCTGACGCCCGTCGCTCCACTCCTTGAGCAGCCGGGTGACTTCAGACCGTGAAGCGTCCACTGATGCTGGAAAAGAATACGCCCATCCTTCTATTAACGCGTAATCCGTGCTCGTTTTCACTCACGCCTCCCCCCAAACCCAAGATTTGACGGCGAGTTGAGTGAATCCGCCCCGTTCCCGCGTGAGGGAACAGGAGGCGGAATATGGACTGGAGAGCATTCGGGGCAGTCGTGGCGATGGTGTGGGCGGCCCCGCTCGTCGGGACAGGCCCAGACCGCTACGGTCGAACCTACAACAACTTCGGCGTGTCAGCCGAGGACCTCTCCGCCGCCCGCCCGCACGTCGAAGCATGGTGTTCCACGACGCCGGCATCGAGCTGTCATGGGTGGATTGCTGGTATCGGGACAAGGAAGTTGCCGGGACCTCGGCGCTCTGCAGCGAACCCCTCAAGGCCAACGAGGTGATCCTGCGGCTCCAGGCGGCCAATCCCCTTCCCGGGAAGCGTTACGTCTCGATGGGGTTCGCGCTCGTGAACATCGCCGACAGGGGTGCCGTTTCTGGCGACGGTCTATGCCGACCTCGTCCGTACGGTATCCCGCGATGCGCATCTCGACTTCCAGCTGCTGCTCGGCCGCGCGATCGCCCACGAGATCGGACACCTGCTGCTCGACACCAATCGCCATGCCGAACCGGGCCTGATGCGCGCGGGATGGTCGAATGCCGAACTGCGTCAGAACGCGACAGCGGACTGGGCGTTCCGATCCGGCGAGATCGAGTCATCCGACGGCGGCCGTGACGCGCAACGATCGGTAGCCGGTCACTGCAGGGCTAAAGCCTGTGCCACCTGGTCGGTCGCTGTCGATCTAGGGCGTCAGCGCCTCGCAGCATGGCGCGCGACGATCGCCGGCAACGCGTCGATGTCCTCGTCGGTCGTGTTGAAGTTCACGATGCACGCGCGCAGGGCGAACCTGCCGTCGATCACGGCATTCGAGAAGAAGGCCTCGCCGCTCTTCTCGACCTCGTCGAGCAGATCGCGATTCAGCCGGTTCAGCCGCTCCTCCACGCTCGCCTCTCCAAGGCGCGCACGAAGATCCTTCGGCACATAACGGAACGTCGTGATGCTCAGGTTCTGCGTCAGACGTCGAAGTCGCCATGGGTCCGCAGCGCGGCCGCAAGCCTTCGCGACAGCCGGATGTCGTCGGCGATCGAGGCCTCGTAGCCCGTGCGGCCGATGTGCTGCAGCGCCAGCCACACCTTCAGCGCGCGGAACCCACGCGAATTCTGCAACCCGTAATCCACGAAGTTCACGACGTCGTCCCTGAACACGTAGTACGGCGGGTGA
Source organism: Vicinamibacterales bacterium (assembly GCA_963850725.1). Classification (GTDB taxonomy): domain Bacteria; phylum Acidobacteriota; class Vicinamibacteria; order Vicinamibacterales; family JAMQPK01; genus JAMQPK01. Next base: position 214,074 of record CAWKMQ010000035.1, read on the forward strand.
TACGAGAACGCGTTGCGCAGATCCAGCGGATTCCGCACGAGCACGCAACCGGCTTCGAGCGGCGCGTAGAGCCACTTGTGCGGATCGACCGCGACCGAATCGGCCTCGGACGAGCGCGCGAAGATCCGCCGGAACGTCCGGAATCCGCGCGGCCAGCGCACCGTAGGCGCCATCCACGTGGAACCACAAGTCGTGCTCGCGGCAGATCGACCGAATCTCGGGCAGCGGATCGACCGCGCCGGTGCTGACCGAGCCGGCCGTGCCCACCACGATGAAGGGACGATCCGCCGTTCGTCCGATCGAGCTCGATTTGCCGCCGAAGTTCGGCGGTCTTCATCCGCTGATGGTCGTCGGCCGGAATCCATCGGATCGCATCGGTGCCGAGGCCGAACAGATCGGTGGCTTTCTGAATCCAGGTGTGCGTTTCGGCGGACGCATACACAAGCAGTGGCGATTTCGCGACGCTCCCGCCCGGCAAGGCCCGTCTTGCGCACGTCAAGTCCCGCCTTCGCGGTGCGCGCGGCGAGGAAGCACACGAAGTTCGCCATGTTGCCGCCGCTCACCAGCAGGCCGCCGGCGTCGGATGGAAACCCGATGAACTCCGCAATCCACCGCACCGTCTGCCGCTCGATTTCGGTGGCGGCGGGACCGATCGCGTACCCGCCGATATTCGGGTTCACGGCGGCGGCCAGGAAATCTCCCAATATGCCGATCGGCGCCGGGCTCGACGTGATGTAACCCAGGAATCGGGGATGCCCGTTGAGCGTCGAATGGTCGAACAGCAACTCGACCGCCTCGCCGAGAAGCGTCGCCGCATCGGCGCCACCCTCGGGGAGCGGACGATCGATCTTCAGCGCCGCCCGAAGGTCCTCCGGCGTCTCCGCGGGCTTCACCGGTCCCTGTGGAATTCGCGCGAGGCGTTCGGCGATGCGATCGACGAGCCGATGGCCCACGGCGCGGAACTCGTCGGGTGTCATTTTCAGCGGAGCAGCGCGGCCCATGATCTTCCGTCTTCCTCTTATCTCTAATCTCCATTTTTATCCCTTCTACCTTATTCCTTGAAACAGATCGGTCTCGACTTCCCTTCCGCCGTTGACGCGGCGTGAACACCCGATAGAACTCGCCGGTTCCCCAGATGACTTTCTGATCGTCTTCGGTGAGATTCCCGATGTTCCGGTAGATGCTCATCTGGGTCTTGTGGCACTGCACCGCCCGCCAGACCGTCTGCCACATATCCCGCGCGTCGACCTTCGTCGTAATCGACCAGTCGGGCCATGCCGTCGCCACGCGGACGGTGCCGTCGACGTTCGATGTCAGTTGTTTGAACGCCGCCTGATACGCGGCCCACTTCCGCTCGCCGTTGACGAAATAGTAGAACTTCGACACCTGATGCTCGTCGGCGGCCCGCGTCAGGGCGGCCGCGGTCAGCTGCGAAATCGCGATGTGATCGGGATGGCCGTAGGCGCCGAACGGATCGAAGGTGACGACGACCTGCGGCTTGATCCGGCGAATCTGCCTGGCGATGCTTCTGAAGCCTCGACGGGGTCCACCGCGTCGAGCTCCGCGTCCATGTAGTCGAGCAGGACCACCTCGCGGACGCCAAGCTCGCGCGGCCGCCGCACGCAGTTCCCCCTCCCGCGTCCGCCCGACGATGTCGGGTCCGGGCTTCGTTCCTTTGTCGTCGAACCGGCCGCGCTGTCCCCGCGTCGCCGTCACCACGTATGTGCCCACCCCCTCGGCCGAATACCTGGCGAGGGCGCCGCCCGTGCCAAGGGACTCGTCGTCGGGGTGGGCGAGCACGCACATCAAGCGCAATTCCTGTGACACGGCGCGTTCATTGTAGCGGCGCCCCTCGTTGTCCTGTAGGATGACTGCGTCCCGGGACCCAATGGTCCCGATCGAGCCCGTTCTGCGCGTAGAGAAGTAGGACCGATTTTCCTGTAACCCCGGCGCCACGCGCTGGCCACCGTCTTTTCCGAGGTGCTGAAATGCGCAAGACCGCGATCGTCCTGTTACTGGCCCTTGTTCTTTCTCCAACGGCCGCGTTCGCACAGGCCGGAAAAAAGCCCGCGCCAACCACGCGCAAGCCGGCCCCCTGCACCCACGACGAAACCAGCGCCGGCGACCAAGCCGTTGCCTCCCCCGCCTCCACCGCCATCCGACATCCGATTCAAGGCCACGTACACGACCGGCGAGCAGGTGACCGAGAGCGTCACGTACATTCGCGGAAATCGCGAGCGGTACGAGATGACCGACAACATCCTCATCCGCCAGCACGACCTGAAGCGCTCCGTGCAGATTAACCGGTCCTCCAACACCTATCTGATCATGCCGGATGCCGAGCCCACGCCCGAAGCCGCAACGGGCACGGGGGTCGTGGTCGTCGAGACGTCCATTGCCGACGTCGGCGAGCGCAAGACGATGTTCGGACAGGAAGCGCGCCGGATCGTGACGGTGCTCGACCGGCAGCCACAGGCCGGCGCCTGCGATCAGATGAAGCAGAAGATGGAGACCGACGCGTGGTACATCGACGCGCCGAAGGTGGTGGCGGCACAACCGCCCACCGTCCTCTCAACCCCAAGTGCCGCCGCCTGCCGCGACACCGTCAAGGTGAACATCACCGGTGACAACAAGCTGATCGGCTTTCCCATCAGCTACTCGGCCACGGTGCCCGGCGCCGACGGCAAGCCCGTCGTGATGAAGATGGAAGTGACCGAGTTCGAGATCACGAACCTCGACGACTCGCTGTTCGACATCCCCGCGGGTATGACCGAAGCGACCAGCCGCCGCGAGCTCGCCAAGGCGGTGAGCGATGCGAACGAAGTGAAGCTGGCCTCGGCACCGGCCGCGGCGGCAACGCCGAAAAAGCCTGGCATGGTTCGAGTGGCCGTGCCCGAGCTCGTCAACAAGACGACGCAACAGGTCGACACGCGCGCCCTGCGGACGCAGCTCATCGCCGAACTGGCCGAGCAGAAAATGGAAGGCATCCCGCTCGCCGCCGCATCGCCGGACGAGCTGACCGCGCACGCGAAAGAGCTGGGGTGCGACTATCTGCTGATTGCGCAGATTACCGATCTCAAGGCATCGAAGCCCGGACGTATCGGACGGCTGGTGAAGAAGACCGCCGGCGAATCAACCGACAAGGACGTCACCGAAGCCAAACTGAACGTCCAGCTCATGCCGGTCGGCGGTGGCAAGCCGCGCCTGACGACCACCACCGAAGGCAACGACGGCGGCATCGGCTTCAAGACCGGCCTTCGGCTCGCGCGAGCCGCGGCCATGATGTACCTCCGCTATGCGAGCCCGCTTGCCGCGATGAACACGATGTCGATGATGAACATGGGCGGCATGGGCATGGTTGGCAATCCCATGTTGATGCAGATGCAGGGTGCGGGAGTCATGGGCACCGGCCGCGACCTTCGATCGGACCGCGGGTGCGGCGATGTTCATGATGGACGCGATGGCTACCGGCTCTTCGGGTGCGTCAGAGGGTCCGTCTTTCGACGCATCGCTGGCCGAAGCGCTGGAGGGCGCCGCGAAGAAGGCGAAAGACAGCCTGCCCAAGTAGCAGCTGCACTGCAGATCGCCGGCATGCCGCCGATTCTTTTGAACGAAGGTGGGCGCGACTGAAAGTCGCGCCCTACCAAAGCGGCACGTGCCGGCACCGATCCTTTCCTCGATCAGCCGGCGTCGATAAGCTGCCCAGATTCCCGGAGACACTCGTCCGATAAACCGGTCATCCCGGCCGTCATCCCTCGCCAATCCAAGGGAATCACCGATCCGCCAGCTGGCATATCCTCTGCACAGCCGTTCATCTCGACGTTCATAGTTCATCACCTCATGGCCAGAGCTCACCCAGCATCGGTCGCCGCGCTCGCCTTGTATCTGGCGGTTGCGGGCGGCGCGGTCGCACGAGCGCAAACGACCGGCACGTTACAGGGCACGGTCGTCGACGCCCGCGACGGCACGCCCCTCGAAAAAGTCTCGGTGCGCATTCAGGACACCCCGCTCGTGACGATTACGACGAGCGACGGCCGGTTCCTCCTCGAGAACGTCCCGTCGGGCCACCGCGAGCTGTATGTGTCGGCCGTCGATTTCGTGCTGACGCGCCGCGGCGTCGAGATTCCCGCCGGCGAGGTGCTGGAGATCACGATTCCCATCACCGCGGGAACGGGCACGTACACGGAAACGGTGAACGTGAGCTCGGTGGCGGAAGCGGACGCGCGAGCCGCCGGCGGCGGGCAGGTGCTCCGCAGCAACGAGCTGCAGCAGCTTCGCGGCGTGATCACCAACGATCCGATGCGCGCCATTCACGTGCTGCCGGGGGTCGCGACCGGCGACGACCTGCGCAGCGAGTTCAGCGTCCGCGGTCTTCCGGTTCGCAACATGAACTTCACGTTCGAGGGCATTTCGACGCCGCTGCTGGTGCATACCGTGCAGGGCGTTCAGGACGGCGGTTCGATCGCGATGGTCAACGGCGACGTGCTCGAGGAAATCGCGCTGGCGCCAGGGGCGTACGCCGAGCGGCACGGCAACCACACCGGAGCCGAGTTGAACTTTCTGATGCGTGAAGGCTCACGCGATCGACTCAGGGGCCACGTCCGCCCCAGCATGACGGACACATCGGTCGTTCTCGAGGGGCCGTTGGGCTCGACCAGGCGCGGGTCGTGGCTGCTGTCGGCACGAAAGAGCTACCTGGGCGCGGTCATTCATCGCATCGATCCCGAAAACACCTTCGGCTTCGGGTTTCACGATTTTCAGGTGAAGCTGGTGCGCGACGTCAAGGCGCGGCACCAGATTCAGTTCGCGATTACCGCCGGCCGATCTCGCCTGGAACAGGACGCCGAGCGCGTCGACATCGACGATGTGCAGGAAGGGGTGAACGACATCGGCGTCGCGGTCGTCACGTGGCGATTTCTCGCGTCACCGCGGTTTGTGCTGACGCAGAAGATTGCCGGCACTGCCAACAAGTTCAGCAACGACAATGTCGAGGGTCTCGAGCTGCATCACGGGCGTCACAGCGAGCTGATGTACCGCGCCGACTGGACCTTTCAGCGCACGCCCGGCCTCACCTTCGAGGGCGGAGGCGAGGCGCGGCATACGCGTGGATCGCAGTTCGCCCAGGCGCGCGACTTTGTCCGACCGCAGTTTGCCGTGCGCGAAAACTACAGCACCTCGACCACAAATGTGTCGTCGTACGTGCTCGCTGCAGGCGTCGCGCGGGCGCGCGACGATTGCGCCAGGTGTCCGCGTCGATCATTTCACGCTCACGGGCCACACCTCGGCGTCCCCGTGGATTCAAACCCGGTGGCCGTTGACGCGTGCGCTGACGGCGCGCGTCGCCGGCGGCATCTACCGGCAGGAGCCGGACTTTGCCGAGCTGAAGGGACTGCGCGGCGCCGAGCTGAAGGCATTCACGTCGTATCACGTCGACGCGGGGGTCGAAGCCCCGCTCGGCCGCTCGACGAAATGGCAGTTTTCCGTCTACGACCGTGAGGACCGGGATTACACATGGCTTCCCAACTCCGAGTTCCAGGCCTCCAACGGCCGCCTCGTGCTGCCATCACCCGCAACACGGTATGAGAACTCGCTCGACGGTCAGTCGCGCGGCGCCGAGGTCGTGCTTCAACGAAATTCTCCAAACGGATTGTCGGGCTGGATCGCGTACAATGTAGCATTCACGAAATACCGAAACACGCTGACCGGCGAGGACTTTTCAGCCGACTACGATCAGCAGCACACGCTGAACGTGTATGGGGTGTATCGGTTGAGCGATCGCATGAGCTTCAGCACACGTTTCCGGGCCGGGAGCAACTTTCCCGTTCCCGGCTATTACGAATCGCGCGGCAACGAAAGGTACTTCCTGAGCAGCACCCGCAACGACCTGCGCGTCCCTGTCGTATACCCGACTCGATGTTCGCGCGAACCGCACGTTCACCTGGCGCACCACGCGCCTCACGGTGTTCGCGGAAGCGCTGAATATCTACGACCGCGACAACGTCCGCGCGGCGTCACCGGGCATCAACCCCAACACGCTCCAGGTGTTCGGCCTGTTCGACTCGATGTTCCCGATTATCCCGTCGGCGGGCTTCTCGCTGGAGTTCTAGGGGTCCGCCACCGAAACTTCTGATAGGTATCAATGCGCATACATCTGATCAACCCGAGCCACGTGTCTTTCGGCATCGCCGTCATCACCCCGCGCTGGCTCTATGTGTTAGCAGCCGCCACCCCTGAGCAGTACGGCGATCCGGTGATCACCGACGAAACGCTCGAACAATTCGACCCGGACTCGATCGCCGCGGGCGACGTCGTCGGCATCGGCATCCATACGGGCAACGCGCTGCGCGGATACGAAGTCGGCCAGCTCGCCCGGGCGCGCGGGGCGTGGGTCGTCTACGGCGGCATCCACGCCACGCTCTACCCCGATGAAGCCATCGAACTCGGCGGCGGTCATGCGGTGGTCAAAGGCGACGGCGACGTCGCGTGGGGCCAGGCCATCGACAGGCTGCCTGAACGGCAGCAGCACGACGATCTACGATGGCGGCAAGATCGACGCGGAGCGGTTTCTGAAGGCCCGGTGGGATCTCCTGCCGCCCGATCGGTACATGTGGGCGTCGGTGCAGACCGTGCGCGGCTGCCCGAAGCACTGCTCGTTCTGTTCGGTCTGGAAAACCGACGGACAGGAGCCGCGGCAGCGCCGGGTCGATGCCGTGCTCGAGGAAATCGTGGAACTGCGGCGGCGCGGATTCCGGTTCATCGCGCTCGCCGACGACAATTTCTATCCCGTCACGCTCGACGACCTCCAGCAGGCCTCACGCCGCGCCGACCACCATCGCCTCGAACGAACTGAAGGCGCTGCGCGCGGAACGCTTCGAGCTGATGGAGCGGCTCGCGAAGCTGCCGAGCGACATGAACTTCTTCACGCAGATCACGATGGAGGCCGCCGAGGACCCCGACTTCCTGGATGCGATGCGCAAGGCACGCATCAAGGGCGCGCTGGTCGGCGTCGAATCGGTCACGGCTGAAGGCCTGAAGGACGTCTACAAGGGATTCAACCTGTCCGGCGACGCCCTCGTCACGCGGCTGCAGCAGTTCAAGCAGCACGGCGTCCACGTGCTCGGGTCGTTCATCTTCGGACTGGCCAGCGATCGCGCGGACACCTTCAACGCGACCGCCGCGCTGGCGCTGAAAGCCGACGTGACGTTCGCGCAGTTCGTCATGCTGACCCCGTTTCCCGGCACGGTCGATTTCGCGAAGTGGGAGCTGGCGGAGGCGAAGAAGCCGGATGCGGAAGCGATCGACGGGATTCCCATCACACGGCACTGGCTCATCCCGCAGTCGCGCCGGCCGAAGGTGTACACGCCGCATCCCACGCTGTCGCCCGACGAAATTCGCGGGCGCACGCAGGGCGTCTGGGACGAGTTCTACAGCCTGGCCGCACATCTGGCGGCGGTCGCGCGCGGTGAAGTCGCTGAAGAACCGCCTCGGCTTCGTGCTGTGCTCGAAGCTCTACCGGCAGATGTACGCGAATACCGGCATCGCCACCGACAGCGCGCGTCACGCCAAATCTGAGCGAATGGCGCGAATGCTCGCGAAGCCCTGTCGAAGGCTGTTCGTCGGCAAGCCGATGCCCGAGTCTGCAGATCGCCGGTATAGAGTCACCACGTCGATTGCGGTACCATGGGGATCGGCCGGCCAGCGCCGGCCCTTCCCACGCTCGCTGCCCCTGCGGGAGTTCCGCAATGACCCTCGTTTCCCTCTTGCGCGCGACTGGTGTCGCTGCGCTCATCGTCATCGGCTCGGCCGCATCCGCCGCGGCCCAGGGCATCGGCCTCACGTTCGGTCCGACCTTCTCGACCTTCAGCAACGACGTGCTCGACTTCGATTCGCGCGTGGGTTTTCAAGGCGGGCTCTTCTTCGGGGGCAATCGCGACGGCGTCATCGGGGTCCAGGGCGAGCTGAACTGGATTCGCAAGCAAACCACGGCGACGGCGATCGGCTCGACATCGCCGACATCCGTGTGGACTACCTGCAGATTCCCGTCCTTCTCCGATTGAATGCGGGCACCCGCAACACGAGCGGCTTCGCCCTGTACGGCCTCGCGGGACCGGCCTTCGAAATCAAAGTCGCTGACGAGATTGAAGGCGTGACCAACGACTGGCTCGAGGGCGGCGACGTGGGCCTCGTGTTCGGAGGCGGCATCGAGGTGGCCCGCCTGCTCGTCGAGGGCCGCTACGAAAAAGGGCTGCGCCGCATCAACAACAACTTCAGCGATATCAGCGATATCAAATCGCAATCGTTCACGATTCTGTTCGGAATCCGGATACGTTAGCCCGCGAGTTCGTTCTGTTTCTGTTAGCGGTGCGCGAATGCCCGGCCAATCGGCCACACCCTGCTCCAGCGCGAATCCGAAGCTCCGGGGCCGGACGCGCTGCGAGGCCCGACCGGCGACCGCCCGACGCGAGGACACCATCTTCGCCTTTCATCCTCGCTCGATGCCCGCAGGCTTCTCGCGGGCAATCAGCTTGCGAGCGAGCCCGTAGACGCGCGAATGCCAGCGAACGCGAGAAAACGCGGCGAGGCGTGAGAGCGCGTGGGGATGGGGGTCCCCGCGCTCATGAAACGCGGGGCCGCAGCCGCGTTTTGCGACGGACTCCCGGGATCGCGCGCAAGCTGATTGGCCGCACCACTTCAGGGATGACAAAGCAGCATTGCAGGGACTGCGCACCCGGCGATCAGAAACTGCCTCGTCTCGAGAAGACGTGAGCGAATCATTGCGATTTTGCATCGGCATCGCTGGCACACCGGGTGCTCTACCCACTGCATGGAAAACAGAGAGCTCGAAGGATGTAAAGCGAGTCGACGTTCAGACAGCCGTCGACGCACGGTTTGCCGAGCATACAGCGAACTGACTCACTCAGTCAGAAGGTCGAACGGACCCGCAAGCACGAAGGACGCCGATCCAAGCGTGGTGCTCACCGAAGCCGTGCGCAGGACTCCGCTGACGAAGGTAGACCGTGCTAACGCGACTGCGCGGCGGCCGAGCGACATCCGAACCTTTCGATCGACCCGAGCATCACCTAATGCCGGGCCGAGCCACTGTCCGCTAATCCCCAGTCTTGGAGAGAGCACCGCCTTGCCCGCCGCGAGCGCTTTCTTCCGGCCGCGAGGGTCGCAGATCGTCGGCGTCGTAGACGGCGCCGCCCCACGTGCCGCCGCTCGCATCCTGAAGCGCCGCCCAGATACGCGTGTCGTCCGGAAGCGCCGCGTCGGCGGCGAGATCGGACCGCAGCGTCGCGCGCCTCGAGGATTCTCGATCCGTCGGAGGCACTCTGCCCGACGAAGTTCTCGCCGATCAGGTTGACGGTACCTTCGAGCGTTGTCCGGTCGATCACGATCTCGATGACGTCGCCATCGCGCAGCTTGCCGACCGGGCCGCCCGCCAGCGCCTCCGGCGACACGTGCCCGATGCACGCGCCGGTGGACACGCCGCTGAACCTGGCATCGGTAATCACGGCCACATGTTTGCCGAACGGCAGGTGGCGCAGCGCGCTCGTAATCTGATAGGTCTCTTCCATGCCGGCGCCCATCGGCCCGCGGCAAATCAGCACGATCACGTCGCCGGGCTTCGATCACGCTTGGCCTTGATGGCATCCATAGCCGCCCGCTCGGACAGAAACACCTTCGCCGGACCGGTCATCCGATACACGCCGTCGGCATCCACGACCGACGCATCGATCGCGGTGCTCTTGATGACGGCGCCGTCCGGCGCGATGTTGCCGTGCGGAAAACAGACAGTGGACGTCAGGCCGCGGGTGCGTGCGTGTTCGGGCGAGACGATCACGTCGTCGGGGTCGACGCCTTCCTTCCTGAGCTGGTCCCGCAGACGCGTCCGTCGCTCCGACGATTCCCACGCATCCAGCTGAGCATCGAGCGAGCCCCCGCCGGCCGTGGTGACGCGCGTCTCGAGCAATCCCAGGCGGCGCAGGTGCAGCATCACTTCCGGCACGCCGCCGGCCATGAAGACCTGCACGGTCGGGTGATTGCGCGGGCCGTTCGGCAGCGCGTCGACCAGTCGCGGCACCTGCTTGTTCACCGCGGCCCAGTCTTCGGCCGTGGGCCGCGCGAGCCCGGCCGCGTGGGCGATAGCCGGAAGGTGCAGAATGAGATTCGTCGATCCGCCGAACGCGGCAAACACGACGAGCGCATTGCGCACCGCGGCATCGGACACGATGTCCGAGGCCGTGATACGCCGGGCTTCGAGATTCATGAGCGCCGTCGCCGATCGCCGCGCCATGTCGATCCAGATCGGGTGACCGGACGGCGCAAGCGCCGAGTGTCCCAGCGACAATCCGAGCGCCTCTCCCACCACCTGCGCGGTCGCCGCGGTTCCGAGAAACTGGCAGCCGCCGCCCGGCGAGGCGCAGGCCCGGCATCCCAGATCGGCCGCTTCTTCGAGCGTGATGGAGCCGTGCACGAACCGGACGCCGATTGTCTGAATCTTGCCGGCGTCTTCACCTTCTTCGGGAAGCAACGTGACACCACCTGGCACGAGCACCACCGGAAGATCGTGGGTCGCCGCGAGGGCCATCATCATGGCCGGCAGCCCCTTGTCGCAGGTGGCCACGCCGAGCACGCCGCGCCGAGTCGGAAGCGATCGGATGAGGCGCCGAAACACGGTCGCGGCGTCGTTGCGGAACGGCAAACTGTCGAACATCGCCGTCGTGCCCTGCGATCGCCCATCGCAGGGATCGGTACAGGCCGCCGCAAACGGAATCGCCCCGGCGGTCTTGAAAACCGCCGCAGCGGCCTCGAGCAGCAGGCCCACCTCCCAATGTCCGGTGTGATACCCGAGCGCGATGGGCGTTCCATCGGCAGCGCGGATGCCACCATGGGTCGAGAGCATCAGGAACTCGTTGCCGCCGAGCGCGGCCGGATTCCACCCCATGCCGGCGTTCTGCGTCCATCCGAACAGATCGCCCGAGGGGCGCTCTCGCAGCATTTCGGCCGTCAGGGGCAGGACGCCCGCTGGTCCGCGAGCGCGCGTGGAGATCTCGAACAACGCAGCATCGTCTGAGTCGAATGGATTGGATGACATCGAATCTCTATTCTCAGTTCCCTCGAAGGCGCGCGACGGCGCGGCGGGCTTCGGTAAACTCCGGGAGATCGGGGTCGGCGTTCTGCCAGACCTCGAGAAAGCGCTGGTACTCGACGAGCGCGGCCTTCCGGTCGCCCGATTGATCGAGAAGCCGGGCGATCTCGAGTACATGGCGCGGGTCGAACAACCCGGTCCATTTCTGCGCGGGCCCTGGCACGAGCAGTTGCCGGTAGATCGCGATGGCGCCGGCGCGATCGCCGCGCGCTTTCGCGACGCGCGCCATGCCGTCGCGCGCGGGAATCTCGTTCATCAACGCCCACGGATATTCGAGATACAACGAGATCCAGACGCGCATGCGGGGCTCACCGGCCGAAAATGCCGCCGCGGCCTCCGGCAGTCGCTGTTCGGCCAGCGCGATTTCGCCTTCGAGCGCGGCGTGCCAGCCCTTCTCGAACGGGTTGGCCGGGTTATACAGCAGTTTCTGGGATTCCAGGAACTCGCGCGCACGATCGAGGCGTCCGGCGCGCGCGTGAGCCAGGCCTGCCATCAGATCGGCGAGCACGAGGTACAGGCGCTGACGCTCGCGGGGGAGCACGGCGAGAATCCGCCGGACCTCATCGATATCGCCGAGCGCACGCGCGTATTGACGCTGCTCGAGCGCCAGGAACGACGACATGAACACGCCGCTCGACTGTCCGACGACGCTCGCATTGGCGATCGGCCGTTTGATGCCATCCGCGATCATGGCCGACGCCTCACGGTAGCGGCCCGCACGCGTCAGCAGGAAGGCCTTGAGCGCGAAGTCCGGTGTATCTTCCGCAATCGCGTCGTCGAGCCGGCCCAGCATGGCGAGGCCGACGGCCCTGGCCGTGTGAGACTGAAAGAAATTTGGCTGGATGGTCAGCGCGCGTGTGAAGTACCTGAAGCGCCTCGTCCGGCCGTTCGAGCGCCAGGTGCGCTTCGCCAAGGCTGTCGTACGGATTGGGCTCGTGGGGACTCTGCTGCGCAGACATCTCGAATTGCTCGAGCGCCTGCTTGAAACGGCCGTCCTCGAGCAGCGCGTAGCCATAGGCATTGCGCACCATGCTCGAGTTGGGCTGGGCCTCCAGACCGCGGCGGAGTATCGCCAGCCGCTTTTCCGGATTGTGGATGAGCCCTGTAATGGGCGCGTACAGCTCCAGCGCCGACGCATAGCCATCGTGCCAGTCTGGAAACTCGGCGAGCAACTGGTCGAGCAGGCGTTCGGCCTCGCCGCCGCGGCCCCCGTCGCGAGCCAGTTCGGCCCGCAGCAGCAGCCGCTGGCGCTCGCTGAGACGCTCCATGTGCTCGGAGGCCTTCGCGAAATGCCGCTGCCGATCGCCGTCCCGGCCCAGAAAATAGTCGACGAAGCCCAGATACAGATACGCGCTGGCGAAGTCCGGATCCACCCGCACCGCTTCTTCGAGGAGCCGTGTCGCGTCGACGATGCGCACGTTCTGATAGGCCTCGGTGCCTTGCGCGAACAGCCGGTAGGCATCGAGCGACGGCGACGACACAGCCGCGACGGGGCGCACACCCGATGCGTCCTGCAACCCGACACCGTCGCGAATCCTCGAGGCGAGCTGGTCGACCAGACTGAACAGATCGGCGCCCCGCACGCTCTCGGCGACGAGGACCCTGCCCGTCGCCAGATCCTCCATCTGGGCATCGATCCGGTACTCATCGCCGGATCTGTAGATCGTGCCCACCACGACCGCGCCCGCGCCCGCGCGTCGCGCAACGTTGGCGAGCTGGCTCCGATCGAGCGAGTTGAGATCGCCCGCGCCAATCTGCCTGGCGGCGTCGCCGAGCCGCCGCGCGCTCACCACGTCGAGCCCGCGTGTCTGAGCCAGTCCCGTCAGCAACATGCTGGGCACGCCCGTCGACAGCCATTCGCTGCCGGTGCCCGGAGCGCCTGCGACCTCGAACGACATGACGGCAATGGCTGGATGGCCCGCCGGCCCGGCGGCAACGGGCCCGCCTGGCACTGACGTGGCCGTTTCCGCGTGTCGCTGCCACCACACGCCGGCGCCAATCAGCAGGCTCGCGAGAACCGCCAGCGCCGCCACCGCCGCCGCGCGCGTCCTCGTCGGCGGGGCCGTCATGCGCCGCCTGATTTCAGTGTTCACCTTCTCGAGCGACGCACGCACATCGTTCGCGCTCTGATAGCGCTGGCCCGGATCCTTTTCGAGGCTGCGCCCGATGACCGCTCCAAGCGAACTGGCCACGTGATCGGGCAGTGGCGGCGGCGAGCCGTGCAGGATGGCGCCAGTCAGTTCGAATCCCGTGACGCCGGCAAACGGACGTTGACCCGCGGTCATTTCGTACAGCAGTATTCCGAGCGCCCAGATATCGCTGCGCTCGTCGGAGGGCTCGCCGCGAAGGACTTCGGGCGGCATGCACGAGAGCGTGCCGACCAGCACGCCTTTACCCGTAATCGACGAGCTCGATTCGGATAAATCCTTGACGCGATGCGCCGGCAACCGGCGCGCCACGCCGAAGTCGAGCACTTTCGCACGCCCGTCGGCTGTCACGACCACGTTGGCGCTCTTCAGATCGCGATGCGTGACGCCGTTGGCGTGCGCGTGCGCCACCGCGTCGGCAATCTGGGCGCCACAGCGCACGACGAGATGCATCGGCAGCCCGCCAGGCGGAATGACCTCGGACAGGAGGCGCCCTTCGACGTATTCCATCGCGATAAAGGGCTGTCCCTCGTGCGTGCCGACTTCATAGATGGTGCAGATGTGCGGATGGTTCAGCTGGGACGCGTGCTGGGCTTCGCGCCGCAGCCTGGCCTGCGAATCGCGATCGCTGTCGGTCGCAAGCTTTATCGCGACGTCGCGGCCGAGCTCGCGATCGCGCGCGAGATAGACTTCGCCCATCCCGCCTGCACCAAGCAGCCGCACCACCTCGTATCGCCCGATAACGCGCGCCGGCCGCACGGATGACTCGACGGGGGGAACTTCGATGAAGTCGCCGGCCTGTGCGTGCGCCGCCAATCAGACGATCGACTTCGGTGCGAAGCCCCTGGGGGTCGGCGTCGTCGCGGCAGGCCTCGGCCAGGAAGGCGTCGCGCCGGGAGGGTTCCCGCTCGAGCGCGGCGTGGAAGAGCTCCTTGACCCGCGCCCAGCGCTCAGCGTCCATCGACCTCACCTAGCATATGCGCACCACCTCGTGGGGCGGGGCTTCAGCCTCGCGCGGGAGTTCACTTGACACCTGGCCCTTGAGGGGCGTATATAGTCCTCAACTGAGACAAATTAAACACCAATAATGGCGGACTTGTTTCGTTCTGGTTCTCCTGTAAACCGTTCGTTTTGGCGATTTAGTCCCTTGATGGTTCAATGATGAAGGGCGCAGCTCATTTTCGCGTCGCCACGCGGGGTACCTCGCGCGAGATCAACCGCAGCATTGTGCTGAACCTGGTCCGCGCACATCAACCCATTTCCCGCGCCGACCTGGCCCGCATGATGAACGTCCGCCGCGGCGCGATCTCGCGCATTGTCAACGACCTCATCACCGACTGCGTGATTTTCGAGGGCGCGACGGGACAGACGGTTCGCGGCCGCAAGCCCACCTTCCTTTATATCGATTCCCGGCGGCGGGCGGTGGTCGCCGCCGACATCAGGGCCAGCGAGACGTTTCTGATGCTCGCCGATCTGCGTGGCAATCCCACGACCGAAGTGATTCGCATGCCGACCCTCCGCGATCCGGGCGAGCTGGCGCTGGCCATGGCCGAGCGCATCAAGCGGATGCTCGTCGAGAATCGCGAGGTCGACGCCTGCGAGGGCGTGGGCGTCGTCGTGCCCGGCATGGTCGAGCACTCGACGATGCGCGTAATCCACGCGCCGACGCTGGGCTGGAAGGACGTCGACCTGCGAGGGCCGCTCGCCGCCGCCACCGGTCTGCCTGTGCAGATCGAAAACTCCGGGCGTGCCTGTGCTCTGGCCCAGGCGTGGGCCGTGCGCGAGTCCACCGGCGCCATGCGCGACGTCGTGTTCGTCTCGGTTTCCGACGGCGTCGGCGTGGGCGTCATGATTCACGGCGAGTTGCTGCGGGGACGCAACAACGTCGCCGGCGAGTTCGGACACGTCCCGCTCTCGCTCGACGGTCCCCGCTGCTCGTGCGGCTCGAATGGCTGCTGGGAAGCCTACATCTCGAATCGTGCGACGCTCGCCCGTTACTTCGGTCAACCGCTCAGTCACGATGCGCTCGCGTCGGCCGAAGGCCCGCAGTTCACGATCGACGACCTGATCGCGCGTGCGCGAGGGCGAGACGCCAAAGCCGTCGGCGCCATTGAATCGACGGCGCGATATCTCGGGCTCGGGCTCGCGGCGGTCGTCAATACATTCGATCCCGACTGCGTGTACATCGGCGGTGAAATTACCCGGGCGTGGGACCTGATTGAAACGACCGTGCGGTCCGCGATGGCCGAGCGCGCCCTGACGGCGGCCGCGGCGGCGACCGATGTGCGTCCAGTTACCGCGACGGAGTTTCCGCGTTTGCGCGGAGCGGCCGCGCTTGTCGTGGCCCCGGCGTACGCCGTGCGCGGCGTGGCATGAAGGAAGAGACGATGATCCATCAGAACGCCAGACGGATCGGGCTTGCCGCAGTGCTGACGGCGCTCGCGCTTTGTGGCGCGGGTGCCTTCGCGCAGGCGCCACCACGCGAGGCGCGCGACGAAGTGATGGCCACGATGAAGCGCGCCACCACCTTCATGACGGAGAAGCTCGCGTACCAAGGGTGGTTACGTCTGGAACTACCTGCCGGATTTGTCCCGGCGGTGGGGAGAGATGGAAGCCCGCGAGACGATGATCTGGATCCAGCCGCCGGGCACCGCCACCGTGGGTCATTTGTATCTGGACGCGTACCACGCGACCGGCGACAGCTTCTACTATCAGGCAGCCGAGCAGGTCGCCGGTGCGCTCATCTGGGCCCAGCATCCGTCCGGAGGATGGAATTACGTCGCCGACTTCGCCGGCGAACGGTCGCTCAAGGAGTGGTACGAGACGGTCGGAAAGAACGGCTGGCGTCTCGAGGAGTTTCAGCACTACTGGGGCAACGCCACGTTCGACGATGCCGGCACCGCCGAGTCGGCGAAATTCCTGCTGCGCCTGTATCTCGAGAAGCGCGATCCGAAATACCGGCCGTCGCTCGACAAGGCCATCCAGTTCGTGCTCGACAGCCAATATCCGATCGGCGCGTGGCCCCAACGGTATCCACGTGTCGCCGAGCATTCGACGCGCGGCCTTCCCGACTACACCGCGTATCCGACGTTCAACGACGATGTCGCGGGTGAGAACATCGATTTCCTGGTGATGTGCTACCAGACGCTGGGCGATGCGAGGCTGCTCGATCCGATCCTGCGCGGCATGAACGCGTTCATCGTCACCCAGCAGGGGCCGCCGCATCCCGGATGGTCTCTGCAGTACACGCTCGATCTGAAGCCGGTGCAGGCCCGCACGTATGAGCCGCGATCGCTGGCAACGCACACCACCGCGCGCAACCTCGAGCTGATGGTGCAGTTCTACCGGCTTACCGGCGACACGAAATTTCTGG
>CAWKMQ010000036.1:0-48831 GCA_963850725.1 Vicinamibacterales bacterium
AATGACGCAGCGGGCGAAATTGTGGAGTCCTCCGCTGTGGCTGGGGTTTTTGTGGGGATCTGCCGAGGGCACGTTCTTTTTCATTATTCCGGACCCGCTTCTGAGCTGGGCTTGCCTGAGCGGCGCAAGAAAGGGTCTGCGGATGTTATGCGTGATTGTAGCCGGATCCCTGGTAGCGGGCGTCCTCATGTACACCTGGGTCCCCTTGGGTACCTGCAGCTAGCCGTGCAGTTGTCGCCTCTGTCCCATTTGTTACGCCGAGCATGTTCCAACAGGTGCAATTGGATTATGCGAACCATGGCGCTTTCGGCATGTCGCTGCAAGGGCCGGATTCCGGAATCCCTTACAAGGGTACTACACGCGGTTTTCGCACCACGTGTCTTGCCGCTTGGCACTTTCTTGGCCATGAGCATACCGGCACGAATCGAGCGGCTGGCATTAAGTTGGCTGCTCTTCACGATCAGCGGACGAGTTTTCGGGGAATGGCTGACGGAACATCCGAGGGGCGACGGCCTCCTGTTTACGACTTTCTGGATAGTGGCGTACACCGTCTATTGGATTCGGATATGCGGAACCTGACGTTCGCCGAGCGGCTCTCGCTCTTACGGTCGTTGTGTTCGACAAGCGGCTTCTCAAGGAAACGCCTTACTCCATCCGACGATCTTTTACGCGACTTGGAAGCGGCAGTGGATCTGCAACCTCGTGCGCCATGCTTACGAGAACGTCCCCTTTTACGCCGAGCACTACCGCAACTCCGACCTCCTTCCATCCCGATGATCTTCGCTCGTGGGAACACTTTCATTGCGTTCCTTCGGTAACGAAGGACCAGGTGATTGCGAGTTTCCCCGAACGCATTCTCGCAACGGGCTTCAAGCTCGACCAGTTGGTTGTTTCCCGCAGCAGCGGCTCGAGCGGCAAGAATCTCGATATCGCCTACGATGATCGCGCCATGATCACCTACATGCTGGCAGGACTAAGGCTCTATAAGATGGGGTTCGACGACCGTCCCTGGCATAGACAGCTCTACATCTACACATCGCCATATCCGCTGAAATCCCTCTTCGGACTCTATCCGCTGCACTTCGTTTCCACGCTTTACGCCCACGCCGGAGATTATTGCAGAGATCAAGTTGCGTCGCCCAGATCTGTTGGTGTGTTATCCCTCGCATTTAAAGCAAAATACCGAACAGCAGCTTTCCGATTCAGATCTTTCCCGGATTGCTCTGCGATGTATTTCGGTGAACACCGAAATGTCCACACAGGCTGAACGAGACCTGCTTTCGAAGCGCTTTCGGTGTCCAGTTAGGGATGAAAGCTCCTCCGAGGAATTGACGCGTATCGCAGCGCAATGCCGCTGCGGCACGTACCATATTTTCGAGGATATCAATTACATGGAAACCAAGGTCCAGGCCGACGGGAGCAGCGTCCTGATCGGAACCAACCTGCGTAATTATGCCATGCCGATCATCTGTTACGAGCAGGGCGACCTGGGCCGGATCGAGGAAAACCGCCTTGCGACTGCGGCTGGAGCTTCCGGGCACTGACTGATTTACAGGGCCGCAAGAATGACAGCTTCATCATGCCCTCGGGGAAAACTATCTCGTCCGGAATTTTTACTCGATGCGACTTACGAGCTTCTCCGGCGGCATTGAACCGCAGGTGAAGGATTTCTGTCTTATTCAGACTCAGCCGCAACGACGTTGTTCTGGAGGTGGTGACGGGCGATGGATGGAGCGTCGATGTGCGCAAGGTAATTGAAGCTCGATATCTACAGCCTTTATGATCCTGGCGTGCGCTTTTCGATCAGCTCGGTTGAGCTGTGCTCAAAAACAAAATCGAGGAAAACGCAATCCAATCATCTGGCGGATCGAGCACGCAGAAAAATTCGTTCATAAATGACATCGCTGGTTGCGTTCATAGTGCGCCTGGTCTCCGGTCTGCAGGCAAGGTGGCTGGGGGCCGAGCCGGTGGATTGTCAGCGCGTCTATTTTGCCAATCACACGAGTACTCTAGACGCAGCCGTGCTGTGGGCTGCCCTGCCGCCTTTGATCCGGGAAAAGACACGTCCGGTCGCCGCCAAAGATTACTGGAGCGCGAACTCGGTCCGAAGATGGCTGGCGAACGATATCTTTCGAGCATTGCTGATCGAACGCAGGAAGGTGACGATTGAGAACAACCCCTTGCGAGAGATGCTTGCCGTCCTCGATGAGGGGGAATCGCTGATCATTTTTCCCGAAGGCGGACGGTTCGCGGGACCGGAGCCGCAAGAGTTCAAAGGAGGACTCTTCCACCTGGCGAAAGATCGGCCGCAGGTGCAGTTCGTTCCGGTTTACCTGGAAAATCTCAATCGGATCCTGCCCAAAGGCAAGTTGCTCCCGGTTCCGCTCCTGGGCAGCATTACGGTCGGCTCGCCAATCAAACTCGAAACCGGGGAAACCAAGACCGGTTTTCTTGATCGAGCGCGCAATGCCGTCTGGAGCTTGCATCTGGCATGAACCTGACTTTCGACAACGAAACCGGACTGTTGGTGGGAGGCATAACGGCCGTTCTCATCCTCGCCAGCCTGGTCGGCTGGATTCTGGCGCGCCGACCGGGCGACCACGGGTCACCGGGCAACCATTGCAAACCTCAATGCACGGACGCGGGCTTGGTGGCTGATGGTCGTCATCTTTCTCCTTGCCATGCTGAGCGGCGGCATCGGCTCGGTGATCTTATTCGGGCTGACCTCCTTTCTGGCTCTTCGCGAGTTTATTACGATGACTCCGACCAAACGCGGCGACCACGGCACATTGCTGTGGCTCTTCTTCGTGATCACTCCGATTCAATACGGGCTCGTTGCGGTTGGCTGGTATGGGCTATTTGCCATCTTCATACCGGTTTACGCGTTTCTTTTCGTTCCGCTCCGCAGCGTCCTCGGCGGGGATTGCGAGCGTTTCCTGGAACGGACCGCCACCATCCAATGGGCGCTGATGATTTGTGTCTATTGCGTCAGCCACGCGCCGGCGCTCCTCACCTTGGAGATCCCTGGTTTTGAAGGACAGAACGGGAAGTTGCTTCTCTACTTCGTCCTGGTGGTGCAGGCGAGTGACGTCCTGCAATACATCTGGGGAAAAACGCTCGGCAAACACAAGATCGCGTCCGGCCGTGAGTCCCAACAAGACCTGGGAAGGCTTTCTCGGTGGCGTGGCGACGGCGACGCTGCTGGGGACCGCCCTTTGGTGGGCAACGCCCTTTACCCCCTGGCAGGCTGCGGGCATGTCCCTGGCCGTTACGCTCATGGGGTTCGCAGGCGGCTTGGTGATGTCCGCGATCAAGCGAGATCGAGGCGTCAAAGACTACGGAACCCTCATCCAGGGACACGGCGGGGTGATGGATCGAATCGACTCGCTTTGTTTTTCAGCGCCGGTCTTCTTTCATCTGACTCGCTATTTTTTCGCATTGTAAAGTCAGAAACCCCAAAAAGGCGGGCTTTATCCTCACGCAGTTCGACAATGGTCCGCCGCAACGCAGACAGGAAGAAGTCTCGCGGAGCAGAGAGAGTTCGCCGCTTGGCCACAATTAAGCAACGTTCGGGCTGTCCTGGCTCCATTGCAATGGGACGCACCTGGATTCCGAACTCCCGCACATTGCCGACAGTGGATGGTCCCTCCGGTCTCGGCAAATTCGAACTCCATTCGCGGCAACGCGCTTCTTGCCGAGGACTATACCGAGGGCACTCTTCGGTTTCGTGGTGAACACCGGTCTTGGAGAGTTTCTCAAGGCTAACGAATCGAGTTTCCTACCGGAATGTCCAACACGTTCTCGCACTAGCGGCGTCTTTTACACAAGTGCGACTCGCTACGAAAAACACAGCGAGTCTTTCCGATCTTCGAGCTCCTAACGCAATACCGCACGATCGATCATCTCGACGCGTTTCTTGACAAACCTCCTTGGCGGAACCTTAAGCTCGTCCAGGACGAAACAAGGCTTCAGACTTATGTTCATGCTGCGAAGTGAGTCCCACCGCGGCAGTTAACGATTTTGCACCGCAACTCGCCGCAGAGCGGGACCACCGGGAATACCTATCGCCGGTTGGTGAGCGCACTTTTCCGCCACGGAAGTCGGCCGACTACTGTCTTGAAAACCCGGCTCAAATAACCAGCGGGCCAGGGTCGTCACAAGCCTCCAAGGCATTGAGACACCTGAACAGCGGCCTTCGCCCCACGATTGTGTCTCGCATCCAGACTCAGAGCGCGAATTGATTAGAAGGCGTTAGGTTAGGGCACGCTTTTCGAGAGGAGATCTTCTGTGACGAAACATCGGAAAAGCCAACTCCGTCACAAATTACGCCCTTTTCGACACAAGTGGGCTGAGGAGTAGTCACCTCGCCTCGAACTGGTGTCCATGCAGCGTGCGCGCTCATGAGGCACCTTAACGTCATAGGACCGCAGGTCCGAAGGTTGCGCAGCCGGCGGGGATGGTCGCAAAACCAACTGGCGATCAAACTGCAAATCGCCGGAATGGATTACGCCACGCGGGGAAAAGTCTGCAAAATCGAATCCCGCGAGGTTTGGGTGTCCGACGACGACATGCTCTTTCTCGCCCGTGTTCTCGGGGTGGAGCCGAACGATCTCTATCCCGAGCGGATTTTGCACGCGAGCCGTCTCTACGACGCCATTACCGCCGCGAAGGCATCCCGGCACGGGGACATCTAAGTTGCCCCGGACTCGGGGCCGGGCGGTTCGGAAAAGGAGCTACACCGCGAGCCATGAACCTTATTCTCGCTCAAGCTTCGCTGGACGGCGCGATGTCCGAAGGTCTCGGAATCATCGCAAAGTTCCTTTTCATCATCGCGGTCATCGTCATCGCCCATGGCGGCTGGCAGGTGCGCAGCGGCAACGCCGACATGGGCAAGATGTCCATTGTCGGCGGCCTGCTTCTCGGCCTGGCCGTGCTCATCGCCGAAGCCCTCTTCAACGCGGGCGGCATGCCCACCATCCCCATTTCGCAGATGAGCAAGGCAATCGTCCAGACCCACGCCGGAGACGACAGCGACGGCAAGATTTGGGGAATCGAGGGAATGAACATTCTGTTCATCCTCGCGGGGCTTCTCCTGAGCGTCGGCCTTTCGCTCCTGCTCGTCCGCGCATCACGCGCCCGCGTTCAGCGTCGGAGTGGGCGCGCTGCCCTTCGTGCTCGCGTCCGCTTACGTCTTCGCGCTTGCGGCAGGGCAAGCCGAAATCCTACGACACCGATCTGCTGGAAACCCTTATCGCCGGCGAGCGGATGGCTGGCCGCCGCGCGGCAACCAAGCCACCCGCTTCACACATGAAAGCGCCTAACGGCTGGATTTCCCACGACCTGCTGCATCTGGAACGAACTCGACCGGCGGGGGTTCGTATCGCAGAGGGATTCGTGCTCGAAATGCCCGATCTCCGGCACGCAAGCGAACGCGCCCTCGACAGCTTCTATGAAGTCGTCCGCCAGTTCCTCCACACGTTGGAGGAATCCACCCGCGCGCAAATCCGCTGGTCGGTCGATTCCAACTACCGGGAGGAGCTCACTCGCCTACAAGACCGTCACCGACGAACGCTGCGAGCCGGATTCCTGGGCGGCCATCACGCGGAACGAGCGGTTCAACCGCTACTGGCGGGCGATGCAGGCGGGCCAGCTTCGCCGGGAAAAGCTGGTGCTCTTTCTCTCGAAGCGCATCGCGGTCGAATCCTCCCGCTGCGGCGAGCCAGGACAGCTCCTAGCCGATCACTACCGGCGCATCCTCACGCAGTACCACGAAGCGTTCGACCAGCACGGACGGGTCATCGCCTCGCTGTTCGAGCCGCACGGTGGGTCCGGGTTACGCTCGATGTCCACCGAGGACTTGTTCCGCTACTACGCGATCTTCTTCAATCCCTCCTATCTCAGGCGGGACAACTACGATCCCATCGGACAGTTCACGCGAAGAGGAAACCATCCATCAAAACTGCTGGCATCAGGGCGTGCAGGCCGGGCGAAAGCCTTCGGGTTCTTTGCCGACGGATACTATCACAACCTCGTCATCCTCAAACGCCGTCCGCAGCGGACCCGGCGCGGGATTTTCTGGGCGCTGACCTCGCTGCCGTTCCTCGACTACTCCATCACCGTCAATCTCTACCCGCAGAACATCCGCCGGGAAATCAACAGGCGGAAAAGTCGCTGGAGCGCGTGCGCGGCGACTATCTGCGCGGAGCGCAAGCATTCGCTTCTCACGTCCAAGGAGGTCAAGGAACAGCGCATCAGGAACTGGCGCAGGGGGACGCCGTTCCCTTCCTTTACGATTTCGTCGTTCACGTTTGGGACGCGAGCGAGGACGGGCTGATTTCCAAGACCCGCCAGATCGAAGCCGCCTTCAGCCAGATGGAGGACGCCCAATGCTGGACGTCCAACATTTCCTCGGCGGCGACGACGAAGAACATCTGGTTCCAGACCTGGCCGGGCTGGCTATGGGGCACATACGACTCACCACGCCGATCAGCGGGCTCGATGAATGGCTGGCCGATGTGATTCCGCTTTTCCTCCACCTTCACCGGGCATCTGGACGGAGCCGAGGCGCTCTATGATGGAAGTCAATCGCAATCTGATCGGCGTCCGCAACTTTCTTTCCGGCACGCCGCAGCTCGCGGTGTTGCTCGGCATGACCCGGGCCGGGAAGTCCGCCTTCATGTGCGACCTGCTCTCGCAGACCGATCCGTACTACGATTTCACGCTGATCGTCGAGGAGGGGCTTTCGCACGGGATCTGGACTCAGGCGCAGGGCGCGACTCCGATTGTCATCCAGCCGGACGGCGACCTGACCTTGAACTATCTCGATACGCAGGGCGCGCCGCTGACCAATTTGCAGATCACCACCGCCGCCGCGCTGGCGGCGAAAATGGCGGGGCATCCCGCCGACGAGGACAAGCGAAGCCTGCGGTTCGCCCAGATCACCCAATACGTCGAGCAGCTTTACACGGACCGGTTCGAGGAATGGATTGCCGAGGACGCCTCGCGTCTTGACTACGGTGGCCCGCCACGCGATGGCGGCGCTCGAATACAAGGCCGCGCATCTGCCGCTCTCCGCGACGTTCCTTGAGGCGTGGACGGAGATTGCGCGACGCGGCTGCGCGAAGACGAGCGGCAAGCCTTCATCCGCCGCTGCAAAGCCGGAGGAAGTTTCCCGGTTCCTGAAATCTCCCGATACGGAGCGCTATGTCCGCAATGCCGCCTTCGCGTTCTTCCAGCCCGAGGATTACCCGACCCACGACATGCTCCAGCAAATGATGCTGGTCGCTCCGTTTCCCGGAGCACGACCGCGACGAAATCAATCACATCGCAACCTTGCTCGCCCCGTGGAACGAGCAGCGGCTTGTCTGCGGGCATTCCACCTTGTCGATCACCGGCAGGATCGCCCACTTCGATCTGACCTACATCCCGGAATCCAACAAGCCGCTGAAGGAACTCGCCGGGTTCCTCATCGCCAACTATGGCAGGCAGCACATCATCACGCTGCCGCGCGGCAAACGGAAGAGGGTCATCTTCGAGGAAGTCGCGCGCACGCTCGACATTGCCGGCGGTGAACAACTTGTGAGCGAGTTCTACGCTCAGCTCTAGCAAATTCTCGCACCTGGATCATTTCGCATCGTCCAGCAATACAGCCGGTTCCAGCGGTCGGGCATTCGCCCCGTCGTTTTCGGCAACGCCAAGCAGTTCTTCTTCACCCGGATGAATGACCGCCGGGACATCGAGGATGTCGCCAAGGATATTGAACTGTCCGAGACGGCGAAGGAGGCGATTTCCCGATATCCTTTGCCGGAGCATCTTCCTCCCACAACAAGTATGCCGCGCTGACGTACTACCACCTCGACGCCCAGCAGCCGCTTTGCGGGACGATCCATAACCACGTCTCGAAGGAAATGCTCTTTTGCTCGTCTTCGACCGGCGAGGACTTCGACAACCGGAGCCGCAAGCTCCGCAAACATCAAAACATCGTGAGCGGAATTCTCACGGAATCCGGCGCTGTTGCCTAATGCTTATGAAAACCGTTCTTTCTTTCGTTTCTGGTAGGAAAAGAAAACCTGTGTTCGTTGCGGTCGCGTGGTGCGCGCTCGGCGCTGTTTCCGGCGTGCGCGTCCCGGAAGGAATTTCAAAAGGGCTATGAGCGCGGGGCAGGCGACACGGTGAAGCGCCAGTATTGGATTCAGCAGAATTTGCAGAAGGGCGAAAAGGCTTCGCCTTACCGCCTCACGCTTTACCGGATGCCGGTCGCGCCCGATCCAAACGCGAAGGTCAAGACCGTGCCCTATGAAATCGCCATCCCGATTTACGAGTGATGCCGCTGCCGCCGCCAAACACCTAACCCAAGGAGATCATCATGAAAACGACCATCATTGTTACGAGCGTCGCCGCGGCGCTTGTTCCACCGGCAACCCAGGCGCAACTCGTTGTCGCCGCCCCCGGCGTCGAGGCCCGTCAGGATCACAAGAACATCTTCGATGCGCTCAAATACGCATGGGAACAGACGCAATGGGCGGACAAGCTCGCGACGCTTCACAGCACGCTGACCACGGTGCAGCAGCACTTGGAAACGGCCAATCTGGTCAAGCAGGCCATCGGAGATCCCGTCGCCGCCATCGCGCTGATCGACAACGGCCTGTTCTCCGAATACTTGCAGGATTCCGGCATCGGCGAGACGCTCGGCGAACTCATCGACATCACGCGGGAGGGCGTCGAGCTTTCCGCGACGGTGCAAGAGTTGTTCAGCCCGATCGACATGTCCGGCTGGAAAAATCTTTCCGGCGATATGACGGCCACTTTCGACGGCATGGCGTCGTTCCGGGATTCCAGCGATCCGCTCAAGCGGTTCCGCGCGGTGGAGAATGCCTATTCGCGCTTTGAAATCCTCATCGGGCGGGCGCAGAACAAACGGAGGGTTCTCAACCAGCAGATCGCGCGGCTCAACACGCAACTCAAGGGAGCGAAGGATGACGCGGAAGTGCAGAAGCTCGTGGGTTCGCTGGAGACCGCGCAGGCCGCTCTCGACCGACCTCGACTACATTTCGGAATCGGCGGCGCGCGAGGTGGAAATGCTCCACACGCTCAACGAGAACCGCCGGGAAGAGGAGGAGGTTGCCGCCGAGGAAATCAGCAGGGAGCGCAACCGTGAACTTGCCCGGCTTGCCATCGAGGCTGACGCCGAAGCCCTATTGCCCGAGGCCGACATTGCTTTGCCCGATCCTGACTTGGACCTCCCCAATCCCGATTTGCCACCGGGCTTTTGAGATGAATGCTAATACCCAAAGCTTTCCTTTAGCTTCTTATCGAGTTCCTTTTCAGCCTCCGCGGCTTGCAGGGCGGCTTCCTTCTTGCGCCTTCTGGACTCCTCGATTTCGGCTTGCTCTTTTTGCCGGGCAGCTTCCGCCGCGGCTTCCCGTCTCAGCCGTTCGTCACGTTCGCGAGCCTGGTTCCAATAGATTCCGCACAAGCACCACGAGAATTAGCACCAGAAGAACAACCAGGATTGCCGTCTTCATCTTGGCACCATGTTCAATAATCTTTACTCCGCTGCAAACGAAATCCGAACGCTGCTCATGCCGTTCGCTTTCGTGCTCTGCGTGATTGGCATCGGGGAAATGGGCTGGCGGGCGGGTTCGGACACCCGCGCCGTTCTCGGCGCGCTGATCAAAACCATCATCATCGTCGCCTTGATCGCGGCTTACCCGGCGATGATGGAGACCGGGCAGGAAGCGTTCCTCGACATACGCCGGCAGTTTACCGACGCCCGCGATGCCAAGTTCGTCCAACTCCTTCGCTCGCACGTCGAGAATCAGCCGTCCGACTCATTGACCGAACATCGGCAAGATCGTGCCCGCCGCCATCGGATATTTCTTCCAAGGTATCGGGCGATTCATGCTCCTGGTGCTGCGGTTTTTTCAGGAGTTCGCCATCGCGGGTCTCATTGCCGTCTCGCCGCTTCTCATTGGATTTCTCTTCTTTTCCTACACGCAATCGCTCGGCGTTCATTTCGGTGTCACGTCTCTGACCGTGCTGCTCTGGCACGTCGCGATTTGCCTCGTGGACATCGTGATTGTCGCCATCAGCGAACTGCTGTTCGGGCCGATCACCACGAGAAACGCTCGTGCTGTCCGGCCCCAGTTCCATCCTCGTTCAGAACTGGCTCCTGTTCCCGTTCATCATGGCCTTCGCAACGATCATCACCGTTTTCTTTTACCTGTCCGTGCCATTCGTCGCGGGCGCGATCATGAAGGGACTGAGCGGCACGACGGCAGCGTTGCAGGCGGGCATTCAAGGCTCGATGCAAGCCGCTGGATTGGTGGTTGGCGCGGGACTCACCGCGGCGGGTGCCGGCTTCTATCTGCCCGACTTCAATTTCGGGAGCGCCGGGTTCGGCAGTATTTCCAGTACCGGAAACTCAATCCCGCGACAGATGCAGTTTGGTGTGAAGTACCTCTTCTAGCATCCGCGGATGTAGGGCACGGAGAATCCTTTCACGGGGATTCTCCGGTGCTCTGTTTGACTCTCAGAAGGTGTAGCTGGCGACAACCACCGTCACGTTGTCCCTGCCGCCCGCCGCCAGCGCGAGATTGACCAGTCGACGGCACGCCTCGGCCGATTCACGGCACTCGACCAGCACCTGGCAAATTTCGTCGTCATCGACCATATCCGTGAGGCCGTCGCTGCACAGGAGCAGCCGATCCCCGGTTATCAGCTTCAGCCGGTCGACATCGACCTCCACGTCCTCGTTGGAGCCTCCAAGTGCATTGACGAGGAGATGACGCGCCCCGAAGCTCGCCGCCTCCTCTTCAGAAAGCTGGCCGCTGTCGACGAGCAGCTGCACGTAGGTGTGGTCTCGTGTCAGGCGAAGGAGGCGGGCGTCGCGAAGCAGGTACGCGCGCGAATCGCCCACGTGGACGATCTGAAGCTGGCGGCCCATGCTGCGGGCCGCCGTCAGCGTGGTTCCCATGCCACGGACGGTCGGATCCTGACGTCCATGTTCGATGAGCAGCGTGTTGAGGTGTCGAAACCGCTGCTTCGATCGCTTTTTCGCCTGGCTGGAGACGGTTTCGTCCAGGCGGAAGATCCAGTCAGGCATGGCGAGCGCCAGCTTCACGAGCCCGCTGATCGCCATTCGGCTCGCGAGCTCGCCGCCCGCGTGGCCGCCCATGCCGTCGGCGACGATCATCGCGTAGCCGGCTTCCTCGGCCCGGTCCGGTACTTCCCCGGGTGGGAGCGTCGTGAGGACTGTTTCGAGGTAGCGCCCGATGCGGTTCACGATGAAGTGGTCTTCATTGCGGGCTCGAACCTTGCCCGGGTGAGACAGTCCGCTGACATCGACGTGCCCGCACGAGGCGAACGGCGGAGCGGTGACGTCCAGGATACTCGTCGTATTTTGGAGAGCGTAAGGCCGGTCTTGAGTTGCCATATGAGATCTCGCGATGGCTGGTTGTTAACTGGCAATACTAGCACCATGAAATGGAATGGCAGCGCATCCGTCGCCAGGCGGATCGAACACGCCGAAGCCACGATGATTGCCGAGTTCGGCCGGCTCGCCGCTCGTCGACTCGGCGATCAGAAGGTGTTCATCGCCAGTTGCGCTGGCGGCATCGCGGTGGCCGCGGGGCCCGGTGCGCCGTACAGCAAAGTTGCCGGCCTGGGTTTCGAGCCGATCGACGAATCTGCGCTTGCCGTGGTCGAGCAGCGCGTACGCCGAACGCGCGACGCCTGTGCGCGTGGAGCTCTCGTCCCTGGGAGGTCCTGAAACAGGCACGTTGCTCACGCGGCGCGGGTACACGCTCCAGGGATTCGAGAACGTCCTCGCGATATCGCTCCCAGCGCCGCAACGCGACATCGCCGGTGCAACCGTGGCGCGGACTGCGGAAGCCGAAACTGCGCAGTGGATCGACGTGCTGGCGTCGTCGTTTGCCGCGCCCGACGCCTACGATGGTCCGATCGTCGAGGAACATGTCGATCGCGGCGCCCTTGACGCGCTCCTCGAACAGACCAGCGAGATCGATGGCTTCATGGCATACCTCGCGCGGCGAAACGGGGAGGTCGCCGGCGCGGGTGGGATGCGCATCGCGAACGGCGTCGCGCAGCTGTGCGGCGCCGGAACGTTGCCTGCTCATCGCCGCCGCGGAGTGCAGACAGCGCTCCTGCAGCAACGTCTTGCCGATGCCGCGCATGCGGGGTGCGACATCGCCGTCGTCACGACACAGCCAGGGTCTGTGTCGCAGCAGAACGTTCAGCGTCAGGGGTTCGAGCTGTTGTATGCGCGAGCGATTCTGGTGAAGGCCGATTGTACGTAGTGTCCGCCTTCCCCGCCTTCGCCACGGCTACGGCGGGTCTCGCCAAAGCTCGCATGTGCCACGCGAGCGGCTGCGGACAGGCGGACCTCGTGAAAGTCCGGCTAAAGCCGGACACTACGTACTGCTACCGAGCATTCTATGGAAGGTGCTCTAGTAGTGCAGAGGACTCGTTATCCAGAAATACCGTCACCGCCGGGTGTGTCTGCAGGATCGATGCGGGCGCCAGCGGAGAGATCTTGCCCTCGATGCAGGCCTTCACTGCTCTGGCTTTTCGCGAGTCGGGCACGACGCAGATGATTTCCCGCGACTTGAGAATCTGTCGAATCGACATCGAAATCGCCTGAACGGGCACCTCCTCGATCGCCGCAAACCAGCCTTCGCCAACCTGCTGCCTTCTGCACGCGTCGTCTAGCGTGACGATGATGTAGGGCTCTTCAGTCTCGAAATCGGCCGGAGGGTCGTTGAATGCCAGATGGCCGTTCTCGCCGATGCCGACAAAGGCGATATCGACGGGAGCCGACGCCAGCTCGCGTCCGACCTCGACGGCCACGCGCGTGACATCGCGCTCCGCAGTCGAGCAGGTAATAGCGCGTGATGCCGGCCTTGCTGATGAAGCGCTCGAGCGAGATACCGCCGGAAGCTCGCCGGATGGTCGAGCGCGATGCCGACGTACTCGTCGAGGTGGAACATCTCCACGCGTGGCCACTCGATGCCCGGCTGCGACACGAGGGCCTCGAGGAAATCGAATTGGGAGGTGCCGGTGGCTGCGACGATCCGCGCGCGGCCCCTGGCGTCGATGGCGTGGCGGATGACGCGAGCCGGCGTGATCGGCGGCGGCAAGGCCCAGCGAGCGACGGTCACTGCAGATGCGGACGTGCATGCAGCCGGCGACTGACGTCCGCGTCAGTATTCCGTGAACATCCGCTGGATATCGCCTGGCGACTGGGTCTTCGTCAGCGCCAGCATGAGAAGGATGCGAGCTTTCAATGGCGTGAGGTCTTCGCCGCCGATCATGCCGTCGCGCACGCGCGTGGCCGACTGTGCCGCGATGCGCCCGCTGCCGGTTCGAGTCGCGGCAACGACGACCACGCCCTGACGTTCGGCGTAGCTGATGCCCGGCGCGAGCGATCCGCCCGTGAGATCGGCCCCCGCCACCGCGATGACGATGCCCTTGGCCCCGGCATCGACGGCGGCGCGCAGCAGGTCGCTCGACGCGCCCTGATAGAACATCATGATGTCGACGCGCGGCAGGCTGGCGAGTGCCGACACGTCGAACTCGGCCTTCTGCGTGTGCCGTTTGAGCGGCTCGCGATAATACACGACGCGATCCGGATCGACGACGCCGAGGATGCCGTACGGACGGCTCTGGAACGTCTGCACGCGCAGCGCGTCGGTTTTCGTGACCTCGCGCGCCGAGTTGATTTCGTCGTTCAGCACGACGAGCACGCCCTTGCCCCGCGAGTCGGGAGCTGACGCCACCCGGAACGCATCGAGCAGATTGGCGGCCCTTCGTACCCCAGCGCTCCCGCGTTGCGCATGGCGCCGACCAGCACGACGGGCTTGTTGGCCTTGACGGTGAGGTGAAGGAAATACGCCAGCTCCTCGAGCGAGTCCGTTCCAGACGTGATGACCGCGCCGGTGAGCCCGGGATCCTGGTCGAACACCTCGTTGACGCGCCGGGCCAGCTGCACCCATTGGTCGAGCGTCATGGCCGTGCTGGCGACGTTGGCGAACTGCTCCGGCTCTGGTCGCGCGATACGCTGGAGGCCCGGCACGAGCTGGAGCACCTCTTCGGCGCTCATCCGCGTGCCGCCGCGGGTGGCGATGGTCCCGCCAGTCGCGATGAAACGGATCCGTGGAAGCTCGTTCTCGGCCCAGGTGTTGATGCCGCCTACGGCACCGAGCACCAGGGCTGTGACGACGATGGCGGCAACGTAGGGTTTCTTGAGGAGACTCGGCGTGAAATCTACTATACCGTATTCGCCCGATGCTGGTGCGCGCGGTTGAGCCAGTCGCTCAGATGCGTCGCGGCTTCGTCGGGTGTCTCACCATAGAACGGCATCATAGCCGTCGGCACGCCCGGAATCCGCGCGATATGGGCTCGCCAGCGTTTCTCGGATATCCACGTCACTTCAATGACGAACGGACGTCCGGCAATGATTTTTTCAAAGCAATGTTGCACGACGATAGTGCCGATAAGTCGACAGGTTGATCCCGGAACCGGATTGCTGGGGAGCAGCGACGATTCTACGTAACCCGAGACGGGAAACAAGCGAAACGAAGTACAAAGGCCGGCATGGATCGCGGAGCTGCCATGATTCGCTCAGAATCTGACGAAAAAAAAATTTTGCTGTCGCTTGCTCAACAGGAAATTCACCATTCGTCCACAGGTTTTCCACACGCCTTCGCTCTCACGTGCGGGCACGCCTTTGACGGCATGGGGAACACCATTGCGCAGTTCGGCACTCTGCTTGACTGACTACGTACGGCCCATTACTCTGAACTCCATCCATGCACGCTAGACAACGCATGATGCTGGCCGCCGTGATGGCCGTCGTGGCCGTGGTGCCGGCATTCGCCGAGTCGGTCACGCTGCTGCGGGTCTTTCTGAACGACGGCACAGCCATCGTCAGTTATGGCGAATACGCGCGTGTGGGCGATCGCGTGGTCTTTTCGATGCCGGTCGGCGACGTCAACTCCGGCCCGGCGGGCGATCCCAGTCTGCATGTGGTGAACCTGCCCGTTTCGGCCGTCAACTGGGTTGCCACGGAGAAGTACGCCGCATCGGCGCGCTACTCGCACTACATGGCGACGAGCGCCGAGTCCGATTACGCCGTGCTGGCGGGCGAGGTGGCGGCGGTCCTGAACAGGATTGTCCTGACAAAGGAACCGAAGGCGCGACTCGATATGGCCGTGGATGCCCGCAAGCGGCTGGCCTCGTGGCCCCGCGATCACTACGGATATCGCGCCGATGACGTCCGCGAAATGCTGGGCATGCTCGACGAGGCCATCTCCGATCTGCGGGTGGCCGCCGGCGAGACCAGCTTCGCGATCGATCTGGTGGCGACGCCGCAGGCGCCGCCCCCGGAACATGTGCCATTGCTAAGGGCACCGACGCCGGCCGAGGCGATTGCCCAGGCGATTGCCGTGGCCAAGGTCTCCGATGTGGCATCCGATCGGCTCTCGATTCTCCGGACCGTCGTTGCCGCGATCGACAACCCGAAGAACGCGCTCCCGGCCTCATGGGCGCGGCCGACCCGCCAATGGGCCGTTCACACCATGGGCGACGAGGCGCGCGCCGGCAAGGCCTACGCCGAGCTGAGCTCGACGATGCTGAAGCGCGCGACCGTGGCGGCTTCGCGCGCCGACGTGCGCGCCGTGCAGGGTGTCCTCGAGGCCGTCATCCGCAAGGACGTCGAGCTGGGCCGCAAGCGGCCCGACGAGATCAACGCGTTGATCGAACAGGTGCGAATCCAGCTCGATGCCGCGCGCCGCCTTCGACTCGCGCGCGACCAATGGGCCGAACGCGCGGGCAGCTTTGCGGCGTATCAAAGGAATGTGGCCCCGATCGTCGACGTGCTGGAGCGGGTGCAGGGTACGCTCGACGACATCAAGCATCTCGCCGGTTCGGATGCGGCGGTACTGGTGGCCTGGGGCGAGCGGCTGGCGGCCAACGGCAAGGTGCTGAACGGGCTGTCGGTTCCCGACGAACTGAAGCCGTCGCATGCGCTGCTGGTGAGCACCATCAACCTTGCGGAAACCGCGGTCAGGAAGCGCAGGCAGGCGGCCGTGACCGGCGATCTTCAGATCGCCTGGGATGCGTCTTCGGCCGCGTCAGGATCAATAATGTTGTTGATCAAGGCAGAGGAGGATTTGGAGGCGGCTGTTCGCCTTCCCGACATAAGGTGATAACGCCCCGCCAGACTCGTCTTTACAGGGTCCCCGACCTTCGGAGCTTTCAGCGCACCATCCGTCGTCTCCTCTCCCATTCCGATGTTCGCCGTGTGCGCCGTTCGGCGGCCATTGTGCCCAGCGCGGCGGCCGCGGACCAGCTTCGGCGCACGCTCGAAAATCACCAGCTGCAATCGCAATCGTCCGCCGACCGGGCGCTCTGGCTGCCGCAGATCCTGACGCGATCGGGCTGGTACGACGCGATGCATGCCGGCCTGCCGGCTCCGCCCCGGCGCCTCAGCGCGCTCGAGCGGGAGGTGCTGCTCAATGCGGCGGCGCGCGATGCCTCGAAAGACATCGCGCCGCCATTCCGCCTGCGTCCCGGCCTGCTCGTCGAAATGCTGGGGCTCTACGACGATCTTCGACGGCGCGACGTGGCGATCGACACGTTCGAGCGGTTGCTCGACGCGCGAGCTCGAGCGCGACGCCGATGCCGATCGCGGAGCCGATCGCCTGCTGAAACAGACGACGTTTCTCGCCGCGGCCTTTCGGGGATACGAGTCGCGCCGGGACGCAACCGGTGCGGTCGACGAGTACGCGTTGAGGACGGCGCTCATCGAGACCGTTCCCGCCCGGCCGCTTCGTCAGGTCGTGCTCACAATTGGCGAGCGGAGCGTCGACGCGGCGGGGTTATGGCCGGCCGACTTCGATCTGCTGACGCGTGTGCCGCAACTCGAACAGATCGACATCGTGGCGACGCACGCAACCATCGCCGCCGGCTTGCTCGATCGGCTCGAGAAATTCATGCCCGGTTTCGAGGAAGCCGAGCTTCCGCCGGATCCTGAAGAGGTCGTCGACGATTCGCCCCGGCCGGTGCTCGCGATCCCATCTCAGGAGCGGCAGGTGACGGTGAGCCGCGACCGGGAGGACGAGCTCGCCTCCATCGCCGCGACGATCAAGACCGCCGGAGGCCCGGATCTCGATCGGAGGGCGGTCGTGTTCAAGCGCCCTCTGCCGTACGTCTATCTGGCGCGTCACGTCTTTGCCGATGCCGGCATTCCATACCAGACATTCGATGCGCTGCCACTTGCCGCCGAACCCTATGCCGCCGCGCTGGATCTCGTGTTCGAGTTCGTGACGTCGAACTTCACGCGCGAGCCCGTCGTCGCGCTGCTCGGCTCGCCCCACTTTTCGTTCGAGGTCGATGGTGTGCCGCTTCGTCGAGCCGATGTTGCCGCTTTCAACCGGGGCCTGAGCGACGAAGGGTACTTCGGAGGCGCCGATCGGTTGCGTGCGTTTGCTGATGCCGGACGGTGGAAGGCCGCGAAGGCGGCCTCGCGAGCGACGGAGGAGCTGCGCCCGCTCATGGAGGAAGAACGCCCCTCCGTGCAGCTCGATGCGCTGCTCTCGTTCCTCGACGCACACGACCGGATTCCGCCGGCAGGCGATCCGCTGCGCGAGCGGCATCTGCGCGCTCGCAGCGCGGTGCTGTCGGCCCTGCATGGTTTGCGGCGGGCTCATCACGATCTGGACGATTCGCCGGTCGCGATTGCGAGCCTGGCCGCCATGATCCGTCGATGGATCGAAGGGCAGACATTCGCACCTCGTGCCGGTGCCACCGGCGTCCAGCTTCTCGACGCGCAGGCCGCTCGGTATGGGGAGTTCGACGAGGTGTTCCTCGTCGGTCTCGTCGAAGGGGAGTGGCCGGAACGGTCGGCCACGAACATTTTCTATCCGTCGTGGCTTCTCAGCCAGCTCGACTGGCCGGATTCCCGCGTCGCGCTCGCCGGCCAACGGGCGGCATTCCAGGATTTGACGCGGCTCGCGCGCCGTCACACGCATCTGTCCACCTTCGAGCTCGAGCACGAGGCGATTGTCGGGCCGAGCGTCTTTCTCGAAGACGTCGAGCGGCTGGGGCTCGAGACGCGACTCGCCGAGCCGCGGGTGGCGTCCGGGCTGTTCGTGCACGAGGCGCTCACGAGCGATCCCGTCATGCCTTCGGCCGTCGCGGGCGAGGCCGCCGATTGGTTGAGCCTTCGGCTTGGACGCTCCGATGCGGCGTCCGACCGGTTTCACGGCACGGCGTGCGTCATACCGGCCGGCGACCTACAGCGTCAGCGCGCTCGAGCGGTATCTGCAATGCCCGTTCAGATTTTTCTCGGAGCGTGTCTTGAAGCTTCAGGAAGATCCCGAGGACGAAGCCACGCTGAATCCGAAAGAGCTGGGGATCTTCGTCCACGAGGTGTTTCAGAAGTTCTTCGAAGAGTGGAATCGTCAGGGACATCGCGGGATCACGCCGGAGAATCTGCCGCAGGCGCGCGCGCTCTTCGGCAGCGTCATCGAGCCCCTGCTCGCCACGCTTCCGGACGACGAAGCCGCGGTGCAGCGCACACGTCTGCTGGGTTCAGCCGTCGACGAAGGGCTGGCCGAGGCGGTGTTCCAGGCCGAAGCCGAATGGGAGACCCCCGTCGTCGAACGGCTGCTCGAGCATTCGCTCGAGGGCGAGTTCGACATCCAGACGGAAACGGAAACACGGCGCGTCGCGCTGCGCGGGAAAGCCGACCGGATCGATCTGCTCGCCGACAGGACGTTCCGCATCATCGACTACAAGTTGAGCCGCGCACCCGATCGAAAACAGGCGCTGCAGCTGCCGATCTACTCCGTCTGCACGGTGCAGCACCTGCGCCGGGCACGAGCCGAGGAGTGGGAGTTGGGGCAGGCGGGCTACATCGCCTTCGGCCAGGAGCGCCAGTTCGTGCCGATGCTCGCGCGCGGAAAGAGCCGGGACGAGGCCCTTCTTCAGGCGCAGACGCGCCTGCTCGATGCGGTCGATCGAATCGAGCGGGGCGAGTTTCCGCCAACGCCCGCGGACACCATCATGTGCATGCGCTGCCCCCACGCCGGCGTGTGCCGCAAGGATTACGTCGGTGACGTCTGACTGGCTGCCGTTCGAGCGAGGCGATCGGGATCCGTTGATCGTCGATCGGCAAGTCGACCGAACCGCTCCCGACGATGGACGATGGACCGATCGACGACGCCGCGCGCGCGCGCGCGGTCGATCCCGCCCACAACGTCGTGCTCGAAGCCTCTGCCGGCACCGGCAAGACGCATGTGCTCGTGGACCGCTACCTCAATCTGCTGACGAGCGGCGTCGAGCCGGCCAACATCCTCGCGATCACCTTCACGCGCAAGGCGGCGGCCGAGATGCGCGAACGCATTCTGCAGGAAGTCGGCAAGCGCGCGGATGTGGCCGGACCCGACCGGGATCGATGGCGCGACGTCCGCGAGCGAGCGGGAGACATCGCCATCAGCACCATCGATGCGTTCTGCCTCGCGCTGCTCCGCGAGTTTCCGCTCGAGGCGAATCTCGATCCCGGCTTCGAGATGGCGGACGAGACGCAGACGCCGCGTCTGATGGAGGAAGCGCTCGATCGCGCGCTCGACATCGGCCGCGGGCTGGCCCGAACCGACGACAACGTCCGGCTGCTCTTCGCCGAGCTGCGCGAGCAGAGGCTGCGCGACGGCCTCGCCAACATGATCGACCGAAGGCTCGTCGTCGATGACGCCATCGAGCGCGCGCTGGCCGGCGGTCCGCGCGACCTGACCGCCGAGCGCGCGTGCGAGCAGGCGTTCGAGCGCCTTCGGAACGTGTTTCGAGGGCTGACGGGCGGCGTTGAAGGGTTTCTCGCCAATGGCCCGATACATCACCGCCGCTGGGTGATTTTCTCCAGCGCCATGCGCCAGATCGCGAGCGGAACGGTGCCGGCTCCCGGTCTTGCCCGCGGTGTGCTCGACCGGATCGAGGCGCACTTCCTCAACAAGGACAAGCAGCCACGCCAGCGGTTCGATGGGTATGCCGCGAAGGACTGCAAAACGCCGGAAGGCTGGAAGATTCACAGGACTGACGTCCTGACCGTGGCCGTCCCGTCGCCGACGCGCTGAAGGCGTTCAGACGCGATCTGAATGCGGTCCTCTCTCGCGCGGTCCGCCGTGTCTACCAGATTGCGCTCGGCCAGTACCAGCGACACCCTCGATTCTCACGGTGTCCTGGATTTTTCCGAGGCGCTTGCCCAGGCGTTGCAGCTTCTCGCGCAGATGGAGGAGTTCGCGCGCAGCCGCTATCGCCTGGAAGGACGGTATCACCACGTGCTCCTCGACGAGTTCCAGGATACGAGCCGCGCACAGTGGGCGCTGGTCGCGCTGCTCATCCGATCGTGGGGCGAAGGCAGCGGCGTGGCCGAGGCCACGCCGTTGATGCCATCCATTTTCATCGTCGGCGATCGAAAGCAGTCGATTTACGGTTTTCGCGACGCCGACGTGGCCGTGGTCGACGAAGCCACGAGCTTCGTCGATGAGCTGCGGCCCGATCGCGACAGCCGGCGCGCGATTTCGAGGAGCTTCCGTGCGGTGCCGCAACTGCTGGCGTTCGCCAACGACCTGTTCACCGAGATCGAAAAGGATGAACGCCGCGATGCTTTCCGGTTCTCCGACGACGACCGGTTTCCGGTGCAGATGCCCGTGGCACCGGCCGATGCGCTCGGGATTGTGGCCGCGCCCGGCGTTGCGGATCATGCCGAGGCCGTCGCGGCGGAAATCCGGCGCCTGCTCGACTCGCAGGCCCTCGTGCGCGATCCGGACACAGGCGTGGCGCGCCCCATCAGTCCCCGGGACATCGGCATTCTCTTCCGCACGAAGGACAGCCACCAGGACTTCGAGAAAGCGCTCGAGCGCAGGCAGATTCCCTCCTACGTCTACAAGGGTCTCGGATTCTTCGAGGCGGACGAGATCAAGGACGTGCTCGCGCTCTTGCGATATCTGGCGGCGCCCGAGTCGAACCTGCGCGCCGCCGCGTTCTTGCGCTCGCGATTCGTGAGGCTGTCCGATCCCGGCCTGCAGGCGCTTTCGCCCAATCTGGCCTCGGCGCTCTCGGGGAGCCGTCGACGCCGGCAGGCTCGATCTCGAAGACCAACTCGTGCTCGAGCGGACTCGCGACGAGCGTGGCGCGGTGGCTGGATCTCGTCGATCGCCTGCCGCCGGCCGAGGTGCTCGATCTGGCGCTCGACGAAACGGCGTACCTGTTCGAAACGCGAGGGCCCCGCGTGCGGCAGGCGCGTGAGAACCTGAAAAAGAT
The DNA here is from genome assembly GCA_963850725.1 of Vicinamibacterales bacterium. GTDB lineage: Bacteria > Acidobacteriota > Vicinamibacteria > Vicinamibacterales > JAMQPK01 > JAMQPK01. The sequence continues at coordinate 21,340 of CAWKMQ010000036.1, forward strand.
CCGCGCGATGGTTCGAAGGGTCCAGAACCGCGGGTACAGCACGATGTCGCGGCTGGCCGATCACCTCGAGCGGCTGACCGCCGGCGACGAGTCCAACGCGGTCGTCGATGCCGGCGATTCCGTGAGCCTGATGACGATTCATGCCGCGAAGGGGCTGGAATTTCCGGTCGTGTTCGTGGTGAACATGAGCCGGGGGACCGGCGGCGGCCGCCGCGCGATTCGGATCGTGTCCGACGCGGGCAGCGGGCAGGCGTGGTTGAGCGTCGGCGACTTCAAGTCGGAAGCCGATGAAGATGCCAGGGCGAAGGATCGGGAAGAAACCAAACGCCTGTTATATGTCGCTGTCACCCGTGCGCGCGATCGTTTGTATCTCGCGTCGGAGGTGAAGGATGCGAAGTGGCGGGCGTTTGGCGGGAGCCTCGGCGATCTCCTGCCCCCTGGCATCAAGGCGCGCTTCGAAGCCGCAAGCATGTCCCCCGCGCCGGAGACGACAGAATGGGTTGCCGCGTCGGGGCAGAGCCATGTGTTTCGGGTGTGCACGATCGTCGATCGTCCATCGTCGATCGCCCATCGTCTGGATGATGGCTCTTCGCCGATCGCCGATCGGCCGATCGACGATCGACGTTGGCCGATCGCCAGTCGACGATCGACGATGGACGATGGACGATCGACGATCGACGATCGAGCTTCCGCGTGTCGCGGTGACAGCGGCGCGTGCCACGGCTGTAGACCAACGCCCGCCGAGCGACGTCGAGGCCCGCAGCAGCCTCGCAGGCACCCTGGTGCATCGACTCTTCGAGCGATTCGGCGCGACTTTGCGAAGCTCGGCAGACACCCAGGCGATCGAAGCCGAGCTTGCCCAGGTTAATTCGCGATGAAGAAGCGGTCGAGGCCGGTGATGTCGATCGACTGTTCCGGCACACGCGCGACGCGTACCTTGCCCTTTGCGCGACACCGGCGCTGGTCGACGCGCTCGACTCGGGCGAGGCGCTGTTCGAAGTGCCGTTTTCCGTGCGACCGGCATCTCACGAGGCGATCCTGCGCGGCACCTTCGACTGCCTTATCCATCGACGCGACGGAGGCATCACCGTGCTCGAGTTGAAAACCGGGAAGCCGGTACCCGATCACGAGCGTCAGCTTGCCACCTACCTGCTGGCGGCACGCGCGCTCTTTCCCGGCACTCCAGTGGACGGTACGCTCGTCTATGCAGCGCCGCGCCCTGATATGACCTTCGTCATACGTACCTTACCCGCATTGGAAACCAAAACGGGGGCATCGACGTCCAATAAGTAACGGAGGAAAGAGGAAAGATGCCGATTGCGGATCGTCAGTTGCCCACACCCATCACGGCGCAGTTCGAGTTCGAGGCGTTCGAGGCGCTCAAGGCGCTGCCGTGTGGTTGCGTGGCGTCGGTTCACCGCACGCTGGATCCCGGGTTGTCTGTCGTGTCGCTCGAGGCCAAGGGGACGTATTGCGGGCTGATGGATCACGTGATGGGACGCACCACCGCAGTGCCGGCGAGGCTGACCGATGAGTTCGACCTGGACCTGGAATCGGACTACTGACGCTCGGCCCACAGGCGCGCGTGCGCCTCGGCTTCGGCCTGCGTCTGACCGACAATCAGCACCGGCTGTTCCGGTGCCGCCTCCCGAGCTGCTGACCAGCCACGCGACCCAATGGGGGCCGTGGGCTTCGCTGCGAATCTCGAAAGTACCCTGGCGGGTCGTGACGGTCTCGGCCATGAGGGGTCCATTTTATAGCCGAATTTCGCGAATTTCGGCGAAAGTCCGCAAAAAGCCCAAGTTTTCGTTGCGTTCTTCGGAAGCCATCCCATACAATCCCTGCGCCCGGTCCTCACGAGCGGTTCAGACGCCGTGAGCCCGGACGAGAGGAGCCGCGATTTGACCCTGACGTGTCCGAGTTGTGGAAACAGCCAGAATTTTCTCGTGAAGACCCTGCAGATGCACGTGGTGCACCTGGAGGATTCGCGTGTCGAAGTCTCTGAAGAGAGTCGCCCGGCCGTGTTCGAGGTGCTGTGCGACGAGTGTGAGACCGCGCTGAACTTTGAAGAGTTCGAAGACGCGCTCCGCAAAGAAGTGCTGCTGACGCTAGGCGCTCGCTAGGCGCCCCCTTCTTCGCCTCCGAACCGGGGGCGTCGCTCTACATTCAGGTTTCTTCAGCTTCTTCGAAGTGATCGCACTCGGGACAGACCCACTCGCGCAGGGGTCTGGACTTGGTTTCACGCGTGCCGGGTACGCGATCGATCTGTTCGCGTGTTTTGAGCCGCATGCGCTCGCCGCAGACCGGACATTCTTTCTGTTCCATGCGTGTAATTTCGCGTGTTTTCGGATGCTAGCACTCGCGCTCGCGCCTTGACAAGGCGCAGGCGCGAACCTATCGTACGGGAAGTCCGATGCGTCACTACTCGACACGCCCTCGCGATGACGGCCGCGCCGCACGGCGCGACCTCGTGACGCCGCTCGCGAGGCCGCACCGCTGGTTCGACGACGAAGTCGCCATCGATTTTCCGTCGTTGCACGGTGCGGTCGAGCGTGCGCGCGCCGGTTTCGCGGCCGCGTCGAGCGAAGACGATCATCGGCGCCAGCTGTCCGCCGAGCTCATCCTGTCGCCTCGCGAAGCGTTCGACGGCGTCACGGTGCCGCTCGATCTGCCCGTGCGGCGCATCTGCGTCGCCTGCGGCGGCCGTGGAGAGACCTGGCCAGACCCCTGCGATCACTGCGATGGCAGCGGCGAGGCGCTCGGCCGCCATCCCGTTCGTCTGGTCCTTCCGCCGCGAGTGCAGGACGGCGACCGGTTTGCCCTATCCGTGTCCGCACCATCCGCTCCGCCGACACGCGTGGAAGTGCGTGTCGTCCTGGGCTGAAGTCGCGGCAGCGCTGAACTGGAATCTAGCAATCTGAACTCTAGAATCTAGAATCTATAGAACCTAGAACTGCAGAACCTTAGAACCCGAACCCCGACATAATATAGAGGTATGGTCACAGAAACGTCGGTCCTCGGCGCGCTCATGGTCGTGAAAGATCCCGACCTGAATCGGGACATCGTCACGCTTGGCTTCGTCAAGAACCTGAAGATTGACGGCGGCCGCGTGGCGTTCAGCATCGAGCTGACGACGCCGGCGTGCCCGGTCAAGGATCAGATGCGCGACCAGGCGCGCGCGGCGGTGTCGGCACTGCCTGGCGTGACTGCGGTCGAGATCGAGATGACGGCGAGCGTGCGGGCCGTGGCGTCGCCCGATGGCGGGCGTGCGCCGGTGGAGAACGTCAAGAACATCATCGCGGTCGGCGCCGGCAAGGGCGGCGTGGGCAAGACCACCGTGGCGGTGAACCTCGCGATTGCGCTTGCGAAATGCGGCGGGCGCGTCGGGATCATCGACGGCGATATCTACGGTCCGAACGTGCCGATCATGCTGGGCATCGACACCCAGCTCACCACCGACGGCCAGAAGATTATTCCCGCCGAAAAGCACGGCATTCAGGTGATTTCGATGGGGTTCATGACCTCGGACGACTCACCGGTCATCTGGCGTGGTCCGATGCTGCACGGCGCGATCCAGCAGTTTTTCCGGGACGTCCGGTGGGACAACCTCGACTATCTCATCGTCGACATGCCGCCGGGAACCGGTGACGTGGCGCTGAGCCTCAGCCAGACGGTTCCCGTGGCCGGCTCGATCGTCGTGACGACGCCGCAGCAGGTATCGCTCGCCGACAGCCGGCGCGCGATCCGGATGTACCAGAAGCTGAACATCCCGACGCTCGGGGTGATCGAGAACATGAGCCACTTTGTGTGCCCGAACTGCAGCCACGAGGCCGATATCTTCGGTCATGGCGGCGGGCAGACGATGGCCGAGAACATGAAGGTCACCTTCCTCGGCCGCATCCCGATCTATCAACCGATTCGCGAGGGCAGCGATCTGGGCGTGCCGCTCATGCTGAGCGAGCCCGAGTCGCCTGCCGCGAAGGCGTTCATGGCGACCGCCGAGCGCGTCGCGGCTGAAATTTCGATCGCGAGCTACAAACGGGCGCCGATTCCGCTGACACCGGTGCGGTGAACATCCCCTACACGCAATACACGCTCGAGAACGGTCTGCGCGTGATCGTCCACGAGGATCGCCGGCTGCCGATGGTGGCGGTGAATCTCTGGTATCACGTCGGCTCGAAGAACGAGCAGCCCGGGCGCACCGGATTCGCGCACCTGTTCGAACATCTCATGTTCGAAGGCTCCGAGCATTACGACAAGGGCTACTTCCATCCGCTGCAGGAAGCCGGCGCCGCGCTGAACGGATCGACCAATCCCGATCGCACCAACTACTGGGAGGTCGTGCCGACCAACGCCCTCGATCTCGCCCTGTGGATGGAATCCGATCGCATGGGATACCTCCTGCCGGCGTTGACCGTGAAGAAATTCGAGACGCAGCGCGAGGTCGTGCTGAACGAACGCCGCCAGAACTACGAGAACCGGCCCTACGGGCTCGCGACCAGCGCGATTCTCGCCGCGCTGTTTCCCGCGGATCACCCGTACCACTGGATGACGATCGGCGAAACCGCCGATCTCAACGCAGCGACGTTTGACGACGTCCGCGAGTTTTTCAGCACCTATTACCACCCGTCGAACGCGTCGATCGTGGTTGCGGGCGATGTCGACGCGGCTGACGCGCTCGAGCGCGTGCGCGCGCATTTCGAGGAGATCCCGGCCGGACCCGTGCCGGCGCCCCTGCGGCCGATTGCCAGGATCGAAGAAGAGCGCCGCCTGCTGCTCGAGGATCGGATCGAGCTGCCACGGTTGTATCTGGCCTGGCATTCACCGGCCATGTTCACCGACGGCGACGCGGAAATGGACCTGGTGTCCGATCTGTTCGCAAACGGCAAGGTCTCGCGGCTGTATAAGTCGCTCGTGTACGAACGGCGGATCGCAACCGAAGTGATGGCCTTTCAGAACTCCCGCGAGCTCGCGGGATTCTGGCAGGTCGTGGCCACCGCCGCCCCCGGCCACTCGCTCGAGGAGTTGCTGCAGGCCATCGACGCCGAGCTGGACCGGTTGACCGACGAAGGCCCCACGGCCGACGAGATCGAGCGCGGACGTGCGCAGATCGAGGCGCAGTTCGTGTACCGGCTGCAAACGCTGGGCGGATTCGGTGGAAAAGCCGATCAGCTGAACGCCTATTCGGTGTTCGTCAACGACCCCGGCTACTTCGAGAAAGACCTGGCGCGCTACCAGGCCATTACCGCTGACGATTTGCATCGCGCGGTGCGGACGCATCTCCGCAAGCACAACCGCATGGCGTTGAGCGTGGTGCCCAAAGGAAAATTGTCGCTGGCCCTGCCGAACTCGACCCCGGCGGTGGTGTCATGAGCGACGAGCGTGCGGGTGTTGGGGCCCCGCGACAAAAAATAGACCGGTCGCGGCTGCCGAGCGTCGGCGAGTCGCCATCGCTGCGCTTTGCGCGCATGCACAAGTCGCAGCTCCCAAACCACCTGTCACTCTGGTCGGCCGAACATCGAAGCCTGCCGGCTGTCACGTTCATGCTCGTCCTGCCGATCGGGTCGGCCGCCGATTTCGAAGGATTCGAGGGGCTTGCGGCGACGACGGCCGACATGATCGACGAAGGGACGGGCAATCTATCGGCGATCGACGTGCATGCGGCGTTGGCGCGCCTGGGCGCCCATCTCGACGTGGACGTGTCTGCCGATGCCACGATCTTCACCTTGACCACGCTCGCGAGGTTCTCGCGGCAGGCGCTGTCGCTGATGGCCGACTGCGTGGTCCGCCCGAGGCTCGACGAGGCGGATTTCGATCGCATCCGGCAGCTTCGGCTGACGCGCCTCGTGCAGATTCGCGACATGCCTTCGGCGATTGCCGATCGCGCCTTCATGCAGGTCGTGTACGGCACGCATCCGTACGGCCACATGGCTCTCGGCATGGAGGAGTCGCTGCGGCAGCTCACCATCGACAAGGTTCGGACGTTTCACTCGCGTCTCTACCGGGCGTCGAACGCCACGCTGATTGCGTGCGGCGACATCGGTGCCGCGGAGTTCGGCCAGATGGCGGCGGATGTCTTTGGAAGCTGGACGGACGCGAATCCGGACGTTCCGGACGATCGCGCGATCGCGCCGCCCCCTGTCATGCCCGTTCATCGGTTCGTACTGGTCGACAAGCCCGGTGCGGCGCAGAGCGAGATTCGCATCGGCGAGGTCGGTCTCGCGAGAGACACGCCGGACTACCATCCATTGATCGTGCTCAACATGATCCTCGGCGGGCAGTTCGTGAGCCGCATCAACATGAAGCTGCGGCAGGAGAAGGGGCTGACCTATGGGGCCAGAACGGCGTTCGATTTCCGGCGTGGGCGCGGACCGTTCATTCTGCAGACCAGCGTGCAAAGCGATGGAACCACCGAGGCCGTGAAAGCGTCTTTACTCGAGATTCAGGCGATCCGGAGCGACCAGCCTCCTACCGTCGAAGAGGTCGAGGTGGCGAAGGCGGCGCTGACGCGCGGGTACGCGCGGAACTTCGAAACGGCCGAGCAGATAGCCAGGGCCATGGCCCAGCTCGTGTTGTACGGGCTTCCAGACGACTATTTCGACACATTTACGTCAAAAGTGAATGAAGTGACGGTCGAACGGGCCCGGCAAGTGGCGGCCGCACACCTCGATCTCGACCGGCTAGCAACCGTTGTCGTGTCTGACTCGTCTATCGTGTTACCGCAGTTGGCGGCTGCGGGCCTGGGGGAACCGACTCCGCTATTGCCCAGACTGTGAACACCATGCGCTCGTCGCGGCTCAGCGTCAGCCTGTCGGCAGGTATCGCCATCATTGCGGCGATTTTCGCCGGCGCGCTCATCTGGCTGCTGCTGTCGGACCCGATCACGGTGGCCGACGCCGTCGAAACCGGCGACGTCGCGCCCCTGTTTTCCGCCCTGGCCACGGTCATCTACCAGGCATTCCTGAACCTGCTGGACTATCTGTAGGAAAAACGGTTCCGGAGTCCGTGTTCGCCGATTACCTCTGCCGGACCCGATCTACAGATTCCTGTCGAGAAATCGCGCCAGCCAGAACCCATCCAGATATTTGAACGGTGTGAGGCCGGTGGAGTAGTGGCCGCACGGCAGCACGCCCACCTCGTGCGCAATGCCGCGGCGCTCGAATTCGGCGACCAGATCGCGCGAGAGATCGACCGGGAACGACAGATCGTACCTGGCATAGATCAGCAGGGTTTTCTTGTCCGCGAACGCGATCGAGGTAGACCTGCGGGCTGATGGGCAGCCACAACGATCTCAAGCGCTCGAGGTCGATGGCACCCTCGAGACTCTTCCGTACGTGCGAGGTGGAGAGCCCTCGCCACACGACATCGGCAAAGTAGGGCGAGATGTGGTTGAGTGCCTGCGCCTGGACCAGTGGCTCGTGCGCCGCGGTCAGGAGCGAAAGACACGACCCGAGGCTCGTACCGAGGATGCCGATGCGGTCGTATCCCTGTCCGGCCAGCCAGGCAATCGCCCGACGCGCATCCATGACCGCCTGCCGGCAGGCCTGAACGGTCCGGCCGATGTTGGCGCTCACGATGTAGTCGGCCCGGGTCAATTCCGCGGGCCTTCGCGCGTGATGGTAGGGAAGGGAGAGGCGCAGCGCGCTCATGCCGAAGCGGTTCAGCAGGCGGCACAGGCCGATGTGTCCGTCGGGACCGGCATTCCACTGCGGCAGCACGAGCACGGCACGCCGCGGGGATACGAGGCGGGTCCGGCGGGCAGGACCCGCCCCGGCGCGGAAATACAACGCGTGCACCGTGTTGTTTTCGCGATAGCGGCGTGTGCATGGCGCTCGGGAACGACAACGCCGCCCGTCGCGCCATCCACGCCGGGCCGGAACGTGAAATCCGATGTGCTCGGGAATGTCGAAGAATTGCTGGCTGTTCCGAACGGCCTGTGAGGCCCAGTCGAGCAGGAGCTGTTCGGCAGAGGCCCCGGGTCTGAGCACCGTTGGGCTCGATCCAGTCGAGCCCCCACTCGAACGGCCGGACGACGCGATCCTTGCTGACGGCGTGCAGCCGCCGCTCCCATGTGTGAAACAACCCCGTGAGCACGATGTCTCTATAATATTTCAGATACGAGATGCACTTCCTTCTACGCCTTCTGATCAACGCCGCGGCGCTCTGGGTGGCCATCCAGCTCGTCGGCGGAATCGATCATCAGGGCAGCTGTGGTCGCTGCTGTTTGTCGCGCTCGTGTTCGGCGTCCTGAACGCGAGCGTGCGACCGCTGTTTCTGCTCCTGTCGCTTCCAATGGTGATCGTGACGCTGGGTCTGTTCATGTTCGTCATCAACGCGCTCATGCTGTTGCTGACGGGGTGGGTGTCGGGATTGCTGGGCCTGGGTTTTTACGTCGAAGGTTTCTGGGCGGCGTTTCTCGGCGGTCTCATCGTGAGCGTGGTCAGCCTGATGCTCTCGATGTTCACGGGCGAGCGGAAGATGAAGGTGCACGTGTCGTCACATACGCCTCGCACCTGAGCGCGACGCCCGCCAGCTCGCCGGTCTGATTCCGTCGCCCGACCAGTTGCAGCCCGCAGGGCAGGCCTTCCGGCGTATCGCCACACGGAAGCGAAATCGCAGGGTGACCTGTCAGGTTGAACAGCTGGGTCAGTCTCAGTGAGATCGGCCTGAGCGGCTCTTCCGCCGATTCGATCGTCACCGTCGTCGCGCCAATCTTCTGCGCGGGTACCGGCACACGTGGGCAGCGCAAGCGCGTCACAGCTCGAAAGCGCGGCATCGACGGCGGCGCGCATCGGCGCCCGATCGGCTTGCGCTTTCACGTATTCGTCGCGCGAGATCCTTCCGCCCATCTTCAAACGGTCGCGGATGCCGCTGGAGAACGCGTCGGGCGTTTTCGCGAGCGCGCTCGGCGTAGTGGGCGAATGCTTCCACGAGGGCCACGTTGATGTAGGTCGTGGCGATGTCGGGCATGCGGCCAGGTTGAACATCCGTGATGATGGCGCCGGCCGCCTTCAGACGGCCGAGCGCTTCCTCGAATCGCGCGCGCACGGCGTTGTCCAGCTTGTCCAGAAAATAGCCGCCCAGCTTGCCAATGCGCAGACCCTGCACCGATTCGACGGAAACCGGAGGGAGCCGGCGCGCCGACGAGCGCCGCGTAGATCGCCCATGCATCGCGCACCGTTCGGGCGATTGGGCCGACATGGTCGAGCGAAACAGACAATGGCACGACGCCCGTCGTCGGGATTTCGCCGAACGTCGGCTTGAGGCCGACGACTCCGCATGCGGCCGCGGGAATCCGAATCGATCCGCCGGTGTCGGTGCCGATCGACGCCCAGCCCAGGCCGGCCGCCACGGCTGCCGCCGAGCCTCCGCTCGAGCCTCCTGGAGATCGGCTGATGTCACGGGGGTTGTGAACGGGTCCGAATGCCGACTCGTCGCTGGTCGTCCCGAGCGCCAGCTCGTGCAGATTGCACTTCCCGATGATGACGGCGCCGGCCTCGCGCAGCCGCGACACGACCAGCGCATCGGCATCGGCGACGTGTCCTTCGCGCACCCGCGACGCGGCTGTCGTCGGCGCGCCCTTCACGTCGATGAGATCTTTGATGGAGATCGTGCAGCCATGCAGCGCGCGTCGCGCACGCCCCTGGCGCACTTCCTCGTCCAGCGCCTGGGCCGCGGACATGGCCTCGGCCTCGAAGACGGTGATGAACGCGTTGAGCGTTGGATCGAGCGCCGAAATGCGTTCGAGCGCGCTCGCGGACGTCTTCTGCAACCGAGCCGTGGCGCCTATCGCTTGCCGTCATTGGTTCTCAGAACTCCATGTGGTGCGAGCAGACGCTCGAGGCTGTCGCGTGCGGAGAGATACGTCGCGTCGCAGACGATCAGATCGAATGGTCCGGCAAGCTTGTACAGCATCCGTCGGGGATCGCCACCAATCACGGTCGCGCGTCCTGAAAGGCCACTCGACCGACAAGAACCGGCGCGCCTCGTCGGCGCGCGCCGGATCGCCTTCCATGAGGATCAACGTGCCGTCTGGTGCAAGCGCCGCTGTGGGCGATGACGGATCATCGTTGACGGCGACTCCAATCGCGAGCACGCGCCTGGCCCCGCCAGAGACATTTTGGTACATGCGAGGCGATTGTACGCTGCCGCTCGATGCGTTGTAAGCTGTCACAAACCATGCGTCTGACGAAAATTATCGCCACGATTGGACCCGCAAGTCGAAGCGAAGATGTGATCGCCCAGATGATCGATGCCGGCGTTGATATCTGCCGGTTGAACTTTTCCCACGGCAACCACCAGAACCACGAGGAGACCTTTCGACGAATCCGCGAAGCCGCGGCGCGTGCAAAGAAGGTCGTGTCCATCCTTCAGGATCTGAGCGGGCCGAAGATCCGTACGGGCCGGTTGAAGGATGGGCGTCCCATCGATTTGAAGGACGGCGAGACGATTCGCATCATGGCCGGCGACGGCGAAGGCGATGCAGAGCGCATCTACACCACCTATGCGGAGCTGGTCAAAAAGGCCAGAGCGGGCGGGCAACTGCTGCTGGATGACGGCAAGATCCAGCTGGCCATCGAAAAGGCCGACGGCCGGGAGATTCTGGCGCGTGTGATCGAAGGCGGCCTATTGGACGAGCACAAGGGCATCAACGCGCCCGGGGTTCAGTTGTCGGGCGAAGCCTTGACCGCCAAGGATATCGACGATCTGAAGTTCGGCGCGAAGCTCGGCGTCGACATGGTGGCGTTGAGTTTCGTGCGCAGTGCCGACGACATGTGGCAGGCCCGTCAAATTCTCACGGAAGTGGGCGCGGCGTACATCCCGCTCGTCGCGAAGATCGAGCGGCCTGAAGCGCTCGATCATCTGGATGAGATCCTGAAAGTCTGCCAGGGCGTCATGGTGGCACGTGGCGATCTGGGACTCGAGATGCCGTTGGAAAAGGTGCCGACCTCGCAGAAGACGATCACGCGCAAGGCCCGCGGGCGTGGTATTCCGGTCATCGTTGCCACGCAGGTGCTGGAGTCGATGAGGGTCGAGCCGAGGCCGACGCGTGCGGAGGTCAGCGACGCCGCCAACGCCGTAGACGACGGCGTGGACGCCATCATGTTGTCGGGCGAGACGGCGGTGGGGCTATACCCGGTGAAGACCGTGGAGACCCTCGATGCCGTCATCCGCGAAGCCGAGCGCATCGGTCAAAGCCACGAGGGCGTCACTGCATCTCTCCGCCGCCGATTGTCGAAGTGCCGCGCGCACCCCACGCACAGGCGCTTGTGCGAAGCGGCCGTCACGCTTGCGGAGCATTGCAACGCGTTTGCGATTGTCGCGATCACACGGCTGGGCAATGCCGCGCGCGTGCTGTCGGCGCTCCGTCCGCGGACGCTGATCTTTGCGTCGACCGAGAGCGACGTCATCGCGAGGCATCTGACGATCTATCGAGGCGTCGTGCCGCTGACGACGGGCATTGGCAAGGACGTCGATACGACGGGCGTGCTGCTGAAAGAGGAGCTTCGCAGCCGGGGGCTCGTGCCGGCGCGGCTCGAACGTCGTCTTCATCAGCGCGAACACACGCCTCGAGCGCGCCGATCAGAATTTCGTCAACGTGCAGAGATTTGAGTGAATCGAGTCCGGACTTCGAGTCGAAAGCTCGACTCAGAGCCCGGACTACGGACTCTCCAGGTACTTCTTCAGAGACTGCAGCGCGCGTTCCCAGCCCGGGCGCGATCACTTCGTAGTACCGCTTCCACCGATCGCCGTCCTCGGACGCCCGCTGTGTCACCTTGACGAGCGTGATTTGCGGATTGTGGCGCGCTGCAGCTCGCAGCTGCACCTCGAGCGCCATCGGGCCGATCGGGTTGCCGTCGGGCGGCAGCCAGAAGGCATCGGCGACGAAGAACTCCCGTTCCGGCTTGTAGTCCATCACCGTCCCGTGCAGCGTACCGCCGAGGCGTCCGAGCATCTCGTCGGCGAACTCGGTCGGCTCCCATTCCAGCGCATACGCCCCGAGCACGCGCGGCACGGTGACCGATCGGGTGGTCTGCCACCACAAGGCGAGCGCGCGCGGGTCGAAAAACGCCGACATGACGCGCGCGGGCGACGCAATGATGGAAATCGAGCTGGTGAACGATGGATTCATGACCCGCTGTCGTGCGCGCCCGCCTGATTTGATCGGCGTGCTTGTGGGCGTGCTCCGCGTAAATCTCGAGCCAGCGGTCCACGCCGTAGGCGCCGTGTTCGGGATGCGTGCCGGTTTTCGCGAAGTCTGCGTCCGTCATGCGATCGAGCAGGTCGCCCGTCGAGCTGCGCGCCGCCTGGAAGGCGACCAGCGAGCTGGCGATCGGCCGATCGTAGTGGAGACGCCTGGCGAACTCCTTCTCATCGTACGCCCGAATAGCCGCGTTCTCTTCGGCGACGAGCAGACGCAGCCGGATAGCCGACGTCATCTCGCTGTCGGCCAGGTGGTGGACGATCTCGCGGGCACTCCATTTGTTCGGCGCCGGCCGCGCGTCGAGCTCGGTCTCGGTCGCGCCGTCGAGCGCCGCAGCCACTTCGCGATACCCGTCTTTGTATCTGGCGATGAGCTCCGCGCGCCGCTGCCTGTCCATCGCGTCACCTCCACTCAATACAACAAGAACGGCTGCCGCTCGGTGCGGAACCGTTCGTGATCCTGAAGCCAGCTGTAGTACATCGTCCGCACCGGCAGTCCGGCCTCGATCTGCTGACGAAGCTGGCTCGAGCCGGCGAGGATATCGAACGGCAGCTTCTCGTGCTCGTACTGGTACGGTGGCTGACGCCACTGAAACGCCGACGGATTCTGCATCCGAATCTCGACCAGCACGGCAACCGCGCTTTCGACGGCGCGAAACTCCTGGCGATCGAGCACGTGAATCTGACAGCCGCCGCAGGCTTGCTTGGCGTGCTTCTGGAAGGTCGGTTCGAAGACCACCGGCCTGAAGTGCACGCCGGGCAGATCGTACGTCCGGAGCTTCTCGGCGAGCGCTTCGGCATCGACCCAGGGCGCGCCGATGAGCTCGAACGGCCGGGTTGTGCCGCGCCCCTCCGACACGTTCGTGCCCTCGAACAGCACGGTGCCCGGATACACGACCGCGGATTCGACCGTGGGCACGTTGGGCGACGGCATCACCCATGGCAGCCCGGTTTCCTCGTAGTACATGCTGCGCCGCCAGCCTTCCATCGGAACGACCGTCAGGTCGGCGCCGATGCCACCGGTGTCGTTGAAGAACCGGGCGAGCTCGCCGATCGTCATGCCATGCCGCATCGGAATCGGGAACTGCCCGACGAACGACTCGAATCCCTTGACCAGCATGGGACCTGAGACCGTGTCGCCCCCGATCGGGTTCGGGCGATCCGTCACGATGACCGGCACGCCATGTTTCCTGCCGGCGCGCAGGCAGTTGGCCATCGTGTAGATGAACGTGTAGATGCGCGACCCGACATCCTGCAGATCGACGACCAGCACGTCGAGCCCTTTCAGCATCTCGGCCGTCGGTTCCCGCGTTTCACTGTAGAGCGAATAGACCGGCACGCCGCGAGACGGGTCGCTGGCGTGGGCCGTCTCGATCATGTTGTCCTGCACATCCGCTCGAAATCCATGCTGGGGACCGAAGATCGCGGCCAGTCCGACCTCGGGCGCCTCGGCGAGGACCCGGACGATGTGCTGGAACTTCGCGTCGATCGAGGCGGGGTTCGAGACGATGCCCACCCGCTTGTTCTTCAGCATTCCAGATGCCAGCAGTTGCTCGGAGCCGAGCCGGACCCTGCGTTGTCGCCATCGTTGTCGTCATCATGTCTGCACCACCTGCCATCCGGATTTTTTCGCAATCACCACGACGAGGAGCGGAACGAGCGACGCCAGGAAAATCGCCAGCCATCGCGGGTCGAGATGGAACGATCCCGTGCGCATCGAGTCCTCGATCGTGTCGAGGACCAGGAACGCCGTGCCGATCGCACAGAGTCCGTGCGATTCCTGGACGATCACCCTGCGCGTGTGAAACGGCACGTCTGACCTCTGGTATCGGCCGAAGGCGGGAATCATGGCCGGCACCTCGCTCGCCCACGCTCTGAAGCGGTCTCCGAAGGTGGTCTGGAGAAAGGCCTCTTCGCGCGCGGCAATGCGCTCGTGGTAGATGAAGCTCAAGAGCACCACGATGAGCGGCAGGTACCACGTACCCGACAGGAGCGCGCATCCGAGCGCGACGAGCGTGTTGGCGACATACAGCGGGTGGCGGACGATCGAATATGCCCCCTGCGTCGACAGCGAATCGGCCGTGGGCCGTCGCGTGCCTCGTGCGGAGGTGCCATGCGGCGCCGTGCCGATCACGAATGCCCGCGCGGCGAGGCCGGACAACGCGACCACGAAAGAGAAGACCTCCCAGGCGAACGTCGTCGGGGGGCGATCGTCTGCGACGCTGAGCAGAAAGAGGGGAACGAGCACGAGGGGCATGTAGCTGCGCCAGCGGAACAGGGTGTCACCGGTGGTGGGCAGCTCTTCGGCTATGGGGCCGCGGGTGCGGCGCGCGTCAGTCATGCAGCGGCACACATTTTACAGGAACGATGTTTGCTCTCTAAGGACGCATGAGAAACGCACATCGTTTAACTGTATCTCTGCCATACATGTTTGTTTTCATACTCCTGCTTCTTCCCTCGGCTGGCGGGCGCGCAGAAGGTGTCGGCGCCCGACGCACGACAGACGCTGGCCGTGCAGGTGGCGCTCGATCAGAGCGGGATTTTCGGCCGGCGAAATTGATGGGAAGGGCGGTCCGAAAACGCGCCAGGCCCTGTCAGCGTATCAGAAGTCCAGCGGGCTTCAGCCCACAGGCATTGCCAACGAAGAGACGCTCGCCTCGTTGAAGGTGCCGGCCGACGCCGTCGTGCGCTACACGATCTCGCCCGAGGACGTGGCGGGTCCGTTCATCGGCAGCCTGCCGGACGACATGATGGAACGCGCGAAGCTCGACGCCTTGTCGTATGCGTCCGCGCTCGAAGGCCTGGCCGAGAAATTCCACAGCAGCCAGACATTACTGCAGAGCCTGAATCCTGGAGCGAAGTGGGCCGCGGGAGAGGAGATTTCAGTTCCCGCCGTCGAGCCGTTCGAACTGCCGTCGAAACCCGCGGCGGCGAGCGGTGTGAAGAGTACATCAGGCTCGAAGCCGGCTGTTGTGGCGCAAGGTTCCGAGATTGTCATTTCGGGCGCGGACAGGTCGCTCGTCGTGCGAGACGCCGCTGGCAAGATCCTCATGTACGCGCCGGTCACGGTCGGCAGCGCGCGAGATCCGCTGCCGGTCGGCCAGTGGAAAGTTGTCGGCGTTTCGTGGAACCCGACGTTCAACTACAACCCCGATCTGTTCTGGGACGCCGATCCGTCGCATGCCAAGGCGAAAATTCCCGCCGGGCCGAACAACCCGGTGGGCGTGGTGTGGGTCGACATCAACAAGGAGCACTTCGGCCTGCACGGCACGCCCGAGCCATCGACCATCGGGCGCACCGAGTCGCACGGCTGTATTCGCCTGACGAACTGGGATGCGACGAGGCTTGGGCGGCTCGTCGGAGCGGGGACCCGCGTCATCATCCAATGACGATTCGACACAGGCGTCGCTCGGTCTCATGCGGAAGCGATTGCGCCGTGGGTGACGCTCTCGGTCATTCTGCTCGTCTGGTGGGCTGGTGCGAAGACGCTCGACCTGGCGTGGCCGGGCGCGGACTACGCTCCGCCGTTCAATGCGGGCGTCGATTCATCCGTGCCCAAGTCGCCGCCGCTCGACACAGACGTTCCCGACCCTTCGGTGGCGGCACGCCGATCGCGGCCCGTCATTTCGGCCGACACGAGAGTGCTCGGGTCTGACATGGACGAGTTGCGCGGACGATCGCTCGCCGTTCCCGTGCGCGGACTCGACGCGGACGATCTCGTGTCGAGCTTTCACGACGCGCGCGGCAGCAGCCGGCAGCACGAGGCGATCGACATCCTCGCGCCGCGCGGCACCGACGTGCTTGCCGTGGAAGACGGGACGGTCGCCAAAGCTCTTCACGAGCAAAGCCGGCGGTTTGACGGTCTATCAGTTCGACCCGTCGAACAAGTACGTCTATTACTACGCGCATCTCGACCGCTATGCGCCGAACCTGAAGGAAGGCCTCGCCGTGCGGAAGGGAGATGTCCTGGGCGCGGTTGGGACAACGGGCAATGCCCCGAAGAACACGCCTCACCTGCACTTCGGGATCTCGAAGATGGATCCGGACAAGCGATGGTGGGGAGGGACCGCGCTCGATCCGTTTCTGGTCTGGCGCGATCCTTCAGACGGGAACTGACGTCCACGACAAGAAAAACAGGAGACTAGAAGATCAGGAGAATTCTTTCGAAAAGAATTCTCCTGATCCTCCTGATCTCCTTGTCTCCTGTTTTGTCCTACTTCTCGGCGAAGCAGTAGAAGTACCCGTTGCCGCCGGTCGAGACGAGATTCGGATCGCTGCAGCCCTTGCTGCCGTGCGCCGAATTCCACGACGCGTTGCCGCCGCCGGTGCGATCGAAGTGCCCGAGCTGCGCGCTGCCGGTCGAGTTGCTCGTCCAGTTGTTGCACGTCTTGTCTTCGCCCGCCGGGAACGCACGGCCGGCCGACGTCGAGCCGGTCAGAATGTCGTGCTGGTTCAGCGGCTTGCCTTCGGGGCCCATGTCGCCGGCGCCGAGCACCGGGCGTCTGCTTTTCGGTCGAGCGCGGTCGTCTTCGAGAGGTTGCTGCCGATCTGCGCGAGCTCGACTGTGTCGCCATGAAGGTGTGCGACGTCGCGCGCGACGATGCCGCCGCGTGAGTTCGCCCACGGGCCGCTGCCCGATACGATCGCGCGCGTTGACGGCGTTCGGACCCTGCGTGCTCAGATACGCGCGCCAGACTCTGTCGCCAGCCCCTTCACGGCCCGACGCCGCGGCGAGCTTCTGGCAGTGAGCGTCGGCACCCTGGAGCCCTCCGAGGTTTCCACCGTCAAGCCCGACGCTGGTGACGAAGAAGCCCATCGGCTGAGGCGGTGCGCCGCCCTGACGGCCCTGCTGCGCGGCGAGGATCGAGCCGGTCACGATAGCCGCGACGGCGGCAAGAACAAACATACTTCTCTTCATCGCGATCTCCTTTAGCTGTGGTATTGCTCGCGTGAATGTAGCACAAGGGCCACGTCTTTTGGTCTACCATCGGCTGGCAGTACGCAGTGTCCGGTGTTTGCCGGACCATGGAGGCGACATGACCGCTTCGCTTTCTCCAATCCGCCGTTCCGACGAGCACGAGGAGCCTGAGGGCGGTACGATGTCGTTCCTCGAGCATCTGGACGATCTTCGCAAACGCCTCATACATTCCTGTATGGCGCTGGCCGTCGGCATGGGTCTGGCGTTCGCGTTCATGGAACCGCTGGTCATCTTCGTGATGGCGCCCACACACCGGGCGCTGCCGCCCGGCACCGAGCTGATCTTCAGCAGGCCGACCGAAGGCATTTCCGTTTACCTGGACGTCGCGTTCATGGCGGGGCTCGTGCTTGCGGCGCCGATGATCATGTACCAGGTCTGGTTGTTCGTCGCGCCCGGCGCTCTACGCGAACGAGAAGAAGTTCGTGATTCCGTTCGTCGCGCTCACGGCCGTTGGCAGCGTTGCCGGCGCGGCGTTCAGCCATTACGTGTTGTTCCCTTCGATGATGAGCTTCTTCGCCACCTTCACGCTGGCCGGCATCAGGTTCGAGCCGCGGGTCGAGTACGTGTTCGAGCTGTACGTCAGGTCGCTGGTCGGCATGGTGCTGGTGTTCCAGATTCCCACGCTGTCGTTCTTCCTGGCGAAGATGCGCGTGGTGACGTCGCGGTTCCTCTGGCGCAACCTTCGCTACGCGATTCTCATCATCTTCATCGTCGCGGCGGTGCTGACGCCGTCGCCGGATCCCTGGAACATGACGATCTTCGCGATGCCGATGCTCGCGCTGTATCTCATCGGCATTGGCGTCTCGTGGCTGGCCGAGCCCAAGCGGCCGCGGTCGAATCATGCTGGTCTGCGGCTGGTCTTCGCTGCTGTCGTCCTCGATCAGGCGTGGAAGCGCCGGACGTTGCAGCGGGCGCGATGATGAACATCACCTATCGGTCGCGGGCGGTACGCGCGCTCGTGCTGCTGCACGACGAGCACCTGCGGCGGTTTCTCGAGACGTGGAAGCGGGCTCATGCACTGTCGGTGGCATTGCCGGCCACCGACGATCCTGCCTACGCGTCGCTCGACACGCTGCTTCGTCACGTGCTCGGCGCGGCGCGCGGCTACATGACATGGATATGCGAGATGCTGGAGCTGCCCGACCCGGGCATTCGCGTCCCGGCCGAGGCGCCGCGGCTTTCTGCCGAGGCCGATGCGTTCATGGAACACGTTCTGGCGCAGTGGCGTGCGCCATTGAAGGATGTGTCCGACGAGGAGCTCGAGCGGCCCGAGTATCTCTCGCGCTGGAAGACGCGCTACTGCATCGACGCCATGCTCGAGCACGCCGTCATGCATCCCGTCCGGCACGCGTTTCAACTTGAAGAGCTGATCAAACAGTCGACGGATCGCTGATTCAGCTCTACACATTACGTCGCGAAGATTACAGATCTGCCTGACACGCGACAGCCGGCGCCGTTAGTTGCGCCGGCAACTCATTGAATTCGCCGGCATTTCGACGCGCCCCTTCCAGGAACGGCCTTTGCTCCGGTCACGTGTTCATGATTCGATCACTCATAGATATCCTCGTCGTTGCTTCGTTGATGTTGGGCGCGTCGGCGTGCAGCGGGGCTGGCGGCGGATCGCCGACCGGCCCGTCCGGTCCATCAGGGTCGTCTGGCGGGTCGGCCGTGATCGACGGTACGGTCGTCGGCCGGTCGCTCACGGCCCAGAGGCTCGGTATGGCGCTCGAGTCCGCATCGACGATGACCGTGTCCGTCGAAGGGACGAATATCATGGTGACCGTCGATGCCTCAGGGCACTTCGAGATCACGGGCGTGCCCGCAGGTGAAGTGCAGCTTGTGTTCCGTGAAGGATCGTCGACCTGGGCGGTCATCGTCACCGGCGTGGGATCCGAAGAACAGATCCAGATTCAAGTCAATCTGAACAGCGGCGCCGCGACGATCGTGAGCCAGTCACGATCGACCGCGAAGAAGCAGCTGTGCCATCGTACGGAGGCGAATCGCTATCAACTGATTGACATCAGCGTGAGCGCCGAAGCCACACACCGCGCGCACGGCGACGCCGCGGTAGGCGAACCGGTTCCCGCCGATCCGACGAAGGTCTTCGATGCGAAGTGTCAGGCCGTCGCGCCCTCCATCAACATCACGAAATCGACAAACGGCGAGGATGCGAACGAGGCGCCTGGCCCCTCCATCAAGGTCGGCAACACAGTGACGTGGACGTATGTGGTGACCAATCAGGGCTCCACTCCGCTCACCAACGTTACTGTGACCGACGACAAGGGCGTGACGGTAACGTGTCCAAAGACCGACCTGGCTGCAGCGGAATCAATGACGTGCACGGGAACTGGTGCGGCCGTGGCCGGTCAATACAGCAACATCGGGACGGCCACAGCCACGGACGCGACTGGCGCAACGGTCACTGATTCCGACCCGAGCTACTACTTCGGAGAAGAAGCGGACGATCCGGGTGGTCCGCAGGGACCCAAGGTCAGCCTCTGCCACAAGAGGGGTAAAGGACGCTATCAGTTGATTTCGGTGAGCGTGAGCGCCGAGCCAGCGCATCGTGCGCACGGCGATGCGGCCATCGGTGAACCGGTGCCCAACGAGCCGGGAAAGACCTTCGGCGCGGGTTGTACCTTCTGATCGGGAGGGATCACCACAGAGATCACCGAGCGCACGGAGAAGAATCTCTCTGTGTGCTCTGTGAGCTCAGTGGTGAATGCGCCTCGATACGTCAATCCACTTACTTCGGCTGCGGGACAATCCGGATGTAGGGCTTCGGCGATTTCCAGCCCTGCGGATACACCTTCTTCGCATCGTCGTCCGACACCGAGCCGGCGATGATGACGTCGTCGCCCTGCTTCCAGTTGGCCGGCGTGGCCACCTTGTGCTTCGCCGTCAGCTGCAGCGAGTCGATGACGCGCAGCACTTCGTCGAAGTTCCGGCCCGTCGTCATCGGATAGGCGATGATGAGCTTGATCTTCTTGTCGGGACCGACGACGAACACGTTGCGGACGGTCTGGTTGTCGGCGGCCGTGCGGCCATCGCAGCTTCCCTCGAGCTCGGCCGGGAGCATCCCGTACGCCTTCGAGACTTCGAGCTTCGTGTCGCCAATCATCGGATAGTTCGGCGCTTCGCCCTGGGTCTCCTTGATGTCGTTGGCCCAGCGCTTGTGGTTGTCGACCGGATCGACGCTGAGGCCGATGACCTTCGTGCGGCGCTTGTCGAACTCGGGCTTGAGCTTCGCCATGTAGCCCAGCTCGGTCGTGCACACGGGCGTGAAGTCCTTCGGGTGGGAGAACATCACGGCCCATGAATCGCCGACCCACTCGTGGAAGCGAATGGGACCGTCGGTTGTGTCAGCCTGGAAGTCTGGAGCCATATCACCAATCCGCAAACTCATCGCACACCTCCTCAATTGCCTGTCGTCAAACCTAGGAAACTATCAGTTTGCGGGTTGTGCGACAACGGAAAAAAGACCGTCGCTCTCAGGGCGATTCGGGGGGACTCTGTTCCGAGTTATACTCAGGGGTCACGCCTGTGCGGAAGTGGCGGAACTGGCAGACGCACCAGCTTGAGGGGCTGGCGGTAGCAATACCATAGGAGTTCAAATCTCCTCTTCCGCACCAACCTTCACTTAGGATTCAGGCGAAGGTTGTCGCGCCGAAGCCTTGGCGACGGCGGGACCTCCGTGCTCGCACCGAGCTACGGCTGGCAAGTCAATCTTCAGAAGCCCAGCTTTTTGCTTTTTTAGAACTATCGCGGGCAACCACCTGCAGCGGGCCGCCAGCCCTCGACGTCGATGAAAATCTGATTCCCAGCCGGGCTTCCCCGTCGGCCGCCCGTCGGGTCCGGCCCAGGCGTGATCGTGACGCCGCCGCCGACGCCGACTCCAGTCGGATCTAGTTGGCCTTTCTTCATGATGCCGGTGATCGCGATCATCGATCCTTCATGAGCTTTGATCTCCGCCATCGTATCCTTCGGTCCATTCATGCGTAAATGCATCCCTGGCGGAATGTAGACGCTGCCCGGCTCATCGACAGTGCGGGGAGCGGCAGTGAAGATGTAACCCTTAGTGCAACCGGGAATCGTCACGCGCACGGAGTTTTTTGGCACTGGTTTTCTTTCCTGTGCGGCCAGGGCCCCGCTGAACACGATCGCAGCGACAATCAGAACGGCGGTAGTCTTCATAGGTTCATAGGCCTTCTGCACTGATTGTGCGCCTTTTCGATCGCCCGAATCCAGTCCACCCGAACCTTCGGCGAGCCAACAGTCCCGTCATCTTGATCAGCACCTGCCCTCGGCCGTCGATCATGATGTTGGCGCGGCTTCAGGTCGCGATGCAGCACGCCTTTCGTGTGCGCCGCGCAAGGCCCGCGCACAGTTTCCGCGCGATCTACGGTGGCCTTGTCGGCAGGCAGGCGGCCGACTGCGCCGCAACAGGCGTGCCAAGGTCTTCGCCGTCCATGGACTCCATCGAGATGAATGTCGACCTCGCCGATGTCGTAGACGCGGCACAGGTTGGATGCGAGACTTGCCGCGCGAGAGGAGACCCGGTGAATGGGGCGAACCGACTTTCTGCTGGAGTTGATCCGTACGAGGAACGCCGTCGCGATCGCATCGCTCGTCGCGCTCGTCATTGTCAGCCGCCTCCTGGGGAACCAGGACAGGTCCACGTGGATCGTGGTACTGCTCGGCCTTCTCGCCGTGACGCTCGGCTATGTCCTCAGCGGGCACAACAACTGAACACGCCAATTCCATTGGCGCTCTTCGACCCTAAATAGCGCTTTGCGTTCTGGCGTGCTTGGCGTCGTAGAGCGCCGCGTCGGCCGCTTCGACCATCGACAGCACATCGGCTGGCTGCGACAAGCGGGGATCGTAGGTGGAGATGCCGATCGAAGCGGTCACCGGGTACTTCTGACGCCGCGCGTCCTGCGCGATCGCGAATCTGATGCGCGCTGTCAGCAACGCGGCCTCGGCGCTGTTGGTGTTAGGAGAAACAATCGCGAACTCGTCACCGCCAAGACGGACCGCGTAGTCGGTCTTCCGCAGCGTGCGCGCGATCGCCCGGCCGGTGCCACGCAGCAACGCATCGCCCGCAAGATGGCCCCACCGATCGTTCACCTGCTTGAACTTGTCCAGATCGATCAGCAGCAGCGACAGGCTTTGTCCGTAGCGCGCCGAGCGCGACAGCTCTTCGTCGATCCGCTGGCCGAAGCGACCGTCTGTTGTGGAGGCCGGTCAGCGGATCGATCGTGGTCTCGGTCAGCAGCCGGTCGGTCTGAGAGCCCAGCGCCGCGCCGAGCCCGACGAAGAGCGCCATGACGACGATCCCGAGGTAGAGATAGGTCGCGGGATCGCGAAGCACTTCCGCGCGCACGGCATCCAGGCTGAAACCCGCGGGGCTCAACCGAATCAGCAGCAGGCCCGCCGCGACGGCGAGCGCGGCAGACGCACCCATGATCGGGTACGCCACCCGGCGCGGGACTTCCGCGTGCCACCACGCACGTCCCGCGTGTTCGATCGGGGTGCGGGTAGTCCCCAGCGCCTCGTCATGGGCGCGCGCAAATTCGTGAAGAGCCTGCCGGTCGAGGAATCCGCTATCAGCCGGCAGCGCCGCTGACGAGAGTCGTCACGGTCCCTCCGTAGGCAATCGACGTGCCGTGTCACGCGTGTACAGCGCTGCGCGTGGGTTCACATCGGATGCGCCACTCAATGTCGTGGATAAGTGACGTAAATCCTACAATTTGAACGTGGAGCTTCACCGCCGCAATCTGTAGCGCGCGATCGTCTCGCGCCAGCGGCGCGCGAACGCACGGTCGAAATCCGCGCGCTCCATCTTGAAGGCATCGGTAAACGCGCGCTGATGATCCCTGGTCGTCTTGAAGCGCTCGAAGTAGCCGATGACGGCAGGCACGCCGCGCATCTCGATGAGCAGCTCCGCGGCGATGAAGGCTTGCGCGTACAACGGCGCCTGCGATCGCCGCTGCGCATCGACCCATTGCGGAAACGTCACGAGATTGTCGAACGGCGCGGGAAGGAGCCCGAACGGCACCCGGATCAGCGGCCTCAGGAGCTCGTCGCGCTGCGCCTCGAAGGACGCGAGGCCCAGCTCTGCCGTGACTCGATAGGACACCCATTCGGCGAACCCCTCTCGCAACCACTGCTCGGAGTTGCCGCGAGTGCCGCCGCTGAAGCGATATTGCAGCGAGTGGACGAGCTCGTGGGCGACAAGCGTGACGCGGTGGGTCCGATCGAATCTGTCGACGATGCCGGCATTCACGAGCACGGCCCTGGCGCCGCCGATCGCGGCAAACGCCGAAGCCGAGCGGGCCAGATCGGGGGGATAGCCGACGTTCAACAGCTCCTGCTCGAAGCTGTGGCGATCGCGAAGGAGCACGAGCTCGACGTCGACGCGCGGAAATCCGAGCGGTTGCTGCAGGACATCCAGAATGGCCGCGAGGGCGTCGTGATAGCCGTCCAGCTTTCGCTCGCTGGCGGACGGAGCGGCCAGATGGCGGGACAACCTCGACAGGCGTGCGGGTCTTCCCGCAGCCGGCCGCGAGAATCGCCATGACGATGACGCCCAGGCTGAACGGCGCGTGCATCGATCGAACAATAGCATGATGTCAAACGTATTGGCCTGTGCTGAGACATAATCAGCGGGCCCGACGGGGGCACATACTGGAGGCGGGATGAAGGGATTGAAGATCGTCGGATGGATTCTTGCGATTCTCGTGATTCTGCTGGCCATCGGTATTACCGCGACGATTGGGTGGAGGCCGTTCTTCGGCCCCAGCGCGCGGGCGCTCACCGACCGCCGCTTCGAATCGACGCCCGCACGTCTGGAGCGCGGGAAATATCTCACCGAGAACGTCACGCCGTGTTTCGGTTGTCACAGTCCGCGTGACTGGTCGAAGAACGAGTCGCCGGAAGCACAGGGCATGCACGGCGCCGGGATGCCGAACTTTCCGTTCGAGGGGCTGCCGGGCGCTGTGCACGCGCCCAACATCACACCCGATAAGGAGACCGGCGCGGGGAACTGGACCGACGATCAGATGGCGCGCGCCATTCGCGAGGGCATCGGCTTCGACGGCCGCGCGCTGTTCCCGATGATGCCTTACGAAAATTTCCGGCACCTGTCGGACGAGGATCTGGCGTCGATCATCGTGTACCTGCGAACCATTCCGCCGGTGAAACAGCAGGTTCCGAGGACAGAGTTGATCTTCCCCGTGAAGTACCTGATGAAGAATGCGCCCGCGCCGATGCACGAGCCGGTGCCGGAACCCAATCTGTCCACGCCCGTGAAGCGCGGCGAGTACCTGGTGACGCTCGGGGTGTGCCGCGACTGCCACACGCCGGATGGAAAACGGGCAGCGCCTGACTGGAGCTCGATCTCGCGGCGGCGACCTTCTGCGCGGGCCGTGGGGAGCGGTGACGAGCGCCAACATCACGCAGTCGCCGTCTGGGATCCGTATTACGACGAAGCGCTCTTCCTCGAGGTCATGCGCACCGGAAGGTCAAGGCACGGCCGCTCAAGCAGACCATGCCGTGGTGGTACTTCCGCGGCATGACCGACGATGATCTGAAGGCCATGTTTGCGTATCTGAAGACCGTGCCCCAGATCCCGCATCGCGTGGACAACAGCAAGCCGCCGTCGATGTGCAAGGTCTGCGGTCGCGAGCACAACGGCGGCGACTTGAACTGATGGTTAGTACTGGAACTCGCGTCCGGTGGTGTCTCCTTCGGCATACCAGGCGGTGATGCGGCGGGGCTCCGATCGATTCGCTTCGCCAAGCACGATGGTCGCATCGAGTTTGGACGAATGTGCCCGAGTCACGGCACGCGTCATCGCCAGCAGGAACACCTTCGACCGTACCTTGTTCCTGACCACCACGACGTCACCGCCGCCGTTCGGGTTGGCGATCTCGAATACGTAGTCGCCGGCCGGCAGAACGGTGCCGGGTAGTGTCACGGCTGTGCGAAACGAAAAGTTCGTGGCTCGATTGAAGGGCGACGCAGTGGCCGTCAGCGTGGCGGCCAGGATACCTGCGGCGGTCAAAACGCACGCGGTGGCGATCGTTCGTCGAAACATTGTCTGCCTCCTGTCGGGAGAACTCCGGTTGAGGAGGGTGGATTACCCTGCTCTGCTGTAGATAACGCTCAAACAGGGAGAATCAAACACGCGCGTATGACGCCGCTGGCGCGGCTTACTGTTCCGGGGGATTCTGGAAGCTGACTCGCCGGGCCCAGACGCCGACGGCCGACTCGTTCTGATCGGACAAGAGCGGCAGCTCGGCAAGCTCGTTTCCGGTCGAAGGCGCGGCAGAGCTCGAGGCGCTGAGACCGCCCACGCCGCGCAGCACCCCGACAGCCGAAGCCGACAAGGGCAGGCTGTCGACGGTTCGGCCCAGCTCGGCGCGGGGCAGGGCGGCCAGCAACTGCTCGAATTCAACGAGCCGCTGCGGACTGACGTACAGAAAGAAGTGTTCCTGTCCGCCGGCGCTCGTCACTTCCCAGGAAAACTTTTGGCCGTCCTTGGTACCCGGCAATCGTGCCATCTGAGTGTGGGAAATCGGGTTGTCTGGTGAAATTCCAGGGAGGGGAAACAGCAGGTACGACTGACCTGCATCATCGCGGTTGACGATGTAGACAAACACTGGCTGAGAGGTGTTGATGACGGCGAACAGTTTTTCGTTAAGTCTCACGCGACTGCCTTGCGTGAGCCGCACGTCTAATCCATTTCTCAAGGCATAGAACGAGACAGAGACATCGTAGGACGCGTTGGTCGGGCTGGAGGTGGTGCTGGGCGAGCTCTGCGCAATCGGCTGGTCGACGCCGGCCTCGCGTGTCCCTCCGACTTCGGGTCGCGATGCCATCCAGCGTTGAGACGTGCTGAATCCGACGACCAATACGGCAACAGCCGCGGCAGCAACGGCAAACGGCTTCCACGGGCGCCACCTGTCCGATGCCCTGGGCACATCCGGCTTGAAGGTCACGCCCGCAGCCGACGCGAGGGCGTTGCCAAATTCGCCAGCCGAGCTGTAGCGATCCGCTGGATTGTGTGCGAGTGCTCGCTCGAGAACGTTGATAAAGACTGGCGAGAGATCGGGCCTCACGTCTCTCAACGGCTGCCGTTTGCCTATCCGATGCGCCGACTCGAGATCGACACGAGTCTTGCCCTGCACCGGGTAGTCGCGTGTAACCAGGTGATAGAGCAGCACGCCGAGGCTGTAGATGTCTGACTGCGCGGAGGGTTTCTCGTTCTGAAAACAGCTCGGGCGCCAGATAGAGCGGCGTTCCCGCAAGGGTGTCTGCTGTTTCGGGTGCCTCTATGTCGCCGCCCGTTCCGAAGTCCATCAGGACGATACGGCCGCCTTCTTCGCGCAACACGTTGTGAGCCTTGACGTCCCGATGGATGAGGCCCGCGCCGTGGACCGCGGCGAGCGCGTGGCAGAGGTCGATGCCGATGGGAATGGCTTCGCTCACGCCCATAGGACCTTGCATCGTGAGCTGTTGTTCCAGGGTGCGGCCGGGAATCAGCTCCATCCACAGACCGAAGTTCCCGTCGTGAGAATCCGCGCCAAACACCCGGACGACATTCCGGTGGCGCAGGCGCGCCAGCAGCCGCGCCTCCTTGATCACACGTGACAGATCGAAGGCCGGGGAGACGCCCGAGGCCTTGATCACCTTGAGCGCCACTTCGCATGCGAGCCGCGTATCCCACGCGCGATAAACGCTGCCGAAGGACCCTGCGGCCAGCACTTCTGAAATGCGGAGATGACCCCACAGTTCACCGACTGCAGTCTCGGTCTGGGCACCCGGGGCGCGCGGACGACGTCGGCCATTTTCTGACAGCACCTGAAGCTCTCGCACGAGCGGAGCTCCGAGCCATCGCGAGCGCTCTGCTCTGCGAGGCCCCAGTCAATCGGGATCCTTCGGCGACGGCCGAGGCGAGGTCGTCAAGGTGCGATTGGTCAGCCACGGGCCATCTCCTCAGCCAGTCTCACGAGTGCGCGTCCCACGGCGACGCGCGCCGCAGAGGGTGTGGGCTTGTCAAAGAGCGTAGCGATCTCCTCGTTCGAGAAATCGAGCTCGAAACGGGCGACGATCAATTCGCGCTCCTGCGGCTTCACGCGCTCGAGAGCGGCCTCGTAGCGGTCAAGCGCTTCCCGCCCAATCGCCAGCTCCATAGGCGAGGGGTCGTCGGCGGCATGTTCGTCCTCCAGCTCTTCACCCGCAGGCTTGCGACGGGCACTCCGCACCTCGTCACGGACGCGGTTGACCATGATCTGGCGCAGAAATCC
>CAWKMQ010000037.1:0-36369 GCA_963850725.1 Vicinamibacterales bacterium
ACGCGAACCTCGCCGTGACGCTCGGCTATGTCCTCAGCGGGCACAACAACTGAACGCGCCAATTCCATCGGCGCTCTTCAACCCTAAAGAGCGGTTTGCGTTTGGCGTGCTTGGCGTCGTAGAGCGCCGCGTCGCCGCTTCGACCATTCGCACTCTCGGTTTTCTCCGTGTGCGAATCCGGCGCGAATCTGCCTCCATTTTCGACAGAGCAGCTTCGAGTCTGAGCGGTGCGCTTTGCAGATACTGCGACGTCGTCGTGATGTTGCCGTGTCTCCGAGGCACGCTTGGACTTCGTGCAGCGCCGCGCCGGACTCAAGTTCCGCACCAAACGCGACTAGATATCAGCAGGTAGAGGTACCTTCTCTTCTACCCACAGAAATTCCCATCAGGCGGTGACGCGCGTGTATTTGTTGAACCACGCGATGGTGCGGTTCCAAGCCTCTTCCGCCGCCGGCTTGTTGTAGCGTTCCGGCGTGGCGTCATTGAAGAAGCCATGCACGGAATTCGGATAGATGTGGCCTTCGTGCGTGACGTTGTCTTGCTTCATCGCGGCTTCATACGCCGGGATACGCGTCCACCAGCTGCTTGTCGAGCCCGCCGTGGTGAACGAGTATCGCCGCTTTGATTTTCGCGACGTCTGCCGCCGCCGGCGCGCCGCCGTAAAACGGAGCGGCTGCCGCCAGATCCGCACCGAGCAGAGTCGCCAGCTGATTGGACATGCCGCCGCCGAAGCAGAAGCCGGTGGCCGCGACTTTGCCGTTCGACAGCGGATGCGTTTTCAGCCACTGCGCGCACGCGATGAAGTCCTGGGTCAACTTCGCGGCGATCGATCTTGCCGAAGAGCTGGCCGCCTTCGTAGTCGTCGTCCGGATAACCGCCGACCGACGTCAGGGCGTCCGGCGCGAAGGCCATGAAGTTCTCCAGCGCAAACCGCCGTGCGACGTCCTGGGTATGCGGATTGAGTCCGCGATTCTCGTGGATGACGAGCACGGTGGGCAATTTCGTCGGTGTCTCGGTGCGCGTGTCCTGGCTGAATGGCCGGACGAAATAGCCCCTGATGTAACCATTTCCGCTGGGTGAAGGGATGGTTTCCTACTCGCCTTGATCCGCTCGTCGTCCTTGCGGACCTGCTGCCCCAGCGCATAGTTCGGCATCAGCGCTTCGACAATCGCCGCGGTCGTGAGTCCGGCGACCGCGAAACGCCGTCCAATCGTATCCATGAAATCACGACGGGTGATCTCGCCGTGAATGTATTGCGTGTACAGTTCGACCGCCTCCGCGGGAATCTTCACTCTCGGCTTGTCTGTCGTTTCCGCCATTGAGGCGCTCCTTTCGGGTTTTCGGCGGGGAGGATATCACACTCGCACCCACATCCGTGGGCGCTCTTCTATCTTTAGATCGCTCTTTGTTTTCCTGCGTTTCCGGCGTGCTTGGCGTCGTAGAGCGCCGCGTCGGCCGCTTCGACCATCGACAGGACATCGGCTGGCCGCGACAGGCGGGGATCGTAGGTGGAGATGCCGATCGAGGCCGTGACCGGGTGCTTCTGACGCCGCGCGTCGTGCGCGATCGCGAACCTGACGCGCGTGGCCAGCATTGCGGCTTCGGCGCTGGTGGTGTTTGGAGAAATAATCGCGAACTCGTCGCCTCCGAGACGGACCGCATAGTCTGTCGTCCGCAGCGTGCGCGCGATCGCCCGGCCGGTGCCACGCAGCAACGCATCGCCCGCAAGATGGCCCCACCGATCGTTCACCTGTTTGAAGTTGTCCAGATCGATCAGCAGCAGCGACAAACTCTGTCCGTAACGCGCCGATCGCGACAGCTCTTCGTCGATCCGCTGCCGAAGCGCCCGTCTGTTGTGGAGGCCGGTCAGCGGATCGATCGTGGTCTCGGTCAGCAGCCGGTCGGTCTGAGAGCCCAGTGCCGCGCCCAGTCCGACGAAAAGCGCCATGACTACAATGCCGAGATAGAGATACGTCGCGGGATCGCGAAGCACTTCCGCGCGCACCGCATCCAGGCTGAAACCCGAGGGGCTCAACCGAATCAGCAGCAGGCCCGCCGCGACGGCGAGCGCGGCAGACGCACCCACGATCGGGTACGCCACCCGGCGCGGGACTTCCGCGTGCCACCACCCGCGTCCCGCGCGTTCGATCGCGGTGCGAGTGGTCCCCAGCGCATCGTCATGTGCGCGCGCAAATTCGTGAAGGGCCTGCCGGTCGAGGAATCCGCTGTCGGTTGGCAGGCCGCTGACGAGGGTCGTCACGGTCACTGCGTAGGCAATCGACGTGCCGTGTCACGTGTGTACGGCGCTGCGCGTGCGTTCACATGGATGCGCCACTGAATGTCGCGGATAAGTGACGGAAATCCTGCAAGTTGGAGACTATGCGCCAATGTACCGTCACCGATCGCCTGTCGCTTATCGCCGCAGCCTGTAGCGTGCGATCGTCTCGCGCCAGCGCCGCGCGAACGCACGGTCGAACTCCGCGCGCTCCATCTTGAAGGCGTCGGTAAACGCACGCTGATGCTCCCTGGTCGTCCTGAAGCGCTCGAAGTAGCCGATGACGGCAGGCACGCCGCGCATCTCGATGAGCAGCTCCGCGGCGATGAAGGCCTGGGCGTACACCGGTGCCTGCGATCGCCGCTGCGCATCGACCCATTGCGGAAACGTCACGAGATTGTCGAACGGCGCGGGAAGGAGCCCGAACGGCGCGCGGATCAGCGGCCTCAGGAGCTCTTCACGCTGCGCATCGAAGGACGCGAGACCCAGCTCTGCCGTGACTCGATAGGACACCCACTCGGCGAACCCCTCTCGCAACCACTGCTCGGAGTTGCCGCGGGTGCCGCCGCTGAAGCGATACTGCAGCGAGTGGACGAGCTCGTGGGCGACGAGCGTGACGCGGTGGGTCCGATCGAATCTGTCGACGAGGCCGGCATTCACGAGCACGGCCCTGGCCCCGCCGATCGCGGCAAACGCCGAAGCCGAGCGGGCCAGCTCGGGGGGATAGCCGACGTTCAACAGCTCCTGCTCGAAGCTCCGGCGATTGCGAAGGAGCACGAGCTCGACGTCGACGCGGGGAAATCCGAGCGGTTGCTGTAAGACCTCGAGAATGGCCGCGAGGGCGTCGTGATAGCCGTCCAGCTTTCGCTCGCTGGTGGCGGCCGGAGCGGCCGATGGCGCGACAACCTCGACAGGGGTGCGGGCCTTCCCGCAGCCGGCTGCGAGAATCGCCATGACGATGACGCCCAGGCTGAACGGCGCGTGCATCGATTGAACAATAGCATGACGTCAAACGGATTGGCCTGTGCTGAGGCATAATCACGCGGCCCCGACCGGGGCATACAGGGGAGGATGGATGAAAGGATTGAAGATTATCGGATGGATTCTTGCGATTCTCGTGATTCTGCTGGCCATCGGTATTACCGCGACCGTCGGGTGGCGTCCGTTCATCGGTCCCAACGCGCGCGCGCTGACCGACCGCCGTTTCGAGTCGACGCCCGAACGCCTGGAACGCGGGAAATATCTCGCCGAGAACGTGGCGGCCTGTTTCGGTTGTCACAGCACGCGCGACTGGTCGAAGAACGAGGCGCCCGAAGCGGAGGGCGGGCACGGCGCGGGGATGGCGAACTTTCCATTCGAAGGGCTTCCGGGCACGGTGCACGCGCCCAACATCACACCCGACAAGGAGACGGGCGCGGGGAACTGGACCGACGATCAGATGGCGCGCGCCATTCGCGAGGGCATCGGCTACGACGGCCGCGCGCTGTTTCCGATGATGCCCTATGAAAATTTCCGGCGCCTCTCGGACGAGGATCTGGCGTCGATCGTCGTGTACCTGCGGACGATTCCCTCCGGTGAGCAGCAGCTTCCCCGAAAACCGAGTGATCTTCCCCGTGAAGCACCTGATCAACAACGCGCCGCGCCCCGATCACGGCGCCGGTGCCGGAGCCCGATCTTTCGACGCCCGTGAAGCGCGGCGAGTACCTGACGACGCTCGGCGGTGTGCCGCGACTGCCATACCCTGAATGAGAACGGGCAGCGCCTGACGCATTCGATCTCGCGGGCGGCGACCTTCTGCGCGGGCCGTGGGGAGACGTGACGAGCGCCAACTCACGCAGGCGCCGTCAGGGATTCCGTATTACGACGAAGCGCTCTTCCTCGACGTGATGCGCACGGCATGGTGAAGGCACGGCCGCTCAAGCAGACCATGCCGTGGTGGAACTCCGCGGCATGACCGACGACGATCTCAAGGCCATATTTGCCTATCTGAAGACAGTGCGCGATGGCGCATCGCGTGGACAACAGCAAGCCGCCGTCGATGTGCAAGGTCTGCGGTCGCGAGCACAACGGCGGCGACTTGAACTGACGCTTAGTCAATGAACTGGCGTCCGGTTGTCTCTCCTGCGGCATACCAGGCGGTGATGCGGCGGGGCTCAGATCGGCCCGCTGCGCAGGCACGATCGCCGCTCGAGCTTGTGCGAATGTTCCCGGTTCACCGCACGCGTCATCGCCAACAGGTGCAGCGTCGACCGTTCCTTGGTCTTGACCATAACGACGTCTGCACCGCCGTTCGGGTTGGCGATCTCGAAGACTGGTGGCCAGGCGGCAAAACCGCGCCGGGCAGGGTCACGGGTGTGCGAAACATAAAGTAAGTGGCTCGATTGAAGGGCGACGCAGTGGCCGTCAGCGTGGCTGCCAGGATGCCAGCGGCGGTCAACACGCACGCGGTGGAGAACGTTCGTCGAACATGTCTGCCTCCTGTCGGGAGACCTCCGGTGGGAGGGTGGATTACCCTCTGCTGTAGATAACGCTCCGACAGCGAGAATCAAACAGGCGGGTAGAGCGCCGCTGGCGCGGCTTACTGTTCCGGGGGATTCTGGAAGCTGACGCGCCTGGCCCAGACGCCGACGGCCGACTCATTCTTCGGACAAGAGCGGCAGCTCGGCAAGCTCGTTTCCGGTCGAAGGCGCTGCAGAGCTCGAGGCGCTGAGACCGCCCACGCCGCGCAGCACCCCGACCGCCGACGTCGACAAGGGCAGGCTGCTGACCGTTCGGCCCAGCTCGGCACGAGGGAGGGCGGCCAACAACTGCTCGA
Organism: Vicinamibacterales bacterium; assembly: GCA_963850725.1. Classification (GTDB taxonomy): domain Bacteria; phylum Acidobacteriota; class Vicinamibacteria; order Vicinamibacterales; family JAMQPK01; genus JAMQPK01. Next base: position 5,091 of record CAWKMQ010000037.1, read on the forward strand.
ATTCAACGAGCCGCTGCGGAGTGACGTACAAAAAGAAGTGTTCCTGTCCGCCGGCGCTTGTCACTTGCCAGAAAAGCTGCTGGCCATCCTTGGTGCCCGGCAATCGGCCATTTGAGTTTGGAACGGGTTGCCTGGTGAAAACCCCGGGAGGGGAAACAGCAGGAACGATTGACCGGCTTCATCGCGGTTGACGATGTAGACAAACACTGGCTGGGAGGTATTGATGACGGCGAACAGTTTGTCGCCAGGTCTCACGCGACTGCCTTGCGTGAGCCGCACATCTCCTCCATCCCTCGAGGCATGGAACGAGGCCGCGACATCGTAGGACGCGTTGGCCGGGCTGGAGGTGGTGCCGGGCGCCTCTGCGCAATCGGCTGATCGACGCCGGCCTCGCGTGTCCCTCCGGCTTCGGGTCGCGATGCCATCCAGCGTTGAGACGCGCTGAATCCGACGACCAATCCGGCAACAGCCGCGACAGCGACGGCGAACGGCTGCCACGTGCGCCACTGTCCGAGCCTTCGGGCACATCCGGCTTGAAGGTCACGCCCGCAGCCGAGGCGAGAGCGTTTCCAAATTCGCCGGCCGACTGGTAGCGATCCGCTGGATTCGGTGCGAGTGCTCGCTCGATCACGTCGATAAAGACCGGCGAGAGATCGGGCCTCACGTCTCTCAGCGGCTGCCGTTTCGCGGTTCGATGCGCTGACTCGAGATCGAGACGAGTCTTACCGCTGCACCGGATAGTCGCCGGTGACCAGGTGATAGAGCAGAACGCCGAGGCTGTAGATGTCTGACTGCGCGGAAGGTTTCGCGCCTGCAAACAACTCTGGCGCCAGATAGAGCGGCGTTCCAGCAAGGGTATCGCCGTTTCGCGTGCCTCGTATGTCGCCGCCGGTCCCGAAGTCCATCAGGACGATACGGCCGCCTTCTTCGCGCAACACGTTGTGAGCCTTGACGTCGCGATGGAGGAGGCCGGCGCCGTGGACGGCGGCCAGTGCGTGGCAGAGGTCGATGCCGATGGGAATGGCTTCACTCACGCCCATAGGACCTTGCATCGTGAGCTGCTGCTCCAGGGTGCGGCCGGGAATGAGCTCCATCCACAAACCAAAGCGCCCGTCGTGAGAATCCGCACCGAACACCCGCACGACATTCCGGTGGCGCACGCGCGCCAGAAGTCGCGCCTCTTTGAGCGCACGGACAGATCGAAGGCCGCGCGAGACACCCGAGGCCTTGATCAGCTTGAGCGCGACCTCGCATTCCAGCCGCGTATCCCACGCGCGATAGACGCTGCCGAATGACCTTCGCCATGCACTTCCGAAATGCGAAGGTGACCCCACAGTTGACCGACTCTGCAGTTCGGCGTCGACCGGCGGTGCGGCGCGGGGCGTGCGCACGACGTCGGCCATTCTTGACAGCACCTGCAGCTCTCGCACGAGGGCGCGCTCGGAGCCATCGCTGAGCGCTCTGCTCTGCGAGGTCCCAGTCGATTCGGGACCCTTCGGCGACGGCCGAGGCGAGGTCGTCAAGGCGCGAATCGTCAGCCACGGGCCATCTCCTCAGCCAGTCTCACGAGTGCGCGTCCCACGGCGACGCGCGCCGCAGAGGGCGTGGGCTTGTCAAAGAGCGTCGCGATCTCATCGTTGGAGAAGTCGAGCTCGAAGCGCGCCACGATCAATTCGCGCTCCTGCGGCTTCAATCGTTGCAGAGCGGCCTCGTAGCGTTCCAGCGCCTCTCGCCCAATCGCCAGCTCCATTGGCGAGGGATCGTCGGCGGCATGTTCGTCCTCGAGCGCTTCACCCGCAGGCTTGCGGCGGGCACTCCGCACCTCGTCACGGACGCGATTGACCATGATCTGGCTGCAGAAACCCCTGAAAGGCGCCCTCATGGCGCGGATCGAACTTCTCGAGCGACACGAACGCCCGGCAGAGCACTTCCTGAGCCAGGTCGTCGGTGTTCAGCAGGCTGCGGGAATTGCGCGGGCAGGCGACCATGCGCCCAGCGGCGGACGCGGGGCAGATAGCGGGCGAAAAGAGCGCTTCGCGCGCCTGCTCGTCGCCACTCTTTGCCCGAAGCAAGAGCGCAAACGAGGATTCCGCCGTCTTGGAGAGGTCGGCCATATTCGCCGGCGTTGCCGACGTGCCAGGCGGGGCGATTATACGCCCCCGCCCCAGGATGAGCTCCGACGTTGCCACAGAAGCGAGATCCATGTTTTTGTCTCTTGGTAGAAGGCTGCTGTAAGTAGGAACGCCGAACGGCCTTGCCCGGAACAAACCATTCTTTGTTCGGTTTTCGTTCGGCCGTCGTTGTACCAGTCGTCGAGGGGGTTTTTTGTTCAGCTTTCGAGGGGCGCGTGGCACAATCGGAACCGCCATGAAGCCTCTTCCTCTCTTCGTCGCGCTCGCGGGTGTCGCAATCTTGGCCCTCACAGCAGGCGCGCAATCGCCAAACCCGTTCGGCATCCCGTCGGCGGATCAGCCCACGCCCGGGTCGGCCATCGATACCGTGCCCGGTTCGCGCGCGCAGGGCTGGCTGTTCCAGGGACGCTCCGAGGTCCTCGCACGCAACGGCATCGTCGCGACGAGCGATCCGCTGGCGGCGCAGGCGGGCCTCGAGATACTGCAGCGGGGTGGCAACGCGATCGACGCCGCCGTCGCGACCGGCGCGGTGCTCGATGTCACCTCACAGAATGACACCGGCATCGGCGGCGATCTCTTCGCGCTGGTGTGGTCGGCCCGCGACAAGAAGCTCTACGCGCTGAATCCGGCCGGCTGGGCGCCGGCCGCGTGGACGCCGCAGTTCTTCACCGGCAAGCTCGGCGTGAAAAGCGTGCCCGGGTCGGGCGTCGAATTCGGCGACGGTGCCCGGCGCGATCTCCGGCTACGACGCGCTGCTCAAGCGGTTCGGCACGCTGACCTTCAAGGAGACGTTCGAGCGCGCGGCGAAGATTGCCGAAGAAGGCTGGGGACAGGCCGAGCGCCGCCACGCCGATTTGCGCGGCGCGACGCAACGGCGCTGCGCGCCGACACCGATTCGCGGCAGATTTTCCTCGAGGGCGATCGCGCGCCCGATCTGTACAGCATCATCCGCAACCCCGCGCTGGCGAAGGCGCTGCGCCTGCTGCAGAAGGACGGGCGCAACGCGTTCTATCGCGGCGACATCGCCGCCGCGATCGTCCGCAAAGTGCAGGCGGGCGGCGGGGTGATGACACGGAACGATCTCGAAGAGTTCCAGTCCGAGTGGGTCGAGCCGATCTCGACGAGCTATCACGGCTACAACGTGTTCGAGCTGCCGCCGCCCGGACAGGGATTTGCCGCCCTCGAGATGCTGAACATCCTGGAGGTGTGCGTGCCGAAGCTCGGCATGAGCCTCACGAAGCTGGGTCCTGCCGACCCGATGTACTGGCACCTGATGGTGGAGGCCAAGAAGCTGGCGTACTCGGATCTGCACGCCTACAACGGCGATCCGAAGTTCGCGTCCGTGCCGCTGAACGATCTGCTCTCGAAGTCGTACGCCGCCACCTTGTGCGACAAGATCAATCCGAACGCCGCCTCGAAGCCTCGCGTCGGCGGCGGCCTCGACGGAGGAACGATCTATCTGACGACGGCCGATCGCTGGGGCAACATGGTGTCGCTGATTCACAGCGTGTTCAGCGTCTATGGCAGCCGCGCGAGCGTCGGCGAATTCGGGTTCGTGCTGCACAACCGCGGAAGCGCCTTTTCACTCGAACCGCGCAGCCCGAACGTCGTGGCGCCCCGCAAGCGCCCGTTCCACACGATCATCGCGGGCTTCGTCATGAAGGACGGCCAGCCGCTGATGACCTTCGGCAACATGGGCGGCAGCGTGCAGCCGGAAACGCACGCGCAGCACATGGTGAATCTCATCGACCTGGGCATGAACGTGCAGATGACCACCGACGCCGCGCGCTTCACGCACAGCCAGAACTCAAACGTGCTGTCGCTCGAAGCGAATCTGTTCAATCGGTTAGGCGCCGCGTTGAAGGCCAAGGGGCACGAAGTGCGGGCCGGTCACCGGCGGATCGGTCGGCGGCTACCAGGGGATTCTCTTCACCCGCGATCCGCGATTGCCGGAACCGAGCTTCGATCGCGGGCGGATGCGCCGGTGAACGGGGTGTATCGCGCCGGCTCGGACCATCGCAAGGACGGTCAGGCGGTGGGATGGTAGATGGGAATTGGCAGATTCGCAGATTGGTAGATTGGTAGATTGATTGGCGGATTGGCGGATTGAGGGATTGGCGGATGGCCTTACTTGGTCGCGGGCGGCGTAGCGGGTGTTCGGCGCCGGTGTTGACGGGGCCGGCGTGCTGGCGGCGGGCGGGGCCAGCGGCTTCGATGTGGGCGTGGCGGGCCGCACTGGAGCCGGCGTGCCGCTGACGACCGAGCTGCCACCGCGCTGCCCGATGATCGACAAGCGTCAGCGCGAGGACCATGAAGAGCACCGCCGCGACCGTCGTCGCCTTGGTCAGGAGCGTCGCGCCCGAGCGCGCCCCGAACGCCGCCTGACTGCTGCTGCCGCCAAACGCGCTGGCGATATCACCGCCGCGGCCCTGCTGCAGAAGAATCACCAGCGAGAGCATCAGGCAAACGAGAACGTAGAGACCGACGAGCAGGTAGTACATATAGTTATCAGTCTGCAAACCACCTATTATACCGCCTGACGCCGGCTCCTGACGATGATGTCGTAAAAGGCGCGGACGTCGAGGCTGGCGCCGCCAACCAGGGCGCCGTCGACGTCGGGCTGGGCCATCAAATCGCGGATATTGTCGGGTTTGACGCTGCCGCCATACAGCACCAGGCATTGATCCGCCGCCGGCGCGCCGAACCACTGCCGCAGGCGTGACCGGATGTGCGCGTGCGCTTCGCCGGCCTGGGCCGGCGTGGCCGTGCGCCCCGTTCCGATCGCCCAGACGGGCTCGTAGGCCACGACGAGCGCGCCCACCTGATCGCCGTTGAGGCTGTCGAGGCCCCCTTTGATCTGCCGATCCAGCACGTCCATCGTTTCGTTGCGCTCGCGCTGGTCGAGCGTTTCGCCGATGCAGACGATCGGCGTCAGGTCCGCGGCGATGGCCGCCATCACCTTGCGATTCACCGTGACATCGGTTTCGCCGAACAGCGTGCGGCGCTCGGAGTGGCCGATGATGACGTATTCGGCGCCCGCTTCCTTGATCATGCCGGCGCTCGTTTCGCCGGTGAACGCGCCTTCTTTCTCCCAGAACATGTTCTGCGCCGAGACCGCGACGTTGCTGTTGCGCGCCGCTTCGGCAGCGGCATGCACGGCCGTGAACGGCGGCGCGACGACGACGGTGACGTCGTTGACGTCCTTGACGAGCCCCCGCAGTTCCTTCACGTACACGGTGGTCTCGTGCACGGTCTTGAACATCTTCCAGTTGCCGGCAATGAAGGGAGTGCGCATAGCTGTCAATTGCGCGACTGCAAGTCGACGCCGCTACCTGGTCCCAGAACCTACCTGTCAGTAAGCGCTTCCACTCCCGGCAACTTCCGCCCGCCGAGAAATTCCAGCGACGCGCCGCCGCCGGTGGAGATGTGCGTAATGCGATCGGCGACGCCGGCCTGATTGATGGCGGCGATCGAATCGCCGCCGCCGACGATGGTCGTGCCTTTGACCTCGGCTACGGCGCGCGCGATCGCGTTCGTGCCGTTGGCGAACGCCGGAATCTCGAACACGCCCATCGGGCCGTTCCAGACGACGGTCTTCGCGTCCTTGATCATGCCCGCGTACGAGCGCGATCGTCTTCGGGCCGATGTCGACGCCCATCCGATCGCCGATCTTCGGATCGCCGACGTCGAGCGTCTCGCTGGGCGCGCCGGCCTCGAGCTTCGTCGCGTCACGACGTGATCGACGGGCAGGCCGAACTGCAGCCCGCGCGCTGCGCCTGTGCCTTCGATCTCGCGCGCCGCGTCCATCTTGTCGTCCTCGACGAGCGATCGGCCGACGGGCACGCCTCGCGCCTTGAGAAAGGTGTAGGCCATCGCCCCGCCGATGATGAGCCGATCGACGCGTCCGAGAAAGTTCTGAATCACGTCGAGCTTGTCCGACACCTTCGCGCCGCCGAGGATCGCCACGAGCGGGCGATCGGGCGACGCGAGCACGCGGCCCAGATATTCGAGCTCCTTTTCCATCAGGAGTCCGGCCGCGGCTTTCGGCACGAGATGCGTGATGCCCTCGACCGACGCGTGGGCGCGATGGGCAGAGCCGAACGCATCGTTGACGTACAGCTCGGTCAGGGAGGCCAGCTGCTTCGCGAACTGCGGGTCGTTCTTTTCTTCCTCCGGATGAAACCGGAGATTCTCGAGCAGCACCACACCGCCGCCGCCGTTGTGGGCGGCATCGACCGCGGTTTTCGCGGCCTCTCCGACGCAGTCGGACGCAAACGACACCGGCCGGCCGAGAAGCGCCGTGGCGCGTGCGGCCACCGGTTTCAAGCTGTACTTCGGATTCACCTGCCCTTTCGGGCGGCCCAGGTGCGAGGCGAGCATCACCGTCGCCCCGTGATCGAGCGCGTAGCGAATCGTCGGGAGCGACGCGCGGATACGCGTATCGTCGGTCACCTCGCCATTCTCGAGCGGCACGTTGAAGTCGACGCGCACGAACACGCGCCGGCCCTTCAGATCGAGATCGCGGATAGAGAGCTTCATATTGCCAATTGTCGATCGCCAATTGCGAATAGAGGTGCGGACACAGCCCCTTCTTCACCATGTAGGCGAGCAGATCGATGCAGCGGCTCGAGTAGCCCCACTCGTTGTCGTACCACGAGAGGACCTTGACGAAATCGCCCTCCATCACCTTCGTGTAGTCCGAGTCGAGCATCGACGAGTGCGGGTTGCCCCGGAAATCGATCGACACGAGCGGCTCGGTCACGTACTGAAGGATGCCCTTGAGCGGACCGTCCGCGGCGGCCTTGAACGCGGCGTTCACCTCGTCGCTCGTGGTCTTCTTGTCCACGAGCACCGCGAGATCGACCACCGACACGTTCGGCACCGGCACGCGCATCGCGATGCCGTCGAGCCGTGCCCTTCAGCTCGGGCAGCACCTCGCCGACGGCCGTCGCGGCGCCGGTCGTGGTCGGAATGATCGACAGCGCCGCGGCGCGCGCACGCCGGAGATCCTTGTGCGGCAGGTCGAGCAGTTGCTGATCGTTCGTGTAGGCGTGCACCGTCGTCATCCAGCCCTTCTTGATGCCGAACGTTTCGTGCAGCACCTTGGCGACCGGCGCCAGGCAGTTGGTCGTGCACGACGCATTCGAAATGATCTGGTGCTTCGCCGGATCGTACTTGTCGTCGTTGACGCCCATCACGACCGTGATGTCGGGCTCCTTGGCGGGCGCGGTAATGACGACCCGCTTGGCGCCGGCGGCGATGTGCTTGGCGGCCGCATCGCGGTCGGTGAAGAGGCCGGTCGACTCGAAGACGACGTCGACGCCCAGGTCCTTCCAGGGCAGCTGGGCGGGATCGCGGAACGACAGGACCTTGAACTGATCGCCGTCGACGGCAATGCCGTCGCCCTTCACTTCGACATTGGCCTTCAGGTTGCCGAGGACGGAGTCGTACTTCAGCAGGTGCGCGAGCGTGGCCGCGTTGGTGAGGTCGTTCACCGCGACAAAATCGATCGCCTTGTTGCCCAGGGCCGCGCGCATGATGTTGCGGCCAATTCGCCCGAATCCGTTGATGCCGACCTTCACAGCCATTCGGTCCTCCGCTTTCCCGAAGATGCCAAAAAATGACGCCGAGCCAAAAGGGGATTCTAATGTACGATCAGCCCTGCACGAAATCCCACATACATGTACGTCGTCTATAGCTTTCTCATTCTCCTCTTCGGCGCGCTCGCCTCGCCGTACCTGGTGTATCAGGCGATCCGCTACAGGAAGTACATCGGCAGCCTGCGGCAGCGGATGGGATATCTCCCGGTGTCGTTCAACTTCGACGGCGACGAATCGATCTGGATTCACGCCGTGTCGGTGGGCGAAGCGCTCACGGTGCGCTCGCTCGTGGGCGATTTGAAGCGCCGTTACCCGAATCTCAAGATCTTTCTTTCCACGACCACGATGACCGGCCAGCAGGTGGCGCGCCGGAACCTGCAGGACGTGGACGAGGTGTTTTACTTTCCCTTCGACCTCACGTTTGCCGTGCGGCGCACGCTGCGGCTGGTGAAGCCGCGGCTGTTCGTGATGATGGAGACCGAGATCTGGCCGAACGTATTGCGGCAGTGTCACGCGCAGCGGCGTGGCGACCGTGATGGTGAACGGCCGCATTTCGTCGCGCTCCTATCCGCGCTACAAGCTCGCGCGGCCGTTCTTCCGGCGGGTGCTCGCCGACGTCGACAGATTCTGCATGCAGAGCGAGGAGTCGGCGCGCCGCATCATCGACATCGGCGCCGAGCCGTCCCGCGTCGTCGTGACCGGCAGCCTGAAGTTCGATTCGCTCGGCGGTCCCGTGGCGCCCGCGCTCGAAGCGCGCGGGCAGAACCGCGTGCTCCGGTACTTCCGGATGACGTCGGGACGGCCGGTGGTCGTGGCCGGCAGCACGATGCCCAACGAAGAGCCGTTCGTGCTCGAGGCGTTCAGGAAAATCAAGGCGAGCGTCGCGAACCCGCTGCTCATCATCGCGCCGCGCCATCCCGAGCGGTTCTCCGAGGTGGCGCAGATGGCGCGCGACCTGGCGTTTGTCACCGTCAGACGCACGGATCTGCCGATCGACGCCGAGCCTCGCGGCGACGTCGTCATCCTCGACACCATCGGCGAGCTGCCGCAGGTGTACCAGATTGCGACGGCGGTGTTCGTGGGCGGCAGCCTCGTCGATACCGGCGGGCACAACATGCTCGAGCCCGCGGCCTTCGGCAAGCCGATCGTCGTCGGGCAGTACGTGCAGAACTTCAGGGAAATCACAGAGGCCTTCATCGCGCATGACGCGGCCATCCAGGTCACGAGCGCGCGTGGTCTCGAGGACGCGCTGCTGGCGCTCCTGACGGATCCGGTTCGCCGGGCCCGGCTCGGCGCGGCGGCACGCGCGCTGGTGGATTCGAATCGCGGGGCCAAGGACAAGAGCCTCGCCATCATCGCGCAGCTGCTGCCGCTGCGTGACGGCTCGATGGGAGTCGTGCGGCCGTTCCGCGTGGTGAACTGACGCCGGGTCTGCAAGGCAAGACCCGGCAACAGCCAAACTTGCTGACTATTCTGTACAGCCAAATCGCACGCGCACGCCGGCGCTACTACGAGCGCCGGCCGCATCTCAGGCGCCGTCTGGCGGCGCCCGTCATCAGCGTCGGCAATCTCACCGTGGGCGGAAGCAGCAAGACACCGCTCGCGGCCGGAATCGCGCAGGATGCTGCTCGACATGGGCGAGCGCCCGTCGATTCTGAGCCGGGGATACGCGAGAGAAATCGTCGAAGACGGGACCGTCATCGTGAGCGATGGGAAGACCGTGCTTGCCGATGTCGCGCGCTCGGGAGACGAGCCGCTGATGCTGGCGCGCCAGGTGCCGCGCGCGGCCGTCCTCGTGTCGTCGAGCCGTTATGTCGTCGGGCCGAATCGCCGAATCGAAGCTCGGTTGCACGGTGCACGTGCTGGACGACGGGTTTCAGCATTTCGATCTCGTGCGTGACGTCGATCTGCTCGTGGCGCCGGCGACGCTGGACGACACGCGCACGCTGCCGTTCGGGCGGTTTCGAGAGCCGCTCGATGCGGCCGCGGCGGCGGATGCGTTGTTGGTAGAGATCGAGGCGCCGCAAGGCAGGGCTGAAGCCCTGCGCTAGGACTCAGCCGCACACCTTGCGGAGCGATTGAAGGTGCCGATCGCGTTCGAATTTTCCCGGCGCATCGCCGGTCCGCCCGCCGACCGGCCCGCGTTTGCGTTTGCCGGCATCGCGCGTCCAGAACGCTTCTTCGACGATCTGGAAAAGGCCGGCTGGAGGCTGACCGGACGGCGAGCGTTCGCCGACCACCATCGATACTCGGATCGCGAGATCGACGACATCGCGGCCGCGGCCGCCGCATCTGGTGCGCAGGTGATTCTGACGACCGAAAAGGATCTCGTCCGCACTACGGCCCGGCGCCAACATCGTTCCCGTTCCGCTCGAAGTGTCCATCGCGCCGTCGTTCGGTCCCTGGCTCGCCGAACGTCTGCGCACCGCGCGCGCCTCGGGTAGCGTCGCATGAGGCAGTGGCTCGAGTACGTCGCCGTCAGGTCGGTGGCCATGGCCGTCCGGCCGTTCCCGCTCTCGGCCGTGCGGCGCGCCGGAGAGATCTTCGGGCTGCTGTTCTATCTGGCCGATCGGGTCCATCGCCGGATTGCCATCGCGAACCTGCAGGTCGCATTTCCCAAGCGATCGGAGAAACAGTGCCGCGCCATCGCGAAAGCGATGTTCCAGCATTTCGGGCGCCTGCTGCTCGAACTGCTGAAGTACGCGTCGCTGCCGGGCGAAACGCAGCTGGCGCTCGTGGAATGGGAAGGCGAGGAGCGCGTGCGGCTGGCGCTCGCGCAGGGCAAGGGCATTCTGTTCTGCACCGGCCATTTCGGATTCTGGGAGCAGCAGGCGCTGGCGCATGCGCTGAAGTTCGAGCCGATGGCCGTGATGGCGCGGCCGCTCGACAACCCGAAGCTGCACGACCTGCTCGAGAGCATCCGGACGTCGAACGGCAACCCGGTCGTCTATCGCCGGGGCGCCGTGCGAAAGGCGCTGCGCCTGCTGGCCGAGGGCAAGGGCGTCGGCGTCCTCATCGATCAGCACATGACCAGCCCCGACGCGATCTACGTCGATTTCTTCGGCCGGCCGGCGGCGACGACGTCGACGCTCGCGGCGCTGGCCATGCGAACGGGTGCGCCGGTGATTCCGCTGTTCGCGTTTCCGCTGCCGGGCGGCCGCTACCGGATGATCTACGAACATCCCGTCGAGCCCCCGCCGGCAGATGCGGCCGATGCGGTTCGCGAGTTCACGCAGCGTTGCACCGACGTCCTCGAGATGCACGTGCGGCGTCATCCTGAGCTATGGTTGTGGATGCATCGCCGGTGGCGCGACGCGCCGGGCCCCGCGCTCGACGCCGCACCCGGCATGTTTCCTGCTGCCAAAGCCGATCTGGAACCCGACACGTGAGCATCGTCATCCTCTCTCCGAACTGGCTGGGCGACGCCATGTTCGCGCTTCCCGCGATACGGGACGTGCGGCGGCATTTTGCCGGACGTCCGCTGACGATCGCGGCGCGCCCGTCTATCGCGCCGGTGTTCCGGGCCGTGCCGGGCGTCGATCACATCAAGGTGCTCGAGCCGGGAAAGGAGGCCACGCAGATTGAGGCGGACATCGGCATCCTCTTTCCCAATTCCTTCCGATCGGCGTGGATCCTGAAGCGGGCCGGCGTCAGAGAGCGCTGGGGATACGGCAGCGACTTTCGGCGTCTGCTGCTCACCAGGGCCGTGCGCCGGCCGAAGCGCCGAGGTCGCGTTTCCGCGAGTACTACTCGAATCTCGTGCGAGGTCTCGGCATCGAGACGGGACCCCTGGCGCGCGGAACTGAAGCCGGCGCCGGTGACACGGGCGGCGGCGTTGAAACTTCTGCAGGACCGCGGATGGAACGCGGATCGCCCGCTCGTCGGCATCGCACCCGGCGCCGCGTTCGGTCACGCCAAGCGGTGGCTGCCGAGGCGGTTCGTCGGAACTGTCGAAGTCCCTTGCCGACGAAGGTGGCGTCACCTGCGTGCTGCTCGGCCGCAGCGAAGATCGTGATGCCGTGCTGGAAGGGATCCCGGTGCTGGCACCGCCCGGCGCGACCACAAAAGGACCTGCGCGGCTGATCGATCTCATCGGGGTGACGGATCTGACGATGCTCATGGGTGTCATCTCGTACTGCAGTGTGGTCGTGGCCAACGACTCGGGCGCGCTGCATCTCGCGGGAGCGCTGGGCGTGAAGGCCGTCGGTATCTACGGGCCGACCGACGAGCGCTACAGCGCGCCGGTTACGCCCTACGAGGATGCGCACAGCATCTCGACCCTTTCCGAAGACGTGTTCTGCCGGCCGTGCTTTCTGGCCGACTGTCCGATCGATCACCGCTGCATGAAGCGCATTCCGACCGAGCGGGTCTACGACGCGGTCCGCCGGTTTCTCCAGGAGAGTCCCGCGTGACGCCAGCACCGAGCCGTGTTCCTCGATCGCGACGGCACGATGATCGAGGATGTCGGCTATCTCGATCGCCTCGAACGGTTGAAGCTGTTCCCGTACACCATCGACGCCGTCCGGCTGCTGAACGCCGCCGGCTTCAAGATCATCGTCGTGACGAGCCAGAACGGTATCGCCAACGGTGTGCTCACCGAGGAATTCCTGGGCGTGGCCCATGCGCACATGTCGGAGCTGTTTGCGGCCGCCGGCGGGAAGGTGGATGGCTACTACTATTGTCCGCACTCGCCGCATGCGCCGGTCGAGCGCTACCGCACCGACTGCGACTGCCGCAAGCCGAAGCCCGGTATGATACTGGCGGCCGCGCGCGATCACGCGATCGACCTGTCGAGTTCGATCGTCATCGGCGATCGCTGGCGCGACATCGAGATGGGGCTCGCGGCGGGCACGAAGGCGATGCTGGTCGAGACCGGCTATGGCAGGACCGAAGCGGCGCGCCGTCCGCCGGCGATTCCACCGGTGCCCGTGTTTGGAACGTTGATCGAGGCTGTCAGCGTGGTGATACGAGGGGTCTGACCCCTTTTTGTCTGTATGGCGATTCCGAAGTCGATACATCCGTTGCCCGGTGAAAGCGAGCGCGAGTCGCGGCTGCTGACGCTCGTCGACGCGTTTGGCGGGAAGCGCGTCGCCGTCATCGGCGATCTCATTGCCGACGAGTTCATCTACGGCCGGGTCGCGCGCGTGTCGCGCGAGGCGCCGGTGCTGATCCTTCAGTACGATTCGACCGAAATTCTGCCCGGCGGCGCGGGCAACGCGGCGAACAACGTGTCGGCGCTCGGCGGCCGCGCCCGGATCGTCGGGCTCGTCGGCAACGACGAGCCGGGCAGGCGGCTTCGCGCGAGCCTGCGTCGCGTCGATACCCGCGGCCTCTTGCGGCCGCTCGGATTTGTCACGCCGGTGAAAACGCGGATTCTCGCCGGCGGCATTCACACCGCCAAGCAGCAGATCGTCCGCATCGATCGCGTCGTGTCGACCGACTACGGCGACAAGACCCGCGCCGCGTTCGCCAGGGCCGCGTTGAGCGCCGCCGCAGACTGCGATGCGATTCTCTTGTCCGACTACGGAACAGGACTCGTGACGCCGGAGCTGGCGACCGCGATCAGCAGGAAAGTGCAGAGCCGGCCGCGCCGGCGGCAGGTGCCCGTTCTCGTCGACTCACGCTACGACCTGATGAAGTATCGCGGGCTGACCGCGTGCACGCCGAACGAGTCCGAGGTCGAGCTGGTGCTCGAGACGAAAATCGGCGACAACGTCGAGGCGCTCGAGCGAGCCGGACGGGAGTTGTTGAAACGCACGCGCATGAGCGCGGTGCTCATTACGCGAGGCAGCCGCGGCATGGCGGTGTTCGAGCCGGCAAGCCGACCGTGCACGTGCCGATCTTCGGATCGGACGAGGTGGCCGACGTGACGGGGGCGGGCGATACGGTCATCGCCACGATGACGCTGGCGATTTCGGCGGGCGGGTCGTTTTACGAAGCCGCGAGGCTGGCCAACTATGCCGCCGGCCTCGTCGTGATGAAGCGCGGCACGGCGACGGTGTCGCCGCGACGAACTGCGCGAGGCGATACAGAGAGATCACAGGGATCGCAGGGACTAGGGACTAGGGAGGAGATCAGGGATCAGAGATCTGATGGGGCGAGTGCTCAGCGAAGACGCGTCTTGCGGCGGCCGTGATCGCCGATCGGGAAGGCGGACGGACGATTGCGTTTGCCAACGGGTGCTTCGACGTGATGCACGTCGGCCATGTGCGCTATCTGGCCGGCGCCGCGGCGCAGGCCGACCGGCTGGTCGTCGCCATCAACGACGATGAGTCGGTGAAGGGATTGAAGGGACCGGGCCGCCCGATTCTGAGCGGCGCCGATCGCGCGGAAATGGTGGCGGCGATCGAAGACGTGGACTACGTCGTGCTGTTCCCCGACCCGGATGTTCACCGCCTGCTCAGGCTGCTCAAGCCCGACGTGCACTGCAAGGGCACCGACTACACGCCGGACACGGTGCCCGAGCGCGAGACCGTGCATTGGCTACGGCGGCCGCGTCGCCATCGTCGGCGATCCCAAGGATCATTCCACGCGCGATCTGCTCGCTCGCATCAAGTCGAGCGGGGCGGGGGATTCGCGCGATTGAGCCACCTCGCGCTTCGAAGATTCTCATCGTCAAGCTGGGATCGCTCGGCGACATCATCCACGCCATTCCCGCCGCGGCCGCGATTCGCCGCGCGTTTCCGCACACCGAGATCGACTGGCTGGTCGACGCGCGTCATCGCGAGATCATCGATCTCGTGCCGATCATCGGCCGCAGGATTCTGATCGATACGAGCGCCATGAGCTCGATCGCGCGCACCGTCGGCGAGTTGCGATCGAGGCGCTACGACGTGACGCTCGATCTCCAGGGCCTTCTGAAGTCCGCCGTGCTCGCACGGCTGTCGGGAGCGTTGCGCGTGATTGGCTTTCCTTCCGATCTTTTGCGGGAACGCGCGGCGCGTGCGTTCTACACCGAGACGGCGGGCGATGCACAGCCTCACGTCATCGACAAGAACATGTCGATGTTGAAGGCCATCGGCATCCGGACGCCCGATCTCGAGTTTCCACTCGACGAAGGCAACCCGCGCGCGGCCGCCGATGCGCGGTCGCGGCTGGGCGTGCCCGACGGGACGCGCTTTGCCATCATCAATCCCGGGCGCGGCGTGGCCGAACAAGCGCTGGCCGCCGGTGTATTTCGCGGAGGTGGCGCGTGCGCTCGCTGGCGCGCTACGACCTGCGGTCGCTCGTGCTGTGGGGGCCGGGCGAAGAGCAGCTGGCGCACGACATCGTCGCCGCGTCCGATGGCGCCGCGGCCGTGTCGGCGCGGACCAGCGTCGCGGATCTCTTGGCGCTCGCGAGAGCGTCGGCGCTGATGATCTCCGGCGACACCGGTCCGATGCACATTGCCGGGGCCGTCGGCACGCCGCTGGTGGGCATCTTCGGCCCGACCGATCCGCAACGGAACGGACCGTGGGGAGAAGACGACCTCACCGTCTCACGCTATCGCAGCTGTGACTGCCACTATCAGCGGCGCTGCCACATCCCGGGCTGGTGCCTGCTCGACATCGCGCCACGCGAAGTGATGGATCTGGTCGAGCGGCGGCTGGCGAAACATGCTTGACGGCATCGCCGCGGTGTTCGCGCGGATGCGGGTGCCGCTCGGGTTTCTCGTGGCGGCCGCGGTGATCTGGCTGTCGCAGCCGACTCCACGATCCCTCGCGATTGGTGCCCTCGTTGCCGCGATCGGCGAAGCGCTGCGCATCTGGGCGGCGGGCCATCTCGACAAGGGGCGCGAAGTGACGCAATCCGGTCCGTACCGGATGACGCGGCATCCTCTTTATGCCGGCTCCGCGATCATCGCCGTGGGCCTGGCCATCGCCTCGGCGCGTGGTGCGGTGGCGGCGTTGATTGCCGCCTACGTCGCGATCGCGATCGGGTCTGCCGTCCGGCACGAAGAAGCCGAGCATGCGCGCGGCGTTCGGAGACGAGTACGAGGCCTACGCCGAGTCGCGGGCGACGCCGGTCGAGCGGCCGTTCAGCTTCGCGCGGGCGATGAAGATCAACAAGAGTACAAAGCCGTTGCGGGCCTCGCTGCGGTCGCCGCGATTCTGGCCGCGAAGGCGGCGCTGCACCGGTAGGTCGCTATAATCTGTCTGAGTGGGTACAGCGGGTATCGACTAGGTCTGTGTAATAGTGACCGTAGTGTCCGGCTTTAGCCGGACATCGAGCGGGCGGTTAGCTCAGCGGTAGAGCACCGGCTTTACACGCCGGCTGTCGGGGGTTCGAACCCCTCACCGCCCACCAGTTTTCACATCTCCGCACCGTTCTGCGGGGCGCTGCCCCGCGTTGGTCCTTTCCTCGTGATGCGTGCAGACTCCGGCGCCGAAACAAGATCCGGATGCTCAGCCTCACGCCTTCATCCGGCACGACGCGCGGGCTTGTCGGCTATGGCATCGCCGTTCTCGTGGTGGCCATCGCCGGGCTTGTCACCTGGGCCATTTATCCCTGGCTCAGCCCCAGTATCTCGCTGTTGTTCTTCCCGGCCGTGCTCGTGTCGGCCATGTTCTGCGGCTATGGGCCGGCGATGCTCTCCACGCTGCTCTCGACGCTGGTGCTCGCGTTCATGTTCGTCCCACCGCGCTACTCGCTGAACATCGGCATCGACGACCTTCTTCGATTGGGCGCCTTCACTGTGGTCGCACTCGCCATGGCCTGGATCAGCGCCGCTCGCAAGAACGCCGAAGACGCGCTCCGGCTGTCGCTGCGCGATCTCGAGCGGGCCATCGGCGTGCTGCGGCAGGTTCGAGAATGGCCCTCGATGCTCGATGCCGACTCGACCGATGAGATCCGCAGCCTGCTGCGGCACGCGGCCGGCGTCGTCGGGGCCTCTGACGCACTCGTGATGTGGGAGGTCGAGGAAGAACCGTGGATCAACGTGGCGGGAGCGTCCGATACCGACGCGGTGACGCAGCATCGCCCCGAGGAGTTCGAGACACCACAGACCGACCCGATTGCGAGACGCGTGGCCGGCAGAGCCGTCGTCTGGGCGGGATTCGAGGAACATCACTTGTCGGGGCGCATGTTCTTCATCGAGCTGCCGGCGCAGGAGGTGCCATCGGCGATCGATGTGGTGGCGCGCGAAATGGGAAACTCGCTCGAGCGCCATCACCTGGCGAGGCACATGCGGCTTCTGGCCGTGAGCGAAGAGCGGATTCGACTCGCACGCGATCTTCACGACGGCGTCCTGCAGTCGCTCACCGGCATCCGTCTCCAGCTGCAGACGCTGGCCGAAGAGTGCGAAAAGCCACGCGCGCGATCATCTGCTCGCCATCGAGCGCGCGCTGGCCATCGAGCAGCGGGAGCTCCGACTTTTCATCGACAGCGTCAGGCCGTCGCCGCATCCGCCCGAAGAGCCGACGCCGCTGGCCGACGGAGCTCGAGGAAATGCGCGAGCGCCTCGAGCGCGAATGGAAGACGCCGATCTCGATCCGCATCTCGTCGCCGATGGCATCGTTGCGGCCGCCGACCTATCGGGCGGTCCGTCTGATGGTTCATGAAGCCATTGTCAACGCGCTCAAGCACGGGCACCCCTCACGCGTCTCGGTGGCGGTGCAGAACAACCGGCGATGAACCTGCGGCTGGTCGTGCAGGACGACGGCCGTGGATTCACGTTTGTCGGAAGACTGGAGCATCCGGCGTTGATCGCATCGGGGGCCGGGCCCGGCAGCCTCCGCGATCGCGTCAGCGCGATGGGCGGCACCATGGCCGTCGAGTCGAGCCAGCGGGGCGCCACGGTGGAGATTCTGCTGCCGCTTTAGTGACAGGCCGCTAGTCGACGAGACCCTTCTGCTGCGCGTAGAGCACCATTTCCAGTCGCCCTTCCACGCCCAGCTTTTCGTAGATGTTGTGCAGGTGCACCTTGACGGTGCCTTCCGAGATCGAGAGCCGCTCGGCGATGCCGCGATTGCGAAGGCCTTCACCGGCCATTCGCACGATCTCGAGCTCGCGCGGCGTCAGCGCTTCCGCGGCGCGCAGGGCCTGGTCCTGACGTCGAAGGACCGATCGCAATGCGCGCGACGCCATGTCGCGATCGATCCACTGGAGGCCCTTTGTGCACCTGCCGGATACAGTCCAGAAGGGCATCGGTCGGTGATTCTTTCAGCACCACACCCGTGACGCCGAGCTTCATCGCTTCGACGAGCTCTTCATCCAGGATGTTGGCGGTCAGCAACACCGAACGGCAGGCCAGGTGTTCGCCTGCCATCATCCGAAGCAGATCCAGGCCGCTCTGACCACGCATGCGCAGATCGAGCACCAGGACATCCGGCATATTGGATCGAACGCCGGCCAGCGCACTCTCCGTGTCGGTAAACGAAGCGAGCACGGTGAAATCGGGCTGACGCTCGAACAACAGCCTGAGTCCCTGCAACACGATCGGGTGATCGTCGACGAGCGCAACGCGGATGGCCGTCATCGCCTATGTCCAACGGTATATCGGCCTGTACCGTTCTCCGTATTCACAATACCCCATCGAATCGCTACGCTGCAGTATGGGCAAGCCCGCAGACGGCCCCCGATCGAACCGGGCTGGATAACGGCCCAGGACGTCATGGATCGGCTGCTGTCGATCACGCGTCTCAAACGGCTCGCTTCGACGTGCGTGCTGCCGGCGGTCCGGCGGGACGGGCAGTGGATGTTTCGCCGCAACGATCTCGAGGCCTGGATTCGCGAACAGAGCCAGACCAACTGGATCGAGTGATTCGGGAGGGGTGGATGGTACGCTTGGTTCTCGTCGTCAGTCCGAACGCCGACGCGCGGGCTCAGAGAGTAGAGTGGCTCCAGGCCGAAGGCTTTCTCACCGACGCTGTGGCGACGTTCGAGGAAGGCCGGGAGTGGCTCGCCAACACGCATCCCGACGTGGTGGTCACCGACGTGCGTCTCGATGGCTATAACGGACTGCATCTGGCGATCGTCGGGTTGAGAGGCCGCTTCACGCGCGCGGCCATCGCCATCGGCGCCGCCGATACGGCACTCGCGAAAGAGGCCAAGTACCACGGCGCGGGATTCCTGAGCGAGCCGTTCACGCGCGAGGCACTGGTCGACTGCATCCGCGAGCACCTTCGTGTCCATCCCCGCCGAGCGCCTGCGGAACGGCGAAAGAAGCGTGCCTCGAGCGGGATGCGCCTCATCTCGTCGCGCCGTTCGACTCCCGCACGTCCGGAGTAGTGGGCTGCGTTCAAACCCGCTACCCCCGCCAGGTCGATCGTCGATTTCGGAAAAAGTGGATATAATCTATGGTTTCGGCACTGGTTGCCGAGCCAGAGCATTGGCCCATGCGGGGCTGTAGTTCAGTTGGTTAGAACGCCGGCCTGTCACGCCGGAGGTCGCGGGTTCGAGCCCCGTCGGCCCCGCCAATTAGAAGTGACCGAAACGCCCGAGCCATCGGGCGTTTTCTTTTTGGGCCCCTCATTCCTCGAGGTCACCGCCGCGATTTAGGATGGCCTTGTCGACCGCTGGCTCAGCATCTTCCAGAACCTCTCGGAGGCCGGCGAGACGGTGCACGACCTCGAGCTTCGCTCTCGCGCGCGGCCGACCCCATGTGTCGACGCGTGAGAATGCGCCCGCCAGGAATAGCTCGAGGCATGGGGCTCTCGTGTTGATGTGTGTGGCTATTGCAGAGATCTTATTGCCCCTGCGACGAAGGCGGCACCATCCCCTTGATCCGGAAATAGGTCACCAAGTTGCCGTAGTGCTCCTGGAGGTGACCCGCGTTCAGGATCAGCGGGAGCGACCGCGCGCCTTTGCCCATCCCGAACGGCAACGCGACGGTCTCGCCGGCGCGCTTGTCGTCGAGCGCGGTATACGCGGCGTCGCAATACGCAATCGACTCGTTGAGCGCCTTGATGATCTGCGCCCGCGTCGTCGCGGTCTTCTCGAATGCGGCTTCCGCGTGCGGCGATGTCTCACCCTTCGCCGCCGAGCAGAACACGTAGTTGGCGCCCGCCACGTGAGCCAGGATCTGGCCGAACGTCCGGACCGTGTCCACCGGGCGGAAGCCGTAGTCTGTTTCGGGCATCATCTCGGCCGACCGCGTCAGATTCCGCTTGGCGCCGTCCCACGCCGCGCGAACGCCCGTGGCGATTGGATTGGCGGTCGGCAGCGATTGGGCCGACGCCGGAACGTCGCAGACGACGAGTGCGCAGAGGGTTGTCACGAACATCAACAAGACATGCATGGACTCGGATTATATCTGGCGGCCCGGCCGGTGGAGTACAGCTGCAAATCCTTCACGCGCGAGCACCTTGCGACACTGACCTGTGAGGGAGCACTGTTCACCTCCGTGTCCTGCGCGCTCAACGACAGGGCAGGCCGGCGTCGCCCGCCGATCTGCCAGATCTCTTGGTGCTGAATCGGCCGGGTATGTTGGTTGCCCCGCTGGAGTAGACTGACTTGGATGCGGTTCCCGAAGTCGGCGTTCGTCCTCGCTGGCGCGCTGCTTGCCGCCATGAGTCTTGTCTCCGCAGAAGAAGTCTTCGAGGGTCGCCGATCGATCATCCTGCAAGGCGCCGATGCGCGATTGGTCGTCGACATCCTGGGCGGCTCCATCGTCTCGTTCGAGCTGAATGATCAGAAGCTGAATCCGTTGCGTTGGGCCAATGCGGGACCGGCGGACAAGCCCAGGCAGATGAGCCACTTCTTGTGTCTCGACCGGTGGGGGCCGCCCTCGGACGCTGAGCGGGCCAACGGCATGCCGTTCCATGGAGAGGCCGGGCTGGTCGAGTGGCAGGTCGTCGACCAGAAGGCGACGACTGGGAGGATGAAGGCGACACTGCCTCTCGCCGGTCTCGAAGTCGAGCGCAGCGTCTGGTTGGCGCCCGAGGGCTCGTGGTTCCAGGTGCAAGAGACCGTGACCAATAGGAACAAGCTGGGACGCATCTACAACATAGTCCAGCATGCCAGCATAGGCCCGCCATTTCTCGATACGAGCGTCGTGGTGGATTCGAATGCGCTACGCGGATATCCGCGCGGGGGCTCGATGCCCAATCCCGAAGAGCCCAACGCGCTTTGGCCGAAGGCGCCGCGCCCGGATGGGACGGAAGCGGACGTCCGCCGCTTGATCGACGACAGCACGCCCGATGTCGTCTCCTACGTCATCAACGGGGAGATCGGTTGGGTCACCGCGTCGAACGCCGCGAAAGGCTTGCTCATTGGCTACATCTGGAGCAGCGAAGAGTACCCGTGGCTCAATGTTTGGCGGCGTCTCGAACACGGCGTTCCGCTGGCGCGCGGGCTGGAGTTCGGCACGACGGGCCTGCACGAGCCGCCGCCGACGCTGGTGAAGAAGGGGACGATCTTCGGGCGCCCAGTCTATCGTTACATCGACGCCGCTGAAGGCCAAACGCGTTCGTACATCGGCTTCTTGGCGAAGATTCCGGCAGGCTTCCAAGGAGTCGATAACGTCATGTTGCAGAACGCCAAGCTGACGCTTACTGAACGCGGCGGCGGCTCGCAGATCTCGATTGCCGCACCGCCGTCGATTCGTCCCTCGAACCCCTAGGGAAGTGCGATCCTGGCCGCTGTCCGGCTTGACGTCATCTGGCTGTTGGGCCGGGAACGACCAGAACAAGCGCAACCTGCGGATCATCGACCTGCCCGACGGGGCGCAGCGGCGACTGACGTTCGACGCCGACGACGTGAGTCTCACGTGGTCACCGGACCGCGCCAGCATCGCCTTTTCCTCGAACCGGCGGGGATTCTACGAGATCTTCGCCAAGCAGGCCGACGGCGCCGGCGACAATCAGTGCTGCTGCTGAAAGTGACGGACCAGGGCTGCTAGCCGACCGCCTTCCAGAGATCGGCCGCTTTCAGCGTGTTGAGTGGACGCTATTCGGACGGCCCGCGATCGATCGAAAGATTGCGAGATGTGGGCGCGAATTCGCGAAAGTCTGAGGGTAGGTTTCGAGAGGGGCCTGTCACGCCGGAGGTCGCGGGTTCGAGCCCCGTCGGCCCCGCCAGTCTTCGCCAAATCGCTCGCTTCGCTCGCTGGCTGGCGGGCCAGCGAGTGGTATGAGTGTCCCGCGAAAGGCTATCCACCGGAGCCGCAGAGCGAAGCGAGCGCTTGGCGAAGTTCGTCTACATCATCCGGAGTTTGAATCATCCACAGCGCCGCTACATTGGCGTGACTTCTGATTTGGCGGCACGACTGAACGCGCACAATGCGGGGCACAACCGGTCGACGGCTCTGTGGAAACCGTGGAGTACCTGAGGTCACCATCGAGTTCTGCAATGAGCGGATGGCCTTGCGCTTCGAGAAGTACTTGAAGTCAGGAGCCGGCCACGCATTCGCGAGCAGCCACTTCGTGGACGACCGGCCAGGAGCGAATTGCTGACGGTGTCTATCAACGCGCCAGCGTCCACCGAGAAATCGAAACTCGTCCCAGACACCCCGCCAATTTCCAGTTCCGTTCCCTGGTGACAGCAGGTCGAACGGCTTAGTGTAAGTGGGACAAACAGTTCCACGAGTTCTACAATCTTTTCGCCTTCACCTGATGGTGAACGGCCCTCGATTCAACTACTCCGAGCCTCTAGCCAATCGAAACCGACGGATATCGAAGTCTGTCGAACCTTTGACGACCAGATCGGCCACGACTTCACCAATCACGCTTGCGAACTTGAACCCATGACCCGAGCACGGACTGACGATCCATGCATGGCTGCTCGCGGGATGCCGATCAATGAGAAAGTGGTGATCCGGCGTGTTCGTATACAAACACACCGTCGCTCGCCTCCAACCGTTGGCGAGATCGGGCAAGTACTCGCCTACCCAGGAATCCATTTCCGCTATTTCACCCTCGGACACAGTTCGGTTGACACCGTCCGGGGTTGTCACGTCGCCGAAATGGTGGCGTGCCACTTTCACACCAGGTCCCAAATTGGGCAGTTCTGGAAGTCCGTAGCCCATGCGCCCCGTGTCATCCTCCAACAGGAATATGGGCAAGGCACCCAGCTGAAAATGAGACGAATGCAACTGCGGCTCGAACCAATGAAGCACGTTGCGCTCGACCTGCAGTCTTGTTGGCAGATCGACGAGAGTCGTGAGCCACGGGCCACAACAGAAAACCACCACGCCCACGTCGTAACGGCGGTTAACTGTGCGTAGCCAAACGGAATCGCCACGGAAGCCCCATTCAAGGATCGGCTCATCGAACACCAATGTTGCGCTTTGGGATGCCGCCAGGGTCAAGTACGACTCGATACACGCCTCGGGAAACAAGACACCTGCGCGAGGTTCTGGTACTCCGACGATCGAATCAGGCAAATGAAAAGCTGGATAAACACGCCGGATCTCCTTCGCTGATAGGAGTTCGTGTGCAAGTTCATACTTCGTCGCGCTGGCGCGAGCACCGCGGATGACTGAACTGTCAGGCGTGCCAAGCATCAGCCCGCCAGTGTTGATGTACAGCTTGCGTCCAGCACGAACTTCGAGTTCATTCCAGAGGTCATAGGCCCGCTGCACAAGCGGTACATACACAGGGTCTTCAAAGTAGGCCTCTCGAATAATGCGTGTTTCACCATGCGATGATCCTCGCGCGTGCGGAGGACGAAATGCGTCGAAGCCGATAACGCGTTGGCCGCGACGCGAAAGCTCGAAGGTTGAGGAACTTCCCATCGCGCCCAGACCCACGATCGCCACGTCATAAGTCATTGAGTCACGTGTTCCGGTCGGTGCTGTTGAAGACTGGGGCCCCGATTTTTGCTCACTCGGCTTCGTGCACTTCTTTCGCCGCGCGAATCCCGCTCTCCAGCGCCCCCTGAATCCAGGCGTGATACAGGCTGCAGTGCTCGCCGGCGAAGTGCACGCGCCCTTCCGGCGTCACGATGGCGGCCTGCAGGTCGGTTTGCTGGTCCGGCGCGAACAGCGCGAACGCGCCACGTGCCCAGCGATCGGCGTACCAGGCGTAGCTGGTTCCGACCTCGTATTCCTCCCGAATGCGCGGATGGATCCTCGCCACGTCGTCCAGCGCTTCTTCCAGCCGCGTTTCCGGATCCATCGCGCCCCATTGCAGCGCGTCCTGGCCCCACGTGTACGACGCGAGCAGCACGCCGCGCGTCGTGTCCGTCGACGAGGGCGGATAGTTCATGCGCCGGATCGGCAAGTCGGTCACGGTCGCGCCCGCCGACGATGCCGTCCTCGTCCTCCCAGAACCGATGGCGGACCTGGAAGAGGATCTTCGTCGACGCGTGGTAGTTCAGCTGCCGGATGGCGCGCATCTTCGGCGCGCGAGAACGGCCGGCCGAGCTCGATCGTCCGCAGGCACGGAAACGGCAGCGCGCAGACGCAGTAGTCGGCCGTGACCGAAAAGCGGCCCGACTTCGGTCTTGTAGTGGACCGTCACGTCGGCGTCGGTCTGGTCGATGGCGCGCACCTCCGCACCGAACCGCACCTCCTGCTGCAGCTCCGCGTAGAACGCGCGCGGCAGGCGATCCATCCCGCCGTCGATCGTCTGCATGTCGACGTAGGCGCCTTCGAGGTCTTCGCGCAGCACCTCCATGACGGCGTTGTTCATGTCGGCCTCGACGAAGTTCATCACCGCGTAGTACTCGATCGCGCCCCTGGAGAAGTTGCGGTGCTTGAGGAACTCGTAGAGCGAGAACTGGTCGAACTCGGCACGGATCTGCTCCCACGCCGACGGACCGTCGCGCTCGAGCAGCGCCTTGATGTCGGCGATCGCCGCCGTCCACAACTGGTCGGCCGTCTTGCCGCGCTCGTGCGGCGCGAGATCGAACGGCAGCCGCTCCGGCGATCGCTGCGCCTCCTCCATGGTCATGCGCTGCCCGCCGATGTGGACGAGGCCCTTCGGGTTCCCCATCACGAACGGCGTCAGCGGCAGGTTGAACTTGGCGCAGTACTTCAGCGTGAGATCGTGCGAGCGCGGGATGCGCATCGCGCCGAATTCGGCGTAGAGGCCCGGCGCGAACTCACGGCAGGTGAGCACGCGGCCGCCGACGCGGTTCTGCGCTTCGAGCACGACGACCTCGTGCCCCTGCTGCTTCAACTCGTAGGCGGCGACGAGCCCGGCGAGGCCGGCGCCGAGCACGACGACCCGCTTGCGCGCGCCCGGGACGGCCGTCGAGCCCGTCGCGGACGACCCGAAGGGTCTCCTCAGTCATGCGCGAATTATAGAGGATGCGTCTCATCAGTCATGCTCTCGCGCTCGCTTTCTCTTCCAGCTCCCTCTCGGCCTTCAGCCTCTCCAGCTCCACCTCGGAGTGGTCCGCGAACTTCATCGCCGCGGCGATCGCCGTGTGGCCGGCGCGGGCGGCAATCAGGTCGTGCATCTGCTGGCAGACGCGGCGGTAGGCCGGGTGCCCCTGCGGCGCGGTGCGCAGCTCGATGACGTGCATCGCCTCGCGCGCGTTCATCTCCATGTAGAAGCGGACGCGATAGGCCATCGCGACGGCGTACGGCGCGGCGGCGTCGAGTCCGGCGGAGCGGAGCGCCTCGTAGAGATCGGACGAGGCGTCCATGACCCTCGTCCAGCCGTCGAGGACGCCCGCTTCGCGCAGCGCGTCGGGCTCGCTGTAGCCATGGCGCGTCGACAAGCGGCTGCCACTCGAGCGTCAGGAGCCGGTGGCGCTGAAGGTCGCGGAACGCGCCGTAGTCGGTCAGGACGTCGAACCGATACGCCGTGCGCTCGAACGCGCGGCCGGGACGGTGGCGGCGGTTGCCGCGCTCGCCGACGTAGGCGTGCAGCACCGACACGCGCTCCGCCGGCCGTCATGCGGCGCGCGAGCGCCAGCAGCTGATCGTCGGGCAGATCGGTCACGGCGTAGAGCGCCGCCGCGACGATCTTGATCTCGCCGTCCGGATCGAAGTCCGTGAGCGTGACTTCCTCGCGCGGCTCCGCCTCGACGTCCGCGAGGAGCGTCGCGGCGACGGCTCTCGTCGCGCTCGCGCGTCGACGCCAGGTACTCGCTCCAGCGGCCGCCGCGCTCCGGCTGATCGACGCGGGTCAGGAACGCGGGGACGAGCTTCCGCAGCTCGACGAGCATCTGGTCGCCGCACTGCCTGACTTCGTCGAGCGGGTGCGCGCGCATGCGGAGCAGGAGCGACTCGTACGCCTGTCCGGTGCCGTAGATGCCGACGTTCGACTGCGTCGCCGCCGGCAGCATGCCGCGCAGCGTGTCGAGCGCCTTGGCGCGGATGGCGGCGCGGTGCACCCCTTCGGAGTCCTGCGGCGACGCGCGGATACCGCGCGGCGAAGTGCTTCTGCATGCCGTCGATGAGCGACGCATAGGTCTCGAACGCCGCATCCATCGTCGGCGACGTAACGGTCGCGGAGCGAGCCCTCGACTTCCGCCGGCACGTGATAGCGCCAGCGGCCGTGGAGCTTGTCGGTGTAGGGCACGTAGCGCGTCGACTGCTCGAGGTAGGCCATGAGGCGGCCCCACTCGAGGATCTTGGTCAGGACGTTCGACACGTACTCGCACGCGACGTGCGCGCCGCCGAGCTGCGCGACCGAGTCGTCGCCGTAGTCGCTGAAGACCTTGGCGTACAGCTTTTCGGCCCGCTCGACGCCGACCGACGAGGCGTCGGCCTGGATCCCGGCCAGGTTGCCCGGCGAACTCGTCGAGGAACAGCCGGCGCAGGGACTTGGCCGATCGCGAGTAGCGCGCGAACAGCGCGCCCTTGACCGTTTCCGGCAGGTTCGTCAGCGCGAAGACGTGGCTGTCGAGATTGGTGAAGAATGGCTGGAGCGTTTTCCGCTCGTCGTCCGTGAAAGTCTCCGGCGACGTGATCACGCTGAGGATTCTACATGAGTCATTTCATCCATCGGCTCGACGTGCGGTTTCGCGATTGCGATCCGATGGGCCACGTCAACAACGCCGTCTACCTCACCTATCTCGAGCAGGCGCGGTTCGCCCACTGGCGCTCGTTGTGGGGATTCGGCACGCCGCAGCTGCCGCCGGGCCGTGCCCGGCGTGATCCTCGCGCGCGTCGAGTGCGACTACAAGCGGCCGGCGACGTACGGCGAGACGCTGGAAATCCGCCTGACCGTCGGCGGAGATCGGGCGCATCGAGCTTCCACTACGAATACGAGATCGTCGACGAGCAGGGAGGACCGTGCTGACGGCGAAGACCGTGCAGGTCATGTACGACTACACGGCGGGGAAGCCCGTGCCGATCCCCGACGACATCGCGCGCTGCTCCTGCAGTCTGCGATCGGGCCCCGGACCGGGGCCAGGGCTAGACCCCTCAGGTACCGCCGAAGCCGATCGTGACCTTGCCGTCCTCGACGATGACCGGCACTTCCCGCTTGCCGTGGCTCAACTCGAGCATCCGCTCGAGTTCCGCAGGGTTCTTCTTGACGTTGAGGTATTCGAACGGCACCGCCAGGCTCACGTAGTGGTCCCGCGCCGCCTGGGTATAGGGGCAGGTGTCCTTGCCGAAGATCTCCACCATGCCCGCATCGTTACGCAGTGCTTGACCGCTTGTGAAACGTTTCACATAATTACGGCTGGGGCTGCCTGATGCGCCTGTGCCTTTCGCTTCTCCTCGCTGTTCCTGACGCTGCTGCCTCGCGTCTGCCCCGCAGCGCGTCGCAGGCCCTGACCGCCGACCAGATCGCCCGGCGCGTCCAGGATCGCGACACCGGCCGCGACTCGCGCGCCGACCTGCGCATGAAGCTGTTCGACCGCCGCGATCGCGTCCGCGAGCGGGCCCTGACCCTGGTCACGCTTCGCGGCCGCGAGGCGCCCGGCGCGCCGAAGACGGCGCCGGACGGCGACCGCCTGCTGATCCGCTTCACCTATCCCAACGACATCCGCGGCACCTCGTTCCTCGTGTGGAAGCATCCCGCACGGCAGAGGACGAGCGCTTCCTCTACCTGCCGTCGCTCGGCCGCGTGCGCCGCATCGCCGGCAGCGAGGCGCAGGAGAGCTTCGTCGGCAGCGACTTCTCCTACGAAGACATCGGCGGGCGCGAGCTCGAGGACTTCACCTACGCCCTGCTCGACGAGAACTCCGCCTGGACCGCGCCGGACGGCGCGTCCCGCCCCGCCTACCGGCTCGAATCGAAGCGCAAGGACCGCTCGGCCGAGTTTCCCCGCGTCGTCTCGCTCGTGCTGAAGGACAGCTTCGTCGTCGTCCAGGCCGACGTCTACAACCGCCGCGACGAGAAGCAGAAGGTCTATTCGGTGAAGCGGCTGCAGCAGGTGCAGGGGATCTGGACGGTCATGCGAGTCCGTCGATGACCAACGACCTCGACAAGACGCGAACCGAGCTCGCTGGTCGAGAAGATCGAATACAACATCGGGCTGAAGGAAGACGCCTTCAGCCGCCGCGCGCTGGAAGGCGCCGGCAGGTGAGCGCGTGGCTCGCCGATCAGCTCTGGCGCTGGCGCTACCCGCTGTCCGGCTGTCATCGTCCTCGTCGCCCTCGCGTTCGCTCCGCGCGCCAACATCACCCACATCGACAACGACATCACCGCCTGGTTCGCGAAGGACGATCCGGTCTATCGCGACTACGAGCGGTTCCGGGACGAGTTCGGCGGCAGCCGCACGCTGATCATCGCGCTGAAGGCGGACTCCGCCGACCGGCTGTTCTCCCGGCCGACGCTCGACTTCATCCGCCAGGTGACCGGCGACATCGAGCGGGTCGACACCGTCGAGCGCGTCGCCAGCCTCGCGACGGCGACGACCGTCGACGCCATACCCCGTCCAGGCGGCAGCGGCCACCGAGCCCGGCGGAGGCGGCATCGACGTCCGGCGGCTGATCGAAGCCGGCGGCGCGCAGACGCCCGACGACGTCCGGCGCCGCGCGATGAAGGACGACCTGATTCGCGGCGACCTGGTGTCGGACAGCGGCGCCGTCGACCGCGATCGTCGTCAGCTTCGACGAGGAGCGGATCGACGCGGTCCGCGGCGGCGTCATCCAGCGGATCCACGACCTCGTCGATCCGGGCCTGCCGCCGGGCGTGAAGGCGTACTACAACGGCAGCCTCGAGATCAGCGAGACCTACAACCGGATCACGCTCGCCAACCAGCGAACGTTCACGCCGCCGATCTTCGTCATCACGCTGCTCGGCCGTCTACCTGTCGTTCCGGTCGTGGCGGAAGATGGTGCTGACCATCGTCGCGGTCGGCATCAGCGTGCTCTGGACGCTCGGCCTGTTTTCGCTGATGGGCTACAGCTACAACGTGCTCGTCCAGCATGCTGATTCCGCTCATCGTCGTGCTCGCCATCGCCGACGACGTGCACATCATGCAGCACTGGGACGAGGAGCGGCGCCACAAGTCGGCGGAGGCGTCGTTCAAGGCGACGGTGGCGCACCTGGCGGCGCCGCTCTTCGGCGCCAGCGCGACGACCGCGCTCGGGATGGCGTCGCTCGCCACGAGCAACGTCGTGGCCGTCCGGTCGTTCGGCGTCGGGTCGGCGGTCGGGATCATGGTCGACTTCATGATCTCGCTGGTGTTCGTGCCGACGATGCTGAGCCTGATGAAGCCGGAGCTCGAGGAGCCGCTCCACGAGAAGTACCTGGTGCAGCCGATGCGCCGGATCGCGGCGTTCTCGACGCAGCCGTCCGCGCGCCGTCCTGGCCGTCACGGTGGCGCTCGCCCTGGTCGCGGCGATCGGGATCCGGGATCTGCGCGTCGACACCAACCACATCAGCTTCTTCAGCGCCGATCACCCGCTCGGACAGTCGGCCCGCGTGATCGACGACGAGCTGTCGGGGGTCTACAGCTTCCAGATCCTGCTGGAGGGACCGCCGGAGTCGCTGGGCACGCCCGAGAACTCTTCAGCGCATGGATCGGCTCGAGAACGAGCTGCGGAAGCTGCCGAACGTGAAGAAGGTCCGGTCGGTTGCCGACTACGTGCGGCGGGTGAACAAGGAGCTCAACGACGGCAGTCCGGCGGCCGATGTCGTGCCGGCCGATCGCGGCGACGGTGGCGCAGGAGCTGTTCGTCTTCACGCTCGGCGGCCGAGGGGCGGCGCGAGCTCGAGCGGGTGGTGGCGAGCGACTACTCGACGCGCGCAGATCGACGTGAAGCTCAGGTCGATGGACTCCTACTGGCGTGCTCGAGCATGATCGAGCGGAGCGACGCGCTCGCGGCCGAGATCTTCAAGGGCACCGGAATCACCGCGACGACCACCGGATCCGGGCGCGCTGTTCAGCACGCTGGACCACTACCTCGTCGCGTCGCAGATCAGCAGCTTCGGCACGGCGTTCGTCACCGTCTTCGCCGTGATCTTCGTCATCTTCCGATCGCTCAGGTTCGGCTTCCTGACCATCGCGCCCGAACCTGCTGCCGGTGCTGGCGGTGCTGGGCGTGATGGGCTTCCTCGGCATCTCGATGAACATCGCCACCGTGATGGTCGCCAGCGTCGCGCTCGGCATCGTGGACGACGATACGATTCATTTCATCAATCGCTACCGGCGCGAGGTCGCGGCCGGCGCCGGCACCGACGAGGCGATCGAGATCGCCACCGTCCACGAGGGGCGCGCGTCGCTGACCACCGCCGTGATCAACAGTCTCGCCTTCGGCGTGCTGCTGCTCTCGGAGTACAAGCCGACCGCCTGGTTCGGCGGGCTGCTGGCGCTGACGATGGTGGTCGCGTTCCTGGCGGAGGTGTTCATCCTGCCGGCGACGATCAAGCTGCTGCCGCGGCTGTTCAGCGCCGAGGCGCTGCGCCGCGCCGGCGCAAACCCGTGGCTGCGTGAACGGCCCACGGCTTCACAACACGAGGTCGAGTCCGATGGCGATTACGATGCCCACGAAGGTCACGAATGGTCACAAAGAGCAGATTTGAAGAGTTCTCTTGTGGTCTTCGTGGCCTTTGTGGTCTTTGTGGCTCGTGGCGTGGCCGTGACAGGATGCCAGCCGGTGCCCGCGCAGACGGCGCCGCCCACGGGCTACGTGTCGGTGTTTGTCGATCACCTGCCGAACCGTGACGCGACGGAGCTGCGGGCGCGCGGATTCGTGGAGGGGAAGATCGACGCCGGTCAGCACCTGCGCCTGACGGCGTCGGGTTTTGTCGAGGGGCTGCTCGCGGATCGAGGCGGGCGCGTCACCGACGCGATCGTCGGAGCCGCAGGAGCTGAACGTCGCGTTTCGCACGAAGCGGTTCGATCTGACGGCCGGCCTGGGGCGCGTGGTGTGGGGCCGCCTCGACGAGCTGCAGCCGACCGACGTGATCAATCCGATCGACGTCTCGCGGTTCTTCTTCGAGGGGCGGAGCGAGGCGCGGCTGGCGGTGCCGCTCGTCCGCGCGCGTGTCTTCGCCGGCGACAGGGTGTCGTTCGAAGGCGTCTACGTCCCGATCTTCCGCCGCGGGCCGCTTCGATCGCCTCGACGAGCGCTCGTCGCCGTTCAACATCGAACCCGGCGCGGTCACCTGCCTGGCGGTCGGGTGCCCGGCGCCGGTGTTCGTGCGGAACGAGCCGGCGGCGACCGCGGCGAATGCGCAGGGGGGCGCCCGCGTCAACGTCACGTCGGGGCGCGTGGACTGGTCGGTCTCGGCCTACCGTGGGTTCAGGCCGTTCGGGATCTACACGCAGTCCT
>CAWKMQ010000038.1:0-26356 GCA_963850725.1 Vicinamibacterales bacterium
TCATCAGCCTGGGGGACCTCCCCGCCACGTCAGCCTCGTTGCGATGCCCGAGGCGACGGCTTCTACGCTGCTGGGTGTCTTCGACGTGATGAACGCGGTTGCGTTGCTACAGCCTTCACTGGCCGGCGCAGCGTCATTCAAGGCCGAGATCGTGGGCGAAGCCGCTGGATCCATCAGTGTGGCGAGCGGCGTTCCGATCGTCGTTCAGCGCTCGATCGACTCTATTGACTCGAGCGACATCGTCATCGCGCCATCCGTGGTGCTTCAGCCCGGGGGATGGGCGAAAGGCCGCTATCCGCGTCTGATCGACTGGCTTCGTCGTATGCACGAGCGAGGCGCGCTGCTCTGTTCGGCCTGCTCGGGCATCTTTCTCCTCGCGGAAACCAGGCAGTTCGACGGCAAAGATGCCACCGTGCACTTCGACTACGCCCACTCGTTTACCAGCGACTATCCGAGCGTGCGGATTCACCCGGAACAGGTGTTGATGATCGCTGGGGTGAGGGAGGAACTCGTCAGCTCTGGCGCGTACTCGAGCTGGCACGACATGGTGCTGCACTTGATCGCGCGCTATGCCGGCGCGACCGCCGCGCAGGACGTGGCCCGCAGGTTTGCGCTGCAGTGGCATCACGACGGCCTGACGCCGTATATCGTGTTCCAAGGCCGGGCGATCACGGCGACGCCGAGATTCTCGGTGCGCAGCAGTGGTTGAGCGAGCACTTCTCGGTCGCCAACCCTGTGGAGGAGATGATCAAGCACTGCGGGCTGGCCGAACGCACGTTCAAGCGCCGCTTCGCCAGTGCAACCGGCCTGACGCCCATCGTCTACGTTCAGCGCCTGCGTGTGGAGGACGCGAAACGGCGGCTCGAACGGACCGACGAGGCGGTCGACGAGATCAGCTGGCGGGTCGGCTACGAGGATCCGGCGTTTTTCCGTCGCCTGTTCAAGCGCACCACCGGTCTCTCGCCGGGGGCGTATCGCAAACGCTTTCGCATCCCCGCATTCGCCCGACCGGCTCCGCTGCGGGGATCGATCGGACTCGCTCGCTTGCTTATTGAATCTTGTCGAGACCTTCCGTCAATTCGACGTACGTGCCCCACGGATCGGTGAAAAAGGCGATCGCGATGCCGAGCGCCGGCACCGCACTGCGATAGGGCGTGGTCAGCTTGACGCCGTTCGCCTCCAGCGTTTTCGTGAACTCCGCGAGGTTCTTCACCTCGAATCCGACGTGATCGACCGCTCTGCCCTGCGAACCCACCACGGGTGCCGGCGACGCCGAGAAGTTCAGCGCCACGCCTGGCAGCAGCGCCGAGGGAAATGCTCCACCAGCCCGCGGCGTGGCGCCAAAGGTTTTGACATACCACGCCTGCATCTCGGTGTTCGCCGAATTGAAGAAGTGCACGTGGTGAAGCGCGATCGGCATCGTCTGCGCCGGTACTTCGACGAATTCGACCTTGATGTCGTCGGGAGCCTGCACGAACGCGATCGACGAGCCTCCAGCAGGCGGCGGACCGGCGATGTCGTCCTTCACCTGGCGATCCGGCGGCGCTTCCGTGCTCGTGATCATGGTGTAGCCGCCGGCCTTCAACTTGTCGACCGTTGACCGGAGGTTCGGCACCCCGAATCCGATGTGATTCACGACGGTTCCCCGCGTGCCGCCCGGTGCTGCCTGAACCGTTAAGGAAAAATATCAGCACGTTGGGAAACTTCACGATCTCGAGGTTGTTCGTCCCGACCTTGATCGCCACTCCTCCCAGGGTATCGACGAAAAATCTCTTCTGAGCGTCGACGTTCGTGGTGTTCACGTGATGATGGCCGTACACGATGGGGCCATCTTCGGCAGCGGTGAGCTGCGCAGAGGCGTCGGCCACCATGATCATCGAGAAGCACAGAACGAGGCTCGGGGCGATACTCATGCGCATGTCATCCTCCGTGTTTGCGGCGCCGCTGAGTGTATCCCACGTGCGTCTATCGCCGCTGTGACCAGGTCGGCCCGGTGCGATCGGGCACATTGAGGCCGTAAAAATTCCCATCGGCTCCACCTTGTCGACCAGCGCGGCGCTCCGCTCTTCGAGAGACGCGATGGCCGCAGACCGGGAGCCGCGGTGCTGCTCGTAGACGAGCATCTCGCTCCAGTATTCGATGAGGAAGTACCGTGACGTGCGGCTCTGATCGCGAAGAAACGAACTGCCAAGAATAGGATCGTGTGTGGCGGTTCATCGCGGTCCATTCTCCGTCGACGCCGTACATGTCCTCGAATTCGGCTTCGCGTCCTTTCTTGACTTCGAACTGCCAGGTAATCGCGATCATTTGAAGACGTTCCTTGGAAAGAAATGCAGGGCGGGGGGCTTCGTTCGAAGCAATTATACCAACGGCGCCGGTTGGTGGCGCCTCCGTCAGTCGGGCACGGCGATGCTCACCGCATCCGCCAGGCGGGAGAGATACACGCTTCGCGGGATATTGACGACGCCCAGTGATGCGAGGTGATTGCTGCTCCACTGCACGTCGAACAGCGTCATCCCGCTTGCCCGCATCAGATCGACCGTGGCCATCACCGCGACCTTCGACGCATCGCGCGCGAAGTGAAACATCGACTCGCCCGCGAAGAGTCCTTCGATCCTTAGACCATACAGGCCGCCCGCGAGCTCGCCGCTGCGGTCGAACACCTCGATGCTGTGGGCCCACCCGAGCTCGTGCAGCCGCGCGTACACGTCGATGAACGCCGGGGTGATCCACCCGTCCCCGCGCGAGGGGTCGGCGCAGGCGCGCATCACGCGCGTGAAACAGGTGTTCACGCGTAGATCGAAACGCTTCGCGCTGCGCCGCATCGAGCGTGTGACACGCAAGCCGTCGAGCGGCAGAATGCCCCGCGGATCGGGAGACCACCAGCTGAGAAGGTCGGGGCGTTCAGGAGCTCCCATCGGGAACACGCCGCGCCTGTACACATCGATCACCGTGGCCGGTTCGAGATCGGCGCCGATGACAAGGAGGTCCTCTTCGGGCCAGTCCGACGGCGGAAGAAATCGCCACCGGCTCCTGCCTGCGGGCTGCGGCGGTGCGTCCCAGCTGATCATGGCCGATGCGCTACCGGTTCCTGCTTCTCGCGATCGGCATCGTATAGCACACGGCGTCACCATCGAGGACGAGGGTCCCGTCGCCTCTGACGACGCTGGTCTTGAGCGTCGTGATGGGTTTATCGGTTCGCACCTGCAGGACCTCGGCGCGGCCGGTAATGGTGTCACCGGGCCGGACCGGCGCTTTGAAGCTCCAGTTCACCTGAAGGAATACAGTGCCTGGCCCCGGGAGGTCCTCGGCCACAAGAGCGTTGAGGATTGCGCTCGTCACACCACCCTGCACGACGATCTCGCCGAAACGGCTCGCCTTCGCCACTGCCTCATCGTAATGGAGTGGATTCCTGTCTCCGCTGATCTCGGTGAAGCGTTCGATATCCTTCACGTGCACCGTGCGCGAGCGCTCCGCGATCTGCCCCACGCGTGGGATGCCACCAGGCCAGACGTGATCGATGTCGCTGCTCATCATGCTATGTTATCCCCCTCGCTGGCTGATAACGGCTCCGGCACACGACATGACAACCGGTTCCGCTTCATCCCCCGACTATGACGTCGTCATCGTCGGAGCCCGTTGCGCCGGCGCGGCGACCGCGATGCTCCTCGCGAGACGAGGCCTTCGCGTGCTCGCTATCGACCGTGGTCGATACGGGAGCGATACCGTCTCGACCCACGCCCTCATGCGGGCCGGCGTTGTTCAACTCTCTCGCTGGGGCGTTCTGGACGGAATCAGAGCGGCAGGCACGCCGGTCATCCGATCGACGTCGTTTCACTATGGCGACGAAGTCGTCGAGGTGCAGATCAAACCGAAGAACGACATTGATGGTCTCTACGCGCCTCGACGTACGGTCATCGACCGGGTGCTGGTCGATGCCGCGCGAAGAGCCGGTGCCGAGGTCGCGTTCGAAACGCATCTTGTCGACCTCGTCCGCGCGGACAACGGTCGCATCTGCGGTGTACGCCTCAGGGATGGTCGTGGGCGGGAGCGCCAGGTGTCGGCTGAACTCGTGATCGGAGCCGATGGTGTTCGGTCCACGGTCGCTCGTCTGGTCGGCGCGGGATGCTATCGAACGGGCCGTCATGCGACCGGCGTGATCTTCAGCTACTGGTCAGACACGGGGTTCGATGGATACCACTGGTACTACCGCCCGGGTGTGAGCGCCGGCGCGATCCCGACCAATGGTGGGGCCACTTGCATATTTGCCTCGGTTCCCCAGAGCCGTTTCCACGAAACGCTGCGGCGCGGGACGGACGCCGGATACCGACACGTTTTGAGGGAATGCGGGTCCGACCTGGCGGCAATCGTGGAACGGTCGGAACAGGTTGAGAAGTACCGCGCGTTTGCGGGAGAGGTGGGGTTCTTTCGACAATCGTTCGGACCGGGCTGGGCGCTCGTTGGCGATGCCGGCTACTTCAAGGATCCGCTGACGGCCCACGGAATCACCGACGCGCTCATCGACGCGGAACTCCTCGCGCAAGCGGCAGCCGCAGGCACGGAGACCGCGCTCGCCGGCTATCAGAGTGCTCGCGACAAGCTGGCGGTGGAGCACTTCGAAGTGACCGATGCCATCGCGTCCTTCGAGTGGGACCTGCCAAAGGTTCAGCAGCTCCATCGTGCACTGAGCGAGGAAATGAAGAAAGAATCCCTCGAGGTGACTAACTTCGTCCTTTCACCGGCGTAGCCAGATAGCTGGCAAGGTGATCGACGAGCTCACGCGCGTCGTCCCCGGCACCATAGATGAACGTCGACTTGCGGCGTCGAAGGACCGGCAGTCCAAGGGCATACAGGCCTGGCGCATCGACGACGCCTCCGTCGTGCCGCAAGTGTCCTTTGTCATCAATCACTGGCACGTCCAGCCAGCTGTAGTCAGGCCGGAATCCCGTCGCCCAGACAATCGAACGGATCTCTCCATTCCGCAGATCGAGCTTCAACCGTGACGACGCCGGCGCGCGTGTCGGTTCGAAGCGTTCCGGAGGACCGACCTCGGCCTCGCGCGCGTGGCTCCGGGCCCACTCGTCGAACGTGCCGAGCAACCGGTTCATCTTCAGGTCTGCCAGCGCAAACTGATTCCGCAATCCCCCCGAGAACAATGCCTGTCCGTCTCGCACGGCAGCGAGACGCCCCACAAGCTCGACGCCGGCTGCACTGAGCGCGTTGAGATCCAGCGTCGTGCGCTCGGGCGTACCAATCAGTTGCGGTGAGGGGAGGCGGCGAACACGTGTCACGTCGTCGATTTCGTTGTATCGCTGGTCCCACACGCCCGACGCATCCATCCACCAGAGCACGTCGCGGCCCCGATACGTCCGCGGCAGCCTCACGTGCTCGCCGACGGAGAGCGTGACCGGCCGGCCGGAACGAACGATTTCATCGGCGAGTTGGACGCCGGTGGCCGATGCGCCGACCACCAGCACGCCGCCTTCCGGCAAGTCACTCGGGTTGCGATAGCTGAATGGCGTGAAGCACTGGATCGATTGCGGCACGGCCTGGCTGAGCGCCGGCACGCTCGGAACATTGCAGGCGCCGCTCGCCAGTATCAGGGTGCGGCAGCGAAGGTTCCCGTTGGTCGTCGCGACGTCGTATCCTGCGTCGTTTCGCTTCACGCAGGTGACGGTGGTGTGCGTGCGCACCGGCACACCGGAGAACACGGCAAAGCGCGAGATGAAGTCGATCACCTCGCGCATCGTCATGTAGCCGTCCGGGTCCGCGCCGTCGTACTGATACCCGGGCAGCCGGCTCTGCCAGTTGGGCGTCAGAAGCCGCAGTGAGTCCCAGCGCTCGCGCCGCCACGAGTTGGCAATTTCCCCGCGCTCGAGCACCACGTGATCGATGGAGCGTGCAGTGAGACATCGGCTCGCCGCAAGACCCATATGCCCGGCCCCGATGACGACCGTGGTGACCTGTTCGATGGTCCCGCTCCGTTTACGGGTGGCGCCGTGGATAATGCATGCCGCTACTTCAACTTCGACGGTAACGTTCACCGGATTGGTGATGACGTCGTACACGGCCGAGCGCTTCTGCGACTGCGCGACGATGGCCTCGATCTCGTCCTTCGACGCGTCCGCGTCAATCTTGAACGTGACCTTGATGTCGTCGTAGCCGTTCCGCACGTCGCTATCCATGCCGAGGATGCCGCGGATGTCCATCTTGCCTTCGAGGTTCGATTCGACCGAGCGCAGCTGAATGCCGCGATTCTGCGCGACCGCCGCCACACCGGCAGTCAGGCAGCTCGCGAGACCGACCAGCACGTACTCGATCGGGGTGATCGCGTGATCCTCCGAGGCGAAGATCTCCGGATGGTCCGCACCGAGCGTACTCTCGGTCTTGTGACTTTGTTCCTGCCCGAGCCCGAAGAAGCTCTGGACTTTCGTCTTGCTGTGCGTGCCGTTCTGCCACTTGCAGGACGCCCGCCACGTGAATTTCGTCGCCTCCGGTGCGCCCTTCAATGCTTCTCGCGCATCAAGCAGCGCCTGGACATTCACTCCGTTGTTGACGCTTGTCGTAGTCATGATTGAATTCCTCTTTTCGATGTTACGGATGGGCCGGCAGAAGTGCCAGATAATACATCCACCCACCATGGAGTGAAACCTGTTTCTCAGCCGTTCGTGCTCCAATACCGGCGCCGCCATGGTTCTTCCGTGTACGGTATGAGCTGTGCGCGCGGCGATTTGAGCAGTCTGTATGTCGCGGATGGGCTGGCGTGAACGCCGGGCTGTCGTAGCCCACTGCTCAGAGCTGGTATTTCACACTGCCCAACTGGACGCCGATCCCGTTAGGATCCTTCAACATCACGCTTCTGACTTCCGCGGCTTTCGAGAACTGATTCTGGTTGGCTCTGGCCTCGCTCGTCGGAAAGCGCTTTTGCACCATGTCGAGGGCGCGCTCGGCGCCCGGCCATGGATTAAGTCCGATCGCAAAATGATCGATGTCAGGCGCTCCGCGGCCACCTGAGACCGTGACGAAGCTGTCGCCGAGCAGGAGGTCGATGGCGCCGGTTTGCTCCGCCGTGCGGGCGTCGAGCAGCACGCTTGCGCCAAGGAGCTCCTGATAAAATCGGCTGGGAATCTGCCGATAACAGCCATGGGAATGGAAGACCAGGACAAGGCCGTCGATTTTTACGAAGTGCTGCAAGCCAGCCCTATCGCTGAGCCGGAGATGATTCATCGGATCTACCGTCTGCTCGCGCAGCGCTTTCACCCCGACAATCAGGACACAGGCGACACCAACCGATTCCGCGCGATCCACGAGGCGTATCTGACGCTTTCAGATCCTGAGAAGAGGGCCAAATACGACATCTGGCTCCAACAGCAGAAGCAGAATCGCTGGCGGCTGATTTCAACGGGCCAGAGGGCAGAAGACGACTTCGAGTTCGAACAGATCACGCGCCTCACCGTACTGGAGGCGCTTCATGCCAAGCGGCGACAGGAACCGGGAAGTTCGGGGATCGCGCCCGCCGAGCTCGAGCAGCTGATTGGCCGCCCACGGGAGCATCTCGAGTTTACGGTCTGGTATCTCGCACAGAAGAAGCTCATCCAGCGCGACGATTGTGCCCAACTGACGATCACCGCGGACGGCGTCGATTTTCTGGAACAGCTACCGATGAAAGGACCCGCCATGAACGAGCGTGTAGCTGCCGATCGGGCGCTCTTCACCGCCTTCATGCGCGCTGAGGAGCACCTCTATATCCACGGCCGCGAGCTGACGGACCCAGGAGGCGGACAAGGTGTAAATGAGCTCGCCATGAGAGCTGGCGGCGGCCTGTCCCGTCGCGCGGAGCACCTCC
Organism: Vicinamibacterales bacterium; assembly: GCA_963850725.1. Lineage (GTDB taxonomy): Bacteria > Acidobacteriota > Vicinamibacteria > Vicinamibacterales > JAMQPK01 > JAMQPK01. Next base: position 7,847 of record CAWKMQ010000038.1, read on the forward strand.
GTGCCCGCCACGCGCTGTGACATCGTGAACTCGCTGGCGCCGCCAAGGTCGGCACGCATCCGCATCGCGATCAGCTCATCGTCTTCCCAGACGGCGCACGGTACGACGGCGCCCGGCGACAGCGTGAACGTCCGCACGCGTATGCCCTCGCGCGCCAGCTGATTCAGGACGTCGTCGGTCACGAACCCGCCAACCTTCCCGGATCGGATTGCCGGTCCGATCGCCCGCACGAGCGCGTCGAACTCCGCCGCGCGCGCACCGCAATCGGCACACGAGAAGAGGTGTTCCTCGAAGGCTGCCGCCTCGGTCTCCTCTGGCTCGCGGGCGGCGTAATCAATCAGCTCGGCGAGCCCGATCCGCTCACATCCTGGAGGGTTCATGATCTCGCGCCTCCCAGCACGCAATCGCGAAGGCGTGCCATCGCTCGATGCCGGATCGCGCGGACCGCGCCCGGCGACACGCCAAGATCCTCCGCGATTCGAGGCGCTTCACGGTCCGCATAGAACGTCAGCAGCACGACAAGCCGATCGCGCTCGACGAGCGCGCTCAGGCAGGCCGCCACGCGATCGGCGTCGAGTGAGGCAATGGACAACGGCGCGACCTCCACGGTGGTGTCCATGAATCGCGCGGCGAGCGCTTCCCGACGCCGCGAGACCCGTCGTTCGCCTTGAGCCATCATCCGGCTGGTTCCCAGGATGAACGAGGCAATTTCCTCGGGCCGGCGCACTTCACCGGCGTGCAGACGCTCGATCGTGAGCAGCAGAACCTCCTGTGCGAGGTCGTCGGCGGCCGCAGCGTCCTGCAGATGGCGGCGGCCGTACAACCGCACTCGCGGTGCAAAGCGGCGATACAGCTCGGTCTCCTCGGCATCGGTCGATCCCGGCGGGCCGCCGGCGATTCGGCGCGCGAGCGCTTCGTCGCTGACGGCCTCGAGCGTTGCGTGCTTCTCCGGCATCAGCCGGACGGTACTCAAGCGACGTACTGTGCGTCAAGCGGCGCCACACCGAGCCGGCGTTGCAGCATGTCGGCGGCCGAGCGCAGCGCGGCGCCGCCGTCGCCCACGAACGTCGATCCGTGCATGGCCGCGAGCACGCGCGGCTGCAGATCGGCGAGCTCATTCAGGCGCCGTCGCGTGGCGGGCGTCAGCGGCACGTAATCCATCAACACCGGATGTGCCTGGTAAGCCGCAACGGCGGCATCCCACCGTCCCAGCACGTCCGCCGACGTGACCGGTTCGACATCGCCGAGCTGATGGAACAGGTCGGAGCAGAGGAGCACGCTCGATTTCTCTTCGAACAGCACGCCGGCATCCCAGCCGTGCGGCAGGTGCGGCGTCGGTACGTACCGGTACCTGTGCCGGCCCGTCTCGATCACGTCGTCCTTTGTGAGGCCGCGCGGCGGGCGATCGGCGAAGTCCGAGATGTTGACGGCTGCGCCCACCTGGCTGCAGATCGCCTCCGCACGAGGCGCGACCGCGAGCCACTCGTTGAGGGCGCCGCACTCGTCCACCTCGAAATGGCTCCAGCTGATCCAGCGCAGGGTCGCCGGGTCGATCAGCCGTGCGATGGCGTCGCGGACTTCCGGGAACATCCGCCGCATGCCGGTGTGGAAGAGCAGCGGCTCGTCGTCCTTGATGAGGAAATGATTGAACTGCAGGTCGAACTGCGGGGCATAAACGGACACTCGATACAAATCCGGCGCAATTTCGTCGATCTTGGCCATTCGGACACCTCCTGACGCCGTCCCTTTCCGTGCGTCTGAGTGGAAGTGTCACGACCCGGCGAAGTGTTACACGGCCCGCCGTTATCTCGGCTATCCTCAACGCCACCGGTTTGAACAATGGCTGGCAGCGCGAGATTACGCCGATGAAAACGACACTCCACGGGCTGGTCGCCGTCCTGATTGCGGGCGTCACTGCCGGTCTGTCCGGCGGAGTGTCCGCCCAGTCACCCGAGCGGGTCGACTTCGCACGCGACGTGCAACCACTCCTTCGCACGAACTGTTACGGCTGTCACGGACCCGCGCTGCAGAACGGTAACTTCCGTCTCGATCGCCGCCGCGACTCGATGCCGAATCGTGTCGGCGCCAACGGCGCACGCATTGTGCCCGGCGACAGCGCGGCGAGCCGGCTCTATCTGCGCGTGGCCGGCAGCGCGGCGGGACTGCAGATGCCGCCGACCGGCGCACTGGAACCGGTGGAGATCCACACGCTCAAGGTCTGGATCGATCAGGGAGCCGAGTGGCCCGACGAGCTCGCAGGCGAAACACCCTCACCACCGCAGGATCCTCTGGCGACGCAGGTGCTGGATGCAATCCGGCGCGGCGATCGCCGACGCGTCGAGCGGCTGGTGAAGGACAACCGCCAGGCGGCTCGGACTGCGGGATCTGGTGGCATTGCACCGTTGATGTACGCCGCGCTCTACGGAGACGCGGCGTCCGTGCGGCTGCTGCTCGACATGGGGGCCGACCCGAACACACGCAACGATGCTGGCGCCACCGCGCTGCTGTGGGGCGTGGACGATCTCGAGATCGTGCAACTGCTGCTCGAGCGCGGGGCCGATCCAAACGCGCGCTCTGTCGACGGCCGCACGCCTCTGCTGGTAGCGGCTGGACGCTATGGAGCCGGCGACATCGTGAAAGCGCTCCTCGACCGCGGCGCGACGCTCAAGGGCCAGGCGGTGCTGAACCAGGCCGCTGCGGCAGGCGACGCGCCGGTTATGCGTCTGCTCTTCGAACACGGAGCGGACACCGCGACGCTGCCGAACGATCTCGCGATACGCTCCGGCTGCGTCGATTGCGTCGAGCTCCTGCTTCCATCCGCTGGACGTCCGGCGCTGACGCGCGCGTTGGAGCTTGTCGCGCGCCACGGAGACTCGAAGAGCATGCGCATGCTGCTCGAGCGCGGTGCGGAGCCGACAGCGGCCGCTCTCCGTGCCGGCGCGGCATCAGAGCATGCGACGCTCGAAGGCATTACCACCCTGCTCGATCGTGGCGTGCGCGACGAGCAGGCGTTCGAGCTCGCGTCACGGCATGGCGAAACCCCTGTGACGATGGCGCTGCGACCGGCCGGCGTCACACCAGGCCCGCCTCCCTTGCTCGATCTGAAGAAACCTGCGGCGCCGCGATCCGTACGCGGCGCGATCGAGGCGAGCCTGCCGCTGCTGCAGCGCGCGGACGAGGTGTTTCTCAAGACAGCGGGATGCATCTCGTGCCACAACAACAGCCTGTTCCAGATGACCGCCGCGGCGGCGCGGAAGCGGCGCTTCGGTGTGGACGAGACGAGCCTGCGCGCGCAGGCGACCAGGATGGGTGTGTATCTCGAGAGCTGGCGCGAGCGCGAACTGCAGGACATCTCGATCCCGGGCGGCGTCGACACGGCGACCTACATCCTTGCCGGCCTTGCCGCAGCGCCGTATGCCCCCACTCCGGCCACCGACGCGCTGGCGCGCTTCGTGAAGCGGCGTCAGTTCGCCGACGGCGGCTGGCACATCGCGACGCATCGTCCGCCGATCGAATCGAGCGATTTCCAGGCGACGGCACTCGCCATTCGCGCGCTGCAGAGCGTACGCGCCGGTGCCGCAAAAAGGCGAATACGGACGCGCGATCGAACGCGGCGGCGCGTGGCTGGCGCATGCTCGACCGAAGACCACCGAGGATCACGTCTTCCAGCTTCTGGGTCTCCATTGGGCGGCTGCCAGCCCGGTGACGATCCAGAACGCCGCGCGCGCCTTGATCGCGCTGCAACGCGCCGACGGCGGCTGGAGTCAGTTGGCCACGCTGGAGAGCGACGCCTATGCCACCGGTCAGGCCTTGACCGCGCTCTCGGAGTCCGGAGCCTTGAAGCCAGGTAATCCCGTCTCAGAAAAGGCGGTTCGATTCCTGCTCAACACACAACTCGCGGACGGCTCGTGGTACGTGCGCAGCCGCGCCGTGCCCATCCAGCCGCATTTCGACAGCGAGTTCCCGCACGGGAAGGATCAGTTCATCGCCGCCGCCGCCACGAACTGGGCCACGATGGCATTGGCATTGGCTGGGCGTTGAAGCCAACCCTCAGATTCGCATCGCCGAGACCGGATTGATTCTCGCCGCTCGTCGCGCCGGAAGCCAGCTCGCCGCCAGCACCGCGGCGAGGAGAACGGCCACCGTCGTCGCCAGCGTCAGCGGATCGTGAGGCGCGATGCCAAAGAGGATGGATCGCGCCAGCCCGCTCACCGCTACCAGGCCGAGAGCGCCGGCGACACAACCCACCAGGGCGAGCATCAACGACTCCATCACGACCAGCCGTGCCACCGAAGACGATGACGCCCCGATAGCCATGCGGACCGCGATCTCGCGTTTCCGCTGAGCGACCGTATACGCCAGCAACGCATACACGCCGGTCGTGGCGGTCACCAGACCCGCCGCGGCAAACAACGCCACGAACAGCATCGCGAATCGATCCTGCTGCATCGTGTCGTCCAGCAGCCGCTCCATCGTCGTCACGGAGTGCACCGGTTGATCGGGGTCCACCTTCAACGCCTGAGCGCGTGCCGTCTGGGCCAGCGCGTCCGGGTCGATCTTCGTTCGCATCACCACGTTCATGACCAGATAGGGGTTCTGCGCGTGCGGGATGAAGATCTCCGGCGCCGGATTGCTGCGAGGGCCGCGGTACCTCGCATCGCGCACGACGCCGACGACCTGGCGCGGAGACGGACCGTTCTGGTAGTCGAGTATGAGCGTGCGGCCCACGGGATCCTGATCCTTCCAGGCGCTTCGCGCCAGGCTTTCGTTGATGATGATGACGCGCGGCGCATCCAGGTCGTCCTGAGCCGAGAACTCGCGGCCCGACACGAGCGGGAGTCCAAGCGTGGTGAAGTAGCCGGGCGTCGCCATGCGAACGTTCGCCTGTGTCACGGCGTACCCGTCGGGACGGGCGCCCTCCAGCCAATACGGCCGATAGAAGTCCTGAGCCGATCGTGCTCATCGGCAGGAACGTGACCGCGGCGACCGACGCGACGCCGGGCACCTCGCGGATGGAGTTCAGCACCCGGCCGTAGTAGTCGTTCCTCTGCTCGTTCCTTTGGTACCTCGTGACATCGGGCGCGATTCGCAACACGAGCAGGTTCTGAATGTCGAAGCCCGGATCGACGCGCTGCAGGCCCGCGAAACTACGGGCCAGCAGTCCGGCGCCGACGAGGAGCACGACCGTGACGCCGATCTCAGCGGCCACGAGCGCGCGTCGCACGCGGCTCGCCTGCTGTACCGAGACCGGCGCGCCGTCCTTCAGAGCGGGCGCGATCGTCGTGGAACTGCCTCGAAGGCCGGGAAGCAGCACGCCGATGATGGTGACCAGCAGTGCGAGGGCCATCGCAAACGACACGACGCGGGCATCCACGCTCGACTTCGTGCAGCCGAGGGATATCCGCCGGAGCGAACGCAATCGCGGCGCCCAACGATCCTGTCGTGAGAACGATGGCCACCAGCGCGGTGAGCACGGCGCAGAGTGCGGTCTCCGCCAGATGCGCTCGTACGATGTGGGTCCGGCCGGCGCCGATCGCGAATCGAATCGCGATCTCCCGCGCACGCGCCGCGCGACGCGCAATCGCGAGACTCGCCACGTTCGCGCAGACGAGCAAGAGCAGACAAAACATCGCGCCGAAGACGAGCAGCAGCCCGGTGCGGCTCGAGCGTCCCAACTCTTCTCTCAGCGGCACCAACTGAACGCTCCAGTCGGCATTCGTACGCGGATGATCGGCGGCGATGCGGGCCGCGAGGATTTCCATCCTGTCCGTCGCGGCTTCACGAGAGAGGCCGGGTTTCAGCCGACCGACGACGCGCAAGAATCGAAAATCCCGAGGCGGGCCGTCGGGAAAGCGCGCGCCACGATAGGCCTCGCGCATATCCCATGGAGTCCAGAAGGCGGCATCAACATCAGGAACGGCAAAGTCGGCAGGCATGACGCCCAGCACACGCCAGTTGCGGCCTTCAACGAAGACCGTTCCTCCGACCAGCGCCGGATCTGCGCCGAGGCTTTGCCACAGACGATGACTCGAGCACGAGGACCGGCTCCTGGCCGCCAGTCCGGCCGGACGCGATCGAAGGCCTGCCGAGGTATTCCTGGTCCGTGAAAGTCGCGACCGAGGAGGGGCGCGCGGCGGAAGACCTCGAAGAAGCCTTTCGTCACCTGGACACCCGTGACCGGCGCACTGCCATCGCGGCCACGCAGCGTCGCCGAGGCTGTCCACCACGCGGTGAGCGCCTCGAATGCATCGCTGTGTGCGACCCAATCCTCTACGTTGCCGGGCGAGGGCCCCTCGCGCAGACGCTCGCGCGGAACGTTCGACTCCCAGACCATGACCAGTTGTTCCGGGTTGTCATAGGGCAGGGGTTTCAGGATGACGGCGTTGACCAGCGCGAACAGCGTCGTCGTGGCCGCCACACCCAGACCGAGCAGCAGCGACACCGTCACTGTAAATCCAGGTGCGCGCACCAGCGATCGAAGAGCCCGTGCCAGGTCGTGCCCGGTGCCGGCGATGACGAGATCCCACAGCAGCGCGAACCACGTCGCCGCAAATGCACCTCGGCCGCGCGCGCGGGCTTCGTCCAGAAGCCGCTCCGCGTCTTCCTTGATCGCTCGCTGCTCCTGAGGATCCCGGCCGCGAAGCAGCCAGAGCAGCTGTCGATGCGCGATGCCGGCTTCATGCGCGTCAAGGGCGCAGGGCCCGGCTCGCGCGGGCGAGATCCACGATCGCTTCGAGGCGCCGGACCTCGCCGCTGAGCACGCGCTTTCCGAGTGGCGTCAGCGCAAAGTATCGCCGCCGCTCGTCATCATCGCTGGGCCGCTTCTCCGACTCCGCGATCCAGTCCAGCTCTTCGAGCTCGCGCAGGGTGCCATACATGGCGGCGGGCCACACGCGGACCTGTCCATCCGTGCGGGCCGCGACCTCCTGCATGATGCTGTACCCATGACGCGGGCCATCGGCGAGCGCCAGCAGAATGTGCAGGACCTTGGGCTTCAACGGCAACAGGTGATCGACGCTCCGTGGTCTGTCCGACATGCGGCAGATTGTATCTCATTCAGTATATAAACGCGACAGTCACTACTTGCCGGGCACTGCTTTGCCCGTCCAACTCTGCCTGCCGCCCGATTTCCGTCCCGGAAGACTATGCTGGAGCGATGCCTGAACTCCCCGAAGTTGAGACGACTCGACGGCGAATCGCGCCGGCGATGGTCCGGAGGCGCTTCGTTTCAGTGGATGTGCGTCGGCCCGACTTGCGCGCGCCGTTTCCGGCGCGGTTCGCCAAACGGCTCGCCGGCCAGACCGTACTCGAGCTGACGAGGCGAGGGAAGTACCTGGTCGCGTTCCTGTCGTCGGGGGAGACCCTGCTCATACACCTTGGCATGTCGGGATCGCTGCGAATCGCGCGGGCAACAGCGGCCGGGCCGCGGGATCCGCACGATCACGTGATCTTTCACATGTCGTCGGCACGGGTCGTCGTGTTCAACGACCCGCGGCGGTTTGGCCTGATGGATCTGGTCCCTGCGGGGCATCTCGAGCGCCATCGTGCGCTGAGCCGTCTGGGGCCGGAACCGCTATCGGCCGACTTCGACGCGGCACGCCTGGCGCGCGCGTGCCGGGGCAAGAAGACATCACTGAAGGCGGCGCTGCTGGATCAACGTGTCGTGGCTGGACTCGGCAACATCTACGCGAGCGAGGCGTTGCACGTGGCCGGCTTGTCGCCGCGACGACGGGCGTCGACCCTCGCCACGCCGTCGGGTGCGCCCCGTGAGGCGGCCTTTCGCCTCGCGACCGCGATCAAACAGGTACTCGAGCGCGCGATCGCACGCCAGTCGTCGCGCGACGACGCGTATCGTGCGTCCCGGTTCCTGGTATACGAGCGGGAGGGCGAACGATGTCTGACGACAGATTGCGGCGGCACGATCCGGCGGCGCGTCGAAGGCGGGCGGTCAACGTTCTACTGTCCGGTCTGTCAACGTTAGAGCGACAGGCAACTATCTCCTTGCCATCGGCCACTCGCGTGCGAGCGGTGGAAGCAGCCGCAGGGATGTTCGAACGAGAGCCGTCCATCGCGCGAACGTCCGCACGTCGCGCGCGCTCCAGTCGAAGCCGTATGCCCGGCGGATCGCCGGCGGAAGCGATCCGATCGTGACGAGCTGCATCGCCCGGAATGCCGGCCAGGCCACGTGCCACCGGGGCGGATACAGCACCGCTCGTGCGAGCGTCCGGCTGGTGTCGGTGACGACGATCCTCCCGCCTGCCAGCATCTCGCGCATGTAGGTCGCGAGCTGCGCCGAGTCTCGCGGCAGCCATCCGGCCGGCATCCCAAGCAGCGGCTCCATGATGGCCGCCTCCGAGCAGTAGCGATCGCGCTCGTGAAGGGTCAGGGGCCGCACGAGCAACTCGTAGGTGAGCGGAATCGACTCGAGCAGCGTGGCATGCACCCACCGCTGCAGTTCAGGATCGTGAGCGGAGTACTGTTCGCCCGCCCCGTCACGGACGCGGCCGCGCACTCGATTGTGGATCGAGTTGATGCCGGCAGCAGCCGCGATCATCTGTTCCGTATCGCCGAACGTGAGCGACAGCATCGCGCCGACCGACGAGCGCAGGCGCCGGAAGCTGGAGAGAAGGCTGCCCCGGAAGTAGCTGTGGTCGTGCACGCCGGCGGCAACCGCCGGATGTGCCAGCTGAAGCAGGATGGCACGGCCCCAGCCGGCGACCACGATCATCTCGCGGTTGATCGTCCAGGTGATGCTGTCGCGACCGGGCCGTACATGATCCGATCGAAGCAGGCGTTCGCGCACTGCCTCGCGAGGAGTCTTCGAGATGTCGCGAACGTGTCGTTCCATCGTGCGCTGCTAATGAACGACCCCGTTGCGGAAATCCGCCTCGGCGGCGTCGATGTAGGCGCGATAGCCGTCGGGGTCGATGAACGGGTCCACCGCGATCTTCGCGGTCTTGCTCGCGACGAACTTGCGATACCTGCCCCACGATCGTGCATGGCAGGTCACCCAGATGTCGGCGGGAAGGCTCCGCAGCACACGGAAGCTGCGCTCGATGTCGGCCTCTTGTTCTGGATACCGCATCCTCCCAACACTCCCAGGTCGCAGGCGCTCACGACGTTCAGCACGCGGTCACCGTCGCGAACGGGGAACGACCACGAGGTGCAGCCGCGCGTGTGGCCGCCGGTGACGTGCGCGGTGAGCGCGATCGGCCCGACACGGATCGTGTCGCCGTCCTTGAACACGATGGTCGACACGCGCGGCCGGGTAGCCGACGAACCCGAGCCAGAAGAGAACCCTCAACGGCAGGAGCCATGTCGGGGTCGTCGCCGCCGGAGGCGAGGGCGTCGGCGCTCGCTTCGCTCGCCCACAGCTTGGCACCCGACGCCTGCTGCAGCACCGCCAGCCCGCCGCCGTGGTCGGGGTGCGGCTCCGAGTTCAGGAGCACTTTGACGTCCTTGATGTCGAAGCCGAGCTTCGCGATGCTCGCCATGATCATCGGCGCGGTGGTGGGATAGCCGCCGTCGAGCACGACGTGGCCCTCGGGCCCGGTGATGAGGAAGGCCGAGACGTCGTTCGCGCCGACGTAGTAGAAGTTGCCGGCGATGCGGAACGGTTCGGCGGGCTCCTGCCCGCCGAGCTTCGTCGCGTTCAGCCGCCTGCCGGCGAGGACCAGCGCAAGAGCGCCCAGCAGTACGAGCGGGACCAGCACGCGCCGGTTGATGAAGTGCGGCCATAGGAACGTGACATGCCATCGATGAAGCATACGGCGTGCGGAATCATCGCACCGGGGAACCCGCCGTGTCTTGATGGACCCGTGAGCGTTGCGTGAGATTTCGGTGAGCGAGGCTCTGCAGGGCCTCCACGGTTGACATACATAGAACCACAATGTATAACGGTTCTACGTATGGACCTGAGCAAGGACCTGGTTGCCGCGTCCGCCACGCCGCTCGTGCTCGCCATCCTGGCCGAGGGCGACAGCTACGGCTACGCCATCATCAAGCGGGTGGCCGAGTTGTCGGGCGGGCACCTGCAGTGGACCGACGGCATGCTCTACCCCGTGCTGCACCGGCTCGAGCGCCAGGGTCATGTCGCGGCGAAGTGGGCCGCGTCCGAGAGCGGCCGCCGGCGCAAGTACTACCGGATCACGAAAGAAGGCCGGGCGCAGCTCGCCGCCCACCGGCAGCAGTGGAAAGCCGTGGACGGTACCCTGCGAGGCATCTGGATGCAGGCCTGCACCGTATGACGACGCTCACCGATCAGCCGCTCGAGGAACAAATCGCGCAGTGGCGCGCGTACTTGCGCCGCCGCCAGGCCGTTCACGGTCCCGACGTGGAAGAGCTCGAGGGCCATCTGCGCGACCAGTTGACGGCGCTCACCGAGGCCGGCCTGTCAGGGGATGAGGCGTTCCTGGTCGCGGTGAAGCGCATGGGCAGCCTCGATGCGCTGTCGCGCGAGTTCGCACGCGCGCATTCCGAGCGGCTGTGGAAGCAACTGGTCGTGTCGCCCGATGCTGACGCGCCGGCGGACACCTCGCGCACCGAGATGCTCGTTGTCCTGGGCCTTGCCGTCGCCGCCGCCTTGGCCGTCAAAGTCCCGGTGCTGTTCGGTCATCCGCTCAGCCCCCAGGACGAAGTGCCGGCGTTCTACTTTCGCAACGCCAGCCTGTTCGTCTTTCCGCTGCTCGCTGTCTATTTCATGTGGAAGCGCGGGTGGAATGCCATGAACGGCCTCTGGCTCGCGCTGCCGTTCGCGGCCGCGGCCGTGTTCGCCAACGTCTTCCCCTTCCAAATCCAGAACGGCTCGGGGGCAGCGACACTCAGGTGCTGACCGCTCTGCATCTGCCTATCGCCCTCTGGCTGGCCGTCGGCTTCGCGTACGTCGCGAGGGCGCTGGTTCGCCGACGGCGGGCGCATGAACTTCGTGCGGTTCTCGGGCGAGCTGTTCATCTACTACGTGCTCATCGCGCTCGGCGGAGGGGTCGTCACCGCCTTTACGTTCATGTTGTTCTCCGCCATCGACATGAATCCCGAGTGGTTCGTCGGGCCCTGGCTGATCCCGTGCGGGGCGGCGGGGGCCGTCATCGTCGGATCGTGGCTGGTAGAAGCGAAGCAGAGCGTCATCGAGAACATGGCGCCGGTGCTGACGAGGCTGTTCACCCCGCTGTTCACGATTCTGCTGCTTTCCTTTCTGGTCACGATGGCGTGGACGGGCAACCCCATCAATGTGAAGCGCGAGGTGCTCATCGGCTTCGATCTGCTGCTGGCCGTGGTCGTGGGGCTGGTGCTCTACGCCGCCTCCGCGCGCGACCCGCAGGCGCCGCCCGACTTCTTCGACGGCCTGCAACTGCTGCTCGTCGTCAGCGCGCTCGCGGTCGATGCGGTGGCGCTGACGGCGATCGCTCAGCGCATCTCCGAGTTTGGCTTCACGCCCAATCGAGTGGCGGCGCTTGGCGAGAATCTCATCCTGCTCGTCAACCTGGCGTGGACGGCGTGGCTCTATGCGCGCTTCGTGCGTCAGCGTGGTTCGTTCGCGGAACTGGAGCGATGGCAGATCGCCTATCTGCCTGTGTACGCCGTCTGGGCGGCACTGGTGGTTGTCCTGTTCCCGCCTCTGTTCGGCTTCCGTTGATCGTCCGGCACTTCACCTGGCGGCATCATTCGACGGGAATCGGAAGGTGATGATTGACCACGCTTGATCGACGACGCTTCCTGACCACGGCTCTTGGGTCGCTGGGGATTGGCAGCCACAGCCGGCGAACGGCTGGCTGCTTTTGCCCAGCAGGCGACGACCGCCAAGCCGCAGCGCATCGACATCCATCACCATTTCGCGCCGCCGGCATGGATCGCAGAGGTCAAGGGCCGGCCGCTGCTGCAACCCGCGAACACCAGTTGGACGCCCGCGAAGTCAATTGAAGATATGGACCGGGGGGGCGTCGCCGCCGCAGTGGTGTCCATCACCAATCCGGGTTTGTGGTTCGGCGACGCGGCGGTCACGCGCCGCCTCGCCCGCGCGTGCAACGAGTACGGCGCGAAGCTGGTGCAGGACTATCCGACACGGTTCGGTTTGTTCGCGGCCATGCCGCTACCCGGCGTCGATGACACGTTGAAGGAGATCGAGTACGCCTGCGACACGCTCAAGGCCGACGGCATCGCCCTGCTCACCAGCTACGGCGACACCTGGTTGGGCAATCCCGCATACAGGCCGGTGATGGAGGAGCTCGACCGGCGCAAGGCCGTCGTCCATGTCCATCCGACCGCCGCCAATTGCTGCAGAAACCTGAGCTACGGCGTAGCGCCCGGGACGATCGAATACGGAACCGACACGACCCGCGCGATCATCGGCGTGACGTTCAGCGGCGATGCCGCACGTTTCCCCAACATCCGTTTCATCTGGTCCCACGCGGGCGGCTCGGCGCCGTTTCTGGCAGGACGCATCGACGGCGGGTCGCGGAACGCCGCCGATCGCATGCCCGACGGGTTCATCCACGAAGCGAAGAAGTTCTACTACGACACAGCGGGCGCCACCAACCGTGGCGCACTCGCTTCGCTGCTGGAGCTCGTCACTTCGTCGCAGGTGTTGTTCGGAACCGACTTTCCGCCCGGCGGCAGCAGTCTGGAGATCGCCAAGGCACTGGCGGAGGTTGGGATCTTCAGCGGCAGCGCTCTGCGCGCTGTCGAGCGAGACAATGCAGTGAGACTCTGCCGCGGCTTCGCGCGCCCGCCGTTTAGCTCTGTCAAACGATCGCGCGCGAGCCAGCCGTACACATCGACGCTCGAACCGGCTGAGAGCGGTCTCGAGCGGTTCAGGATGTTAGGTTCGAGCACGGCCCATTGCATCCCGTTGATGCAGCCAGGTTGTCAGGGCAACTGTTCTCTGAGGTGCGGGCGGCAGAACGGCCATGCGCCAAGTACCAGCAATAGGCCACCCACAACAATGAATACGAGGGTCACGGAAAAACCGGCCAGGAAATGCGGCAGAGTATAAGGTTCGCCCTCGAAGAACAATCCATACACAATTCTCACCGCAAATAGCGCGACAAACGCAAATACAGGGAACAGTGCGGACAAGATGCGCTCGAGGACTGAACCCTTCATTCGGCGGGACCAATATGCGGCGAGGGCGCCGACGAATGGCAGCACCAGATATGGGATGGCCATGAACTGGAATCTGTTCTTGTCAAAAGGCAACCAAATGAGCACGAAATAGAATCCGAAAAACAACAGACAGGATGCTGCTCCAGGCAACCACACCTTCGTGATATGCAAATCCATGGAAGGTCTCTTCTGATTCACTGACTTCGGCACAACGGGCCGCCAGAATTGCGCCCGATAAAGGGCTGACCCGCTGTCCATGCCGTCGAGTACCGAGGCGATCATACCGATGTTTCAGGCGGCTTCCGTATTTATGAGACAGCTTCTAGTTCAAGAATGGATGGGCGACTAGTAGCCGCGGGTGATTCTGCTTTAAGCTTCGATGACCGAATTGAATCGCGCGTCAACCGCGGCGGCAAGCTCTGAACCGTCCATCGCGCGCCAATTCTGAGGACACATGGCGAGGCAGCACCGGAAACAGCGTCTCTCGAAGCGGGAGTACCAGGCCAGGACGCAGGCGCTGCGCGAGAATCTCTTGCACATGCAGGTCGGCATGAAAAACGTGCCTTTCAAGGTGCTGCTCCTGCTGGCCGGACCGGAAGGCGCCGGACGAGGTCATCTCCTGCACGCCCTCACCAGCTGGCTCGACCCGCGGGGCCTCGAGACCTTCACGTTTCTTCCGCCGACCGACGAGGAGCGGGAGCACCCGCACCAGTGGCGCTTCTGGCGCAGCCTGCCATCGATCGGCCGGATCGGTCTCTATGCCGGCTCCTGGTATACCGAGACACTGCGGGAGGCGGCTCGCGGCAAGCACACGCGCGATCGACTCGACCAGGAGGCGGGCCGGATCCGCGAATTTGAAAAACTTTTGTCCGACAGCGGTACGCTGATTGTGAAGGTCTGGCTGCAGCTCTCCAAAGAGGCCCAGGGCCGCCGGCTGAGGGCCTTGAGCGACGACTCCGAAACCGCCTGGCGCGTGACCGACGAGGACTGGCACCACCACCGGATCTACGACCGGCTCGGTAAAACCGCCAGGCGCATCCGGGAACAGACGGACCGCCCGGGCGCCCGCTGGACCGTGATCGACGCAGAGGACGAGCGCCGGCGGGACCTTCTGGTTGGCGAGTTGTTGCTCGCCCAGTTCAATCAACAGCAGAAAAAAATGGCCCGGCTGAACCGGCGCCTAGGGCCGCCGCGTATAGTGCGGTCGCTGCGTCCTTCCGGAGTGCGGCGCTTGCGGGCCCTGCCCTTGGACCAGGATCTGTCGGAGAAGCCGTATGAGTCGCAGCGCGAGAAGTGGCTCGGCCGGTTGAACCGCGCGGTACGCGCCGCCCTCGAGGCAGGCCGGTCGATTGTGTTCGTTTTCGAAGGCTGGGATGCCGCGGGCAAGGGCGGGGCCATTCGCCGGCTCACGAGTGCGCTTGACCCGCGGGAATACAGGGTCATTTCGGTGGCAAAGCCGACTGACGAAGAGAAGCACGCTCACTATCTATGGCGCTTCTGGCTCCAGATCCCGCGCGACGGCCGCGTCGCGATCTTTGACAGGTCCTGGTATGGCCGGGTGCTGGTGGAGCGCGTGGAGGGTTTCTGTCGCGAGGATGAATGGATGCGCGCGTTCGGGGAACTGAACCGTTTCGAGCAGCAACTGATCGAGCACGGCGTCATCGTCCTGAAGTACTGGCTGCATGTGTCGCACGACGAGCAGCTGCGGCGCTTCCGCGAGCGTGAGGCCACGCCCCACAAGCGGCACAAGCTGAATACCGAGGACTGGCGGAACCGGAGAAAACGCGGCGCCTACGAGATCGCCGTGGGCGATGTCCTCGCCCTCACGGACACGGAGCATGCACCCTGGCATCTCGTGCCGGCGAACAGCAAGCGCTTTGCCCGCCTCGAGGTTCTCCGCTCCGCCAGCCGCCAGATCGAGGCGGCGCTGGAGGAGTGACGGGAAGACCCGCACAGGATGTAAGAGGAACGGTCGCCTAGCGCTTTCAGAATCGTGTAGCGGGGTCGCAGCAGTTGGGTTGGCGTTGCTGCGGCGCGAAGCCGTGCGCAGGCGGCCGACGGATGGCGCCTGACCGCGCGAGAAGCCCGAGGGAATCGAGCGAGGACGAATGGCGCAGTGCGTGTCCTCGCGTCGCGCGGTCCGTCCGCGGCATCGCAGCGCGCGTCCGGCCCCGGAGCTTCGGATTCGCGCGGCAGCAACGCCAACCCAAGTGCGTTCGGTCGGAGCGGGTACCGGTCCGGCTAAAGCCGGACACTGACGTACATTTGAAAAAGCGCCTAATGTTCGTGGCGAAGCGCACCAACGGATCGAGTTGCGTTGCCGCGCGAGCCGGCCAGACGCTCGCGGCCAGAGCCACGACGGCTAGAATCGCGGCAATCGACAGCGATGATGATCGGATCCCGGCCGGTGGTCTGAACGAGCAGCTCGGAGCTTTCGAAGATCTTGCCGACGCCAAACGCTCCGGCGATCCCAATGGTCAGCCCGACGGCCAGGTGGAAGAACGACCGCCGCAGGAAGAGCCACATCACCTGGCTCGATTCGGCACCCAGCGCCGTACGCACGCCGATCTCACGAGTCCGCTGCGTCACCGAATACGCCGTCACCGCGTACAGGCCGATCGCCGAAAGCATGAGCGCGATAAACGCGAATATCGCGAACATGCTGCCGAAGATACGAAACGGCCACCGCTGTTGTGCCAGATTCTCGTCCATCGTCCGGATGTTGAAGAGCGGCAGATCGGGATCGATCGCACGGAGCTCTTCGCGCAGGAGCGACGTCACCGCGTTCGGGTCGCCTTCGCTGCGCGCCATCAGCATCATGAACGTTCTCGGATCGGCCCGATAAGGCAGATACGCAACCGGATCGGTTTCGGCCGCGTTCAGGTCGCGTTGCCGCACGTCGGGCACGACGCCGACGATCGTCGCCGCGATCGATAGCGGAATATCCGCTGCCGCCGGCGGCCCGAATGAGGGATCGAGCGTCACCACGATGCGACGCCCGATCGGATTCTCGTTCGGGAAGTGCATCTGGGCGAACCGGTTGTTGATGACGGCGCTCTCATGGCCGGGCGTGCCATCGGCGACAGTGAACCGCCGCCCACGAACGACCGGCAGCCCGATCGTGTCGAAGTACGCCGGATCGACCGTCAGCATCGTCACGAGCGGCGGCTGTTGGCCGCCGGGCAGCGGGCGGCCGTCGATGGCGAGGCGTCTGGGAAAGCCGCCCTGCGCAGGCAGGTTGCTCGTCACCGTGACCGCCTCGATTCGCGTGTTCGTCTGCAACCGGTCCTGCAGCCGCTGGTAGAAAGCGAGCCGCTGTTCGAAGGATGGATACTTCCGCTCGGGCAAGGCCAGCGCCATCGTCACCAGCCGCGAGGTGTCGATGCCCAGATCCATGCGATACAGGTTGAGGAAGTTGCGCATCATGAACCCGGCGCCTGCCAGCAGCACGAGCGTCAGCGCGAGCTCCCCGACGATGAGCGCGCCGGTCCACCGGCGAACGCGGACGCCGGCCGCCCCCGAACGGCCGCCCTCGTTCAGAATCTCATTGACATCCGTCTT
Organism: Vicinamibacterales bacterium; assembly: GCA_963850725.1. Classification (GTDB taxonomy): domain Bacteria; phylum Acidobacteriota; class Vicinamibacteria; order Vicinamibacterales; family JAMQPK01; genus JAMQPK01. The sequence continues at coordinate 24,506 of CAWKMQ010000038.1, forward strand.
CGACACGTGCAGCGCGGGCGCCAGCCCGAAGACGACGCCCGTGGCGAGGCAGACGCCGAACAGGAACGCGAACACGGTGCCATCCATCGTGAACTGAATCCAGTAGGGCTTGCCGACATCCTGCGTCGCCGCATCGAAGAGCCTGATGCCGACGATCGACAGCACCAGACCGAGAACACCGCTGATCGAAGGCCAGCATCACGCTTTCGATCAGGAGCTGGCGGACGATGCGCCAGCGAGTCGCCCCAACCGAGACCCGAACGGCAATCTCGCGCGAGCGATGCGCGGATCGCGCCAGCAGCAGGTTCGCCACGTTCGCGCAGGCGATCAACAGAACGAACGCCACCGCCCCCATCAACGACAGGAACACCACGCGGATTGGGCCACCGTTGACGCGCTCGTTGAACGTGAGCACCTGAGGCAGGACGTCCTTGTTGGTGTCCGGATATGCCTTGATGAGCCGTTGCCCGATGGCGAGGAACTCGCTCTCGCCTGCTCGAGCGGCACGTCCGGCGCGAGGCGGCCGAACACATCGAGCCCCCGGGCGTCGCGCTTCTGCGTCTCGAGTCCGGGAACGAGCGAGAGCGGCTGCCACAGATCGGCGTTCTGCGGAAACTTGAAGCCTTCCGGCATCACGCCGATCACGATCGAGGGGACGTCGTTGACGCGAATGGTCCGGCCGATAATCGCCGGATCGCCGCCGTAGCGATTCGTCCAGACACCGTTTCCGAGCAGCACGACTGCTGCGGCGCCGGGCCGATCGTCCTCGGGAGCGAAGTCGCGGCCGAGCACGGGCGCTTGCCCGATCACCGAGAACGCGTTTGCCGAAACGAACGAGCCGCTGAAGCGCTCGGGCGCGCGCCCCTCGTCGCTGACGTTCATCGTCCCGCCGGTATACGCGGCCAGCGCGCGGAAGCTGCGTCGCATCCCGCCAGTCCTTGAAGTCGAGGTACGAGACGCCGATGCTGCGGCACGGACGAGATCGCGCAGTTGAGTGCCATGATCCGATCAGGTCGTCGAACGGAGGCCGCGAATGAGAACGGCGTTGACAAAGGTAAAGACCGTGGCATTGACGCCGATGCCGAGCGCCAGCGCGACGGTCGCGACCAGGGTGAACCATTTGTCTTTGACGAGCAGACGGACCGCGAACTGAGGTCTTGCCAAAGGCCCATGTCCCTAATACGCAAAATCACGCCGGAAGTTGCGCTTCAGGTCCTCAACGGTTTCGTCTCGGATATTCAAGCTGCATGGCGACGAAGTCTGCCGTGCGGGTCCCGTAGCGGGCCGCAAATCCCGTCAAGGGCTTCGTCCAGGGCTTTTGCAGGCTGACGTTCCCAGATGGCCGGAAGCAGACGCTCCTTCAGGCCAGCTCGCGGCGACCTGATCGGGCACGATGCGAATGCCGTTGCGGCTCTCCTGGGCACTTTCGGTCATGGGGAGAACGTCACCGCGCGTGACCGGTAGGTCCGCGACCACGCGTCGGCGACCAGGGCGAAGCGACACTTCGTCGACACCAGGCGTCAGCTCGATGCCGAATTGCTCTCGATTCCAGAACGCAGCCGGTTGACGGATCGCCGTCAACGCAAACGGGCGCGTGATCCGAAACGCGTCGCTGCCGTGCCGCGCGTCCCAGTCCGCCAGACCGATATCGCGCGCGACGGCCTCAGCCCTCTCGCGGCCGGCTATGGCCTCGAGCAAGGTGAGCGCCACCGGTATGGACGCCGTGATTCCCGTTGTCGTCGCAACGCTTTGGTCAACCACCATCCGCCGGTCTTCGACATAGCGGATCGCGGGATGTTTCTCGAGCAGTTCCTTCACGAAATACCAATGCGTCGTCGCCCGCTTGCCGTC
>CAWKMQ010000039.1:0-50642 GCA_963850725.1 Vicinamibacterales bacterium
ATCACCTCGCGACCGTGGCCGCGAACGTATCCGGCCCCGCATGTTCGGTGTCGCCGCGGTCGAGGCGATCGGGGCGACGGCGGCTAGCGATGCGGTCGGTATTCTCAAGCCACTTGCCTCGCAGGACACCGGCGACGGCGCGCTTGCCGCTCTTTCGCGTGCTCGGAAACGACGCGATCGGATTTCGGATGGCGTGGTCGCGACGCTCCGCGATGTGCTGCGCTCGACGGATGCGGCGCGCAGGCTGGCGGCGGTGGAGGCGCTCGCGACATGCGGCGGCGCCGAGGCGGTCGAGCCGCTCCAATGGACCGCGTCGACCGACGCCGATCCAACCGTCAACCTGGCGGCATTCGCACGGCCTCCGCACCATCGCGAACCGAACGGGGCGGGCAGTAGTCCGCCGTCCGGGCCACGCTGATCAACCTCGCCCGACACCGAGCGGCGCGAAGCCGCCCTCGCCGTGCACGGGCACGGCTGGCGCCGTCGGCCATTCCCGTCGTCGCCGAGTCGCTCGGCTCCGACGACCCCGCACCTGCGGCGGGGCGTGGCCGAGGCGCTCGGCCGCCTGTCGCATTCGGCCGCGTCCGCGTTTCTCCAGCGCGCCCTGAGCGACGACGACGCAGCCGTGCGCTGCGAGGCAGTCCGCGCGCTGTCCCGCCGGGGTACGCGCGGCTTGACCCGGCAATTTGCGTCGATGGCCGAGACGGATTCCTCACCGGCGGTACGTGAAACGGCCGCGGCCGCGCTGTCGCGCCACAGCGGCGTTCGGGAAGGCGGCGAATGAATGTCGTTCGCACCCGAAAATCTTGGCGTATCGGATACCGGCCTGCCTCTGCTGCGCGATTGATCCACCACCGCATGGGTCTCTTCTACGAGAACGGCCGCTGGAGCTGCTGAGCGACCGGCTCGCGCCGCTCGTCGTCGCGCGCGGCTTCCGGTCGTTTCTCGACTACTACTACCTGCTGAAGTACGACGAGCGCCGGCCGAGGCCGAGTGGCGCGACGTGATGGACGCGCTCTCCGTCAGGAGACGTACTTCTGGCGGGAGATGGACCAGATGCGCGCTCTGACCTGTCACGTGCTGCCCGAGCTGGTCGCGGGCGAACCGCGGCCGGCCGCTCCGCATCTGGAGCGCGCCTGCGCGACCGGCGAGGAGCCGCTCACGATCGCCATGGCGCTCGCGGAGGCCGGATGGTTCGACCGGCGTCCGATCGAGATTCACGCCAGCGACGCCAGCCCGGCCGCGCTCGACGGGCGCGCGCCGGCCGCTACCGCGAGCGCTCGTTCCGGGCGCTGCCGGCTCGCCCTGCGGGAGAAGTATTTCGCGAGCCCGACGGCGCGTGGACGCCGGTCCCGCGCTGCTGACCGCGGATCGCGTCGTGGAGCGTCGTCAATCTCATGGACGCGGCCGGTGCTGCCGCATGCGCCGGCCCGGTCGTGTTCTGCCGGAACGTGTTCATCTATTTTTCGCCGCCGAGCATCCGGCGCGTCGTCGCCGCAGTTCGCGGAGGCGATGCCGACGCCCGGGTTATCTGTTCGTCGGCGCGTCGGAGTCGCTCTTCGGGGATCGCGACGGTTCGAGCTCGAGGAGTCGGCGGCGCGTTCGTTTACGTGAAGCGGTGAATCGCAAGGAGTTGATGACGAACATTCGGAGTGACCCGCGTCCTCGTCGTCGACGATTCCGCCTACGTCCGCAAGGTCGTACGCAGATGCTGTCGCGCAGCCCGCTTCATCGAGGTCGTCGGCACGGCGCGCGACGGCCTCGAGGCGCTGGAGCTGGTCGCGGAGCTGAAGCCCGACGTCGTGACCTGCGACCTCATCATGCCGAACTCGACGGCGTCGGCTTCGTGACGCGAGCAGATGGCGCGCCGGCCCGTGCCGATTGTCATCATCAGCGTCGCCAGCGAAGCCGGCGAGCATGGCGCTGGCCGCGCTCGACGCCGGCGCGGTCGATTTCGTCCAGAAGCCGACCGCGCTGGCGACGGAGAGGCTGCTCGAGATGAGCGAGGAGCTGATCGAGAAGGTGAAGGCGGCCGCGCGGCGCGCGCTCGGCGTGCCGCATCGCGGCACCGGCCGCGACCGCCGGGTCGCTGCCGCGCGCCGAGGCGCGCGGCGCCGTCGACATCGTCGTGCATCGGCATCTCGACCGGCGGCCCGCAGGCGCTCAGCGCTGATTCCGCAGCTGCCGGCGGATTGCCGGTGCCGGTCGCGATCGTCCTGCACATGCCGGTCGGCTACACCGAACTGTACGCGCGGAAGCTCGACGAGATGTCGCGCGCTGGAGGTCGTGCGAGGCGTCCGACGGCGACGAGGTCGAGCGCCGGACCGTGTCTGATCGCGCCGGCCGGCCGCCACCTGTCGCTGCGGCGCAACGACAGGGGCAGGTCGTGACCCACCTCGAGTGCGGCCGCTCGACACGCCGCACCGCCCGTCGGTCGACGTGCTGTTTCAGTCGGCGGCCGAGGTCTACGGCGGCCGCGTGCTCGGCGTCGTCATGACCGGCATGGGCGAGGACGGCCGCGAGGGCGCGGCCTGGATCAAGGCCAAGGGCGGGACGATCTTCACCGAGGCCGAAGAGACGTGCGTCGTCTACGGCATGCCGCGCGCGATCGTCGAAGCGGGACTGAGCGATCGCGCAGTCGCGCCTCGACGGCATGGCCGACGCGATTCTGGAGCACGTATGAGACAAAAGCTGCTGCTCGTCGACGACTCCGGGCTGGCGCGCCGCAGCATGCGCGCGCATCCTCGAAGCCGGCGGGCTTCGAGGTCGTCGAGGCCGAGGACGGCATGGCCGCGCTCGAACGATACTTCCTCGAGAAGCCGGACCTCGTGATGCTCGATCTGGTGATGAAGGGGATGTACGGGCTCGACGTGCTGACCAAGCTGCGCGAGCTCGATCCCGGCGGCGCGCGTCATCGTCGTGTCGGCCGACATCCAGACGTCGTCGCAGGAGCTGGTCGAGGCGGCGGGCGCGGTCGGCTTCATCAACAAGCCGGTCGAGCCGAGCGCGTGCTCAGCGCTGGTGCGCAGCGTGCTCGAAGGGCGGCGCATCATGAAACTGACCGCCTCCAGGAAGACGCCCTCATCGAGCTGCTGAACATCGGGTTCGGCCGCGCGGCGGCGTCGCTGTCGGAGCTGACCGGTCACCGCGTGCTGCTCGAGGTGCCGGAGGTCACGATTCATCCGATCGACGAAGTGTCGCGAGTCGCTCGAGCGCGTCATCCGACCGACGTGGCGAGCGTGCACCAGATTTCTCCGGCCCGGTCGCCGGCGACGCGCTGCTGATCCTCGACCAGACGGCGCCGTCGATGCTCAAGGAACTGCTGACCAACGAGCCGGCGCTGCCGCTGTCGATCGACGCCTCGGCGCGCGAGGTCCTCACCGAGGTCGGCAACATCCTGCTCAACGCCTGCCTCGGCACGTTCGGCAACCTGCTCAAGTGCAGGTGTCGTTCTCGGTTCCGCAACTCAGCCTCGAGAGCCTCGGCGCGATTCTCGAATCGCTGCGCGTCAATCAGGAAGGCGTCCGGTACGCGCTGGTCGTGCACGCCGGATTCAAGCTGCGCGACGCCGAAGTGCGCGGCTATCTCGTCATCGTCCTGAGCGTCGCGTCGCTCGATCGCTGATTCGGGCCGTGGAAGACTGGGAGCAGCAGGCAGCCAGTGAGCACCGACCCGCCAGCTCCGACGATCTGCTCGCCAGCGGCCTGCTGCGCTGGTTCGACGACTCGCCGACCGCGGCATCTTCACCACCGACGCGTCACTGACGTCCGCAGCTGGAACCCCTGGCTCGAGGCGCAGACCGGCATCCCGGCGGCGAGGCCGTCGGCAGGCCGCTACTCGAGCTCTATCCGTCGCTCGCCGACCGCGGGCTCGATCGTTACTATCGCGACGCGCTCGCCGGCGAAGTGCACGTCCTGTCGCAGCGCTTCCACAAATATCTGCTTCCCGATCGGCCGAAACATGCCGTCGATCGGCATCGACGAGATGGCGCAGAGCGCGCGCATCGCGCCGCTCGTCGTCGACGGCGACGATCGTCGGCACGATCACCGTCATCGAGGACGTCACCGAGCGCGTCGTCAGCGAGCGCGAACTGCGCAGCCAGATCGCGGCGTCCGAGCGCGCGCGCAGCGTCGCCGAGGAAGCGTCGAAGCTGAAGGACGAGTTTCTGGCCACGCTCTCGCACGAGATCCGCACGCCGCTCAACGCCGTGCTCGGCTGGGCGCGCATCCTGCGCACGCAGCCGCGCCTCAAGTCGCGCGACCGCGCGCCTCGAGGTGATCGAGCGCAACGCCGCGTCGCAGCTGCGGCTGGTCGAAGACCTGCTCGACATGGCGCGCGTCATGAGCGGCAAGCTGCGGCTCGACTGAAGACCGTGCGACTCGAGGACGTCGTCCAGGCCGCCGATCGACGTCGTCGCGCCGGCCGCGGCGGCGAAGAACATCGCGATCAGCACGTCATTCGATGAGAGGCCGGCCGGCCGTCAACGCCGACGCCGACCGGCTCCAGCAGGCCATCTGGAACCTGCTGTCGAACGCGGTCAAGTTCACCGAGCCGGCGGCCGGGTCGACGTGCAGGTTTCGAAGAGTGAGGTCGACGCGTCGAGCTGATCGTGCGCGACACCGGCCAGGGCATCGGCCGCGAGTTCCTGCCGTATGTCTTCGATCGGTTCCGCCAGGCGGACGCCTCGGCGAGCCGCCGCCACGGCGGACTGGGCCTCGGCCTGGCGCTGGTCCGGCAGATCGTCGAGCTCCATGGCGGCACGATGAAGCCGAGAGCGCGGGGATCGACCGGGGATCGACCTTCTTTCTCCGATTGCCGGTCGCCAACAGCAAGTTGGAGCCGAAGGGCCGGGGACACTCGACGATCGCAGCCTCGTGACGCTCAAAGGGGTCGCGCTGCTCGTCGTCGACGACAACGACGATGGGCGCGAGATGCTGGTGACGGCCCTCCGCCAGTACGGCGCGAAGGTCAAGTCGGTCGCAACGGCCCGCGAGGCACTCGACATGCTGTCGAGTCGGACTTCGCAGCCGACGTGCTGATATCGGATGTCGGCATGCCGAACACGGACGGCTACGAGTTCATCCGCCAGATCCGAGCGAACGCGGTCACGCGCGATATCCCCGCGATTGCGGTCACCGCCTATGCCAATCCGGAGGATCGCATACAGGCGGTGGTCGCAGGCTATCAGGCGCATCTGGCCAAACCAGTGGACCCGTCTGTCATCGCCGCATCCGTGGCCAGCCTGGTTGGCACAAAGCCGACGCTCCGCTAGGAACACTCATCCTGTCTCACGGCTCTTCGCTCATCGTGGCGATCGGCGTCGGCCGGCAGCGGGGCGGCCGCGGCCGTCCGGAGACGACAGGCGCAGCGATGCACCGAGGAATCGGGCGTAGCGTTCGACCGCGGCGGGCAGCGCGCGTTGCTCGTGCCTGGTCAACGTCCGCACTGGATGCGCGTGAATCATGCCGCCTCCGGGCTCCCGCGCCGTTCTCCACGTGCCGGCCACCTGCCCGGCGATGACGAGCGTGTGCTGAAAGATCACGGGCGTTCCGCCCGAGGGGACGATCGATGGACCGTGCGGCACGGCCTCGCGATCGCGGTACGACACAAGGTACTCGTCGTAGATCGGAAGCAGATGGACGAGATCGTCGCGTGTCGTTGTGCCCGGGCCGCTAGTCCTCACACTCCAGTACGTCCGCCCATCCACCTCCTCGAGCCTGGCCCGAATGATCTCGAGCCCTCTGCGCGCATCTGCCGTCATCAGCCCAGACCACCACACGAAGTCTCGAATGGTGGCGGGCCCATGGCTCCTGAAGTAGCGGCGGCTCAGCGTGGCCAGGGCTTCGTCGCGCGACAGGCGCGCCGCGTCTGGTGCCCGTTCGGCCAGGAGCGCATAGGTGAACTGTTTGTCGCGGCGAGGGCCGCTGCAGATGACACCCTCGAGCTCGGCATAGATCGACAGGAGCGCGAGCGGGACGTTGTCGAGCGCGAGCCCCGATTGCCGCAGCTTGTCGCCCAGCTCTCGACGCGTGAGGTAGCGCCGATCGGCGAGCGCGCGCTCGATGATGGAGGTGCCGCGAGTGAGCGTGGCGGTGTCGAGGCCGTATCGTCGGCGGTAGGACGCCATCGCCCGGTGCACCTGCGGCGCCGTCAACTCGACGAGCCAGCGAATGTCGGCGGGTGTGACGAAGTGCCAGGTCGGGCGCATCACGTGCGTCCGGAGAATCCGGCCCTGGTCGAAGGCACGCTGGATATCCGCGTCGGCCGTGCCGTCCTGCATGCGCAGGGCGAGGGCCCATTTCGCCGGTTCGAACTCCTGCGCCTGCATGGCGCCGAACCAGGCAATCACATCGGATGGCCGTCGGAACCCGGGTCGCGTCAGGCGCTGGTTCAGGAGCCTGCGATCGGCGATGTCGGCATTCACTTTCTCATCAAGCATAGCCGCATGAAAACTGCTATTGCCCGTTTGCCTCTTGCATTGCCGGCGGGGTTCGATCTAGCATGGCGAAAGTAAAGCGAAAGTCCGTTTGAGAGGACGCAAACCATGCCGACAGCCCAAGCCCTGAACGAGCCGCGCGCCCTGAGCGAGCCGAAAGCTCCAGCCCTGAGCGAGTCGAAGGGGCGCGACCACCTTGAAGCCCTCCTTCGCCACCGCCAGCTCGACCACACGCTATGGGGTCTGCCCCCCGTACCAGTACGGGGGTCAGACCCCATACCCACCCGCTGGCTGGTGCCGACCGGGATTGCGCCCCTCGACGCACGCCTCGAGGGGGGGCTGCCACGCGGTCATTTATCAGAGGTGGTTGGTCCGCGGTCTTCGGGACGCCTCGCGGTGGCCGTATCGGCGCTGGCCGGTGCGACGTCGCGCGGCGAAGCCGTCGCGCTCATCGATCCCCTCGACATGTTCGATCCGGTGTCGGCCGCCGCCCATCACATCGATTTCCAACGCATGCTGTGGGTGCGGGGCGAGGCGACGTCGTCGTCGCGCGTCAGTTTGTCGTTGGAATACGGCACGCTGCAGAAAAGCCTCGATCGTGGGGTGAAGGCGCTGAACATCGTGCTGCAGGCGGGCGGATTCGGGCTCGTCGTGCTCGATCTCGGAGAGGTCGCGCCGCAGGCCATCAAGCGGTTGCCGTATACGACATGGCTGCGGCTGCAGCGCGTCATCGAAAGCAGCGACACGGCGTGCGTGCTGGTGGGCAGCGAGCCGATCGCGCGCAGCAGCGGGGGAGCGACAGTGCTCCTGGCCCCCGGCTCCGGGCTTCCGGCTGAAGCCAGCTTCATCACCGCTCGCGTCGTTCGGTCCAGAGCCATCGAGAGCGATCTCCATGTTCGCGTGCCTCTATCTGCCGCCGCTTGCTAACGCATCGTCCAGCGTCGATCGTCCAGCGTCCATCGTCCGTGACGATCGACGATCGACGATCGACGATCGACGATCGCTGGTGGCACAGCGCTTTAGCGCTGTCATCCAACTCGCGCGAGATTTTTCTCCGCGGGTCGAAACGCACGGCGATCGGACGGTCACGCTCGACGTCAGCGGGTTGGGCAGCCTCATCGGCGAGCCCCGGGCGATCGGCGAAGAGCTGCGCCGGTCTGCGGCCGACGCCGGCCTGCGCGTGCACGTGGCCGTCGCCGCGACGTCAACCGCCGCGATGCTCCTCGCCCACGGCCGCGCGGGGTTAACGGTGGTGGCACCGGGCGACGAAGCGAAAACGTTGGCGCCGCTGCCGCTAAAGACACTGACGCAGATGGGCTTCGGCCGTCATCCTTCGACAACCTCCCGCCCAGGGCAGAAGCCGGAAGCCGGCAGCCTGGAGCCCGATATCGATCAGCTCACACGGTGGGGTCTGCGCACGTTAGGCGATCTGGCGGCGCTTCCATCCAGCGATCTCTCCGCCCGCCTCGGGCAAGCCGGGCTTAGTTGGCAGAAGTGGGCGCGGGGCGACGAGATGCGGCCCCTGGTGCCCGCCGGCGCGGCAGAGCAGTTCGAAGAGGCGCTCGATCTCGAATGGCCCATCGAGGGGCTCGAGCCGTTGTCGTTCGTGCTCGCACGGCTGCTCGATCCGTTGTGCGATCGGCTGGAACGCCGCGATCGCGGTGCAGTCGCGCTGCGCGTCACGTTGAAACTGGTGTCATCCGCGCTGCACGAGCGCGTCGTCGAGCTGCCGGCGCCGATGCGCGACGCGCGTGTGCTGCGCACGCTCGCGCTGCTCGATCTCGAGTCGAACCCGCCGTCCGAAGCGATCGATCGCGTGGCCATTGCGGTCGACGTCACCGAAGGGCGTGTGCTGCAGTTCGGGTTGTTCGCCCGCGCGCTGCCGGCCGACACGCTCGCGACGCTCATGGCCCGCCTCGGCGCGCTCATGGGCGCCGATCGTGTGGGCGCGCCGGCGCTGGTCGACACCTATCGTCCAGGCGCGTTCGCCATGGCGAAATTCGACCCGTCCGCCGCGTTCGTCCGATTCAGGCGAACTCTGGCGAAACCCTGGCCCCGAATCACAGACGTCGGTACCGCAGAGCGTTTTGCGGCGTTTCCGGTCGCCCATTCCGGCCCGCGTTGCGATGGAACACGGCCGGCCCGTTCGCGTGACCACCGATCGCCGCGGATTTGGCGGCGGCCACGTCGAGCGCGCGGAAGGCCCCTGGCGATCGTCCGGCGACTGGTGGCGGGCGTCGATCGTCGATCGTCCATCGTCGATCGTCCATCGTCGTCGCACCCAACGCACCTACGCACCTACGCATGATCCTTGGAACTGCGATGAATGGGATGTGGCCTTGCGCGACGGAACGACGTATCGGATCTCCGCGCGCTCGATTCGGACGCGTGGTTTGTTGATGGCCTAGTGGACTGAACGGCATTGGCGATTGCAGATTCGCAGATGTTGGCAGATTGACGATGATTGCGCGATTAATTGAGCAATACGTCCAATTCGGCTCATAATCTGCAATCCAATTCAATGTGCACACTCTCAATCTGCAAATCTGTCAATGTGCAATGTCGTATGTACATTGAGCTCCATACCGCCTCCGCCTTCAGTTTTCTAGAAGCCGCATCCTTACCCGAGACGCTCGTCGACCAGGCCGCGCGCTTCGGTTATCCAGCCATCGCGCTGCTCGATCGCGATGGCGTGTACGGCGCTCCACGTTTTCACCGCGCCGCATCAGCCGCCGGCATCAAGGCCCTCATCGGCGCCGAGCTCACGATCGACCCCGACCTTCGCTCACGAACCCCACGAACTCCGACGAACCCACGAACCTACGAACCCACGAACCTATTGCGGCTTCCTGTCCTGGTTGAATCCGCGGAAGGCTACCGAAACCTCTGCAGGCTCGTCACCCGCATGAAAATGCGCGCGCCGAAAGGTGAGGGGGCGCTCGCACTCGACGAGCTCGACGGGCAGACACGCGGGCTCGTCGCGCTCGCCGGACGCGAGCTGCTGGGGTTCGAGAAGTACGGCGTCGGCGGCCTCATCGATCCGCTCGTCGGGCTGTTCGGGCGCGACCATGTGTATGTGGAGCTGCAGCGCCATTTCCTGCGCGACGAAGAGGCCGACAACCGCGCGCTGGCCGACATCGCCGGCGCGTTTCACGTGCCGCTCGTCGCGACCAACGGCGTGCGGTTCGCGGAACCGCGCGAGCGTCCGTTGTTCGACGTGCTCTCCTGCATCCACTACAAGACGAACCTCGCGCAGGCGGGCCGGAAGCTCGCGCGCAATGCCGAGCGCTACCTGAAACCGCCCGAAGAGATGGCGCGGCTGTTTCGCGACTGGCCCGCGGCGGTGACGTCGACCGAGGCGCTGGCCGAACGGCTCGAATACACGATGGCCGATCTCGGCTATCGCTTTCCCGACTATCCCGTGCCGCCGGGCGAGACGCACGCCTCGTTTCTCCGCAAGCTCACCGACCTGGGCGCGCGCGAGCGCTACCGGCCCTATCACGACCGCGCCCGCGCGCAAATCGCGCGCGAGCTCGATCTCATCGAGCGGCTCGATCTCGCCGGCTACTTCCTCATCGTCTGGGACATCGTCAATTTCTGCCGGCACAACGACATCCTCGTGCAGGGACGCGGGTCGGCCGCCAACAGCGCCGTCTGCTACAGCCTTGGCATCACGGCCGTCGATCCGGTCGGGATGGATCTGCTGTTCGAGCGGTTCCTCTCGGAAGAGCGCGGCGAGTGGCCCGACATCGATCTCGATCTGCCGAGCGGCGATCGGCGCGAGCGGGTGATTCAGCACGTCTACGAAAAATACGGGCGGCTCGGGGCGGCGATGACGGCCAACGTCATCACCTATCGCGGCAAGAGCGCGGCACGCGAAGTCGGGAAGGTGCTCGGCATCGACACCGTGCAGGTGGATCGGCTCGCGAAAATCATGAGCCAGTTCGAGTTCGTCGATCCCGCCGACACGCTGCGGAAGCGGATGGTCGATGCCGGCTGCGAGCTCGATCATCCGACGTTCCGATGGTTCGCCGAGCTCTGGACGCGCATGCAGGATCTGCCGCGCCACCTCGGCCAGCATTCCGGCGGCATGGTGATTTGTCAGGGGCAGCTCGACAGCGTGGTGCCGCTCGAAAACGCGAGCATGCCCGGCCGCGTCGTGCTGCAGTGGGACAAGGACGACTGTTCTGATATGGGCCTGGTGAAAGTCGACTTGCTGGGTCTCGGCATGATGGCGGTCCTGCAGGACGCGATTACTTTAGTCAATCAGCCTGGATTCAGCGGGCCCGCGTCGCAGCCCAATCCCCAATCCCCAATCCCGCAGGTTGTGGATCTGGCGCATTTACCGCCGGACGACCCGGCCGTTTACAAGATGTTGCAGGAGGCCGACACCATCGGCGTCTTCCAGGTGGAATCGCGCGCGCAGATGGCCACGCTGCCGCGGCTGCATCCCGAGCGCTTCTACGATCTCGTCGTCGAGGTGGCCATCATCCGCCCGGGGCCGATCGTCGGCAACATGGTGCATCCCTATTTGAACCGGCGTGCCGGACGCGAAGAGGTGAGCTATGCGCATCCGTCGCTCGAACCGATTCTCAAGCGCACGCTCGGCGTGCCGCTGTTTCAGGAGCAGCTGCTGCGCATGGCGATGGTCACCGCCGGGTTCACGGGCGGGCAGGCCGAAGATTTGCGGCGGGCGCTCGGCTTCAAGCGATCCGAAAAACGCATGAAGCAGGTGGAGATCAAGCTGCGCGAGGGCATGACGAACAACGGCATTACGGGTGAGGCCGCCGAGCAGATTATCTCGTCCATCACCGCGTTTGCGCTGTACGGTTTCCCCGAGTCCCATGCCGCCAGCTTCGCGCTGCTGGCGTATGCGAGCGCGTATTTGAAAGCGCATTTCCCGGCGGCGTTCTACACGGCACTCCTCAACAACCAGCCGATGGGGTTTTATCATCCGGCCACGCTCGTCAAGGACGCGCAGCGCCGCGGCGTGCGCTTTGCCAGCGTCGACGTCCAGCACTCGGACTGGAACTGCCGGGTCGATACAGACGGCACGGTGCGATTGGGGCTTCGCTATGTTTCCGGGCTTCGCGAGGAGATCGGACGCTCCATCGAGAAAGCAGGATTAGCAGATTGCGGATGAGGGATCGGTCTGTCACGGGTATCACACTATGTGCCCCAAATGCGGATGCGATGATGAGTCGATGATCGAGACCGTGAAGGCAGGCTCGTATTTCTGCAATACGTGCTCGCACGATTGGACCGTCCCAGCGACCCAACCTGACATTGCCAATGGAGCCACCACTGCGATTCAAATCCGTCGACGATCTCGTCAACCGAACGGGCATTCGCCGTGAGGAACTTCAAACACTCGCCGACATCGGCGCGTTCGCCTCTTTCGGTTACGAACGCCGCGAGGCTCTGTGGCAAATTGAAAAATCCATTCGGCCTGCTGGCGAATTGTTCCGGGACGCTGAACCTGAGCAGGGAGTAGGGACTAGGGATTGGGGATTAGGGCAGCCGGGATCACGCGAACGCGGGACACGCGTCGCCGAACCCCAATCCCCAATCCCTAATCCCCAATCCCTGGAGATGAACAGTGTCCGCTGCCGGCCATGACGGCCGAAGAGCGTCTCGCGGCCGATTATGCCGGTACCCATCTGACGATCGGTCCCCACCCATGGCCATGCGCCGTTCCGAACTGGCGATGCGCGGCGTGCTGCGCGCCGTCGATCTGCCGCACGCGCGCAACGGGCGGCGCATTCGCGTGGCCGGCAGCGTCATCACGCGCCAGCGTCCGGGCACCGCCAAGGGATTCGTCTTTCTCACGCTCGAAGACGAGACCGGCATCGCCAACATCATCGTGCGGCCCGATTTGTTCGATCGCAACCGTCTGACGATCCTCGAGCAGCCATTCCTGCTCGTCGATGGCATCCTGCAGAATCAGGAAGGCGTGACGTCCGTCAAAGCCGAACGGTTACACGCGCTGGCGAACGCCGCGATTGCGATCGATTCTCACGATTTTTATTAGCGAAGAGGCCTCAACAGAAGATCAGAAGATCAGAAGAAAACACTTTCTGGTCTTCTGATCTTCTGTGTATCTCCGTGACGAGTGACGTATCCTGTAAAACAAGGGGCACCAGCCATGAAATCCCACATCGTCTTGACACTCGCGGCCGTTCTCAGCGCCGGGGCTCTCGTGCGCGCGCAGGAACCCGTGAGCCCGCAGAACCACTTCGACGCGGGCCGGTACGAAGACGCGGCCAACGCCATCACCGCGCAGCCCGAGCCGCCGCCGGATGCGATCTATCTGGCGGGACGCAGCTATCTCCATCTGAGCCGCCCCGACGATGCCAGGGCGCAGTTCGGACGACTGTCGGCCGGCGTGGATCCACCGACGCCCTGGTCGCTCGTCGGAGAGTCCGCGCTCGCGCTGGTCGACGCGAACCCTGGTTTGGCGGTCGAGAAGGCGTCTCAGGCGGTCGGCGTTGTCACCGGATCAGTTTCATCCCAACTACCAGCTCGGGCTGGCACACAGCGCGGCCGAGCAGTGGGAACCGGCGGCGGCGGCCTTCGAGAAGGCCACGGCGATCGATCCCGCCTTCGCCTACGCGCACTACTACGCGGGCCTGGCGTACTCGCGGTTCCAGCAGCTCGATCGAATGGCGACGCACCTCGAATATTTCCTGAAGCTGGCGCCGAACGCGCCCGAGCGACCCGCGGTGATGGCGCTCATGCAGGCTATGCGAGGACGGTAAGAGACGGAGAATCTGGAATCTTCGGACCGAAATCTAGAATCTTCGACGAGATCTAGATGATTCTAGATTCTAGTTTCTAGATTCTAGTTACTGCGTCAGAAAGCGTGTCCGATGCCGAAGTACCACCGGCCCGTGGTTCGGCTTCGACGGCTCGTCAGCGGCACGCCGAAATCGATTCGCAGCAGGGCAAACGGCGAATTGATGCGGATGCCTCCGCCGGCGCCCGCTTGAAGGTCCGTGAGCGAGAAGTCGCTGGCCTTGGGAAAGATGTTGCCGGCATCCACGAACGCGACGCCGTGCACCCATCCGAACAGGAACATCCGCGCTTCCTGGTTGAGAATCAGCATGCCGTTCCCGCCCCTGGCGTCGCCGAAGACATCGACGGCGCCGAGGCTGTCTTCGGCGAAGCCCCTCACGCTCGTGCCTCCTCCGGCGTAGAAGCGCTCGCTGGGAATCAGATCCTGTTCGAACCCGCGGCCAAACCCGAGCCTCGCGGCCGACGCCAGCACGAGGCGGCGATGCACCTGCCGGTAGTAGTGCTGCTGCGCCAGGTATCGGACGAAGCGCAAATCCGAGCCCGAGAATCTTCGTGCCCAGCTCGACGCCCGACGAGTGGAACCAGCCGTCCTGCGGTGCGATCGGATCGTTTCGCCTGTCCCACGCATACGTGCCTGTCAGCCGCGCGACCTTGGCTTGCAGCTCCAGGGGCGGAATGCCGGGCAGGGGATCGGGCTCGAAGATGTGCGACCGTGAATAGTCGTAGCCATAGGTGACCCCCATCTTCGGCGACAGCGCAAACCTCTGCTCGACGGTGATGCCCGATTCGTCTTCGACGAACGGTGTCGCCCCCTCGGGGGTGAAATCTTCGCGCGATTTCGTCGCGAACAGGTTCGTCGTCACCGGCAGGCCGAAGAATCGCGGGAGCGAGAGGACGCCGCGCAGCAGGCGGCGGTCCGCCTCGATCTGCGCGGCCGCGCCGGCCGAGATCGCCTGCCCGAACAGGTTGCGCCGCAGAAAATCGACGACGAGCGCCGGGCGCAGCTCGCGGTCGAACTCGACCGGCGTGATCGTGTCGTTCACTCTGAACCCGTAGCGGAGCCGGTACGGCGCGAGCTCCTGCAGCGTCACCTCGGCGCGCACGCGCTCGATCCGGCCGCTCTGGTCTGTCTCGAACGGGACGAGCGCGATATCGGCGGTTCGAAACGCGCTCGTGTCGTACAGGCGCGTTTCGGCGCGGAAGAACTCGGCCTGATTGACGGGCTGCCCGATCTCGACGTCGAGCGCCCGATCGATGACTCCACGGCGGGTGATGTCCGCGCCCTTGATATCGAGACCGGCCAGCACCTGCTGAACCCCTTCGTCGACAACGAGCACGAGATCCACCGAGCCGCGCGCGGCATCGATCGCCGGCGTCACGGTCACGCGCACGTTGTTGTAGCCGTCGCGGAGGTAATCGACTTCGACGGCCCGCCGCGCAGGCTCGAGTGCCGCCGGTTGGTACGGCGATCCGGCCGCGACGCCGAACGCGGCGGCGATCTGATCGCGGGAACGCGCCTGTGCCCCCTGCACGTCGAGCCGGGCCACCGTGTACTGCCGGCCCTCGCTGATCTGCACCGGCAGTTCGGCCGACCGGCCGTTGAAGACGGGTGGCTGCACCTTGGCGGACGCGTCGAGGTATCCACGCAGTCGATACTGCTGTTCGACGGCGGCCTGAAGAGCAGACGGGTCCTGCCAGCTCGACGCGTCAAGAGCGCGCGTGCGAATGAGGGTTTCGAGCGTTGACGCCGACAGCGCCTGCTGGCCCGAGAAGACGATCCGCCGATCGGTGAATCGGGTGCCTGGATCGATGCGGACGGCGATTTCCTTCAGCGCGGCGTCTGGTTCGGAGACGACCAGCGCCTGAACGTCGGCGCGGAGATATCCGTCGCCAGTGAGAGATTCCTTCGCCATCGCCGCGAGATCGTCCAGCAGGAAGTCGTCGAACACGGCCCAGACCCATGCGTCTTCCATCCGTTCGACAACGGCTCCCGGGAGTGGATGTCCATCGATCGTCAGCTTCGTTTGTGGGCCGCGTTCGATGTCGTACTCGAGAGCCACACCGGATTGTCCGGTTGGCACGGCCGTTCGCCGTGCCGCGATCCGCGCTTCGAGAAACTCCCGTTCGTGGTAGAAGCGCTGCAAACGGTCACGATCCTGTTGCCAGCGGTAGAAATCGAACCGCTCGCCCGTCTTTCAGATGGAGTTGCCGGCGAATGTCTTCGACCGGATAGCCCGGGCTCCCGCTAATGCGCACGTCCGTGACACGTTCAACGGAACGCTCGGCGGTCTCCAATCGCGGCGAAGGCGAGCCGGATCCTCCGAAACTGAACTCGTGACGGAACTCGTACCGACCGGCTCCCGTCATCCTGCGTCGCACCACGCACTTCCACGCTCTGAATCGGACGATAGATGGCAATCCAGGTGACCTCGCCGGTCCCGCTGAGGGCTTGCGAAAAGAGAACCTCGACATTGCGGCTCAAGTTCTTCCCGACCGTGAGACGCGCGCTGGGATCGGTGTCGGTGGCCAGCAGATCGAAATCCGACGCCGCGGCGCCGAGGCCCTGGCTCACCTGCACGGTGTCGAGTCCCACCGCCCGCCCGGCGAACCCCAGCAGCTCGCCCGAGAGCAGCATCAGCAGCTGGCCGCGTGCGATGTCGGTGTGGGCGATGGCCGTGGTGTCGGCGCGTTGGCCGGTCAGGAGCAGCGAGACGAGCTCGGCCTGACTCACGCCCGGGCTTCGCAGGTTCGCGCTGAGCGTTTCGGGCGTGCCGCTCACTTCGAGCGTGACGTCGTAACGCTGTACGCGTGTCTGCAGAGCGAGATCGACGGTCGGCTCGAACTTTCTGGTGTTCGTGAAATTGACCGTCCCCCTGACGACGTCGTAGGTGCGGCCGCCGAGGAACACATCGCCGCCTTCCTCTATGGCGACACGTCCGGTCGGCACCGGCTCGTTGAGCGTGCCGACGATGCGGAGGTTGGCCGACATGTCGAGCCGGGCGTAGTTGTTGTCGATGACGACCCCTTCTGCCGTCTTGACGTCGACGTTGAGCAGGACGCGGTTGAACAAATCCGGTCCGGCCTGAGCGGTGGGGACGGCGGGCTGTGTATTCGTAGCGAGCAGCTGGGCCGTGAGGCTCACGGGCTTACGGTATGAGCCGCGAAGCAGGGTCACGCTTCCCGTTATCGTCGGGCTCGTGTCCGATACGTTGAGCTGCAGATCGGCGTCGATTTCGCTGCGGAGATTGTCCGGGACTTCGAGTGCGAGACCGCGTCCCGTGATCGAGATCGATCCGCCGGAGAGCGTGAATTTCGGGTACTGGATGCCACCGGCAATCCGGAGCGTGCCGCCGTTCGCGTTCGCCGTGATCTCGCCGAGCCGCAGCGCGTCGCGCGCAAACGTCAACGTGCCTTGCAGGTCGCTCACGGCGAAGCGCGGCCTTCGCAGGACGAGGCCGCCGTTTTCGATCGTCATGCGGCCATCGACGAGCGGCTCGTCGGCGAGGCCGGTCACCTTCACGTCGATCGCGGCTCGTCCGGTCGTTGCGACGTCGCGGGAGAACGCGCTCAGCATGCGCAGGTCGAGCGTGCCGTCGAGCGCGACGTCGAGCCGCGGTGAGTCGCCGGTCAGGAGCGCGCCGCCGGACACGTTGACGCGATTGCCGGCCCCTGCCCACGTCCAGTCGAGAACCTGCAGCCGGCCGTCTGCCAGTCGAAGCCGGGTCGGGCGGCTCTGATTCAGCGGGACTCCGCGCCAGCGAAAGCTCCGCGCGCTCGAGCGTGATCTCCGCCCCGATGTTCTCGACGTCAAGCGAGGTCGCGGTCACCGCGACGACCGCATCGATCTGACCGGTGACGTCCGCGAGAGCCCCCTCGGGAACGAACGACGACAGCACCGCCGGTGTGATCGAACCGATACGCAGCGTGGCGCGAGCGGGGTCGCGTGTCGCGGGCAACGTCGCGGCGTACCACTTGGGAAGCTGGTTCGCGAGCACGGCGGCGGGCACTCGGCCCGTGCCCGTGATCCTTGCGCCCTGCCAGGTGGCGCCGAGCTCGCGAAGATCCATGACCCCGGCGGCATAGGAGGCGCGCACGTTGACGTCGGTAGCGGGGAGCATGGCGTTCGAGACAAGCGTGGCCGACGCGAGCGTCAGATCGGCAGCGATGTCGGGCGACCGTGGGCGTCCGGTGACCTGCATCTGGAGATCGATGGTGCCGGAGGCATCCAGTGCGTCTGCATTCGTGACCCGAACGAGCGGGATCAGATCGGCGATCGGCCCGGTCAGCGAAATCCGCAAGGCCTCCCCGGCCGGAGCCCCGGGTGCCAGGCGGCCGTTCGCCGCGAGGTCGTACCGCACCGATCCGCAGCTCGAGATCTTCGGCGACGAGCGTATCGCGCGAGTAACGCAGCCGTGCCGGGCGTGCTCGCACCGAGGCGCCGTTCACGGTCGCATCGATCACCTGGAGGTCAACCTGGGCACTGGCGTCCTCCAGCGCATCGAGCCGGCCGGACAGCCTGGAGCCGCAGCCAATCGTCCCGTCCAGCGACGCGATCGACGGATGCTGCAGATCTCGGGCGAGTCTCCCAAGGGCCATGCCGTCGACCACGACATCGGCCGTAAACGTGCGCGGCTCGGCACCGGCGATGCGGGCACGGCCGAACGCATTCAGCTCCGGCGCGTCAGCCGTCAGCTCGAGCAAACGACCGACACCCTGGACCTCGATCCTTGCAGGTCCCACGTCGAATCCCTCATACGCGAGGCGGGAGAACTGCACGAACCCGTCGGCCTCCGGCACTGCAAACGTTCCCGTGCTGGTCAATTCGAGATCGAACCGCGCATCGACGGGGAGCGCGTCGTTCGACGCCGCGAGCGTTAGATTGCTCCCTCTGAAGCCGGCTGAAAATCGTCCGGTCGAGAGCGCGTACGTGCCGGTCGCGTCCAGGGTGCCTTCGCCGTTGATTCAGCGTGAGGCGATCGACGGTGACGATGCGATTGGCAAGGTGCAGCGTCGATCGCAGCCGTTGCACAGTCTGCCCGGCGATCTGCAATCCGTCGGACGCGACCTCGGCGGCGACAGATGGGTTGTCGAGCGTCCCCGCGATGCGCGCCTCGATGGCCGCGGATCCGGACGGTCGCCATTCCTCAGAAAGGTCGCCGGCGATCAGATCCAGTTGAGGCCACTCGCCGGTCAACTCGCCACGGAGGGCGCGGGTTTGGAGATCGATCGAGGCCCGACCGGCCAGCGTGTTGGCACCGAGCGTCGCCTGCAGCGCATCGAAATCGATGCGGCTGGACGAGGCAGAATACCGGCCCGTGACGACACCAGGTCCGGTGTTGTTGGAACGGAGATCGGCGAGCTCGATCGTGCCGGTTGCGGTTGGGGCGCCGATCGTGCCCGCGAGTTCGCCGGCGATCGTCGCGCGCCCGACAAGGTCCGACAGGATGTCGGAATCGCCCGCGAGTCCGGCCTTGCGCGCGAGCTCGACGGCATCGGCAAGATCGCTGACGTGGAGCTCGGCCTGTCCGCTCAAGGTCGAGGATGCCGGCGTCTTTACATCGATCCGGCCCTGCGAATGTCCCGTCATCTCTGCCGCGTTGCCGATTCGGTGCGCGTGTGAGAGCTGCCACAGGCCTTCGTCGAGCTTCAGCGTGGCGCTGCCCGACAGGGGAACGTCGCCACGCGAAGATGGCGTCGCGGCCAGGTTGTTCTCGATCGTGCCGCGTGCCGTGAGGAACGCGCGTCCCGTCCAGCTCAACGCGGCCGATCCTTCCGCAACGGACGCGAAGCGCGGGACAGATGCGGCGTCTACGAACGCAGAGACGATCGTCGAAAGCCGCAGACTCTGCCAGTTGAGCGTGGCACTGCCGATGGCGCGTTCGTCAAAGGGCACGCGCGCACTGCCGGCCAGCTCGCCGCCGGCAGCCGTCACGCGAAGCGACTCGATCTCCGCCCCCGAACCGGTGAGGACCGTGCGAGCTCTCACAGAGAGCGGACCAACGTTCGGCCAGTTGAGGCGATCGCCGGCAGCGTCGATCGTCGTCGACATCGTATCGAGCCGGCCCGCGGCCGTCCCCGAAAACGAGACCAATCCGGTTGGCGCACCGTCGAACCCGATCCACGGCGTGACGCGGGCCAGATCGAGGTGCCCTGCATATTGCAGCGCTGCCAGATCGAACCCGGGCAGCAACGTCAGCTTTCCGGCAATTTCGGCACGACCCTCCGGGGCATCAAGCACGATGTTTTCGAGCGCGAGCGCCTGGCCATCGAAGGCGAGTCGTCCACCACGCGTCGAGAGGCGGGTTTGCCGCTCGTCAACGGTGACCGACACGCTCGTCAGGGGCATCGGTCCATTCAGGCGCCCTTCGATCGTTTGCTCGAGGGCGATGCCGATGTCGCTCGCCGTCACCAGCACTGCGGCCGACGGATCGTCGTAGCGAACGCGAAGACCTCGAACGATCAATCTCCTGATGTCGAGAGGACCCGAAAACGAATCTGTCGTCGTCGCCGAACCTCGGGGCAGATTGAGCTGCCCGTCCGCTTCGCGCACGATGACGAGGCTGGGATTCTCGACTTCGAGCGATTCGACGGCGATCGGCCCGCGCACGATCGTCCACGGAAGGTTCAGCCGCAATTCTTCCGCCGAGAAGAACGGTGTGCGGGATCCGTCGGCGGTGAGCGTGACGCCGCCGGCGCTGACGCTTAGCGTGAGCAGGTTGTAGTCGAGGCGCGAGATGGTGGCTCGAATACCCGAGGAGGAGGAGATCCTGGCGACGGCCCACGATCGCACGGCCGAACGCGCGGGAGGCGAGTGGATGGCAATCGCAAAGAGAACCGCAAGCGCCGTGAAGGCCGCACCCAGGAGGATCCGCCGCGTCATCATGCGCGTCGTCCCGTTGCACTCGCGGCACCGTTGTGCATCCGTGCGTAGTAACCCATGCCCCCGCGGATCCAATAACCCGAACCCAGAACCGCAGCACCCAGAACCAAGAACCGCTAGGTGATCACTGTGGTAGTCTAAGCCAATTCAGTCGATTTCCCGTGATTCCCAGGGGATTCCGGAGGGGTTTCAGAATGAGGACCTCATCGCTTCTGGCATTCGCCATGTGGCTGGTTACCCTTGCATCGCCTGCACTTGCACAGGCGCCAGCTGCCGATCGCCGCATCGAAGTGACCGTGCTCGACTCGCAAGGCCTGCCCATCTACGGCGCGCAGGTGACGGCCACGCTGCCGGTCGGCAATCTCAGCCGCACCGGTGCGAGCTCGAGTGAACGCTTCACGATGGAAGGGCTGACGCCAGGCGTGTACACCGTGCGCATCTCGGCGAGCGGGTTCCAGATGCAGACGCAGACCGTCGATCTCGACGGCGCAGTCGTCGCAGACGGTGGAAGTGCGGCTCAATCCTGCCGGTGTCACCGAACAGCTCGTCGTCACGCCGGGACGGATCGAGCAGCGCATCGCCGACATTCCGGCCAGCATCAACGTCGTCACCAACGAGCAGATCGCACAGTCACCGGCCGTTGTTGCGGACGATGTGCTGAGGCAGGTGCCGACGTTCAGTCTTTTCCGGCGGACGAGCAGCATCGTGGCGAATCCGACGGCGCAGGGCGTGTCGCTGCGCGGCATCGGGCCGAGCGGCGTCAGCCGCACGCTCGTGCTGCTCGACGACATCCCGTTCAACGATCCGTTCGGCGGCTGGGTGTACTGGACGCGCGTGCCGATGATGAACTCGGAGCGCATCGAGGTGATCGATGGCGCGACATCGAGCCTCTACGGCAACTACGCGATGGGCGGCGTCATCAACATCGTGAGCAACCGCTCGACGCCGGGCACGCTGGTCTTCAAGCCGCAGTACGGCAACCTGCAGACGCCCAAGATGGATTTGTTCGCCAGCCACGTGTGGTCCAAGCTGGGCCTGATGTTCGACGCCACCACGCTTCAGACCGACGGCTACAAGGTCGTGGCGGAAGAAGAGCGCGGCACGATCGATAACGAAGCCAACGTCAAGTACAACAGCTTCAGCACGAAGCTCGACTACAACCCGACCGATCGCGTCAACCTGTTCATGCGCGTCGGCGTGTTCGATGAAGAGCGCAACAACGGCAAGATCGGCGAGGTGAACGACACGAACTGGAAGTACGGCAGCGGCGGTGTGCGGCTGCGATTCTCCGAAGGCAGCACCGTCGAAGGCCGGCTGTTCTACGATCACGTGGACTTCTTCCAGAACACGTTCGCGGTGCCCGCGGCGACGCCACCGCGCAGCCAGAGCAACCTCTCGCTCGAGAAGACGGTGCCGACCAACGCCGTTGGCAGCATGGTGCAGTGGTCGCGGCCCGTTCCAGCTCGGCTCTCGGTACGCACGTCGTCTCGGCCGGGACCGATTTCCGGTGGATCGACGGCGACAGCGACGAGCTGACGTACGTGGCGCCCACGGGGACGCCGCCTGTCGTTCACCGTGTGGCCGGCGGCACGCAGCGGTTCTTCGGATTTTTCGCCCAGGATCTGATCGAGGTGATGCCGAAGCTGCAGCTGACGCTGAGTGCCCGCGTGGATAACTGGAGCAATTACGACGCACACAATCTCGAGACGACGATCGCGACCGGCAACCCGACGGCGAACAACAAGCCGAGCCTGCCGGAGAAGTCGGACACGGCGGTCAGCCCGCGTGTGGCCGCGCTCTATCGCGCGACCGACCGCTTTTCCCTGTGGGGCAGCTTCAGCAAGGGCTTTCGCGCGCCGACGCTGAAAGAGCTCTACAGCCCGTTCCGCGTCGGGCAGACCCAGACGCTCGCCAACGAGACGCTCGGACCCGAGCGGCTGACCGGCGAGGAATTGGGAGCCACCGTGGCGGCGACCGACCGCGTGACCCTTCGCGGGACGTTCTTCAACAACCGCGTGAACAATCCGGTTGCCAACGTCACGGTCGCCCAGAACAACGTGCCTCCCACTCCGGGGTGTGCGGGCGCGCAAATCTGCCGTCAGCTGCAAAACCTCGGGAGCACGAACATCTCCGGATTTCAGACCGATGTGTCGTACCGCATCAACGGCCAGTTCGCCATGTCGGCCGCGTACGTCTTCGAAATCGCGAAAGTCCACGAGTCGAAGGTGGACGCGGCCGGCACCGATCTGACGGGCAAGTATCTCGCGCAGGTGCCGAAGAATCGCGTCTCGCTCGGGTTCAACTACATGAATCCGCGGTTCCTGAACGTGGCCATCGAGAACCAGTTCGTCGGCCACCAGTACCGATGACGACCTCAACACCGCGGCGATCTTCCCGACGATCCCGGACAAGCGCGAAGTGGGGCTGCCGAAGTACAACGTGTTCAACTTCACCCTGTCGCGCACCATCAACCGCACCGTCGATCTGTTCTTCGGCGTGCAGAACCTGTTCGACGTCACCTACTACGTGGGCACCAACCCGACGACCATCGGCACACCGAGGTTGGTGAATGGCGGGATTCGACTGAAGGTTGGCAGGTAGAACAATCGCAGTCAACGCAGAGACGCCAAGGCGCAGAGAATTCTTAACAAGAAAACCAGACTCTGCGTCTTTGCGCCTCTGCGTCGGGACAGGCCTATCGACTGACGATCGCTTCGGGGCGTCCCGTGGCGACGGCGTTGCGAATTCCCCTCACGCGATTCCCGATCTTGAACGACGTGTCGAAGATCTTCCCGACGCGAATGCCGCCGGGCAGCGTGTGGCGCGCGACGGCGGCCAGCCCGGCCGATGCGATGCAGCCGCAGTTGGCGCAATCCGGGTTCCCGCCGAACTGGCACGGGGTGATGGGCTTCTCGAAATTCGCCGACACGCACGCCGTGGTCATCGCGAAGATGCATTCGTCGGGCGAATGCGGAGGCCGCGCATACGCGTCGATGAGCCCCTTCGGCATCCGCACCTTGGGGTACCGCGATCGCAGGCTCATCAGTTCGGCGACCACGCGCTCGCGGTCGGCCTTCGTGAGCCGTTCGGCCGAAATCTCACCGACCTGGGGCGTGTAGAGGCTGAACCACAACTGCGAAACCGCCTTTTTCGACGACCAGAATTTCGCGAACTCTTCGAGGTAGCCGTCGCGCCGCACCTGCTGGCGCGTGACCGTGCAATGGACGGTGATGTCGTGCCCCTCGATGTGCTTCAGGATGCGCTCGTAGGTGGCGGGCTTGCGGCGCTCGTCGTGCTCGGGCTGCAGACCGTCGATCGAGACGACGACCTGCAGGCGCCGGAGACCGGCCCACTCGAGAGGAATCTGGCGCACCGCGCTCGTCACGACCTGCGTGTAGAGGCCCATCTCGGCCATCCGCGGAAGAATCTCGTTCAGCTCGCGGTAGCGCACCAGCGGCTCGCCGCCGACGATCGACACGTGCAGCGGTTTGTACTTCGCGATCAGGGCAAACATCGCGTCCACGAGCTCCTGCCCCTTGAAGTCCTGCAGCTCGCGCAGCCTGACGTCGCCGCCCAGATGGTCGTTGCCGTATGCATAGCAGCCGGGACATGTCAGCGGACACTCCCGTGTAATCTCAATTGAGAGGTTGGGCTGATAGCCCGTCAGAATCCTGCCCCACGCCCGGATGATGCCTTCCATGCCGCTCCTTGCCGCCTGTCAGTGCTTTGGCGGATTTCACACTGTACCCCAGAACGATCGCGCTACGTCAGCCGTTTGCACCCAACTGTCCGCAAACCCGCGAAGGTTGGCATAATGACGTTCTGAACGGGAGCCCATGATCACACGCCGCCGCTCGAAGTTACATGGTTGGGGAGTCTTTGCCACTCGAACGATCACGAAAAATACCCGGATTATCGACTACGCGGGCGAGAAGATCTCCCATGAGGAGAGCCTCAGACGCGAAAACCGGTACATGAAGAGGGGCGCCATCTGGTGCTTTCAAATCAACCGGCGCTGGGTGCGCGATGCCGCCGTGGACGGCAACATGGCGCGCTTCATCAATCATTCGTGCAAAGGCAACTGCTACGTCCACATCGTCGGCGACATCATCTGGATCCGCGCGTCGCGCACCATCAGGAGAGGCGAAGAGCTGACCTACGACTACATGACCGACGGCGAAGGGCAGATCAAATGCAGATGCAGGCCCGGTTGCCAGCGGCTGCTGTAGCCCGACGCCGGCAGCCCGACGCCTGACGTCATGCACGTTTTGTATCTCCACGGTTTCGCCTCGTCGCCCGATTCGTCGAAAGCCACGTATTTCTCCGACCGGCTGGCGGCGCGCGGCATCAGGATGGAGTGCCCCGATCTGAACCAGCCCGATTTTTCCACGCTCACCGTGTCGCGGATGCTGCAGCAGGTCGAAGATCGAATCCGGGCGCTGCCGCCGGGCGACGTCGCGCTGATCGGGTCGAGCCTCGGCGGATTCGTGGCGGTCGAAGCCGCGGCGCGTCAGGCCAACCGCGAGCGGCATCCCATCACGCAGCTCATCCTGCTCGCACCCGCTGTCGATCTGGAATGGGAAAAGTGGAGCGAGCTGGGATCGGCCGGGGTCGAGGGCTGGCGCAGGGCGGGATCGGTCAACGTGTTTCACTACGCCTTCGACGAAGATCGGCCAGCTCGCGTTCGGGTTCTACGAAGACGCCAATCGCTATCACGTGTCCGCGCATCGTCTTCCGCAGCCGATGCTCATCTTTCAGGGGCGGCAGGACGAATCGGTGAGCCCGGCGGTGGTCGAACGCTTTGCCGCCGTGCAGCCGCGCGCCACGCTGTACATGCTCGACGATGGGCATCAATTGAAGGACAGCCTCCAGTTCATATGGGAAAAGGCGGCTGCCGCCCTGGGCCTATAATCAACATGTAACTTCCGGCTGGACCGCCACGTATTTACCGATGAGGGATGTGGCTCGAGGAGTGACCCATGCTCGTCAAAAAAGCCTCTGACATACGTTCGTCGGAAATCACGGACAAGAAGCACTATCTGGCCCGTCGCGAGTTCATCAGAGCCGCCGCGCTGACGACCGCCGGTGCGGCCGCCGGGGCGCTGGGTGCCGGCGATGCCGAAGCGCAGTCGTGGCCGCGCGTGAAAATCGCGGGGCCGCTCAAGGAGTCCGGCTGGGGCAAGGGCGAGAAGCCGAATGCCTACGAGGACATCACGAGCTACAACAACTACTACGAGTTCGGCACCGAGAAGGACGAGCCCGCGAGAAACGCGCACTCGCTGAAGACCAAGCCGTGGACGGTGAAGATCGACGGTCTGGTCAACAAGCCGGCCGACTATCAGCTGGAAGACATCCTGAAGCCCGAAACGCTCGAGGACCGTATCTATCGCCTTCGGTGCGTCGAGCGGTGGTCGATGGTGATTCCGTGGGTCGGTTTTCCGCTGGCGAACCTGCTGAAGCGCATCGAGCCGAAATCGAACGCGAAGTTCGTCGAGTTTACGACGCTCCTGAATCAGACGCAGATGCCGGAGACCCGGCGCGGCGTGCTCGACTGGCCGTACCTCGAAGGGCTGCGCCTCGACGAGGCCATGAACCCGCTCACGATTCTCGCGGTGGGCCTGTACGGTGAATATCTGCCCAACCAGAACGGCGCGCCGATCCGGCTGGTCGTGCCCTGGAAGTATGGTTTCAAGAGCATCAAGTCGATCGTGCGCATCCGCCTGACCGAGAACGCGCCCATGAACAGCTGGCAGTTGAGCGCGCCCAACGAGTACGGGTTCTACTCCAACGTGAACCCCGAGCGCGATCACCCGCGCTGGTCGCAGGCGCGCGAGCGCCGCATCGGCGAGTTCCTGATGCGGCCGACGGTGATCTTCAACGGCTACGGCGATCAGGTGGCGTCGCTGTACAGCGGAATGGACTTGAAGAGATACTATTGAAGCCCCTCGTCTTTGCCGCCGCGCTGGTTCCATTTGCACTGCTCATCTGGCGCGGCTTCACTGGCAACCTCAGCGCCGATCCGCTCGCCGAGATCACCAACGAGACCGGCATCTGGACGCTGCGGTTCATCGCCGTCACGCTGGCCATCACCCCGCTCCGGCGCGTCACCGGCTGGAATCCGATCATCCGGTACCGCCGCATGCTGGGGCTCTTCGCGTTCTTCTACGGCACGCTCCACTTCCTGACCTACGTCGTCGCCGATCGCTTTGCCAGCCTCGATTTTCCCGACGGCTTCGTGGCCTGGAGCACGGTCGTGAATCTCCTGGCCGCGATCTGGGAAGATGTGGCCAAGCGCCCCTACATCACGGTCGGATTCATCGCGTTCGTCTCGATGATTCCGCTGGCGCTGACGTCGACCGCCGGTTGGATTCGCCGCCTCGGCGGCCGCAACTGGCAGCGTCTGCACCGCCTCATCTATTTGACCGGCATCGCCGCGGTGACCCACTACTGGTGGAAGGTAAAAGCGGATACACTGCACCCCGCCATCTACGCGGCGATCGTCGCCGTCCTGCTCGGGTTCCGGGTCGTGCTGGCGATCAAGCGGTCGCGATGGCAGCGGCAGCCGGTGCAGGCTCGCGCGTGAACCGGCTGGGTTCTGGGTTCTAATCCGGTGGGCGGGTTACCCACTGGAGCAGACGCGTATGAATATCGATGCCGGCTGGCGATCTCAGCTGCAGCCTTCCCGAAAATCTTTCCGTGCGCGTACGCCGACGCGCATGGCGTCATTTCGCCAGCAGGACGTCGTCCGCCGCATCTGGGATCGCGATTCGTCCGTGTGGTCCAATGCCGACGAAGATCGCTGGCTGGGATGGCTGGCGCTGCCGGCCCAACGTCAGGGTCTCGATCGGCTCGTCACATTCGCGAACGAGATCAAAGCCGAAGGCATCACCGATGTCGTGCTGCTCGGGATGGGCGGTTCGAGTCTCGCGCCGGAGGTGATGGGCTCGATCGTTGGCCGCGCCGACGATCGTCCGAACCTCCACGTCGTCGATTCCACCGATCCCGGACAAATCCGCGCGGTCGACCGCGCGATTGACTGGCCGCACGCGCTGTTTCTGGTTGCCTCGAAATCGGGCACGACCCTCGAGGTGAACATCCTCAAGCAGTACCTTCTTTCATCGCGCGGTCCAGCAGTTCGGCGAGTCCGAAGCCGGACGCCGCTTCGTGGTGACGACCGACCCGGGTTCGAAGATGGAGCAGATCGCGCGCCAGGAAAAGTTTCGCGAGATCTTCCCCGGCATTCCGAGCGTGGGCGGCCGGTACTCCGCGCTCTCGAACTTCGGTCTCGTTCCGGCGGCGCTCATCGGCATCGACACCGGCATGCTGCTCGATCGTGCGCGGGAGATGGCCGTGCGGTGTGCGTCCGACGGCGGAGACAATGCCGGATTCGAGCTGGGCGTCGTGCTGGGGGAGGCGGCGCTGGCGGGCTGCGACAAGCCGACGCTCGTCGCCCCGGCGGGGCTTGCCAGTTTTGGCGTCTGGCTCGAGCAGCTCGTCGCCGAGTCGCTCGGCAAGCTTGGCAAAGGGATCATCCCGATCGAGGGCGAAGCAACGGGGCAGGCCGACGCGTACGGCCGCGATCGAATCTTTGTCCAGCTGCGCTCGACCTCCGCACCCGATGCCGCCGCCGACGCATTCGTGGAGAAGCTCGAGCGCGCGGGGCATCCCGTCGTCCGCATCGAATGGCACGATCGCTATGCGCTGGGAGCGGAGTTCTTCCGCTGGGAGTTCGCGACCGCCGTGGCGGGCGCCGTGCTGGGGGTCAATCCGTTCGATCAGCCCGACGTCGAGGCCGCAAAGATCGTGACGAGACGCCTGGCCGCCGAGTTCGAACAATCAGGCACGTTGCCGGAGGAAACCGCCGGCGTGCCCGACAAGGATGTCGCGTCGCTGCTGGGACAACTGCACGAAGGCGACTACTTCGCCCTGCTCGCCTTCATCGAGATGAACCAGGCCAACCGCAACGCGCTCGACGCGATCCGCGGCATCGTCCGCGATCGGCGGAAGGTGGCGACGAGCGTGGGCTTCGGACCGAGATACCTTCACTCGACAGGGCAGGCGCACAAGGGCGGGCCGAACTCGGGCGTGTTCCTGATGATCACCTGCGACGATCCGGACGACGTGCCCGTGCCGGGGCAGCGCTACAGCTTCGGCACGATCAAGCGGCTGCAGGCACGCGGAGACTTCGAGGTGCTCGCCTCGCGCGGCCGCCGCGTGCTGCGCGTGCATCTGAAGGACGTCGAATCGGGCCTGCGCGATCTCCACGCAGCTGTCCAGAAAACTGTGTGAGATCGCGCGTTCTTCAACGCAAAGACGTCAAGGCGCGAGAATCGATTAGAAGAAAGGTCTTTGCGTCTTTGCGTCTTGGCGTCTGAATCTCCTGTGGTCGTATTACCCGACGTGGATCCGGGGCCGGCGTTCGGGGTTGTCCTCCGTCTGGCGGAGCACCTCGCGGGTGACCGGCGCGGTGTCGCCCTCCCCGAAGACCAGGAACTTCAGCAGATACGCAATCGGGTTCCCTTCGGTCCATCCGAAGTAGGCGTGGGGAATCACGCTGGTCGTGTCGCGCAGATAGAGCAGAAGCGCGGCGATGGCGTTCGGAATGGCCGGGCTCTGGCAGCGCAGCACGCGGAAGCCTTCGACATCGGCCCCTTCGATGCGAAGCACCTCGCTGAACTCCGATGCGTCGCCGGGGCGAACCTCGAGAAAGAGCACCGGCTCGTTCGGCGCGAGATGATGTGACTCGCGCGCTTCGCTCAGCTTGTACTCGTACTCGGCGCGGTCGCCCTTGTCGGGCCGGTTGGCGATGATCCGGATCGCGCCGAACCGCGCGGCGGCGTCGATGAAATGCGCCGCTCTGTCATCGGGCTCTACGCCCTTCACACGAAGCTCGGTCGATCGGGCGACGCGCGAGATGAGCGACGTGAGGATGATCGTGGCAATGAAAAACGACGCGATCTTCAGCCCTTCGGGGCGCTCGACCATGTTCAGGAACGGTGGTGTACAGGAAGATCGCCGCGATGGCGCCATAGCGCAGGACGTGATGGCGCTGCTTCAATTTCATGATCGCGACGGCGACGGCGCCCGACGAAATCAGCACCAGCACGCCCGTGGCATACGCGCCGCCCTGCGCCTCGACATCCGCATCGAATGCGATTGTCACAACGAAGGTAATGAGCGTGAAGATGACGACGAGCGGGCGGTTCGCGCGCGCCCATTCCGGGGCCATGCCGTAGCGGGGCAGATATCGCGGCACCAGGTTCAGCAGGCCGGCCAGCGCCGACGCGCCCGCGAACCACAGCATCGCGACCGTGGCGATGTCGTAAAAGGTGGCGAACGCTGTGCCGAGGTGCTCGTGGGCGATGTAGGCGAGCGCGCGTCCGTTGGCTTCGCCGCCTGGCAACATCACGTCCGCCGGTATCAGCACCGTCGTCACGAGGCTGCTCGCCATGAGCATGACGCTCATGATGAGCGCGGCGGTGAGGAGCAGCTTCTTCGTGTGCCGGATGCGGCCGGTGGGATGGTCTTCCGTGTCCCCAGGGTCGCCTTCGACCAGCGGCATGACGGCGACGCCGGTTTCGAATCCCGACAGGCCGAGGGCGAGCTTCGGGAACACGATCATGGCGGCCGCCATCATCATCCACGGGCTGCCGTGCTCGGCGCGCAGGGCCGCGCGCCAGCCTGGCAGCAGCTCGGGGTGTGCCCAGATCAACGAAAGGCCTTTCGCAATCACGACCGCGTTCAGCGTGAGGTAGACCGCGACGATGACCACCGCGAGACCGATCACTTCGCTGAAGCCCCGCATGAAGACGGCGCCGAGCACGAAGAGGAGCAGCAGCGTCAGGCCGACGGGATGATGCAGCGACCGGGGGACCAGCGGATTTTCGATGAAGTGCGCGGTCGCATCGGCGGCCGAGAGCGTGATGGTGATGACGAAGCTCGTCGCGGCAAATCCCAGGAGGATGAGCACCACGGCCTTGCCCTTCCATCTCGGGAAGAGCGACTCGAGCATGAGAATGCTGCCCTGTCCGTGCGGGCTGGCTTCGGCCACGCGGTAGTACATCGGCAGCGCGCCGCCGAGCGTCAAGAGGACGAGCACGAGCGTGGCGAACGGCGAGAGCAGGCCGGCTGCCACGAACGCGATGCTGGGTTGATAGGCGAGCGTGGAGAAATAGTCGACGCCCGTCAGGCACATGACCCGCCACCAGGCGGCTGTGTGCACTGGCTTGGCGTGCGGGCCGACGGCGTCGGTGGATGTACCCTCGAAGAACCAGCGTCTAAACCGGTCTTTGGACGTCGGGGCCAACGTCGCAGTGTACAATGAGTGTTATCCGCTCGTCATGACCCAGCGCCGGACGATTCGAAAAAGGAAGGTACTCATGCGCAACTTCGCGAAGGTTCTCGCAGGCGTTCTCTTGCTCGTCGGCTACCGCGTCAGCCGGTCCGGCTCCGGCCGCGCAGGCTGCGGCGCAGCAAGGCCTTCGACAGCCCGATGTCATTTACGTGCCAACGCGTCAGACCGTGGTCGACGCGATGTTGAAAGTGGCCAACGTCAAGGCCGGCGATCTCCTGTACGACCTTGGCTGCGGCGACGGGCGCATTCCGGTCACGGCGGCGAAGCTCGGCGCGAAGGCGGTGTGCATCGACATCGACCCCAAACGCATTGCCGAAGCCAACGAGAACGTGAAGAAGAACTCCGTCGGCGATCGTGTCGCGGTGCTGAATCAGGATCTGTTCACGACCGACATCAGCCAGGCATCGGTCGTCACGCTGTATCTGCTGCCGTCCTTGAATCTCAAGCTGCGTCCGACGTTGTGGAAGACGCTCAAGCCCGGCACGCGCATCGTCTCGCACGATTTCGACATGGGCGACTGGAAGCCCGAGCAGACGCTGAACGTCGACGGCGCGACGGTGTACTACTGGACGATTACGCCGGATCTCGCCAAGCGCGCGTCCGAACCGGTCGAAATAGTCGACAGGCGAAGTCGACGTCGTAGGGCGGGGCATTCAGCCCCGCCATAGCTCGAATCTATAACTGGAAACTAGAATCTGGAATCTACGCTGAGGATTTCAGATTCTAGTTTTCAGTTTCTAACTTTTTAGTTTCTATTTTCCCCGTCCTCGCCAGCATCGCCAACCCCACCGCGGCCCAGAACAGATTTCTTGCCGTCCGCACCGTCGCAATGGTGACGCCCGTAGCCGAACCGATGCCGAGAATTTCGGCGACCGATCCGGATCCCATCTGATCGACGCCCAGCCGCAGCGGCACGAACTTGAACGCGATCGTGATCAGCCGTTCGACCGTGCCCAGGACAATCGCGACCAGCGCCGTGCGATGGCTGTGGCCGACGAGCAGCAGCAGAAGCACATAGATTTCCACGATCGCCGCGACATGAAAGGACAATTCAAACAGAAGGATGCGCCCGACCTGTCCGTTGCCGGCCGACGCGAAGCGGAAGACGCGATCTTCGGCGTCGCGGACGGCATCGTGCCTGAGAAACCGGCTCAACACGCGCGGCTGGGTTCGGAGCAGCCACCACACCGACACGCTCGCCACGATCGCGACGATGCCGAGCGAGAGCGTGATGGTGAGAGCCGCATTGGTGGGCCGATAGCCCAGCAGGAAGGCGAGCGTCCCGACGATGACCACGATCGCCACGCTGATGCTGTAGAAGATGTTTTCGAGGACGACCGACGACACCGCGGCCGGCGTCGAGATGGTGCGCCGGCTGAGCAGCGCTTTCGTGCCCTCGCTCGCCAGCGGGCCGAGCGGCAGCACGTTGCCGACGGCGTCGCCGGTGACGAACGCTCTGAACGCTTCGCCAAACGTGAAACGCTCCTGCTCGTCCACGCACAGCGACCAGGCTTTGGCGCGAACCGCCATGCGAAAGGCCGACAACGCGAGCACGGCGAGGAAGCCGTAACCGATCCGGCCGAGCTGCCGGAAGATTTCGCGCGGGCCGGCGGCCTGAAGGGTGTAGATGAACAGAAGGACGCCCGCGACGGTGCCGATGACGGCGATGGGTTGGATGCGGGCGCGTGCGCGCGCGGAGTCCGGCATGGACAGGAACGGAGTCTATCAAATCGGCTCTTTGTGCCTAAAAGCGAACAGCGGGCCACCACCAGAGTAAGCGATGATAACGGCGAGGTAAATTGATGAAATCATTCGTTCTCATCTGCGTCCTTGTTTTGTTTGCCGCCCACGACGCGGCGGCACAAGGATTCATCGTCCCGTTTATCGGCACCACGCTCACCTCACCCGGTCCGAGCGGCGACAGCACCAAGCCCGGATATGGCGTCTCGTTCGGCGGCATGGGCAAAATCGTCGGGGCCGAGACCGAGATTGCCTACTATCCGGAAGTCATCGACACTGCGCCCAATGCGATCGCCAAGAGCCGGGTGATCTCATTTTCGGGCGGGATGCTCATCGGTCCTAGGCTGGGCCCCGTCACACCGTACTTCGCCATCGGCGCGGGCAATCTGAATCTCAACGTGACGGGCGTGGCGAGTGTGATCGTGCCGAATCCTGAGAGCATTTCGAACAACTACTTCACGTTCAACACGGGCGGTGGTGTCATGGGATATCTTCTCGGACCACTTTGGCGTGCGTGGCGATCTCCGCTACTTCCGCGCCTTCGGCCTCAAGTTCGACGAGCTGGAAGATACCGGCATCGGGTTCGACAAGTTCAATTTCTGGCGCGCCAGCTTCGGGCCTGGCGGTGAAGTTCTGAAGAAACACTTAAGTTCGTGAGGTTCGTAGGTTCGTAGGTTCGGGTCGAGGTTCGCAGGTTCGGCGGTTCCGTGCGTCGGACGGTGTGTGTTCGTAGCGTGTGCGAAGGCGGGTAGCCAGGGCTTCTTAGCGCCGTGTTCGCGCAGGGCTTAGCCCTGCCTCTTATGGATGTATTTTGTGATAAAGTCAGAAGGTTCGGTCGGTCCTCGAAGGCCAGTCCTCACACAATGACGCGGGGTGGAGCAGTCCGGTAGCTCGTTGGGCTCATAACCCAAAGGTCGGGGGTTCAAATCCCCCCCCCGCAACCATCGATACTTGCAGCGAGAGGCCTCGGTTTCTGGGGCCCTTTGCTTTTAGGTCGCGCCGAGCATCGCCGCGAGATTTCCCTTCAGTTCGATTCTGAGCTCGCCCTGGACTGGCGTCATGACGATGGCATCGATGAGCCCTCGGAGCGCCTCCGTGGCTTCCGTGCCCGTTTCCGGGTGCTCCAGGGCCTGAGCGAGCGTCTGCCGGTACACTTCGGCCATCTCAGGGTGGAGCAGCGGCGGCGGCTCCTCGGCGTTCTCGAGCTGTGCCTGCAGCTCTTTCGTGCGGGCGTCGAGCGACTTACCGCTCCTATCGGCCTACGAAGTCGCTGTGAGGCGTGCACGGGCTGATCACTTCCGCTGGGAACGTTTAGCGACGCCATTCCATCCTGTCGAGCCGGACGTCATGTCGCTGCTCGTCGCGCTGGACTCATCGATGAAGCGAATCGAAGCGTCCGTGTCGACTGTCATCCGTCGGATTCCGTTGAGCGAAGACACCAATTTTCTTTTGCGCGAGTCCCTGCGTGAGCGACGATGCTTGGCGCGATGAGGCATCATCCCCTTCGAAGCACCAAGTCAGACGATTGTGAGCAGCCATGAGCAACACGCCATTGAAGGTCGCGATCACGAGCATCGGGCTTGTGACGGCCGCGGTTCACGTCTGGAAGCCGGACTTGAAGATCGATTCAATCACGATCGTGCTCGTCGTAATCGCGATCCTGCCGTGGCTCCAGCCGCTCATTAAGAGCATCGAGCTACTCGGTGTGAAATTAGAACTACAGGAGCTCAAGGCCGAGGTTGCGGAAGCGAAGGGTGCAGCGGCGAGCGCGAACCTCCAAGCCGGATTTGCGGTTGCAGCATCAACAGCGTCACAGACGGCGTCGGGAGCGCTCAAACTCGATACGGCTCGACAGGCGAGCGAGGTCACCCAATTGGCCGAGGAGTACGTCCGGATCCGGAACGAACAACCCTCCGGGGACGCTCGGTACAGCGGCCATGACCGACGTTGTGCGGCGTATGGTAGATGTGGCGAAGTCCTTCGACACATTTGACATCGAGTCTGCGTTACGCGATCCCGATCTGGGGAGACGCCTTTTCGGTTACGCGTACACCTTCGCCCGTCCTAATCCGTCGCAGTTGGAGACGTTGGTTGAGAGCGTCACGCGGCTCGAACGTAAACCATTCGGCCAGTATTGGGGACTCCAGGCCTTGGGACGGGTGTTGCCGCTGGCGTCGCTGATTCCAGACGCGCAGTGCGACCATCGCTGGCGGCCTTCGGGCAGCGAATCAAACCCGGGACTGATCGAGACTACGAGATCAAGAAACTTCTGCGGCTTGTCGACGGGGACTCGTGATTGTGGGGCCTGGCGCACCGGGCCCAGGCTCCGAAGTGTCGGTGGCGGCTGGCGGTCACGCCGCGCCACTCCACTGCTGCAAGTCCGCTGGTTGCACGCCCCCGGAACCATCACAACCTACAGCCCCGCGCCGCAGGAATCCTCAGGCCGCATCGGCGCTCGCAGTGTAGCGCGCCCAGTACTCGCCCTTAGCCGTCTCTCAAGAGGCGTTCGTGGCTATCAATCTACGCGCGGTTCGCCTACGCCCAAGCAGGTTGTTCTGGCGGTACATGAATTCGGGCCGAACGCCAGAAGGGCTGAAGGAGCAGCCCGGTCTCGGAGTCAGGCGTCCACTTCCCGTCTTTGAGGCTTTCGACGACCCAATTCGTTTCAGTATTGCCCCGAAGAACAACGGCCAGCCTGCAATTCGGCGACAGCCCGAAAGCGAAGCAGTCGAGTGCTTCGTCTTCGGACGTGAACTCTTCGTGCCAGCCCTCGAAATTGACCGTGAAACCCGTAGGAGTGATCCGAAAGCCCACGCTGAACCCGGAACTGTCAGGCGGTATTACGTCGATCTCGTTCGGACCCTCCGAGTACCTGATTTCGGGGTGTGCCGACAGCCTGGCCTTAATTTTCTCGATGGCAGTCATGGGCTCCAGTACCTGCTACAGCTGCGGATCGACCGGCTCGCTCTCCACAGAAGTGCACGGATTCACGCGTCCTTGTGCGATTATACCAAAACTGGGATAATCGGAGAGTGCGACGTGTCCTGGCTGCCGACGAGAAACCGCTGCATTGGGTCGGGTCCTCCAAGCGCGATTTCCTGAGCTTTCCCGCGGCGGTCAAGGAGGACATGGGCAACGCCCTCGGCATCGCGCAGTTCGGCGGAACCGCGCCGACGGCGAAGCCGTGGAAGGGTCTCGGTCCGGGCGTGCTGGAGATCGTCGAGTCGCACGACGGAAACGCGTATCGAGCCGTGTACACGGTTCGGTTCGAGAAGGCCGTGTACGTCCTCCACGCGTTCCAGAAGAAGTCGCCGTCCGGCATCCGGACGGCCAAGCGGGATGTCGATCTCGTCGCCGAACGCTTGAAAACCGCCGAGAGGGATCACGAGGAGCACTATGGCAAGCCGAAACGCTGAACGGAGAGAACCGGTCACTCGTGGCACCGGAAACGTGTTCGCGGATCTCGGGTTCCCCGATGCCGCCGAGCGTCAGGCCAAGCTGCGCCTGGCCTATGCGCTGAATCAGGTGCTTGAAGCGCGCAAGCTCTCGCAGGCCGATGCCGCCAAGGTGCTGGGAGTGACGCAGCCGAAGGTCTCTGCGCTTCGCCACTACAAGCTGGCGGGCTTCTCCGTCGAACGCCTGATGAACCTGTTGACGGCGCTCGACCAGGACGTCGAGATCGTGATTCGGCGAAAGCCCCGCTCGCGGAAGGCTGGTCGGATCAGCGTCGTCGCAGCTTGAGCGTCAGTGCGGACATATCACAGGCCCAGGTTAAATATGGTGCGCTCGCGATGGTCGCGCCAATATACAGGGAATGGGGTCTAAGCATCACAGCGGTGTTTTCGGTCCTTGGGGCCATTGGCCGAGCCTTTGCGTTTAATGAAGGAACAGCATTGCCATGAGACCAGAAACCGTGATCCAACTCCGACGGCGCTTGGCTGCGTTCTTCCTTTGCTTCGGCTTCATCGCGGTTCATCAGCCGGGCAGCACACGGGCGCAATCTGACGACGTCATTGCCGACCCTGAGTCGTACGCGGTCTTCGCAGCGGCATTGGCGATCAGGAGAGTCGGCCCGCGGATCGGGTGGCGGTGCTCCAGGAAACTCGTGCCGTCACGACATGCCCTGAGGAGAAATCCGTTCCGCCTGAATGGCGTCCGGTCGTGGCGAACCACAAGAAAGAAAATGCGGGTATCCGGGCACTGCGGCCCGACGCGGAGTTGGGACGTCCATACTCCCTCGTGAGCATCGCCGACCTGCGATCACTGATGCGAAGTGCCGGCTACGACCTGTCGAAATTCTCAGGCCAACAGTCGCCGGGCGGCCAGGTCTTCCGCGGTTTTCCTGGCGGCAGATTCATCGCCTTCTCTGCGGTGGGATTCGACGAGCAGAAGACCCGCGCCATGGTGACCGTGCAGTACGACTGTTTTCCCGCGGCGGAGAATCAGCCACCCTACCGGGTATGCCACGAGTTTCGGCAGGTCATGTTGGAGAAGCATGAAGGAAAATGGATTGCGGCGCGCGGGCTGGGAACGTGCGGAGGGATTACGTGAAGTCCGCCTGATTGCGAGCGCCCTCGACGGCCGAAGGGCTCGGCGCCGGCCTTGGGGCGCTGCCGACCACAGCTGCAGAGTACCGCTGGTTGCGGGCCCCCGCAACCAGTCTTTATTGGGCCGAAATTGAAAAGTTTCGGCCTTTTTCGTTTCCGATCATAGGTCCCACCAAACAGGGCGAAAGCGTTCACTAATGCTTTTGGAGCATTGCGAAATCCACCACGAGCGCGTATATTTACCGCGCTTTTGAACCCAAGTCCCTGCAATTCCTACCAACTCTCGTCGCTTCGCCAGGAGGGATCGATGACGCGTGCAATCTGGGTATCGCTGGTAATCGGCGTGCTGACTTTGGCGATCGGCGGACACGCCGATGCTCAAGGTAACGGTCGAAGCGGAGGACCTCCGGTCGGTGGCAATGGAACACCAGGGACCGTGCCTCTATGGACCAGATGGGCAGCACGCTTACCGACTCACACGTTCGCGACAATGGGGGTGAAGTAATCGTCACTTTGCCATTGCAGGTCTCCGCCTCTAGTGACGCGAACGGTGTATCCGGTTACAGTCCCGATGGAGCCGGAGTGGCTGGACAGAGTGAGAACAGCTACGGAGTGGTGGGTTTCACCAACGCAACCTCCAATGGTATTGCAGGCGTGTTGGGTGGTGGCTCCCAGTATGGCGTGGTGGGTTTTGCGACAGCTGATGGAATCCCCGATGGAGCATGGGGTGTAAAGGGTTCTCTTACCGGTCTGACGCAGTCGGAGTTGAGGTCGTGGGCCCAGCGTTACCGTACACGGTCAGGCATTAGTTTAGCGACACGGGATGTACGCCAACCGCCAGTAACGCAGGTCAGTTTCTCGCAGGGGCCGGTGGCAACTTATAATCGGATTTGAAATAGACGCCGACAATGATTCGTTCGAAGGGTTCAAGGTCGGTGCGAACGGGGATCTGTCTATCGTCGGCAACGCTTTCAAACCCAGCGGTGGCTCCTGGTCCACGCTTTCAGACCGCGCGCCAAGAAGTCCATCGAGCCAATCAGCGGCGCGTTGAATAGGTGCTGAACCTTCGCGGCGAACCTTCGATATGCGACCCGTCATGCTTCGCGAGTTCCGGGGACAAAACTAGGCATGGTGTCGCAGGACGTGAAAGAGTGTTTCCCTCATAGGTGGATGAAGGAGGAATAGGTCCAAGCGTTTGACGTTCAAGGTTTAGAGGCGCTGACCGTAGAGGCGGGGCGTGAATTGGACACGCGCGAGCACACCACGCACCGACGGTGTCATCGCTGGGATCGAGCGCTTGAAAAGCAGAGCCCTGGACTCCGACCGACAGATCGAAGGAGTGATGGAGACGCTGCGTTCACTGCAAGCCGCTCGGTAGGGCCCCCAAACTCGAGCCCGTACGCCGGGAGGCAGCCGGAGCTCCCATTGCCTCTCGTCTAAATCGAGGTTGAAGAAACGTCTGGTAGCGTAGGCTGGCAGAGGCCGAAAATATTGCCGCGATCTGCTAGTCCGCAAGGCTCATAACCCAAGGGTCGGGGTACAAATCCCCCCGCGACCAACGTACCAGCGCGGCGGCAAGGCTCCGCTCGACCAGCTGGCCGCTGTCAATCCCGATTGCCGACCACTTGCAGAAGCGCGTCGCCCAGCGGATCACGATTGGATCGATGACGCGGTTCGTTTCGCCCATGCCACCCGCCCAAGGGCGGAAAGGATCTCGTAGAGACGCCGATGCGAGTGCCGGCATCGAGGCTCAGGGATTCCTCGTCAGCGTCGAGGTCCAGTTCAGCACCAGATCCATGCGCGTGACCGACTGGCGTTTGGCGCTGATCTTGTCGTAGAAGAGGAATCGCCCGTCAGTTGAAATGTCATAACAGCGGCCTGCGCAGCCCTGCCTGTCGGGTCGGCGTAATACCTCGCGCGGGGTGCCAACCCTGATCGCGGCACCGTCAGCGTTGATGTCGGCCGCAAAGACAACTGAGCCTGCCGCCCTCGTGATGTCGAGGTAGTAGAGGGTGCGGCCGTCAGCCGACCACGCCGCGTTGGTTCCGCCGCCGGCTGACACCTGCGTACGATGTCCTCGCCCCGGAAACGCCTCAACCATCACGTTGTTGGCCGATGTCAACGTCCCACCGCTTGGACCGGTGGTATAGGCCAACCAGCGCCCGTCGGGTGACACTGCGGAGCTGGTGCCTTCCCCGAGCGGCACGATGACCCGTCCACTGCTGGCTCCCGGCTCCAGCAGCTTGATTTCGTAGCGGGTCCGATCAGGCGACGACTGATAGACGATGCGGCCGTCGGCGAGCCACGCCGTCGGCACCAGGTCACGTCCCTCCTCGCGGATCAAGACCCGCTCCGGTTGTGATCGATCGATGCGTGAGGACGGCGAGTGAGCCGTTGCGCCCGTCGTTCCTTGCAAGGAGCAGTTGACGCCCGTCAGGAGACCACGGACCGGGGTCAGGCGGGTAGCGTGTAGCAACCCCTCCACAATCGCCGCAAGGGGTCCAGACGTTTCGCGTCCAGTCCGCAAACCACAGTTCGCTGCCCGTCGGCGTGGCGATCACCACCAGGGCGCGCGAACCGTCGGGCGAGATCCGGGCCCATAGCCGCGAGCCGACAGGCGCGCCTGATGCCGGCTCGGCGGACACCGAGGTGCCATCGCGCCCAACCCAAATCAACGTGCTCTCGGCGGAGCCCGTGAGCGCCCCTTTGACAAGGGCCAGCGTTCCGAGGCTCGACACGGCAAACATGCCCGCGCCGGTGTGGTCAGCGCCCGCGCGGTAGCGCACTCCGTTCTGCATCACGCCGGCGATCATCGGCGCGGGTTCGCCTGTGACCTCGGCGCGTTCGAGATTGAACGGGACACTCATCAGCGTGCCGAGGCGCATGAAGACCAGGTGACCGGAGGGCAAAAGCCGGCCGTCGCTCGCCGAAGCCACTAACTCCTTCGCGTCGCCGCCGCTCAGGCCCTGAATCATGATGCGCGATTGGGTCGCGTCTCGAAGGTCGACGTCGGAAAATAACACCCGTTCGCCGTCGGGCAGAAAGAACGGAGACACGTGCCGCCGCGACCACGAAGAAGATGGCCGCGGCGTGATCGGCGCGGGTGTGCCCCCGTTCGCCGGGATCCGCACGAGGCAACCGCATGCGGGATCGCCGAAGACGATGACGTCGTTCGGGCCCCAGCTGGCGCCATCGGGCCCAAGCACCGCTGGCAGAGCGCTGATGGTGATCGCCGTCCCGCCTTCGATCGGCACCTTCTTGAGCTCGTTTGCGGTCCAGAACCCGACCCACTTGCCATCAGGCGACACAAACGGCACGCGGGCATCGTCGGTGCCCGCGATCGGCCGCGCCTCGGGCCGGTCCAGCGGCCGGATGAACAACTGCGGCTTGCCCGAGCGCGAGGCCTGGATGATCAGCGACTTGCCGTCGGGTGTGAACACCATCGGCGTGCGCGTGGGCAACGGCGCTAAGAAGTCGTCTTCGCCGAGCACCGTGTCAGGCGGTGCATCGAGAGCGGCGTAGATTGGCGTGAGTGTCTGGTTATCCTGCAGAGCGCCACAGCAGCGTTCCGGCGACAATCAGCCGATGCGGCGGCAACGGCCCCAGCGAAGCGGGAGGCCCAACCCGGAGTGGATGATTGGCGGATCGCCGGCGTCTCGGTGGCCGGGGTGTCGAGCGCTTCGTCGATCTCGATGCGCGCGTCGCCGATGTCGCGCAGGCGCCGCTTCGGATCCTTCTCGAGGCAGCGGCGCAGCAGCTGCGGATGCGCCGGCGGAGTCGTCGGCCGGCAGCGCGTCCAATCGGGCTCGTCTTGCACGATCACCGCGACGAGCGTGTCGGTGATCGTCGTCGCCCTCGAACGCGCGCCGGCCGGTGAGCATCTCGAACAGCACGCACGCCGAACGCCCAGATGTCGGCGCGCTTGTCGACGGCCTTGCCGCGCGCCTGCTCGGGCGCCATGTAGGCGGCGGTGCCGAGGATCATGCCGGCCTGCGTCATGCGTGCGATCGTGAGCGTCGGCGAGTTCAGACGCGGTCCGCGCTCGACCCGCCGGCCGGATCCATCGCCTTGGCGAGCCCGAAGTCGAGCACCTTGACCGTGCCGTCGGCACGCACTTGATGTTGGCGGGCTTCAGATCGCGATGAACGATGCCCGTGCTCGTGCGCGGCTTCGAGCGCCTCGGCGATCTGCCGCGCGATCGGCAGCGCCTCGTCGAGCGGAATCGGCCCGCGCGCGATGCGCTCCGACAGCGTCCTCGCCCTCGACGAGTTCCATGACCAGCGCGCGTGACGCCATCCGACTCTTCGAGGCCGTAGATGTGCGCGATGTTCGGATGGTTGAGCGACGCGAGCACCTGCGCTTCGCGCTCGAAGCGCGCGAGCCGCTCGGGATCCTGGCGAAGGCGGCGGGCAGGACCTTGATCGCGACGTCGCGATTCGAGCTTCGTGTCGCGCGCGCGATACACCTCGCCCATCCCGCCGGCGCCGAGCGGCGGCGACGATTTCGTAGGGGCCGAGTCTCGTTCCCGTTGCGAGGGTCATGGTGTAGGACCCGCTGAGGCTGTCGGAGTATAGATAGTTTAGCGGGTGTGGCATCACGGAAAGGGCCGGATACCAAGGTGCATAGTGACGCTCGGTCACCTTGATCGCGGCATTCCAGGTGCGCCGCGATCGTGAAAACGCAGCCGCTAGACGAAGAGGTCGTGGCGGCCGGCGATGCGCATCAGGCTAGGCCGATGTCAGCGTCACCTCGGACTCGGCGGCCTCCGGCGCCGCGCGATGATCCTCCATGTTCAGGATCGACGGAACGAAGAACGCGAGGATGCCCATTCCCATACACACGCCGCCGCCGACGATGTACCAGATCTGCACGCCCAGACGATCGGCCACCGGACCGGCCACGGCCAGGCCCAACGGCGAGATCGCCGTGGCCATGCTCACCATCAGCGTGAACACACGTCCCTGCATCGCCGGCGCGACGGTCGTCTGGAGAACCGCCATCAGCGTCCCGTTCGTCATCGAGGACATGACCGCGGCGAGGACCGTTGTCGCCAGCGCCATCCAGAACATGGTGGCGGGCGTCAGGCCGAGCAGCAGGAAGCCCAACCCCAGGCCGATGAGACCGGTGAGCGACGTCTGCATGCGCCGGCGGAAACCGCCCCAGACGCCGAGGGCCATCCCGCCCGCGATGATGCCGATTCCGAACGCCGAACTGAGCGAGGCGAGGTGCATGGCCGCGCCGCCGAAGTGCTTGGTCACCAGAATCGGCAGCAACGAGAGCGCCGCCATGAGGAAGAAGTTGATGGCCGTGGCCATCACCAGGATCGCCATGAGGCCCGGCCAGCTCGAGGTGTAGCGCAAGCCGGCCCGCATCTCGGACCAGAACGGCGCCTTCGCCGCCGACGTGCGCCCGGGTTGGGGGATGGCGATTACGGTCAGGGTGCCGACCGCCAGGAGAGCGGTCAGCACGTCGACCGCCAGAACCCCAGGCGTCGGCAGCACCCCGAGGAGCAGTGCGCCGATTGGCGGCGCGATGATGATCATGCCGCCCTGCAGCATCTGGTTGAGCCCCGCTACTCGCGCGAGCTGTTCGGGCGGGACCATCAGCGACGTCGAGGCTTGAGCGGCTGGAAACTGGAACGTGCCCACCGCCGCGCGCACGAAGAGCGCGAGGTAGACGTGCCAGACCTGAACGACGTCCAACGCGAAGTCCACCGCCAGCGCAAGCGTGGCGAGCGCCACCGCGCCGTCGGAGGCAATCATGATCGTCCGCCGGCTCCAGCGATCCACGAGGACCCCGGCGACCGGCGCGAGAAAGACGTTCGGCAGGACGCCGA
The DNA here is from genome assembly GCA_963850725.1 of Vicinamibacterales bacterium. Lineage (GTDB taxonomy): Bacteria > Acidobacteriota > Vicinamibacteria > Vicinamibacterales > JAMQPK01 > JAMQPK01. Next base: position 42,589 of record CAWKMQ010000039.1, read on the forward strand.
CGAGCGTCGCCGTCGCCAGCACCGTCGCCGAGCCTGTGGTCTCAGTGAGCCACCAGACGAGCGCGAACTGCACGAGTTGGGTCCCGAACAGCGACAGCGCCTGGCCGGTCCAGAACGTAAAGAAGGTGCGTGCCCAGTTCGTGGATGATGCGGTCATGCCATGGGGCTCATGTTGCTGCGGCAACCTCCGTTCCCGCGCGAGCAAGGCGGTCTCGAACTTAGACACGCATTCAGCCTGGACGGGACCAGAGCCTTCACAACTCGTGCACAGGGCGTTGGCGTGGAAGTTGCGCGCCCGACGATCGACTTCGGGTGTGCACATAATGTGCGCAGCATGACGGCCAAACGGTCTAGAAAGCGCGTCGCATCGGTGCGTGAGTACGTCGCGTCGAAGCCGAAAGAGTCTCGAGCCAGCCTCGAAGCGGTGCGCCGGGCGATTCTCAAGGCGCTCCCGAATGCGCAAGAAGGGCTGGCCTACCAGATGCCGGCCTACACGCTGAACGGCGTCGGCGTGCTGTATTTCGCCGGGTGGAAGTCACACTACTCGCTCTATCCCGCAAGCGATGCGTTGGTCGAGGCGTTCGCCAAGGAGCTGGCGCCATACGAACGCAGCAAGGGGACGCTCAAGTTTCCATTGTCCGAGCCTGTGCCCGTCCGCCTGATTGAGCGGATCGCGAAGTTCCGGGCCCGGCAACTCACGACGCGCGACGCCGCGACGGGCCGGCGCAAAGGCGGACGGGAAGGACAGGTCGATCGGATCCGCCGCATCTGCGCCGCGCTTCCCAGCGCGTTCGAGAAGATGTCGCACGGCACGCCCTGCTTCTTCGTCGAGCAGGGCAAGGGCTGCTTCGCGATGTTTTCCGAGCACCACCGCGACGATGGCCGGCTGTCGCTTTGGGTGCCGGTGGCGGACGGCCTGCAGCCGCTGATGATCGAAGAATCGCCCGACATCTACTTTTACCCGCGGTATGTCGGCGCCGGCGGGTGGGTCGGCATCCTGCTCGATCAGATCGCGGATGACGCGCTCGAGAGCCACCTGCGCGAGGCGCGGCGGATCATCGCGTCCAAGCGGAAGCCCGCGCGCAAGCCGCGCGGCATGTAGGGTCCGCACGGCGGACCGAGCCCACGAGCCGCGACGTGCAAGAACGTTGGGGATCGACGGATTGGCAGAGAACTGGCGGAGAGGGATTTGGACCCTAAGTCGGTTCAATTTGCCGCGGGAGGTTCAGCGACCGCCCGCCGCCTGGGCAGCGCCGCCATGATGTCAGGTGGATCGGCCGGAGGTGAAGAATGGGCTGGCCGACGGCGAGCCAGTGTTTCCGCGTCCGGACCGTCGCACGCGGACGTCGTCGTCCGTGATCTCGCCCACAGCGCGCTTCGCAGGATCGAACGCCGGTGGAAATAGGTATGCTGTGGGCCGACCGCGGCGGTAAACGTGAGTCGACTGCGGCTCGGAAGACGAACGGGACAGGTCGCGGCGCCCTCGGCCGCGCTGATCAGCGGTGTCGAGCGCGTGCGAGACACAGCGGCAGTGGAGGAGCGATGAGTCGTGCGTACGGTCTGAGGATCGCAGTGGCGCTATGTGCGTCTCTTCGGATAGCGGATGCCCAGCCGGTCATCTCCCCACCGGTGCCGCTCACGGGCGTTGCGATCCACAAGCCGACCGTCTTCCGCAGCGAGAATGGCCTCTCGATTCGGGTTGTTCCGTTGGCCGTCGGCCTCTCCCATCCGACTGGCATGGTCTTCCTCCCGGGCGGCCATACCATTCTCCTGGTCGAGCGACCCGGACGCTTGCGTCGGGTCAAGGACGGTGTGCTCGACCCGACACCCATCGCGGGCGTGCCGACCGCGCACAACCTCTCGCTCGGCGGCCTTCACGACATCGTCCTGCATCCCGACTTCGGCAACAACCGTGTTCTCTACCTTTCCTACTCGAAGGAGGGGCCGCAGGGAACGACGCTCGCGGTTGCGCGCGCCCGCTTCGATCAGACTCGTGTAACGGATGTCCGCGACATCCTCATCGCCGAGGCCTGGGGCAGTCCGCTGGGGACGTACGGCGGGCGGATGATCTTCGGGCCCGACGGGCTGCTTTACGTCGCTGTCGGCGACCGCGATGGCAACACGAGAGACGACAACTCTCCGGCACGAAAGGAAGCGCAGAGCCTGGCCAGCCATATCGGCAAGGTGCTGCGCCTCCGCGACGACGGCTCAATTCCGCCCGACAACCCGTTCGTGCAAGACACGAAGGCGAAGGGGGAGATCTTCACCTACGGTCACCGCAATCCGTACGGTCTGGCGTTTCACCCGCAAACCGGCGAGCTGTGGGAATCCGAGTTCGGCCCGGCCGGCGGCGACGAGCTGAATTTGCTAACCCCCGGACACAACTACGGATGGCCGCTCGTGTCGTTTGCCCGAAACTACACCGGAACCCTCGTCTCCGATCAGCCGTGGTGGCGGCCCGGGATGGAGATGCCGATCTTCCACTGGAATCCGGTGGTCAATCCCTCAAACATGATTTTCTATACCGGCAGGAAGTTCGCACAGCTGACGAACAGCCTGCTCGTCGCCGGTGCCGGCACGAAGCGAATCGTGCAGCTGTCCGTCAATGGCAGGTTCGTGAGGCAAGTCGACTCGATGCTGCGGGAGCTGAACGTGCGCTTTCGTGATATCCGACAAGGGCCCGACGAGTGCTTGTACGTTTTGACCGAGGGTCGGTCGCGTGGCAATCAGGACACCGACGGCATGTTGCTGCGGATTGAGCCGGTACCGACGACGGAATGAGTCTGCGGCTGACCTTTCCCCGCGTCGGACTGCTCGAATGCGGTACGTCGAAGTCGAAGAGCACGGGCACGAAATCCCTCCGCGGTAATCGGTACGTCAGCGGTACCTGCAGCTAGCGCCCGTTCTCAGCCTCCCTTTCACACAGTCGCGCGATGGCCGCGATCGTGTTCCAGCTGCGCGTTGTCGCGGGCGCGTTGAACAGTCGATCGAGCTGCGCGCGGCGCCCGGATGAGCCGATACAGGCCACTAGGCCGCCGCTTCGCCGGCGAGCGTCCGCGCGCTATTGGGTTGAGGGCGCATCAGCATATAGAGCGCGGCGACATGCGTGATCATCAGTGCAGGCACGTAGAGGACCGGGATCGCGTATGCGGCGCCCAACTGCCCCGCCAGCGCAGGAAGGCCGGCATGGATGGCGTGGTAGTAGTCGCGGACCAGGTCGACTGTCCCCACGAGATTGAAGGCCACCACGAACAGCCAAAAGAGCGGACGGATCCTTACCGTGAGCAGTGCCAGCATGGCCAGCACGCCGGTTGCCAGGTCCCAGTAGGCAGCGAACGCGGCGAAGTCAGCGGGGAGATTGGGACCGACCACGCCTGGAAGAATGAAGACGAGCCCAAAGAAACGGAAGCTGTGCAACGTCGCGATCGCGCGTTGCGCGTCGACCCGGTCCATCGACGTGAGCCAGGGCAGGACGTACACGCCGAAGCAGAGCAGCCATGCGACGTAGCCCAAGACGAGCTGTAGTGGGAAGAGGATTTCCGGCGACATGTGGCCTCCTGTTCGCTTCATGCCCGGTGTTCGTCAGCCGGGCCTGATGTGACTCGGTACCACATCGGTATCACGGTACTGTATGGTGCCACCATCGTCAGGTACCAAGCAATCGTCAAGAAAAGGATCATGGCCACGGCAGCAAGGTCCAGACAGCGACAGGACGACGGCGAAGAAACGTCGCGGTGCGCGGCCGCATCCTTGACGCCGCCTTCGCGGCGTTCATGAAGAGTGGCTACGCCAGGACCAGCACGCTTGAGATTGCGACACGCGCGCGCGTCTCGAAGCGAGAGCTGTATGCGCTGGTTGGCAACAAGCAGGAAATGTTGATCGCCTGCATCCGCGAACGCGCCAGGCGGCTGCAGGTGCCCGCTGACATGCCCGTGCCGCACGATCGCGAGACCCTCGCGCACGTGCTCGCCTCCTTCGGAGCGCAGCTCGTCCGCGAGGTCAGCGATCCATCGGTCATCGCGGTATTCCGACTGGCGATCGCCGAGGCCGTCCACGCCCCCGAAGTGGCGCGGGTGCTCGACTCGATCGGGCGCGAGACGAGCCGGGCTGCCCTGCGTCAAGTCATGGCGGGCGCTCAGTCGTCCGGATTGCTCGAAGGCAGTCCGGCTGGACTTGCCGAGCAGTTCGGCGCGCTGCTATGGGGTGATTTGATCGTCAGTCTGCTCCTCGGCGTCGTCGAGCGACCGAACCCGCGCGAAGTGACAGGGCGTGCCCGCGATGCCGCAGCCGCCTTCCTGCAGCTTCATCCACCGCCGAGTGACGCCGCGAGCCGTCTTCATCGCCCCACCGTGCTCCGACGTCTTCGAGCACGCTCGCCCTAACGCTGTCGCCCAAGGGTCTTTGGTCCGCGAATCCAGATGAGGAGACTCGTTCAATGCCGCTCGAATGCATCAATCCCGATGATCTGCCGATTCCGGAAATGTACACCCAGGTCGTCGTCGCGACAGGAAGCAAGTTGGTATTCGTCTCGGGCCAGCAGCCCGAAGACATAAACGGCAAGCTCGTTGGCCACGGTGATTTTGCGGCTCAGGCGCGCCTGGCGTTTGGCAATCTCGGCCGTGCGCTTGCTGCTGCCGGTGCCGGGCCTGAGCAAGTCTGCAAGATCACAGTCTATGTCGTCGATTACAGACGCGACGAACACGTGCCGATCATCGAAGCGGCCCAGATAGCGCTGTTCGGAGATCACAAACCAGCAAACGTAGTGGTCGGGATAGCGACGATGTCCCCCGGCTACCTGATCGAGGTCGATGCGATCGCGGTCATCGACCAGACCACCGAAAGCTACGCGAGGACGCGGTAGATAAGCTGCTGCGGCGCGCGCCCCGTAAATAGCCATTGTTGCTGGAGGTTCCTCTCCTTCGTCTCCCTTTTCGCGGAATCCGTTCCGCCGACCTTCCATCCGATAGGATGAAGATATGAACTCTTTCCGCCTCAGGAACGCTGCGCGCGGCGTATTTGCCCTTCCTGCTCGCCACCGTCATTCCCGTCGCGTCGGCGCAAACGCCGGCGTCCGGGCGCGAGACCTCTGCAGCGTCGGTCGCCTCTTACGCCCTCGCAGACCAGATGCCGGTCGACCCTGAGGTCCTCGTCGGCGCGCTTCCCAACGGTCTGCGATTCTACGTGCGGCCGAACGGGAAGCCGGCGCGCCAGGCCGAATTGCGGCTGGTCGTCAAGGCGGGCTCAGTCCTTGAAGACGACGATCAGCGAGGGCTGGCGCACTTCGTCGAGCACATGCAGTTCGAGGGCACCGTGCATTTCCCCGGACAGGGCATCAACAACTTTCTCGGCGAGCTCGGACTGAGCCTCGGCGCGGACGCGAACGCGGCAACGAGCTTCGACGAAACGCAGTACACGCTCCGCGTGCCAACCGATGTGCCAGGCGCCCTCGACCGCGCGCTGACGATTCTGGAGGACTGGGCGGGCGGCGCCACGTTCGACCCGAGCAGCATCGAACGCCAGCGTCCGATCGTCCTTGCCGAGTGGCGGATGAACCTGGGCGCCGACGAGCGCACAGCGGACAAGGTCCGCCGCGTCCAGCTCGAAGGGTCGCGCTATGCGGACCGGTCTCCCATTGGCATTCCCGAGACCATCCAGCGCGCCACACGCGAGCAGCTGATGCGGTTCTATCGCGATTGGTATCGTCCGGACCTCATGGCCGTGATCGTGGTCGGCGACGTCGATCGCAACGCCGTCGGGCGGATGATCGCGCAGCACTTCCTGCCGCTCACCAATCCGTCGCCGGAGCGGCCGAGGCCGGCGTTCGACGTGCCGGAACATCCGGGCACGCGCTACGCGATCGTGACCGACAAGGAAACCACCGCGACCGCCGTCCAGGTCTCGAACTCTGCGGCCGGCGCGCAACCAGGGCATCGGTCGGCGGTTATCGCGAGATCATGAAGGATCAGCTGTTCGCCGACATGCTCAGCGCGCGGCTCGACGAGCTCAGTCAGAGCGAGAAGCCGCCATTCCTGCGGGCCGCCGCGAATCGGTCGCTCTTTCCGGCACCAAGGACGAAAGACCAGGCGGTTGTTCAGGCGCTCGTCTCGAACGACGGCGTGACGCGAGGCCTCGATGCCCTGGTGACCGAACTCCAGCGCGTCAGACGGTTCGGGTTTGCGGCCACCGAGCTCGACCGAGCGAAGCAGGCGAACATGGCCGGGTCCGAACGCGTGGTCGCGGAGAGTCCCGACCGTGAGTCGTCCAGCCGCGCAGACGAGTACACACGCAACTTCCTCCAGCGAGAGGCGCTGCCGACGATCTGGCAGGAGCTCGCGTTTCACCGGCGCTTCATCCCCGACATCACGTTGAGCGAAGTCAACGCGCTCGCCGACGATTGGTTCCCCGAGGGCAACCGGCTCGTCGTCGTGGCGGCGCCGGAACAGGCAGGCGGTGGTCCTGCCAGCCGAGGCGCAGCTCGCTGCCGCCGTCAGAGCCGCGTCCGAGAAACCGGTGGAGCGGTATGTCGACGGAGGCGCGGGCCAGACGCTCATGGACGCGCCGCCGGCGCGCGGCCGCATCGTGAAGACGGCGGTCCACGCCGAGGCCGGGATCACCGAATGGACGCTGTCGAATGGCGCGACGGTCGTGCTCAAGCCGACGACGCTGAAATCGGATCAGATTCTCTTCCGGGCGGCGGCCCCCGGCGGCACATCGCTGGCGAGCGACGACGAATTCATTTCCGCCCGGGCCGCAGACGATGTGATCCCCGCAGGCGGCGTCGGCCGCTTCAACGCCGTGGCGCTCGACAGAGTCCTGAACGGCAAGGCGGTCAGCGTCCGGCCCTTCATCAACGAAATCAACGAAGGGATGCGAGGCGGGGCGACGCCGCAGGACCTCGAGACGATGTTCCAGCTCCTCTACCTTCGCTTCACGCAGCCGCGCGCCGATCCGGCGGCGTTCGCCGCGATGAAGTCGCAGGCGCTGGCGCTGCTGGCAAACCAGATGGCGAGCCCGGAGGCGGTATTCGATCAGGCCGTCAACACCGCGCTCACCGGTGGTAGTCCTCGACGACAGCCAGAGACGCCGGAAACCGTGGCGCGATGGAACCTCGAGAAGTCGCTGGCGTTCTACAAGGCGCGGTTCGCAGACGCGAGCCGCTTCACCTTCGTGTTCGTCGGCAGCTTCACGCCCGAGAGCATCAGGCCGCTCGTCGAGACCTACGTCGCCAGCCTGCCGGCCACCCATGGCAACGAGACGTGGCGCGACATCGGCGTTGCGCCGCCAAAAGGCGTGATCGAGAAGACAGTCGAGAAGGGAATCGCGCCGAAGAGCGAGGTCGCGATCGTCTTCGCCGGTCCGTTCGTGTACGACGATGCGAACAAGCTGGCCCTTCAGGTGGTGACGCTCCTGCTCCAGTCGCGCCTGAGCGATGCGATTCGTGAAGAACTCGGGGCGACCTACAGCATCACCGTCGACTCGCAATCGGCCAGGATCCCGAGGCCCGAATACCGCGTTGCGGATCGACTGGACCTGCGACCCGGCGCGCACGCAGAGTCTCGTCCAGCGCGTGATGACAGAGGTCGAATTCGTCAGGCAGACGCTGCTCATGCCGGAGCAGGTGTCCCGTGTGCGCAGCATTCTGGCGCGGGACTTCGAGAAGAAGAGCGAGGAGAACGGGTACCTGCTCGGCCAGATCTCGCGCCGCTACGACGACGGCGACGGGGCCAACGTCGGCGCCGCGGTCCAGCCGCCGCAGCAGATTTCCGAGCTGAGCGGCGCCGTGATTCAGCAGGCCGCGCAGCGGTACCTCGATACGGACAATTACGTGCGAGTGACGCTCATGCCGGAAACGAAGTAGCTGCGAGGCTACTCGATCTCGGTTCGCATGCGGGACCTCGGTTCGGGACCGAGCGTCAGCGGTTCGAATCCTGCCGCCCGACCAGCGCACGGAGCCTCATTTCGCTCCGCTCAGTGAAGCCATCGCGACGTTCACGCAGGGGCTCGAGATCCGAGCCGAACAACGCACTGCTGCTCCGATGGCGCGGCATCGTTCG
>CAWKMQ010000040.1:0-23583 GCA_963850725.1 Vicinamibacterales bacterium
CAAGCAATACGTGGAAACCGGTCCAGGCGTGACCTTGGCTTCGTTCAGCTTGCCCGGCTTGTTGAGGATGTGCTCGGGCACCGCGAGCTTGCCCGTATCGTGCAGCAGTGCCGCGGCCTCGATCGCTTTCAGCGTCTCCTCGTCGTTGACGCCCAGCGCGCGCGCCAGTCCAAGCGCGTACGCCTGCACCCGCCTGACATGGCTGTGCGTCACGTCGTCTTTGGCATCGATGGCCATCGCGAGCGTTTCGACCGTCGACAGATACAAGCGATCGAGGTGCGCCAGGTGGCGGCTGGCGTCTTCGAGCCGGCCGATCGACGATCGAAGGGTCAGATGCAACACCAGCAGCAGCGGCACCAGCACGAGGATCGTGGCCGTCAGACCCGCCTCGTACATCACCAGGACGAGACAGAACGAAACCGAGGCGGCCGCAAAATAGGTGGCCATGAGCCACATGAAGTGTTCGCGCCACACGGCGAACGTCGACCGCCCGGTGCTCGAGCGCGACGGCGAACGCAATCATCCGGTGTTCGTCAGGAAATACACCGCGGTAAAGCGCGAGCAGCGGCACGACCAGTTCGACCGGCGGGCGATGTGCATCTGTGAAGCGGCGGCACGCCGGCAATCCAGAAGAACACGTGGCTGCCCGCCCAGATCGCAAACGCGCAGGCCGATGCGTTGAACGTCACCGCTCGCGCACGTGGCCGCGCGTCCACGACGAGATCAGCGTACCGAGCGCGACCGCAAGGGTCGCGGGCGCCGGCCCGAACAGCAGTGCAGTGGTGATGAAAAACGTGTCGGAGATGGTGACCCGGGCCGAGATGGATCCGATCTTCAGCGAGAACGAGCCGGCCATCGCCGTGAGGGCGGCGAAAAACAGCCACTCGTATCGATGTGGAGTCGTTTGCAGCGAGACAAGCGACTGGACGATGACCAGCACGCCGATCGCGTCGACGGCGACAGATCCACGCACGCAGCCCGGTTTCGCGGTCCAGTCATGTCCTATTGATCGGCGACGATCGAGTCGCCCCAGATGACCTCTTCGCCTTCCATCTTCCTGGAGTCGCCCCAGATCACTTCCTGGCCCTCGGGATTGGTCAGGTGGTCGCCCCAGATGACTTCCTGATCGGCGGTCCATCTCGACACGTCGCCCCAGATCACTTCGTTCGGATGCATCTGCGAGAGCGGGTTCGTGAGGCCGAGGAGGTTCAGCTCGTCCGACCGCAGATAGCCTCCGCTCAGCCAGGCCAGCGGCGCCTCGAGCAGCGACAGCACGCGGAGCCCGTAGCCGCGGTAGAGCCGCGTGGTCATCGTGCCGGCATCCCAGAAGATCACGCCGCTGGCGGGCGTCAGCACGCCGCCGACGAGGGTGGACACGAGATTGGTCAGACCGCTCGCCGCCATCTTGCGGCTCGACCAGAAGTTCACGCTGCCCGCACCGCCGCCCATCAGGCCGCCATCGGCCATGTAGGTGGCGCCGCTCTGCAGCGCCATCTTCAACTGCGCCGAGGTGATCTTCGGGATGCGCCTGCATCAGGAGTGCGGCGCCGCCGGTGACGACGGCGGCCGACATGCTCGTGCCGCTCAGATGCATGTAGCCGTTCGTCGAGCTGCCCGCGATGTGGAACTGGGGATACGTTGCGCGCAGGTACGACCCGTACGCCTCGAGCGAAATAATCTTGTTGCCGGGCGCGACGACGTCGGGCTTGACGGCGTTCTCGAACTTCGTCGGCCCGCGCGAGCTGTAGGTCGCCATGATGTCGTCGGAACGATCGGGCGTGCCCTTCGTGTTGATCGCGCCGACGGTGATCGCGTACGGCGAATTGCCCGGCGACGAGATGCCGCCGAGGATCGGCGAGCCGTCATCGGCTTTGCCGGCGTTGCCCGCCGACGCGATGACGATGATGCCGGCCATGCTCGCTTTCATCACGGCCTGGCAGAGCGGATCGGTCGTGGACGGCTCGGTGACCGGATGGCCGAGCGAAAGGTTGATCGCGCGAATCTTGTACTTGTCGCGGTTCTCGATCACCCACTCGATGCCCGCGATGACGTCGCTGGTCTACCCGGTACCGTCCGGGCCCAGAACGCGGACATTGACGAGCTTCACGCCCGGCGCGATGCCGCCGCGATAGAGCTGTCGTGATGCCGCTCGAGGCCGACCCGCTGCCAGCGATGATGCCGGCGATGTGCGTGCCGTGGCCGTGCGCATCGTTGGTCGAAGGATCGCCGGTGACCTTGCTGACGCTGGCGACCACTTTCTCGTAGAGAGCGGGATGATCGGAAATCCCGGTGTCGACAACGGCGACCGTGACGCCCGAGCCGTTCACGCCTGCAAAGCCGCCGAGGCCGAGCAAGCCACCGACTCTGTCCTGCCCTCACCTGATCGGCCGCGGTCGACGCGTTCGAGACATCCATGAACGGCGCCACCAGCGCGTCGCCCGACAGGATGTCGTTGGCGGAATCGGCGGCCAGATCGGAAACCTGCTTGCTGTTGGCCAGCACGACCGCCGCGCCATCGAGCCATCGCGCGATCGCGAGACCGTGACGCGAGGCCATCGCCTCGATTTCCGTTTTGGATCCGCGGACGATGACGCGCGTGCGCGCAATCGAAAGGCGCCCTTCGAACGACAGGAGATCGCTCGACAGACTGGCGCGGTGTCGTTGCCCGCCGACGCCGAACGTGGAGGCGGCGATAAGGGCAACGACCGCGAAGAACTTGAAAAAGTGTGAGCTGGGGAGCCGCACAGTGTTCATAAATGGGCCTCTCGCAACAGGCGCGGGTGTGAGAGCAATCTCGACGCCATGCTGTCGGCGTCGCTCTGACACGAGGCTTAACTGGTTGACTGTTTGAGACTTACTCTCGTCGGGAAGTGTACGCAGCCAGCGCGAGCCCAGACGAGGCGTCCTGTGCCGAACCTGCACACGCTGGCTCGCGTCGGCGTGCGTAATCGGCGGAATTTCTCAGCAAATCTGCGCTGATCGGCCTCGTGTTCCAGTCCGGCACAACTGTGCCGAGCTGGGCCACTCGGGCGCATCGAGGGTGGGACACTGGTTTAAAGGCCCCGACCGATCAGACAATTGAGCGCCGAACATGCCGGGACAACAGCTCATCAAGATCCGCCAGCGATTCGATCGCACGCATCTCGACGATCCCCGATCACCCTGCACCAGCAGCTTCAGCGCCTGAACGACCTGGTTCGACCGGGCACACGGATCGCGATCGCCGCCGGCAGCCGCGGCATCGACAACCTCGTCGCGATCATCACCGGGATCGCCGCGTATGTGCGCGCCCGCGGCGCCCATCCATTCGTCGTGCCCGCAATGGGCAGCCACGGCGGCGCGACCGGCGATGGTCAGGCCGCGATCCTCGAGGAGTACGGCATCGTCGAGGACACCGTGGGCGCGCCCGTGCGGTCGTCGATGGATGTCGTGGAGCTGCCTCGAGGAGAACTGCCGCTCGGGATCTTCATGGATCGGCACGCCTACGAGTCGGACGGCGTCATTCTGGTCAACCGCATCAAGCCGCATACCGACTACCACGGGTCGTACGAGAGTGGCCTGATGAAGATGGCGCTCATCGGCCTGGGCAAGCTGGAGGGCGCGCGCGCCGTGCACGAGTTCGGCGTGCGGGGACTGCGCGAGCTGATCGCGCCGGGAGCGGCGCAGGTGCTGGCGTCGGGAAAGATCCTCGCGGGCGTCGGCCTGGTCGAAAACGCGCTGCATCAAACGCTGGACGTGCGCGTGTTGATGGCCGGCGAAATCGCGCTACGAAGAGCCACGGCTGCTCGATCTGGCCAGGCGCAACATGCCGCGTCTTCCGGTGGACGAGGTCGACGTGCTCCTGATCGACCGCATGGGGAAGAACATCAGCGGGGTCGGCATCGATCCGAACGTCACCGGGCGCATCGGCGTGAACGGCGAGGACGATGCCGAATCGCCACGAGTGGGCGCGATGATGGTGTGCGACCTCACCGATCAGTCGCATGGCAACGCGATCGGCGTCGGGCTCGCCGACGTCATCACCCGCCGCCTGCACGCGAAGATCGACCGCGACGCGACCTACGCCAACGTGCTGACCAGCGGATTTCTCGAGCGCGGCAAGATTCCGATCGTGGCGGACACACCCGGGCAGCGTTCGAGATCGCCATGAGAAGCTGCGGGAGGGGATCGGAGGCAGACGTGCGGGTACTGCGCATCCTGGACACGCTCAACGTCGAAGAGCTGTATGTCTCTCAGGCGGTGGTGGACGATCTGCGAAGCCGGCAGCAGCCCGACATCGTCGGCGGCGCTTCAGATCTATTCGATGACGCAGGGTGAGTTGAGCGCGATTTCTGAACTCTGCTATCTGCTATCCGCTGCTATTTCGCTACGTGAGCGGCGCCGGCAGATCCGATTTGCCCATCAGGAAGAGATCGACGCCGCGTGCCGCGCTGCGGCCCTCGGCAATCGCCCACACGATGAGCGACTGGCCGCGCTGCATGTCGCCGGCGGCGAAGATGCCGGGCACGCTCGTCATCCAGTTCGCGTCGCGCCACACGTTGCCGCGCTCGGTCAGCTTGACGCCGAAATTCTCGAGCAACCCCTGACGCTCGGGGCCGAGAAAGCCCATGGCGAGCAGCACGAGATCGACATCCATCTCGAACTCGCTGCCCGGCACCTGTTCGAACGACATCTTGCCGTCTTTGCGCACGAGCTCGACCTTCGAGCCGTGCAGCTTCTTCACGCGCCCCTGGTCGTCTCCGCTGAAGCGCTGGGTCGAGACCGAGTACACGCGCTCGCCCCCCTCTTCGTGCGCGGTCGACACGCGGAAGACGTTCGGCCATGTCGGCCATGGATTGTCCGCGGCGCGGGTGTCTGGCGGCTTCGGGAGCAGCTCGAACTGATGCACGGACAGCGCGCCCTGGCGGTGGACCGTACCGAGGCAGTCGGCCCCCGTATCGCCGCCGCCGATGATCACCACCCGCTTGCCCTTCGCCGTGATGAAGTCGGCGTCGGAAATCGTGTCGCCTTCCACCCGCTTGTTCGAGAGCGTCAGGTACTCCATCGCGAAATGGACGCCCTTCAGCTCGCGGCCCGGCACCTGGAGATCGCGGGGCCAGCCGGCGCCGCCGGCCAGGACCATCGCGTCGAATTCCGACTTCATCCGATCGATCGTCAGGTCTACGCCGACGTTGACCTTCGTGCGGAACGTCACGCCTTCCTGCTCCATCAGCGCCAACCGGCGATTCAGGACCTTCTTCTCCATCTTGAACTCGGGGATGCCGTAGCGCAGCAGCCCGCCGATGCGATCGGACTTTTCGAAGACGGTGACGAAATGCCCCGCGCGGTTCAGCTGCTCGGCCGCCGCCAGTCCGGCCGGGCCGGAGCCGATGACGGCGACCTTCCTGCCGGTGCGCACGAGCGGCGCCTTGGGGGTCACCCAGCCCTGCTCGAAGGCTTTCTCGATGATCGACACTTCGATCGACTTGATCGTGACGGGGTCGTCGTTGATGCCGAGCACGCACGACCCTTCGCACGGCGCCGGGCAGAGGCGCCCGGTGAACTCGGGAAAATTGTTCGTCGCGTGCAGCCGCTCGATGGCCGGCTCCCACCGATCGCGGATACACGAGATCGTTCCAGTCGGGAATCAGGTTGCCCAGCGGGCAGCCCTGATGGCAGAACGGAATGCCGCAGTCCATGCAGCGCGCGCCCTGCTTCTGGAGCTCTCCCTGCGGGTACGGAAGATAGACCTCTCTCCAGTCCTTGAGCCGCTCGGGCACAGGACGGGTCGGCTGTTTCTTCCGGTGAATTTCGATGAACCCGGTCGGTTTACCCATATAATTCAAGAAAACAAACAGGAGATCAGGAGATCAGGAGTCTTCTTTTGAAAAGAATTCTCCTGATCTCGTAATCTCCTGTTTCCTTACACAGTGCCAACGAGCTCGGCAAACGCGGGCTCGCGGTTCTCGGCCCTCGCCTTCGCCTCGGCCAGGAGCACGCGCTTGTAATCGCGCGGCATGACCTTCACGAACGGGAGATCGGCAAACGTGGCCAGGATCGACTTCGCATACAAACTGTTGGTGAACAGCACGTGGCGCTCGATCATCTCGCGCAACGTTCTCCAGTCGTCGTCGTTGAGCGGCTCGAGATCGACCATCCCCGTGTTCAGCCGCTGGGCGAACGTCCCGTCTCGATCGAGCACGTAGGCGATCCCGCCGCTCATGCCCGCGGCGAAGTTGCGTCCGGTCTTGCCCAGCACGACGACGCGGCCGCCCGTCATGTACTCGCAGCCGTGGTCGCCGACGCCTTCGACGACGGCCCACGCGCCGCTGTTGCGCACGGCGAAACGCTCGCCCGCGACACCGCGCAGGTACGCCTCGCCGCTCGTCGCGCCATACAGCGTGACGTTGCCGACGATGATGTTCTCTTCGGGCACGAACGTGGCTTTCGACGACGGGAACGCCGCGAGCGTCCCGCCCGACAGCCCTTTCCCGAAGTAATCGTTGGCGTCGCCCTCGAGCGTCAGCGTCATGCCCGGCGGCACGAACGCGCCGAAGCTCTGCCCCGCCGATCCCTTGAAGCGAATCGTAATGGTCCCGTCCGGCAACCCTTTCGCGCCGAAGGCGCGCGTCACTTCCGAGCCGAGAATGGTGCCCACCGTCCGATTCACATTGCGAATCGGCATGCTGAACTCGACCCGCTTGCGGTGCAGCAGCGCGTCCTCCGAACGGCGAACCAGCTCGTTGTCGAGCGCCTTGTCGAGGCCGTGGTCCTGCGCGCGCACGCAGCGCTGCGCGACCGTTGGCGCCACAACCGGCTTGTAGAGGATCTGCGAGAGATCGATGCCGGCGGCCTTCCAGTGATCGACCGCCCTGGTGACATCGATCTTGTCCACCCGCCCGATCATCTCGTCCATCGTCCGGAAGCCCAGCTGCGCCATCAGCTCGCGCACGTCCTCGGCGATGAAGTGGAAGAAGTTCTCGACGAACTCGGGCTGGCCGTTGAAGCGCTTGCGCAGCTCCGGGTCCTGGGTCGCCACGCCGACCGGACAGGTGTTCAGGTGGCAGACGCGCATCATCACGCAGCCCATGACGACGAGCGGCGCCGTGGCAAATCCAAACTCTTCCGCGCCGAGCAGCGCGCCGATGACGACGTCGCGGCCCGTCTTCATCTGGCCGTCCACCTGCACCACGATGCGATCGCGCAGGTTGTTGAGCACCAGTACCTGCTGCGTCTCGGCGAGGCCGAGCTCCCACGGCACTCCCGCGTGCTTGAGGCTCGTCAGCGGCGACGCACCGGTGCCGCCATCGTGGCCGGAAATCAGCACGACGTCGGAATGCGCCTTCGCCACGCCCGCCGCGACCGTCCCGACGCCCACCTCCGCGACCAGCTTGACGTGAATCCGCGCGCGCGGGTTCGCGTTCTTGAGGTCGTAGATCAGCTGCGCGAGGTCCTCGATCGAATAGATATCGTGGTGCGGTGGGGGCGAGATCAGCCCCACGCCGGGCGTCGCATGACGCACTTTCGCGATCCACGGGTACACCTTGTGGCCCGGCAACTGACCGCCCTCGCCCGGCTTGGCGCCCTGGGCCATCTTGATCTGCAGATCGTCGGCGTTCACCAGGTACTCGCTCGTGACCCCGAACCGCGCCGACGCCACCTGCTTGATCGCGCTCCGGCGCGAATCGCCGTTCGCGTCGGGAATGTAGCGCGCCGGATCCTCGCCGCCTTCGCCCGTATTCGACTTGCCGCCCAGCCGGTTCATGGCGATGGCCAGCGTTTCGTGCGCTTCGCTGCTGATCGAACCGTAGGACATCGCACCCGTGGCGAACCGCTTGATGATGCTGGCCGCCGGCTCGACCTCCTCGAGCGGAATCGGTTTGGCCGCCACCTTGAGCTCGAACAGGCCACGCAACGTCGCACGCTTGCGCGTCTGCTCGTTCACCGCCTGGGTGTATTCCTTGTAAATCTTGTACTGGCCGCTGCGCGTCGCGTGCTGCAGCTTGTAGACCGTATCGGGATTGAAGAGGTGGTACTCGCCGTCGCGGCGCCACTGGTACTCGCCGCCTTCGTCGAGATCGCGCTCGGCGACGGGGCGCAGCGGGAACGCCAGCTCGTGGCGTGCGCGTACTTCCTGGGCGATCGCCTCGATGCCCACGCCGCCAATGCGCGACGCCGTCCACGTGAAATAGCGGTCGACGAAATCCTTCGCCAGGCCGACCGCTTCGAAGATTTGCGCGCCGCGATAGCTCTGCAGCGTCGAGATGCCCATCTTCGACATCACCTTCAGCACGCCCTTGTTCAGCGCCTTGATGTAGTTCTTGACCGCCTTCTCGTGCGTCAGCCCGGGCAGCATGTCCCGGCGAATCATGTCGTCGAGCGTCTCGAACGCCAGATACGGGTTCACGGCGCCGGCGCCGTAGCCGATGAGCAGCGCCAGATGGTGCACCTCGCGCGCCTCGCCGGTCTCGATGACGAGCGCGGCGCGATTGCGCGTGCCCTCGCGCACGAGATGATGATGGACGCCGGCGGTCGCCAGCAGGCTCGGAATCGGCGCGAGCTTCATGTTCACGCCGCGATCGGACAGGATGATGATCGTGTAGCCCTGCTCGACCGCTTCGCTCGTGCGGCGCTGCAAATCCTCGAGCGCGCGCGACAGCCCCGTGCCGCCCGAATCGGCGTCGAAGAGCATCTGCAGCGTAATCGACTTGAAGCCGCGCTCGTCGATGTGGCGCAGCCTGGCCAGCTCTTCGTTGTTGACGATGGCCGACTTGACCTTGATCTGACGGCACGCTTCGGGGCCCGGCTTCAGGAGGTTCGCCTCCGGGCCAATCGTCGAGCCCATCGACGTGACGAGCTCTTCGCGAATCGCATCGAGGGGCGGATTGGTCACCTGCGCGAAGAGCTGCGTGAAGTAGTCGTACAGCAGGCGCGGCTTGTCCGAGAGCACCGCCAGCGAGGTGTCGGTGCCCATCGATCCGATCGCCTCTTCGCCGTTGAGCGCCATCGGCGCGAGCAGAATCTTCAGATCCTCCTGCGTGTAGCCGAACGTGCGCTGCCGGTTCACCATCGTGTAGTGATCGGGCAGCGGCAGGAGCGGCGCGGGCTTGAGGTCCTCGAGCGCCACCATGTTCTGGGCGAGCCACTTCGCGTAGGGCTGCTCCGACGCCAGCTGCCGCTTGATCTCCTCGTCCTCGATGATGCGTCCCTGCTCGGTGTCGACCAGGAAAATCTTGCCCGGGTGCAGCCGTTCCTTGAGCAGGATGTTCTCGTCGGGCACGTCGAGCACACCGACTTCCGACGCCATGATGACCAGGTCGTCCTTCGTCACGTAGTAGCGCGACGGACGAAGCCCGTTGCGGTCGAGCACGGCGCCGATCACCTTGCCGTCGGTGAACGCGATCGACGCGGGGCCGTCCCACGGCTCCATCATCGTCGCGTGGTACTCGTAGAACGCCTTGCGCTCGGGCGACATCGTTTCGTGGCCGGCCCACGGCTCGGGAATCATCATCAGCACCGCGTGCGGCAGCGTGCGGCCGGTCATGACGAGGAACTCGAGCACGTTGTCGAAGGTCGCCGTATCGCTGCCCCCTTCGCGGATGACCGGCAGAATCTTCTGCAGATCGTCGCCGAGCAGGTCCGATTCGCACATCGCTTCGCGCGCGTGCATCCAGTTGATGTTGCCGCGCAGGGTGTTGATCTCGCCGTTGTGCGCGATGTAGCGATACGGATGCGCGAGCGGCCACGACGGGAACGTGTTGGTGCTGAAGCGCTGATGCACCAGCGCGAGCGCCGACGTGACGTCCGGATCCATCAGATCGGGGAACATCGTCTCGATCTGATCGGCGATGAGCATGCCCTTGTAGATGAGCGTGTTCGCCGACAGGCTGGGAATGTAGAAGTACTTCCTGTCGGTGCTCGCGATCGGCAGCTTGTCGACCTCGTGCTCGATGCGCTTGCGGATCACGTAGAGCTTGCGCTCGAACTGGTCCGGGATCCGCTTTCCGGATCCTGTCTGCGAAAAAGGCTCCCGGCGCCTTTTCCGACGAACAGCTGCTTGAAGTACGGCTCGACCGCCGCCGCCGATGCCCCGACCAGGCGATCGTCGGTCGGGAGATCGCGCCAGCCGAGCAGAACCTGCCCTTCCTCGTGGACGATTTTTTCGACGAGCGCCTCAATCGTGGCGCGCGCGGATGGATCGCGCGGCAGAAAGACGCAGCCCGCGCCGTATTCGCCGGCGGGCGGCAGCTCGATGCCGAGATTCAGCGCCTGCTTCCGGAGAAACGCGTCCGGCATCTGAATGAGGATGCCGGCGCCATCGCCAGTGTTCACCTCGCAGCCGCACGCACCGCGATGGAGGAGGTTGACGAGCAACTGCAGCGCCTGCCGCACGATGCGGTGCGAGCGCACACCTTTGACGTTGACGACGAACCCGACGCCACATGCGTCTTTCTCGTAGGCGGGGTCGTAGAGGCCTTGCGCGGGCGGACACCCGGGATCGCGATCCATAAAGAAGGACTAGTTATCTGGTACCGCTAGCCATAAGTAAAATACAATTTTTACATTCGATGTATCGAATTTCCTGATGTATTGGGCCGAAGCCCCTAATGGCCTGCGTTTTCAGTGCGTTACGGCCGCACTGCGGCGAACCATGTCAGGCTTCCGTCGACCTGCTCGTCCGAAATCGGGCGGAAACCCGCGGCTTCGATTTCCGCGTTCAGCGCCTCGCGCGTGAAGTGATGACGATAGCGCAGGGTGCGGCCAGGCCGGTGACGCCAGAACACGTCGCCGGGCTCCGGCGACCAGTCGGCTCGTGCCGCGCGCGCGCTCGTGCGAAGCAACCACAAGCCGAGTGCCGACTGGCGTGTGAACCCGTGATAGCTGACCAGCACTCGCCCTCCGGGCGCGAGATGATCGGCGACGCGTCGCGA
Organism: Vicinamibacterales bacterium; assembly: GCA_963850725.1. GTDB lineage: Bacteria > Acidobacteriota > Vicinamibacteria > Vicinamibacterales > JAMQPK01 > JAMQPK01. The sequence goes on from CAWKMQ010000040.1 coordinate 10,911, forward strand.
GCGCCGCGGCACGGCGCCGCGCGCCTCGAACGAGCGAATAGCAGCCGTTGGAAAAAATCACCGCGTCGTAGCGTCGGTCGAGCGCGGCGGACTCGATGGTCCCCGTGTGCAGCGCGGCGGCAGCACCGTGCCGCGCGAGATGCGCGCGCGCGATCGCGATCACCTGCGGCGAGTGGTCGAGGCCATCGACGTGGTATCCCAAGCCGGCCAAGCGCCAGCAGATCGCGGCCCGCGCCACAGCCCACGAGCAGCACGCGATCGCCGGACCGGAGGTGGCTCTCGAAGAACTGACGCTCGTCCCGCGACAGTCCGGCATCCACGTCTTCATTTGAGATGCTGAAGTCGATCCACTCGTCGCGCGCGGCCGCATCGAGATCGTCGGCACGCAGGAGACCGGCGGCGAGATACAGAAAAGCGTTTCCGAGTTGTCCGGGAAGGGCGGACGAGGCCCAGAGCGCGCGGTACAGCGAGGCTCGACTTACGCCGAGCACTCGCCTTCTTGAATTTCGGGATTGAACTGCGCCGGTCTCCGCGAGGTCGACGTAGTCGTCCGCAACCGCCGATGACGAGGTCATCTGCTCGAGATCGGCCAGCACGTCTTTGACGCGGGCGACATCGACGCGCATGAAAAACGCCGTTGCGGTCTCGCCGTCGTGCTTGTCGGAGAGATAGAGATCGAGCAACCGCTCGAGCGCGGCGGTCAGCCGGCGCGCCGGAACTTTCGCGGCCAGACGGCCGAAGCGCACGGCATCGCCGTCGGGTCCGCCGCCCACCATGACGAAGTACTGCGGAATCGCCCGGCCGCCCACCTTGCGCACGCTGCCCTGGAATCCGAGGCCGGCGATGTGATGGCGTCCGCACCCGTTCGGGCAGCCGCTGATCTTGATCTGCAGATCGGGCGCCTTGGCGATGAGCTCCGGGTGCTCGCGCAGATGATCGCCGAGGAACCTGCCGAGCCCGCGCGACTGCGTGACCGCGAGCTTGCACGACTCGGCGCCGGGGCAGCTCGTCACGTCGGCAATCGTGCCTGCGTCCGCCAGTCCCAGTCCTGCCGCCGCGAGCTGGCGGTACAGCTCCGGTACGGCGTCGGTCGGCACCCAGCGGAAGACGAGGTTCTGCTCCGCGGTGATGCGCACCATTCCGTCGGCGAACGCGGTCGCGAGATCGCCGAGGATGCGCATCTGCTGGCTCGTAAAGTCGCCGAGCGTAATCGTGGCGTTCACGACGAAATAGCCGCTCTGCTTCTGCTTGCGCACGTTGGTGCTGAGCCAGTGCGAGTAATCGCCGTTCATCGTCGGCAGCATGGGACGCATCTGCGGAACGATGCCGGGACCGGTCACCTGCGAGCTCATCGCGCGCGACACTGTTTCGAGAATCGGCGGAGAATCGATGCGCCGCCACGCCGGCGCCTGCTCGGCGGGCGGGCACTCGGGATCGAACGGCAAACTGGCGCCGCCGGCCGACCTGAACTCAGCCAGCTTCTTGTTGGTACTCGGCGAGGAACGCCTCCCACCCGATCGCCTTGATGAGGAATTTGAGGCGGTTCGCCTGCTTGTGCTTGTAGTCGCCGAACTGGTGAAACACACGAATCACCGCTTCGGCGACGTTGAAGATCTCGGAGGCCGGGAGAAACTCGTGCACCGGCGCCGCCGACTTCACCATGATCGACGTGCCGCCGCCCACGACCACGCGGAAACCGCGCTTGCCGTCCTTGATCGCGGCGCGATAGCCCAGGTCGTGCATGCCCAGGAGCGCGTGATCCGCGTCGGTGCACCCCTCGAACGCGATCTTGAACTTGCGCGGCAGCGACGAGCTGAGCGGATGGCGCAGAAGATATCGCGTCATCGCTTCCGAATACGGCGTGACGTCGAAGAGCTCCGTGGGCGAGACACCGGCCTCGGGGCAGCACGTGATGTTGCGCACGGAATTGCCGCAGGCCTCGCGCGTCGTCAGGCCGGCCTCGGCCAGCAGGCGCATGGCAGGCTCGACGTCGTGCAGCTTGACGAAATGAAACTGGATGTTCTGACGGGTCGTGATGTGACCGAAACCGCGCGAAAAGCGCTCGCCGACCTCGGCCAGCGCCTCGAGCTGCGGCTGGGTCAGCACGCCCTGCGGAATCTTGATGCGCAGCATCTGCACGTCGCCCGCCTGCCGCTGGCCGTATGTGCCGCGGACGAGCCGGAACACGCGCCACTGGTCGGGGGTCAGCTCGCCGCTTTCGAACTTCTCGAGCGTGGCGACGAACTCGTCGATATCGGCTTCGCTCGCAAACGAGAGCCGGGTTCTTCCAAGCGTCTTGGGATCGTCAACTGCAGCCATGATTCGGGTTAATTGGGCATTATCTCACTTTTTCCCAGCGATGATCTTCCATGCACCGTGCACGTTCCGGTGCACGTAGAGGGCTGGCAACAGCCACGTCCCCAATGGTTTATCCCGGAGCCCGTAAGCGCCGAGCATGTAGCCGGGGCTCGGCAGCAGCACCTCGCGCAGCAATCTGGCCCGGTCGCCCAGTCGCGGCAGCGCGCGCAGGCTCGCGATCGTCTCGTGGTGCCACCTTCGTTCAGACGCCAGATACGCGGCCGAGGGTTCAGGCCCCGCCGTGCGGTTCAGCCTGGCGATGAGATCGGCGGCCACGAGAGTACCGAACACCGTTTGAGCCTGTTGCAATCCCCGGCGGCATACCGCCGCGACCTTTTTCGTCCGGGCAAGCGCTTCGAACTCGTCCAGCTCGGCCGGCGACAAGCCCGACGCAAGCAGGTGGATGTCGAGGATCCACAGCAGCCGCTCGTCGTTGCGGTGGTGCATCGCCGGATGCACGCACGACAGAAGGAGCGCATCCACACGGCACGGGGCGAGCGCGGACTCGCCGAGCGCGGGCACGGCCACGGCCCGCGGCAGCAACGCCTCATAGGTGAGCAGGCCCGCAAAGACGGGCTGCGTGCTGATGCTCCAATGCACGTCGAAGGCATGGACCACGCCGAATCGATCGCATTGCTGAACCTCGAACTGCGAAAGCAGCTCGTGGCACTGCACGGTTTCCACATACGAGAGCGATCGCATCACCTGGCGAGCCGCCTCGACGTCTGCACCCGCCACCATCAAGTCGGTGTCGGCGCGAGGGCGCGATGCCGGCGAGTCATACACGGTGTAGGCGAGCGGCGTCCCCTTGAGAAGAATCGGACGGATCCCGGCGTCTGCAAGCGCGGCGACGACGCGACGGATTTCGGCCTTGCGCAGAAGCTCTTCCGCGGCACGCGTGCGGGCCACGTCCGAGAGCTCTTCCCACACCTGCCGGGGCCAGCCGGCCGGCGAGAAAGGGATCCCGGATCCGTTTTCTGAGGCACCGGATGAAAACGGATCCGGGATCCCTTTCCCGGCAGAATCGAGTCGCGACAGTCGCTCGAAGCAGAGACCCTCGACCTCGTGCTCGCGGCACAGGTCGAGGAACTGTTGCGCGTCGAGCGCGAGATCGCTCCACCGCGTGACGTCGCCGCGCAGAAACGCGGCGATCAGCGTCAACGGGTCACGTGAGGACGGCATAGTCCTCGAGTTCCGGCACGTGGCCGATCACGACTTCTCCTCTGCATTCAACCCACGCGTGCGCCTCGAGCACGGTGGATGCGCCACTGCGCGCGCCGATACGCAACGTCGCGTCGTATCCGTGGCGCCGCAGCATCGTGCACGCCGTCAGCGCTTCCGCAAGACACGTCGTTCCCGGCAGTCGTCGCGTGACGGCGGCGGCAGCCCACGTGATTCTCGACAGGGTGTCCCGCTGGTTGGGGCTCGCGTGTGCGCGGCGATCGAGGCGACGGGTGAGCTCGGGGAACGACAACACGTGGAGACCGATTCGCACACACACGATGAGCACAAATGCCTCTGCCAGACGCGCCCTGTCGGCAGGGGTCAACCGCGCGAGGATGCGAAGCGTGTTCACTCGGTTCTCGTGCCTGTTGGATCGTAGCCGACCGGGCACTCCGGCGGCAGCTGATAGAGATCGGTCGATGGAAATCCGACATCCCACGACGTATCAAGGGGCCGAGGCGATTCAAATGAAGTGGCGGCGCCGCATAGCTCGCCACGCGGACGGCGCACGCGTACTCGCCGGGCACGTCGTCGCCCGCCTGCCAGATGAAGAATCTCGACGAGGCTGGCAAAGTGCCGCGGCGATGGGCCGCTGGCGCAAAGGCATCGACATCCGTGGCCAGGCACGCCGTCACGGCCAGTGCCGCGGGACCGATGCGCGCCGCGGTCATGACGGCTCGCGAATCTCCACCAGCCCGCGCTCGACGAGGTGGCTCAGCAGCGCGCAGACGTCTTCTCGACAGCGTACCGCGTCGACGTCATAGAGCTCGACGATCGCGCTCACGATCTCGTCAACCGTTGCCGTGCGCTGCAACAGCTTCCAGATTTCAGCGCCGGCGCCATCGAGGCCGTAGTAAATGCCGTCGTTCAGGTTCAACATCACGACTTCGGCGCCCAGCTCGCTCGCCAGCACGTCGTGGGCAATCGCAACGGTCGAGGATGAAGGGATGTTGGAGCCAGCCATCGATGATCGCAAAGTATTATAAAGTCCGAATCGAATCATGAACGGCATCGCAGGCGTGTGGAATCTCGACGCGCGCCCAATCGAGCGCAGCGTGCTCGCCACCATGAGCGCCCGTCTCGCCCACCGGGGGCGCGACGGCGAGCGCCTGTATCTGTCCGGCCCCGCGGGTCTCGCCTGCCAGCACTCCTGGGTGACGCCCGAAGAGCAGGGAGAACACCTCCCGCTCGTCGGCGCCTCCGGCGCGGTCCTGGTGATGGACGGCCGCATCGACAATCGACACGATCTCGTCACGCGTTTGGAGCTCGACGCGACGGTCAGCGACGCCCGCTGCGTGCTGGCCGCGTACGAAGCCTGGGGCGAGGGGTTTGCCGAGCGCCTCAACGGCGATTTCGCGCTGGCGATTCTCGACGCCGGCCGAGGACGCCTCATCCTGGCGCGTGACGCGCTGGGCGTTCGACCACTCTATTACTTTCACAGTGCGGGGCTGTTCGCCTTCGGATCGGAGATCAAGGCGCTTCTGGCTCACCCCGATATCCCGGCCCTGCCCGACGACGAGGGAGTCGCCGATTTCATGCTCGTCGGCGCGCGGCCGCTCGATCGGCAGGAGCTCACCTGCTTTCGCGGCATCTCGTCCGTCGTGCCGGCGCATGTCGTCGTCGCGACGCGACAGGCGCTGGCGAGCCGCCGCTACTGGAACTTCGACACACGCCGGCCGCTGCGGCTGAAGACGACGGAGGAATACGTCGAGGCCTTCCACGAGCGGTTCGTCGAAGCCGTCAGGCGCCGGACGCGGTCGGCATTTCCCGTCGCGTTCTCGGTGAGCGGCGGCCTCGACTCTTCGTCCATCTTCTGTCAGTCGGAGACGCTGCGTCGACGCGGCGCCTTTCCAGCGCCCTCGATGGCCGGCCTGTCCTATGTCTCGGATCGAATTGACACGGACGAGCAGCACTTTCTCCGCGATATCGAAAAAAAGTTCGACGTGCATTTCGACAGATTCACCATCGAGACGCGCACGGGGCTCGTCGCAGGCGCACAGGAACAGATCTCGGCCATCGAAGCGCCGTTCGTGGATTACATGTGGGGCGTCACGCGCGAGCTGCACGTGCGGGCCGCAGCAACCGGGGCGCGCTCGATGTTGTCGGGCCACTGGGGAGATCAGATGCTCTTCTCGAGCGCATATCTGATCGATCTGTTACGGCGGGGCGCATGGCCGTCAATCTGGCACCACACACGCGAGTACGGCCGCTATTTCGGCGACGAGGAGACGGCGCGGCGCCGGCGCCTCCTGCTCGTCGATGCCGCGCGCTACCACGTGCCGCGCTCGCTCGCCACGCCGCTCAAGTGGCTTCGAATGCGGCTGTTCGCGCCATTCCGGCCGAAGCCGTGGTTTGCGCCGTCATTCCTGGCGACGGCCCTGCAGCATCGCTATAAGCTGGCGACACTGGACGTCCCATTCCACTCCGCTCACGCCCGCGCCGTCTACATCGAGGCGCGCTCGAAGTACCAGGTGCAGTGCATGGAGTGGAACAGCAAGGTCGGTGCGCGGTACGGGCTGGAGGTGGCGTTTCCATTCCTCGATCGCGATCTCATCGCGTTTCTCATGGCGATTCCGGGGGAGATGCACGCACACCACGGCGTGCCGCGCGCATTGCTGCGTGAGTCGATGCGCGGCATCCTGCCCGATGCGATCCGCACGCGCACGTGGAAGTCAGACTTCAGCGCGTTTGTCAGCCAGGGTGTCAGCGACGACGCCGGAGCGATCCTGGACGCGTTGAACCGCAACTGTCTCGCCGTGCGCTTCGGCTATCTCGATCCGGAAAGACTCGCTCCCGAGCTCACCCGCCTGGCCGGATTACTGACCGCCGATGATTGTTCGGATAGCTGGGACATGGCCGACACGTATGGCCTCGAGATGTGGCTTCGGGTATTCTTGGGCGGTCAGGTCATGAACGAGGAGCACGCATGAAGCACAAGGCAGTGCAGCCGGCCTCGCCCAAGCGGGCGTACCGGAAGCCATCGCTGAAAATTCATGGCGATTTCCGCAAGGTGACCGCCACCAAGGGCGGCACCGCCAACGACGGCGGCGGAAAACCACGGACGAGAAACGCCAATCCGCAGCAATAGTCAAATACCCGTGCGCTATCGCCTGTACGGGCTCACCCTCGAGTGCGATTTCCCGCTCGCCTGTCCCCGCGTTCCACCAGACATCGCGCCAGACGTTCGATTGAAGCGCGCCGGCGAGACCCGGTTCGCGAGCGCGCGTACGTTGGCAGGGATTCCGCCACGCGCGGCGCGGTGGTTCGAGTGCGTGCGGCTGCAGGACGGCTCTACTTATCTGCGGTGGGCAAAGCTCTTCGAGTTCCTGATTGCGCCAGACGGGCGCACGATCGAGTGCTGCCCGCTGGAACAGGCCACTCGTCACGCCCTGACGACGTATCTGCTGGGACAGGTGCTGTCGTTTTCTCTGCTCTCGTTCGGATACGAGCCGCTGCACGCCACGGCCGTCGTCGTCGATGGCTCGGCGGTGGCTTTTCTCGGCGACTGCGGCGACGGCAAGTCGACGCTCGGAGCGGCACTCGTCGCGCGCGGGTTCCCGCTCCTCACCGACGATGTGCTGGCGTTGAAGTTCGACGGCAACCGGTTCCTGGCCTGTGCCGGACCGGCACGGCTCAAGCTGTTTCCGTCGGTCGCGCGCTCGCTGCTGGGACGATCGGGAACACACCAGCTGAATCCCGGGAACACGCAAGCTGGTGCTGCCGCTCTCGAGCCGATCGCGCCCGTCTGATGCGGTTCCGCTGGACGCGTTGTATGTGCTGTGCGGGCCGGCACGCAGCCGCCGCGCCTCGCGCGTCACGCTCACCCCGCTGACGGGCCAGCGCGCCTTTCTCGAGGTGATTCGATCGACCTTCAACCTGATTCAGGTCGACAAGAGCCAGCTCGCACATCAGTTCAGAATGGCCGCGAACCTTCGTGAGTGCCGTGCCCGTGACCCGGCTGACCTACCCGAGAAGGCTTTCGCGTCTCAACGACGTGTGTGATGCAATCCTGGCAAATCGTAAAGACTCAACGTCAGATCGTCGTTCGGCATGATCTGAACGAGCTTTGCGAACTGTTCCAATCCCCGCTGAATCTGCCGCATCTCCGTGGTGGAACTCGTGAGCCGAGTGTCAGACACCACCGCGTCTCTCCGGAACACGCGCGAGCGCGACAGCCGCATAGAAGAAGAACACGAACTCCATCGGTGCGCGATATCGCGTTGCGGGCACGTACACGGCATAGACCAGGACAAAGACGCAGGCGATCGCCCACAGCGCAAAGTCGTGCGAGAGCACGTGGCGGCGCATGTAAATGCCAACAACGGCCGCGAGCATCACGAACGACGACGCCAGCGTGTGGCTGATGACTTCAATTCGCGGACGTGTCACGGGCGCCTCGACAACCACCTTATCGGGCCGTGCGAGCGTCACGCGCGTCTCCGGACCAGAGACGTACAGGGGCATCAGCCGGGGCGAGAGGAAATACCCGGCGTTTGCGAGCTTTTCCGTGATTGTCCGAACCGGCGAGACTTTCATGTGCTCAATCGCGGCGCTCATCAGATACGCATCGATGCGCGGAATATAATCCGCGCTGCCCGGCGCGATATCGGGCCGGGCTGTCGTCGCCAGCTCGTAGGCCACCGGCTCGAGCAGGTCGAGATCGTAGTCGGGCAGAAGACGCCGCCGTGTATGGCGAGTTTCCGATGTAGAGGTTGATCCCGCTCCGGGTCGGCCACCAGGAGCCGTTCGCCCGGTGATTCCGAATCCACCATGGCAACACGACGAGCATTGCCACACCGGCGACCACCGCGGCATCGCGTGCCTGGCCGCGCCGCACCAGGACAGCCGCGACGAGCGCAATGAGCGGCAACACCATGGCCCGGCTGAGCACGCTGAGCCCGAGCCAGACGCCGGCGATCGCCGCGGAGGCGGCGCCCGCAATCGACACGGCGGCGCCGGCAAACCCGACGAGCAGCACGGTTGTGAGAGACGAATCGCCGACCGTAGCCGCATGCCGGACGAGCAACGGATAACCCGCGAACAGCAGTCCGGCGAACACGCCGGCGCGCACGGATCCCGTCCGGCCGAGGACGAGCCGGAACCAGCAGCACCGCGCCGAGTGAGGCGACCGCAATCTGCATCAGCCGGACGGCCAGCACGGAGTCGCGCGCGATGAGCCGTGCGCCGGCAAGAAACAGTGGATAGAGCGGTTCGAAGTCGGTCACGGAAGCCCGTCGATCGTGAACGTTCCCGTTCGGACCAGACTGCCCGACAACGCCCAGTATTGGCTTTCGGTTGGAGGATGAATCAGCAACAGGTAGGCGAGACGCGGAAGGGCTGCGGCACAGAACAGGATGGCCGCCGGTTTCATATCACGCGCGCACCCTGACTGCTCACCTTTCCTGCGAACAGATCGCTTTCGAGGCCGGCCGCCGATCGGAATGACGCCTGCATGGCGGCGCCGATCCGTTCGGCGGCAATCACGCTCTCCGCAAACGCAACACCGAGGGCCCGGAGCCGGCGATCGAACACCCCAGCCCCCCAGCCTCGAGCGCGGCTTTTTTGACGGCATCAAATCCCGGAATCAGCCGCGAGCGGAGCGGCTCGACCAGACGGTCTTCGACGCTGCGTCCCACCAAACCCAGATCGCCGCGGCCAAGACCCGCGACCAGCGCCGCCACGCTGCCCAGATTCGGCACGATGTCGTCGAGCGAGTACGTACGTGCCTTCACCAGGCGGCGCGCCTCGGCTGTGGAAACTTCGCAATGCGGGTGTACCACGCTGATGTGCAGCGTGTCCGGCAAGCGGCAGCGCAATGACTTCGAAGGGTTGATAGCTTCGGACGAGGACGATGCCCCCCATGACGCTGGGCGCCACATTGTCGGCGTGGGGCGTCCCCGATGCGGCGCGCTCCCCTTCCATCGCGCTCGCCACGACGTCACGCTCGGCGAGCGGCTTGCCCAGCAGCTCGTTGACGGCGACGGCGCCTGCCGCGCTGCTCGCGCCAGAGCTGCCAAGCCCGCTCGCCAGCGGCATCTGCTTGTGCAACCAGAGCCGCACGCCTCGATTCGCGCCGGCGCGTCGCAGGACATCGGCAGCGGCACGGCCGACGACGTTCTTGTCGGCGTCGCGGCTCAAGAGGCCGCGATCGCCCGTGATCTCGACGATTTCGATGCCGGGATGATCGGTCAGCTCGGCTTCGAGCTCGTCGCCGGGCCGGCTCAGCGCCAGTCCGAGCACGTCGAATCCTGGCCCGAGATTCGCTACGGTTGCCGGTGCGAAGACACGAATTCGCCGATTCATTCGAAGTTTCGAGAGAGTATCACGGCACTTCGATTACAAATCGAAACGGCGTGACACGGAATGGCACACTGAGGGGCATGATGAGGCAGTTGTCGATCGCGGTCGGCCTGCTGGCGGTGATGACCGCGAGCACGTCTTCACAGGTGGTCAACCGTGGGCTCGATGGGCACGCCCACCACGGTGGGCGCGTCCGTGAAAAAAGCAAGGCTCTGATCAACGGGACCACCGCCGACGTCAACTCGGTGCCGCTCTCGAATGCGACCGTGTCGCCTTCGCAATCTCGCCGACAACCGGATCGAACAGGTCGCCGATCTCGGACCAGTTCGGGAAGTTCAGTTTCATCGCACGGCCCAAGTTCCACGTCGTCGAAGTGTCCGATCGCCTGGGCCATCTGCTCGCTGTCGGCGACGTCGTTACCGTCCAGGCCGGCGAAGTCGCAGCGGCCGCGGTGACGCTCCCCTCTCGCCTGCCCGCCTTAGCCGGCTTGTTCAACGAACGGTTAACTCCGTGCTCTCGACGGCATCGTTGGCGGGCATGGCGACCGTCGATCCAGACGACCCGCCGCTCAGCCCCGAGAAATAGGTTTCCAGCCGGTCCACGCTGGCGAACTAAGAGCGAAGATATCGCTCCACGGCATTGACGGATTGTCGTTACAATGCTATATTGTCGTCTGAAGTTCGTTGTTGTGCCTGTCGAAAACTCAACCCTAGACCGATAAATTGCTAAGCGAAATGGACCCGAGTCAACGGCCGACCGTCACTCCAGCCGCGCGCCAGTCCGCATCCTCTGCTGCCTCGAACACGCGCTGTTTCCGACGGACCCGGTACGCATCTACTCGACCGGCTGAACCCGAATGCCAACTGACGCTGTCGTCGTCGACGATCTTCCTGCTCGTGCTGCTGGTGGTCGCTAGCCGGACCTACACCACCACGCCGATGTACCGCTCGACGACCAGTGTGCTCATCGAGGAAGACCGCACTTCTTCGGTCGCCGGCTTCAACACCCAGACACCAAGCGACTACGACTCCGAGCCCTGCTCCAGACGCAACTTCGCATCCTGACCGGGCGCGGCTTCCACCCGCGTGGCGGACAACCGCTCAAGCTCGCCAGCGTTCCGGAGTTCAACGGTCAGGGGCCGGCGCGTCCAGGACTCGCCTCGGTGCTCGACACGATGAAGCAGCAGGTGAAGGGCCTCGTGCGTCAGGCCACGGGAGCGGCCCAGTCAAGCACGCCGGCCGCAAAGCCGACATCGGCCGATCTGGCCAGCGGGTTCCTCGGCGCGGTCCAGGTGGAGCAGGTACCGAGGCAGCCGCTGTTCAACGTCTCTGTGACTTCGTCCGATCCCCAGTTCGCCGCCCGGGCGGCCGACACGCTCGCCTCGGAGTATGTGCAGTTCAATCTGGAGTCCGCACCGACGCCACGCGCAAGAGCCTCGACTTCCTCGCCGGCAAAATGGCCAAGCAGCGGAAGAAGGTCGAGGACAGCGAGCGCGCGATGGCGAATACCGCGAGACGAACGACGCGCTGTCGCTCGAGGATCGCCAGAACACCGTCGTGGCGACCTGAATCAGGTGAACGATCGATCCACGCGCATCAGGACCGAGCGGATTCAGAAGGAAGCGCTCTACAACCAGATCGATCGCTGCCGCCGGCGTCGGTGGGCGACGCGCCGGGGTGTCCGCGAACCCCGTAGTGCAGAGCCTGCGCACGCGGCTCGCCGAGCTGCTGCGCCAGAGGTGCAGCTCGACGAACGCTACGGCCCGACCCGCAGGTCATCGAGAACGAAAACGCCATCATCGATACGACCAAGCAGCTGCAAGACGGCGCTCAACGCGGCGGACAGGCGATCCGCAGCAAATACGAAACTCGCGCGCGCGACCGAATCGCGCCTGGCGGCGAGCTAGAACAGTCGCAGAGCGCCTCCATCGATCTGAACCGCGAGAGCATCGGCTACACGGTGCTCGAGCACGAGGCTCAGAGCAATCGCGCGGTGTACGAAGCGCTGCTGCAGCGGCAGAACGAGCTGCCGATGCGTCAGCGACGACGGCGGCGACGACGCGCGCCTGATGGATGATGCAGTCGTACCGGACACGCCGTTCCGCCAGACGTGCGCCGCGACTACCTGCTCGGCCGCTGGCCGGGCTGCTGCTCTCGCTCGGACTCATGCTCCGCGATCGACTACCTCGACGACGCCGTGGAGCGCGCGACGTCGCGCGCCGCCTGGAGCTCCGTACCTCGGGCTGGTGCGGCAGTTGAAGGCAACGATCACCGATTCTGTCGCAGGAAGTACCGCCGGTTTCGGCGAAGCGTCCGCGCGCTCCGCACGTCGCTGATGTTCAGCAGCGGCACCGAGGGCACGCACGTCATCGGCCTGACAGGAGGCGGTTTCAGCCGCTCGAGGGCGGGAACGACGACCGCCTGCAACATGGCAATCACGCTCGCCTATGGCGGCTACTCACGCGTACTGCTGATCGACGCCGACATGCGGCGCCCCGAGCATTCTCGCGCACCCTGGGCATCAAGAGACAACATCGGATTGTCGCACCTGCTCACGGGACAGGCGGCCGGCGCGACAGGCGATTTCGCAGCACGGCGTCAGAGAATATCGAGGTGATGACCGCGGGCTCGCACCACGAATCCCGTGCAAGTTTTGCTCGGCGTCGGACGGGATGAAGACGCTCCATCTCGAACGTAAGATCGGGCCCATTCGACTCGGTTGTTGATCGACACGCCTCCGGTGGTCACAGTGACCGATGCCGTGGATAATCACGCCGTCGAAGACAATGATT
>CAWKMQ010000041.1:0-143222 GCA_963850725.1 Vicinamibacterales bacterium
CAGCGCGCTGCCGACCAGCAGGCCGTAGGTTTCGAAGGGGTTGTCGCCGATCGCAGCGATGAACACGCCGCCGACGGCGAACGCCGCGACGACAGCAATGACGGGAAACAGAAGGCCATAGGTAGGGACCGGCCGTCAGGCCGCCTCTGCGCTCCCGTCATCAGCATGCCGATCTCTTCGGTGTCGCGGCTGCCGGATCGACCTCGCCGACGATCCGGCCTTCGCGAATGACAAGCAGCCGGTCCGAGAGCGCGTGACTTCTTCGAGCTCGGCGGAACGAGCAGGACGGCGCAGCCCGCGTCGCGCAGCTCGATCAGCTTGCGGTGAATGAACTCGATCGCGCCGATATCGACGCCGCGCGTCGGCTGCGAGACGAGCAGGAGTTTCGGACGGAGTTCGAATTCGCGGCCGATGATCAGCTTTTGCTGATTGCCGCCGGACAGCGATTTTGCCGGAAGCGCGGGATTCGGCGGCCGGACGTCGAAGCTCTCGATGATCTCGGCCGTCCGCCGCGTGCACCTCGCGTTCGTTCGACCAGCGACCCCGACGCGACCGGCGGACGATAATGAACGCCGAGGATCGAATTTTCGGCGAGGCCGAATCGAGCAGCAGGCCGCGTTGATGCCGGTCTTCGGGAATGTGCGCGATGCCGCAGTTCGCGCCGCGCGCGCGCATCGAGGCCGGTCAACGTCCTGCCGTCGAGCGACATCGTCGCCCGACACTTGCGCCGGGTCGCAAGCCCGGCGAGCGCCTCGATCAGCTCGGTCTGGCCGTTGCCCTCGATGCCGGCGATGCCGACGATCTCGCCGGCACGCACGTCGAACGACACGTCGCTGCGAGGCCGTGCTTCGCCGCGACATCGACAGGTCTTCGACCTCGAGCACGACGCTCGCCGGGCTGGCGTCGGTTTTTCGACACGCAGCAGCACATCGCGGCCGACGATCATCCGCGCCAGCTCTTTCGCGTTCGTCTCGCGCGTTTTCACACTTGCCGACGACTTTGCCGTCACGCATCACGGTCACTTCGTCGGAGATCGCCAGCACCTCTTCGAGCTTGTGCGTGATGATGATGATCGTCTTGCCCTGCTCCTTCATCCGGCGAAGGATGCCGAAGAATTCTTCGACCTCCTGCGGCGTAAGAACGGCGGTCGGCTCGTCGAGGATCAGCAGCTCGGCGTTGCGATAGAGCGCCTTGAGCAGCTCGACGCGCTGCTGCTGGCCGACCGAAAGATCTTCGATGACGGCTTCGGATCGACGCCAGCTCGAAGCTCGTCCGACAGCTGCGCGATATCGCGCGTTCGCCTTCTCGAGATCGAGTTCGCAGCGCGATGCCGGTCTCGGCTCCGAGGACGATGTTCTCGGCGACGGTCATCGTGTCGACCAGCATAAAATGCTGATGCACCATGCCGATGCCGAGCGCGATCGCGTCGTGCGGATTGCTGGATCGTCGCACCTGTTGCCGTCGACCAAAATCTCGCCGCTGTCGGCGGTGTAAAACCCGTACGCGATGCGCATGATCGTCGATTTCCCCGCGCCGTTCTCGCCGACGATCGCGTGGATCGTGCCCTTGTCGACCGTGAGTCGAAACGTCGTCGTTGGCGACGACGTTTCCGAAGGCTTTGTGATGTTCTCTGAGTTCGAGCATCTGATTACGCCATCGCGTCGGTGACCTTGATCTCGCCGGCGACGATCTTGCGTCTTCGCTTCTTCGACCTTTGATGACTTCCGGCGTGATCAGGTCTCTGTTGTGCTCGTCCATCGCGTAGGCGACGCCGTCCTTGTCGAGCCCGAAGACGTGGAAGCCGCCCTTGAACTGCTTCGTCCAGCACTTCCTTGACGATCTCATAGACGGCGTTGTCGACGCGCTTGACCATCGTGGTGAGCACGAAGCCCGGGCTTGACCATGTTCTGGTTCGAATCGACGCCGATGACGAAATGCGTTGCGCTTCGCCCTTCGCGTCCTTGCCGTATTGCTCGACCGCGTCGAAGGCGCCGAGGCCCGAGTTTCCGGCCGCGGTAAAGATCACGTCCGCGCCCTTTTCGATCTGCGCGAGCGCCAGCTCCTTGCCTTTGCCCGGATTGTTCCAGGCGGCGTCGGTGACGCCGACGTAGTTGTCGAGAACGCGGATGTTCGGGTTCACCGACTTGCGCGCCTTCTTCGTAGCCTTTCCGAACGGTGAATCAGGCGGATATCCATGCCGCCGAGAAACCGAGCACGCCGGTCTTCGACTTCATCGCCGCGATCATGCCGACCAGATACGAGCCTTCGTGCTCGCGGAAGACGAGCGACGCGACGTTCGGGCTTGCTCGCTCGACGCCGTCGACGATCGCGAATTTGATGTTCGGATAATCCGTCGCGACCGTTTGCATGATCGGCCCCTGCGCGAATCCGACGCCGATGATCAGGTCGAAATCTTCTCGGCAAACGCCCGCATCGCCGGCTCGATGTTGATCGGGTTGCCCGGCTCGACGTCGCGCAGCACGATGCCGAGCGCCGGCTTGCCGCAGTCGCTGCCGTCGGGCCACTTCCCGTCTCGGCGCACTTCACGCCGTCCCAGGCCGCCGCGTTGAACGAGCGATCGTCCTTGCCGCCGATGTCGAAGACGATGCCCGTCTCGGTCGTCGCCGGATCGCTGACCGCATACGCGCTGGGGGCTGCAGCCCGACAGCAGCGCGACGCCGAGCAGCAGCGCAAACCGGCGCACCATCACTGTCAGTCACCATCAGACCACCTCGTCCATGACCATCGGCATCGACGGGCCGGGCGATTCGCTCACCCGCACCGCCGTCGTCCAGCAGCGGGAGCGCGTCTCCCAGCCGTTCGCTCGGAACGGTACAGCACGCGCAACACCGGATCGCCGGCCCGCACCTCGTCGCCCACCGTCGCGGGAATCATGATACCGACGGCCGGATCGATTTCGTCGTCCACCTGATCGCGGCCGCCGCCGAGGATGACCGAAGCCCGTCCGATGAGGCCGGCGTCGAGCTCGGTCACGAACCCGTCGATCGGCGCCCTGATGATGTGCTCCTCGGGCGCGTGCGGCATCAGGCTGTAGTCGTCGATGACGCGCGGGTCGCCGCCCTGCCGCTCGATAATCGCTCGCAGCCGCTCGAGCGCCTGGCCCGATTCGAGCGCGCGGCGGCACCTCGCTTCGGCGTCCGATCGATCGCGTGCGACGCCCGCGGCGATGAGCATGCGGTAGCTGAGCTCGAGCGAGTTCGCCAGCAGATCGGCGCGGCCCCGGCCTTTCAGCAGCTCGATGCACTCGATGACTTCGTTGGCGTTGCCAACCGCACACCCGATCGGCCAGTTCATCGCGGTCAACACCGCCTCGGTCCGCACGCCGGCCGACTTGCCGATGGCGACGAGCGACTGGGCGAGCGCGCGCGCGTCTTCCCGCGTCTTCATGAAGGCGCCCTTGCCGCACTTCACGTCGAGCACCAGCGCGTCGATGCCTTCCGCGATCTTCTTGCTCATGATCGACGCGGAAATCAGGGGCACGCTTTCGATGGTGCCCGGTCACGTCCCGCAGCGCGTAGAGCTTCTTGTCGGCCGGCGCGATCTGCGCGGTCTGGCCGATCAAGGCACAGCCAATGGCCGACAGCGACGCCCTCATCTCCGAAATCGACAGGTTCGTCCTGAACCCGGGAATCGACTCGAGCTTGTCGAGCGTGCCGCCGGTGTGCCCCAGCCCGCGGCCCGACATCATCGGCACCACGCCGCCGCACGCCGCCACCAGCGGCGCGATGACGATCGAGGTCTTGTCGCCGACGCCGCCGGTGCTGTGCTTGTCGACCTTCACGCCCGGAATGTCCGAAAGATCGACACGCGAGCCCGAGCGCACCATGGCATCGGTGAGCACCGATGTCTCCTCCGGGGTCATGCCGCGCAGCAGAACGGCCATCAGCAGGGCCGCGGCCTGATAGTCAGGAAGTGAAAAATCGGTAACTCCGGCGACGAAGAACCGGATCTCCGCTGGCGTGAGCACGCCGCCGTCTCGCTTCTTCTGGATGATGTCGACAGCGCGCATCCGTGGACTGTGTCGGTCCGATAATACCGAAGAATCGTGTCTTCTCAACCCGAGGCCGTCAAACTCGCACCGGAGCTCGTGGAAGGCGTCACCACCTTCGCCCGCACCCTCGTCTCGGCGGCCCGGCACTGGACCCTGTATCCCGAAGATCATCCGGCGGTTCGCGCGTCGTTCGAGCGCCTGGCAAACGCCATCCAGGACGCCACCAACGACGCCGTGTTCTCCCTCGGCATCACGCCGGACACCCTGATGATCGAGAGCTTCCCGGTGCCCTCCAACCCGCAGACCGTGGAGGCGGCAAAGCTCCTCCACGACCGCGACCTGCTTCGGCTGACCTTCGCCGGCAAGGTGCCTCCCGAGGCCATCTCGAAGCTGCTGCACCTGCTCGCGCTCGACCGCGAACGGCTCCGCGCACGCGGCGGCCCCGAGGGCGTGTGGCGCCACGACGGCCACAGCACCATCACGCTCGAGCAGATCGATTTCGCGCAGGTGCTCGAAGACAAAGAGCAGCACAGCGAGCGCACGCACGACGACCTCTGGAAGTCGATCGTGCACTCGATCGTGTCGGGCCAGAAAACGATGGACGAAGCGGCTCAGCTAGCGGCTGCTGGCCATTGCCGGCGATCCGCTGCAGATCGGCGAGCTCGCCACGGCCGTCATGGAGCCGAAGTGCACGCCGGACGGCGCGCCGATGATTACCACGCAGGCCGCCACGGTGCTGGCCGCATTCCGCCATCTGGCCAGCATCGCGTCGGTCAAAGCCGCCGAAAACTCGGACGCCGTCATGCAGAACCTGGCGACGGCGGCGGCAAACCTGGACCCGTACGTCGTCATCGAGATGCTGCAATGCGAAGACGACCCCGGCTCGGCCGTGCAGGTCGTGCAGGGGCTCACGGGCGCGTTCGACGATCAGAAGGTGGCGCAGCTCCTCGCGGCCGCCCTCACCAAGGAGGGCCAGGCGACCGATCGGCTCGCCAAAGTGTTCGACACCATCGCCCCTGACGCGGAACGGAAGCAGCGCGTGCTGACGATGACCCGCACGATGCTCTCGGAAACCAACTTCGGCCAGTCGAAGCAGTTCAAGGCCATCTGGTCGTCGATGGAAGAGCTGTTGATCGCGTACAACGACGAGGCGTTCGTCTCGCAGCAGTATCGATCGCAGCTCGACGGCGCCACGGCGCGCGGCGAGACGATGGCCCTGAAGGATCTGCCGGAGGAAATGCCGGCATGGACCGAGAGCCTCGGCCAGCAGAACGTCCGCAAGCTGTCGGTCGTGCTCATCATCGATCTCCTGAAGCTCGAGCGCGGACCGGAGCGTGCGGCGGAAATCGCGGACGACATGACGGCGCTCGCGGAAGACCTGCTGATGGCCGGCGACTTCGCCGAGGCGCACAGCGTCGCGCTGGCGCTGTTCGAGGCCAGCGCCGACGCAAAGTTCATCGCGCCCGGCGCCTGCCGCGAGGCGCTCGCCCGTCTCGCGACGTCGCCCGCGATGCACGAAACCGTCCTCATGCTCGGGGACTTCGACGCCGAGAGCCTCGAGGTCTTCACGTCCATCTGCCGCCTGCTCGGACCGCCGGTCGTCGACGTGCTCGGCATGACGCTGCGGGTGCAGGAACGCACGGCGGCCAAGGTGCGGGCGACCGACATCATCGTCGGATTCGGCGCTCCGGCGGTGTCGCGCCTGGCCGTCTTCGTGGACGACGAGCGGGCGTTCGTCCAGTGCGACGTGGCGGAAATCCTCGGACGGATCGCGGCAGCCGAGGCGGTTCCGCTGCTGCAACCGATGCTCCGGCGCGGCGATCCGCGGATCGTGCGCGCGGCGGTGACGGCCATGGCGAACATCCGCGACCCTTCGGCCGCGCGCGCCAT
The DNA here is from genome assembly GCA_963850725.1 of Vicinamibacterales bacterium. Lineage (GTDB taxonomy): Bacteria > Acidobacteriota > Vicinamibacteria > Vicinamibacterales > JAMQPK01 > JAMQPK01. The sequence goes on from CAWKMQ010000041.1 coordinate 5,903, forward strand.
TCATACCGTGCTGCGTGCCGCGACGGGCGAACAGCGCCGGGCGGTCATCGATGCGCTGGTCGCGGGACGCGACACTCGAGTCGTGCCGATGCTCGTGCGCATCCTCGATGAAAGCGAGCCGCTCGGGAAGGACCACACGGTCGGTGCTCGACACGCTGAACGCGCTCAAGCTGGTGCACACGGACACGGCCGTCCGGCCGATCGCCAGAGTCGCCGGCCGGAAACGGTGGTTCGCGTTTTCGAAGAACCGGGTGTTGAAGGACACGGCGGTCGAGACGCTGGCATCGATCGGCACACAGGAATCGAAACACGCGCTGGAGAAGGCGGCTTCGGAAGGCGACCGCCTGCTGCGCAGGCTGGCAAAGGCCAGGTTGCCGATGAGCGGATGCACATGAGCGACATCGTGCTCCGGGAAGATCTCGTGCGACGCCTGTCGGCGGCCATCCGGGCGGGAGAGCTCTACGCCTCGACGCACCCGCTCGTACAGCGCAGCATCGACACGCTGCTCGCGGTCGATGACCAAGAACCTCCAGTCCAGCCGCAACGCCGTCGTCGGATTCCTCGGCAACGACATCGTCGTCAACGATCTGAGGCTGGGCAAGTTCTCCGCGCAGCTCGTCGGCTTCGTTCGCGACATGCACGAGCGCGAGATCGAGAAGATCTCGTTCGACCAGGGGGTCACGCGCGACGAGCTGAGGACGCTCGTCGAGGTGTTCGCCGATCGCCGAAGCACGGTGCCGCTGCCCGACCGGCTGCTGGCCAAAGGAGTCAGGCGGATCACGATCGGCAAGATCACCGTCGAGGCCGATGATGGCGAGCACACCGGCATCGCGATGGCGAAGAAGGTGTACAACACCGCCGTCGAGACCGCCGAGAACATCTGGGAGCAGGCCAAGGCCGGCGACAAGCCCGACCCGAACGCGGCGCGCAAGATCATCGACAGCCTGGCCAAGGTCGTCACGCAGGACCGCACGTCGCTGATGGCGCTGACGGCGCTGAAGAAGTACGACAACTACACGTTCACGCACATGGTGAACGTGTCGGTGCTCGCGATGTCGCAGGCGCGGGCGCTCAACCTCGAGGGTCCGCTGTTGCGAGAGTTCGGGTTCGCGGCGCTGATGCACGACATCGGCAAGGTGAACACGCCGCTCGAGGTGCTGAACAAGCCGGGCAAGCTCGAGAAGGACGAGTTCGAAGTCATGAAGCGCCACGTCGTGGACGGCGCGCACATCCTGCGGAAGACGCCGGAGATGCCCGCCCTCGCGCCGATTGTGGCGTTCGAGCACCACCTGAAGCAGGACCTCAGCGGCTACCCCGAGAACATCGGCCACCGCGAGCTCAACCTGTGCACGATGATCGTGAGCATCGCCGACGTCTTCGACGCGCTGCGCAGCAACCGTCCGTACCGGCAGGGCCTCGCCACCGATCGCATCAGATCGATCATGGGCGAGAAGGACAATCCGGCGTTCAACCAGAAGCTGCTCAAACGGTTCGTCAACATCATGGGGCTCTTTCCTGTCGGGAATTTCGTGCGCCTCAACACGGACGAAGTCGGCGTGATCACGGCCGAGCACCCGACCGATCCGTTCAGGCCGCAGGTGAAGATCGTGTTCAACGAGAAGGGCGATCGGCTCGAAGAGCCGTTTTTCGCCAATACGTGGGAGCGCGACGCGCGGGGCGAATACGCGCGCGCGGTGGTCGAGGCCATCGATCCGGACTCGATCGACATTGATCCGCTGACATTGCTATGAGCACTCAGGAAAAGGACGTTCCGCAGCTCGACCTCGACAGCACGGCGAAGCTGACCGATTTCGCGCGGGCCATCAAGGCCGCGGCGCGGGCGGTCACGTTGTATCCGCTGTCGCATCCCGCCATCAAGCTGTCGCTCGCACGGCTGACCGACGCCTCATCGCGCATCACCGCGAACGGGTCGGTCCGGCTTGGCGTCGTGCCCGACAACCTGCTGATGAACGGCGCGGCGGCCGTGAAGCCCGACCAGGCGGTTCGCGAAACGGGCGCGCTGCTGCACGACCACATGATCGGGATGGTCACGCTGCATTCGAGCCCGGAACCGGAAGGCTGGCTGCCGTTCCTCAACATCCTCGCCAAGTCGTTCGACGACGTCCGGGCGGCGGGGGGCGTGGGCCAGTTGTGGGCGGCGACCGGACAGTCCCACCTGCGAGCTCCAGGAGATCGACTACGCCGACATCCTGCGCGAACGCGAGGGCATGGCGCAATCGAAGTGGGACGACATCATCCGCGCCTGCCTCAACCCCGACGCGCCAATCGACGACGAAACGTTGAAGCATCTCATGGAGGTCTGCGGCGACCCGCAGCGCTTCAGCGAGTTCGTCATGGCGCTCGAGCAGAGCGAGGAAGGCGCCATGGGATCGAAAGCCGCCGCCCTGCTGCGCATGCTGCGCGGCGTCATCGATCTCGTGGGACGCACCGATCCGGGCAAGCTCGAGCCGATGCTCAAGAACATCGCGCAGGGATTCGGCACGCTCACGCCCGAACTGCTGCTGGAACTGCTGTCCACCGATGAGGGCCGCGCCGACAAGGCCGCCGATCTGGTGCTGCAGATCGCGAGCCGCATGACCGACGCGACGCTCGGCAACTTCGTGGCAAAGAGCATCGTCTCGAAGGGCGGCGCCACGACGCGCCTGGCCCAGGCGTTCCAGGCGCTGGTGCCCGAACCGGACCGGCGCGCGGGCCTGCTCGACATCGCGCGTGCGCAGGTGGCGCAGTCGCCGCTCGGCTCGGCAGAGGATTTTCTCGACATCTGGAAAAACGCGGCCGACATGCTGACGTCGTACAGCGACGAGCAGTTCGTGTCGGAGTCGTACGCGCGCGAGTTGTCGGGGGCGCGCACGCAGGCGATCGAGGTGGAACGGGTGTCGGACGATCCGCCCGAGCGGATCGGCGGCTGGGTGACGTCGGTCGGTCCCGCCGAAGTGCGCGCGCTCGATTTGCGGCTGATGCTCGATTTGCTGAACATCGAGGCGGATCCCCAGCGCTGGCAGACGCTGATGAAGCCCGTCATCAGTCACATCGACGACTGCCTGATGATTGGCGATTTCGACGCGGCCGTCGCAACTGACGCGCGTCCTCGCGGAAGAAGCCAAGAACGACGGGCCACGGAAACCCGCCGCGACGGCCGGGCTTGCGACCCTGGTCGGCGGATCGATGATGACGCACGTCGTGTCGCACCTGCGAACGGTCGACGATGTCACCGCGGAGAAACTGAACGAGCTTCTGCACCTGGCCGGCCCGTCGGTGCTGAAGACCCTGGCCGAGGCCCTCGCGGTCGAAAAGCGGGCGGTCGCGCGCCAGCGATTTACGCAGATTCTTCTTGGCTTCGGCTCGGCCGGACGCAACGCCGTCGAACAGCTGCGCGGGTCGGCCAATCCGGCGGTGCGTCGAACCGCAATCCACCTGCTGCGCGAGTTCGGCGGAACCGAGGCGCTGCCCGACCTGACGACCCTGCTCGACGACGCCGAGCCGCACGTGCAGCGCGAAGCCGTGCGCGCGATTCTCTCGATTGGGACCGAAGAGGCGTACTCGGAGCTGCAACGGGCCCTCGCGACCGGCACGAATCAGACGCGCGAGGCGCTGACCGGGGCGCTCGTGGCCATGCGGAGCGAACGCGCCATTCCTCTTTTCGAGTACATCGTCCGAAAAATTGATCGCAAGGGTCCGCTCCGCTCGGTGTACCTGCGCGCGGTGGAATCGCTCGGAGCGCTCAAAGCGGAAGGAACCGTGGAGCTCTTGAGGGAAGCGCTGTACAGCGGTGAATGGTGGGCACCGCTCAGGACCGCCGAGCTGCGGCGCACCGCGGCGGCGGCCCTCCACCAGATTGGGACGCCGACCGCACAGCGCGTTCTGGAAGAAGCCGTCAACTCAGGACCGAGGGGCGTCCGAGCGGCCGCCCGGGCAGTACAGTCATGATCGATTCAACAGCCCGTTTTCAGCTTTCAGACGACCTGCTGCGGCGTTTCGGCGCCGCGCTGCGCGGCATCCAGCTCTATGCGCCGACGCACCCCATCGTGCTGCGCAACCTCGAAGGGCTCGCCGAAGCCCTGCGCTCGCTGCACCAGCACGATCAGACGGTCGTCATCGGCATCCTCGGCGAGGAGCTGATCGTCGGCGACCTGCCCATGACCAAGGCCAGCGCCTCGATGAGCGAGCTCATCCGCCGTTTCGGCGCGCTCGGCATCGAGCGGGTGACGATCTCGCGGGCGGTCACGCTCGACGAACTGAAGACCTTTGCCGGAAAGTTCGGCCAGCTCGAAAAGACGTTCTCGGGCGACGCGCTGAAGGAAGCCGCCGCACAGCTCGATTCCGCGAATATTCGAGTCGGGCGCGTGACGGTCGAAGAAACCGAGCCCCAGGAAGCCACCGATGCCTCGACGATCCGCAAGATGTACTCCGAGGCGGTGTCGGTGGCCAACATGCTCTGGGAAAGCGCGCGCAGCGACAGCGGGCCCGATACGTCGGCGGCACAGTCGATGATCGACGGGCTGGCGCAGGCGGTCGTGCAGAATCGCTCGGCGCTGATGGCGCTGACGGCCCTGAAGGAGTACGACAACTACACGTTCACGCACATGGTGAACGTCTCGATCCTGACCATGGCACAGGCGCGCGGCCTGGGCGTCGACGGTCCGATGCTGCGCGAGTTCGGCCTCGCCGCGCTCATGCACGACATCGGCAAGGTGAAGACCCCGGCAGAGATCCTGAACAAGCCGGACAAGCTGACGGACGAAGAATTCACGATCATGAAGCAGCACGTCGTGGATGGCGCCGAGATTCTCAAGGGCACGCCGGAGATTCCTCCGCTGGCGCCCGTCGTGGCCTTCGAGCATCACCTGCGCCTCGACGGCACCGGTTACCCGCACGGAGTTTCGAGACCGACGCTCAACCTCGCGACGATGCTGTGCGGCATCGCCGACGTGTACGACGCCATGCGGTCGCAGCGCAAGTACCAGCAGGCATTCCCGTCGGAACGGATCCTGGCCGTGCTGCAGAGAAACGACGGCAAGCAGTTCGACCAGAACCTGATCCGCCGGTTCGTGCAGCTGCTCGGCATCTATCCGGTCGGGAATCTCGTGAAGCTCGATTCCGGAGAGATCGCCATCGTGCTGCAGGTGCACGCGCCGGATCCGTACCGCCCGAAAGTGCGCGTGCTCTTTGCCACAGACGGTGCGCGGCTCGATCTGCCCCGCGATATCAACTTGTGGGAGGTCGACGCCGACACGCGAGGCGATCGTGCGGCATCGGTCATCGCTCCGCTGAATCCCGCCGACTACGGAGTGGACCCCCTCGCATTCATCTGATTGCTGATATTCTGAGGGAGCGCAAACAGGGGTCGGGTGGCGTTTTTCCCGCCAGCCAGAAAAAAGGCACCCGACCCCTTTTTGCTCCTGCCTCCCCCGGCGCTAGGAGTGTGCATGCTCGGCGTTGACAAGATGGTTCCCTGCGCGGCCGTGGCCGCGGTTCTTCTCGCAGGCAGCTCCCGGATCGTCGGTCAGGCTCCCGTCGAAAACGGCCGATCGTTTGGGATCGCCGCGTCCGAGGACGCGCTGCCCGACGCCCTGAATCGCGTCGACACGATGCTCGGCGCGGGCCAGCTCGACATCGCATCGGTCGTCGGACGACAAGATGATCGCCGGCCGATCCGTCGAGCGCTTGTCGCAGTTCTATGAGGGTCTCCCCGTCTTCGGCGGCCAGGTGGTGCGCCAGATGGATGGACGTTCCATTATCAGCGTGACCGGGCGGCTGTACGAGGGGCTCGAGCTCGATGTCAGCGCGTCGATCTCGCCGCAGCGCGCAAACGAAATTGCCGTCGCGGCCGCGCCGGCGGGCGCGCAGATTCCCGGCGAGACGACGCTGGGCATCGTGCCCGTCGAGAGCGGCTACCGTCTCGCCTATCGCATGATCGTCCGCAGCGACTGGACGATCCGCGAGGTCTACGTCGATGCCCAGTCGGGTGCGATCGTGCGCTCGATCAACGGCATCCACTCGCAAGCCGCGATCGGACAGGGCAACGGCGTCTTCGGCGCCCTCCGCAAGCTGAGCACCAACCAGACCTCGAGCACCTATCAAGCGGTCGACAAGCTGCGTCCCGCGCAAGGCTTCACCCTGGCGTTCCCGGGCACCCCCAGCCGTCTGAACATGTTTCTCAACACGGGCGTCCTGTTCAATTCAGATATCGCGACCGACAGCGACAACTCGTGGAACGACGGGCCGACCGTCGACGCGCACGCGGCTCAGGGCTTTGTGTACGACTACTACTTCACGCGATTCAACCGGGCCGGCATGGACGATCGCAACAAGGAAGTGGACAGCATCGTCCACCCGCTGGCGCGATCGGAAGCCAACCGGCAGCCTCCGGAGGTCGTGGGCACGTTCATCAACAACGCGTTCTACTGCTGCGACGGCCTGCTGGTGTTCGGCGACGGCGACGGCAGGGCCTATACCTTCCTGGTGGGTGCATTCGACGTCATGGCCCACGAGTGGACGCACGGCGTCACCGATTTCACCTCGCGGCTCATCTATCAGGACGAGTCGGGTGCGTTGAACGAAGCGTTCTCCGACATCATGGGCGCGGCGATGGAGTTCTTCTATCAGCCCGTGGGAAACGGCCGGGACCAGGCCGACTGGCTGATCGCGGAAGAGGTGTACCTGCTCCCTCCCGGGTATCTGCGCTCGCTCAGCAACCCGGTCGCGGGTGGCGAGCCCAACCACTACTCACTTCGCCGGTTCATCGGCACAGACGGTCGATGACGGCGGCGTGCACTACAACCTGACGATTGCCACCCACGCTTTCTATCTGGCCGTTGCCGGCGGCACCAACACGCGTGTCCGGCATCAACGTGCCCGGCATCGGCATGGCCAACATCGAGCGGATGGAGCGTGTGTTCTATCGCGCCTTCACGTTGCTGATGGCGCCCAACTCGCAGTTCTCCGACGCGCGGCGCGCGACGATTCAGGCCGCCACGGATCTCTTCGGCCCCGGCAGCGGCGAGCGCACGCAGGTCGAACTGGCCTGGAACGCCGTGGGGGTGTTTTGATGCGTCCATCGTCGATCGTCGACAGTCCATCGTCCATCGTCGCTGATCCTCTGCGTCCTTTGTGTTTTCAGCTCCTTCCCCTCACGCGCGGCGGCTCAGGACCGGCTTCGCTTCGCCGCCAACATCGGTCAGCAGGCAACCACGACGGACATCAGCGAAGTGCAGACGTTCCAGCAGTACTTCGAGGAGGGACGGTTCACCTTCGAGCGGACGACACCGAAGGATTTGTTCTACGACGCGAGCGTGGGCGTGCGCGTGTGGCGCGGGCTGCAGGCGGGATTCGCGGTCTCCTTCTTCGACAACAGCGGCGCGGGCAACGTCGAGGCGAGCGTGCCGCATCCGCTGCAGTTCAACAGGCCGCGCACCACGGAGTCCGAGCTGGCGGGGATCGCGCGCCGCGAGCTGGGCCAGCACATCACCGTCGGCTGGATCATTCCCGCGGCCGCGAACATCGACTTCACCGTCTTCGGCGGGCCGTCGTTCTTCATCACCGAACAGACGTTCGTCACGGGATTGACGATGTCGCTCGACAAAGAGGTCTTTCCCTTCACGACGCTGGCGTTTCCCGGCGCCTCGACCACGATCGAACGCGAGACCGTCATCGGATACAACGCCGGCGTCGACATGACGTGGCGCTTTGCCGACCACATCGGCGTGGGCGCGCTCTTCCGCTACACAGCGGGGAAGAAGGACTTCGAGCCCACCGGCGCCACGGTCGAGGTCAATGTCGGTGGGACTGCACGCCGGAGGAGGTTTGCGGCTTGCATCTTCAACAGGAAATCAGGACGAGCAGGAGAACTTTTTCAGCATGTATCTTCTGAGCCCTCTCGACGCTGTCTGTTATTCATACCGCAGGGCGGTCATAGGATCGACGCGCGACGCGCGGTGCGCGGGAATCAGTCCCGCGCAGCAGCGCGACTGCGATCACGGCCAGCGCGGCGGCGCAAACACCATCGGATCGCGCGCGTTCATCTGAAACAGCAGCGATTCGGCGGCGCGGCCGAGCGCGAACGCCGACGCGAGCCCGATGACGGCTCCGACGCACGTCATCAGCCCGACCTGGCGAAGCACCAGGCGCCGCACGTTCGCAGCGTCGGCGCCGAGCGCCATCCGAAGGCCGAATTCTCTCGTGCGCTGCGTCACCGTGTAGGCCAGCACGCCGTACAGGCCGAGCGCCGCCAGCAGCGTCGCCAGGCTCGCGAACGCCGCCGACATCGTCGTGACGAACCGATCGAGCGAGACGTTCTCGTTGCACTTGCGCCGTCATCGTCCGCAGGTCTTGCCACCGGCAGCGTCGGATCGACGTCGCGAACGAGCCGAGGAATCGCCGCCAGCAGCTCCTGCTCGGTGCCGCGCGTGCGCACGTAGAACTCGCAGTCGCCGAGATCTCGGATCCTGCCGGTACGGGCAACGAGCGACCAGCGCTGCGGCTTGTCCTTTCACCTCGTTGTATGCCGAATTGGCGGCAACGCCGACGATTTCGATGTCGAGACCCTTGGTGCCGCGCCCGCTCGCTGCATGCGCTTGCCGACCACGTCGCGGCCGAGATTGAATTTCTTGCAGGAAGGCTTCGTTGACGATCGCGACGTTCGGCGCGCCCTCGGCGTCGGCGCGTCGATGAACTCACGCCCGGCGCACGAGCGGAATGCCGAGCGTGCGAAGATAGTCGGTGCCGACGAAGTTGTAGATCGCGACTGGTGTCGTGCATCGGGCGCGTAGCGTGAAGCCCTGAAGCCTGAAATCGCTCATCGACGCTGTCTCCGGAGATCAATCGGACGCTCGCCGTCGTGACACCGGTCACACCAGGAAATGCGCGCAGCTCGTTTTCGATCGCGCTCGAAGAATCTGCCGCGTCCGCCTGTCAGCGTATCCGTTCAGCGCCGGCGCGACGCCAAACACCACGAGCTTCTCCGTGTTCGAGCCCGAGATCGACGCGCGTCATATTCGACAGGCTCTTCGTGAACAAGCCCTGCGGACACAGCAGCGCCATCGACAGCGCTATCTGCGCGGTCGCGAGCGTGACGCGGAAGCGCGCCGCGGCTTTCGCGCCGGACGGCTGGCCGGCGTTTGCTTTCAGCGCCGTCACCAGATTCGGCCGCGTGCTGTGAAGCGCAGGAAACAGGCCGAACAGCAGGCCGGTGCCAAGCGACAATGCCGCCGCGAACGTCGAGCATCGCGGCCGTCGAGCTGTAGATCGAGCGGTCGTCGACCGGCCCGGCAGCAGATCGCCGCCATGGCCACTCAAGGTCCAGCGCGCGACGAGCAGTCCCGCGACGCCGCCCATGCAGACCGAGGAGAATCGACTCGGCGAGCAGCTGCGCCGACGATGTCCTTGCGTCCCGCGCCAATCGACAGCCGCACCGCCATCTCCGTCGAGCGACTCGCCGCGCGCCCCAGCAGCAGATTGGCGACGTTGGCGCAGCAAATCAGCAGGACGATCGCCGTGACACCGAACAGCAGCGTCAGAGGCTGGCGCGCCTGCGCCGGAAGGCGGCTCTGTCCTCGCGCGCCCGGCTCGAGCTGCATCTGCTCTGCGCTGGAACTGCTCCAGCATCGACGGCGCTCATGTCCTGCTGCAGCGGCACGTCGACTTCAGTGAGGATCGCGCGGTATTGCGCGTTGAAGGCTGTGCGGGCCTGCTCGACCGTGATGCCCGGTTTGAGCCGCGCGAACAGATACGCCCAGTACGCGCGCCGGTTGTCGAGCCCGTTCCAGCGCGGAACGATCACCTCGCGCATCGAGATGGGCACGTAGATGAGCGGGCGGAACGCCGAGCGTCGTGCCGTGAAATCCGTCGGGCGCGACACCGACGACCGTCAGCGCCTGCCCATTGACGATGAGCGTCTGTCCCGAGCAGATCGGCTGAGCGCCGAATCGGCGGCGCCAGTAGTCGTAGCTGAGCACGACGACCGCGCCCGCCTCCCTGCTCGCGATCGTCGTCGGGACCGAGCAGCCGGCCGAGATGCGGCGTGAGGCCGAGCACGCGGAAAGTACGAACCCGACACGAGCATGCCGTCGCCACCCTCGGACACGCCGCCATGCGCGACGTTCGCGCCAAAGTCCCGGTGTGCCGCAATGCCGGTGAAGACCGTCTGCACGCGCTCCAGATCGCGAAACATCGGATAGCTGAAGATTTCGTCGCACGTCACCCGCCTGCCCGCAGGACACGGACCCGCTGCGCGGACCAGGAGACACGAGATTGACGAGCCTGTCGGGTTCATGCACCGGCAGCGGTCGCGGCCAGGATCTGATTGAAGATCGAAAAGATCGCGACGTTCGCGCCGATGCCGAGTGCCACCGACAGCACGGCAACGGTCGTCACGATGGGCGTTTTCAGCAACGAGCGAAAGGCATAATCGCATGCATGCATTGGCAGATTCGTAGATTGGCAGACTGGCAGATTACAAGGCGCGTGCCGCCAAAAGACGGTGATATTTCCGCCGATTCTGAGGCTCTGCGTCCGCTCATGGGATCGCGGTCCGATCGGCGAATCGACATCAATCTCACCAATCTGCCAATCTGCCAATGGTGCGAAGCTCCGATTTCGCCGCGCGAGTCCGCTACGCCGTCCGCCGCATTCCCCATGGGCGCGTCGCCACCTATGGCGACGTCGCCGCCGCAGCCGGCCGGCCGCGCGCCCACCGCGCGGTCGGCAACATCATGCGGGAAACGCAGCGATTCGTCCGTCCCCTGCCACCGGGTGATTGCTGCCGGCGGCAAGCTCGGCGGCTACGGTCGCGACCTGTTCGCCAAACGCGCCCTGCTCCTGCAGGAAGGGGTGATGGTGCCGGGGGCGGGATCCGGAACTTCGCCGACCAGGCGGATGGCCAAAATCCGGCAATAATGAAGATTGTGAGATAGAAGATTGACAGATTGTTGGCAGATTGTTGAATGGAGATTGGCAGATTAATTGGTTGATTGGGAAATTGGTAGAAGTGCCTTCGGCATTGAACGTGCTCCATCGAAGGCCATGTCAGACTGCTTCCGAACGCGCTGAAAGCCCGCACGGAGAACTTCGCGGTGGCGGTCGTGAAGTTCTGTGAAACACTTCCCAACACGATCGCCGGCCGCAAGATCGCCGGGCAGCTCATCGATGCCAGCACATCGGTCGCGGCGAACTATCGGGCAGCATGTCGGGCATATACGCGCCCACTGTTCGTATCGAAGCTCGCCATCGTCTCCGAGGAGTCCGACGAGAGCGAACTGTGGCTGCGAATCATCCGCAGGACCGGCCTTCAGACTCGAGGCCACCGTCGGCCCTCTGGAGCAGGAGGCGCACGAACTGGCCTCGATCTTCACGGCCTCGCTCCGCACGGCCCGAGGCAGCGAAAGCGGCGCGGCCGACGTCCCGTCCTACATCTCCGAATCCGTCAATCCCCAACCTCTGACAACATTCCCTAAGTCCAACAATCTACGAGTCTTCCAATTCTGCGAGGCGCCAGGGCAACCCTCTCGAGGCGGACCTCGTCTAATCTTGGCGAGTGTCCAGAGCTGATGTCCCAGCTTTCGAGGAGCTCTATCGGCAGCATTCGACGCGGTTGTTCAACCTGGCGTGGCGGATGTGCGGGACCCGGGCCGACGCGGAGGATCTGCTCCAGGAGATCTTTCTCAGGCCTATCGAAAGCTTCCCGAATTTCGCGGCGACTCCTCGGTGGGAACCTGGCTCTATCGCCTGGCGATGAACCGGTGTCTCGATCACCTGAAGAGCCGCCAGACGCGCGCCAGCGAGCGCGACGGCACCACTGGATGAACAGGTCATGGCAGGACCGAAAGCGGTGAGCGACGGCGGCATCAAGCGGCTCGACCTCGAGCGCGCCATCAAGAGATTGCCCGAAGGGGCGCGGGCGGCGTTCCTCCTCCACGACGTCGAGGGATTTCAGCATCGGCGAAATCGCGGACGATCCTCGGCATCAGCGAGGGCACGTCGAAATCACAGGTTCACAAAGCCCGCCTGCGGCTGCGGGCGCTTCTGACGGCATCTGTATGAACTGCGAACAATACAGCGAATGGATCAGCGAAGCGGTCGACGGCACGCTCGACCAGGCGGCACAGGCGGAGCTCGACGCGCACTGCCGCGGATGTGCCGACTGCCGCGAGCTGCTGAGCGACCTGATCGACATCCGCGCGGCGGCGGCCACACTCGACCGGCGTCACCCCTTCACCGGCCGTGTGGACTGCCATCGCGGCGAAGATTGACACCCCGCGTTCGCCGCACGGCGGTTTCGTCGCTCGGCCGGGAGGGACGGGCACCGTCATGGGGGCAGCTGGCAGCGGCCGCTGCGCTCGTGATGATGCTCGGCGCCGCCGCGTGGTTCGGCCTGTCGCTGCGCCACTCGAACGGCGGCACGCGAGCCGGTCGCCGAGCTCGCGCGCGCCGCATCGGAGCTGCAGCTGGCCGAACAGCACTACCTGAACGCCATCGCGTCGCTCGAGCAACTGACCGTCAGACAAAGACAACGACGCTCGATCCCGCGATTGCGGCCGACATCGCGCAGAGCCTGAGCTCGATCGATCGCGCGATCGCCGACAGCCGCGCCGCGCTGAAAACCGACCCGAACTCGTTCGTCGCGCAAACCAGCCTGCTCGAAGCGCTCCGCATGAAGGTGGCACTGCTGCAGGAAACCGTCTCGCTCATGAACGCACGGTCCTGAGAGGAATCGCAGATATGACCACTTCCATCGCTTCGCTGTTGCTCGCGGCATCGGTTCTCGCCCTGGCCCCGCACCCGGCCCAGGCGCAGGCTGCCGCCCGCACCTGATGCACCCAACGCACCTAGCGCACCTGCCGCACCCGCCCGCACCCGCCAGCACCTAGCGCACCCTGGCGCACCCAGAGTGCTCCGATTTCGATATCGATATGGACATCGATATCGACGTGGACCTCGACATGGAGTTCTGGAAAGAGGGAGCGTTCAAACTGCAGGCAAAGGCGCTGAAGGAACAGGCGAAGGCGCTCGAGGCGGAATTCAAGAACAAGGACATTCAGGTCCGGATCGAAAAAGACATTCAGGTCCAGATCGAGAAAGACGTCACGCGCGAGCTCGGCCAGAGGCCAGATGGCCAGGCAGTTCCCTGTTCCGCCGGTGCCGCCGGTGCCGCCCAAGGACCCGCGGCAGAAGCCGCGCGAGCCCAATCGCCGGCGGATTCCCGAAGGGTGGGTCGAGTCGACCGAACCGTTTACACGCGCCTTTCCGGTCGGCAAAGGCGTCGACGCTGATGCTCTCGAATATTTCCGGCAACATCCAGGTGACGCCCGGCACGGCCGACCGCATCGAGGTCGAGGCGTTGAAGCGCGCGTGGGGGCCGAACGCCGAACAAGCCAAGGCGCGTCTGGCCGACGCGATCGTCGAGACCTACACGACGGCCAACCGCGTCGAAGTGCGCGTGGAGTACGGCGTGCGCCGCGATGGACGCGGCGGGGACGGCCGCGGCATCGACGTCGAGTTCAGCGTAAAGGTGCCCGGCGATGCGGCCGTCGATCTCCGCACGGTCTCGGGCGACATCCGCGTGACAAACGTGAAGGGCGAGCTGCGGGTCGAAGCGGTGAGCGGAAACGTCGCGCTCGAAGGGACGCCTCGACTGTCGGCGGTGAAAACCGTCAACGGCGGCGTCACGCTCACCAATACCGGCGCGGATGCCCAGCTGTCGATCTCGACCGTCAACGGCGACCTGGTGGTGCAGACGCTGGCGGCGCGCGCGATCGACGTGAACACCATCAACGGCGACGTCCGCATGACCGGATGGTCGGGCGACCGCGCGCACATCCGATCGCTCGACGGCGATCTCGATCTGCAGGCCAGCCTCGCCAAGGGCGGGCGCTATGAAATCGAATCGCACTCGGGCGACGTCGCCATCGCGCTGGCCGAACAGCCCGGCTTCGAGCTCGAAGCGCACACCTTCAACGGCCGGATTCGCGTGGATTTCCCGATCAAGAGCGAGGGACCGGTCCGCGACAGCGATCGCGGCCCGCGCACGGTGCGCGGCACCTACGGCGACGGCGCCTCGAGCCTCCGCGTGCAGACGTTCAACGGTAACCTGACGATCTCACGCAAATAGGTTGGGAACTGACGCACTATTTGCAGATTGGCAGATTCGCAGATTGGGAGATTACGGATTGCGGTCCGGCTAAAGCCGGACGCTACGTACTTCATTGGCAAATGGCAAAATCAATCTGCCAATCTTGCCAATCTGGCGAATTTGGATGGCCTAATGTCGCGCGTAGCGGTCCGAAAGCGCCATGAGATCAAACTGCTCGTGATGCAGGTGGGTATCGGGCCGAATCATCACGTCCTTGCCGAGCGCCTGCTTCAGGTCCGCCATCACCGCGCGCTCCTCTTCCTTGAGCGCGCGCGCGATCTCCGGGTTCACACGCAGCACGACCCCGCCGCCGTTGAGATCGGCGCCGATCTTCCTGACCTCTGACAGTATCTCGTAGCAGATCGTCGAGCTCGACTTGATGACCCCCGTGCCCGAGCAGTACGGGCACGGCTCGGTGAGCACCCGCTCGAGGCTCTGCTTCACGCGTTTGCGCGTGAGGATGACCAGTCCGAAGTCCGAGACCTGGAGCAGCTTGGACGGCGAGCGATCTTTCTTCGTTTCCAGCTCCACCGCCTGGAAGACTTTCTGGCGGTTCTTCCGCTCTTCCATGTCGATGAAGTCGAGCACGATGATGCCGCCGAGATCGCGCAGCCGGATCTGGCGCACGATCTCCTTCACCGCTTCCAGATTCGTCTTCACGATCGTGTCTTCCAGCCGCCCGGTGCGCTTGCCGACGTACCGCCCCGTGTTGACGTCGATGGCCACGAGCGCTTCCGTCTGGTTGATCACGATCGAGCCGCCGGACTTGAGCCACACCTTGCTCTTGAGCGCCTTGTCGATCTCGGCCTGGACGCCGTACTCCTCGAAAATCGGATAGTCCTTCGTGTACAGCTTCACGCGCGACGCCAGCGTGGGCATGATGCGCGCGACCAGATCCATCACGTGCCGGTGTTCCTGCGGGTTGTCGATGCGGATCGCCGAGAACTCTTCGGTGAGCAGATCGCGCAGCAGCTTGGCGACCAGGCTCTGCTCGCGATAAATCACCGAAGGCGCCCGCGACGTTTCGAACTTGTGGCGCGTGTCTTTCCAGATGCCGTTGAAATAGTCGAGGTCGCTCAGGATGTCGGCGTCGGGGCGGCCGCCGGCCGCGGTGCGGATGATGACCCCGCCTCCGAAGCCGTGCTCCTCGCGGAACTTCTTGACGATGCCGCGCAGGCGGCTGCGCTCTTCGCGCGAGTCGATCTTGCGGGAGACGCCGACGTGGTCGACCGTCGGCATGAAGACGAGGAAGCGGCCCGCCAGCGTGGCGTGCGACGTCAGGCGCGCGCCCTTGGTGCCCAGCGGCTCTTTGGCCACCTGGACGACGATCTCCTGGCCTTCCTTCAGGAGCTCTTCGATTTTCGGCTGCGGCCCGCGCTCGCGGCCCCTGCCCCGATCGCCCGCCTCCGCGCGCTGCGCTACGGCGGACAGGCCCCGCTCCTGCCGTTGCCGCCGGCTCCGTCCTGCTCGTCGTCGTCACCCGAGTCGAGCCGATCGAACTCCTCGATCGTGTTGACGACGTCCGAGACGTACAGGAACCCGTCGCGCTCGAGGCCGATGTCAATGAACGCGCATTGCATGCCGGGCAGGACTTTGGAGACCCGGCCCTTGTAGATATTCCCAACGACTCCTCGATGCCGCTCGCGCTCGACGAAGATCTCCGTGACGAGATCCTCCTCGAGGATGGCGACCATCGTCTCGTGCCCGTTGGCCGAGATGATCATTTCCTTCTGCATTCGCGAAGCTCCATGGCGGATCGGCGGTGAAAGCCGAGCAGAGCGCGCGAATGACGATGATCAGTGTTCGCAAAGCGGTGCTCATTTCCGATCCGTAACCTTAGCATCCAGCCGGCAGTGCGCGACTCAAGTCGCGCCCTGCCGAAGGATGGAAAACTAGTTCGTAAACCGTCGCATCCGCACGCTGAGGACGAGGCCGAAGCTCGCCAGCGTGGCGATCATCGACGACCCTCCGTAACTCAACAGCGGAAGCGTCAAACCCTTGACCGGCAGCAGCCCGGCCGACATGGCGATGTTGTAAATCACCTGGAAGAGGAAGCTGGACAGCACGCCCATCACCAGGTACGCGCCCAGCCGATCTTTGGCGAGGCGGGCGGCCTCGAGCGAGCGCCAGATCACAATCAGGTACAGGCTCAGCACGACCAGGACACCGGCGAAACCCTGCTCCTCGGCCAGCGCCGAAAAAATAAAGTCGTTGTGGGCGACCGGCAGGAACCTGAGCTGTCCCTGGGTGCCCTTGCGATAACCCTTGCCCCACAAGCCGCCCGATCCCACCGTGATCTGGGCCTGGATCTGCTGATAGCCAGCGCCCTTCGGATCCAGCGACGGATCGAGGAACGTCTCCACACGGCTCTTCTGATAGGGCTTGAGCGCGTAACTCCATGCGATCGGCGCCGCGATGATGGCGATGGCCGCAAGGATGCCGAGAATGCGCGTGCGCATCCCGGCGACATATCCAATCCCGAGAAAAATCGGCAGCAGCGTGACGGCGGTTCCGAGATCGGGCTCGCGCGCGATGAGGACGAGCGGAATCCCGGCCAGAAACCCTCCGATGACGAGGTCGCCCGAGGTCGGCGCGCCCCGCCGGTTCTCGCCGAAGAACTTCGCCAGCACGAGCGCCACACCGAGCTTGGCGAACTCGGACGGCTGAAGGTTGAACGACCCGAACGAAATCCAGCGGCGGGCGCCGCCCGCCGTCGTGCCGAAGGCCAGCACGTAGATCAACAGACCGAGGAGCGCGAGATAGACGAAATGAGACTTGTCGGTGAGCGCGCGGTAGTCGACCGCGAGAAAGATCACGAAGGCGATCGCGCCGATGATGACCGCGTACAGCTGAACGACCGGCAGCCGCCAGCCACCGGTGGTGCTGTAGATCATCGCCACGCCGATCATCGACAGACAGAAGATCGCGACGATGAGCAGCCAGTCGAGGTGAAGGAACAGGCGTCGTTCGATCATCAGTTCCCGCCTACGCGCGGCGCGCTACGGCGCGGCTCCGCATCGGCGACGGGCGTCGCCGGCTCCTGCAGGGGCGGTTCGTCCCGCTCGAGATTCGGGTCCGGCACCGGCATCGACAGCTTGGGCAGCGGCAGACGGTCCTTCTTGTTGAAGTACGTCTCGAGCACGTGCTTCGCAATGGGCGCCGACGTCGCGCCGTGCTCGTTGTGCTCGCCGAAGATGACGCCGGCGATTTCCGGGTTGTCGCGCGGCGCGAAGAACACGAACCAGCCGTGATCGCGGAGGTCGCGCTCGGTGCGGCCCGCCGCCTTCCTGCCCGCCCTGCAGCGAGATCACCTGGGCCGTGCCCGTCTTGCCCGACACGTCCCTGCCCTGGAATCCGCGCGCGGCCGCCCGTGCCCGCGCCGTTGACCACCAGATACAGCCCGTCGTGCAGCGCCGCGATCGTTTCGGGCTTCAATTTCACCTGCGACTTGGGCGCGGGCGCCTCCACCGGCTGCCATCCCTTACCCTCGTCCACCGCCTTCAGCAGGTGCGGAACGAAGCGAGTGCCGCCGTTGGCCACCGTCGACATCATGACGGCGAGCGAGATCGGCGTAATCGACACCTGTCCCTGGCCGATCGAGACGGAAATCGTCTCGCCGGCGTACCATTTCTCGTTGTATCGCTTTCGCTTCCACTCGGTCGACGGCACGAGCCCTTCAATCTCGTTCGGGAGATCGATGCCGGTCTTTTCACCGAGGCCGAGCAACGTCGCCCACTTGTGAATCTTGTCGACGCCGACCATGTTGCCGATCGTGTAGTGGTACACGTTACACGACCCCTCCAACGCGTGGCGCATGTCGACGCTGCCGTGGCCGCCCTTCTTCCAGCACTGGAACGGGCGTCCGAAGAAAACGGCGCTGCCACCGCAGAACACCCTGAAATCGGGGCTGACGACGCCTTCTTCGAGTGCGGCAACCTCCACCACGATCTTGAAGGTCGATCCCGGCGAGTAGAGGCCCTGTATCGCGCGGTTCTGCAACGGCTTCAACGGATCGGTGTTGAGCCCCGCCCATGTCGCGCGATCGATGCCCGCCGCGAAGTCGTTCGGGTTGTATCCCGGACGGCTCGTGAACGCGAGCACCTCGCCCGTCCTCGGATCCATCACGACCGCCGCGCCGTTGAACCCGCCTGCTTTGAACCCATCCTCTGCGGCGCGCTGCAGGTCCGCGTCGATGGTCAGCTGCACGCGGCGCCCTTCGTGATAGGGAATTTCCTCGAGCGTGGAGATTTCGCGCCCCATGCTGTTGACCTTGACGCGGCGCGCGCCGTCCTCGCCCATCAGCAGCTTGTTGTAGATCTTCTCGACGCCGGCCTGGCCCACGATGGCGCCGCTCTCCAGCCCGTCGGCCTCGACCTGCCCTTCGCTGGCTTCGCCGACATAGCCGAACAGGTGGGCCGCAAACGCCTCCGCCGGATACAGACGCGTCGGCACTTCCTCGACCTGGACGTCCGGGAGCTCAGACTCCAACCGCCGCGCGAGCACGGCCGCGACCTGCGCGAGCGACGCGTCGTCGACGACGACGATCGGTCGATAGGTCGGCTCGCGCTTGTGCTTGTTGACGATATCGGTGACGTCTTTCGGATCGAGACCTGCGACCTCGGACAGGACGCGAATCGTGTGACCGATGTCCTTGGTGTGCTCGCGGACGATCGAGATGCGTGAAGGAGCTTCGGTTTTCGACAAGCGGGCGCCCGTCGCGATCGAACAGCACGCCGCGCGGCGCGCGCAGCGCAATCGTGCGCTGATGGTTGTTCTCGGCGAGCTCCTTGTATTTTTCGTGCTGGACGACCTGGAAGTACCAGAAGCTGAACGCGATCAGCGTGAACACGACGGCGGATCCCACCTGAAGAATGCCGAGCCGAATCGTGACGCTTCGGCGATCGTCTGTGGATCCGCTGAAATCAGACATCTGCTAACCCTGTTCCTCAATTGCCAATCGCCAATTGGCAATGCCCTAATGCCCTTAGTCCTCAGTCCAGCCGCCGGTTGATCCGCATCCGCCCGCCCATCGAGCGCCGGTGATCGACGAAGCCCGGCAGCACATCGGCTATCTGGAAGATCAGCACGCCGACCAGCGCGTTGGCCCCGGCCTGGCGGAAAATCGCCGCGAACGTCGGGAGCTCGTACGCCCGGTCGATGAGCCGGTACAGGCCTACGAATATGATCGCATGGGCGACCGTCGCTGTGAAGAACACCAGCGCCCGCGGCAGGGGCCGGGCCACGATGAACTGGCTGCCCACAATTCCGCTGAAAAACCCGACGACGGTCTTGGCCAGCCCGCCGATGCCGATGATGCTGCGGGTGGTCACGGTGCCCGCGCCGATGGCAATCTGCAGCGCCCCGGTCGCGGCCAGCGCGTCCTGCGCCAGGCCGGCCACCGAGCCCGCGATCAGCCCCGCGGTGGGCCCGCCGCTCAGCGCGATGTAGACCACGACGACGAACACGAGATCGACGAGCCCGGCGCCAGGTGTGAAAAAGCGTGCAATCGTGGTCTGCAGTGCCAGCGCGACGGCTATGGCCAGGGCAATGCCGAGTGCCCTCACGAGGGACCTTCTCCGGGTATCGCCTGCGACGGCGGCGTCTTGACGACCAGCACTTCCTCGAGCCGGTTGAAATCAACCGTCGGCCGCACGCGCACCGCCTTGTAAATGCCGTTGCCGTTGGCGACGTCCTCGACCCGCCCGAGCACGAACCCTTTTGGATAGATCCCGTCGATGCCCGACGTCACGATCGTGTCGCCCACCTTCACGTCGGCCGTGGCCGCCACGAAGTCCATGCGCACGGTGTCCAGGCCTCTTCCGACGATGATGCCCTGCGCGCGCGATCGCTCGACCAGCGCGCCCACTGCGGCGTTGCGATCGATCAGCAGCTGCACCTTCGACGCGTGCAGGGTCGGCGTGACGACGCGGCCCACGACACCGGTGGGTGCGATGACCGCCATGTTGGTCACGACCCCGTTCCTCGAGCCGCGGTCGATGGTGATGACGCGGAAATCGGTGCGTCGACCCGGCCCCGATGACGCCTGCCGGCAGCGTCTCGATTTTCAGGTCGTTCTGAAAACCGAGCAGCCGCTCGAGCTGCCGCGCACGCTCGGCGCGCGCGCGCTCCTGCTGAAACTGTACCTGCAAGCGCCCCGAGCTGCTGCTTGAGCTGCTCGTTCTCGGCGCGCACGCCGCGCAGGTTCACGTAGCCGCTCCAGAAACCGCGGAAGCCGCCCGTGAAGCCGGCCGCGCCGCGCTGCACTTCGGCGAACGCACCGAAGGTGACGACTTCGAGCAGCGGTACGCCCGCGCGCGAGTTCACTTGCGCCGAGATGAGGATGACGTGCCCCAGCATCACAGCGATGAAAAGCACTGCCGTGCGCTGACGAAAATCCGTGGCCATGGACTGCAAGGTGGCCTAGTCGATTGAAATCTTCCGAAGCAGGTTGAAGTCCGAGAGCATCTTCCCGGCTCCCAGCACAACCGACGACAGCGGGTCTTCCGCCATCGCGAGGGGAAGGCCGGTTTCTTCTCTCAGACGTTTGTCGAGGTTCTTCAACATCGAGCCGCCGCCCGTGAGCACGATGCCGCGATCGACGATGTCGGCCGACAGTTCCGGCGGCGTGCGCTCGAGCGCCACGCGCACGGCATCGACGATGACGTTGACCGTTTCGGTGAGCGCCTCGCGAATCTCCTCGTCGGTAATCGTGATCGTCTTGGGCACCCCTTCGATGAGATGCCGCCCCTTGATTTCCATCGTCATCCGCTCTTCGAGCGGGTAGGCCGAGCCGATCTCGATCTTGATTTGCTCGGCCGTGCGCTCGCCGATGAGCAGGTTGTAGGTCTTGCGGATGTACTGGATGATCGCTTCGTCCATCTCGTTGCCCGCCACGCGTACGGCCTTGCTGTACACGATGCCGGCCAGAGAGATGACGGCGATGTCGGTCGTGCCGCCGCCGATGTCCACGATCATGTTGCCCGACGGCTCGGTAATGGGCATGCCCGCGCCAATCGCCGCGGCCATCGCCTCTTCCACCAGGTGTACTTCGCTCGCCTTCGCGCGGTACGCGCTGTCTTTCACCGCGCGCTTCTCGACCTGCGTAATCTCCGAGGGCACGCCGATGACAATGCGCGGCCGCACCCACACATTTCGATTGTGCGCTTTCTTGATGAAGTAGGTGAGCATTTTCTCGGTGACTTCGAAGTCGGCGATGACGCCATCCTTCATCGGCTTGATGGCCACGATGTTGCCGGGCGTGCGGCCGAGCATTTCCTTGGCATCGCGGCCGACGGCTTCGACGCGGCCGTTCAGCTTGTTGATGGCGACAATCGACGGCTCGTTCACCACGATGCCCTTGCCGCGCGCGTACACGCACGTATTGGCGGTGCCGAGATCGATCGCGAGATCGCTCGAGAAGAGAGAAAAGACCGAACGAAGGCTCATAAACTCCTTAAGGTCCGGCTAAAGCCGGACACTAACGTACTGAAAGCGCAACACTACGCTAAACCGGTTCGGTCGCCAGCACCACGCCGTTCTTGCCGCGGTCCTTCACCCGGTACATCGCGGTATCGGCCGCTTTAATCAATTCCTCAGCCGACGCCGCCACGTCGGGCAGCGTCGCCACCCCGACCGACGCCGTCAGCCGGATGTCCAGGCCGTCGCTCGCCTTCAGGAACGCGTGCGCCGCAATGCGCTCGCGGACGCGTTCGGCGACGGCCACGGCGCCCTCGCTGCCCGTGTCGGGCAGCACCAGGGCGAATTCGTCGCCGCCGAAGCGGGCGGTCACGTCCGTTTCGCGCGCGCACCCGCGGATGACGCTCGCGGCTTCGACCAGCGCGCGGCTTCCACACAGGTGCCCGTGCCGGTCGTTCACCGACTTGAACCCGTCGAGATCGAGAAACAACAGCGAAAGCGGGCGGCCGCTGCGCGAGGCACGCTTCGATTCACGCCGCAGGACCTGGTTCAAGTACCGCGAGTTGTACAAACTCGTGAGATCGTCGGTAACCGACAGTTCCTCGACCCGGCGCACGTGCAGCATCGGTGTCGAGCGCCAGCGCCGGGATCTCGAGCATCGTCCGCAGCGCCGTCAGGACCTCGGGCTGCGAGCCGCGGGATGTCCCTCGACGGCGCCGGATCGAGCGCCACGAGCGCGCCGATCGTTCGCGCGCGGCAGCGCAGCGGAAACCCGATGACGGCCGCCGCCGGTCCTTCCGGCACGCGCTCGTCGGTCGCGAGGTTCGCGGTCATGAATTCTTCGTTGTGCTCGGTGATCCACCGCGCGACCCGCTCGAGACCGTCGGTGTACGGCTCGCACGGCCCGCGCTCGGCGATAAGCGACGCGTGCCGCGAACCGTCCTGCACCGCGACAGCGAAGCACGAGGCGGGGAACCACGTCTGCACCTGCCCCAACAGCGCCTCGGCGACCCTCCGCGGGTCGAGCGTCGCGTTGACCGATCGGATCAGCTCAATGAGCGTGTCCCGGCGGTTCAGCCGGTCCTGCAGATCGCTCGCTCCGAGCTGGAGACGGGCGGCCAGATCTGCCTGAGCGCCGCGGGGGACGGCTGGATTGGTACGCGGTGCACCCGGCATCTTCGTGAGAAGGCAAACTCCCGCTAAGTCCTTCTATATTACGTAAATATTACCATAGGGCTTCCATCGGTCTCGCCGCGGACACAGCCGCTCGAGAGGGGTAGGTCGCCCAACCAAAACACGGAATTGCTCGTCATTACAGAGTCGATGCTACGATTATCCGCCTCAACTCTTTGTCTTATCGGCCATTGAAGGATTTTTCTGAGGGGGTTTGACCTGTAATGACGATGCTCGATCGGATGCGGCGCCATAAGGCCTGGCTCAAATGGAGCCTGGCGCTGGTCGTCCTCACCTTTGCCGTGTTCTACATCCCGCATTTCCTCGGACCCGACCAGTCGATGGGGCTCGACCGGCGATCGGCTGGCCACCATCGATTCAGAGACGATTTCCGTGAACGATTTCCGGCGCCGCTACAGGGCCCAGGTGCAGGCGTACCGGGCGTCGTACGGTGGCAAGGTGACCGACGAGATCCTCCAGCAGATGCAGGTGCCCCAGCAGGTGCTGCAGCAGATGATTCAGGAGAAGGCGGAACTGACCGAAGCCGAGCGGGCGGGCATCACGGTGAGCGACGCCGAGGTCCGGGCGCAGATCATGGCGATTCCCGGGCTGCAGGAAAACGGGCAGTTCATCGGTGAAGAGCGCTATCGCCAGCTGCTCGCGCAGCAGAACCCGCCGATTACCCCGTCGGTCTTCGAGGTGTCGGTGCGCGAAGGGTCTGATTCTCGACAAGTTCCGGGCTGGCCTCACCGAATGGATGTCGGTGTCGGATACCGATCTCGAGCGCGAGTACAAACGCCGCAACGAGAAGGTGACGCTGGATGTCGTGTCGGTGCTCGCCGACAACTTCAAGACCCAGGCGAATCCGACCGACGCGGAGATTTCCGCGCACTTCGACAAGAACAAGGAAAGCTATCGCATTCCCGACCAGCGCAAGATCAAGTTCGTGCGCGTGAATCCCGCCGAGCTGGCGCTCACGGTCAAGGTGTCGAAGGAAGACGTCGAGCGCAACTACAACGCGCAGCTCGGCAAGTACACGACGCCCGAGCAGATTCGCGCGAGCCACATCCTGCTGACGACCGAAGGCAAAGACGATGCGGCCGTCCGTGCCGAAGCCGAGCAGATACTGAAGCAGGCGAAATCGGGCGCCGATTTTGCCGGCCTTGCGAAGAAGTATTCGCAGGATGAAAGCAACGCCCCGCAGGGCGGCGACCTCGACTACTTCTCGCGCGGCCGCATGGTCGGCGGCATTCGAAACCGCCGCGTTCGCCCTCGCACCGGGAGAGATCAGCGACCTGGTGAAGACGGAGTTCGGCTATCACATCATCAAGGTGACCGATCGCAAGCCGGCCATCGTGCGGCCGGTGACCGATCCGGACGTCTACAAGGAAATCGAATCGGCGCTGGCGCGCGCGCAGGCCGAGTCGCAGGCGCAGCAGAACGCCGAAGCGCTGGCCGCCGCAGCCAAGACGCCGCCGGATCTCGACAAGGCCGCCGCGTCGCGAGGCCTGAAGGTCGAAGAGTCCGGTTTCTTCTCGCAGGGCGGCATGATTGAAGGCCTCGGTCCGCAGTCGCAGGTGTCGATGGCCGCGTTCGATCAGGCCGACAACACCGTCAGCGCGCCGATTCCCGGTCCGACGGGCGTCGTCCTGTTCTACGTGTCGGCCAAGCAGGACTCGTACGTGCCGAAGCTCGACGAGGTTCGGAGCCGCGTGCGTGACGACGTGATTCAGGATCGCGCGATGACGCTCGCGCGGCAGCGCGCCGAGGCGCTCGCGGCACAGTTGAAGACCGCGGCGAACTTCCAGGCCGCCGCCAAAGCGGCCGGCCTCGAGGCGGTGACGACCAATCCCATCGCGCGCGAGGGCGGTCATCCCGAACATCGGCCGCAGCCCCGAAATCGAGGCGGTGGCGTTTTCGTCGCCGGCGGGGACGGTCAGCGGCGCGATCCAGACGCCGCAGGGCGCGGCCATCGTGAAGGTGGCGTCGCGGCAGGACGTGAGCGCCGCGGATTACGCGATGGCGAAGGACAAGTTCCGCATCGAGATGCTGAGCGAGCGCCGCGCGCGGTTCTATCAGGCCTACATGGAAAAGGCGCGCGCGAAGATGAAGATCGACGTCGATCCCGAGGCGCTGAAGCGCGCCATCGGTTAGCTCGGTCGTCTCAACGCAAAGACGCTAAGACGCAAGAATTCTTTCAAGAATTTCTAGCGGCTTTGCGTCTTGCGTCGAGATAGCAATCAGCGCAGGAAACTCACCGGCA
This sequence comes from Vicinamibacterales bacterium, assembly GCA_963850725.1. Classification (GTDB taxonomy): domain Bacteria; phylum Acidobacteriota; class Vicinamibacteria; order Vicinamibacterales; family JAMQPK01; genus JAMQPK01. The sequence continues at coordinate 30,901 of CAWKMQ010000041.1, forward strand.
TCAACGCCAGCGGCTCGCCGGGGTTGAACAACCTCGCGGGCGCGGTCAGCAATCCCAGCGCGCGGCGTTCGGCCGTGCGCATCCCTCCAACCAGAGAAACCATCGCTTCGAGCTGGCGATCGCTGCCCTCGCCGGTCAGCTCTTCGATCAGCATCTCGGCGAGCGTTCGCCGCGGTGGATACGTCACGACCTCGACCTGGGTATCCGCCGGAATGCCCGCACGGTCTTTCGCCAGCGCGATCGCGCGATCGAGCCCGCCCAGCGCGTCGACCAGCCCGTGCTGCTGTGCCTGCGCGCCGGTCCAGACGCGCCCTTGCGCGAGCTGATCGACGCGCGCGACCGGCATCTTTCTCGCCGCCGCCACCTTCTCGACAAAGCCCTTGTAGAAGCTGCCGATCTGCTCGCGCAGCTTCTGGCGCTCGCTCTCGTTGAACGGCCGCTGCGGCGATTCCAGGCCGGCATTGCGCCCGATCGTGACCGCCTTCGATGTGCGCGCCGAGCTTCTCGTAGGTACCGCCGGTCACGAACTTCCCGCCGTAGATGCCGATGGAGCCGGTGAGCGTGCCCGGCTGCGCGACGATGTGCGGCGCGGCCATGGCGACGTAGTAGCCCCCCGACGCCGCCAGGTCGGACATCGACGCCACGACCGGGCGCTCGGGCTTTTCGTTCTTCGTCACCGTCAGCTCGCGCCAGATCACGTCCGAGGCGATGCTCGATCCCCCTGGACTGTCGATGCGCACCACGATCGCGCGCACCAGATCGTCGGCGCGTGCCAATCGAATCGCCTTGACGAGGCGCATCGATCCCGTCACCTCGCCATTGAGCGGATCGTATCCGCCGTCACCGGAGTTGATGACGCCGGTGACGTAAACCACAGCCACGCGGGGCGCGCCGTACGGCGGCGAGTGCGGCTCGAGCGCGGCCGTAACGCTCGCCTTCGACCGTGCCGCTCTTGCTGACCGCGCCGTGGTCGTCGAGCTGATCCTCGTAGGCCAGCGCATCGACCAGGCCGGCTTTCAACGCGTGCTCGGCCAGGAACGGCCCCTGATCGATGAGCGTGCGGACCTCCTCCACGCTCTTCTTGCGCGTCTCGGCGATGCCGCGCACGAGCTGGTCGTACATGTCGCGCGTCAGCGACTCGGTCATCTCGCGGTGCGCGGGCGTGAAGGTGGTCTGCGTCAGCTGATTGGGGGCCGTCTTGTAGTCGCCGATCTTTTCGAAGTCGGCCTGCGCGCCAATCTTGTCGAGGGTGCCCTTGAGAAAGACCTCGTAGGTCGCGACGCCCGTCACGTCGAGGCCGCTCGTCGGCATCAGGTAAATCCGGTCGGCCGCCGATGCCAGGTAGTACTCCCGCTCGCCTGCGTACTCGAGGTAGGCGGAGATGCGCTTGCCCGACTTCTTGAAGTCGACGACCGCGTCGCGAATCTCCTGCACCTTGCCCCAGAAGGGGGACGCGAAGGGCGTCGGCACGATGAGCACCGACTCGATGCGCGCATCGTCTTTGGCGCGGCGCAGCGCATCGACGTAGCTCCGTACGGTTTCGACGCGTGCGCCTCCCGTCACCTGGCCGAGCACGTCGTTGGGCGGCGACTCGACGAGCTCGCCGCCAATCCTGAGGACGAGCGTCGAGTGGTCGGGCACGCTGGGCCCCCGGCGCACCATGATCCAGGCGCCCACGATCGCCGCCATGGTCACGACGCCGAACAGGATGACGAAGGTGATGAAAAACTTGAACAGGCGGCCCTTGGCCATGACGGACTCCTTTGTCCCGACCAGATTACACGGATCGCTACTGATTTTTGGAGTTCGTCGGTTCGGATTGTTGGTTCGTGCAGTTCGCGGAAGGAGTCCGCGATGCGAAGAAAGGGCGGCGGGCGAGCGACGCCGGCTCGGCGCGCGCCCTGTTTACGTCGTATGGCGCAAACAGGCCGCGCGTCGGCTAGCGCCGGTTCTTCGGAGGTACCGGTGCGATCGAGGCGTAGATTTCTCCGTCACGGTCGCAGCGCAGGAACAAGCGTCCCGGCACGCCAGTCGGCAGACCTACCGTGATGAGAAACGTGATCGTGTCCTCTTCCGCACGGATTTCCGGAAGCTTTCCACGCCGTGAGTCTGGACCATCCACAGTAGTGTTCTCCTGCTCGTCCCTATGCACAAGTCACACCAAAGAGCGAGTTTCAGATGAAAGGCTGAAAAGTTTGGGGCGGGGGGATTTGTGTGCCGAACAGAGAACTAGTTGTCTGCTAAATGAGGAACTTCTTCCTTTTCTGGTATCGGGTTCACCAGGCTTGTCGTGACTTTGGTAATCGCCGGCGGGGTCAGCGCGGGGCTGCGATGTGGCGATGATGGTGGGCAACGGCGAGCAGGAAGCCCGCGAGCACCAGGTGAAACACCACTGGAATCGCGTCCCTCCGCAGCAACGCGTACCGCACGACCATCGCCGCGGCGTACGTCCAGCCGACGATCCAGAGTGGCGTGGCCAGCCATGTGTGAAACCGCACGAAATAGCCGCGGCCGCGCGTGAACTGCACGCACACGGTTCCGAAGAGGCCAAGGATCAGCATCTGCGAAAGGACGAGCAGCGGATAGGGCAACAGGCCGGACTGCCAGTCGTCCATCGGAGGAAGAAACGGCGCCGCGCCCGCGGCCACGAGCAGCTGGCCGAGAACCCTGAGCGCGAACAGGCCGAGAAGGCACCAGAGGAGCGTGGCCACGGAGCTGTTGGCTGGGCCGCGTCAGTCAGTCATGCGGCGGTTCCGGCGGGAGCTCGGCCGAGTTGATGATCTCGCACAACGCACCACCGCCCTCGAAGCAGCCGGCCACGGGCCTGCCTTTCCACTTCGCAATCTGATCGGTCAGGCGATCGCGCAACGCCTGCAATCGCCCGATGCGGTCTTCGGTCGCGGCGAGATTACGCTCGGCCAGCTCCATCACCTGTGAACATGGCGCTTCGCCGGCGCGGCTGATCTTCAGGATTTCGCCGATCTCCTCGAGCGAAAACCCCAGCCCCTGGCCCTTTCGGATGAACATGAGCTCGTCGACGGTCGCGCTGGAGTAGCGGCGATATCCCGCCTCCGACCGCGGCGGCGCGGTGAGCAAGCCGATTTCTTCGTAATAGCGAATGGTCGCCGGGCTGAGGTTCGACAGCCTGGCGATGTCTCCAATGAGCATGGCCTGATTAGAAACGTTCAAGTCAACTTCAAGGTCAAGGCTTGACTCTCAAGTTACCGCAACCTTTACGCTCTCGTCATGAAATTTCCATCCTTCGTCCGCGCGGTGTGGTCGATGTTCGGTCAGGCGGCGCCCGCCAGGGCTCAGTCGTGCTGCGACTGCTGCAAAGACGGCTGTTCGTGCCCGGACTGCGGCGCTGACTGCTGCTGCAAGGCTGCTTGCTGCGGCTCCGGCACGTGCTGTTGTAAGGAACGCGCTTGAGCCGATGACATCTCGCGCCGCCATCCTCGTCGTGGAAGACGAGGTCATGCTTCGGACCACGATGTGTGCGTCGTTGACGCTCATGGGGTACGCCCCGCTTCAGGCCGACAGCGTCAGCTCCGCGCTCAAAGTGCTCGCGACCGAACAGGTCGACGCTATTATCCTCGACGTGGGGCTTCCCGATGAGACGGGCCTTCACCGGTCGGGGCTCAATCTCTTGAGGTACGTGCGAGGGACGCACGAATACGCGGAGCTGCCCGTGCTGATTTTCACCGGCCGGCCGCTCTCGCCGCTGGAGGAAGAGCTCGTGAGCGTCAACCGCGGGGAGCTGTTCTACAAGCCGCACCAGTTCTCCGCGCTGCTGCATCACCTGAATGGTCTTCTGGAAGGCCAGGTTCGCTGACCGGGTATAATGTCGTTTTCCTGCCCGGCGATTCACCACTGCGGAAGTGGCGGAACTGGCAGACGCGCTAGCCTCAGGAGCTAGTGGGAGCAATCCCATCGGGGTTCAAATCCCCGCTTCCGCACCACTCGACTCGCCCTGAGTCGAATGACTCGCTCGTGGCAGGCCACGCGGCACTCCTCGCATCAGGCCGCTGTGACGGGACTTGCTACGTTGGACACACAGACAATCTGCTGGCACGTGAGCAAGCGCACAACGCCGGCACGGCGGCCGAATATACCGCTGCTCGTCGACCAGTTCGGCTCGTCTACTCGGAGTCCTTTGACTCGATGGCACAGGACCTCAGCCCCGTCCGCTGATGGGGCCAAAAAAAACAAGAGATCAGAAGTTCAGGAGAAGATCTTTCGACTTGCCAACCTGAAATGGCGGCATTCGGAGACACGATGACAGCCAGCACCGAACTCATGATCGGCGACGAGAATGGACAGCGTGTCGTCGTTCGAGCGCTTTCGCGTCATCACCCAGGCCTCTTCAACTACTGGGACGGGAACTGGGTCGCATGTGAAGTTGAGATTGTCACCGGCGGTTTTCGGGGCACCTTCCCTGCCGACCTGAGATCAGAGGAATTTCGAGCATTTCTGGAGGAAGTCGAAGGCCTGAGCAGGACACTTGATGGTGCTGCCAACTTCTCCACCCTGGAAAGGCAGATTGCGTTCTCCCTCGCGGGCGACCGAAAAGGCCATGTTCACGTGCACGGCGAAGCGTGCGATGCCCCTGGAAGCGATAATCGCCTCCAATTCAGCTTCGATATTGACCAGACGTACTTGACGCAGATCTGCAGGTCCCTGCAGGTTATCCTGGCGGCCTTTCCGGTGGTGGAGGCGGCCGATGCCTAACATGCGCTGCAGCGGCGGGGGCGGGCGGCCAACTGATAAGCGGTGTCCGCGCTGCGCGCTGGCGACCTCGGTCAGGTCGATTCCGTGAAACGTCTATGAACGAGCCTGATACGCAGATGGGACGTTCCTCGCTGGTTGTGAAGGCCTTCGGCATCAGCGACACCGGCCGGGTGCGACCGTCGAACGAGGATCAGTTTCTGATCGCCGAGCTCACCAAGACCATGCGCATCTGGCAGACGAGCCTGCCGGAGCCAAAGGCGCAGTTCGGAAACGATCGCGGTCATTTGTTTCTCGTCGCCGATGGTATGGGAGGCCACCGTGCCGGTGAACAGGCCAGCGCCATGGCCGTCGTGGCGATCGAGCAATTCACGCTCAACACCTTCAAGTGGTTCTTCCATTCGGACAAACCCGAAGCCCAGACGGCCCTCAAACAGTTTCAGACAGCGCTCCACGAGGCCGACCATCGGATCGTCGAGGAATCGTTGGAGCATGCGGAGCTGAGCGGCATGGGCACGACGTTGACTCTGGCGTTTCATCTCGACGGCCGGGTATGTGTCGTCCACGTCGGCGATAGTCGCGCGTACATTTTCGAAGGCGACGAGTTGCGCCAGATCACGCAAGACCACACGGTCACGGCGGATCTGGTCCGCCGGGGCGAGCTTCGGCCCGAGCAGGTCGCCCAGCACCCGCTCCGCCATGTGATTACAAACGTGGTGGGCGGCACCGAAGCCGGCGTCCACGTGGAAGCGCACGCACTCGATGTGCATGCCGGCGATCGCCTGCTGCTGTGTTCCGACGGGTTGACCGAGATGGTGACCAACGAGGCGATCGCAACGGTCCTTCGCGCGGAATCGGATCCAGCGGCTGCCTGCAAGAGGCTGGTGGCTCAGGCGAACGACGCGGGCGGCCGCGACAACATCACCGCGGTAATCGTGAGATTTGATTCGGCGTCGTCGTAGGGCACGACCGTAACCCAAGGCTCTGGCGACAGTGCTTGCCTTGGAAAACGAGCTAGCCAAAGCTAACGAACTCCCCGAGCGACGATCAAGCCCTCCTCGATTGTTCGCCTGTCTGTGTAGGAGCGTTAACTAGATCAGAGAGCGTGACGGCTGATGCCGCCGCCTGGAAATATCAGAGGAGGACAGAATGCTTGCTCAAAAGGTACCTCACATGGTGTTCGGAGTGGCGCTGATTGGCGTGCTGGCCGCCACCTCGATCGGTGCGACACCGAACGCGGGGAAAACGACCTACTTTACGTTTAGCAGGGCCGTGCAAGTCTCGGGCGTAACGCTTCCGTCTGGCAGTTATGTCTTCGAGGTTGTCAACCCCGAGACGAACGGGTCCGTCGTTCGCGTGGCCAGCCGCGATCGTTCGAAGATCTATCTCACCCAGGTAACCCTGCCGGTTGAGCGCCCGCGGTCACGAGATATGCAGCCGCGGATCGTACTCGGTGAGGCTCCCGCTGGACAGCCGCCACCAGTGAGGTCGTGGTTTCCCGATGGCGAGACGATCGGCCGCGCGTTCATCCACTGATCTCTAGCAACCAACGCGCGCCATACCGGACGCAAATGGTTGTCCGGTGTGGCGCGGGGTTCGAATCCGCGCTTCCCGCAGCAATTCTCAGAAGAACGCAGCGCTGGCCTTTCTTGCAGTACCTACGAGGCCGAAGTGTCCACCACAATAACGACCGCCTGGGCATCGAGTCTAATGCCGCTTGACTCAATCGTGGGCAGGGCGGATCCAGGACTCAATCAATCAGCTTCCCGGTAAGATTCAAACGCCGGGGAGAGGAGGTCAGTGTTCACCGCTGTCCAATCAGCCACAGGCCCGTCATCGCAAACAGAATTCCGACTCCATTCGCAGTCGTGAGATGCTCTTTGAAATACAAGAGGCCAAGGGGGATCAATAAGAGTCCCACTGCAACGTTGCACGCCAGGGCGGCGGTGCTCAAATTCCATCCCGCCCGGTAGGCGAGCAGAAAGCCGAGCTCGAGAAAACAAATGGAAATGCCAAGAAGAACGGTGGGCCAACCCAGGTAGGCGATATTCTCCCGCAGAGACAGTCGACCGAAGAAGGGGATCGCAACAAGGCACGTGGTTGCTGCCACCAGATAAGTAAGCAAGAGACTTACGAGTGGATCGAGCCGTTCTGAGGTCTGTTTCATCGCGACGTGGTAGAAGACGTTTGCAACGACCGCTATCCCGATGGAGCCATAGAATGCAAACATAGTCAATTACTCCTAATCGTCGAACTCGTCACGCGCGGTCACGACCGAAGCCAACCAGAACCAGTTCATTCAAGATGAAACGCACCGCCGCTCCATTCTTCCGGAGCGATGTCGGCGATAGTTTGGGTGAAGTCCCAGCGGTGGCCACAAAAGTCCTGAGCATTGTATTGGCGCTCGCCGTAGGGCTGGTCTTTCGGCTCGGTGAGGATGATGGCTCCGTTCTGCCGCGCGCGCTCACAGTGACCCTCGGCGTCTTCGATCCGGACCTGAACGATATGTGAGTTGTTCGGCGCGACCTTGCCTTCGGCGATGGTGAAGCAGCCGTCTCCGGCTTTCATCTGGATGCGGTGATTGGCGATGCGCAGGCGGATAGTAAAGCCGAACGCCTTTGATAGCCAATCAGCTGCTGCGCCGGGGTCGGGGTAAATGAGCACAGGGATCACGCTGCAGGGTGGTACCGAGCGATTGAGTCGCATCCGGGAACTTTAGCAAAGGTATCGCTTATCCCTGCTTCCGCACATCAAGTCCAGCCCGTAACGACGGACCTCACTGAAGATTTTCACTACCATCTTGCCGTGCGATCGGCGGCGGTCCGGACATACTCATGGGCGACGCGAACCAGGCCTTGAAGTACACTCGTAACAGAATGACTGTTCAGACGCAGACGATTGCACGCCCGGGACGGAACGAGCCCTGTCACTGCGGCTCCAAACGCAAATATAAGCACTGCTGTTTGTCGAAAGACGAGGCCGCGGCGAGCTCCGCGCGCGCCAAGGTTGCGTCCGAGGACGCCGCTCCGTCAACGGAGGCTGTTGCTAAGACCCCGACACGGCCACCAAAGGCGCAGACGGATCAGCCCTGGAAGGCGAAGACGGCTCGTGGCTTTGTCCCGCGCGCGCGTGGTCCTCGCAAGGTCGGCGGGAGCTAGCCTGCCGGGCTCCCGCACCACAGCACCTCTCGACTCCCCTTCCCTGGTTAAGATCATGAGGTGAGATCGTCCCTGACCCGCATCGGATGCCTCTCCTTCATCGCGATGGTGATTGCCCTTTCGCCTGAGGGCCATGCGAGTCGCGCACAGGCGCCAAGCCCTGTTCAATCTTCGGGTCTCATCCTCGGCGTCATCCGCGGCGACGGGATTCTTCTGCCGCTCGCGTCCAGGGAGAACGAAGCCTGGACCATCCTGAGGTATTTCGTCACCGACGGCGACAAAGGCCTGTTCAAGCTCCTGGACGCGCCGCGCGTTCCGCGGGAGGGATGGACCTATGTTCCGTGGGACGCCAGTGGTCCTCGTCCGCTTGCCATCAAGGACCTGGTCACGACCGACGCGCACTGCAGCCGACAGGAGGGGTTCGCCACAAACGCGCCAACGTCCGGGGTGAAGCTGGAGGCACCACATCTGATGGCTGGAATTGCCGTTCACGGTAACGTCTCCACCGTGCGCGTCGAGGACATGGTGCACCAAGCGGACGATTCGAGCAGGCGGGTGGCGCGGTTCATCGTGCAGCTGACTCACGCACTGGAGGCCGAACGCACGTCTGTGCCATCGAACTCGCCACAATCCGCAATTCCGTCGAACGAGCGAGGACGTGTCCCCGTTCAGATCACGACGTTGGCGCGCGATCGAGTCTTTGACGTCGACTACTACTACTTCGAAACTCGTAAACGCTACGGCCGAGTCGAATCCTACGCAAATGGATGGCTCGCGTCGTCACCCTTCTCTATCTCGATCGTGAGTGCCGACAGTGGGATCTACAGGGGCGGGGAGACCGTGCGACGCTGGGGGCGCGTCCTCGGCGTGCTGCGGATCGGGCGAGCGAGCGTGTGGGTGATGGAAATGCGAGGCTACGAAGGCGTCAGCTACGACATCCTCGAGATGCCGCGTACCGGACCGGTGTTGAGCATTCACGGCGGTGGCTGCTAGCGCAAGTTCCAGAATCGTACACTTTTCTTCCTCGCTGATCCCCATTCCGCGCAGCGCCGATAAGAATCTCGGCACTGCAACATGGATCACCTCGCAAACGGGTTCGTCTACTACATCGCCTTTCTGTTCTCGACGACGCTCCATGAGGCGGCGCACGCATGGGCCGCGAAACGAGGCGGCGATCTCACCGCGTACCATGGCGGTCAGGTCTCGCTGGATCCTCGTCCGCACATTCAGCGGGAACCCGTCGGCATGGTACTGCTGCCCGTCCTCTCCACGCTGCTGTCGGGCTGGCCGTTCGGCTACGCCAGCGCTCCGTACGATCCCCAGTGGGCGTTGCGGCACCCGAAGCGCGCGGGCTGGATGGCGGTCGCCGGTCCCGCAGCGAATCTCCTCATCTCGCTCTTGTGCGTCGTGGCGATTCACATTGGCGTCGTGGCGGGCGTGTTCTATCCACCGGACTCGGCGGGGTTCGAATCGATCGTCGCCACCGACCAGGGCGGCATGTGGCCGGGCGTCACGTTCGTGCTGAGCGTCCTGTTCTCGATGAACCTGATGATGGCGTGCCTCAACATGATTCCGCTGCCACCTCTTGATGGCTCGGCCGCCGTCGTGCTGTTACTGGGCGATGAAACCGGCCGACGGTATCAGCAGTTCCTGATGGCCTCATCCTTCGGCATGGTGGGGTTGATTGTCGCCTGGCAGGTATTCGACGTCGCTTTTGACCCGCTGTTCTGGGCGGTTGTGAACGTGATCTACCCGGGCGTCACGTACGGCAACTGATGGTCTCCGTCGACAATGAGCCCGACTGGATGGCGAATTCGCATCCAACGGCATGGGGCCCGGCTTCGTCCATCACATCGATCCCGTCATCGCCTCGATCGGCGGCGTTCATCTGTGGTGGTATGGCCTGAGTTACAGCCTCGGATTCGTCAATCTCTACTGCTATCTCCGGCGTTCCCGGCATCACCTCCAGCTGACGCATTCTGAGGTGTATTCCCTCACAACCTCAATCGCGATCGGCGTGCTGGCCGGCGGTCGCGCGATTGAAGTCGCGTTCGACGAGTGGCCGTTCTATCGCGAGCACCTGCTGTTGATTCCCGCGTACTGGCTCGGCGGCATGGCCACACACGGACTGCTCGTCGGCGCCGCGGGCGGGACTGCCGTGTTCAGCTTCCTGCATCGCAAGCCATTCCGGGTGCTGGCCGACACTCTGGTCATCCCGGGCGCGTTCCTGCTTGGCGTTGGCCGCATCGGCAATTTCATCGATGGCGCGATCGTGGGAGCCGTCACTGACGTGGGGTGGGGCGTTCAGTTCCCCTATGCGGAGGGATTGCGGCACCCGGTCGTTCTGTACGACGGCGCGAAGAACATCCTGCTCGTGCCGTACCTGCTGTGGGTCAGGCGCACCAATCCGACGCCAGGCGCAACCGCCGCTCGTTTCGTGTTCTGGTACGCATTCCCGCGGATCTTCATCGATCTCCTTCGCGACTATCCGACGCACCGTCTCGCGCTCGGCACGGGGCAGACGCTGAACATCGTCATGATGATCGTCGGAGTAGTGCTGCTCGCTCGATTGCAACAGCGGGAACGCCTGGTGGGACGTGCCTCACAACAGACCGCTTCGTGTCCTGTCGCCGATCTCACCCCGCCGCTCTGGCAGCCGCTCGCGCTCGCGAGTCTGTTGGCATTCTGCCTGACGATTCCGAGCAACTGGACGCAGGATGTCCCGGCCCGCTATGGAACCCGCCATCCCGGACTCGTGCACTCGCGGATCTATCCGCCGATCGATACGTCAGTTCGCTGAACTTCCACCCACGAGCCACTGCCGTCACTTGAGCAGCTCACGCGTTTCGGCCACGAAGCGCCGGAACTTCGAAGTACTCAGCTCGGCCGTGGGTCTGAACAGCCCCACCGATTCGTCCGGCGGGATCGAACTGCTCGTGGGTCTCGCGAAGCTGAGCAGGCACACGAATGCCGAGGCCGGGCTCCGCACGAAACGTGACGGAAATACGCGAGCGAAGCTGGTTGCGTGGTTCAGCGACGACCAAATCGAGCTGCGTCTGAAGAACAGCACCGCTGCCCTGATCGATCCAGGCCAACCCGCGTGTCCGGACGCCCTGCCCGGATGGCGTTTGAACAAGATAGGGCGGCTTCGTTTCTTCGAACGCCATCCTTTCAGCCTGAGTTCCCTCGACGGCCTCGGTGCCAAGGTGACGGAAAGAAAACCGACCGTTCAAACGAGGGTGAAGAACGTCAAGAGCCTGGGTCGGCACGTTGATATTCCGCGCGACGGTGCCGATGTTGTAACGCGCGCTCTCTCGTGAAATCTGTTCCGCACGCTCCAGGACATCGGCCGGTCCCTCCGTAAACAGCTTGACCAGGCGCTCCTCCCGGTTGCGGACGGCAACTCCGTCTACGAACGCGACATCTCTGAACCCAAGCCAGGCAGATTCACCCGGCCAACGAATCATCAGAAACTCGGAAATGAGAACGCGCCTGGCTGGCCCAAGGCCTGCTCTCTCTCTTACCCGTCCGGACGAAGCATTCGGGTTCGGGCCACCCGTCTCAATCCACTGTTCGTAGCGCTCCTCTGCCACCACTGCGGACAACTCTGTTTCGTACCGGCGCAGATAATCGCTCATCCCCGCCAGAATGCCGACAAGGCCCAGGTCTGGTTGCGCCGCAGGGAACTGCCTGCAGAGGACAAGGCTCAGCGACAGGATCGCGACATCGGTTCGGGTCACACTCATATCACTCAGGCGGTACGTCCATCAGCGTGGCGCTGATAGCCGCTCACGGTAGGTGAACCCGTAGCTCACAATTATTTGCACCTCAACCAGCCTTCCATCACGCTGAGCAGGTTCGTATTTCCACTTCAGGACAGATTCAATCGCAGCCTCATCCAGACCGAATCCCAACGACTTTATGACCCTCGGACTCGCCACGCTGCCATCAGCCCTGACGGTTACCTCGAGAAGCACCACGCCATCGATTTTCTGACTTGCCGCCTCGGCGGTATAGCGGGCGGGCGCACTGTAAACCAGTCTTGGGCTGGACGAGAAGGCGGTTCCACGCGTCGAAAGCTCGCCGGAGGCGTCAACAGATCGCCGTCGAGCGGCTGCTCAGAGATGGCAGACGTCAGTGTCTCGATTTGAATTCTCAAAAATCAAGAGTGATGTCGCTCTTTCACGATCAGCCCAAGTTCAGCAAGCTCTGCGAGAGTTGGAAGCACACCGACGGCTTTGGGCCAGAGCGCCGCGCCAATGGACGCATATCGCTGATACTTCGGGGCAACCCAGACATCTCCGGACACGGTGAACGGACCGTCGGGGGGAACGGGCGGAGTCCGCTCGGAGGCAGGGAACATCTCGATCTCGAACTGCACTTCTTCGGCATCCACGTCGCCGAACCGTTCCATCCGACCTGTTCGGTGCCACCGAAACCTCGCGCCTACACCTTCGATCGCAGTCGTCACGGGAGTCTGCGGAGTGGTCCAATAGACCCGCCTGGCAGAATCAATCGAACGCACATCGCCGATCCTGGGCACAACGGTTGTGTGAGCGTTTGTCAGGTTTTGAATTCGGACGGCTTCATTCGAAACCGTGACTTCAAGCCGGGTCATCCCGGCGCTCAGATCTCCAAGGACAGACCGACGGAGGCGCTGCACAAGGTCGGGCGGAGTGCCCGTTCCAGACTGGGTGTCGGCAGGAAGCGTTCTCGCGAGAATGGCCGTTTCGTATGTGAGCTGTTGCGCGTCAACATTCCCGCCAAAGAGCAGAAGGGCCAGCAGGATCCTGCGCATGTAAGGCAAGGACGACTATCCCTCGTCGATAACCTTCACGCACCGGCGCATCTTCAGGTACAGGTCGGGGCCAAACCCCTTCATGTTGTGCGCGCTGGTCCCGTGGTCAGCGCACTGCTGCATGACTTCGTCCAGCGAGTCGCCGCGCGCCTCGAAGTCGCACTCGACGCCGGCATCGCGGCAACTGATCACATAAACCTTCGCCATGTGGTCTCTCCGAATCCGCTCGCTACGCGAGGTTCCTGTTCCAGTTCCGGTTCCGGTTCCCGTTCGGGTTCCTGTTCCGGTTCGGTTCCGGGTTCGCGCTGGGCGGTTGACTCAGTACGCCATCCTTTCTTAAAAAGACGCGCGCACCGTTCATGGCGCCACCACGAACGGGGAACCGGAACGAACTCGGAACAGGAACCGAACCGGAACCCGAACCGGAACAGGAACCCCAGGTCTTAGAGCGGCTTCACCTTAACGCTTCGGAACTCGATGTCCTGACCGGTGCGCTGCAGCCCGATCGCCCCCGACTTGAACTCGGCATGGCGATCGTCGAGCACCTTCTTCCCGTCGAACATCACGATGAAGTGATCGCCCTGCGCCGTCACGTCGAACGCGTGCCACTGGCCCATGATCACGGTCGGCTCGTTCTTGCTCTTCAGATGACCTGAAAAGCTGCCGGTGTAATACGCGTTGTGGTTGTCGCTCTTGCCGTCGTAGGCCTTGTCTTCCGGCGACGGATTTCTGATCTGCAGCTCGTAGCCGATCTGGTGCGAGTCGCCATCCTGGCGCCCGCGCCGCAGGAAGACCCCGCTGTTGATGTTCGGCGCGCTGGTCCGGAACTCCACGTGGAGCTGGAAATTCGTGAAGTCTTCCTTGGTCGCGAGCCAGCCGCCGGCGCCTTCGGGCTTCAACGCGCCGTCGGCGACCTTCCACAGGGCCTTGCCCTGCGGCACGAAGTTGTTCAACGTGGCGCCGTCGAACAGGAGCTTCCAGCCCTCGGCCTTCTCTTTCGCGGTGAGCGTGTTGGGGGTCCCTCCCTGCGCGGCGAGCGAAGTGGTGAGCGCGACGAGCGCCAAAAGGGATAAGAACTTCTTCATACGCGGCCCTCCTGAAAGGGGGATTATGCCGGGTTTTTGCGTCCGCTTGACACCGGAAACCGCTGCCCCGATAGTGTGCACGCGAGGTGCACCATGAGCATTCGCTCAGGAATCGTCCGTGTCCTCTCCGTCTCGATCGTCGGCGGACTCATCCTGGCCGGCGGCCCCGCCGTGACGGCCCAGCAGGCGACGACTCCGCCGCCCACACCTGAAGGATACGTGCCCAGGGGAACCCGCCCGGGAAAAGGGCTCGCGCCGGGTCTGAAGGTGACCGACCTCGGGAAAGGCGCCAGGACCTACCGCGTCAACATGACCAAGGGCGACGACATCCTCTCGGGCCTCACCGAATTCGCGGAGAAGTATCACATCCGGAACGGACACTTCACGGCGCTCGGGGCGATCAACAAGGGGCTGTTCGGCTGGACCGATGTCGAGCGCGGGGTCGGGCAGAAGAAGATCGAGCTCAACGAGGAAGCGGAAATCGTGTCGCTGATGGGCAGCATCTCGGTGAACGCCCAGGGACTGTCCACCGTGCACGCGCATGGAACCGTCGCGCTGTCCGATGGCACGGTGAAAGGCGGGCATTGGTGGGAAGCCCGGGTGAGCATCATTGCCGAGGTGTTCGTGACCGAGGAAGAAGGTGCGGCCGAACCGCCGAAATGAGGCCGCACGTCACTCCACGAGCGGGATCGTGAACACCAGGCCGCCGACATCGGGAAACACCGCGCGATTGCCCTCGATTCGAAATTCCTCGTAGCCGCCGGCGGTGCCAGCCGGCCGCGCCTGGATGGTGCCGTCGGGCTGAACGGACAGCACAGTGTCCGCGTTGGTCGGATGCCGCGCGGTGAAATAGCCCGGCTTGGACGGATGCGGCAGGCAATGTCGCCGTGAGATCGAAAACGTGGCGGTCAACATGTCGTTCTCCAGGTAAGGCGAGGGAAACGTATCCGCGCCCGGTTTCCAGGTGCCATCGACGCGGCGAATGCCGTAGTGATGCTCGCGATGCGACGTCGGTCCATCGTTCAACTGGAACACGAACGCGGCCAGGGCGCCCTGCGCGGTCCAGAACTCCCACTCCTGCGAAATACGCTCGGCCTGCTGCGCCTCGGTCAGGCCGTCGATGGTGGGATACCCGAACTCCGTGACGATGAACGGCAGGCCGTCACACGCCGCCTTCAGCCAGGCCACTTCGCGCTCGCGACTGGCAAAGCCCGTGTGGGGTTTCTCAAAGGTGCCATCGCCGTACCGATGCACGCTGATGCCGGCGAGCCCGGCCGGCCAGCCGCCTCCCGCATCTCGCACGCGATTCAACCAGAGCAGCGAATCGTGATCGAGATTGCTGATGGCCGGCGCCCATAGATCGAGCCCGTACGCCTGCGCCCGGTTGCAGGCCAGATCCAAACCGACGCGATAGTCCGCGGGAGCGATGTCGCCATCGGGCTCGTTGGTCCACTCCACCCACGCGCCAGGGGCAAACCACGAAAGCCGCGCGACGTCGCTGACCACCGTGATCGGCCGCAGGCCTGTCGCCGCGACCTCCTGCTGCATGGCGTCGAACGTCTCGCGGGAGCACGGACTGGGCGTCTATCCGCACCACTTCCACATACCGCGCCACGAGTGCCTGTAAGGTCTCGAGGCCGATCGGACGCCTCGAAGTGGGTGTGAAGACCGTGATGCATCACCGGGAATTCTTACAGGAATCGCGCTTCGCTTTTCAAAACTGTCTGCTCGAAGAGGCCGCCAGGCCACAAAATCCGCAGATTTGCGCGGTACCACAATTGCTGAGCGGCTGATGGAAATTCCGACGCCTTAAGCATGATGGCCAACCAGGACGAGAAAGCTCAGATTCGCGCCCAGCTCGAGACGCTGGCACGCCAGGTCTCGGACGACTGGCGCCAGCACCTCAGGTCGCTGCGCACCGCGCTCGATCTGCAAATCTCGTCCATCGAAGGCGCCTTCGACGACACCGACAACAGCGCCACGATCGACGCCGCCGTCAAGCGCGTGTCCGATGCGGTCGCCGAGAGCGCCCAGCACGCGCGGAAGCAGGCCGAAGCCACGGCCGCGAAGGCACTGGCGGCCATCGAAGTGGAGCTGCGCGCGCGCCTCAGCACCGAGACCGCCGCCAACATCATGCTGCGCTCGGCGCTCGACGAGGCGAAAAAAGAACAGAAGAAACTGACGACGGCCATCGACACCGCGCAGGCGAAGATGCTCACGATGCAGACGCAGTTGAAGACCGCGCAACGCGAGGCCGAGGCCAACAGCATGGCGCTGGCTGCCGCTCAACAGCAGGTGCAGGCATTGACGTCGGAGCGCGCCGATCTCCTCCAGCAGGTCAAGACCGTCACGGCGGCCAAAGCCGCCGCCGACGCGCAATGGCGGCAACTCGAGGGGGTCAGCCAGAAGCTGTCGAGCGCGCTCTCGCAGATGGTGCGCGAGCGCGAACCGGGTGGTGCGTCCGTTGATGAGGCGCTGGCGCGAGCCGTGCCGGCTCCCGCCCCCGCCGCCGCGAAGCCCGCTCCGCTGAAAGCCGTCCGCGCGGCATCGGCGCCGGCCAGTCCCCGGCACCGGCCCCTGCGCCGGCCGCGCCGAAAAAGCCATTGCAGTTTTCGGACAAGGCGCGCGATGCCAAGCGCATCCGGATCCGGCGCGGCATCGACGTGGTCGTCGACGCCATCCCCGGCGAGCTGGTGGACCTGTCGCTCGGCGGCGCCCAGGCCCTGCTCAGGCAGGCGGTCAAGCCGAACCAGCTGGTGCGGATGGTGGTGCCAACCGCGACCGGACAGCTCATCTGCAAGGGGCGCGTCGTCTGGGTGACCTACGAGCAGCCGGGCACGAGCCTGTCGGTCTACCGGACCGGCGTGAAGTTCTCCGATGCCGACCCGGCAGCCGTCGAGATTTTCATGAACGATTTCTGCGAGAAGCCGTCACTGCAACGGCAATCCTCAGGGGACGCGTAGTGGCCCGTCCCGGGCCCGTGCTACCCTGAGCGATCATGAACATCCGATGGCTTGCCGTCCCGGCGGCTCTCATCCTCTTCGCTGCCGCACCGCTCATGTCCCAGCAACGATCGTCCTTTTACGATCTCAAAACGCAGACGCTCGCCGGCCAGCCCGCGGACCTCGCGGCGTATCGCGGCAAGGTGACGCTCGTCGTCAACACCGCGAGCGAGTGCGGCTACACGCCGCAGTACGAAGGGCTGGAGAAGCTGCACCGCGAGATGTCGGCCAAGGGATTCTCGGTGCTCGGCTTTCCGAGCAACGACTTCGGCGGCCAGGAACCGGGCACGGCGCAAGAAATCGCCGAGTTCTGCCGAAAGAACTACGGTGTCACCTTTCCGATGTTCGCCAAGCTCGTTACGCGTCCCGGCCCGAATCAGTCGCCGATTTACACGTTTCTCGGTTCGAGCGGGACATCTGCCGTCGTGGAACTTCGCCAAATACCTGATCGGGAAAGACGGCGCGGTGGTCGGGGTTCTTCCCGAGCGCGGTGACGCCGGAGTCTACAGAATTGCGCGGTGCGATCGCGACAGCGTTGGCGCGGTAAACACCGTTCACGGACATTTTTCAGGTCGGTCACGACCGGCGGCCTTGCTACACTACCAAGTGGGTTCCCCCTTCAATTTCACTGATGTATTGGACGCGTCTTCTCCTTCTTCTCCTGTTCGTGGCACTCGGCGCCGCCGGCTGCAGCAAGAACGACACGGTTGAGATTCCGTACAGCACGCTGAAGCGTCACATCGCGCAGGGCGACGTGCGCGAGGTGCGGATGTCGCCAACCGAGGTGCGCGCGACGCCAACCGAGAGCGCGCGGCGCGCCGGCGCGCCCGCCTTGTGGGTGGCGACGCCGGTTCCCAACGACGCGATCGTCCCGCTGCTCGAGTCGAAGAACATCACCTATCAGGGCATCAGGTCGGACGAATCGAACGTCGCGCTCGTCCTCGGCATCGTCGCGGGACTCACCTTCGTGCTCATCCTCGGCTTGTCGTACAAGCGCATGAACCCCGTGAGGTCGATGACGGCGCTCACCCGCGGGCGCCTGCGCGCGCGCGACAAGAACGCGCGCCCGCCGACCGGCTTCGATTCGGTGGCCGGCGTGGACGAAGCCAAGGAAGAGCTCGAAGAGATCGTCAAGTTCCTGCGCAGCCCCGCGAAGTTCGCCTCGCTCGGCGCACGCGTGCCCAAGGGCGCGCTCCTGGTCGGACCGCCGGGTACGGGCAAAACGCTGCTCGCGCGGGCTGTCGCGGGCGAAGCCGGTGTGCCGTTCTTCTCGGCCAGCGGCTCTGAATTCATCGAAGTGTTCGTCGGCGTGGGCGCCTCGCGCGTCCGGAAGCTCTTCGAGCAGGCCAAGACGAAGGCTCCGGCGATTATCTTCATCGACGAGCTCGATGCCATTGGCAAGAGCCGCGCGGGATCGCACGGCGGCGGCGGCACCGACGAGCGCGAGCAGACGCTCAACCAGCTGCTCGTCGAAATGGACGGCTTCGACTCTCACGACGGCATCATCGTGCTGGCGGCCACCAACCGCGCCGAGATTCTCGACAACGCGCTGCTGCGGCCCGGGCGCTTCGATCGCCAGGTGCTCGTGGATCGCCCCGACGGCATCGGCCGCCATGCCATCCTCCAGGTTCACGCGCGCAAGGTGAAGCTGGCGGGAGACGTGGACCTCGAGTACGTCGCGCGCCGTACGCCTGGAATGGTCGGCGCCGATCTCGAGAACGTGCTGAACGAAGCGGCGCTTCTGGCGGCACGCCACGAGAAGAGCGAAGTGGGCATGCCCGAGCTGCACGCCGCGATCGATCGCGTGGTCGTCGGCCTCGAGCGCAAGAACCGGCTCATCAACACCAAGGAGCGCCGCATCGTCGCGTTCCACGAAGCGGGGCACGCCATCGTGGCCGAGCTCGCCGCGAGCGCCGAGCCGGTGCACAAAGTATCGATTGTCCCGCGCGGGCTCGCCGCGCTCGGCTACATGCAGCAGACACCCGAAGATCGCAACCTGTTGCAGGAAGACGAGCTCATGGATCGCCTCGCAGTGCTGCTGGGCGGCAGGGCCGCCGAGCACGTCGCGTTCGGCAAGTTCTCGACCGGCGCCGCCAACGATCTCGAGCGCGCAACCGGACTGGCCCGGCGCATGGTGTGCGAGTTCGGCATGTCGTCGACGATCGGCGCGTTCCAGAGCATCGAGAATCGGGGCCGGCGCGCGGGCGACTCGGGATCGGGTGAGTGGAGCGAAGAGGCGACTGGACGGATCGAAGCGGAAGTGGAGGCGCTCTTGACGCGTGCGTTCGACCAGGCCGTCGACACGCTGAGCCGCCGCCGCGCCGTGCTTGACGGCATGGCGGAGGCTCTGCTGGTGCACGGCAGCCTCGAACGCGAAGAGTTCCTCGCGCTCCTGGGCGAAGCCGCCTAGATGTCGTCGTCGACTTTCGGTCGTGAATGCTCCGGCGACACCTGCGTGCCCTCGCCGGCGCCGCCCATGTCGATGCCCGACACGCCGTCGCTCTGCGGAATATCCTCGTTGCCCCAGTGACGCTCCGGCTCGCCACGCACCTCGATTCCTCGTGCATTGCTGCCATCTGACGGCGGATGCGGCAGCTTCGGTCCTTCCGCGCGGCTCACACCGAGAATATCTCCGGGTTGCTTGTTGTCTTTTTTCATCTCACAATACCTCCGCCTCCAGATGTGGCAAGGCTCGTACCACGGACGCGCCGCGCGGTCGAAATCATGATTGGGCACGTCCCATGCATCTTCCCTGCCTCATGAAAACCCTCACGTGCCTTCTCGTCGCCGCGCTCTTGCCGCTGACGGCCGAAGCGCAGAACGCGCAGAGTTCAGGCGGAGGATTCGAGGATCTGCCAGTCCCATCGTGGGGCAAGAAAGTCATCGATTCGTTCGACAATCCCGTTCATCCCATCATCGGCGGCGTGGTGTCGGGAGGTGGACTCGGGGTCGGCGTGGGCTATGACTCCCCTGACGACCAGCACTGGTATCGCGAAGGCGATGCCATGGTCACCTTGCGGCGCTACTGGCTGCTCCAGGGCGAGTTTGGACGGCGTTCACTGTCGAAGCGCTCCCAACTCGGCGCGTTCGGCGCTGTCCGCGATATGAACAGAATTGACTTTTTCGGCATCGGACCGGCAACAGCGTTCGCCGATCGGTCGGCGTTCTCGCTTCGCGAGTCGACCGTTGGGGCGAGAGGATGGCACAGGCCCGTCCCGTCGTTCAGGTTCGGCGGCAGCGCGGCACTTTACCTCAGCGATGTCGGCGTCGGCGGCAATCAATCCGTTCCGTCGATCGAACAGAGATTCGTCGAATCGACGGTGCCTGGAGGGTTTTCCGTCGAGCGAACGTTCGGACGGTACAGGGGCTTTGTGGAGTTCATGTATCCGGCCGTTGCTGACATTACAGACCAGGAACAGCTCAACGAGTCAGACAAGTATCGCGGCACCTACCAGCTCGCGCTGGAAAGCGTTGCGCGACCACGGGGATGGCAGGTTCAATTTTCACCGCTGGGAGTCGGAAATGCAGCAGCGCATTCCCGGTCTCAGGTCAGGACAACTTTTGACGCTGCACAGCTTCTTCGCCTGGACCAATCCAGGCGACGAGGTGCCGTTCTATCTGCAGTACGCGCTGGGCGGCAGCGGCGGTCTGAAAGCATTCCGGCCGGATCTCATCGGCTCTGACGGTACCCGCGCGACGCTTCGCGGCTTCCGCAACTACCGATTCCGCGATCGCAACGCCCTTTTGATGCAGGCGGAATATCGCATCCCGCTGCATCGCTCCATCCACTCATCGGTTTTCGTCGACTCGGGCCAGGTCGCGCCCCGCGTATCGCAGTTGTTCGACAACCTTCACACGTCAACCGGCTTCAGTCTCAGCTACGTGCACAAGGGGCGGACGCTCGGCCGTATGGACGTGGGGTTTGGCGGCGGTGAAGGCGCGCAGGTGTTCTGGAGTTTCGGACTGCTCGACTGAGAAAGAAGGTTCCGGGATCCTTTTTCGGAGGTGCCAGCGAAAAAGGCTCCCGGAACCCTTTCTCCTTACGACGCGACGGCCTGAGGCTCTACCTTCTTCTCTTGTTCGTCCGTCTTCTTGCCGCTGCCGGTCTTCGCCCAGTCTTCTTCGAAGATCTCGCGGAAACGCTTCGCGGCCGCGCGCTCCTTGACGATGACGCCCACTTCGCGGCGCTTGTCGAGCTCGATACCGCGAAGGCTCATGCTGCCCAGAAACATCTCCTGGCCATCACGCAGCATGGCACGCAGGTGCAGCCGCATCCCCGGCATCTTCTCCGCCTTCAAGCCTTCCGCCTTTTTCGACACCTTACCGATGATGCGCACGTCGACGCCCGCCTTCACGCGCTCCTGGAGGAGCTTGATCATCTGGCGGTCGCTGATTTTCATCTCGTAGATGAGCAGTTCCTTCTTGGCGTTCTTGATGAAGCTGGCCAGGCCGGTCCGCGCGTTCTCGGGGCTCACGAGGAAGCCGTCGTGGCCGGCCGTGTAGGGCTGGCGCGTCGAATCGGCTTCGAACAGCTTCCGGCCTTCCGCGACGATCGCCTTGTTCCTGGTCACCAGACCCAGGCTCCGGCTCTTCTCGATGTCGAGCCTGGTGAAGTTGAACCCGAGCGTGTAGAGCGTCTCGCCGTCGACGACCATCATCTTGTTGTGGTAGCGCACCAGGTCGTCGTCGGTCCGCGAGACGGTGACGCCCGCGTTGAGCAGGTCCAGCTCCAGCTTTCGAAGTCGTTTTGCGCCTCCGCCCGAGGTGTGCGCAATCAACGCGTGCACCTTCACGCCGCGCGTCACGGCCCCTTCGAGCGCGCGCTGCAGCTCTTTCACGTCGAATCGGAAAATCGTGATTTCGATCTGTTTGGTGGCTTTCTTGATCGCCACGACGAGCGGCGTCAGTCCGTCTTTGGGTTGTGTGATCAGATGCATGCGCGCCTCAAGCCGCCTTCTTCTTGCCTTCGGTCTTCCACTCCACACCGGTACCCGGATCCGGATCGAGCGCGATGATTTCCGCGGAAATGCCGTCGGTCTTCATGTCCATCGGCATCTGGACCAGGAAGGAGAACTCTTCGGGCTGCGATTCCCGAAGCTCGTATTTCACGCGGCGCCGCCGCAGAAGCGCCTCGACCGTGGGCTGCAGTTTGACGGCTTCCTTCGATCGAACCTCGAGGATGAACTCTTTACGGGCGCGCGGCTCGAACGACTCGATGACCCAGAGGACGGCCACCAGAAAGACCGTGGAGAACAGCGCCAGGCCGTAGACGCCCACCCCGCACCCAAGCCCAATCGCCAGCGTCGTCAGCATGACTCCGGCATCCTTGGGATCGTCGATCTTGGCGCGGTAGCGCACGAGGCCGGCCGCACCCACGACGCCGAATGCGCGGGCCAGGCTGGTGCCCACCACGATCATGACCAGCGCACCGATGATCGACAGGATGATCTGCGTCTGCACCACCTGCGAGGATCGCTCGGGCGTGCCCCGGCGGCGAGGCCGCAGGGCGAGTGCCGCCCCAAGCAGGGTCGCGAGCGGAAGCGCGACGAACGCGTGAAAATCGATCTCCCAGGATCCAAGCGACTGGTGATGCACGGTCTCGAGCGAGTCGGCGGACAGCGGATTGTCCGGCTGATCTGCCTGCGTAGCCGGCAAGGCGGGCGCCTGGGAACGCATGGCGGCGCCGGCGGGTATCACCGCCAACAGCAGCAGGACGAGCCATGTCACGAAGGCGAGCAGAATCGATCGGGTGTGACTGCGCATATGTACGCTAGCGTGAGCCGTAGCAAGAGACTCGCCACCCTAAACGGCTGAAATATCTGCAGAATCGCGATGATGGTGTATTAGTACCAGACAGTGATTCAGTTCCTCCGGGAGTTCCGCGCCCTCACGCCCCAGCAAAAACGTGCCTTTGCCGCCGCGTTTTTCGGCTGGATGCTCGACGGCTTCGATTTCACCATCCTCACATTCGTGCTCGCCGATATTCAGCGCAGCTTCACCATCGACAACGCGCTGGCAGGCGCCCTCGGCACGGTGACGCTCATGTTCCGGCTCATCGGCGGCGCTGCCGCGGGCACTGCGGCCGATCGATGGGGACGCAAGCTTCCGTTGATGCTGTCCATCATCTGGTTCTCGCTCTTCACCGTGTTGAGCGGGTTCTCCTCGTCATATGCGATGCTCTTCGCCTGCCGCGCGCTCTTCGGCATCGGCATGGGCGGCGAATGGGCGGCGGGCATGCCGCTCGCGCTCGAGCATCTTCCCGATCGGCTCCGAGGTGCGGCGGCCGGCATTCTCCAGGGTGCGTGGGCGTGGGGCTACATTTCTTCCGCGCTGGTCATCCAGACGCTCTACCCGGTGCTTCGCGACGGCATGGACGAGGCATGGCGGGCGATGTTCTGGATTGGCGCCATTCCGGCGATGCTCGTGCTGTGGATTCGCTCGAGCGTGACCGAAAGCCCGGTCTGGACCGCCCTGGATCGCCAGGCCGGTTCAGCTCGACGCAAGACCGCCGTTTCGCTGGCGCGCATCTTCGAACGCGACCTCGTCGCCACGACGATCCACTGCTCGGCACTCGCGGCCTGCTTCATGGTGTCGTACTACTCGGTCACCTACTGGTACGCCACGTTTCTGCAGGGCCGCGGGCTCAACACGCTTCCCTACATCGTCGCGCTGAATATCGGAGGCATTACCGGGTCGGCGTTCTGGGGCGGCGTCTCTGAAGGACGTCTCGGCCGCCGCGGAGCCGTCACCGCAGCCGCCCTTCTCGGCGTCGCCTGCGCACCGCTCTACGTTGCGAGCGCGGATTCCACGCTGTTGCTGGCGGGCGCCCTGGCGGTTGGATTCGGGGCGCACGGCATGTGGGGCGCGTTCCCGTCGTACCTCACGGAGCGATTTCCGAGCGAGGTACGCGGCGCCGGCGCGGGATTCTGCTATCACGCCGGCGCTCTCGCAGGATCGGTCACGTCATTTGCGATCGGGCACCTGGTCGATGACGGCTGGACGCTGTCGACCGCCATGACCGTTTCGATCGCGGTGTCGGGACTGGCCGTGTCGGCGCTCATCTGGCTCGGACCGGAAACGCGCGGCCGCCGCTTTCAGTGAATCGCCCGTTCTTCGGCGTGGCCCTTACCCTTGTCGCTCTTCATTTTCGACACGTCCGGCACCTCTTCGCCGAGAGCCGTCGCCAGGTCGATTTGGTGTTCCTGCTCCTGCTTCAGGATCTCGCGCAGATGCTCGGCCATCGCGTATTCGCCCAGCGCCTCGCACTGCCGCACGCGGTCGCGGTAATTCCTGATCGTGTCGTTCTCGTTGTCGAGATCGAAACGCAGCATGTCCTCGGCCTTTTCTGACGTCTTCACCGGCTTGGTGGTGACGGTCGGCGAGCCCCCGAGGTAGTCGATCAATTTCGAGATCGTGAGCGCGTGCGCCAGCTCTTCGCCCGCGTGCTTCTCGAGCTCTTTCGCGATCGCCATGTACTCGGCGCCCTTCAGCACCTGCGAGTACACAACGTACGCAATGATCGCCTGATATTCCCGTGCGAGATCTTCGTTGAGCAAGTCGATCAACTGCGTCGCGCGATACCTGACCGCCGCTCTTGTGGTCTTCAGCCATTGAGTCCTCCATCGACAAAACTTGCCAACCGAAGCTCGCACCGCCAGCCGGTGAGCGAAGGTTGGTCGTGCGGCCTGTTGCAAGTTTCCGGCCTGTTCCTTGCTTCGATAGCCGATGCGCTCCCCACGCGTCTCACTGAATTCATGCAACGCACGGATCGCGGCGTGGAAGCGTCCATGGACAACATGGCCAGTAATCGGACACGAGGAGGTCTCATGGCGAAGAAACGCGGCGGTCGGAAGTACGGCAGGAAAGCCTCTCAAAAAGTCGAGCGGGCCATGCACGAACGGAAGCGGGGCACCCTTCGGAGCGGCGGATCGGGCAAAAAGGTGACGAGCCGCAAGCAAGCCATCGCCATCGGCTTGTCGGAGGCCCGCCGGGCAGGCGCCAAGGTGCCGCGAAGGAAAAAGCGGTAGTGCGCGGCTTCAGCCGCGCCAAGGGCCTCGGAAAAGCGGTAGCCCGGCACCGCCTGAGCCGTTCCGCCTCCTGTTTGCGCATATCGAACCAGGAGGCGGAATGCCAAACGGGTTTGTCGAGGCGAAACGTCAGTCGAGCGGGTTACTCACCGGGATCGAGCGCCGCGTGTTGATTTGGATCGCGGAGCGTCTGCCGGCGCGCATCAACTCAGATCACCTTACCGGGCTCGGCCTGGTGTCGATGTTCATGGTCGGCGTGTGCTTCGCGACGTGGCACGAGGTGCCGTGGGCCCTGGCGGGCGTCATCCTGTTTCTCGCGCTGAACTGGTTCGGCGACAGCCTCGACGGCACGGTCGCGCGCGTGCGCGGCCACCAGCGGCCGCGCTACGGCTTCTACGTCGATCACATCCTCGACACGTTCGGCATCCTCTTCGTCATCAGCGGGCTGGCCATTGCTGGCGACATGACGCCCCTCATCGCCGCCGCGTTCCTCGTCGCGTACTACATCCTCTCGATCGAGATCTTTCTCGCGACGTACTGCGTCGGCCGATTTCAGATGTCGTTCTGGGGATTTGGTCCCACCGAGCTGCGCATCCTTCTTGCGGTCGGGGCGCTGATGCTGACAGTGAAGCCGGTGGTCACGGTGTTTGGCGTGCGGATGCTGCTCTTCGACGTCGGCGGTATCGTGGGCGCAATCGGCTTGGTGATCACGGCCATCATCTCAGCCATCGGCAACACGCGCCGGCTCTACGAGGCAGAGCTGCTGCCGAGCCGTGGTACAAAACAGAAATCAAGCATGAGGTCAGAAGATCAGGAGTCTTTCCAGGCAAATTCGAACAACAGATCATGAGCTCAGGAGACTAGGGTGGAATTCTCTTGTCCGGTTCCTCCTAATCTCCTGATCTCCTGCTTGAATTTCGTGGCTAGTGAATTCCGCTTTGCCCGCTCAGATTCTTCACGACCTCGCCGATCACGGCTTTCGCGTCGCCAAAGAGCATCAGCGTGTTGTCGGCGAAGTACAGCTCGTTTTCGATACCGGCGAAGCCCGGGTTCATCGACCGCTTGATGGCCAGCACGACCTTGGCCTTGTCGGCGTCGATGATGGGCATGCCGAAGATGGGGCTGTTCTTGTCGAGACGCGCCGCCGGGTTCACCACGTCGTTGGCGCCAATCACGAGCGCGACATCCGCCCGCGGCATCTCGGGGTTGATGTCGTCCATCTCGACGAGGCGGTCGTAGGGAATCTCCGCTTCAGCCAGCAGGACGTTCATGTGCCCTGGCATGCGACCGGCGACGGGATGAATCGCGAACTTCACATCCACGCCGCGCTTGGCGAGCTGCTCGTACAGATCGTGCACGCGATGCTGCGCCTGCGACACCGCCATCCCGTATCCCGGGATGATGACGACGCTCGAGGCGTTCTCGAGCAGTTGCGCGGCGTCCTCGGCGGTCGCGCTCTTGGCCGTCCGCTGCTCAACCTGTCCGCTGACGGCCTTCACCTGGCCGAACGCGCCGAACAACACGTTGGTGAACGACCGGTTCATCGCCTTGCACATCACGATGGAGAGGATGAGGCCCGACGCGCCGTCGAGCGCGCCGGCGGTGATCAGCAGCTTGTTCTCCATCACGAAGCCCATCGCCACGGCGGCGAGCCCCGCATATGAATTCAGCAGCGAAATCACCGTGGGCATGTCGGCGCCACCAATCGGCAGCACCAGCAGGACGCCGAACGCCAGCGCGAGCACGATGAGCGCCGGAAAGAGCACGGTGCGGCCCGGATCGAGCATCAGCAGAACGGCGATCACCACGGCCGCGGCGAGCAGGGTGAAGTTGATGACGTTCTGGCCGCGGTACATGATCGGCCGCGTCGGAATGACTTCCTGAAGCTTGCCGGCCGCGACCAGGCTGCCCGTGCACGTCAGATACCCGAGGATCACTTCGAGCGCGATCGCGCCCATACGGAACGTGGTCAGCTCGTGGTGTTCGGCCCACAGAAAATACTTCGCGGTGCCAACCAGACCGGCGGCGAGACCGCCGAACGCGTGCGACAGCGCGGTTCGCTGTGGCACCGCCGTCAGCGGGACCCACGAGAGCGGAATACCCGCCAGCGCCCCCAGGACCAGCGGCACGACGATCCAGCTGTAGCCGATGATGAGCGGGTGCATGAGCGTGCCGATGATGGCGAGCGCCATGCCTCCGACGCCGGCAAACACACCCCGGCGCGCGGTCGCCGGATCGCTCATCCATTTGAGGGAGAAAATGAAGAGCGCGGTCGCGATGAGGTAGACCAGCTGGATCAGCTGGTTCATCTATTTGTCGCGGGGCCCCAACACCCGCTCCTCGTCCGCCGCCGTTCGCAGGATTCCGGCGAACTCTGGCGAGACCTCGCCGAAGCCATGCGAAGGCGGGCCGCTCGTCCGCCGCTCATTTCGCCGGCTCTCGCTTCTTGAACATCTTGAGCATGCGATCGGTAATCAGGAACCCGCTGACGATGTTGGTCGTCGAGGCGAAGACGGCGATGGCGCCGAGCACCGTGCTCAATCGCGACTCCTGCTCGCCAGCGAGTAGAATCGCTCCGACAACGGCGATGGCCGAGATGGCGTTGGTGAGCGACATCAGCGGTGTGTGCAGCAATCGCGAGACGCGCCGGATGACGTCGAGGCCGATGAACGTCGCCAGCATCAGCACGAAGAGACCGTCGATAAAATCGAACTGCATACGGCGCAAATCTTACATCATAAAATCTGCCTGCCTGTGGCTGCCAACGCTCCTTCGCCGTTCACCGCGCTCCAGCATCGAAACTTCCGCCTGCTGTGGACCGGGCAGCTGATTTCCTTCTCGGGTTCCTACATGCAGACGGCAGCCATCCTGTGGCACGTCGCGCTGCTCGTCGATCCCGAACACCGGCCCATCGCGCTCGGCATGGTGGGGCTCGTACGGCTGATGCCCATCGTCTTCTTCTCGATTGCGGGGGGCACGATCGCCGACGCCTCCGATCGCCGGCGCGTGATGTTCTTCACGCAGACCACGATGTGCGTCACGGCGAGTGTCCTCGCGCTCCTGACCCATCTCGGGCTGGATCACGTGTGGCCGATCTACGCCCTCGCGGCCGTTGGCGCGGCGGGAGGCGCGTTCGACGGTCCGGCGCGACAGTCGCTCATGCCGACGCTCGTGCCGCGCGATCACCTGCCAAACGCGATCAGCCTGTACGCGATCATGGTTCAGATCGCGTCGGTCGCGGGCCCGGCCATCGGCGGCATCGTCATCGCGACGCTCGGCGTCAAGTGGGTGTACGCCGTCAACGCGGTGTCGTTCATCTGCGTCATCGCGTCGCTGCTGATGATGCGCGACGTACCGCCGCGCGCCGCCGGCGAGGCCGGCGACATCAGCGTGCGCGCGGTGCGCGAAGGCCTGGGATTCGTGTTCTCATCACCCATCATCCGCTCGACGATGCTGCTGGACTTCTTCGCGACGTTCTTCTCGTCGGCCACCGCGTTGCTGCCGATCTTCGCGCAGGATGTGCTCCATGTCGGTGCGCGGGGCTACGGCTGGCTGTACGCCGCCCCATCGGTCGGCGCGGTTTTGACGAGCGTCATCATGGTGCACGGAATCGAGCGCATCGAGCGGCGCGGCGTGGTGCTCATCCGGGCCGTGGGCGTCTACGGGCTGGCGACAATTCTGTTTGGTCTGTCCCAATCGTTCTGGCTCACCTTCATGTGTCTCGCCGCGACCGGTGCGGCCGATACAGTAAGCATGGTGCTTCGCAACGTCATCAGGCAGCTCGGCACGCCAGACCATCTGCGCGGGCGCATGACGGGCATCAACATGGTGTTCTTCCAGGGGGGGCCCATGCTGGGCGAGCTCGAGGCCGGATCGGTGGCGCAGTGGGTCGGTGCACGCGCGTCGGTCGTCACCGGCGGCCTCGGCTGTCTCGTGGCAACCGCATGGATAGTCGCGCGAACCCCCGCGTTGCGCGAATACCGTCGCAGCTTGATTGACGCCAACGAAGGTGCCCGACTACGATCGGTGGTTCGATGACTCGTTACGCTGGCCTTTCGCCCCTCCCCGAACGTATCCGGCGGCTCGAAGAGCTTGCCGCCAACCTCTGGTGGAGCTGGCACTACGTCCCTCGCAAGGTGTTCCGCGATCTCGATTACCAGCTCTGGCGGACCACGGCGCACAACCCCGTGAAGATGCTGTGGCTCGTCTCGCGCGAGCGCGTGGAGCAGATGGCGCGCGACGAAGACTTCCTGGCCACCTACGACAAAGCGGTGGCCGGACTCGACGCGGCGTATGCGGCCACGAACACGTGGATGGCGCGCCGGTTTCCGGATCTGCAGAACACCCCCATCGCGTACTTCTCGGCGGAGTTCGCCATCCATCAGTCGTTGCCGATTTATGCCGGCGGTCTCGGAGTGCTCGCCGGCGACCACTGCAAGGAATCGAGCGACCTCGGTATTCCGCTCGTGGGCGTGGGCTTCATGTATCCGCAGGGGTACTTCCACCAGACCGTGTCGCCGGAGGGCTGGCAGCTCGAGGTCTACGAGCGGCTCAACTGGCCCGATGTGGCGATCGAGCAGGCGCTCAAGCCGGACGGCTCGCCGTGCGTGGTAGCGGTACCGCTGGGCGACCGCGCCGTGCTCACCAACGTCTGGAAAGTGTCGGCCGGGCGGGTGACCCTGTACCTGCTCGATACCGGTCTCGAGGAAAACGCCCCGCAGGATCGCGACCTGTCCGCGCGTCTCTACGGCGGCGATCGGGAAACACGGCTGCAGCAGGAGATCGTGCTCGGCATCGGCGGCGTCCGCGCCCTTCGGGCGCTCGGCATCGCGCCGGCCGTCTGGCATCTGAACGAAGGCCACGCGGCGTTCGTCGTGCTGCAGCGCATCTACGAACATCTTGCCGACGGCATCACGTTCGACGAAGCGCTGGTCGCTGTCCGGCGCGCGACGATCTTCACGACGCACACGCCGGTGGCCGCGGGCCACGATGCGTTCGCGTTCGACCGCGTCGAGCATCATCTGCAGGGCGCGTGGGGTCCGCTGACCGAACACCGCGGCCGCTTTCTCGCGCTCGGCGAGCACCACGGGCAGTTCAACATGACCGCCCTCGCGCTGCGCACGTCGGATTTCTCGAACGGCGTCAGCCGCCTGCACGGTGACGTCACGCGCACCATGTGGGAGCCGCTGCTGCAGGAGCGCGAGCGCAACGGCCAGCACCCGCTGACCTCGATCACCAACGGCGTGCACATGCCGACCTGGATGTCCGCCGAAATCGCGCAACTGCTCGATCAATACGTGGGCGGCGACTGGAACGATCGGCAGGACGATCCCGAGTTCTGGAATCGCGTGCTCGAGATTCCAGATACCGATCTCTGGAACGCGCGCCAGTCGTTGAAGCGCTTCCTGTTCGCCTTCATCCGCCAGCGGGCACGCGATCGGTGGGCGCAGGAAAACGTCAGCGCGGCGGCCGTCGTCGCCGCCGGACCCCTGCTCGATCCGGGTGCGCTGACGATCGGCTTCGCGCGCCGCTTCACCGCCTACAAGCGTCCGGAGCTCATCTTCAGAGATCCCGAGCGGCTCATCCGGCTGCTGTCGTCCAACCGCCGGCACGTGCAGATCGTGTTTGCCGGCAAGGCGCACCCTGCCGACGACGCGGGCAAGCGCCATCTGCAGCAGATTTACCGGCACGCAATCGACCCGATTTACGGCGGGCGGATCGCCTTCGTCGACGACTACGATCTGCACGTCGCGCATTTCCTCAGTCAGGGGTGCGATGTGTGGCTCAACACGCCGCGCAAGCCGCTCGAAGCAAGCGGCACGAGCGGCATGAAGGCGGGCCTCAACGGCGTGCCGCACCTGAGCATCGGCGACGGCTGGTGGGCCGAAGGCTACAACGGCTCGAACGGCTGGGTGATCGACGGCGGCAAGACCATGGACGATCCCGAGGCGCAGGACGCGGCCGATGCCGACTCGCTGTACCGGCTGCTCGAGGAGCAGGTCGTGCCGACCTACTACCAGCGCGATCAGCAGGGCATTCCGCACGCGTGGCTGCAGATCGTCAAGGAATGCATCCGCACGGTGGCGCCGCATTTCTGCGGGGCGCGGATGCTGAAGCAGTACGTGGAGGAGATGTACGCGCCTGCGGCCAGGCAGGTAAAGGATTCAGGTGCCCCGCAAGTCCAGTCGCTAAGACGCGTTGCGCCCTGTGCGGCGCCAAGGACGTGTCAGAGCCACGCGGCGACGAGCGCTATTGCCGCGACTGCTGGGACAAGAAGATCGCGATTGAAGAGATCGTCGCGCGCGAGTTCGCGCTCAAGCGGTATATCCGTGCGCACAGCGCCGAGAAGTACCTGATCTATCACTCGACCACCAAGCGGCCCTGCGGCCAGCTCATCGTCGTCGATGACGGCTACGACCTGTTTCTGACCATCGTGCTCTACCCCAACTTCGGCTGGGACGAGCCCGCCTACCACCTCGAAGGGGACCCGGAAGGGCGGACGTTCGCTGAAATCCTGGTCGATGTGGTCGCCACCGAGGTCATCGAGCCCTGGGGGGGCGGCAAATGGCACATGGAGATCATCCGGTCGATTAACCCCGAGCCGGAGGACTGGAACGGGGAGATGTAGGCCTGCCTCGCCGAAGCGCTGGACGACAGGGGCGCGAAGGCGGGTATAATGCGCCCCAGATCCAGTTCCTAAGGAGTTGAAGATGCGCGTGCGATATGCAATTGCCTTCGCGGTTGCGGTTGCCCTGGCAGCCCCTGCGTCGATGACCGTGCTTGCCCAGGAAAAGCCTGCCCCGGCGCCGGCCCCCTCGGGCGCCACATCGGTGTTGAAGAAGTCGGCCCCGCCCCTGCGAGGCGCAGGCCGAGCTTGGCTTCGTTCAGACGGCCAAGCTGGAAGGCAACACCATCGTGACGACCTTCCAGGTCAAGAACATGTCGGCCGTCAACGCCATCGTGGGCCTGCAGATCAGCGAGTTCTGGTACGACAAGGACGGTCAGCCGCTGCAGGGCACGGGCGACCGGCAGCGCCTCAAGACGCCGCTTCAGCCGCTCGACGTCGCCACGATTACGCTGCGGTCGCCGAAAGTCCCGGGAATGACGAACCCGCAATACAAGTTCGAGCAGAACAACGGGACCGTCAAGCCGGTGAAGCAGAAGCAGATCAAGGCGGGAGCCGAACACCTAGCTGCGCACGTCATGGCAGATGGCAGATGGCACTCGCAGCGTTGCCATCTGCCATTTGCCGCTGACAGCTATTGAGCCGTTGCGGGTACTTGAACAAACCGCACGGTGCCGGTGAACTTCGGCACCGATACGAGGTGAAAGGGTTCGGTCAGAATCTGCGCCGCCAGCGTGCCGCGGCCGGGCTGCTTCTGGACGTACTCGACGACCAGGTCCTTTTCCTGGGTCCGGACGCCCACGATCTCCACTTCGTGGCCGGCGCTCGGCCTGGATCCCAGAAAAATCCCCACCACCATGTCCTTGCTGAAATCCACCGGGGGCATCTGTGCGCTCGGCGCGTGGTCTTTCCAGAGGGCTTTCCACTCGGCCGCCGTGCGCACGGTCACTTGCCGCGCGGTCTGCTGTTCGCTCGCGTCTCCCTTCACAATCGTGGTGAACGCTGGAGTCTGGGCCATAGCCGGCTGCGTGAAGCACACTGCGACGAAAACCAGGAAGAGAATCCCGAACGCTCGGCTCATTATCTGACCTCGAACTGAATGACGCGTGAGGCCGGCGCGATGTCGTTCAGGCGCGACTTCGCGTCGATCTGCAACACATACAGACCCGGCGTCCAGTTCTGAACCGGAATGCGCTCGGTGAAACCAAACCCGCCGGGTGTCCCGTGCAGCTCGTCGGTGGAACGCTCGACGCTGTGGTTGAACACCACGCGTCCGTCATCGGCCCGGACGACCGTCGTGACGTCGAAGGTGTGTACGGGTGTCGGCTTGTTGATGTACACCTCGACCGCCGTGGCGAACTCGCTGTTGTTCGGGAACTGGCGAAGCGCCGATGGCGATCCGGGCAGCAGTCCATTGAACGGATCGAAGCCGGGCTTCGGCGGCGAGTACACCGACCGATCGGCGGTCGACGCGATGGCGATGTTGCTGATGGCGAGCGGCTTCCTTGGCAAAGTCCGGCACGTCGATATCGAGGTGCGCGCTGCCCTGCTTCACCTTGCCGCTGTCCTGAGCCGCCACGCGCAGCTGGTAGCGTCCGGGCGGCAGCGAGAGATGGCGCAGGATGCGGACGCCGTTCTGCGTCACGCGCACGTGGCTTTCGGGCCGCAGGTTCAGATCCACGTCGGGACGCTCGGCGAAGATCGACTTCCCTTCCTTGTTGAAGACGCCCACCTGCATCGACAGCTTGTTGACGAACGTGCCGTTCTTGTCGGTGAACGTGAGGTCTCTGCCGAGCGTGTCGATGAGCACTTCCACGTCGGTGGTCTTGCCCGCGCCCTTCTTGGCAATGGCGCTGACGCGAAGCTGGATCGCCGGTCTTCGGCAACGGCGACGTCATCGTGTTGACGAGATCGGCATTCAGGCTCTTCGTCGGGTCGAGCGGCTTGCCCGCCGCGGTGTTCTTGGGGCCACGGCCGCGCGGCGCCGCATACCGCTTGCGGTAGGTGACCTGCGCGTCCGGGTATCCCGCGACGCGCACGCCGATGTTGCGCAGCTTGCCGTCGCGCTTGTCGTTGGTCGAGTAGTAGCCGAGCACGTAGTACTGGCTGTTCTCCTCGACGATGCGATCGAAGCCCGCGTTGAAATCGTTGCGGCCGACAAACGCGACGCCGCCCGTTTCCTCCGAAAGCTGGCGCAGGTTCATCTGCGACGACTGCAGCTCCTGCAGGAGCTGCTTGGGCCCGAGGTTGTACGCGCCCGCCGCCAGCCCGCCGATCTCGATGTCTTCCTGACCCATCGAGGTCAGGCCCTCTCGGATCGACCGCGTAGATCTGCACGTTGCTGCGGGAGGCGGCAGCGATCGTGTCGTAGGTCTCGGTCTGGATCATGTTGAAGTTTTCGAAGTTGAAGTTGGTCGGATCGCCGCCCGTGAAAATGTCGAACAGGTTGTAGTCGACGCCTTCGCTGATGTAGATGATCGCCTTGCGCCGCCCCTGGATGGCCGACATCCACTCGGAGATGCTGCGCAGCGAGTTCAGCGCCTGACGCGCCTGGAAGGTGCGCTCGGCGACCCTGTCGTCGGCGATGTAGCGGTTGGCCGGATCGATCTGAATCGGATCGCCCGCATCGTCGATGGGTGCGCCGGCCGCGTTCATCTCGCGCGACATCTTCTCGTTGCGCTCGACGCCGGCCGACGGCAGCTTCTGGCCGAGGAAATTGTCGATCGCTTCGATGAGAAGCCGCCGGTTCTGCGTGAAGTCCTGCGACGCCCGCCGCAGCCCGCTCGTCACCACCACCGCGGCCTGGTCGTCGGGGCCGAGCTTTTCGCGCACGAAACGGCGCGCGATGTTGCGCACGTTCTGGCTGCGCAGCGGCGCGACGTGATAGTCGTCGAGCACGAGCAGGTAGAGACGGCCGTCGAGCACCTGCTTGTTGACCGCGACATCGGGCTCGATGGGCAGCGCGTCGGGGCCGAGATACAACGGGGTGCGCGGCCGCGTGTTGGGGATGTCCACCATGCCGAAGGTCTCGACCTTCTGCGGCTTTCCGTCCTCTACCACCTGGAAGTCTTCCCGCTTCAGGCCGCGCACGAAACGGCCCTCGCGGTCCACCACGCGCACGTCCTCTTCGACGTAATTCACCTCGACCTTGAAGGTGACCTCCGGCGTGGGCGGCGTGGTGGACTCTTGCGGGGACGGCGGCTGCTGCGCCGCCGCGAGAGCGGTCGCGAGCACCAGGCCGATCGAAGATATCGTGATGGCGCGTCCGGCTTTAGCCGGACCGGTGGTGCGGTTCATGCCTCTCCCTTGTATCAGCCATTATAAGCAAACCAACAGGGGAAGTCGGGCGTCCAAGTAGTGGGAGCGGCTATACTGGTTTTCTTGCGGTCCGGCGGAATCCGGACAGTAGACCACCAGACTGAAGCCGGACGCTTACGCTGACACCGACACTACTTCAGACCATGCCACTCGATGTTGCGGCCGTGCAGCAATCGCTCAAAGCCGAGGGGCTCGACGGCTGGCTGCTTTACGACTTTCACGGTTCGAATCCCATCGCGGCGCGGCTGGTCGGGACCGCGAACGGCGCAAAAATGACGACGCGGCGCTGGTTCTATCTGGTGCCCGCCAGCGGCGAGCCGCGGGGCCTCGTGCACGCGATCGAGCGCCAGACACTCGATGCCCTGCCGGGCGAGAAGACGATCTATGCCGGTCGTCAGCAACTCGACGCCGGGCTCACGAAGCTGTTGAGCGGCGTCAAGCGCGTGGCGATGGAGTATTCGCGCGACTGCGCGATTCCGTATATCTCGCGCATCGACGCCGGCACGGTCGAACTGGTGCGCAGCCGCGGCGTCGACGTGGAGTCGTCGGGAGATCTCGTGCAGCGCTTCGAAGCGGTCTGGGACGAGGCCGCGCTCGCCACGCATCGCGAGGCGTCGGCGGCGCTCTATCGCGTGAAGGATCGCGCGTTCGAGTTGATTGCCGGCCGCGTCGGCGACGGGGACGCGCTGACGGAGTTCGCGGTTCAGCAGCAGATGGCGTCCTGGTTCGAAGAAGAAGGCCTCGTCAGCGACTCGGCGCCCGTCGTGGCCGCCCAGGAAAACGCCGGCGATCCGCACTACCTGCCGACCGCGCGCCGCACCCGGCCTATCCGGAAGGGCGAACTGGTGCTGCTGGACCTGTGGGGCAAGAAGAAGGAAAACCCGCAGGCGGTATACGCCGATATTACATGGGTAGGGTTTACGGGTCCGGAGGTCCCTCCCGAGATGGCCCGCGCGTTCGGGGCCATCGGTCAGGCGCGGGATGCGGCGGTGGCGCTCGTGCAGGAATCGGCCCGCCAGCAGCGGGACCTGCGGGGATGGCAGGTCGACCGGGCGGCACGGCAGGTGCTCGAGCAGGCCGGGTTCGGGGAACGGATTCTGCATCGTACCGGGCATAACCTCGGGCGCGAGGTTCATGGCAACGGCGTGCACATGGACGACTACGAGAGTCATGACGACCGGCGGTTGCTTCCCGGCACCGGCTTCACCATCGAACCCGGGCTGTATTTCGAATCGTTCGGCGTGCGTACGGAAATCAACATGTATTACGGCCAGCGCGAGGCGCTCGTGACCGGGCCCGCACAAACGGAAATCGTTCGGCTCGCGTAAGCCGGTTTTCATCCGGATTTTTCGGAGGTTTCAGACATGTCTTTGTTTGGTTCATCTTCACGGAAAACGACGATCTTCTATGTCGTCCTCATCGCCATGGCGTCCCTGGTGGTGGGCATGGTCATCGCCTCACGCCTCGATCTGTCGCCGGTCTCGTCGGCCCAGACGATGGCGATTCCGGCGACCAACACGGCACCGCTCAGCGGTCCCGTGGATGCCACGACATTTCGTAACATCGCCAAGAATCAGTCGCCGATGGTCGTGAGCATCCGCACCGAGTCGCGGCAGCGGACGCAGGATCTGAGCGAGTTCTTCGGCGGCGGGGGGGCGGCGGCGACGACCTGTTCGAGCGGTTTTTCGGGCCGGGCCCGGGCGGACCGAATCAGAATCCGCGCGGACAACAGCAGCAGCCGCCACAGCGCAGACCGCGCAACAGCGAGAAAACGCAGGCCGCCGGATCGGGCTTCATCATCGCCAAGGACGGCTACATCCTGACGAACAACCACGTCGTGGAAGGCGCGACGAAGATCGAAGTGCAGTTCTTCGACGACGGACGAGGAGTACTACGAGGCGAAGGTCGTCGGCCGCGATCCGCTGACCGACAGCGCGCTCATCCAGCTCATCGAGAAACCGACGCGCGACCTGCCGGTGGCGAAATTCGGCGACTCGAGCCAGATGGAGCCGGGCGACTGGGTGATGGCCATCGGCAACCCGTTCGGCCTCGCGCACACCGTCAGCGTGGGCGTGGTCAGCGCGACGGGACGCAATGCGTTCGACTTCACGCCTGGACGCCGGCAGCCGCTGATTCAGACCGACGCGGCGATCAATCCCGGCAACTCGGGCGGCCCGCTGCTGAACGTGCGCGGCGAGGTCATCGGCATCAACACGGCGATCTACAGCGGCGGATCGGCGTTCGGCGCCGCGGGCAACATCGGCATCGGCTTCGCGGTCCCCATCAACACGGTTCGCGACGTCCTGCCGGGCCTCCGCGCGGGCAAGATCACCCGCGGGCGGATTGGCGTGTCGGTGCGCCCCGTGTCGCCGGATGAAGTGGAAGCGCTCAGCCTGAAGGATCGGCGCGGCGCGGTCGTCGCGCAGGTGCCGCCCGGACCCGCGGCCACCGCGGGCGTGGAGCCGGGCGATGTCATCGTCGAGTTCAACAGCAAGCCGATCAACCGCAGCGACGATCTGCCGGCGCTCGTGGCCGCCACGACACCCGGCACGACCGTTCCGCTCAAGGTCGTGCGCGAAGGCAAGGAACGCACGTTCAACGTGCGCGTCGAAGAGCTGAACCTCGAGGCGGAAACGCCCGCGTCAGGCCGATGCCGGCGATACCGGCGGCGGCGATTCGGGTGCGGGATTCGGCATCACGCTGAACAACGTGACGCCCGACATCGCGCGGCAGTTCGAGCTCCCGGCGGGCATCCGCGGCGCGGTCGTCACCGATGTGGATCCCGACAGCCCGGCGGCGCGCGCGCTGCAGCCCGGCGACGTGATTCTGCAGGTGAATCGCCGCCCGGTGGCGAACCAGAACGAGGCGAGCACGGCGCTGCGGGCGGTGCCGGCCGGACGCGCGGTCGGCATGCTGATCAACCGCCGCGGCGACGAGCAGTTCGTGACGGTTCGCAAGCAGTAGTCGTATTGTGATTTGATGCTCCGCGAGCTGGTCGCCGATCGCATCCGGACGAGCGGCCCCATCAGCTTCGCGGAGTACATGGAGCTCTCGCTCTATCATCCGGAGCTCGGCTACTACGCCCGCGCGGCCCAGAAGACGGGACGCGCGGGCGATTTTTTTACGAGCGTCGACGTCGGCCCCATCTTCGGCGAGCTGCTGGCGAAGCAGTTCGCCGAGATGTGGCGGGTGATGGCGAAAAGGGCTCGGGAGCCGTTTTCCGGACGATCCGGGAAATGGCTCCCGACCCCTTTTCGATCTC
Source organism: Vicinamibacterales bacterium (assembly GCA_963850725.1). GTDB lineage: Bacteria > Acidobacteriota > Vicinamibacteria > Vicinamibacterales > JAMQPK01 > JAMQPK01. Next base: position 68,901 of record CAWKMQ010000041.1, read on the forward strand.
GTCGAGTGCGGGGCCGGCAACGGGCGCCTGTCTCGCGACATCCTCGACGCGGCGCGCCGCAACGACCCGGCGTTCTATTCCGCCATCCGGCTCTCTCTCGTCGAGCGGTCCCCCGCCGCGCGCGCGGCCCACACAGAGACCCTCGGCCCGCATGCGCCCCTGCTTCAACACAGCGGCACGAATCTGCCGGAGCACGTCTCCGGCGTCATCCTCGCCAACGAACTGCTCGACGCGCTGCCCACCCACGTCGTCGTCATGACGGAGAGTGGACTGCGCGAAGTGTTCGTCGATATCTCCGGCGACCGGTTCGTGGAGCGGTTCGAGCATCCCTCCACGCCGCGCATCGCGGAATATCTCGCGCGCGCGGGTGCGGAGATGCGGGTGGGATGGCGCGCCGAAGTGAACCTGGCCGCCGAAGACTGGATGACGCAGGCGGCCGCCGTCGCTTGGCACGGGGTTTCTGGTCATCATCGACTACGGCCACGACGAGCGCGAGCTCTACGGCGTTTCACACGCGGCAGGGACGCTGACGTCGTTCAAGAAACACGCGCAGCCGGTCGATTTCCTGCAGGAGCCCGGCGAAACCGACATCACGGCACACGTGGACCTCACCGCGGTGACGCGCGCGGCCGAACGGTCGGGCCTCGATGTGCTGGCGCGGCTCGATCAGACATACTTCATGCTGGGCCTGGGCATCGCCGAGCTCGAGGACCTCTCGCTGCAGCAACGTCTGGCGATGAAGACGCTGCTGCTGCCGGGTGGGCTCGGCAGCACGCACAAGGTGCTCCTGTTCGGCAAGGGCGTCGGCGCGCCCGCGCTGAAGGGATGCTCCTACCGCGTGCGCCTCACGTAACGCGCGATCGGATCACATGCGCTTCCCTGTTCACTTCTGGATCGGCGTCGTCACGCTCGCGCTCTCGGAAGGCGCGATGCTGGCGCACGTCGAGCCTTTCTGGACGTGGCACACGCCGTTTGCCTGGACGGGATACATCCTCATCCTCGACGGGATCATCTACACGAAGCGCCGTTCGTCGTGGCTGACGAGGCATTTCCGCGAGTTCGTGTTCCTCGCGTTCATGTCGATTCCGTTATGGGTCGTGTTCGAAGGCTATAACCTGCTCATCAAGAACTGGTACTACATCAATCTTCCCGACAACCTGCTGCTCCGCTACTTCGGGTACGCGTGGGCGTTTGCGACGGTCTCGCCCGGGATTTTCCAGACCGCCGAGCTCGTCGCGATTCTTCGAGGTGCGCGGAGGACTGGCTCTACCGAAGCCGACGCGGAATCGCGGCGGCTGTTGCGCGTGGACTACGAGCTGGCGACCGCCGACTACGTGAGCGTCGTGTTCGGCGCCGCGATGCTGTTGTTGCCCATCATCTGGCCGTCCCCGTACCTGGCCGCTCCGGTGTTCCTCGGTTTCATTTTTCTGCTCGACCCGATCAATGCATGGTCCGGCGACGACTCGCTGCTTGCGCGATTTCCGGAACGGCACATACGAACGGATGACGAATCTGCTCATCGCGGGCTTCATCTGCGGCGGGCTGTGGGAGTTCTGGAACTTCTGGGCGCGAGCGAAGTGGATCTACACCGTGCCCATCGTCGGCAACGTGAAAATCTTCGAAATGCCGGTTCTCGGGTATTTCGGCTTCCCGCCGTTCGCCCTCGAATGCTTCGCCATGTACGTGTTCGTCCGGCGTCTGTTCTGGCGTGGATCGCGGCGGACGATCGGCGCCTAAATGGTCGATGGCCATGGCAACCTGAGCTTGGCGCACTGGCCCATGACCATGCCCATCGCCCAACCGCAGTATAAAATGCGCGTGATGGCCGCTACGCTGGAGCGGGAGATCAAACTCTGCTTTCGCGACGCGCAGGAAGCCAGGCAGGCGATTCTGGCGACTGGCGCCACGCCGCTGCGAGGCAGACGGCTGCAGGAAGACTACCTGCTCGACACGCGCGACGATCAGCTGCGCCAGCGCCGGTGCGTGCTGCGCGTCCGGCTCGAGTGCGGCAAGACGCTCCTCACCTTCAAGGGCCCGGTTCAGAACTCACCGATGAAGCTGCGCGAGGAATTGGAAACCGTCGTCGGCGACGGGCTGCTCCTGATGCACGTGCTCGAAGAGCTCGGCTTTCACGTGTGGTTCCGCTACGAGAAGTACCGCGAGGAGTTCGCGCACGAGGACGTGACGATTGCGATTGACGAGACGCCGGTCGGCACGTTCGTCGAAATCGAAGGTGGCGAGCAGGGCATCCGCCAGATGGCCGAGGCGCTCGCGCGGCAAGCCCGCCGACTACCTGACGGACTCCTATCGCGGGCTTTACGTGAAGCATTGCGAGCAGCACGGATTGCCGCTCGCCGACATGCTCTTCGAGGATTCCTAACTGCCTCACGCCGCTCTCATCCTGACGGCCGGTCTCGGCACGCGGCTGCGGCCGCTGTCGTGGGTACGGGCGAAGCCCGCGGTGCCCGTGGCGGGCGAACCGCTCGTGCGCCGCATCATCCGCTACGCGTCGAAGCAGGACGTCCGGGACTTCGTCCTCAACCTTCACTACCTGCCCGAAACCATCACGGCGCAGGTTGGCGACGGCAGCGATCTCGGCGTACGCGTTCGATACTCGTTCGAGTCGCCGGTGCTGGGATCGGCCGGAGGGCCGCGCAAGGCGCTGTCGCTCCTGCCGGACGATGACTTTTTCATCATCAACGGCGACACGCTGACGAGCGTGGATCTCGGCGCGCTGGCGGCGAACCATCGTGAAACCGGCGCGCTCGTGACCATCGCGGTGATGCCGAACCTGTGGCCCGAACGGTACGGCGGGCTCATCGTCGACTCGACGGGACGCTTTCACAGCGTCGTGCCCGCGGGTTCGCGCGTGCGCTCGTATCACGTCGTCGGCGTGCAGATGGCACACCCGTCGGCATTCGCCCGGCTGCCGCTGAACCAGCCGGCGGAAAGCATCGGCGGTCTGTACAAGGAGCTCGTCAAGGACGACCTCGGCCACGTGCGTGCATTCCTGTGCGAAGCTGAGTTCTGGGATGTGGGCACGCCGGCCGACTATCTCGAGGCGTGTCTCGCGATCGGCAGGGCCGAGGGCGATGTTCCGCAGATCGGGCCCGGCTCGATCGTGGACCGGACGGCGCATCTGGTCGATACGGTGGTCTGGGATGGCGCACACATCGGCAAGGGCGCCACGCTCCGGCGCTGTATCATCGCCGACGGGGTGCAAATTCTTTCTGGAGCGAGCTTCCAGAATTGCGCCATCATTCAGAAAGACGGACGGCTCGACGTGACGGACATCAGCTGATGGACACACCCTCGACGGCAGTGCAGGAAACACGGGACAGGATCGACGAGTGCCTGCATCGCGCGAAGCTTGCGGATCCGCAGGTGCGCGTCGTGCCGCTCACCGGAGACGCGTCGACGCGTCAATACTTCCGCATTCTCCGGCCCGACAACCCTTCTGTCGTCCTCGCGGTGTACGACGCCCCGTTTGTCTACGACGAGCTGCCGTTCGTGAACGTGTGCCGGCTGTTCACCAGCATCCCGCTCCCGATTCCGGCCATTGCCGGCCACGCCGACGACCTCGGCATCCTGATTCTCGAAGATCTCGGCGACGTGACGCTGCAGGCGCATCTCGGCGTGACGCAGCCCGCCGACCACGACGCGCTCTACCGCCAGGCCGTCGAGTTCGTGTTTCGCATGCAGCGCAGGGGCGCCGAGCTCGAGTCGGACGAGTTCATCCCCTATCGCATCGCGTTCGATCGCGACAAGCTGATGTGGGAGATGAATTTCTTCGTCAAACACTTCCTCGAGGCGTATCACGGCGCCACGATCACGGCGGCCGCCCGCGAAGCGCTGAACGAGGAGTTCCTGCGGATCGTCGACGAGCTCGCGGCCGAGCCGCGCGTGCTGTGCCATCGCGATTACCACAGCCGGAACCTGATGCTGCACGACCGCAGTCTGTACATCATCGACTTCCAGGACGCCCGCATGGGGCCCGACACCTACGATCTGGCGTCGCTGCTGCGCGACTCGTACGTGGACCTGCCGGATGCGCGCGTCGACGATCTGATCCGCGGATATCTGAAGCTTGGCGGCCCGGCCGGGGCGACGCCCGATGCGTTTTCGGAGTACCGGCGGCGATTCGATCTCATGTCGGTGCAGCGCAATCTGAAGGCGCTCGGCACCTTCGGCCATCAGACGACCGCACGGCGCAATCCGGTGTACATCCAGTACATCCCCAGGACGTTGAGCAACGTTCGCACGAACCTGGAGCGGTACCCGCGCTTCGCCCGGCTCCGCGAAATCCTGTTCTAGGACGAAAGGGGCCTGCCCCTTTCTGGCATGTATGAAGAAATTTGGTGTTTCGACTCACCTGTATCACGAACAACGGCTGGACCTGGCGCACGTCCTCGAGATTGCCGCCAGCGGATTCGAGGCCGTCGAGCTGTTTGCCACGCGCAGCCACTTCGACTATCACGACGAGACGGCGATCGGGACGTTGAAAGAATGGCTGACCCAGGCGAACCTCGATCTGCATTCCGTCCACGCACCGATTACCGACGTGTTCGTCAACGGCCGCGGCCAGCGCACGTTCTCAACCGCGGTTCGTGACGCCGACGCCAGAAAGGCGACGCTCCGCGAAATGGCGGCGGCGCTGAACATCGCCAGGGTTATTCCCTTCAAGTATCTGGTCGTGCACCTCGGCGTGCCCGAGGCCTGGAAGCCCGGACCCGATGACAACCATCGTGAGGCGGCGATCCGCAGCGTGGAGGAAATCCAGTCCATGGCCGAGACGGTGGGCGTGAAGGTGGCGCTCGAAGTGATGGGCAACACCCTCTCGACGGCCCCCGATCTGATCGAGATCATCGAGCGCAGCTTCGAAGGCGCCGACCTCGGCATCTGCATGGATGTCGGCCACGCGCACATGCTCGGCGACACGGCCGAGGCCATCGAAACGACGTCGGAGTATCTCGTCACCACGCACATCCACGACAACCGCCGGCAGAGCGACGACCACCTGGTTCCCTTCCAGGGCAGCATCGACTGGGCGGCCACCGTGATGGCGTTCGAAAAGATCGGCTACGATGGAGTGTTGATGTACGAAGTGAGGAACGCAGAGTCGCCCACAACGGTGCTCGCGAAGGCCGTCAGCGCACGCCGGCGGCTCGAGGCGCTGATGATGGACACGTCCCAGCTGACCGCGTTCGAAATCGAATGATTGCCTATATCGATCAAATCGCGCAGCACGACGGCAAACAGGTCACCATCCGCGGATGGCTCCACAACCGGCGGTCGAGCGGGAAGATTCACTTCCTGTCGATCCGCGACGGCACGGGGTTCATCCAGGGCATCGTGTCCAAAGCGGCGGTCGGCGACGAGAAATTCAAGCAGGCCGACCATCTGTCGCAGGAAACCGCGGTCATCGTGCACGGAACGGTGCGCGCGGACAGCCGTGCGCCCGGCGGGTACGAGCTCGACGTCTCGGATTTCGAGATCGTCTCGCCGTCGACCGATTATCCGATTACGCCGAAGGAACATGGCGTCGATTACCTGCTCGATCGCCGGCACCTGTGGATCCGGTCTGAAAAACAGATGGCGATTCTCCGCGTTCGCCACGAAGTGATCAGCGCGGTCCGCGATTTCTTCAACGACCAGGGGTTCATCCTCGCCGACACGCCCATCTTTACGCCCGCGGCGTGCGAAGGCACGACCACGCTCTTTCCCGTCGACTATTTCGAAGACCAGAAAGTCTTCCTGACGCAGAGCGGCCAGCTGTACGCCGAGGCCAACGCGATGGCCCTCGGGCGTGTCTACAACTTCGGTCCGGTCTTCCGCGCCGAGAAATCCAAGACGAGGCGGCACCTCACGGAATTCTGGATGGTCGAGCCCGAAATGGCCTACGCCACGCTGGACGATGTGATCGATCTGGCCGAGGGCCTGGTCGTGGCCGTCGTCTCGCGCGTGCTGGACAAACGGCGCCGCGAGCTGAAGGCGCTCGAGCGCGACACGTCGAAGCTCGAGAACGTGAAGGCGCCGTTCCCGCGCATCTCGTACGACGACGCCGTGAAGCTGCTCAACGAGAAGGGGCAACCGTTCGAGTGGGGCGGCGATCTGGGGGGCACCGACGAAACCGTGCTCTCGCAGCACTTCGATCGGCCGGTGGCCATCCATCGCTATCCGGCCAGCATCAAGCCGTTCTACATGGAGCCCGACCCCACGCGGCCCGAGCTCGCGTTGTGCGTCGACGTGCTCGCGCCGGAAGGCATCGGCGAAATCATCGGCGGCAGCCAGCGCCTCGCCAGCTACGACGTGCTGTTGCAGCGGATCAAGGACCACAACCTGCCGCAGGAAGCGTTCGAGTGGTACCTCGACCTGCGCCGCTTCGGGTCGGTTCCGCACGGCGGCTTCGGCATGGGCATCGAGCGCGTCGTCGGGTGGCTCTGCGGCCTCGAACACGTCCGCGAAGCGACGCCGTTTCCCAGGATGATGTATCGGGTGACACCGTGAAGATTGGTTTCATCTCGCTCGGATGTCCGAAGAACCTCGTCGATTCCGAGGTCATGATGGGGCTGTCCCAGGAGGGCGGCCACACGCTGACGCCGGATCCTTCGGATGCCGAGGTCCTCGTCGTCAACACCTGCGCGTTCATCGATTCGGCCAAGGAGGAATCCGTCAACACGATTCTCGAGCTGGCCGAGTTCAAGAAGAGCGGCTCGTGCAAGCGGCTGGTCGTCACGGGTTGTCTGGGCGAACGCTATCGCGACGAGCTGAAGGCGCAGATTCCCGAGATCGACGCCGTGCTCGGCACCGGCGACGTGCCGGAGATTGTGGGCGCCATCGAGGGCGCGAGCAGGAAGCGAACGATTCCGCTCACCCTAATCCCTAATCCCCAATCCCCAATCCCTAGTCTCTCCAACGTACCTGTATGACGCCGAGCCTCGCGTGTTCGCCACACCGCGCCACTTCGCCTACATCAAGGTCGCCGAGGGCTGCGACTACAAGTGCTCCTTCTGCATCATCCCGACGCTGCGCGGTCACTACCGCAGCAGGCCGATCGATTCCATCGTCCGCGAAGCACGGTCGCTCGCCGCGCGCGGCGTGCGCGAAATCATCCTGATCTCGCAGGACACCACGTTCTACGGCCGCGACCTGGCCCACGGAGCCGCCCTTCCGGCGCTGCTTCGCGAGCTGAACCAGGTGGACGGCATCGACTGGATCCGGCTGCTGTATCTGTATCCCACGACCATTACCGCCGACATCCTCGATGCCATGGCGGAGTGCGACAAGGTCGTCAAGTACATCGACCTGCCGCTGCAGCACGCCTCTGACGCCGTGTTGCGACGGATGAAGCGGCCGGGGACCGGCAAGGGTTACGAGCAGCTTCTGAGCCGGATCCGCGCCCGCGTTCCCGGCGTCTCATTGAGAACAACCTTCATTGTGGGGTTCCCGGGCGAGACCGAGCCGGAGTTCGACGAGCTCTGTGCCTTTGTCAGGTCCGTCGGGTTCGACCATGTCGGGGTTTTCACGTATTCGCACGAGGAAGGCACGACGGCGCACGAGCTTCCGGACGACGTCCCTGCCGCGACCAAGGCGAAACGCCGCAACACGTTGATGGCCGAGCAGAAGCGCATCGTGGCGCGGGCGCAGAAGCAGCGCATCGGCACCCACGTCCAGGTGATGGTCGACGGCCCCTCCCCCGAGCACGACCTCGTCTGGAGAGGCCGGCTGGCCGGACAGGCGCCCGACATCGACCCGGTCGTGTACTTCACCGAGGCGGACCCCGATGTCCTGCGGCCGGGGGCGATATTTCAGGCGGAGATCGTGGGCTCCCGCGAATATGATCTCGTGGTCCGCCCCGGAGTGGACAGGCCCTTGTGATAAACTTTTAGGTTCGTAAGAGCCTGCAAGACCTGAAAGTGGGCCTGTGCCCACTTTTTGTTTTTGGGGGTGGTTTTACGCTGCTCATTGACACAATTCGTGGAGTCGCCGAGCGGGTTGCCCGCTCGTACAACCTGGAGATTTTCGACGTTCAGTTCCGGCGCGAGTCGACGGGGTGGATGCTGCGGATTTTTCTCGACGTTCCCTTTGCCGACAGCGACGCGGCCATCGCCGACGAAGCCGAGCGGCGAAGGCGGGCGGATCTGTCGCCGACGATCGAGGACTGCGAGCGCGTGAGCCGTGACGTCAGCGCGATTCTGGACGTCGAGGAAGCGATCGACCAGAGTTTCATCCTCGAGGTGTCGTCGCCCGGGCTGGATCGGCCGCTGCGCAACGCGGGCGATTACAGGCGGTTCGCGGGAAGGCTCGCGAAAATCGTGGTCTCGCAGCCGGTCGATCGACAGACGCATTTCGAGGGGCGGCTGGGCGGTATCGAGAACGACGCGATCGTGATGGAAACGACGCCGGGAAAGCGGCAACTCATCCCGCTCGCGCTCGTCACTCGCGCTCGCTTGGAAGTGGAGTTTTGAGGCTAGGGCTGAGGGCTGGAAGTAGGGCTGAGCGGCCCGGATCAAACAATGTCTAACCCGTTGATGCAGACAATCGAGGCGCTGGCGAAAGAGAAAGGCATCGAAGCGGATGTCGTCATTACCGCCATCGAGGATGCCGTGCTGACCGCCTCGAGGAAGTATTACAAGACCAACGAGAACCTGAAGACGCGCTTCAATCAGGATACCGGCCAGGTCGATCTGTTCGCCGTCAAACAGATTGTGCTGGACGTGCAGAATCCGGCGACCGAGATCTCCCTCGAGGAAGCGCAGCAGCTGTATGGCGACGAGGCCGAAGTGGACATGGAAATCGAATTTCCCAAGCCCACGGAAGTGCTCGGGCGCATCGCCGCGCAGACGGCCAAACAGGTCATCTTCCAGAAGGTCCGCGAGGCCGAGCGCGAGAACATCTTCGGCGAGTACAGCCAGCGCATCGGCGAGGTCGTGAACGCCACGGTGAAGCGCTTCGAGAACGGCGACATGGTCGTCGAGCTGGGGCGCATCGAGGCGAGCCTCCCGCGCAAGGAGCAGTCCCGGGCGGAGAGTTACGCGCCCGGCGAACGCCTGCGCGCCGTCATCAAGGGCGTCAACCGCAGCACGAAGGGCCCGCAGATCGTGCTGTCGCGCACCGATCCGGCCCTGCTGGTGAAGCTCTTCGAGCAGGAAGTGCCGGAGATCTACGACGGCACGGTGCAGATTCGCGGCGCCGTGCGCGAGGCCGGCGATCGCGCGAAGGTCGCGGTGTTTTCCCGCGAGCGCGATGTCGATCCGGTGGGTGCGTGCGTCGGCATGAAGGGCACGCGCGTGCAGGCGATCATCCGCGAGCTGCGCGGCGAGAAGATCGACATCGTCGAGTGGTCGGACGATCCGGTCTCGCTCGTCACCAACGCGCTCAGCCCCGCGAAAGTGCAGCGCGTGTCGATTGTCGACGACAAGGAGCGCGTGGTCGAGGTCGTCGTCGAGGACAAGCAGCTGTCGCTCGCCATCGGGAAGAAGGGCCAGAACGTCAGGCTCGCCGCGAAGCTCACCGGCTGGCGCATCGACATCAAGAGCGAAGAAGAGAAGCGGCGCGAGATCGAGGCGCAGTTCGAAGGGTTCGTGGGCGATTCGAGCGCGACCGAGGAACCGGCGGATGCCGAACAGGCTGAGCGACGCTGACCGAAGCCGAGACCGAACCGGCCGCGGCCGTCGCGGACGAGCCGGAGAGACGCGGCTCCGTCGTTCTCGATCGCCGGCATCGGCGACAAGACGATGCAGAGGCTGATCTCGGCGGGCTACGACAGCACCGAGAAGATCGCGCTCGCCAGCGTCGACGCGTTATCCGAGGTCCAGGGCATCGGCGCGAAGACGGCAGAACGGATTCTCGCCGCCGTACGCGGGGAAGCGCCGGCAGAGGAAGAGCAGGCGTAGGCGCGATCCGGGATGGGAGTGGCGCAACTGAAGTTGCGCCCTACCAGGAAGCAGTCAGGACGAAGACGTAGAACAAAGGGTAGGGCGCAACTTCAGTTGCGCCACCACCGAGCGCAGTACGGAGATTTATTTGGCAACAGTTCGTATTTACAAGGTCGCGGAGCTTCTCAACACGAGCAGCCAGGAAGTGCTCGCACTGCTGAAGCGCGCGCACGGCATCGAGCTCAAGAGCGCGTCCAGCACGATTGAAGAGGTCGTGGCGCGCCAGTTCGTCGAGCGGCTCGCACGCGAGCGCAACATCACGCTGCCGGGCGGCGACATGTTCGCCGAGGGACCGGCCGCCAAGCCCGGTGCGAAGAAGCCGGCGGCCAGCGCCAAGAAGGCGGAGCCCGCGAAGCCGGCGGCACCCACGCTGGCGCCGCCGCGCCTGGTCAAGACCGCCAAACCCCCGGCGCCTGCGGCCGCACCCGTTGCCGCCGCTCCGGTTGTCGAAGAGCCGGTATACGAGGAGCCGCCCACGCCCGAACCGGTTGATGGAACCGGTCGAAGAGCCCGCGCCGATCGCGAAAACATCCGAACCTCCGTCAACCATTGAGGAACAGATACTGCCATCCACACCTGTCATTGAACAACCGCCGACCGCACCCGCTCGGCCGATCGCAGCCGCACCCGCCGCCCCACCGAGACCTGCGCCGACGCAGGGCCGCATGGTGCCGCCGAGCATCCGATTGAGAATCGAAGAACCGAACGCGCCAGGCACCTCAGCCGTCCCTGCGATGCCAACCCGGCCCGTCGGGGCCTCGTCTCCGCCCATCCGACAAGATCGTGCCGCCGAGGCCCACGGCTCCGCTGCCTCCGGCGACCGGCAACCTCGCGCGACCCGGCGGACCGGGCGGCGGACCGGGTGGTATCTCGACGCGTCCAGCGCCGCAGCGTCCGTCCTATCCGCCTCCAATGCGGCCGAACATGCCGCCTGGCGGTCCGCGGCCGTTGCCAACACCGCCGATCCGTCCGCCACAGGCGCCGCAAGGCATGCGCCCCTCAGGGGGTGTCGGCCAGCAGCGTCCGGGAGCGCCGAGATTCACGCCGCCGCCGATGCGGCCGCAGATGGGCCGGCGCCCGGACGGCGAACAGCGCCGCGACGTGCGGTCGCAGTCGATGGCCTCGGTCGCGCCTCCACCGATCACGCGCACCGTCACCTTCGTCGAAGGCATGACGGTGAAGGACCTCGCCGACAAGCTCGACCAGCGCGTGAAAGACGTGCTGAAGAAGCTGCTCGACAAGCGGCTGATGATGACCATCAACAGCACCGTCGACACCGACACGGCGTCGATGATCGCGCGCGAGTTCGGTGCCGAGGTGCAGCTGCGCACGTTCGAGCAGGACATGCTCGAGGTGGAGGCGGAAGAGGTGAAGCCGGAAGACACGATCCCGCGCGCGCCCGTCGTCACGGTGATGGGTCACGTCGATCACGGCAAGACCACGCTGCTCGACGCGATCCGCACGGCGCGCGTCGCCGAGCGCGAAGCCGGCGGCATCACGCAGCACATCGGCGCGTATCACGTGACCACGGCCAACAACCGCGACATCGTGTTCCTCGACACTCCCGGCCACGAGGCGTTTACCCTGATGCGCGCGCGCGGCGCGAAAGTCACCGATGTCGTCGTGCTCGTGGTGGCGGCCGACGACGGCGTCATGCCTCAGACGCGCGAAGCGATCGACCACGCGAAGGCGGCGAACGTGCCGATCATCGTGGCGATCAACAAGATCGACAAGCCGGGCACCGACCCCGAGCGCGTCAAGCGCGAGCTTTCGGATCTCAACCTCGTGCCCGAAGACTGGGGCGGGCAGACCGTCATGGTGCCGGTCTCGGCGAAGAAGAAGACCGGGCTCGACACGCTGCTCGAGATGATTCTGCTCGTGAGCGACATCGGCGAGTACAAGGCCAATCCGAAGCGTAACGCGTCGGGCACCGTGCTCGAGTCGAAGCTCGATCGCGGGCGCGGTCCGGTCGCGACCATCCTCGTGCAGGACGGCACGCTCCGCGTCGGCGACACGTTCATCGCCGGTCCGATTGTGGGCCGCGTGCGCGCGCTCATCGACGATCGCGGCAAGCCCATCAAGCTGGCGCCGCCTTCCACGCCGGTCGAGGTGCTCGGGTTGACCGGGCTGCCGCAGCCCGGCGATGCGTTCCAGGCGCTGGCCGACGCGGCCAAGGCGCGGCAGATTGCCACCTACCGCCAGGGCATGGCCAAGGAAAAGGCGCTCGGGGCGAAAGGCAGCCGGCTGACGCTGGAATCGCTGCAGCAGCAGATTGCCGAAGGCGGCATGAAGGATCTGGCCGATCGTCATCAAGTCGGACGTGCAGGGCTCGGCGGAAGTGCTGGCCGACACGCTTGCGAAGTTGAGCGACGATCGCGTGCGCATCAAGATCATCCATTCGGGCGTGGGCGCCATCAACGAATCAGACGTGCTGCTCGCGTCGGCCTCGAACGCCGTCATCATCGGGTTCAATGTCCGTCCGGACCGCAACGCCGAACAACTGGCCGAGCGCGAAGAGGTCGACATCCGCCATCACACCGTCATCTACAACGTCACCGACGAGATGAAGAAGGCGATGACCGGCCTGCTCGAGCCGACGCTCAAGGAAGTACGGCTCGGAGCGGCCGAAGTGCGCAACATCTTCAAGGTGCCCAAAGCGGGCACGATTGCCGGCTGCTACGTGCGTCGACGGGCGCATCACACGCAGCGGCGAAACCAAGGCGCGGCTGGTCCGCAACGGTGCTCTCGTGCACGAAGGGAAGATCGGCTCTCTGCGGCGCTTCAAGGATGACGTGAGCGAGGTGAAGGCCGGCTTCGAGTGCGGCATCGCGTTCGACAAATACAACGACGTGAAAGTGGGCGACGTGATCGAAGTGTTCACGGTGGAACGAGTCGCTGTGTCAGCCTAGCCCGCATTGCCATATTCGCGATTGACGAGTGCCACATTGATTGGCGATTGCCCGATTCCGGCAATCGTCAATCGAGAATCCGCAATGGTGATTGGCCACCTCTCCATCGAGCTCCATATTCCCGGCGCCCGGTCGCTGAAAGAGAAGCGGATGGTGCTGCGGAGCGTGAAGGATCGCATCAGGAAGTTCAACGTCGCCGTTGCCGAAGTCGAATACAACGACCTCTGGCAGCGGGCCGGCCTCAGCGTCGTCACCGTCTCCAACGAGGAAAAGCACGCCGACCGCGAGCTTGCCGCCGTGGTCACCGAAATCGAGCGCGTGGAGCCAGGCTTGATCGCACGTACTGAGGTAGAGTTTCTGGGGTAGCCATCAGCTCTCAGCTGTCAGCTGTCAGTGGCTGTCAGGTCTGAGAGCTGAATACTGAGAGCTGACAGCTTTTTATGGGCCAGGGTTCCAGACCCGAACGCGTCGCCGATCAGATTCGCGCGGAGGTCACGACGATGATCGCTCGCGAGCTGCACGATCCCGGTGTCGGGTTCGTCACGGTGACGCGCGTGCAGGTGACGTCAGACCTGCAGCACGCCCGCGTGTACTACACCAGCCTCGGCGATGCGACGGCACGCCAGAACACCGCGCGTGCGCTCGAGCGCGCGACCGGGTTCATGCGCCGGCTGATCGGCCAGCGTCTGCGCCTGAGGCGCACGCCCGAGATTCACTTCGAGTTCGATGCGAGCATCGGACACCAGGATCGCGTCGCGCAGCTCCTCAAGGAGATTGCCGACGAGCAGGCGGTCCAGCCCGACACATCCGACTCTTCGGAGACTGATGACCGCTAACCGCATTGCCGAGATCCGCGACGCCATCCTTCAGCGGCAGCGCTTCGTCATCACATCGCACGCCCGGCCCGACGGCGATGCCATCGGCTCGCAGGTGGCCATGGCCTACGCGCTGCGGCAGCTCGGCAAGGACGTGCAGCTCGTGGACCGGGATCCCACGCCGCCGCAGTTCCAGACGCTGCCCGGGATCCGCGACATTCAGGTGTCACCCACCGTGCACGGGCAGTTCGACGCCGCGATCGTGATGGAGTGCGGCGACCTGTCGCGCACCGGCGTCGACGGGTTCGAGAAGTACTTCGTCATCAACATCGATCACCATCCGGGCAACTCGAACTTCGGCGCGATCAACTGGTTCGACGAGCGCGCCGCGGCCTGCGGCGAGATGGTGTTCGACGTCATCGACGCGCTCGGCGTGACGCTGACGCCGGAAATCGCGACCCATATCTACGTCGCGATCCTGACCGACACGGGCGGGTTTCACTTCTCGCACATCACGCCCAGGACGTTCGAGATCTGCCGGCGCTGCACCGAGGCCGGGGCTCAACCCGAGGCCATCGCCCGGGCCATCTACGACAACAGCACGATGGGGCGCCTGCGGCTGATGGGCGCCGTGCTGCACAACCTCGAGTTCGAGGCGAACGGGCGGGCCGCGCTCGCCGCGCTGACGCTCGAGCTGCTGCGCACCACCGGATCCACGCACGAAGACTCCGACGGGCTCATCAACATGCCGCTGACGGTGAAGGAAATTCAGGCCGTCGCGTTCTTCAAGGAAGTCGAGCCCGGAACCTTCCGCATCAGCCTGCGGTCGAAAGGCGATGTCGATGTGAACCGCGTCGCCAATCGGTTCGGCGGCGGCGGCCACAAGAACGCGGCCGGCTGCACATTGAACGGCCCGTATGCCGACGTCCGCCGTCAGCTGGTCGACGAGCTGACCCGCGCGCTGGCGTGAGCGCACAAGAATTGAGTTCGAGAAGGCATGATGGCTGTGGGCTCTGACACGGTTTTCGCCGACGGCGTCATCGTCATCGACAAGCCGGCCGGACCCACGTCGCACGACGTCGTCGCGGTCGTTCGCCGCGCCCTCGCTCGCGCTCCGCGCTCCGGCGGGCAGGCCCTCTCCGAGACGATCGACGACGACGAAGGTCGGGCACACCGGGACGCTCGATCCGCTGGCCTCTGGCGTGCTGCCGCTCGTCCTGGGCAAGGCCACGCGGCTCGCACAATTCCTGTCGTCTGCCGACAAAGAGTACGAAGCCGACATCGAGCTCGGCGTGAGCACGACGACGCTGGATCGCGGCGGCGAGATCGTGACACGCGAGCGCACGCGCGCCGTGTCCGATCTCGACGGCAGTCGCTCGTCGAGGAAGCGGTCGCCGAGTTCCGCGGCACGTACCTGCAGGAGCCGCCCGCCTATTCCGCCAAGAAAATCGACGGCGACCGCGCGTACGACCTCGCCCGCAGGAACGCGCCCGTGCGGCTGCAGCCCGTGAAAGTAACGGTGACCGCCCTCGACGTGCTCGAATGGCGCGGCAGCCTGCTGCGCGTGCGCCTGGTGTGCTCGGCCGGCTACTACGTGCGCTCCCTCGCCGATGCCATCGGCAACCGCCTTGGCACCGGCGCGCATCTCGCCGGCCTCGTCAGGACCAGAAGCGGTGATTTCTCGATATCGCAGGCCGTCGGTCTCGACGTCATCGATCGGCAGCCGCAGGAGGCCGCCGCGCGCGTGATACCGCTGAGCGATCTGCTCCCGTCCCTTCCGGCGATCACGCTCACCCCCGAGGGAGCGTCGCTCGCCGCCCGTGGCGGGTTCATTGGCCCGTCACACGTAAGGGGGACCGCGGCCCTGACGGGCCTCTCCAAGGGCGGCCGTGTCCGACTTCTGCACCCCGACGGACGCCTCGTGGCGATCGCAGAACCGCGCGCCGGCGGCGTCGCACGGGCTTTTGCATCCGGGCGTAGTACTGGACATAAAATTACTCGTTTGGGACTAACACATTGCGGCGGACCGGGGACCATGCGATCCCACCGATGGCATCTGCTGGGCCGCTCGCGGAGGTAAACGACCCGTGGCTTTGAACAAAGATCGAAAAACCGAGCTCATCTCCTCGTACCGCACCCACGACTCCGACACCGGCTCTCCTGAAGTTCAGGTTGCCATTCTCAGCGAACGCATCGGCTATCTCACCGAACACTTCAAGACCCACGCGAAAGATCATCATTCGCGCCGCGGTCTCCTCAAGCTCGTCGGTCAGCGCCGTCGCCTGCTGGATTATCTGAAGGGCAAGGACTCGGAACGCTATGCCGAGCTGATCCGCCGCCTGGGCATCCGCAAGTAGCCGTCGGTCCGGCCAGAGCCGGACGCGACGTACGATCCGAGGCATACGCAAGTTCCCGAGGCACAAATGTACAGACAAGAACGTTGAAATCAACGGCACTCCCCTTTCCTTCGAAACCGGCAAATACGCCAAGCAGGCCGATGGTGTCGGTCATCGTCCGGATGGGCGATTCGGTCGTCCTCGTCACGGCCTGCGCCTCAGCCGAAGCCGCGCGAAGGCATCGACTTTCTTCCGCTGACGGTCGACTACAAGGAATACACCTACGCGTCGGGCCGCATTCCCGGCGGGTTCTTCAAGCGCGAGGGCAAGCCTTCCGAGAAGGAAGTGCTGACCAGCCGCGTGATCGATCGGCCGATCCGGCCGCTGTTCCCGGCGGGCTGGCGCAACGAGTCGCAGATCATCGCGCTGGTGCTGTCGGCCGACGCGAACTACGACCCGGACGTGCTGGCGATCACCGGCGCGTCTGCCGCGCTCGCGCTCTCGAGCATCCCGTTCCAGAAGACGATCGCCGGCGTGCGCGTCGGCAAGGTCGACGGGCAGTACGTCATCAACCCGACCTACGAGCAGCGCAAGAAGAGCTCGCTCGACCTCGTGATCGCGGGCAGCAAGGACGCGATCGTGATGGTCGAGGCCGGCGCCAAGGAAGTCAGCGAAGAGGAAGTGGTGCAGGGCGCTCGAGGCCGGCCACGACGCCATCAAGCGCATCGTCGACACGATCGACGCGCTCGCGAAGGAGGCCGGCAAGCCGAAGCGCGAAGTCGCCGAAGAAGGAAGTCGACCACGCGTTCTACCGCGAGGTGGAGGAGAAGGTGCTCGTCCCGCTCAGCGAGGCGATGCGCGTGCGCAACAAGCTCGAGAGCTACGGCACGGTCGATCAGGTGCTGGAGCGATCTCATCGCCGACATCCCCGAAGGCGAAGTGCAGCGCAAGGTCGAAGCGAAGGCCATCTTCAAGGAGCTCAAGGAGAAGGTCCTGCGCGACGAAGTGCTCGAGAAGGGCGTGCGGCTCGACGGCCGCAAGTTCGACGAGATCCGGCCGATCTGGTCGGAGGTCGGCGTGCTGCCCCGCGTCCACGGCTCGGCCGTGTTCACGCGCGGCGAGACGCAGGCGCTCGTCACCGTCACGCTCGGCACCTCGGACGACCAGCAGAAAATCGAGACGGTCGAAGGCGAGATGTACCGCCGGTTCATGCTGCACTACAACTTCCCGCCGTTCTCGGTCGGCGAAGTGCAGTTCCTGCGCGGGCCCGGCCGCCGCGAGGTCGGCCACGGCGCGCTCGCCGAGCGCGCGCTGCTGCCGGTGCTTCCGACCGAGGAAGCAGTTCCCCTACACGATTCGCGTCGTGTCGGACATCCTCGAGTCGAACGGCTCGTCGTCGATGGCCTCGGTCTGCGGCGGCACGTTGTCGATGTTGGATGCGGGCGTGCCGATTGCGCGCGCCGGTGGCCGGCGTCGCGATGGGCCTCATCATGGACGAGAAGACCGGCAAGTACGCGGTCCTGTCGGACATCGCGGGCGCCGAAGATCACTACGGCGACATGGACTTCAAGGTCGCCGGCACCGCCAACGGGCGTCACCGCGCTGCAGATGGACATCAAGGTCGCCGGCATCACGGCCGCAGATCATGCGCGAGGCGCTCGAACAGGCGAACCGCGGCCGCATGCACATCCTCGGCGAGATGCAGAAGACGCTCACCGGCGCCGCGCGGCAACATCTCGACCTACGCGCCGCGCATCATCACCATCAAGATCCCGGTGGACAAGATCCGCGACGTCATCGGACCGGGCGGCAAGATGATTCGCAGCATCATCGAGCGCACCGGCGTGAAGATCGACGTCGAGGACGACGGCAGCGTCAACGTCGCGTCGGCCGACGAAGCGGCGGCGCAGAAGGCCATCGCGATCATCCAGGAGCTGACGGCCACGGCCGAGCTGAACAAGACCTACATGGGCAAGGTGCAGCGGATCACCGATTTCGGCGCGTTCGTCGAGATCATGCCCGGCACCGACGGCCTGCTCCACGTCTCGGAAATCGCGAACCACCGCGTCAAGGACGTGCGCGACGAGCTCAAGGAAGGCGAGCAGGTTCTCGTGAAGGTCATCAACATCGATCCCACCGGCAAGATCCGCCTGAGCCGCAAGGCGCTGCTGCAGGACGAAGGCGCCGCCGCCGGCGCGCGGTGGCCCGTCGCGCAAATCGGAGTAAACTAAAGTCTGTGACTGGGTGAGAGATTGGGGCCGGGCTTCGGCCCTCCCCAATCTGCCAGTCTTCCAATCCGCGAATCCGCTGATTCGGGATTGCACCCGCCTCCCCCGGAAGGAGAACATCATGACGTCCTCACTTTCGGCCTCTGCCGGGACTATCGCGGCGCGCTCGGCATTCGTACTGATGCTGGCGCTGTTCGGCCTCCTGGCACGGGCGCAGGAGGGCGGCAGCGAGCGCAAGGTCACGGTCTCGGCGCACAAGTACGCATTCAGTCCCGGGCGCATCGTCGTTCAGCAAGGACGATCTCGTGCGGGTGAGCTTTTCCACCGACGACATCCCGCACAGCTTCACCATCGACAAGTACCGCATCGCCAAGCGCGTGGAGCCGGGCAAGCCCATCGTCTTCGAGTTCCGGGCCGATCAGCCCGGCCGCTTTCCGATCTACTGCAACCTCTCGGCGGACGACGGCTGCAAGAAGATGGTCGGGGAGTTGATCGTTGAAAGTGGAAAGTAAAAAGTAAAAAGTAGAAAGTGAAAAGTATGGCCGCTCGCCTGACGCGTATCGTCCTGGCGCTGTACTTTCTGAACGTCGCCGCCGGCAAGTTGTTCGGTGCGGCGGTGTGGGTGTCCACGTTCGACCGCCTGGGCGGATCGCAGACAGGGCGATACGTGACCGGGGCGCTTCAGTTGGCCGGCGCGATCCTGATTCTGATTCCACGAACGCAGACGGCCGGCGCGGCGCTGCTCGCCGTGACGATGCTGGGCGCGACATTCGCGTGGACGTTCGTCCTGAGAGATCCTGTCAACGCCATCTGGTCGGGCCTCATACTGGCCTTGCTCGTCGGCTTGGCGTTCATCAACCGCTTCAAGCCGCGGCTAGCCACGTATGCCACCACGCAACCGGCTTTCGACGCAGATTCGCCGAGCAGCCGCTCCGCCGGCTGGTGGGGCATCCTGATTCGAGCCAGCGCGTGCCCGTGTGGTCTGTCGTCATCTGGAAACGAAGCGCCGGGTTGGCGTCGATCGCATCGATCACGAACTGCAGCGTCGCGTGGCTGCGCGCGAAGCGCAGGCGGTAGCCTCCTGGGACGGCGTGACACTGGTCCGCCGTCTCGATCAGCGACCGCAAGCGCTGGTCCAACTCATGCGCGCGCATCGACATATTCACGGTACGCGCCCCTGAAGACGCCTTCCCAGCCATTGTCGTAGCCCTCGCGCGTCGCCGCAGCCTGCTCGGCCAGGCGCTCCCAACCGCCGTGCGTCAGCACCACTTCGGTGCCGCCGGCGACGCTTGCAAAGGTCACTTCCACGGTCTGCGCCAGGTTCGCGTCGCTGCCGGGGTGCCACGTGAACGCCACTTTGCGCGGCGGGTCCCAGGTGACGATCGTGCCCCACACGTATCGTTCGTCGCCTTCCCCGTGTTCGACGATCAGGCCGCCGCTTCGCGGATCCATCGTGCACGAGGCCGGCCGCTTCGCGCCGTCGCTCGACATGGCGATGACCGAATGCGTGTGGGACGGCCACCATTTCTGGAAATCGGCCGTGAAATACCGGAACGCGTCTTCGGCGCTGCACTTGACGACGACGCGTTTCACCACTGGCGAGAGATTGAGTTGCGGGCCGGCGTTCATCGCTTCTTCCCCCTGCGCCGCTTCACGGACGGCAAGTTCTCTTGCTGGGTGACGTAATCCGCGAACGCATTCAGCGCGTCCTGCCACATGACTTCGGCGTACTGTCTGACCGCGTCGAACCCGTGCGGGTCGAGGCTGAAGTAGTGGCTGGTGCCGCGCCACTCGTCGCGCACGACCTGGGCCTTCTGGAGCACTTTGAGATGCTGCGACACCGCGGGACCGCTGACGGGCAGCCGTGCGGCCAGATCGCCCACCCGCTGTGGCTTCTCGCGAAGCAGGTCGAGCAGCGCCTGCCTGGTGGGATCGGCCAGCACGGCAAGGCGTTCGGCCAGGGTGGGTCCGGGCGTCATATATAAGTATATTACTAATATAAGTAAAAACTTATATATGTCAAGCGGGTTCTTCGCGCTCGAACAACCAGACAGAAACGGTGTCAAACGGAGCACGAATTCATGCGGAAAGCGTTTGCGGCCTCCGCGCTTGCGGTCGCGCTGCTCTGCTCGAGCACCGTCGCACAATCGACGGTGACCGACTTCTCGGGTCGCTGGGTGATCACCGACGCTCGCCCGGAACCCGACGAGCCTGACACGCTCGACATCCGTCCCGCTGATGAGCTGCTGATCACGCAGACGATCCATGCGCTCACGATCGAGCACCCGTCAAAGAAGGGCACCCACCCGGAAGCCCGCACGTTCGAATTCGGCTCGGGCGGAATCGTGTACGGCGCAGGCCGCGGCTGACGGGAAGTCCCTGCAGGGCAGCTGGGGCGTGACGTTTTTCGGGACGCAACTGCTGATCAGCGAGTCGAGGATCGGTCCACCGGACGCAACCGGCGCGCAGATCACCACGGCCAGGGGTTCGATCTGGTTGCTGGACCCGCGTGGGCGGCTCGTCATCGAGTTCCGGGAAGCGCGCAGCAAGGAACGCCCGAAGACCGCCACGCGCGTCTACGTCAGAAAGCGTTAGACACCGTCCACGCGATCGGTGTGATGCCTTTGCATCGACACGGAGCGTACCTTGCTGACGAGGGGTGGAATTGCCATATCAAATACAGGCTGTTCTGCACGAGGCACAGATCTGTGGCCGGGAACTCGTCGAACGTGAACGCAAACGCCGAGAACGGCTTGTCAGCTCCGCGAATGATGACTCTGTGCCGGCCTGCACGAGGAATGTCCGCCAGCAACACAGACGAATCAGGTGAAAGCGGCACCCAACGGCCATTGTCGAGACGGAGCGAATAGTTCTCGGCCGCGGGTGGAACGTCGGGACTCTGCATCATCACGTCGGCCTTTCTGACGTGCGGAAGGACGCACAGTGACCCCACATTCTGTGAGGGAGTCGACTGGCCGGCGACAGGCACTTCGATGACCGCCACCATCGCGACGACAAGAACCGCTGGACGGAGAACTTTCATGAGTGTGCCTCCGAATCGGATGACGCGCTCATTCAGCACTGCTGGTCGGCTTGACTGAATCACTGGCCAGATGCTCCACCTTCATGGCCAGGTCACGAGCGAGGTGCCGCTGCATCGCTGTTCGCGTGTCGGGATTGGCGTTGAGATACGGCTCCAGGGTCCCAACCTGCCAACGCACGGCACGGACCGGCATTCTCTACAACCGCTTCGACGTCGGCCTGAACACCGTGAGGATCAGCGCAGAGGCGACGAGCTGACCGTCTCCCAGCACGCCGAGGACATGTCCGTCCCTCGTCACCCGGACCTTGCCACTGACGATGAGCGACACGGCGTCCGGAACCGTGCCGCTCTCAATCAGCCGCTCCCCGGGTTGGGCCGTGACCCAGGATCCAATGCTCAGCACCTGCAGGACCTTCCGGGGCGGCAAGTCCCGGAACACGAGCCGTCGAACTTCCTCTTCCTCTGCCGTCAGTTTGACGGGTCGACGCTCCATGAAGAGGCGCCATGATTGAAACAGGTTGATTCCTGCAAAAACAACCGTCCACGCGAGCGGCGCCCGCAGCGTTGCTGGCTGCAGCAGAAAATACGGGATCGACACCACGGAGGCGGCCACCGCAAACAAGCGCAACCACAGGATGTCGCGAACGCTGTACGCCACCAACAGCAGGATGTTTGCGGCATGGATGAAGTAGTCAGGCGAGTAATTCGTCATCGTTGTCGTCCATTGGCACGGCAACGTCACGCGCCTGGCTGCAACGAAACGGGGGATGTCTCGGCGGTTTAACGGTTCAACTGAGCTGCGCGCCCTTTTTCCCCATCATGGCACAGGCCGTTGGGACGCGTCGGCTTGATTTAAGTGCGAGCCAGCTCGGAGCGGCTTGCCCGGTTACTCTCGTCTACGTCGGCTTGTGCTCGATTGTTTGCGATGCCTGATGTTCGCGCAACCATTCGAGTTGAGCCGGCGTCTCGACAGCAACACTCTGTCGGCAGTGCACCGCGATGCGTTTGCCGGACCGAAGACGCGTGATGAGTTCTGCGACAGGCCGAGGCACAATGGCAAGAATGCCAGAACTGTGGAGTGGAATCGTAAAGATCGTTGCCGTTAGCTCGTTATGATTGTTTCTGGCTAGACGTTGCCCGCGATAGCGGATTCGCGATTCAGCAACCGCGTGAATAAAACCAGATAGTTGGCGCATC
Source organism: Vicinamibacterales bacterium (assembly GCA_963850725.1). Lineage (GTDB taxonomy): Bacteria > Acidobacteriota > Vicinamibacteria > Vicinamibacterales > JAMQPK01 > JAMQPK01. The sequence goes on from CAWKMQ010000041.1 coordinate 91,367, forward strand.
AGCCTTGCCGTACGCCGGAACCCAACCTTGATCGGCGACGGTCGGCTCGCCGTCGCCTTCGCACGCAGAGTGGCTCATGATGTCGACAAAGAACCAAAGCCCTTCTTTCTCGCGAGATGCTCGACGGACTCGCACTGGTTGGTCCGCCGCCAGACGAGGGAACTTCGCTGGGCGGCCCGCCGAGCCGGGCGATGCGGCCACTTGCCCATTCCAGGCTTCAGTGAGATACGTAAGACCGTCCTCGAAAAGCCGCTCGAGACCGTAGAACTCGTCCTGCGCGGATGCTTCAAGCCACGCCGAGCCAACAGTGAGGCGCACTCGAAACCACTTCCCGCGCCGCTCGAGCACAACGGCGCCCGGCTCCTCGTAGGCGTACTCCATGGTTGGCAGTTGCTGGACGGTCGCGGCCCGTGGCGCTCGCACTCCCACTTCCAGTCCCTCGCAGCCGCCGTTGCTGTGGTGTGTCCAGGGCTTCACGACGAGCACCGTCCCAACGACCGGCCCTTGCGGCGTGGCGCGCAGCTCCACGGGCCGCGGGGTAAATCGGTCGCACGCACCTCGGCCAAACACCTCTGGTAGACGCCAGCAACCCAATCACGCGCTCCTGAGCGAGGGCGGGCTGCGACAACAACGCGCTGCTAAGCAGCAGGGCGACAACCGGTACCTTCTGTCTCATATGCCTCGCGTCGGCCTAACTGGTTTTGGAGTAGACGGCTTCAACTATCCCGCAGGCAGAATCCGCAGAGGGTAACACAGGGGAGGGCGTTCCGAATGCCAAGGGTTGCCGACGACCAGACTTCACAATCTTTGCGCCTTCGCGTCTTTGCGTTGATACGAGCCCGACGTATGCGGCCTTCCACTGCTGCGCGGCGCTGAGACGTTCCTTGATCGGCGGGTGCGTGTAGAAGAACGCCTGCACCAGCGGCGACGGGTTCTCTTCGGCGAGATTCTGCTGGCCGAGCCGCTTCATCGCGGTAATGAACGCGGAAGGATTGCTGGTCATCTGGAGGGCGTACGAATCGGCGCGCCGCTCGTGCGAGCGCGACACCGCATTCATCACCGGCTTCAGGCACAGCGCGAGGATCGAGGCCGTCAGCACGAGCACCGGCACGCCCGCGGGATCGGCGACGCCGCGCAGCTCGAAAAACGGCACCGCCCATTGCAGCAGATAGTGCGCCGCGAAAAATCCCGCGAACGTCAGCGCCATGTCGAAGACGATCGACGTCCAGATGTCGCGATGCACGTGGTGCGCGAGCTCGTGCGCGAGGATCACCTCGATCTCGTCGTCTGAGTAGTCGGCGAGCAGCGTGTCCGAGAGAAGAATGCGCCGTGTGTGGCCGATGCCCGTGAGCGCCGCGTTCGCCTTCTTCGTCCGGTCGCTCAGCGTCCATTCGTAGACGCCCATGACGCGGGTGCCCGCCTTCGACGCGAGCGCCTGAAGACGATCGCACAGAACTTCCTTCTGCAACGGCTTGAACGTAAAGAACAGCGGCAAGAGCACCACCGGCGCGAGGTTCACCAGCACGATCGTGACCAGTGAATACCCGGCGCCGGCCACCAGCCACCACCACTCCGGCCAGTGCCGCAGCGTGAAGTACACGAACACCGCCGCCGCTTCAGCGAACAGCACACCGATGGCCACCGCTTTCACATGGTCCTTGAACCAGTGCTGCCTCGTTTCCGTCGACAGGCCATAGCGTCGCTCGAGAAGGAACCCGCGGTAGAAGCTGAATGGAAGCGTCGCGACATCGACAAGGAGCGAAAGCACCAGGATGTAAAACGCAACGGTGAGCGTGGGGCTCGAACCGGCGATGGACGCGGCCCAGTCACGCAGGGCGGCCGAGCCGCCAAGAAAGAGAAGACCCGCAAGGATGACGCCGGTCCAGACGGTCGAAAGCATCGCTGCCCGGCGGCCGAGACGATGGTAGCGGGTGGCTTTGTCTTCGTTCACCGTTTACCGGTCCGGTTGACGGTCCGGCCATCTGCCATCTGCGACGGGCGATACGTCCTATTTACCTTCGATCGTGATGCGCCCGTTGTTCGCGCGGACGTCAATCTCCGGTCCACCGCCGTTGAGCGGCGATTCGACGCTGCGAATACGGCGCCCGGTGGAGGACTCCTGCGTGTTCAGTCCCGTAACGGTGACGCCGCCGTTCACCGAGCGCACGTTGAGCGTCGCTTTCGCGTCTTTCGGCACTTCGATCGAAATCTGACCGTTCGTGCATTCCACGCGCACGCGTCCGGTGATCTCCGCCATCTTCACCGACACGGAACCATTGACGGTCGCCGCATCCACGGTACCCCGCAGGCCGGTGAGCTCGATCCGGCCGTTCACCACCATGGCCTTGATATGTCCGCGCAAACCGTCGGCCTTCAGCCGGCTGTTATTGAGCGTGGCCTCGACGTGCGCATCCGGCGGCACCGTCACCTTGAAGCTCATCTCGAGATTGCCACCGCGGCGGGGGGATTCGGCCACGATCGCCACGTGATCGGGCGCGACGGTCTCGTCAACCTTCGCCTCGCGAATCGATTCGGCTGCCCGCTCGTCGGTCATCGCGGTCGCCGCGATCGTCGCCGCCACTTCGACCGTCCCGGCCTCCCCGGCGACAATCTCGATGGGCCCGCTGTTGTTCGCAATCCGGAACCGTCCCCCGGGCTCCAGCGGGTACTTGCGGACCCAGGACTCGGTGGCACGCCCCTGGAGGTGCCGGACGGAGACGTCGCCGTCCTTGATGGTGACGTCGCACCCCAGACTGAGAACGACGCTGAGGCCGGCCAGAAGGGTGGCTGGCCCGGGGCGAAGGGCTGGGTGCATGAGGTACTGGTACCTGACGAGGCCAACCGCCCGGAAGTTCCGTCCCCGGAAAGGGATCCCGGAACCCTTTTCTAGTTCAACTCGATGGAAATCAGCTTCGACACGCCCGGCTCCTCCATCGTCACCCCGTACAGCCGGTCGGCAATCTCCATGGTCTTGCGGCTGTGCGTGATGATGATGAACTGCGTGTGCTCCTGCATGCCCTGGAGCATCTCGACGAACCGCCCGATGTTCGCATCGTCGAGCGGCGCGTCAATCTCGTCGAGCACGCAGAACGGGCTGGGCTTGTACTTGAAGATGGCAAACATCAGAGCGATGGCCGCGAGCGCCTTCTCCCCGCCCGACAGCAACTGAACGCTCTGCAGACGCTTGCCGGGCGGCGAGGCGATCACCTCGATGCCGCTCTCGAGGACGTCGGTCTCGTCGAGCAGCGCGATGGTCGCGTGCCCGCCGCCGAACAGCGTGCTGAAGGTGCCCTGGAAGTTCTCCCTGATGGCCGCGAACGCTTCGCGGAACCGCACCTTGCTCGTCTCGTCGATCTTCTTGATGGTGTCCCCGGTCGCCGCAATCGAATCGGTCAGGTCCTTGCGCTGGGTCGTCAGGAATTGATGCCGCGTGTTGAGCTCGTCGAACTGATCGATGGCCATCATGTTGACGGGGCCGAGCCGATCGATCTTCTGACGAAGGCGCACGATGTGCTCCTCGGGAGTGGCCGATGCCGCCATGACGGGCTCGGGACCGGCTTCGACGCCTTCTTCCCCCTCTTCCGCCTCGTCCTCACCGCGGTCCGCAGAACCGTCGTCGGCGCGACTGAAGTCGCGCCCTGCGCGACCGTCGGTGCCGGGCTGACTGGAAGCGGCCACCTCCGCCACCACCTCTTCGAGCGAGAGCTGCAGGGTATCGACGCAGGATTGTGCCAGGTGCGTCAGATGGCTCTCTTCGGTCGCGCGCGTCACCTCGAGCTCGCCCACTTCCGCATGAATCGCTTCGAGCACCTTCCTCGACTCGCGCGTCCCCTTTTCGATGCGATCGGCCTCAATCCGCAAATCCGACAGCGACTCTTCGGCCTCACGGACGCCCCGCGCAAAGCGAGTCCAGCCGTTCGCCGTCGCGATCGAGCATCTGCAGGGTCTCGTCGATCAACCGTTTCAGGCTGGCGCTCTTCCGTTCGAGATCGGCCCCGCTCGTTTCCGCGGCGCCGACGCGCGCTTCGAGATCCCTGTTGCTCTCCTCGAGGCGTACGACCTCGGCGTCGAGCGCGCTCGAGCGCTCCACGAGCGTCGCGTACGACGCCTTCGCTTCCGCCGCGCGGCGGGCGAGGGCCTGAAGCGATTCGCGCGCATCGCCCAGGCGGTGCTGAGCCTGCGACAGCTTCTCGTCGGCGGCCCGCTGCTCCTGCTCGAGCCGCGCGATCGACTCGCGTGCTTCGCGCTGGCGCGCCTCGAGCCCCTGGCGCTGCTCTTCGGCGCCGCGCCGCTCGATTTCCAGGAGCTCGAACTTCTTCTGCACCTTCTGCAGATCGTCGGCCGACCGCTGCAACTGCAGATCGAGGCCGATGATGGCTTTCTCTTCGCGATGCAGATCGGCAGTCACGGCCGAGAGCGCGTTCGACGCCTGGGCGATGCGCGTCTCGAGCGCGGCGACTTCCGACACGGACTGGTCGCGCTCGGCTTCCTCACCCGCGATGCGATCGCGCAGCTCCTTGATTTCGCGCTTGATGCCGAGAATGGCGCGCCCTTCGTCCTTGCCGCCGCCCGACACGAGCATGCGTCCACGCACGATATCGCCCGCCAGCGTGGCGATGCAGGACGAGGTGACGGCGGCCGCGTTCAGCGCCGCGCCAAGATCGTCGGCGATGAATCCGTCGGGCATGGCGGCGTCAATCGCGCCGGCGTGCGGGCCGCTGATGCGAAGCACCGAATGGAGTGGCGATCAAGCCGTCCGGCGACTCGCGAGCGTCGCCGGCCACGGTCCGGCTGAAGCCGGATGCTGTGATCGGCGCCCTCGAGCACGACGAAGCCGCAGCGCCCGACGTTTTCCTGGCGAATCAGGTCGAGCCCGGCCTGCGCCTGCTGGTGGCTCGAGACGATGACGTGCTGGAGCAGATCGCCGAGGCAGGCTTCCACGGCGCGCTCGTATTTCGGCTCCACGTCCAGGTAGTCGGCCACCGATCCCTGCTGTCCCACGCGGCCGTTCGCCTGCTGCAGCACGATACGCGCGGCGTCCGTGTAGCCGGCCCGCGCCTGCTCCAGATCCGTCAGCGACGCGAGCCGGGCCGATAGTCCCGCCAGCTCGCGCTCGCGCGCCTGCAGGTTGTTCGATTTCCATTCGAGCTCGATGCGCGCGGTCGCCAGCTCGGTCTCGCGGGCCGTCTTCGCGTGAAGCGACGCCTCGACCGCCTCCTTCGCGCGGCGCAGTCCGTCGGAGGTCACCGCGCGATCGTCTTCCAGCCGCTCCCGCTCCATCCGCAATTCGGACTCTTCGACGCCCAGCTTGGACAGCTCTTCCGACACGCGCTGGCTGGCCTCTTCGGCGTGCTGGATGGCGTGACGCAGCGTCGTCGCCACGTTCAGGGCCGAAAACACCTCCGACCGCGCGGCTTCGACGTCGGCCTCGAGTCCTTCGATGCGCCGGTTCTCTTCGGTGTACTCCTGGTCGATCCGCGCGAGCTCGCCGGCGGCATGGTGCTGCTCCTGCAGGGCACGGGCAGCCGAGTCGCGGCGATCGGTCAGAAGCAGGCGTCCCGGCTCGCGGCGCGCCTCGAGCGCCGCCAGCTCCGCGCGCACCTCTTCGGCGCGCGCGGCGAGCGCGGCGATCTGCTCGCGGTTGAAGTCAATCTGCTGCTGCCGGCGGGTGATGTCGAGCTCGCAGGCATGAACGGCCTCGCGGGCACGGGTCGCATCGCCCTCGGCATCGACCAGCGAAAGGCGCACGCGGCTGAAATCCGCTTCGGCCTCCGCCACCGCCGATGCCGCCGCGGCCTCCCGAATGTGCGCGTCCGCGAGCCGCGCGCGGAGCGATTCGATTTTGTGCGCCGACTCCTGATACCGGCCGGCGAACAGCAGCTTCTCCCAGTGCCTCAGCTCGTCGCGCAGCCGCTTGTATCGGCGCGCCTTCGCCGACTGGCGCTTGAGCGATCCGAACTGCTTCTCGAGCTCGAAGATGATGTCTTCCAGGCGCGTCAGATTGTGCTGCGCCGCTTCGAGCTTCAGCTCGGCGGCCCGCCGGCGGGCCTTGTACTTGGTAATCCCGGCGGCTTCCTCGATCAGCTGGCGGCGATCGGTCGGACGCGAGCTCAGGATCATGCCGATCTTGCCCTGCTCGATAATCGCGTAGGCCTTGGCGCCGAGCCCCGTGTCCATCAGGAGCTCGTGCACGTCGCGCAACCGGCACACCTCGCCGTCGATCAGGTATTCGCTCTCGCCCGAACGATACAGGCGTCGCGTCACTTCAATCGTGCGCGCGACCGACGGCCGGTCGTCGTCGGCATCCCCGTTGTCGCCCGGGTCAATCGCCGGCACGTCGACGCTAATCGGCGTCGACAGCACGTCGCTGAGCCGCAGCCGCACTTCGGCCGCGCCGGTCGGCTTGCGCGCGTCGCTGCCGTTGAAGATGACGTCTTCCATGCGGTCGCCGCGCAGGCTCTTGGCGCTCTGCTCGCCGAGCACCCACGTGATGGCGTCCGCGACGTTGCTCTTTCCGCAGCCGTTCGGGCCGACGATGGCCGTCACCCCTCGATCGAAGGAGAGGTGCGACCGATCGGAGAACGACTTGAAGCCCGCGATCTCGAGTTGTTGAAGACGCATATAAGTTCGTTAGCCGTTTACCGTAAACCGTTTAGCGGTGGATGTACAGACAAAAAGCCGCGCGGCACCTCCGCGTGTCCTGCGGAAGGTAACGAGCGGCTGGGTGGCGCTCGATGAAGCTGACCAGTGAGATGTGCAACGCGGCCGAATCGGGCCACTGCCCCGGGCCCGGAAACGGTCGCCAGTGTAACAAGCCCCAAATATAGGGGCAAGGACAAACTAGAGCCCTACGAGTAGTAGGGAAGCCGACCTAACCCCGTCAGAGGGGCCGCGCTGACGACCGGCGAGCGACTACTTCCTGGCGACCTGCGTGCCCTTGGCGGGCTCGGCGCGCAGCAGCTTCTCCGCCTCGGGAAGCAGCGTCAGCGCGTACTGCGCCTGCGGGTCTTTCTCCAGCAGATGCCGCCGCGCCGTCGCCACGTCGAACAACGCGACGTCGATCTCGTACCGCAGCATCGCCCGGACGAACTCGACGTCGGCGGTGAAGCCCGCCTCGTCGAACTGGCTCGGATCGCGCAGCTGCGACTTCACGAACGCCTTGAAGTCCTGCAGCATCGCGTCGTCGACGGTGAACTCGCGCGTCAGGCGCCGGCGGGCTTTCTGATCGGTCGCGCTGCCGAACCGGTCGTCGCCCTCGCGGTCGAACCGCTGCGCGTAGTTCCCGAACATCGTCGGATGGAGGCGGCGGGCGAACTTGCCCGGGTTGAAGCCTTCGATCGGGCCCGCCATGCGATGGTCGGGCTCGATGCCGCCGCCGCTGTAGACCTTCCGGCCGAGGCGCAGCGTGTACTTCAACTGCGACGCGGAGTGCTGCACGTTCGGCGTCCTGATCGCGCGTCGTATAGGAGAGGTACTCGTCGAAGCTCTCATCCCACGGCCGCTGGATCAGGCGCCCCGCCGGCGTGAAGTAGTGCGCGGTCGTCAGGGCGAGCCCGGCGCCTTCGCTGAGCCGATAGATCGACTGCACGAGCGCTTTGCCCCACGTCGTTTCGCCGACCACGAGCCCGCGATCGTGATCCTGCAGCGCGCCGGTCACAATTTCCGACGCGCTCGCACTGCGCCGGTTCGCCAGCGCGACCATCGGGAGGTTCGTGTAGTCGCTGTTTTCGACGGCGTGGTAGTCCTGATCGGAATTCGAGATGCGTCCCCGCGTGTAGACGATCAGGTCGCCCTTGCGCAGGAACCGGTTCGACACCTTGATCGCCTGATCGAGCGGCCCGCCTGGATTCTCGCGGATGTCGAGCACCAGCCGCTTCATGCCCTGCTTGGTCAGGTCGCGCAGCGCCGCGCCGAGCTCGCGGTCGGTCGTTTCCGAAAAATCGCGAAGCTGGATGTATCCCGTCGTCTCGTTCATCATGAACGCCGCGGGCACGCTCGGAATCCGGATCTCGTCGCGCACGACCTCGACATCGATCGAGCTTGTCGTAGCCGGCGCGGCGGATCGACACCTGAACCGGCGTCCCGCGCGGTCCGCGCAGCTTCAGAACCGCCTGCTCGCTCGTCCAGCCCTTGGCGTCTTCGCTGTTGATCTTCGCGATGACGTCGCCGCGGCGGATCCCCTTCTTGTAGGCGGGCGATCCTTCGAACAGCGACATGACGGTGATGTCGCCGTCGACGACGTTGATGCTGATGCCGAGGCCGTAATAGTGGCCTTCCTGCCGCTCGCGCAGCTGCGCGTAGGCCTTCGGATCCATGAAGCTCGAGTGCGGATCGAGCGTCTGGAGCATGCCGTTGATGGCGCTGTAGACGACGCGATCCGACTCGACCGGCTCGACGTATTTCTGCTCGATCTGCCTGAGCGCGGCCGTGAAGACGTTCATGCGTTCCGGCAGGCCGTCCTGGGTGGCCAGGACGCGCCCGCCCGAAAAAGCCGCCGACCAGCGCCGAGAGGGCGATGGCAAACGCCGCCACGGAGACCGAACGGTAAGTGCGCATAGTCACGTAAAATGTTACTACGAAAGAGGTATAATCTAAGACTCGAAATCCTAAGGAGTAAGCCACGTTATGGGTCCCATTGGCATGCCGGAGATGATCGTCATTGCGGTCATTGCGCTGATCATCTTCGGCCCGCGAAAACTCCCGGAACTGGGCAAGTCGCTCGGCAAGAGCATCGCCGAGTTCAAGCGCGCCTCGAACGAGCTGAAAAACACGCTCGAGGAGGAGATCCGCACCGAAGAGCTGCAGGATGCGCGGAAGTCGGCCCAGATTCCACCGACCGCCGCCACGCCGCCGGCCAGCCCGGCCCCGACGTCGCCACGACCGCGCCCGCGGGTGAGACGGCGCCCGCGCGAGAGCGTGGGCTAGTTCGCCTTCCGACTCGCAGAGCCACGAAGGACTCTTCAGACGCGCGACGTGTCCGACAGCTGGTTCGACGACGACGATCCGAAGGCGGCGGCAAGATGTCGTTTCTGGAGCACCTCGACGAGCTCCGGAAGCGGATCATCCGCGCGCTGATCTCGCTCTGCGTCGGCGTCGGCGATCGCCGCCTTTTTCATCGACGACATCTACGCGTTCGTCATGCTGCCGCTGCGGCAGATGCTCCGGCCGGGCGAGACGATGATCTACACCTACCCGACCGAAGCGTTCATGCTGTACATCCGCATCGCGCTGATCGCCGGGCTGTTCATCTCGGCGCCGCTGATCTTCTGGCAGGTCTGGCTGTTCGTCGCGCCGGCGCTCTACGCGAAGGAGCGGCGCTACGCGATTCCGTTCGTCGTGCTGTCGAGCGTCGGCTTCATCTGCCGGCGCGGCGTTCTCGCACTACGTCGCGTTCCCGCTGATGTGGCGGTTCTTCGCGAGCTTCTCGAACGAGCTCGTGTCGTTCATGCCGCGCATCGAGGACTGCGTTCAGCCTCTACATGCGGATGCTGCTGGGCATGGCGCTCGTCTTCCAGATGCCGGCGCTGGTGTTTTTTCTCGCGAGGATGGGCGTGGTCACCGCGCGCTGGATGATGCGGCAGTTCAAGTACGCCGTGCTCGTCATCTTCGTCGTCGCGGCGGTCATCACGCCGAGCTCCGACATGGCCAGCCAGATGATCGTCGCCGTCCCGATGATCGGCCTCTACATCATCAGCATCGGCATCGCGTGGTTGTTCGGGAAGAAGAAGGCAGACATGGCAGATCGTAGATGGCAGATTGGCAGATGTCAGATCTGCCATCTGCCATCGTCATCTGCGATCTGCCATTGCGTGATTCAGTCATCCGCTCCCGCGCGCCCGCCACAGCGGCCACCACGTCTTCGGGCTTCACCTTCACCACTTCCTTTGTCCGGCGATCCCGCAGCTCCACGACACCGTCCTTCAGCCCCTTGGCGCCGACCGTCAGGCGCAGCGGCATGCCGAGCAGATCGGCGTCCTTGAACTTGACGCCGGGGCTCAGGCCTTCGCGATCGTCGTGCAGGACCTCGAATCCCGCGGCCTCGAGATCGGCCTCGATCTGATTCGCGACCGCTGCAATCTCCGGCTTCGCCGAGTCGAGGCTGACCAGGTGCACGTGGTACGGCGCGACCGGCCACGGCCAGATGATGCCGTCGGCGTCGTAGTTCTGCTCGATGACGGCCGCGACCGTCCGCGTGATGCCGATGCCGTAGCAGCCCATCACCATCGGCCGCTCGGCGCCGGCTTCGTCGAGATACACGCAGTTCATCGACGTCGAGTATTTCGTGCCGAGCTTGAACACCTGGCCGACCTCGATGCCGCGGAAGGCCTCGTAGGTCCCCTTGCCGCAGCGCGTGCAGGCATCGCCCTCGCGCGCCATGCGCAGGTCGTGGAAGCCCTTGAACTGCTTCAGGTCGCGATCGGGCTTGAAGCCGAAGTGGTGGTAGCCCTCCTTGTTGGCGCCGCAGGTCAGGTTGTACGCGCCTTCGAGGCTCCGGTCGGCGTACATCGGCACGTCGAGCTCGACCGGACCGATGAAGCCCGACTTCGTGCCGGCGCGGCGCTCGGCCTCCTCGAGCGGCACGAGCTCGAGCGAATCGGCGCCGATCAGGTTCTTCATCTTCACGGTATTCGGCTCGTGATCGCTGCGCAGGACGAGGCCGACATCCCACGTCGTCGCGCCCCTGGTCGCGCGATACAGATAGAACTTCGACGCGTGATCGAGCGGCAGGCCGTCGTGCTCGGCGTCCTTGAACGCCTTGGCCTGCTCTTCCATCTGCACGATGCCCGGCGTGTGGAAGTGCGCGGGCTTCAGATCGAGCACCGGCTCCGACGCATAGGGATACGGCAATGCGCCGGCGCTTCGGTCTTCTCGGCGTTCGACGTGTACTCGCACGCGTTGCAGCTGAGGATCGCGTCTTCGCCGCTGCCCGCCAGCACGTGGAACTCGTGGGTGAAGCTGCCGCCGATGGCGCCGCTGTCGGCCTCGACGGGCCGGAACTTGACGCCGAGGCGCGTGAAGATCCGCTTGTAGGCCTCGAACATCCGCCAGTACTCCCGGTCCGCGTCGGCATCGTCGACGTGGAAGGAGTAGCCGTCCTTCATGATGAACTCGCGGCCGCGCATCAGGCCGAACCGCGGCCGGATTTCGTCGCGGAACTTGGTCTGGATCTGGAAGAGGTTGATCGGCAGCTGCTTGTAGCTCTTCACGATCTTCCGCACGATGTCGGTGACGATCTCCTCGTGCGTCGGGACCGAGGCAGAAGTCGGCGTCCTTGCGATCCTTGAAGCGCAGCAGCTCCGTGCCGTAGAACTGCCATCGGCCGCTCTCCTCCCACAGCTCGCGCGGGCTGCACGGTCGGCATCAGCAGCTCCTGGCAGCCGTCGCGCTCGAGCTCTTCGCGCACGATGTTTTCGAACTTGCGGATGCTGCGAAGCGCCAGCGGCAGGTAGTCGTAGATGCCCGCCGCCACCTTCTGAATCATGCCGCCGCGCATCATCAGCTGCTGGCTGATGACATCGGCATCGCGCGGCGCGTCGCGATAGGTCTGTAAGAGAAGTTTTGATTGTTTCATCGGGATGCGTCACGTCGGAGATGTGAACCTTCCAGTTTAGATCGTCGTGCGCGGGAAAATCGGTGCGGAAGTGCCCGCCGCGGCTTTCCTCGCGCCGCAGCGCCGCGCTTGCGATGAGGGTCGCGACCGTCACGATGCTGGCGCGCCGCCAGCCCTCGTGATCGAGTCGCCGCGCCGGCCGCCAGCTGATCGTCGAGCGCCGCCTGCTCCTGATTCAGCAGCCGTCAACGGCATCGGCGCAGGCCCGGCCGATCGCGGAACAGGCCGACCGACTTCCACATCAGCTCGCGAATCTCGGGTTCGTCGGCAGACGGGTCGGGACGGGCTTCGCCCGGGCGGATGCTCGGCGAAACCGCTCCCGACTCGATCGGCGGCGGCAGATCGCGGCTCGCGGATCGGGCCCGGTCATCGCCGCGCCGGCGCGCGCGCCGAACACCAGCCCTTCCAGCAGCGAGTTGCTCGCCAGCCGGTTCGCGCCATGGACCCGCGTGCACGCGACTTCGCCCGCGGCAAACAAGCCCGGGCACAGAGGTCCGTCCGTCCAGATCGGTTTCGACGCCGCCCATCAGGTAGTGCGCCGCCGGCCCGACCGGAATCAGATCGCGCGCGAGATCGAAGCCGGCCTTGAGACACGTCGCGGCAATCATCGGGAATCGCCGGCGGACCTCGTCGGCGTCCAGGTGCCGCAGGCTCAGGAAGATCGGTCCCGCGGTGCGCTGCGATTCCAGCACGATGCTCCGCGAGACGACGTCGCGCGGCGCCAGATCGCCCGACGGGTGGTAGCGCGTCATGAAGGGCTCGCCGGTCGGCGTTGACCAGCCGCGCGCCTTCGCCGCGCAGCGCCTCGGACAGCAGAAACCGCGGCGCGCCTTCGACGTCGAGCACCGTCGGATGGAACTGGACGAACTCCATGTCGGCGACCGCGCGCACCGGCCCGATACGCCAGCGCGATGCCATCGCCGGTCGCCACCTCGGGATTGGTCGTCTGCGCGAAGACCTGGCCCGCGCCGCCGGTCGCGAGCAACGTCGCCCGGCCGCGGGCCTCGCCCGGCTCGCCACGCGTCGTCGATGAATCGGACGCCGACGCACCGGCCGTCTTCGACGATGGCACCGACGGCCAGCGTGTTTTGCAGCACGCGGATGCGTGTCGTGGACGACACGCGCTCCCAGAGCACGCGACCGATCTCGCGCCCGGTGGCATCGCGCGGCGTGCAGCACGCGCCGCACGCTGTGAGCGCCTTCCGATGCGAGGGCCGGGCGCCCCTCGTGCGTCGCGATCGAACGCGGCGCCCCACTCGATGAGCTCGCGCGTATAGCGCGGCCCTTCCTCGCACGAGCACGCGGACGGCGCGCTCGTCGCACAGGCCGTCGCCGGCGACGATCGTGTCGCGCGCGTGCAGCTCCGGGGAATCGTCTGGACCGATCGCGGCGGCGATGCCGCCCTGCGCGTATTCGGTGTTGCTCTCGCTCGGGTCGGCCTTCGTGATGATGATGATGTCGCCCGCAGGCGCCAGCTCAACCGCCGCGCGGAGCCCGGCGATGCCGCTGCCGACGATTATGAAGTCGCCGCGTACATCCACCGGACGTATACTAGCCCACGGCTGCTGACATAATCTTCAAATGCTGCGTGTAGACGTCCGGACCGGATCGCAGTCCTATCCCATCTACATCGAACACGGCCTGACGGCCCAGCTCGGGCGGCTGATCGAGTCATCGCCCAAGCCGGCCTCGCACCGGTTTTTCGTGTCGAGCCCGCTCGTCTGGAAGCTGCACGGCAAGACGCTGTCGAAGGCCGTGCCGAAGACCGACACGATCCTGCTTCCCGACGGCGAGAAGTTCAAGCAGCTCTCGACGGCGGCGCGCGCGTACGAATCACTCATCAAGCTCGAAGCCGATCGCGGCGCCCGTCATCATCGCCGTCGGAGGCGGGGTCATCGGCGACATGGCGGGTTTCGTGGCCGCCACGTACCTTCGCGGCATCACGCTCGTGCAGGTGCCGACGACGCTGCTCGCGCAGGTCGACAGCGCGATCGGCGGCAAGGTCGGGGTGAATCATGCGCTCGGGAAAAACCTGATCGGCGCGTTTCATCAGCCGTCGCTGGTCGCCATCGATCCGGCGCTGCTGGAAACGCTGCCGCGACGCGAGTTCCGCGCCGGCCTCTACGAGGTGATCAAGTACGGCATGACGTCGAGCCGCGCGTTGTTCGAGCGTATCGACCGCGAGATGGACGCCATCTTCGCGCGCAAGGCCGACGCGCTCGTGCCGATCATCGGCGAGTCCTGCACGATCAAGGCGACCGTGGTCGGGCTGGACGAGCGCGAGAGCGGTCCGCGCCGGATGTTGAATTTCGGCCACACCGCCGGCCACGCCCTCGAGGCCGTCACGAAGTACAAGCGCTTCCGCCACGGCGAAGCGATCGCCTACGGCATGATCGTCGCCGCCGAAATCGCCGTGGCGCGCGGCGTCATGCCGGGAGCCGACCGCGAGGCGCTCGGCAAGATCATCATGAAGCTCGGGCCGCTGCCGCCCGTCGGCGACCTGTCGACGAAAGAGGTCCTCGAGGCGATGCGGCACGACAAGAAGGTGGTCAATGGCACGCTGCACTACGTGCTGTGCACGGGCATCGGGAGCTGGACGACCGTGACCGACGTGGCCGAGGATGAGCTGGCGAAAGCGTTGAAGAGGGTGGGGCTTAAGAAATAAGACCTGTCAGGCTGGCAATCATGGCAGGATCGTTAACGGTCATCGCACGTTCGGAGCTGCGGTTCGCGTCTCGCTATCTTACGACGTCTGGCGCTCACGAGCGCACCACGGATCATCAGTGGCGTGCTGTTCGACTCCGAATTCCTCTGCAAACGCGATCGAGCTCTGCAGGCCCGCAGTCGCCTCATGCGATCGCAGTGATCGATGCAGCATCTCCGACCGTGCAGAATGCGGATCGCGTGATCGAAGCAGATCGAACGCGCGACTGACGCGAAGTTGAGTCAGCGAGCCGGGATCCATGATCTGAGGCGACGGAAGTGAGATCGCCGTCATGCGGAAGAGTGACTCGGATCGCGTCGAGCATCGCACGTGCCATGTTGCCAGATGCTGCCATCTGCCATGTGCCATGTCATTGCCATGACAGGTATCTATTTCAACCCGTATTCCTTGAGCTTCGCCAGCAGCGGCTTGTAGCCCATGCCAAGGATATCGGCGGCGCGGCCTTCGTGGCCGCCCGCGTCCTTGAGCGCCTGCTCGATCTTCTTCTTTTCCACTTCGGTCTGCGCACGCCTGGTCACCTCGGCGAGCGTGCCCGAAAAGTCGAACGTGTCCCACGGGTTGGGCGGCTCGGGCACCGGCAGCGGCGCGTGGAGCGTCAGATTCAGGTGCCGGGCGTGAATGGTGTCGCTCTCCGACAGAATGACCGCACGTTCCATGCAGTTCTGGAGCTCGCGCACGTTGCCCGGCCAGTGATACTTCTGCAGCTCCTCGATGGCCGAAGGCGCCAGCATCGCCGGCGTCTTCTTCAGCTCGCGGCAGAACCGCTCGACGAAGTGGCGCGCCAGAATCGGGATGTCGACCTGCCGGTCGCGCAGCGGCGGAATCGAGATCGGGAACACCGAGAGCCGGAAATACAGAATCCTCGCGGAACTGCTTCGCGGCGACGCCCGCCCGGAGCGCCTTGTTGGTCGCCGCGACGATGCGCACGTCGACGTGCAGCGACTGCGTGCCGCCCACGCGCTCGAAGCGTTTCTCCTCGATCGCGCGCAGAATCTTCGCCTGGAGCGCCAGCGGCAGATCGCCAATCTCGTCGAGAAACAGCGTGCCGCGATGCGCCAGCTCGAACTTGCCGGGCTTGCGCGCCACCGCGCCGGTGAACGCCCCCTTCTCGTGCCCGAAGAGCTCGGTTTCGAGCAGGTTGTCGGGAATCGCCGCGCAGTTGATGGCGACAAACGGACCGTCCGATCGCGGGCTCAGCGCGTGCAGCGCCCGCGCGAACAGCTCTTTGCCCGTGCCGCTCTCGCCTTCGAGCAGCACCGTGGCATCCGATCCGGATGCGCGTTGCAGCGCGAGGATCGCGTGCTTCAACGACGGGGCGTCGCCGATAATCTGCGGCGCGCCGCGCCGCGCGCCGAGCTCTTCCTTCAGCAGGATGTACTCGGTCATGAGCTTCCGCTGCGCCAGCGCGCGATCGACCATCAGCAGCAGGTGATCGGGATCGACGGGCTTCGCGAGAAAGTCGAGCGCGCCTTCCTTCATGGCGGCCACTGCGTCCTGGATGCTGCCATAGGCCGTCATCACGATGACCGGCAACTCAGGATCCAGTTCCTTGGCGGCTCGAAGCACGCCAAATCCGTCACCTTCAGGCAGGCGAAGGTCCGTGAGCACGAGCGTCGGACGATCCTCCTGCATGGCCTGCTTCGCCTCGCCCAGATGGCGAGCCTCGACGACAGCATGCCCCTGGCCCTCGATGGCCAGCTTGAGCATCGTTCGCAGGGAGTCTTTGTCTTCGACGAGCAGGATGGAAGGAGCCACCGCTGGCGCGCGCCGCGTCAACGAAGCCAGCCGGCTGGCACATTGGCCCGACGGGCTTCGTCCTCTATCTCGGTAATGGCCTTGGTCTGCTTCGCGATGTCGCCCTTCACGCGCTCCTGTTCCGCAAGCGCCGCGAGACGCTTCTTCTCGACGACCGCGCGCTGCGCGGGATCGTCGGTCGCCACGAATTCCGTGTAGAGCGCCTGCACCTGCGATTGCAGCGCATCGTGAAAAGCCTGCGTGCGCTGCAGCTCGCTCCGCGCGGACGCCATGCGGTCGCGCCAGAACTTCTCATCCTTGCCGCGATCGGGCGCCGGGTCGCTCTGGAGCCGGGGTCGCCGGTTTGGCGTCGCCGCCCGACGCGGGTGTCGTGGCAACCGGCGGAGGCGCAGGCGCTTCTCCGCCATCCGGCCCGCGAAGGGAGTCGTTGGTATAGACCTTCCCCGTCGCCTTGATGGTCTTGCGCCGGGCTTCTTCTGCTCGGGCCACGTCGGCAAGGTTCTGGGCTGCCGTCACGCTCGACAGGAGGAGAACGAAGGCCGGGCCAAGGAGGTAATGAGACTTGGGCATACTCCTCATCTTATCGGCCGATCGCGCAGCGGTCTTCAGCGTGGATTTCAGCGGATTTCGTGCCAGGAAACCATTTCGATACCAGGGTTTAGAGGATCCTCCGACAAGCGGCGTACGGTCGCCTCGAGGACCTTGTGGGCCCCGTCCAGGCCGAATGCCTCGGCGCGGAGGGCCACGAATGCCGGCGCCAGGGTTGTCTTCGCCGGAGCCATCCCGGGTGGCGTCACCGTCGTTTTCCGCCGGGTCGTCGGCCACCCACGCGATGACATACGCCGGGGCCAAACCTGCCGAACGCAAACAGCCGCCACTGCGGGTTGTTCGGACCCCACGGACGTGGTTCGGCATTCGCCAGGTCTGTCGCGGCTGACAAGCTGATCAGCCGGCCGTCCGCCGAGCGCCCGCTGTCCGGTTGGCGCGCCGTCGACGAATGCCGACACCACTTCGCCCGCCAGCACGCAGATTCCAGTCGCCAACGCCAACCAGCTCTTGCGCCGCGATCTCTATTGCGGCGTCCGCGGCGTACAACACTTCGCGCCCGCCGGCAAACTGACCGGAGATTCTCGTCTCCGTATCGACGATCATCGCGAGCGACAAGCCCAGGGCCGAGAGCAGCGCGACGGCCATGATTGTGATGACGAGCGCGACGCCACGTTCCGCGGACGGCGAGATCGACGCGCGCATCATGGACGATCCAGGTTGCGCAGCGACACGTCCATCGCCATCTCGCGATCGGGAAGGGGCGTGCGCAGCATGACGCGAACGGGCGAGACGCGAAGCGTGATGCGGACTCGCCGTATCGCCTGCAGATCGGCGTCGAACGGTTGCCCGCTCGCGCCAGTCAGCCAGGGACCATCCGTGAATCGCCCGCGGTCGATCGCCTCTCCGTTGGCGCCAAAGTAGTCGAATCGAAGACTCGACAGGTGGTCGGCCAGCGGCACGTCACTCTGCCGTCCGTCGTACCGCATCAGTTGAGTGCCCTCGTCGGGATCCGTCCGGAGCCAGAAGGTGACGGTTGCCGTATCCTCGACGTCCCGCGTCGGGGGGCACATAGGACAACCGACAGACGATCGCTGTACGCCGAGCCAAAGGCATCCGGATTCCGTTCTCCCCGGCGAAACGGCGCAACCGCTGGAATCGCCGCACCCGCGCCCGCCACGAGCACCTCGTTGAAGATCGCGTCGGCCGACGCGCGCACGCGCTGCTGCATCTCGATGCGTTCGAGCTCCGCGTCGAACGTTCCAGAGGCCGGATTGATCAACCGGAACATCGCCGCCATCGCGACGAGCATGATGGCCATCGCGACGAGGAGCTCGATGAGGGAAAAGCCGCGCTCGCGCATCATCGCTTTCGCGACCTCGCGGTGACGAGCGTCGTACTGCCCGCACGCGTGCGCGATGGCTGCCACGTCGACCTCGATGACGAGCACGTTCGCGTTGAACGCCGCCGGCTCGGCCGACCATCGGCAGACGTAGGCCGCCGACCCACACGGCATCGGCGTGTCCCCACACACACGACTTCCCTGGCCGTCGAAATACTCGGCCGACTCGCGACCGTCTCCGAGCACGGCTTCCCACGTCCGCGCCCGCAGCTCTTCCATCTTGCGGCCGGCCAAGAGCGCCGACGTCGTGCGGATGCGCGCGGCGGCGCCCGCCTGCACGCCGATGGCCAGCAGTTGGGCAAGCGTCACCAGTGCCGCGACGATGAGGCCGGTCGCGATGATGGTCTCGACGAGCGAGAAGCCGCGCTGCACGCGATGGACTGGTGCAAGGCGCGCTCCGGCCGCGCGGCGTAAATGGTCTGGGCTTTCGAGCGGCGCGCGCGCGACGTGGCAGAAACTGCCACGTCGCGGCGCAGATACTTCAAGACGGCGCGCCGCCTCGTGTAGATGGGGTATTGTCAACCGGAGGTTGGCAGGACGATCTGGAAGCTCGCGCCGCCGCCGGCCGCGGCCGCGACCTGAATCCGGCCGTTGTGGGTCACGATGATTTTCTGCACCAGCGCCAGCCCCAGGCCGGTGCCGCGCCCCTTTGTCGTGACGAACGGCCTGAAAATGCGCTCCCGATCGGGCGACGGCAACCCCGGGCCCGTTGTCTTCGACCACCACCCTGACATGCCCCGGCTCGAGGCGCCCGTCGATGACCACCTGCGGCGCCGTCGACGCGTCGGCGCACGCTTCGACGGCATTCCGCAACAGGTTGCTGAACGCCTGCCGCAGCAGCACGTCGTCGCCTTCGATGACCGGAAACTCCCCTTTCACGACCACGTCGCCGCCATGCGCCGCGCGCCTCGCTTCGCACTTCGTCGGCGGCGCGCTCGGCCACCGCGCGGAGATCGATCGGCGAGAGCATCAACTGCTGGGGCCGGGCGAAGTTGAGGAAGTTGGTCACCACTTCGCCGAGCGCTTCGGTCTCCTGGCGGATGCCCCGAAGATGCGGATGATAGGAAGCGGGCAGCGCCTTGAAATCGAGCAGCCGCGCGTAGCCATGAATCGTCGCCAGGCCATTACGGAATTCGTGGGCGATGCCCGCGGTCAGCTCGCCGACCTGCGCGAGGCTCTCCTTCAGGCGAAGCTGCTCTTCCATTTCCACACCGGCGTCAAATCCGTGAAGAGGCAGATCGCGCCGTGGGGCTGGCCCGGCCATCGAGACGGCGACACGCTGACACCGAAGTAGGCCGGTGCCGCCGACCTGTCCGATCTTGAACGGTTCGCCGGAACGACCGGCGTGCCGACCGTCAAGCATTCCTCGATGACCTGCGCGAGCTCTTCGGGCAGCACCTCGCGATACTGGCGGCCCAATCGCCGTCTCGTCGCGGTTCAGCAGGCGGCGTCCGGCCGGATTGAGGATGCGAAGGTGGCCGTCGCTGTCGACGACGAGCAGGCCCGACGTCAGGCTTTCGACGATCTCGCCGCTGAGCCGCTCGGACGCTTCGGCCCGCGCCGACATCTCGCGCTCCTGCGCCTTCAGCTTGGTCAGCGCGTCGTGCAGCGCGGCGGTGACAAACGCGGTTTCGGTCTTGTTCTCGCGAAGGCTCATGCGGGCGTCGCGGGCCGCCGCCGAAAACCGCAGCATGGCGAACATCAGCACGCCAATCAGCGCCGCGACGATGGCCGTCAGGACGATGATGACGCTGACCGAGCCGATTCATACGAAGAAGGACGCGTACCAGGCGATGATGCGGCTCGCCGGCGGTGCTGGCGGCGATGGCGCCGAGCGCCAGGAACGTCCCGAACGGCAGCGCGTATTTCATGTCGCCCCGGTGGAGCACGATCATCGCCACGCCGACGATCGAGCCGATGAACGACGACAGCACGAGCGTCAGGAGCATCAGCTTCCAGCCGAGAAACGCGCCGATCATCGCCAGCATCTTCACGTCGCCGAATCCCATGCCCTCTTCATGGCGGACGCGAAAGTAGATCTCGCCCAGCAGCCACAGCGACCCGCCGCCGACAATGATGCCGATGAGCGAGTCGACCCATCCCGGCGGCATGAAGAAGCTGAACAGGAATCCGATGACGATGCCGGGCAGCGTGATGACGTCGGGCAGGATGCGGTGCTCGAGATCGACCACGAAGAGCACGACCATCGCGCAGGCGAACAGCAGCCGCTGAATCAGCACCGGCGAATCGAAGAGAAGGAACGCACCCAGAAACATCGCGCCCGTGATGAGCTCGACGATCGGGTACTTGATCGAGATCGGCGCCTTGCAGCTGCGGCATCGTCCGCGCAGCCACAGGTAGCTCACGATCGGAATGTTGTCGTACGGCTTGACCGGCGCGCGACAGCTCGGGCAGTGAGAGCCGGGCCAGGCCAGCGACAGCCCCAGGGGCAGCCGATGAATGCAGACATTCAGGAAGCTGCCGACCGCCGTGCCGAGCATCGTGACGTAGATGGCGAGGAGCAGCGCTCATTTGCGGTACCGGAGGCGCCGCGTTCGTCAGCTCGGGTGCGGCCGCCGGCTCGGTCGGCAGCGGCCAGAGCGGCGATTCGCGCCGGACGCCGATTTCGCCGGTTTCGGGGTCGAGCTGGTACGGCATGCGCGAGGGATCGAGCGGCACGCCACGTATGAGTCCGGCGGCACCCACGTCCTGCCACGACTGTGGCCGCCGGCCCGTTCTCTTCGTGAACTCGGCCACGATCTTCCCGAGCGTGTCGATCTGATCGAGCGCGTCGAGCTGTGCCAGCCGCATCTGGGACGTGCTCCGAAGCCACTGGTCCTCGGTTTGACCGATTTGGATCCACATGCTTCGCGATGCCTGACGATCGCCGCCCCGTGTGAGCATGACGGCCGCGTAGGTGCGAAGCCACCAGGGCGCGCCCGGCACATCGCCGCCGCGCCGGAACCACTCGGCCGCGTGTTCGTAGTCGTGCAGGTGCCAGTAGTAGATGAACCCGATGTCCTGGTAGTAGTCCCACTTCGCCCGATCGGACGCGATGCCCTTCTGCAGCAGCGCGATGGCCTGGTCGGGACGGCCGGCGCCGCCCGGCTGCGGCTCGGCAAGGAAGATCGCACCGAACCGGTAGCCGACGGTAAACAGCGGATCGAGCGTCGTCGTGAGATCGAGCAGCGGATACAGCAGATCGAAACGGCGGTCCGCGGGTGCCTTCTGGCGCTCGCCGGCCGAAGTGCTGCAGCGCGCGAATCCAATACACGTCGGCCATCACCGCGTCGTAGGAGAGTGAGGCCCGCTTCATCACTTCACCCGATCGGACGTAGAGGACATCCTCTTCGACCGGGTTGAAGGCGTACGCGCGTTCACGGACGACCTGCACGGCCACGACGAGCACGAGCAACACCACAAGGGCAGCGACGAACTTGACGACCTGCCTCCGCGACGTCACTTGAAGTCTCTCCGCATGAAGATGAACGTCGCCGACGACACGAGGATGGCGATGTAGACGAGCGCATACGCCGTGTTCAGCATGAGGTAGCCCGCCGGCGACCGGCACGGCATGGACGACCTCATTCTTGATGTCGAGCGGCGCGAGGTTCGGCAGCAGGTAGTACAGCGCCCGCGCGATAAACACGACGGGCTTCGAATCGACGACCGCTTCGAAATTTTTCAGGTCCGCGTTGAAGTGGCCCACGACGTACAGACCGAACGTCAGCGCGGCCGACAGCATCGGGCTCGAAAAGGTCGAAAAGAAGAGCGCCAGCGCGGTCACGATCGCCAGCTGCAGGAAAATCATCGCGATCGCTTTCAGCAGCGCGGGGTCGAGGGCCGGCGCGCCCCATTGCGGCCGGAACCAGGCGCCGCCGATCCAGGCGACGGCGCCGAGCACGGCGTAGTAGGCCACCGTCATGATGGCCAGATTCACCAGGAGCGTGAACACGAGGCCGCAGTACTTGCCGACAACGAACTGCTGGCGCGTGATGGGCTTGGCGAGCAGCGCGTAGATGCTGCGCTTCTCCACTTCCTTTGACACCAGGCCAATGCCGATGAACACGGCGATGAACAGGCCGAACAGCGACATCGCGGCCAGACCGAGATCCTTGATGATCTTGACGTCCTGCCCGGCCGTGAGCTGGCTCAGCAGGTACGACACGCCAATCAGGAACACCGCGAAAAACACGAGGTTGTACAGGACCTTGTCGCGGACCGACTCCCTGAACACGCTGATGGCGATGGTGCGGATGACCCTCATCTACGATGCCTTGGCCGGGCTGTCGTCGACAAAGCGCGAGCCCGGCTGCTCCCCGACCTTCTTGATGAAGAAATCTTCGAGCGTCTCGCGCATCGGGTTCAGCGAGACGAGGTGCGCGCCGGCCGCGATCAGATCGCGCAACAGCAGCTCGGGCGCGGGCTCGAGCGGCAGCTCCAGCGAATACCGATCGTGACCGAGCGGCGTCACGCGACCGCACGCGCGCGCGATGACGTTCGAGCGAGTCGGCGGTGAGGTTGCCCACGACGAGCTCCCAGCCATGCGCCTGAAACGCCTGGAGGTCGGCGATGCGGCCGCTCGCGACGAGCCTGCCCCCCGCCATGATGGCGACACGGTTGCACAACGCTTCCGCATCCGACAGCACGTGCGAGCTGAAGAACACGGTGCATCCGCGATCGCGCAGACTGAGAATCAGGTTGCGCACTTCGCGCCGGCCGAGCGGATCGAGCCCCGACATCGGCTCGTCGAGAAACACCACCTCGGGATCGTTCAGCAGGGCCTGCGCGATGCCGACGCGCTGGAGCATGCCCTTCGAGAACTTCCGGAGCTGCATGCGCCGCTCTCCGGCGATGCCCACCTCGTCGAGCAGCGCAGAGACGCGCTCGGTTCGCTCCCGGCCGCCGTACCCCAGAAGGTCGGCAAAATAGGTCAGCAGCTCCTCGGCTGTCAGGTAGTCGTAGAAGTACGGGCTCTCGGGAAGATAGCCGATGCGCCGCTTGACGCCGACGTCGCCGACAGGTTTTCCCAGAATTTCAGCGCGAGCCTGACGTCGGAAAAATCAGCTGTATCAGCAGTTTGAGGGTAGTCGTCTTGCCGGCCCCGTTGGGGCCGAGAAACCCGAAGGTCTCGCCCTGGGCGACCTCGAGGTTCAAGCGGTCGAGGGCGCGATAGGGCCTCGGGCGCCAGAACCCGACCCGGAAGTCCTTGGTGAGGTTCTCCGTGCGAATCGCGAGCATGCCCCTACTATTATCGGCTGCTCGGCCGAAAGTCGTTGAGTTCTGAAGGGCCTGGCGGCGTCTACTTCACGACGGTGCCGTTGGTGGCGGCACGGGTGGTGGCGTTGAACGTCACGGCCGACGGGGCTCGTATCAGCGTCTTCGAACAACGTCTGGTTTTCATTGGTGCCGAAGAACCGGACCCCCGTCGTATTCGGCGCGGCCGGCGCCGGCAAACGCCTCGTAGAACGGCGTGGCCGCGGTCACCGTCGAGCAGGTCGTCAGCCCCGTAATGGCGGTACCGACGGCGGCATAGGTGTACTCGTAGCCGCTCTTGGAGATCGTCCCCGTCGCCGAGAGGTCGGGGCTGATGAACGGCTGGCCGCCGCTGCTCGGCGGGATGCCGAGGTCGTCGAGGCCGTCCGCATACCCGCGGCCGACCGCACAGTTGGTCATCCAGTTCAGGTTGGCGCTGTTGATGACCCGCATCGATCCGATAGCCGACGCTTCGTTGCCGGCAATACGAGCGCGAAGGAGGCCGGGCACTGCGATAGCCGCGATGATGCCAATGATGGCCACGACAATCAGCAACTCGATTAGCGTGAATCCCTTGTCACCATGGCCGCGCATGAACCCGTCCTCCTGTCAGTCGCTTCGTGCTCTATCGGTGGTTTACTTCAGTGCCGTCCCGTTGGTCGCCGCGCGCGACGTCGCGTTGAACGTCACCGCCGCCGGGCTCGAGTCCCCGTCCTCGAACACCGTGTTGTTCTCGTTGATGCCGAAGTAACGCACGCCGGTCGTGTTCGGCGCCGAGGGGGCCCCGAACGCTTCGTAGAACGGCGTCGCCGCGGTCACCGACGAGCAGGTCGTGATGCCCGTGATCGCCGTGCCGACCGCCGCGTACGTGATGTCGTAGCCGCTCTTGCTGATCGTGCCGGTCGCCGACAGGTCGGGGCTGATGAAGGGCTGCCCGCCCGAGGTCGGCGGCGATGCCGAGGTCGTCCAGGCCGTCCGCATATCCGCGGCCGCCGGCGCAGTTGGTCATCCAGTTCAGGTTCGCGCTGCTGATGGCGCGCATCGACCCGATGGCCGACGCTTCGTTGCCCGCGATACGGGCGCGAAGCAGACCGGGGACGGCAATTGCCGCGATGATGCCGATGATGGCCACGACGATCAGCAGCTCGATCAGCGTGAAGCCCTTGTTGTTTCCGGTTCGCATGTGAGTCTCCTTGTGACAGCGCATCGCTGTCTGACAGATTTGCGCCTGAAAAAAGCCGGGCACAGCGACTCGACGCGGTGCCCGGCTCAATCGTGTGCGCGTTTACTTCAGGGCCGTGCCGTTCGTCGCCGCGCGCGACGTCGCGTTGAACGTCACCGCCGCCGGGCTCGAGTCCCCGTCCTCGAACACCGTGTTGTTCTCGTTGATGCCGAAGTAACGCACGCCGGTCGTGTTCGGCGCCGAGGGGGCTCCGAACGCCTCGTAGAACGGCGTCGCCGCGGTCACCGACGAGCAGGTCGTGATGCCCGTGATCGCCGTGCCGACCGCCGCGTACGTGATGTTGTAGCCGCTCTTGCTGATCGTGCCGGTCGCCGACAGGTCCGGGCTGATGAAGGGCTGCCCGCCCGAGGTCGGCGGGATGCCGAGGTCGTCCAGGCCGTCCGCATATCCGCGGCCGCCGGCGCAGTTGGTCATCCAGTTCAGGTTCGCGCTGCTGATGGCGCGCATCGATCCGATGGCCGACGCCTCGTTGCCCGCGATACGGGCGCGAAGCAGGCCGGGGACCGCAATCGCCGCGATGATGCCGATGATGGCCACGACGATCAGCAGCTCGATCAGTGTGAAGCCCTTGTTGTTTCCGGTTCGCATCTCTCTCTCCTTGTTACGGCGCTCAGCCGTGATGAGTTACGCATCGACGGCCAAGCGCGCCGTCGGGACGCCTGGTCTAATGGCAACACCCATACCAGCTCCAAACCCTGCGCGCCGAGGCTCTGTATCTGCTTGATTTAATAGGGCGTTACGGGACTTCGATGAACTATTGATTTTACCAGACGCCAACGCAAAATGACAAACGTTGTCACTTTCGCTTGTCACTATTTGTCAATTTGAGAAATGCTTCGGGTCGATTTCCACGACCCACAATCGACGAGCGGAACGAAACACCACGCGATGCTCGCCCGCAACTGGCGTTGACGGAACATCGAGCGGAAGAAGACAGACGAGATAGCGCACGCCTCGCTGCCGCCAGTGCGCCCAGTTGCTCGTCACGTGATCGAGCGTGACGGATCGCAGACCAGTCTGGAGATAGACGAGCGCTGGATTTGTGCTCGCAACAATCGCGTCACGCGGCACGTGCGTCCGCACCCAGGCCAGCGTGCGATCGGCATCCTCGGCATCGGCGATCCAATCAATCGACCCGGCGTCGCGCGCGGCCAGCAGGTACGCCGCATGGTCGTAGACATGGAGTCCCAGAATCGAGAGGAGCGCGATCCTGAGGACGGGCAGCGCGCGTTGGGCGCCGGCTGCGGGAGACACACGCGCCGCGACCACCTGCAGGCCGGCGAGCAGGTACGTCATCAGAAAGGGTGTCAGCGGCAGGACGAACCTGAACGTCCAGAACGGCCACAAGAGGACGATCGTGAGCGCGATCGGCGTCAGAATTTCCGCGACCGTGATGCGCTCTCGAGCCTTCGCGATGAACCCGGCCAGCAGCAGGGCGCTGATCGCGAGCGATATCATGGCGGTTCCAGTCGGCGCTGCCCATGCTGGCCGACATGAACGAGACAACGCCGCCGAGGGCGACGACTTCCTCGCCGCTTTCAGCGCTGCCGCGAAAGATTGTCGGCACGAAAATACCGGCGACGCTGCGGCCCGCGATATCAAAGGCGTTGGTCGGCGACACGGGCGGGAAGATCGCGCGGCGTGATCGTGCCGGATATCGGCGCGCCGGCCCATCGCATCCACAACTGGTCGGTATACCCGTACACAATCGAGCCACGGTGCGCGTCCTGCTGCGCCGGCGTCGGGGCGTGCGTGCGCGCATAGGTCGTCCATGGCAGCAGACAGACCGCGGCCACCACGGCAAAACAGGCCGCGCATTGCCAGCGGCGCTCCTTCAGCAGGAAGAGTCCCGACGCCACCACGACGGCGACGCCCGCCGAGCGAATCAGCATCGCCGATGCCGCGAGCACCGCCGCGAACGCCGCCAGCCGCAACGCGCGATCGGGTGTCGGCGCATTGACGGCGCGCTGCACGACGAGGACGCTGCTCAGCACGGCGAAGGTGAACACGCATTCGGTCATGAGCGTCGACGTCGCGAGAAAGACGAGCGCCGGCGTCGTGGCAATCGCCGACGCCGCGCACGCGGCGATCGCACGCGGCAACTCACGATCCCGATGGAGGTAGACATAGCTCAGCCACGAGACGCCGAGCATGGCGGCCACCGACAGGCTCTTCAGCAGCCAGACATTGGCTGGAAATTCGGGGGACAGCCGGAACCCGATCGAGAAGGAGCGCGGGCAAGCCCGGCGGATACAGCGGCAGAATGTGATCGAACGGCGAACTGATCAGCCAGTATACCCTTCCCCGCGGGCCAGCATCCGCGCGAGCATCACGTACCACCCATCGTCGACCATCATGCCGGCCACGCCATTGAGGCGAAGCACATAGATCGAGAGCGGTAGCAGGCCAACCGTCAGCGCGACGCCGACGCGGGCCATCATCGCCACCTCACTTCAAAGGTGCCGATGGCCCTCGAATGCCGAAATTCTTCCCGGACCCTGGCCGCAAACGCGGTTGATGGTCCGAGCGAGAACCGGCGGCTGTGGTTCAGCACGACGACGCGCGCGGTCTGCCATCCCGGCAGATCGTTCGTTCCACCCTCCAGAGAACCGTGATCGTCGAAGAAATCGAACAGCGTGCCCGATGGGCTGAAACGGCCGGTCAGGAAGTACACCTCCGGGGCGTCCGGGCCGGCGACGAGCTGGCCGTCGCCGAGGCGTGCCGCGATCAGTTTCATGAGGCGCTGGTACATCACCGCGTCGGGCTCGCCCACTCGAAGGCTCGCCCGTTCGAGCTCGAGCGGCACGGTCGGTGCCATCACCTCGTGCACCACCCCGAGGTTGTAGACGTAGCCTCGGTTCATGCTCGCAAGCGCGAAGACCAGCAGCAGCACGGCTGCCGCCGGCAAAGCGGGACGCGTGGCCACGCCGGCATTGCCGGCCAGGGCCACCGCGGACACGACGGCCAACGGGGTGACGTAGCAGAAATAGATCGGCGCGCTGAACGGAAACTGCACGAGCGAAGCCCAGGCGAGCATCGCGGCGATCCCGAAGAGAATCCGCCGTTCCTTCGCGTCCTGCACACGTGGCAGCGCGAGCACCGCACAAATCGCCACAGGCAGGAGCGCGGCCACGCCACGAGCCGACTGCCAGATCAGTTGGTAGACGGATGGACTGTAGAGGCCACGCACGGCCAGAGCAGCCGCTGCCAGGGAGAGGACAATCGCCGACGGCCACCAGCCTCGCAGTGGCCATCGAGCGAGTGGTGGCACCGGAGCGACAGCCCACAGGAGCGGGAGACCGGCGAAGATCCAGTGCGCCGGCGGCATCTCGAAGCTTGCGAACTGCACGCGTCGCTGCGGCAGCACGAACGCGCCGTAGATCAACGCGCCGACCTGCCCATCGAGAACATACGGTGCGACGAAGCACACCAGCGGGACGGCAGCGCCGGCAAGCGCCGGCACCAGTCCGCGAAGAAGATTCTGCGATCCGGTCTGCGCACCGTTGTCGCCAGTCGAAAACAACAGCCGGCAGCACGCGCCAATGGGCAGAAGCAGGTACAACAGATCGGAGATCGACAGACGTGCTCTGAGAATCCAGAACGCCAGCACGATTCCGGCAACGGCCACCGCGACGGCAGGAACCCGCTCCCGGCGCGAGGGCTGTTCGGACTCACGCTCCCCGCCAGGGGCATAGACCAGCGCCATGACGAGCGCCATCAGCACGTACAGTCCGGTCTGCTTGATGAGGATGGACATTCCGGCGGCAAGACCGGCAGCGGCCGCGTCGATCGGACGCCCGGTGTCGACATAGCGCACGAACGACCATGTGCACGCCAGGGCGCAGACGAGCAGCCACCACGAGGGTAGCGCCGCAAAGTAGTTGGGGAAACTCCAGCCGAGCGCCACCCATGCACCAATGGCAGCACCCACAGGTTCCAGATAACGCCTGAGGATGAGGTAGATGAGCATCTGCGCGGCCACCGCTCCTGCAAACAGCAGCCACCGCAGATACAGAAGATCGATGCCGGCCAGCTTGAACACCGCCGCGTGCATCCACGTCAGCCCGCCGGTATAGGGCTCCTCGTAGTCGATGTGAGGCAGCCCGCCCGCAAGCACTCGCTCGGCCGACTGGCCCAGCATGCCTTCGTCGTGCGGAATCCAGCCTCGTGGTACGAAGAACCAGAGATAGACCAGCGAAAGCGCCAGGAGGGCGAACGCCATCGGCCTGTCGCCGCGTGCGGGCAACCGCATCATTTCAAATTGTATTTCTTGACGTAGTAGCGGAACGATCGGAAGGTCATCCCGAGCAACTCGGCCGCGCGTACCTGCACGCCACCCGCACGGACCAGCGCCTGCGCGATATATTCCCGTTCCAGCCCCTCGACGTGCTCCTCGAGATTGAAGCCCGACTCGGGAAGAAGACCCGCGGCCGCGGGCCCCTTCGGCACGCGCCGCACGATGTGCTCGGGCAGGCTTTCGGGCAGCACCATCTGGCTCTTCTCGAGGGCGACGGCCCGCTCGATGACATTTTCGAGCTCCCGGATGTTGCCGGGCCACTCATAGGCATCGAGGAGATCCATCGACTCCTGCGAGAGGCCGTGAATGTCCTTGCCCATCTGATCACGATACTTCGACAGGAAGTATTCCGCCAGCAGCGGAATATCTTCGCCGCGCTCCCGGAGCGGCGGCAGTTGTATCGGGATGACGTTGATGCGATAGAACAGATCTTCGCGGAACCTGCCGTCGGCCACCATCCTGGTGAGATCCTGGTTGGTGGCCGCAATGACGCGCATCGCCGCCTCGAGCTCTTCGACGCCGCCGAGCCGGCGGAACTTCCGCTCCTGCAGCACGCGCAGCAGCTTCACCTGCATCATCGGGTTCATCTCGCCGATTTCGTCGAGGAACAACGTCCCCTTCTCCGCCGACTCGATGAGCCCCTTCTTGTTGACGCTGGCGCCCGTGAACGCGCCTTTCATGTGGCCGAACAGCTCCGATTCGAGGAGCGTTTCGGGCAGGGCGCCGCAGTTGAGCGCGACGAACGGACGATCGCGCCGCAGCGAATAGAAGTGGATGGCGCGCGCCACCCATTCCTTGCCGGTGCCCGATTCGCCGGTCACGAGCACCGTGCTGTCGGTGCGGGCGATCTGCTCGATGAGCTTGAAGACCGCGAGCATCTTCTCGCTGCGCCCGACGATGTTGGCGAACTGGTGGCTCGTGCCGAGCGCCCGCTTCAGCAGCACGTTCTCCTGCCGGAGGCGGCGCTGCTCGAGGGCGTTGCGGACCTTCATCTTCAGCTCGTCGACGTCGAACGGCTTGCTGAGGTAGTCGTGGGCTCCCAGCCGCATCGCTTCGATGGCGGTGTCGGCCGACGCGAAGGCGGTAATCATGATGCCGAGCATGTCCTGATCGATCCGCTTGGCGGCCCGCAGCACTTCGACGCCGCTCATGTCGGGCATCTTGATGTCGGAGATGAGCAGGTCGAAGCGGCCGCGCTCGAGCTCGTCGATCGCCTTGTGGCCGTTTTCGGCGAGGGCGACGTCGTAGCCCTCGCGGCGCAGCACGATCGACAGCAGCTCGCGCATCGACCGCTCGTCGTCCACGACGAGCAGGCGCGCGGCGCTGGCTCGCGGATTCCGGGCTTCCCGTTCCGGGTTCGGCGTCGTCGAGTTCTTTGTTCAGGGACACAGTATTCGTTGATTCATCGCACGCCGACTAGGCGCGCGGTCGGCACACGAGCCGGCAGACGCACGCTGACGGTCGTGCCCTTTCCCGGCGTCGAGCTCACCTGAATTTCGCCGCTGTAATCGCTGACGATCCGGTGCACGATCGCCAGCCCCAGACCCGTACCTTTCGCGAAGTTGCCGCGAAACGGCTGGAAGATGGCGTCGAGCTCGTCGGCCGGAATCCCCACGCCCTCGTCCGACACCTCGAGCACGACCAGTTCGTTCGCGCCCTCGTCCGCCGATTCGATGCGCGCGCCAAGCGTCAGACGCCCGCCGGTCCGCATCGCCCGCAGGCCGTTGGTCGCCAGGTTCCAGACGATCTGCTTGATCTGGTTTTCGTCGGCCTCGAACGGCACTTCGCTCGCCGGCACCTGGACGTCAATCACATGCCCGTCGTGCAGCTCCGAGCTGTTTCTCAGCAGCAGCGCCGTGTCGTTCAAGACCCGGCGGACGTCGAGCCGCGCGATCGAAAACCGCTGCGGCCGCGCGTACGCCAGAAACGAGCGGATGGTGTCGTTCAGGCGCTCCGATTCGCGCAGCACGATATCCATCAACTGCGCCTGCTCTTCGGTGAGCGGCAGCTCCTGGCGGAGAATCTGAATCGATCCCGACATCGAGGCCAGCGGATTGCGAATCTCGTGCGCGATGCCGGCGGCCATTTCGCCGACCGCCGCGAGCCGCTGCCGCAGGCGGGCGTCCCGCTCGAGCTTCTTGATGTCGGTGACGTCCTGAAACGCGAACAGCAGGCCGGCGTTGCCGTCGGCGTGCTGCAACTGCGTCGCGGTGAAGCCGAGCTCGATCTGACGTCCATCGCCGGTCACGAACGGGCTTTCGACGCGGCGGCCGCGGCCCGGCCCGGCGAGACTGATGAGCTCGGAGGCCACCGTGGGCGGCAGGTCGAGGACCTCCTCGATCTGCCGGCCGACGACCGCCAGCGCCGTGTGGCCGGTGATCGCTTCGGCCGCGCGATTGAAGGTCACGATGCGTCCCTGCGGATCGGTCGTCGCGAGCCCGCTCGCCAGGCTGTCGATGACGTGCTGGTTGAACGCCTGCAGGTCGGCGATCTCGTTCGACTGCGCGCTCGAGCCGCATGCCGGCGCGCTGCAGCCGATCGGCCAGCGAGCCGCTGAGAAAGGCGATCGAGAAGAACAGGAAGACGTTGAGCCCCGTCATGTACGCCACGATGCGGAGCGGCGGCAGCGTGCCCTGGTGCTCGAGAAACGGCACGCCGAGCAGATCGGCCAGTCCGAAATACTGCGTGAGCACGATGCCGACGTAGAGCAGCGCGCTCAGCGTGGCGATCATCATGCCGCCACGGCGGAACTGCACGCTGCTGGCGGCCGCGATCGGCAGCACGTAGAGCGCGGCGAAATAGCTCGTGATGCCGCCCGATGACCGCGATGAAGCCCGAGACGATCAGCGCGTCGCAGGCCAGCTGGACGTCGACCATCCATCTGAACCGCTCCGCCCATTTCAGCGTGAGCGCCCAGAGGATGTTCAGCGCATACGTCGCGCCGATGAGCAGGAACAGCGGCTCGCCCGGAAACGTGCCGGGCGCCGTCAGCTGGACGAAGACCGCCGAGCCGAGCAGCAGCGTGCTGATGCCGACGCGAATGGCAATCAGCCAGAAGAGTTTGCGACGAAGGTCGCGCTCCGCCACGCTCGTCCTTATCCCGCCAGCTGGCTGATCAGGTCGAAGATCGGCAGATACATCGCGATGACGATGCCGCCGACGACGCCGCCGAGGAACGCGATCATGATCGGCTCGAGCAGCGTCAGCAGGCCGGCCACCGCCGTGTCGACTTCTTCCTCGTAGAAGTCGGCGATCTTCGAGAGCATGGTGTCGAGCGCGCCCGTCGTTTCGCCGACCGCGATCATCTGCGTCACCATCGGCGGAAACACGCCCGTCTCCTTCAGCGGCGCCGAAATCGTCTCGCCGCGCTCGATGCTCTTGCGCGTGACGAGGATGGCTTCTTCGACGACGGAGTTGCCCGACGTCCGCGCGGTAATCTCGAGGCCGTCGAGAATGGGCACGCCCGAACTGAGCAGCGTGGCCAGCGTGCGGCAGAACCGCGCGACGGCGATCTTGCGCATCATCAGGCCGAGCACCGGCATCTTCAGCGTGATGCCGTCGATCTGCGTACTTGCCGCTCGTGGTGCCGTAGTACGACTTGAAGGCCGAACCAGATGGCGACGATGCCGACGATGATGAAGGGCATGAAGCTGACGAGGAAGTTGCTGAGCCCGATGACGATGCGCGTCGGCAGCGGCAGCGTCGGCGCCCAGGCCCGCGAACAGCGACGGCGAACGTCGGAATGACCTTCCACAGAATGACGCCGACCACGAGCACGGCGATGACGATGACCGCGATCGGGTAGATCATCGCGGACTTGACCTGCGCCTTCAGCTTGACGGCCTTTTCGATGTAGGTCGCGAGCCGCTTGAGAATCGTGTCGAGAATACCGCCGGCCTCGCCGGCGGCGATCATGTTCGTGAACAGCGGGTCGAACACCTTCGGATGCTTCTTCATCGCGTCGGCGAGCGAGGCGCCGCTCTCGACGTCCGATCGGGTCGCGAGAATCGTCTCGGCGAAGTTCTTGTCTTCTTCCTGGTTGCCCAGAATCTCGAGGCACTGCACGAGCGGCAGGCCCGCGTCGATCATGACGGAGAACTGGCGGGTGAACACCGCGATGTTCTTGGAGTTGACCTTCTTGCCGAGCTTGCCCTTCTTGGCGCGCCGCCGCCGGCCTTCTCCTTGGTCGGCGTGATCCGCGTGACGAGAATCTGCTCGCGCCGCAGCGCCGCGACGGCGGCGTCCAGCGTGTCGGCGATCCGCTCGCCGTTGACGGTCTCGCCGCCGCGCGTGCGGCCCGAAAAGGCAAATGTCGGCATGACTTTGTTCCTTCGCTGACTTCGCGTACGGCTAGCGATCTGCCGTGCCCTACCGCTATCCCACCGTGCATCGGCCGGCCGCGGCATCGCCCGGCATGCCGGGCGCGGCCGAGCCCGGCCCCCTGCACCACGCCCACGCCGCGCGTGATCATGTCGCTCGAGCTCGTCCTTCAGGGACGACGCGCCGATGCGCCGCTTCGAGCGTGATCTGCTTGCTCAGGTACAACGTCGCGAGCGACTGGTTGAACGTCTGCGTGCCGAGCTTCTCCTGGCCGGCCTGCATCGACGAGTAGATCTGGTGGATCTTGTCCTCGCGGATCAGGTTCCGGATCGCCGGCGTCGGCACCAGAATCTCCAGCGCGACCACGCGGCCGCCGCCGATCTTCGGCAGCAGCGCCTGACAGACGATGCCTTCGAGCACGAGCGACAGCTGCGTGCGGATCTGCGACTGCTGGTGCGCCGGGAACATGTCGATGATGCGGTTGATCGTCTGCGCCGCCGAGTTCGTGTGCAGCGTGCCGAACGTCAAGTGTCCCGTCTCGGCGATGCGCAGCGCCGACTTCGGTCGTCTCGAGGTCGCGCAACTCGCCGATCAGGACGATGTCCGGGTCTTCGCGGAGCGCGGCGCGCAGCGCTTCGGCGAAGCCCTGCGTGTCGCTGTGCACTTCGCGCTGGTTCACCAGACAGCCCTTGTGCTGGTGGATGTACTCGATCGGATCCTCGATGGTCAGGATGTGCTCGTTGCGCTCGTCGTTGATCTTGTCGAGCATCGCGGCCAGCGTCGTCGACTTGCCGCTGCCGGTCGGCCCGGTGACCAGCACGAGCCCGCGCGGCCGCTCGGCCAGCGTCGCGAGCACCTGCGGCAGGCCGAGATCCTTGAAGCCCTTGATCTGCTCGGGAATCAGCCGGTAGACGGCGCCGACCGCGCCGCGCTGGTTGAAGACGTTCGAGCGGAACCGCGCGATGCCGCGGATGCCGAACGAGAAGTCGAGCTCGAGCGTCTCCTCGAAGCGCTTCTTCTGCGCGTCGGTCATGACGCTGTAGGCGAGCTGCTTGGTCTCGGTCGGCGTCAGATCCGGCATCTCCAGGCGGCTGCAGCTTGCCGTGGACGCGCACCTGCGGCGGCGTGTTGGTCGCCAGGTGGAGGTCCGAGCCCTCGCATGTCGACGGTCATCTTGAGCAATTCCGGCAATGTTGGCGGCATTTGGTCCCTTCGCTGTCAGGCTTAGGCAGATCATGGCATCAACCTCTTGCCCTCAGCCCTTAGCCCTGAGCCCTTACTTCACCGTCTCCCGCGCTACCTCTTCTATCGTCGTCAGACCGTCCTTGACTTTACGAAGGCCGCTCGCGCGCAGCGTGAGCATCCCTTCCTCGATCGCCTTGCGCCGCAGCTCGAGGCCCGAGGCGCCGACCAGCACCAGCTCGCGCAGCTCGTCGGTGATTTCCATCACTTCGTAGAGGCCGACGCGGCCCTTGTAGCCGGTGTTGTTGCACTTCTCGCAGCCGTTGCCCTTTCATCGGCACGACGGTCTTGGCGTCCTCGGCCGAGAAGCCCGCCTGCACGAGCGCCTGCGCCGGCATCGGGTGCTCGACCTTGCAGTTGGCGCAGATGCGGCGCACGAGCCGCTGCGCGCAAATCAGGTTCACCGAGCTCGCCACGAGAAACGGCTCGATGCCCATGTTCATCAACCGGTTGATCGTGCTCGGCGCGTCGTTGGTGTGCAGCGTGGACAGCACGAGGTGGCCGGTGAGCGCGGCCTTGACCGCGATTTCCGCCGTCTCGAAGTCGCGGATTTCGCCGACCAGGATGATGTTGGGGTCCTGGCGCAGGAACGAGCGCAGCGCCGCGGCGAAGTTCAGGCCGATGTTCTCGCGCACCTGCACCTGGTTGATGCCGGGCAGGTTGAACTCGACCGGATCTTCCGCCGTCATGATGTTGGTTTCGGGCGTGTTGATCTTGCGCGATCGACGAATAGAGCGTGTTCGTCTTGCCGCTGCCGGTCGGGCCCGGTGACGAGCACCATGCCCCACGGCTTGCTGAATCGCGGCCTCGAACTTGCGCGAGCGACTCCTGCTCGAAGCCGAGCTTCGTCATGTCGAGCATCAGCTTGTCTTTGTCGAGCAGACGCATGACGATCTTTTCGCCGAAGAGCGTCGGCAGGCACGAGACGCGGAAGTCGATGTCCTTCGACTTGCCGTTGTCGGCGAAGCGGATCTTGATGCGGCCGTCCTGCGGCAGGCGCTTCTCGGCGATGTCGAGCTTCGCCATGATCTTGATGCGCGAGGTGATCGCGTCGCGCATCTTCATCGGCGGCGCCATGATGTTGTAGAGAATGCCGTCGATGCGGTAGCGGACGCGGAATTCCTTCTCGTACGGCTCGATGTGAATGTCGCTCGCGCCCTTCTGAATGGCCGACATCAGCACGACGTTGACGAGCTTGATGACCGGCGCTTCGCCGCCCTGCTTCTCGAGCGACTCGGCGCTGATCTCCTCGAGGTCCTGCGAGCACCTCGACGTCGTCGGCGCCCGCGATCGAGTCATCTCCTCGATCGACTTGGTCGGCCATCTCGAGCGCGCTGCCGCCGCCGCAGGCCGCCGCTGCCGCCCGCGGCGGCCGGCTTGCGCGAGCGCGTAGTACCGCGTCGATCGACTCGCCGACCGCCGTCTCCGACGCCACGACCGGCTCGACGTTGTAGCCCGTCATGAACTTGATGTCGTCCATGGCGAACACGTTGGTCGGGATCCGTCATCGCGATCGTGAGCGTGGCGCCCGAGCGGCTGAGCGGGATGATTTGGTACTTCTGGGCGGTCTCGGCCGGAATCAGCTTGATGACCGCCGGGTCGATCTCGAACTGCGCGAGGTTGATCGACGGCACGCCGTACTGCTTGCTGAGCAGCGCGGTGATCTCCTCGTCCTTGACGAAGCCGAGCTTGACCAGGTTGAAGCCGAGCTTCCCCCCATTGGCCTTCTGATAGTTCAAGGCCTCCTGGAGCTGCTCCGGGGTGATGCGCTTCTCTTTGAGAAGAAGTTCGCCGATGCGAACGGCCATGACTGGAAGTTCATGATTATGACATTAATTGTCAATTACTGACCTAAAATGTTAATCGCGCCGCCAATATCCCCACACCATCTCGTCCGATTCATTCGGCTTTGGTCACATGACCTTCGACATACAGCGAACTTCGGCAGCCTCACCGTCAATCCGCCGGAAAGCGCACGGATCGAGTCGCTCCAGCGTGCTCCAGCGCACACCCGCCGCGAACCCCGACCAGCCCTGCGCCAGCCAGTACTCCCCGCCGACCGCCGCCTCCGCGCCTGTCGCCCGAACGGCACCGGGCGTCGTCGTGAATCGGCGTCGAACGCCAGCGAAAACGGCCCATGCACCCCCGTCGGCGCCGACCGCGGCGCCAGCGCGACGCCCGACTCGAACCTGCCGCTTCATGCGACACCGGCCCAGACTCCGCCTCGAACTCGGCTCCCGGAGGTTCCTGGCCGTCAACGCCGAACCTGATGTCCCAGGCCGACACCATGGCCCCTGCATCGAAATCGACGGTCGTCCGGCCTTCGGCAGCCTCGACCCCGCCGCTCACCAATCCGGATCGTCGTGCCTACAACCAGCCCAGTTACAATGGTTTGCACGACTGTGACGCCGATGTTCGTGGTCGTGAGCGTGCGGATCGGCACCTCTCCCGATCCCTCGTTTTGTCGGTCAGGCGAGGCGTGAAACTGTAGGTAAACGGGCGGCCTGGTGGGTCCCGGTAGTAGCTCAGGCCGAAGACCGGCAGGGCGGCGCCGACAGAAGACCGTCGAGCCTTGTCGCCGACGCGACGACCTGAAGATCGAAGGTCGACCCGGTCGGCCAGGAGGCCCGCCGGGTTCCAGTAGACGGCGCTCGCGTCGTCTGCGACGGCGACGAACGCGCCGCCCATGCCCTCGGCGCGCGAGCCGACGCCGCCGAAGGTCTGGGCGCCGGTCGAGAGCGGGAATGGCAAAGGACGAAACAGGACCGCGAAGACGACGATAATGCGCATCCGCGCATGTTACAGCCCTGATGGTGCACGATACCGGCGCCGATGGCTAGCGTAGCGCGCGGGCGCGGTGTCTGATATCAGGTTCGGCGGACAGGGCTTCGGCCCTGTCTCACCCGACGAGCACGGCGGCGGCGACGACGGTGGTCCAGAGGCCTTTCTTGTCGCCGACGGCGGTCTGCGTGACGTTCTGCGTGCGGACGATCTGGTTGGAGAGCCGGTACACTTCTTTCTTCTCGTCCCAGCTCTTGTCGGGATCGAATTCGAGGCCGAGCGTGGTCGCCAGCATCTCGGCGGCGAGCTCTTCGGCGTAGTCGCCGGCCGTATCTTCGTTCTCGCCGAAGCTGTGGTGCTCGGACAGGTAGCCGTAGAGCTTGTTGTCGCGCGGGATGGCGACACCGACGGTGGCCGCGATCAGCCGGTGCGGCTCGCGCGTGGCCGCCTCGGACATCACGACGAAGGTGACCTGCCCGGGCTTGAGGCGCTTGATGCCCTCGCTGCGCGACATGATGCGGCAGCCGGGCGGAAAGATGCTCGACACGCGAACCAGAT
Organism: Vicinamibacterales bacterium; assembly: GCA_963850725.1. Lineage (GTDB taxonomy): Bacteria > Acidobacteriota > Vicinamibacteria > Vicinamibacterales > JAMQPK01 > JAMQPK01. The sequence continues at coordinate 129,103 of CAWKMQ010000041.1, forward strand.
TGCAGGCGGCGATGCCGGCCGACCGCAGCGCCAGCTCGAAGGACGTGAGCTTCTCGCGGTGCTTGCCGACACCCTTGGTGAAGAACATTTCCTTCGGGACAAGGTTGAACACGGCCGGGAATGCTACCACGGAACCACGCTGCACCCGTGCTCGTCTTAGCGTGAAGAACCATAACGCGTTGACGCGTTCGTCTGGCCGATGCCGTACAACGGCTGATCGGCATGGTGCGATCGCCGCGCGCGACGCTCGCCGGCGCCATCGCGAACGCCCGCGGTCGCTCGATCTGGCGCTCGTCGATCGTGACGATTTCGGCCGCGTGCAGCGTCGGGTTTCTGCTGACGCGCGTCGGACAGCTCGCCGCGCTCGATCAGCAGGTGCGGCAGCTCGAATCGTTCGGCGCGGTGGTCACCGACGACGACGTATGCGGAGCTTCGCGAGCTGGCGTGCCGTACCGCCCGGCGATCAGCGCGGCGGTGATTCTCATCGGGTGGCCGGTGCTGCTGGCTGGCGCTGGCGGGCGCGCTGCAGTGCTTCGGCAATCGAACCGGCAGACGGCCAGCGCGACCTTCGCCCAGGTGCTGACGATCGTCGTGCACGCCTCGGCGATTTTCGCCGTGCGCGCGCTGGTCGCCGCGCCGGTCAACTACGCGCGCGAGTCGCTCGGCGGCGCCACGAGCCTCAGCATGGTGCTGCCCGGCGTTCGGCGAATCGACGTTTCCGGCCCGTCTGTTCGGCGCGGTCGACATTTTCGTCGCTGTGGTGGGTCGTGCTCGTTGCGCTGGGATTGAGCATGCTGTACCGGACGCGCACGCTGCCGATTGCGCGCTGGCTGTTCGGCGCCTATGCGGCGGGCGCCGTCGCGCTCGCGCTGACGCAGGCTCTTCGAGGAGGCGTTTAGTTGTCGCGAAACAAGAAAATCGTCATCGCGCGTGGTCGCGCTCGTGCTCATCGCGGCGGCCGGCGGCTACGCCTGGTGGTCCCGCCGCTCGACCGCGCCCACGGTCACGGTGGAGACGATTCGGACGCGCGATCTCGAGGCGGTCGTGTCGGCGTCCGGAAAGATCCAGCCGAAGCGCTTCGTGAACATCAGCGCCGACACGTCGGGCCGCGTCGTCGATCTGGCCGTCAACGAAGGCGACCGCGTCGCGCTGGGCCAGTTCCTCATGCAGATCGATCCGCGCACGCTGCGGACGCGCGTGGAAAGCGGCCAGGCGGCGCTGCGCGGCGCGGAGTCGGCGCTCGACCAGGCGCGGCAGGGCGTCGAGACGGCGCGCGTCCAGCTGAGGTCGCGCAGCAGAACCTGAAGCGCCAGCAGGAGCTGTGGAAGCATGCAGCTCACGCCGCGCGAGGCGCTCGAGCGCGCGGAAAACGACGTCAAGATCGCGCAGTCGACGCTCGTCGAGCGCGAGAAGCAGGTGCGCACGCAGGAGGTGCGGCTCGGGCAGGATCGCGCGCAGCTCGCCAGCGCGCAGTTCGATCTCAGCAAAGTCCGCATCGAGTCGCCGATCGCCGGCATCGTGACGCGCCGGAACATCCAGGAAGGGGAAACGGCGGTCGTCGGCACCATGAACAACGCCGGAACGGTGCTGCTGACCGTCGCCGACATGTCGGTGATCCAGGCGGAAGTCGAGGTGGACGAAACGAACATCCCGAACGTGTCGCTGGGACAGCTGGCCAAGATCACCATCGACGCGATTCCCGATCGCACGTTCAAGGGTCACGTCACGGAGATCGGCAACAGCCCGATCCAGGCGACCGGGCAGGCCGCGACGAACCAGCAGGCCACGAACTTCAAGGTCGTCGTCGTGCTCGACGAAGAGGTGCCGGACGTGCGTCCCGGGTTCACCTGCACGGCGGACATCACGACGGCCACGCGCAAGAACGTTGTCGCGGTGCCGATTCCGGCGGTCGCCGTGCGCGAGCTGATCTACGACGCGAAGGGGCAGATCGTGAAACAGCCGCGCGACGACAAGGCGCGCGCACCCGCGCCGCAGCCCGGCCGCCGCGCCGTCGAGCTCGAGCCGGGCCAGACGCGCAAGGAGACCGAAGGGGTCTTCGTGATCCGCGATGGCAAGGCGGAGTTCGTGCCGATCAAGATCGGCATCGCGGGCGATCGGTACTTCGAGGTGCTTTCGGGCGTCAAGGCCGGCGACCAGGTCATCACCGGCCCGTATAACACCGTGCGCGGCATGGCCGATGGCGATCCGGTTCGAGTGCAGCCGCCCGCCGCAACGCCAGCCGGACCACGCCGGCGACCGAGAAACCGTGAACAAGTATCTCGACGCCGCGGGCATCGCGCTGAGCGCCATCTGGGCGGCCAAGCTGCGCTCGCTGATGACGGTGCTCGGCAACATCGTCGCCGTCACGTCAATCATCGCCGTCGTCTCGCTCATTCAGGGGCTCAACGCATCGGTCAAGCACGGCGATCCTCAATCAGGCCGGCGCCGATTCCTTCATCGTTCAGCAGTTCGGCATCGTGCGCAGCGACGAAGAGTGGCTGCAAGGTGCAGTCGAACCCGCGCATCACGCTCGCTCGACGCCGCCGCCGTCCGGCGCCACAGCCCGCTCGTGTCGTGCCGTCATGCTCGTCGTCCAGCCGCGCGGGCGCGTCACCTACCGCGACGGCGTCGATCGATGGCATTCGGATCAGCGGCGTCACGCAGGAGTACGTCAATTTCTCGAACTACGACGCGGAGCGCGGACGCCTGATGAGCCCGACGGAAGTCAGACGTCGGCCGGCCGGTGGTCGTGCTCGGCTGCGCAGACGGCCGAACGGCTGTTCGGGCCGGACATCGATCCGCTCGACAAGACGATCCAGATTCGAGGGCGTGCACTTTCGCGTCGTCGGCGTCAGCGCCAAGCGCGGCACGCTGCTCGGCCAGTCGCAGGACGAGTTCGCGGTCATTCCGCTCGGGCAGTTTCAGCAGATTTTCGGGTCGCGGCGGCAGCTGACCATGTCGGTGAAGCCGCGGGATCTGGCGCAGATCGCTCCGGCCATCGACGATGCGACGATGGCGCTGCGAATTGCGCGGCGCCTGAAGCCCAGCCAGCCCGACAACTTCGCGCATCTTCAACTCGGAGACGGTGCTCGGCATCTATCGATCGGCGACCAGCGGCATCTTCGCGGTGCTCGTCGGCGTCGTCGCGCTGTCGCTGGTCGTCGGCGGCGTCGTCATCATGAACATCATGCTGATGGTGGTGACCGAGCGAACGCGCGAGATCGGCTTGCGCAAGGCGCTCGGCGCGCGGAGGTCCGACATCATGACGCAGATGCTCACCGAATCGGTCGTGTTGTCGGTGTTCGGCGGGGTCGTCGGCACGATGCTGGGCGCGGTCATCGGCATCACCATCTCGCGGCTCACGCCGATTCCGGCGTCGATTCAGCTGTGGTCGGTGGCGCTGGGCATCGGCATCACGGCGCTCGTCGGGCTGTTCTTCGGTCTGTATCCGGCGTCGCGCGCGGCGCGGATCTGGATCCGATCGAGGCGCTGAGGCGCGGAATGAAAACGCCCCAGATCCGCTACGGCCTGATTCGCGAGGTCATCGTCATGGCCTTCGATACCGTGCGCACCAACAAGCTGCGATCGGGCCTGACCGTGCTCGGGGTGGTCATCGGCATCACGTCGATCGTCGCGATGACCGCGCTCATCCGCGGCTTCGACACGTCGCTGCGAGGAAGCTTCAGCACCGGGCTGGGCCCGAACACGATCTATCATCCAGCGGTTCGGCGTCACCAGCTTCGCCAGCGGACGCGAGTTCTCGGAGCTGATGAAGCGGCCGAGTCCTGACGGTGTCCGACGCCGGGCGCTCGAGGAGCAGGCGACGACTCCTGCAGTACGTCGACATCGAGATCGGCGCGGCGCCGGGCCTCCGGCCGACAGCGGCGCGTGTTCTACGCGGCGATCAGAAGACACGGCCGATCCTCGTCTTCGGCACGACGGAGTATTTCGCCGAAGGCACGCGCATCTCCAGGTCGTCGCCGGCCGGTTCCTGACCGGCACCGGAGATGCAGTACCGCAGCAAGGTCGCCGTGCTCGGCAACACGGCCTACCAGCTGCTGTTTGCGAACAGCGGGCATCGATCCGATCGGCAAGATGGTCCGCGTCGGCAGCGAGCAGTTCACGGTCGTCGGCGTGTTCGGCAAGCGGCCGTCGCCTGGCAACTTCAGCGGGAACCAGGACGATTTCGTCGTCATTCCCTACACGACCTACCAGCGCGTGTTCGGGCTTCGCGTCGTCGCAGAACGCGCGCGGCATGATGCCGACGGCCGGTGCAGATCTCGGTCGTGCCGCGGCAGCGGGGTCTGCGCAGGCCGACGCGATGGCCGAGATCGAGCGCATCATGCGCAGCCGCCACGGCTGCAGGCTCGACGAGCCGAACGACTTCGATATCGTCACGCAGGACGCGTTGCTGAAGCTCTGGAATCAGATCAGCCAGGCGACGTTCTTCGCGCTGGTCGTCATCTCGTCGATCGCGCTGATGGTGGGCGGGCATCGGCGTGATGGCGATCATGTCGATCTCGGTGACCGAGCGCACGCGCGAAATCGGCGTCCGGCGCGCGCTGGGCGCGCGCAGGCGCGAGGTGCTGTTTCAGTTCCTCACCGAAGCCGTCGTGCTGACGTCGATCGGCGGCGTGCTCGGCATCCTGCTCGGCAGCGCGATCGGCTTCGTCGCCCACTTCATCACCGGCTTTCCCGTCTCTCTGCCCATCTGGTCCTTCGCCCTCGGCCTCGGCTTCTCCGCCACCGTCGGCATCGCGTTCGGCATGTATCCCGCCATTCGCGCCGCCCGGCTGGATCCGATTGAAGCGTTGAGGTACGAGTAGCTATCAGCTGTCAGCTGTCAGTTGTCAGCAGTTAGCTAGAAAGGAGTTCCTGCCGATAGCAGGACTTTCGAAGCTCAAAGTGTGGCAAAAAGCGCACAGCCTGGCTATGGACGTCTACGCAAGAACCGCGGATCTTCCCGAATCTGAAGCGTTCGGCTCACGGCGCGGACAAGGCGAGCAGCTGTTTCGTTCAGTTGCCGCGGCGACGATTGCGGACACGGTCGCTCGACGCGAGCTGGAGCCATCTGACTTCTCGGCTCTGCATCCGACGCTGCAAGAATTGGAACGGATGCTGCTCGCGAAATCAAACGTCATGTCAGCGGCCTGCCACTTCGCGAGCCTTCCGCCTCCGAAGTCAAGGGACCACGACGAGCTGATAACTGACAACTGAGAGCTGACGAGCTGAGAGCTCTCCAAAGGCGTGCCCCGCCACACCGGCTGTCGTGGACAACCGGCATGGCGGGTGAAAGGTGGGTAGTAGTAGAGGAACTCGCGGCCGGTGGTTTCGTTTTCGGGAAACCACGTCTTGATAGGCTGAGGCGACGCCGCTCGCCGCTTCACCGAGCGTGATGGTCGATTTCATGTCTCCCCGCCGATCGCGATGCACGGGGCGCGTGAACTGCAGCGCATACGTCTTGCTGCGCTCGCGGTTGGACACGCGCACGAGGTCGGCGCTCATGTCGGGGTTCATCACCTCGAACACGTACGAGCCAGGCGGCAGCGTGACGCCCGGCAGCGCAACTGGAGCCCTGAACGTGAAGTAGGTCGTGCGACGGGCGTTCTCGATAGCCCCGGTCGGCGTGGTCGCAACGACGCCGAGAAGAACGACGCCGCACAAGATGTGAACGATTCTTCGCACACGCATTCTGTCCTCCTTGGATTCCTGCCAGCGTCGGCATCTGCCGCTCGCTCTTTGTAGTTAACGCACTGACACGGGCCGGCGAACGTCTGCCCTTGATCGCGTCACTTCCTGGTGCGCGCAGAGAAATCCGCGGCCAGACGCTTGACCGCGCGGTTGACCGCCATGCGCGCCGCGTCAACGGTGGGCAGGCCGTACCGGTGTGCAATTTCGGCGAGGCTCCACTGCATTTCGATACGCGCGACGATGAGCGCGCGATCCTTTGGCGAGAGATGGGCCACCGCGTCCCGATAGTGCTCGTACTCTTCCTGCCGGATCGCATCCTCGAGCGGAGACGTGCTGTCGGACGGGTGATCGGCGGGCAGTTCGAGCGGCGGGGGCTGCCTGCCGATGCGCCGGATTTCGTCGCAGATGCGGTTGATCACCGACTGCCGCAGGTACGCCTGCATGGCCCCGACGTGGCGCGGCTCGAAGGTCCCGAGGTTGCCGAGCACGTGTAAGGCTGCTTCCTGCACGAGGTCGCCGGTGTCGAGGCGGCCGCGCGCCGCCGGCGGCAGACGGCCGTGCGCCCAGCGCTTCAGAGGCGGGAGGCAGCGCTGCAGCAGGGCTTCCATGGCGGCCCGGTCGCCTTGACGCGCTCTCACCACGAGCTCGATGGTCGGCTCGTCGCTCATCAGGGGATCACCCGGCCGTTGGGGTTCGCGTAACCGCCCGCGTTCGTCCGTTGCGGGCTCAAAGTAGATCATGGCGTTCTCCATTTCTGAAGGCGACTCTGGGGGGTTCACCCGTTACAACGTCCGGGCCGCCCGATCCGAACAACAACCGTCCCGTACCGGTTTTGGTCGGGTTATGATGGCCGTTCACCCCCTTTGGTCACCCCGGCGCGGCTGCCGCACCGGGATCCCGTTTCGGAGGACTACCGTCTATGAAGGTCTATGACGCGGCGAACATCCGGAATGTCGCTCTTGTCGGCCACAGCGGCTCCGGAAAAACCCAGCTCACTTCGGCCGCCCTCTTCGACGCCGGGGCGGTCAACAGGTTCGGCAAGGTCGACGACGGCACGACCGTCACCGACTTCGACGAAGAGGAAATCTCGCGCAAGCACACCCTCTCGGCCAGCCTCGCCTACGCGGAGTGGAACAAAGCGAAAATCAACTTCATCGATACGCCGGGCATGGCGAATTTTCTGGCCGACGCGCGCGCGGCCCTGCGCGTGGCCGACGCGGCCATCGTGGTCGTCGACGCGGTCTCTGGCGTGCAGGTGCAGACGGAAAAAACGTGGCAGGCCGCCGAGGAAACCGGGCTGCCCCGGCTCGTGGTGGTCAACCGTCTCGATCGCGAGCGGGCCAGCCTCGAACGCTCGCTGCAGTCGATTCACGGCGCGCTGAGCCGCGCCGTCGTTCCGGTGCAGCTCCCGATTGGCGAAGAGAAGTCGTTTCGCGGCGTTGTCGATCTCGTGGCGCTGAAGGCCTACGTGTTCCTGCCCGATGGCAGCGGCAAGTTCAGCGAGTCGCCGGTCCCGCCCGAGCTGGCCGACCAGACAGCCGCCGCGCGCGAGGCACTCATCGAAATGGTCGCCGAGAACGACGAATCGCTGATGGAGAAGTTCTTCGAAGCCGGCACCCTCACGCAGGAGCAGCTCGTGGCAGGGCTGCGCAGCGCGACGGCGTCGGGCAAGATCTTTCCGCTGCTGTGCACCTCGTCCCTGCTGAACATCGGCGTTCAGCCGCTCCTGGACGCCATCGTGGGCTACGTGCCGTCGCCGGCCGAGCGGCCGTTGACGATGCTCAACCCGAAGACGAAGGAAGAAGCCGTGCGCCCGTTCTCGGAGAACGGGCCGGCGTCTGCGTTCGTGTGGAAGACGATTGCCGATCCGTTCGCGGGCCGCATCACGATGTTCCGCGTCATGTCGGGCGTGCTCAAGGCCGACTCGACCGTGCACAACAAGACCCGTGACACGCCCGAGCGCCTCGGCCATGTGGTCCTGCTCCAGGGAAAGGGACAGGCGAACGTGCCCGAGCTGCACGCCGGCGATCTTGGCGCGGTCCCGAAGTTGAAGGACACGCTCACCAACGATACGCTCGGCGACAAGGGCGACCCGGCGGTGTTTCCCAGCACGAAGTTCCCGGAACCGGTGTTGTCATACGCCATCGAGCCGAAGAGCCGCGGCGACGAAGACAAGATCAGCACCTCGATGCACCGGCTCGAGGAGGAGGACCCGTCGATCAGCTACAGTCGCGATCCCCAGACGAAGGAGCTGCTGCTCTCGGGACAGGGACAGCTTCACATCGAAGTGACGGTGGCCAAGCTGAAGCGGCGCTTCGGCGTGGACGTCAACCTGAAGCCGCCCCGCATTCCGTATCGCGAGACGATCAAGGCCGCCACCGAGGCGCACGGCCGGCACAAGAAACAGACCGGAGGCCACGGCCAGTTCGGCGACTGCAAGATCAAAGTCGAGCCGCTGCCGCGGGGCACCGACTTCGAGTTCGTGGACGACATATTCGGAGGGTCGATTCCCCGGCAGTTCATTCCGGCTGTCGAGAAGGGCATCCAGGAAACCCGCGTGCGCGGCTACCTCGCGGGCTTCCCGATGGTGGATTTCCGGGTGACGGTGTTCGACGGTTCGTACCACGACGTGGACTCGAACGAGCTGTCGTTCAAGATGGCCGGCCGGCTGGCGTTCAGAGACGCGATGACGCGCGCACGGCCGACGATTCTCGAGCCGATCATGAACGTCGAGGTGTACGCGCCGTCAGACTTCGCCGGCGACCTGATGGGCGACCTCAACAGCCGCCGCGGCCGCATCTCCGGCATGGACACGCGCGGCGCCACGACGGTCATCAAGGCGCAGGTGCCGATGTCCGAGATGCTCACCTACGAGCAGCATCTCACGTCGGCAACCGGCGCGCGCGGCAGCTATCACATGGAGTTCTCGCACTACGAAGAAGTGCCGACACCGCTCCAGGCGAAGATCATCGCCGCGAGCAAGGCGGAGCGTGGGGCTGAGGTGGAGGCGGAGTAGATGTCAGTCAAGGCTAGAAGCTGGATAGCTAGATGACGAGAATCTTGAATCGCTGACCATGTGCCATTCTAGACTTCAGTTTGCCATGACAGAAGATTCTAGTGTCTAGTTCGTAACCGTAACCGTGACGTCCTGCGTGACGAAGAAGGCGTCTCCGTCCAGCGCGTACGCGCGCAGGGTGTAGGTGCCCGGCTTGTCGAAGGTCACTTTCGTCGACGACTTGCCCTCGACGAGGTTCGGCCTGCCGTCGGCGCCGAGCACCGTCGATTCCGACGGCGCGATCTTCGCCTTCCCGGCGCCGCGGTACTGAACCCACTTCACGCGGAACTGTCCGCGAGCGGCCTCGGCAAACGGATCCGGTGGACCGGCGTTGGGCGCCGGCGTCCCGCGGCCTCTCGGCCCACCCGTTCCACGCGCGCGAGTCTCCGGCGTCGGATTCCCGTCATCTCTGACGGGCAGCACCAGCGTCAGCGGTTGTCCCACCGTCGCTTTCTGCGCGGGCATCTCCGAGATAATCGTCGGCGGTTTGTTCACGGGCTCGCCGAACGTTCTCGCGGTGCGTCCGCCGTTGTTCGCCGACATCGTCTGTTCGTCGATCTCCCAGACCGGCCACAACGAGCCGTACGCCTTCAGCGCGGTGCCGTTCACCGTCACCGTCCACACGAGATCCCGGTCGACGGGCCAGTCGGCGGGCACGTTCACCTTGAACACGAACGCCTGCCGGCGCGGAAGGAAATGCGTGGGCTGCCCCAGATCTTCCGATGACGCGCCGAAACCGTTGTTGGGACCGGCGGGAACGTCGGGGGTCTCCTCCCAGTTGCGGTTCATGTATCCGAACCACATGCTGCGCGAGCCGTCGGCGTTGCGCGTCCACCCTTCATAGGCCGGCTGAAGGCTCTGCCCCGAGTTGAACTTGATCTCGCTCATCGCCACCTCCTGCGCGGAGGCGGCGATGGCGAGCCCGAGAACATGATGCTACGATCATAGCGTCAGACGAATGCAGTCGCGGCTTCGAACCGCATTCGTCGATCTGACGGTCGCGCTCGGCATTCTAGTTCGTATCTTTAACCTTGCTGCGCTCGGCGACCTTGGCCTTGTAGTCGGCCTCTTCGAGGTTCGTCCACGTCACCCAGGCAAACCCCATTTCGTCCACCGTGCGCTGGCCGTATCCGCGCCAATTCCTCGGATCGGGATTCGCGCGGTTGGCCTTCGTATTGTCGTGCCACAGCGTGGAATGCAGCACCGTCCCTGCCGGCAGCAGCGGGCTCACTTCGTCTTTGTAGTTGTAGACCTTGTGCCAGTTGAAGTCCCAGCCGATGCAGTTGAGCTGCAGCGTGCTGTTGCTGGGCAGAATCGCCTCGAGGCACATCCGCTTGCCGATGTTGTGCATGTGCGCCTGGATCGCGGTCACCTGCACCGGCTTGTCGAAACGGTAGTAACCCTCGCTGCGCGCCACCACGCCCGCCGGGATGTCGAGCTCGCTGTTGGCCGACGCGATCTGCAGCGAGATCTGGTGATACTTCGGCACGTAGCCCTTGGGATAGAACTTGATGCCGACGCGCGACCGATCGGTCGTTTCGCGCCCGCTCGAATGGTAGTGGATGTTGAAGCGGACCTTCGCGCCCGCCTTCATGAGCTTGCCGGTATTGTCCGGGAGGATATCGCCGTTCTTCCCGACGGCATATTCGTTCAGGAACGTCTCGGTCTGCGTCTGGCGAACGTCGTCCAGCCCGACGAGCTTCTCGCTGTCGGGAACATCCTGAATCAGGTACGTCAGCAGGTGGTGCATCACGGTTCGCGCGCCGGGACCCGGCTTGGTTTCGACCGCCTGCACGTAACGATCTTCCATGAGACCGCTGTCCGCGATGTAGTCGATCCACACGTCGGGACCGGCGGAGGGTACCACATGCGGCTGCGGGATTTCGACGATCAGATCGGGCTTGCCGATGTGCCACACATCGTCATCGGCAAAGGTGCGAGGGGGCGGCATGTCGGCCATGTTGCCCTTCTGCGCGCCCTGGTCGACCCAGGCGGCAATCGTCGCGATCTCCTGCTCGGTGAGCGACGGATCGTCCTTGAACTTCTGAAGGCCGATGTTGCGCTCCACGTGCCAGGGCGGCATCAGCCGCGACGTCGTCTTGGTCTTGATCGAGCGCGCGTAGGGACGCGCGTCTTCGTAGCTCATGAGCGACATCGGCGCGTTCGAGTCGGGGCGATGGCAATTCTGGCAGGAGCGCTGCAGAATCGGCGCGACGTCTTTCGTGAAGGTGACCGCCGCCGGCGCCGCCGCGGGAGCCTGTGCGCTCGACGCAACCGTCAACATCATCACCAGCGCCGCCGCCGCAAGGACTGAAAGAGATCTCATTCGAGCCTCCACTGTTTGTGATCCGCGGGCCCCCGTTATTTGCCTTTGACTACTGCGATCTTCTCCGCCTCGAAATTCTTGTAATCGTAATTGTTGGAGATGACGACTTCGGCGCCGCTCAGATCGACGCGCTGACCGATGAACGGCGCGACCTTCGCGAACTTGTTCGCGGCGAACGCGCCGGTAATCTGGAACAGTCCGTCGCCTTCGGTCAGGATGCCGAGCCGCCCATCGGCCGCGACGCGCTGTTTGGCGCACGCCATCTGCTCTGGACTGCTGACGGTCGCCGCTCCCTGCTGCCGGAAGCAGGTCACTTCGACGATGGTACCGCGCAGGGTGGTGGCGGGCATCCGGTTGGTGACGGGGCCCTGCGCCGACACGAGGGCCGCCGAAAGGACGATCGCCGCAAGGGTCGCCAGCATCGCTTTATATATGCGCTCAGGATATTCCACTGTCAAGAATTCTGCTAGACTCGCCCCCCGGTATTCACAAGGGAGGCATTCAATGATCCAGCGGTTTCCTAATATTTCTTCGATTCTCATGACGGGCGTGCTGGTCGCGTCGCTCGCCGCCGCCGCCCAGGCCCAGGCTCCCGCGCCGCAGCGTGGCGGAGCGGCCCCCACCCCCCCGTGCGGTCCAGGGGTCACGGGCAAGAACATCGCGTCCGATTCGCGCTGCTTCGAGCTGAGGACCTACACCGTGAAGGGCGAGGGCCCGGGCTCGATCGACCTGCTCCATTCACGCTTCCGCGAGAACACCAATCGCCTGTTCCGTAAGCACGGCATGACGATTGTCGGCTTCTGGCAGCCGTTGAATGCGGGCATGGAGAGCACGCTCATCTATCTGCTGGCGTACAAGGATGCGGCGGCTCGCGACGCGGCGTGGAATGCCTTCCGCACGGATCCGGAATGGACGGAAGTGACCAAGAAGATGCAGGTCGGCACGGCGGTCCAGTCGGTGTTCATGAACTCGACCGATTACGGCCCTATGAAATGACGCTGCCGTAACTGGACTGGATTAGGGACTAGGGATTAGGGATTGGTGCTGGAACTGTGACACGCGTCGCTGCCCTAATCCCCAATCTCTGATCCCTAATCCCTGATCCTCTTTTAAGCCGCCTTCCTTCCCGCCGCGACTGGCGGATCCGTCCCTTCAACATCGCGATCACGGCGGCCTCGTCAGCCGACAGGTAAGCTCTCCGCGGGCCGGGTTTCGTTCCGGCTATCGTCAGCCCCCGCTTGTATCCTTCGAACACGCCAGGATGGATGTAGGAGTTCCTGCAGACCGCCCGCGTATTGCCCAGCTTCGACGCCACCGAATCGATCGCGCCGACGATGTGCCGCTTGAACGCGGTGTCCGACGTGGCTTCGGGCAAATCGCACACGGCCCGGGCGGCGAGAACCGTCGCTGCCCAGGTCCTGAAATTCTTCGCGGTGAACGGGTGGCCGGTGACAGCGCGGAGGTACGTGTTGACGGCCACCGAGTCGACGCACTGCCGCTTTCCATTGGCGTCGAGATACTGGAACAGCGTATGCCCCGGCAGCGCGCGAACCTGCTTCACGATGCGGGCGAGCGTGGCGTCGTCGAGCTCGATGGTCTGCATCACCCCGCTCTTCGCGCGGAAGTGAAAGGTCAGCGATGCGCCTTTGATCTGCACGTGCTCGTCGAGAAGCGTCGTCAATCCAAAGGACTTGTTGGCGCGCGCGTACTCCCTGTTCCCCACGCGGATCAGCGTCTTCTCGAGCAGCGTCACGACGACGGCCAGCACGTGCTCGCGCGTCAGCGGCGGCTTCTTCAGATCGGCCCGCACGCGCTGGCGAATCGCGGGCAGGGCGAGAGCGAACTCGATCGTCTGGTCGTACTTCGATGCGTTGCGCGCCGCGATCCACTCGGGGTGATAGCGGTGTTGCTTGCGCCCCCGCGCATCGCGGCCGGTGGCCTGAAGGTGGCCGGCGGCGTTCGCCGAAATCCACACGTCGGTCCACGCTGGTGGTATCACCAGCGCTCGAATTCTCTCGAGCGTCCGCACATCGCGAACCCGGCGTCCGCTGGCGTCGCGGTAGATGAAGGTCTTTCCTCGAAGGGCTCTCGAGATTCCCGGCTCGTCGCCGCTGACATACTGCAGTCCCGCCGCTCGCGCCGCCGCCCGATTGGCCGCATTTCTGAGTCGTAGGCTCACGCGAACCGATACTGCAGTTGCGGTACCAGCTTTTTGGCGATGAATTGTGTCTGGAATCTTTACAAAACGAGGGATTGGGGGTCGGGATCAGGGATTGGGGATCGGGGATTAGGGATTGGTGCGGAACAGCGTGACTGCTCTAATCCCTAATCAATCACTAATCCCAGACCCTAGTTCTGGACGGACGTCAGAGGGCGATTTAGCCAGCTTTTTGCGGCGTCGTCCGCTTGGCGGTCCGGCCTTTGGTCTGGCCGCCTTTCGCGGCTTTCCGTGCTTCGGCCGAGTCGTCTTCTTCCTTCTTGCCGCGGAGCCGATCGGCCGCGGCACGCAGGCGGCCGCCAACGCCAGACTTCGGCTTCGGCGCCTCGGCCGATTTCCCCGGCTTCTTCTCGGCCTTCGGATCGTACTCGCTGCCGACGAGCTCGAGCTGCGCGATTTCGGCGCTGTCGCCGCGGCGATAGCCAGCCGCAGAATGCGCGTGTACCCGCCCGGACGATCGGCAAAGCGCGGCGCGAGCGTATCGAACAGCTTGATGACAACTTCGCCGTCCACCAGGTCGCGCCCCACGAGCCGTCTCGCGTGCAGCACCTTGCCGTCGCCCGCGGCCACGCCGCGCTTGGCGATGGTGATGAGGCGCTCGACGAACGGCCGCAGCTCTTTCGCTTTCGGCACCGTGGTCTCGATGTGCTCGTAGCGGATGAGCGCCGTCGCCTGATTGCGGAGCATGGCAATCCGGTGTTCGGTTACCCTGCCCAGTTTCCGATGTGCAACTCTATGACGCATAGGTGATCCTGTAAGTGAAAAGTTGAAAGTGAAAAGTAGAAAGTATTTAAAGCTTTCTACTTTCACCTTCTACTTTCCACTTTTTA
>CAWKMQ010000042.1:0-78804 GCA_963850725.1 Vicinamibacterales bacterium
AGCCTGGAGCTGAGCGCGGCGAGCACGTCGGCCGCGGCGGCGAAGGCTTCGTCGGAGCAGGCGACCATCAGGCTCATGCGTGCCGTCGCGGGCGCGGGCCGGGCCGCCGGACATGGGCGCGTCGATCGGCAGCGACGCCCTGCTCGGCCAGGCGCCGGCCAAGTCCTCCGCGTCCTGCGGCGCGATGGTCGGGCACAGCAGCACGGCGTGGCCCGGGCCGCATGGCCGCCGCGGCGCCGTGCGGGCCGAACAGCACCTCCTCGCTCTGGTTGGCGTCGACCACGCAGACGATCAGCGCCTGCGCAGCCGGCGGCCGCTTCGGCCGGCGTGGCGCGCGGCCTGGGGCGCCCAGCGCGGCTGCAGGCTGCGACCTTCGCCGGCATCCAGATCGCAGCGCCTGCACCGCCCAGCCCGTGCTCCAGCAGGCTGCGCGGCCATGCCGCCGCCCATGTTGCCGACGCCGACGATGCCCGACGCGGCGCTTCATGGCGCCGGCAGTCACGTCTGCACCAGCCGCTTGGCCTTGGCGATGGACATCAGGATGCCCAGGCCCATGCCCAGCGTCACCATGGCGGTGCCGCCGTAGCTGATGAACGGCAGGGGCACGCCCACCACGGGCAGGATGCCGCTGACCATGCCCATGTTCACGAAGGCATAGGTGAAGAAGATCATGGTGATGGCGCCCGCCAGCAGGCGCGAAAACAGCGTCGAGGCCTCCAGCGCGATGGCCAGGCCGCGCAGGATCAGGAAGATGAAGCCGGCGATCAGGCACAGGTTGCCGACCAGGCCGAACTCCTCGGAGTAGGCGGCGAAGATGAAGTCGGTGGTGCGCTCGGGGATGAACTCCAGGTGCGTCTGCGTGCCCTGCATGAAGCCCTTGCCGGTCACGCCGCCCGAGCCGATGGCGATCATCCCCTGGATGATGTGGAAGCCTTTGCCCAGCGGGTCCTTGCGTGGGGTCGAGCAGGGTGCAGATGCGCTGCTGCTGGTAGTCGTGCAGGACCGGCCAGCGCACGCCGTCGGCGCACAGCTGCGGCTCGAACACGATCAGCAGGACAGCGCCGACCAGGCCCAGCAGCACCGGCGGCACGATCAGCTTCCACGACAGGCCGGCGAAGAAGATCACCGACAGGCCGGCCGCCAGCACCAGCATGCGCCGTGCCCAGGTCGGGCTGCTTCATGATCAGGCCCACCGGCACGACCAGCAGCAGCCGGCCAACACGAAGTCCAGCGGCCGCAACTGGCCTTCGCGCTTCTGGAACCACCAGGCCAGCATCAGCGGCATGGCGATCTTCAGGATCTCGCTGGGCTGGATGACGATGCCCACGTTGACCCAGCGCCTGCGCGCCCTTCTTGGTGATGCCGAACACCGCCACCGCCACCAGCAGCGCCACGCCGACCATGTACAGCGGCACGGCGAAGCTCATGAGCCGCTGCGGCGGCACCTGGGCCACGACGAACATGATGCTGCCGGCGATCAGCATGTTGCGGCCGTGGTCGACGAAGCGCGTGCCGTGGTCGAAGCCCGACGAATACATCGTCAGCAGGCCGGCGCAGGCCAGCAGGAACACCGCGAACGCCAGAGGGCCGTCGAAGCCCTGCAGCATGGGCGCGGCGCGCTGCCAGAAGGAGGGTTTGTCGAAAACTGCGGACATGGGCGCGGATTATCGGGGCGGCCGGGCCGCGGCCGCCGCCGGCCACGCGTTCACAGGGGGATCGGTGCGACCTCCTTCACGGTGCCGTGTTCGTCGTACGAAGCGACTTCCAGCGCCCAGCCGCCCCCCGCGCGGACCACGGACAGCTTGGTGAACTGCCGGTGCGCCGTCGACAGGCACCGCGCCCGGGACCAGACGTCCACCGACGCGCAACACGCCGGCAGCCGCACCCGCTCGTCCCAGGCGTGTTCGTACACCCGCGGATTGGCGAACGGCAGCGTGGCGTTCCAGCCGGAAGCGACCACGGAGACCGCCCGCGCCGGCGGCGCGCCGACCGCCTGGATCTCCAGTTCCGCCACCGCGCTCAGGTGGTAGTCGCCGGACAGGAACACCAGGTTGCGGATCCGCTCCTCGGCGATGAACCGCGCCAGTTCCTGCCAGGTGGCCGGGTAGCCGGTCCAGTCGTCGGCATGGCGGGCCAGGGCCGGCGCTTCCAGCACGCGGCGCTCCGGCACGCCCAGCACGCTGCCGCTGCACAGGAATTTGGGCGTGTCGCGGTGCTCCGCAGCCAGCCTGATCGCCCTCGAGCTGCGCCCGGCCCATGAGCGGCGCCTGCCGCCAGTTGCCGCCATCCGCGGCCCGCGCTCCGACTGCGCGTGTCGGCCGCGAAGGCCGGCAGCCCGCCGATGGCGAACTCGTACCAGAAGCCGCGCGGCCGCCCGGCGGTCGGGACCGCAGGGCCGGCCCCTGCCGCTTCTTCGCCACCGCCACTGGTAGGCCATCGCGGCCTCGAAGCCCGTTGTCGAAGTCCGGCCGGTCGGCGCCGTCCACGTTGTCGCCGAACTCGTGGTCGTCCACCACCAGCCAGGTCGGCAGGTGCCGCAGCAGCTGCGAGGTGCCTCGCCGTCCCAGGCGGCGCGGTAGCGGTCCTGGCCGCGCTCGGCCTTTTCGGTGGTTTCGGCAACGTTCGCCGTGGCATCGGCGTAGATCTGGTCCCCCAGCAGCACCAGCGCGTCCACCGGCCGCGCTTGTGCTCGAGTGCTCCAGCATCCGTGCGGCCAGGGCGTCGGCCGCTTCCGCTCGAACGGCGTGCCCGGCCAGCGGCAGGAACTGGCCAGCAGGCTCACCGGCACGTCGGCCGGCAAGCGGCCCACCCAGCGGCTCCACCAGGGAAGGCCGGAGAAGGCGAGCACAGGCATTTCGCGGCTGGCCAGGTCGGGGTACGCCCGCTCCGTCGCGGCCGGCTGCGCGTCTTGCGCTCCGGCGATCGTCGCCTCCAGTTCCGACCGGGCGGTGGCGGCGATGGCCGCGGCGCCGGGCCACTGGAGAAGGACGTCGCCGGCCCGCCTGCCGGAAGCAGTCCATCTCGCCATGCGCAATCGGATCGCCCGATTGCACGCGGCGGTTGTGGCCCCGTGCGATGACCGCGCCGTTTTCGACCATGACCGCACCGATCGGGAGCCCGCCCTCACGGTACGATTTCAGTGCCTGCTCGTAGGCTTCGCGTAGAAAGGCTCGATCGTCCATATGCGAGTAATGTGCTTCCCAGCCGTTGTCGGTGAGTATAGACAACGTAGGTAGTAGACCGCACGTGGTCCGTCCCACGAAGTCTTATAGAATGATCGTGCACGTGAATATCGCTCGATCATTCGCCGCACGACTCCTGGGAGTATCGTGCGTCGTCCTTGCGGGAACCGCCGCCCTCGCCCAGGTACTGAGCCTCGAAAGCTCCTATATCGTCCCCGTCCACGATCCGGCGATCCGGTATGGCGAGGCCGGCAGGCGGAACGCCGTGGCACGCCTGCAGGAGCGGCTGGACACCGGTCAGGTTCGCCTGGCCTACGATCGGCACGTCGGGCTATCTGCCGGCCGTCCTCGGACGCGCTCGACATTCCCCTGTCATCGCAAATGCTGGTGTTCTCGAAGACGAGCTTCCAGGCCGCGCGCATCTACCCGAACAACCCGCGGGCGATCTACTTCAACGACTCGGTGGCCGTCGGATACGTTCGCTCCGGCGATCTCCTGGAACTGGCGGCGACCGATCCCGACGCCGGCGTCGTGTTCTTCACGCTCGATCAGACCAACGGGCAGCGTCCCACGATTACGCGTCACGTCGAGGAGTGCCTGCAGTGCCATGCGAGCCCTCGCACGCTCGGCGTGCCAGGGCTCGTCGTGCGCTCGGTCGTACCCGATCGCACCGGCATGCCGGTCTCACGTGCCTCGTCGTTTTTCACCGATCATCGCAGCCCGCTCGAACAACGCTGGGGCGGATGGTACGTCACCGGAACGCACGGGGACGCCCGTCACATGGGCAACCAGATGGCGGCCGACGAGGCGGGCACGATCGACCCGGACGCAGGCGCCAACGTGACCGAGCCTGAATCGATTCCTCGACCCGGCTGCGTCCCTCACTCCCCACAGCGATCTCGTCGCGCTGATGGTGCTCGAACACCAGGTGCGGATCACGAACCTCATCACCAGGGTTGGATGGGAAACGCGGCTCGCGCTGGCCGATCACGCCAGCCTCGTCCGGCTTGGGGAACCGGCCGGCCAGTTCACTGAGTCGATCCGCAGACGCATCGAGCGTCCGGCGGAAGTCCTCGTGCGCTCGCTCCTCATGCTCGACGAGCATGCGCTGACCGCGCCGGTCGCAGGCACATCGGGATTCGCCGAAGCGTATTCAGCGCGCGGCCCGCACGACAGCCAGCGTCGTTCTCTGTACGAGCTGGATTTGCACCGGCGGTTGTATCGCTACCGGTTCAGCCCGCTCATCTATTCCGAACAATTTGCAGGTCTGCCACGTGAGGTGCGCGATTACATCTATCTGCGCCTCGGGGCTGTCTTGACGGGACGCGAGCGCGATGCCGACTTCGCGACGGTGAGCGAGAGCGAGCGCGCAGCGATTCTCGAGATCCTTCGCGAGACGTTGCCCGGCTTTCCCCCTCGCCTGATAGGGACGATCGCCGATCCTGAGCCGACTGGCGGGTGTCTCGACGTCGTGACACTCGTTATTGCACGCTAAGTCTGACCTCATGCCTGGACCATGGCCACGCACATGAGTTACCATCGCGTGAGTCTTCACAACCTACCGATTTTCGGCGGCCGCACCCGGAGAGGAGATCAGTCATGAGGATCCGGGCCATTCGCGTCGCTTCGCTGTTAGCCGTCACATTACTGCTGCCCGTACTCGTGCATGCTCAAAGTCAGTTCACGGGTCAGGTCAGGGACGAATCGGGTGCCATCCTGCCGGGCGTCACTGTTGAAGCCGCAAGCCCGGTGCTGATCGAGAAAGCCAAAACCGCCGTCACCGACGAACAGGGCCGCTACACCATCGTCGATCTCCGGCCGGGCATCTACAAAGTCACCTTCACACTCACGGGATTCTCCACCGATTCTGCGCGAAGGCGTGGAGCTGCCTTCCAATTTCGTCGCCACGATCAACGCCGACATGAAGGTCGGCACGCTCGAGGAAACGATCACGGTCATCGGGCCAGACGCCGCTGGTCGACGTCACACAGGCCGCGCGCACGCAGGTCGTGACGCGCGACATGCTCGACACGCTGCCAACGACCCGGCACATCTTTTCGGTCAGCAACATGCTTCCGGGCATCCGGTTCGCGACGCCGGACATCGGCGGCTCCCGCCAGATGGAACAGACGAACCCGCGCGGCCATGGCGTGAACGGCGCCCAGGCGCAGGAAGCGATCGACGGCATGAGCACGAGCAGCCAGGAGTCCAACATCGTCTGGACGTATGTGAATGATTCGCTGGTGCAGGAAGTGTCGGTGACGACCGCCGCGCACCCGGCGGAAGTGCAGGGCGCCGCCATGCGGATGAACATGATCCCGAAGGACGGCGGCAATACGTTCAGCGGGTCGGTGTTCCTGGGCGGCAGCGACGGGAACTGGCAGGCGAACAACATCGACGACTACCTGAGAAGCCAGAACATCACGCGCGGCAACGGCATCGCGCACGTGCAGACGTTCAACGGAGCGCTCGGCGGTCCGGTGAAGCGCGACCGCCTCTGGTTTTTCGTCACCGCCCGGCATGCGTCGACCGATGAGGTCGTGGCGAATGTCGGAGAGACGATCACCACGCCGCAGGGTGAACAGCTCAAGAGCACCATCGATCAGTACATTCGTGACGCGCTGGGCCGTCTCACCTGGCAGATCAACCAGAAGAACAAGTTCGCGGCGTTCTTCAATCGCACGTGGAAGCGCAAAGGCAAGGATTTCGGGGCGGGCAGCGATCCGCGCGCCGGCTCGTACCGCGATCCGCGCACCGGCAAATACGCGGTCGGCCAGGCCAAATATACGAACACGCTTGACCGCGCCGATGGCTGCTCGAAGCGGGATACTCGTCGCCGATCAACCACATCACGATCGACAACGAGCCGGGCATCAGCCTGCCGCGCTATCTGGCGAACGGGCAGTTCAATCCGGCGTGGCTGGCCAACGCGCGGCGCACCGACACGGCGAACAACATCAATCCGCGATGCGCGCTTGCGATCGGCTGCCGGCCTGGGTATCGAACGGTCAGGATCAGCGGACCATCGCCACCGGGCACCGCACGGTGGCGTCGGCATCGTATGTGACGGGCACCCACAACGTGAAGTTCGGCATCGACCGCTCGTTCGGATGGGCGCGCGTCTATACAGAGCGGCAGGCCGATCTCGTGCAGAACTATCAGAACAATCGGCGCGACCAACGTCACCGTGTTATTCGACGCCAGGGGCGCGCGACGTGTACGTGAACTACGACCTCGGCTACTACGCGCAGGATTCATGGACGATCAAGCGGCTGACGCTGAACGTCGGCCTTCGGGTCGACAACTTCCAGTCGATGTACGAGGAAACCGCGAACCCTCCGGGCCGCTTCGTGCCTGCCCGATTTTTCCCCGAGCGCCGGAAGCTGCCGAACTGGAACAACGATCTCGCGCCCCGCCTGAGCGCCGCATACGACCTGTTCGGGAACGGCCGCACGGCGATTCAAAGGAAGCTGGAGCAAGTATTACGAACGGCTCACCGGCGGCTTCGCCGACAGGTACGCGCCAGGCGTGCAGAGCGAGACCCGCAACTGGTTCGACTGCGCGCTCAATGCGGCGGGCACAGCGTGCTCGGGCGTCGTCCTGCCGACCAACGGCGACGACATCGCCCAGGAACAATGAAATCGGGCCGAGCGGCACGACGAATTTCGGGCTGACCGGAGCCGACCGCGACATGGATCCGAATCTTCAGCGCCTCGGCGAATCGTGAGATCACCGTAACGGATCTCGCATCAGTTGACGTCGCGAATCTCGGTCACGGCAGGGTGGTATCACCGCACCTATCAGGATCTGCAGCAGCTCGACCGGACGTTGATCACGACGTCCGACTACACGTCGTTCACGATCCCGACGCCGGACGTGTCGCGCGACGCGACGCTGGACGGCGTGATTCCGCGCGGGCCGCTGACGGTCTACAACCTCAACGCGGCGAAACGGTCGGTGTTCAATTCAGCGCAGGTCGACAAGAACGTCGACGATCAGTCGATTTACAACGGCTTCGATCGTCCGTTCAACGCACGGCTTCTGGCCGGCAGCACGCTGTTCGGCAGCTGGACGATCGGAGCGAAACGTGTCGGTGTTCTGTTCGAGCGACGACAACCCGAACGGGCCGCCGATCGCCGATCTCTACACGGCGCGTGTCGGTCGCCAACGGCGGCCGCTTCTGCGATCAGCGGCAAGTTCGACATGCCGTTCGTGCACGAGTTCAAGCTGGCGGGCAGCTATCCCGTGCCGTATGTCGGAGTCGACGTCAGCGTCGTCGTGCAGAGCTATGCGGGGCTCGCGCGCACCATCACATATCAGCCCGCCGGCCAACCTCTGTTCCCGGACGGGCGCACCAACACCGAAACGATCATCCTGAACGAGCCTGGCTCGCTGTACTACCCTCGCTACAATCAGCTCGATCTGAATTTCAAGAAGAACTTCAGGACGGATCGAAGACGTTCAGCGGGCAGATCGACTTCTTCAACGTGCTGAACGGAAACGCGATCTTTGCGCGCCAGGACGCCGTCGGCAATTCACTCGGCGACGTGACGACGATCCTGCAGGGACGGCTGATCCGGCTGGCGTTTCAGATGAAGTTCTGAGGGTCCGGCTAAAGCCGGACACTACGTACTTTTGGTCCGATTCAGTCGACATTTCTCCCTGTTGGGAAAGACGTCTCCCGAATCGGACCAGGCACATCCTCAGGCAGACACCGACACGTCGAAGCGATCCAGATTCATCACCTTGTCCCACGCGGCCACGAAGTCGCGCACGAACTTCTCCTTCGCATCGTCGCACCCGTAGACTTCCGCAAGCGCGCGGAGCTCCGAATTCGACCCGAAGACGAGATCGACCCGGCTGCCGGTCCACTTGACGTCGCTCTTCGTGCGGCCACGGCCCTCGAAGGCCTCCGCGGCGTCGGACGTCGGCAGCCACGCCGTGTCCATGTCGAGGAGGTTCACGAAGAAGTCGTTCGTCAAAACGCCGGGCTTTTTGGTGAACACGCCGAGGCCGTTTTGCCCGGCGTTCACATGCAGCACACGCAGGCCGCCGACGAGCACGGTCATCTCCGGCGCGCTCAGCGTCAGCCTGAGGGCCCGCTCGATCAGCAGATGCTCGGCGGGCACATGGTGTCCTTTTCCCACGTGGTTGCGGAATCCGTCGGCGTCGGGCTCGAGCACCGCGAACGATTCCACGTCGGTCTGCTCCTGCGACGCGTCGGTGCGTCCGGGCGTGAAGGGCACCTGCACGTTGTGGCCGCCGTCTTTCGCGGCCTTCTCGACGGCCGCACACCCGCCCAGCACGATCAGGTCGGCAAGCGACACCTTCTTCTTTCCGCCGGCCTGCGCGTCGTTGAACTCCTTCTGGATCCTCTCCAGCGCCTTGAGCACCTTCGCGAGCTCGGGCGGATTGTTGACCTCCCAGTCCTTCTGCGGCGCGAGGCGGATGCGCGCGCCGTTGGCGCCGCCGCGCTTGTCGGTGCCACGGAAAGACGAGGCTGACGCCCAGGCGGTCGAGACCAGCTGGGAGATGGACAGGCCCGATGCGAGGATCTTGCTCTTCAGCGCGGCGATGTCCTTCGCGTCGATCAGTTCGTGATTGACCGCGGGCACCGGGTCCTGCCACAACTGCGGCTCTTTGGGAACTTCCGGCCCGAGATAGCGCGCGATGGGACCCATGTCGCGGTGCGTCAGCTTGAACCACGCCTTCGCGAAGGCGTCCGCGAACTCCTGAGGGTTCTTATGGAAGCGCCGCGAGATCTTCTCGTAGGCCGGATCGAACCGGAGTGCGAGGTCCGTCGTCAGCATCGACGGAGCGATCTTGTTCGACGGGTTGTGGGCGTCGGGGACCGTGCCTTTCCCGGCATCGTCCTTCGGCTTCCACTGGTTCGCACCAGCCGGGCTCTTGGTCAGCTCCCATTCGTACTCGAAGAGGTGCTTGAAGAAGTCGTTACTCCACCTGGTCGGCGTCGTGGTCCAGGTGACCTCAATACCGCTCGTGATGGTGTGTGTTCCCC
This sequence comes from Vicinamibacterales bacterium, assembly GCA_963850725.1. Lineage (GTDB taxonomy): Bacteria > Acidobacteriota > Vicinamibacteria > Vicinamibacterales > JAMQPK01 > JAMQPK01. Next base: position 9,202 of record CAWKMQ010000042.1, read on the forward strand.
GGCCGGTTTCATAGCTGCTCTTCCAGCCGAAACCCTGCTCCTCGAGGTTGCCGCCCTCCGGTTCGCGACCGACATGGGTCGCCGGGCCCGCGCCGTGGGTCTTGCCGAACGTGTGGCCGCCGGCGATCAGCGCGACGGTCTCCTCGTCGTTCATCGCCATGCGGCGGAAGGTCTCGCGGATGTCCCTCGCGGCCGCGACCGGATCGGGCTTGCCGTTCGGTCCTTCAGGATTGACGTAGATGAGACCCATCTGCACGGCGCCAAGAGGATTCGCCAGTTGCCGGTCGCCGCTGTAGCGCTCGTCGCCGAGCCACGTGGCCTCGGACCCCCAGTTGACGTGCTCGGGCTCCCAGCGATCCTCGCGCCCGCCCGCGAAGCCGAAGGTCTTGAACCCCATCGACTCGAGGGCGACGTTGCCCGTCAGGACCATCAGGTCGGCCCACGAGAGCTTCCGGCCGTACTTCTGCTTCATCGGCCAGAGCAGCCGGCGCGCCTTGTCGAGGTTCGCGTTGTCTGGCCAACTGCCGAGGGGCGCAAAGCGCAGCATGCCCGACCCCGCGCCGCCGCGGCCGTCGTGGATGCGGTAGGTGCCCGCACTGTGCCACGCCATGCGGATGAACAGAGGGCCGTAGTGACCGAAGTCCGCCGGCCACCAGTCCTGCGACTTCGTCATCACCGCCTCGATGTCCTTCTTCACGGCCTTGAGATCGAGCGTCTTGAACTCTTCGGCGTAGTTGAACGCCTCGCCCATCGGATCGCCCGCGGGGTGATTCGTGTGGAGGGCGGTCAGGTTCAATTGATTCGGCCACCAGTCGCGGTTTGCTCTGCCGTGGTGCGTTTTGGCCGAAAACGGGCACTTCTCTTCGTTTGCCATATTGACGTTTACCTCTGCTTTCTTCGTGTTCGTCGTGTTGTCTTCTGTTTGTGTGCCTGCCCGCCGTAGCCTTGGCGGAGGCGGGTCGCCGGGACTTCGCCAGGCAATCCGGGCAGCGTCCCCAGTAAGCGACGTCGGCTTCTTCGATCTCGTAGCCCTTATCGTCGGCCGCCGAGAGACAGGGGGCGGAACCGACCGCACAGTCGACATCGACCACGCGGCCGCAAACTCGACAGATCAAATGATGGTGGTTGTCGCCGACGCGATCTTCGAAGCGAGCCGGTGAGCCGGCTGGCTGAATGCGCCGGAGAAGGCCTTCGGCGACCAGGACTCCGAGGGCGTCGTACACGGACTGAAGCGAGATGGCGCCGATCTCGGCCCTGACGATCTCGGCCACCTCGTCGGCCGAGATGTGGGGCTGCCCCGCGACCGCCCGCAAGACTCCCAGTCGCTGGGCGGTGACCTGAATACCGCGTTCACGAAGGAGTTCTGCCGGGTCCATCGTCACGCGTCAGTCTAGATCAGTTTTTTGGAGTGATTCAAATGTTTGATCTAACATTCCGCTACTTTTCCGCCGCCCGCGCTCTTCGGCTTTGCCGTGTGAGAAATGCAACCAGATCCTGAAATTCCTGCGAGGTGAGCCGGCTCTTGTAGTCGCGCGGCATCAGGCTCGTCTTTTCGTACACGACATCCTTCAGCTTCGCCCTGTCGAGCAGGTGCAGGCGGCTGTCGTCCACGCCGAGCACCTGCAGCGACACGCTGTTTTCGTTTTTCACCACCCCGCGAATCACCTTCCCATCGGGGAGCGTCACGCGCACGACCTGATAGTTGTTGGGGACCTCCAGCTTGCGAGGAATCGCGCCGCCGTCGCCCTGCACGCGATAGCCGGGATTGGTGAGCGCGTCGACAATCGACGCGGTCTTCCGCGTATCGGCGATGCTGCTGAGCTCGGGCCCGATGATGCCGCCCTTGCCACGAATCATGTGGCACGTGCCGCACTCGGCCTTGCCCCAGAAGATCGCTTCGCCCAGCGCGACATTTCCAGCCGTGGGCGCGTCGATCGCCGTGCCCCGCAGCGCTTGAATGTAGGCCGTCACCTTCCAGGCGTCGTCATCGGAGAGATCCGGCGTTGGCGGCATGCCCGTCGCCGGAATCCCGTTCTTGATCGCCCCGAAGATCTCCCCGGGCCTTGCAGCGCGAACCGCCTGCCTTCGAGTCCGAGCGCCGGCCCGATTTCGCCCGCGCTGCCGTCGAACCCGTGACACACGGTGCAGCGTGCGTTGAAGGTTTCCCGTCCCGATTGAATCGCCTCGGGTTGTCCCTGGAACGGATTCTTCGGTCCCGCCGGGGCGGCGCCGGCCCCGCGTCCACGCTGCGCGGACAGCGACACAGCGGAGCACATCGAAACCGCGGCAACCAGCAAGAGGGTCCTAATCACTAATCCCCAATCCCTAATCCCTGTCATGAATTTACTCCCTATCGTGCACTCGAATCGGGAAGCGCAAACGCCATGACGGTGGCACCCGACACGATCGCGACAAACTGCTGGCCGTTGACGCTGTAGGACACCGGCGCCGACGTGATGAGCGCACCCGTGTTGAAGTGCCAGACTGGTTTGCCGGTCCGCGCGTCGACCGCGGTGAACAGTCCCCTGTGCTCGCCGGCGAATACCAGGCCGCCGGCTGTCGACAGCACGCCAGGGCCGTAACGGAGCGAACCGATGTGCTGGTACTCCCAGACTTTCTTTCCGGTCGTCGCGTCGAGTGCGCGAAGATAGAATCGCCACTCTTCCCCTTCCTTCGGACTTCGAATGTAGCCACCGCCGGTTTCGCCCGGGCGATCGCTGACGCGGAAGTTGATGCTGCAGCCTTCCTGCGCGATGACGTAGAAGTAGCCGGTATCGGGGCTGTACGCGGGCGACGGCCAGTTGGTGGCGCCCATCGTCGACGGACACGTCCTCGAGCCGAGCACGGATGGTTCGGTGCCGGGAGTCAGAATCGGACGTCCTTCGGGGCTCAGGCCGCTCGACCAGCTGAGCTGGCTCACGAACGGTGTGCCGTGGAGAAATCGTCCGTTGGTCCTGTCGAGCACGTAGTAGTAGCCGTTGCGGTTGGCCTGCACCAGCAGCTTGCGCGGCTGCCCTCTGAATGGCGCGTCAACCAGGACCGGCATCTCGAGCGCGTCCCAATCGCGCACGTCGTGCGGAGTGAATTGGAAGTACCACTTCATCTTGCCGCTATCGACGTCGAGCGCGACGACGCAGTCGGTGAAGAGGTTGTCGCCTTCACGCACGTCACCCGCCCACTGCGAACCCGGCTGACCGGTTCCGTAGAAAATCGTGTTCAATTCCGGATCGAAGCTCCCGCTCACCCACATCGGAGCGCCGCCGAGCTTCCACGAATCGCCGGCCCACGTCTCGGCGCCCGGATCGGTGGACGACGTCGGCACCGCATTCCAGGTCCACAGATGTTTGCCGGTCTCCACGTCGTACGCCTGAAGAAACCCGAACGGCTGATTCCCCCCGACGATGATCTTGCCCTTCGCGACAAGGGGCGCCTGGCCGGCAAACCGATACCGCTCTCCGGCCGCCGGCCACCTCCCACACCACATTTCCGGTGCGCGAGTCGAGCGCGACGAGTTTCGAATCGGTCGTCGTCACGAACACCTTGTTGCCGTGGATGGCGGTGCCGCGCTGCGCGCCGGTGCTGACCGGCTCTCGTTGGTACTGCCAGATGAGGCTGCCGGTGCGGGCATCGATCGCGTCGACACGATTGAACTGCGCGACATACATGACCCCGTCGGCGACGATCGGCACGGCCTGGACGTGCTGCTGCCCAACGAGCTGAAACACCCATTTGGCCTGCAGGTTTCTCACGTTGTCGGCCGTGATCTGCTTCAGCAGCGAATGCCTGTGCGAGTTGTAGGTGCCCGAATAGCCCACCCAGTCGCCGGGATCCGGTTTGAGCAGTTCCTGATCGGTGACCTGCGCGGGAAGCTGCGCGGCAAAAAGAATCAGCGCGACCAACGCCGCGCCGTACGTGGTCCTGGTTCTCATAGCCAAAAGTCTACCTTCGATTGCAAGGAAATTACGTATCGGTTCGTGTCAAGATAACCGCCGGTGCGACGCCTTTCCTTTCTTGTCGCTCTCGCCCTCGTCGGCGTGAAGAGCTGGAACGCGGCGCCCGGCGCCGCGCAGGCACGGACGGTCATCGAATCTTCCGTGCTGCGAGTCGAGGTCACCGCCACACCCTACTCGTACGCCGTCATCGAGAAGAAGACCGGCCAGGTACTTCTGAGACAAGCCGAGACCTCCTTCACGATCGGTGCTCCCCATTCGATCGCCACGGCCGTCGTCGGAAACAAGTCGGCGAACACGCTCGAGGCCACGCTCAGCTTCGCAGGATCGGCCGACACGCGCGCGTCCGGTGGACCTTCACCGATCCCGCCGTGGTGCAGGTGCGGTTGAGCCACGACAAGGCGACCAGCATCACCGAATCGTTCGTCGATCAAGGCGAGCGCAACTACGGCCTCTGGGAATATTCCTACTACGGCACCGGCGGTGCACTCGACAACCGCGGCGCCGATAATCGCCCGCTGCTCGGACTCTCCGGGCCCGAGGTCGGCAGCGGCGATCCCAGCGGGCGTGCGCCGTTCTATCTGACGTCGCGGAAGTACGGCGTGTACGCCGATACGCTCGCGGCGGGCCGCGCGACGGTTGCCGTGAACAAGCGGACGAGCGTCGACGTTCGACACTCCGGACCTGACCTATCACGTGATCTACGGGCCGACGCCCGCCGACGTGCTCGCGCGTTACAACACGCTGGCGGGTGGATCGCTGATGCCGCCGCTGTGGGCGTTCGACCCGATCTGGTGGCGCGACGATCATCACGCCGACTTCGCCGCCAACGGCGTGTCCACCGCGCAGGATCTCGTGAAGAAGGATGCCGACAACCTTCAGCGTCTTCAACTGCCCGGGTCGGCGATGTGGCTCGATCGCCCGTACGGCAGCGGTGGTGGCGGTCTCGGCGGCTGGGGCAATTTCGATTTCGACTCCGGCCCCACGGGCTTTCCGAATCCGGAAGCGATGATCGCCGATCTGGCCGCACGCAACATGCACCTGCTCGGGTGGATCGCCAACCGCGCCAACAACTCGATGCTCACCGACGCTGCGCTGGCGCCGGCCATCTTCAGCGCCGCGAACGGATTCACCGGGGACTTCACGACGACGCCGGCGCTGGATCTCCGCCGGCCGGATGCCTTCTCCTATTTCAAGAACCATCTGCGCGACGGCCTGGTCAAGCGCGGCATGAGCGGCTTCAAGATCGACCGCGGCGAGCAGGGAGAAATGCCGGCCTCGCTGCAGAACGAGCTGGCTGTCCTCACGACGAAGGCGGCCTACGAGGCGACGTCGGACGTGCTGGGGACCGAAGGATTCACTTTTGGGAGAAACGTCTACGACCGCGCGCGCAAGTACGTCGGCGTCTGGAACGGCGATTCGGATTCAGACCTGGCCGGCATGTCCGATTCCCTCAAGCAACTCCTGAGGCTTGGCGCGATCATGTACTCGATGGTCGGCTCGGATACGGGTGGATACGGCCGCAGCCCGAATGCGGAAACGTTCGCGAGATGGCTGGCGATGAGCGCGCACTCGCCGATGATGGAGATCCTGAACGGGCCGAACCGGACGCTCTGGTACAGCTACGACACCGGACCGAACGCCAACAAACAAATCGTTCCCATCACGCAGACGTTCGCACGCGAGCACCACGACCTGATTCCCTACATCCGCTCGCTCGTCTATGGCTCGACGCAAACGGGCATGCCCGCCATGCGCATGATGCCGCTGTCGTTCCCGGACGATCCTGCCGTCGCTGACATGTTCGATGAATTTCTGCTGGGCGATTCGCTCCTCGTCGCACCGGTGCTCAAGGCCGGTGCCACGAGCCGATCGGTGTACCTGCCCCGCGGCGTGTGGATCGACTACAACGACAAAAAGACCAGGCACACCGGTCCGGCCACCATCACCGCGAGCGCGCCGCTCGACGCGATTCCACGCTACGTGAAAGGCGGATCGATCGTCGCGCGCGGCGACATCCTGCAGTCGAACAACAACTGGACGCCCAACTGGGCCCCGCGCTGCGAGTCGAGTTCTACCCCGTCTCTGGCCTCCAGAGCCGCTTCGACTACTACACCGGCAAGGCGGTCGTGCCGATGACGGGCTCGATGACCGGCTCGATGGTGAGCTGGCAGGCGGGCGATCTGGGGATCAACGGAGTACTCGAAGTACACGGCGTCGAACGATACACGTCGGTGAGGCGCAACAATCAGGCGCTCGGCGCTGGAGATTTTCAGTACGACGCCACCACCCAGGTGATGACCATCCCGCTCCGCGGGGCCACGTCCGTGCAGATTCGCCGCTGACCCCATCACCTTCGCATAAGATCCCCGCGTGGAAACCAACGCGATCAGCTACCGCGTCGCCGATTTTCTCAAGAAGCATCCGCCGTTTCACGCCATCGACGAAGCCGATCTCGTCTCGCTGGCCGACCGCGGCCGGGTGCGCTTTTACGAAGCCGAGGATTTCTTGCTGTGGCAGGGGGAACCGCATCGCGCGCACGTGTTCGTGATTCAGCAGGGCACCGTGTCGCTGTGGGATGAGGCGAACGGCCGCAGCGTGCTGCGCGACATCCTCGGCGGCGGCGACATGCTGGGCACCGAGCGGTTCAACGGCGCCAGGAACTGCGCGCACACGGCCAGAGCGTCGAGCGACGTCGTCATCTACACCTTCCCCGCCGAAGACTTCGCCGGCCTGCTCGAGAAGTATCCACATGCGATGCAGCACGTCGCCGCCAACGGAGGCGTCACGTCCGGCTACAACCCCGCAGGCGCGCGGCAGGAGCCTCATGAGCTGTTCCTTCACGACGTCGTGAAGCGGAAAGCCCTCCAGACATGTTCCGCACGATCAGAGTGTTCGAGAGACCGCACGTCAGCTTGCCGGGGGCGCCGATGCCGTTGCCGTCGTGGACGACGCGCTGCGCGCCCAGGCGATCGTCACATCACATGACCTGCTCGAATGGATCGCCAGAGGCGACGGCGATCTCGATCAGCCGATCTCGCGTGTGATGACGGCACCGCCGACGACCGTCCGCCCTGACGCCGCCATCACCGACGGCGTGCTCGCGATGTCGGCGTCGAAGAACGGCGCTCTCGCCCTCACTGCTGATGGTGGCGCCGGCGGACGCGTGCACGCCATCGTGACGCCGCGCGATGTGACGGCGGTTTTCGGCGATCAACCGGTGTCGATCCTGCGCGACGTCGATCTCGCGAAGACGGTTGACGACCTTCGCGCGGTCAATCAGCGCGCACGCGCGTTCATCCGGCATTACCTCACCGGCCCGGCTTCGGTGGACTGGCTCGTCCGGTTCGCTCACACGACCGATGCGAGCATCGTCAGACGTGTCATTGCGCTGGTCCCCGAGCGCGTGCCCGGAGCGTGCTGGTGCTTCAGCGGCGCCGCGGGCAGGGCCGAAGCGTTGACGCTGGCGTCGCTTCGTCCGGTGGTCATCCTCGAGGACGGCCAGGCGCGAGACCGCGCGATGGCCGCCTACACCGGCGTTGTCGGCGCGCTCGCGGAATGCGGCTACCTGCCGTCGCCGGAGTTCGCATTCGATGCAGCGTTCCATGTCGCCAGCGTGTCGGAGTGGCGGTCGCGCTACGCCGGCTGGGTCCACGAGCCCATCCTTCAGGCGATGTACAAAGCCCGGCCTCTGTTCGACCTGCGTGCCGTCGATGGTCCGTCTTCGCTTTGGCAGGTGCTGCAAAGAACCGTCGACGAGACCATCGACCATGGCTTTCTGCACGTACTCGCCAACGACTGCCTCGCGAACCTTCCGCCCCTCACCTTTTTCCAGGATGCCGTCGTGGAGGACACCGGCGAGTTCGCGAACGTCTTCCGGCTCGACGAAAGCGTCCTCTCGCCGCTCGTCGACGTCGGACGCGTGTTCGGCATGGCCTGCGGCGCGGGGCTGGGCGTCTCGACGCTCGACCGTTTCGCCGCCGCGCGAACGCGATTTGCCGCCCATGAATCGATTTTCAGAGACGCGGCCGAGACGCTGCGCATGGTGTTATGGCAGCAGGGTCGTGTGGGCATCGATGAAGGGACCGACGGGTCCGAACTGCCGCCCACGCTTCTCAGCCGTCAGGACCGGCACCTGCTCAAAGGCAGCTTCCGATCGATTCTTCAGCCTCGTGCAATTCGCGGCAGACCCGGGATGGATCAAAGCCCTGTGACGATGCCGCCCTTCCTCGCGCGGTATCGACAGTCGTTCGAGTCGACGTGGACCGACGACACGCCGATCGAGGCGGTTCGTTTCGTCGTGCTCGATACGGAAACGACCGGACTCAACCCGCAGACCGACCGCATCGTGACGATTGGCGCGGTGGCCGTCCAGAACGGGGAGATCCTGCTGGACGATTCGTACTCGGCGCTGCTCGAGCTCGAGCGCAACACGGAAGCGGTGACTGTCCACGGTGTGACGCGAGACGAGAGCCGCGGCGGGCTCGGAGAGGCCGAGGCGCTCGCCGGGTTCCTCGACTATCTTCGCGATGGCGTCATCGTGGGACACCACATCGGCCATGACGTCGCGACGTTCGACACCGGCTACGGGCGTCACTGGAACATGTCGCTGGCCAATCGCAACCTCGACACGATGGACCTGACGCTGCACCTCGAGCGGGATGGTGCGTTCGCGGGGCGCCCGCCGATTCGCCGGTTCACGCTCGACGCGTTGTGCGCGATGTTCGACATCATCCCGCACGATCGCCACACCGCCGCCGGCGACGCGTTCATCACCGCGCAGGTGTTTCTCCGCTTGTTGCGGCTCGTCGTCGAAGCACGGGCGGACGACGCTGGGGCGGATCTGTGAGTTGTTTCCGGTGGATGCGTGAAGGTACAGGGACCAGGTACGGTTCGGGGTTCTTGGTTCTAGGTGCTGGGTTCAGGTTCTCGGTTCAGGTTCTCAATGCGTTGGCAGGGCTGAAGCCCTGCGCTACCGCAATCTCGACTTCCGTTTAGTACGTAGTGTCCGGCTTTAGCCGGACTTTCGCGAGGTTCCGCCTGAAGGCGGACACTACGTCCAATCGGAAAACTCGACCCGCTTTGGAACCTAGAACCGCAGAACCAGAACCCAGAACCGCAGAACCGAGAACCCAGAACCGTGGTGACTTATGGAAAGGTGACGACCAGCAGCGAGAAGTCGTCGTCCAGAGGACCTGGCCTGGCTGCCTGCTTGACCGCTTCGTAGATCCGATCGGCTTCCCTGTTGGGTGCGATCGGCGCCTGGAGGAGCGGCAGAAAATCCTCGCGCGTCCACCGCTGGTCGTCGCCCGTCTCGATCTCGAAGACGCCGTCGCTGAAGAGGTACAGCGTGCTCCCGTGTGGAATCGTCGTCCGCTGCACGGGGAACGTGGTGTCGCGCATCACGCCAATCATCAGCGCCGATTCCCCGAGCGGCTGCGCAGCCGCGCGATCGGCCGGGACGAGATACGCGGGATGGTGCCCCGCCGATCCGCACACCAGCGTGCGGTCGCTGGTGTGATACACGCCATACCACATCGTCAGAAACAGGCCGTGGTGGTCGTCCATCTGGAAGCGTGCGTTCAGGCTCGCGAGCACCTGGGCGGGATCGTTGAAGTCCACGTCGGGCAGCGCCCGCTGCCGCAGGACGTTCAGCACGCTGACCGAGTGCATCGCCGACCCGGCGCCATGACCCGACACGTCGACGAGGTAGAACACGAACGTCTCGGGGTTGAGCCAGTAATAGCCGAAGGCATCACCCCCGAGTTGCGTCGACGGCACGAATCGCCATTCGGCCAGCACGGGTCCCGTTTCGAGCCGCGCCGGCAGCAGCGACAGCACGTAGTTGCTGGCTCTCAGGAGATCGCGATCGAGCTCCTCCGCGCGTTCGGCATCGCGCCGGCTGCGCCGCTCGTAACGAAACACCTGGCTGCCGATCCGAATCACATGGCCCTGCGCCAACGTGACAGGCGTGCTGATGCGCTCGCCTTCCACGAATGTCCCGTTGGTCGATCGCAGGTCTTCGACCACCGCCTCGCCGGCGGCGAGGGACACGCGCGCGTGGCGCCGGGAGAGCTCGGCGTCCTGGAATACCAGCGTCTGCTGCGCATCCCGGCCGATGGTGATGGGCTCCGCGGTGATCTCAATGAGTTTTCCGGGCTCGGCGCCCTGGAGCACGACCAGGTAGTGGCCAATCGCGTCGGGCGCGAGCGCGAGGTCCGGCCTTCGGCCAGCCAACATGGTCTGTTCGAATTCGTTCTCCACGGAGGTGACTAGCTTAGCAGGCTCCCGAGGAAACTCGAACCGAGATTCAGGCAATCGAACACGTGAAGACCGAGGCGGGACGCCATCTCGGCGCAGACCTCGGTGCCCCGCCGGCTGTTGCCGTGTGTGTCGAGTCTTGGCGAGTACACGGCGATGCCGAGCTGACGATTGACGACGGCCATCACGCCGCCGGCGACACCGCTCTTCGCGGGGACCCCCACGCGGTAGGCCCACTGGCCCGAGTAGTCGTACATGCCGCAGGTCAACATGATCGACAGCATGTGCTTGACGCCGTGAATGTCGAAGACGCCCTCGTCGGTCAGCGGGTTGCGGCCCATGTTCGCGAGCGTGGCGCCCATGACCGCCAGATCGCGCGAGGTCACGAGGATCGAGCATTGCCTGAAGTACACATCGAGCGCGGCTTCGGCATCGGCGGGAACGAGGCCGAAATTCAGGAGGAGATGGGCAATCGCGCGGTTGCGGTGACCGGTCCGGCGCTCCGATTCGTACACCGCCTGATCGATGGAAAGCGGCCGCCCGGCCGCGGCGCTGAACCGCGCCAGAATCTCGTCGAAGGTCCGCGACCCGAACCGCTCGTGCAGCAGCGCGGTCACGGTGATGGCGCCCGAGTTCACCATCGGATTGTGCGGACGATTGGTCCCGTTCTGGAGCTCGATCGAGTTGAACGCATCGCCGCTCGGCTCGACATCGACGTGCTGCCAGACCTTCTCGGGCCCGCATGCCTCGAGCGCCATCCCGAAGGTAAACGGCTTGGAGATCGACTGAATCGTGAACGGCTGGTCGTAGTCGCCCGCTTCGAAGACGCGTCCGTCCGCGGTCACGATGCTGACGCCGAAATGCGCGGGGTTGGCGTTTCCCAGCTCGGGAATGTAGGTCGCCACCTCGCCCTCGTCCAGCGACTTGTATTCGTCGTAAAGGTCTTCGACGAGCTCCTGGAGGCGGTGCGGCCGGTCTACCGCCGGATCGGGCTGAACTTGTGAGGGCATTGCGAGCCCGGTCCAGCAAGAAATATTCCGACGCTCGCGGTGCGCGCGCACACGGCATCCTCGCTCCTGCCCGTCGAGATCGACGCGCGCAAGAACGCGGCTCAAAAGCAACAGGCAGACGAAGATGTTGTGCACACCTCCATTACCAACATTAATGTCGATATCTCGACCGAACGTGGATGCTGGCGTCTTCGCCCCGGATCACCTAGAATCCGCGCGCATGCAACTCGAGGAACGTTCGACGGGCGACGTGGTCATCGTCAAAGTGAGCGGCGAGATCACGTTGAAGAAGAATCGCAACACGATGCTGCACGACAAGGTGCGCGGGCTGGTGCAGCAGGGCCACAAGACGAGTCCTCATCGATCTGGCCGACGTCTCGTACGTGGATAGCGCCGGATTGGGAGAGCTCGTCCAGGCCAATTCGACCGCGAAGAATCTCGGCGGCTCCATCAAGCTGTTCAGCCCCACCAGCCGGCTTCGCGAGCTGATGGTCGTCACTCGACTGACGACCATCCTCGGCGTCTACGACGACGAAGCGCAGGCACTCGCGAGCTACGGCCCGCAGGGCAACTAGCGGACCTTCAGAAAATCGACAAAAAAGTCAGACATCAAAGCAAATCCCACATCTCTGTCGATTGACCAATCTGTTGCCGTTTCGTTGTATCGATCGGATACCATTCTCATAATTGCACAGTACATGGACCAGCACGGGCGAACACCAACGTTCGCTAAGGAACTCTTTGGCCCTGTCGACCCAAACAAGACGAGGAAACCCTTGGCGCTTATCCCCCTTCGCCGCGCTGTCCGATTTACGTCTGTGAGAAGTTTGACCGCGGCGCTCGCGTTTCTGCTGCTGATTGCCGCACAAACGGACCGCGGGTTCGCCGCCAGCCAACCCCTGAAGTTTTTCAAGAACTACTTCGTCACGGGCGACTACGTCGTCGCCGGCGTTGGCCTGTGGGGGCGCGGCGTCAAGGGGATCGCGACCGGATCGATCACCGTGAGCGGCGTGCCGGCAGACGCCGAGATCATGTCCGCTTTCTTGTACTGGCAGGTCGTCACATCCGATGGCCCGGAGTCCGGCGCCAATGGTGCGACGTTCAACGATCAGCTCCTGAGCCTGCCCGGGCCTCCTGCCATTCCGACGCGCTGGCGGTTCGATCGCGCGTGATCGGCGATCCGTTCGGCACGTCGCCGTGCTGGAGCGATGGAGGCGGCGCGGGCTCGTCCGGAGGCGTGAAGAAAACCTACTCCTATCGCGCGGACGTCAAGCGGTTCATCCCGGTCGGCCCTGATGGCCGGCACCGGGTCAACAAAGCCCACACGATCCAGCTTCCAGACACCGGAAACTCGAACAAGACGCCGAAAGCGGTTGGCGCGAGCCTGGTCGTGATCTATCGGAGCCCGTCTGCGGCCGCCGACGCTCAACTCGATCGTCATCTACGACGGCAGCTACACGCTGAACAACGCCACTCGCGGCATGTCGCAGGTCATCAAGGGGTTCTACGATCCGGCGAACGCGCAGGGACAGATCACGCACATCGTCGGCGGCGCGCAGGCCAACAAGAGCGAGGTGCTGCATTGCGCCCGGCGTGAACGTGGCGAACCCGTTTCGAGGGTTGCTTGGGGAAGCCTGGGACAACGTGACCCTGCCAACGAGCGCGATCGCCGGTGACTCGCTGACGACGTCGGTCAACCCGCCAGGCAATGGTTCGCACGACTGTCTCGTGTGGAGCGCCATCATCTATCGCACCAAGGTGAACGACAGCGATGGCGACGGCCTGCTCGACAAGTGGGAGTCGTCTGCCGGCACGCTCTACGATCCCGTGGGCAACCCGCTGCCAAACCTGTGGGCGATGGGGGCGAACCCGTTGCACAAGGATCTCTTCATCGAGATCGGCTACATGCAGACCGGCGCGACCACTTACGGCGGTGTGGCGAAGCCCGCACACACGCATGCGCCGACGCATGCCGCCATCAAGAAGATCGGCGAGATGTTCGCGAGTGCGCCTGTGGCGAATCCCGATCAACTCCCCGGCATCGGCCTGCACATCGACCTCGGCGCCGGCTTCCCCAGCCGGGCGAAGGTGAATCCCTACCTGATTCGCACGGGCGCGCGCGGCGGTGAGGCATTCAACGAATCGGCGACCCAATGCACGCGGGCGGCAAACGCGCCTCCCTGGATATGCCAGTTCTCGGCCTATCCCGGAACGGTGGGTTGGAAGAGCGGTTTTCGATTCCTGAGAGACAGACCGCTTCAGCTCTCAGACACCGCCTGCCGCAATGCGGAGATGCGATGAAAGCCCGCTGACCAGATGCGAGCGCGTCTTCGATCGCGAGCGCAAGGACATGTTCCGGTACGTCCTGTTCGTGCACGCGCTGGGCCTGCCGAAGAAAGACTGCCTGGTCCACGATCCGGCGAACTCGAATTTTGGCTTTCCGGATACCGCCTGTCAGATGACGCACCCCGACTTCCACGTGCCGGTCACCAATACCGGCGTCGCCGATTTTCCCGGCGGCGACGCGATGGTCGCGCTCGGCGGCTTCAACGACGCGTCTGGACGACCGGTCGGCACCGACTACATGCAGGCCGCCACGCTTGCGCACGAGCTGGGCCATACGTTTCAACTCCGCCACGGCGGCGCCGCGACCGAGCCCAACTGCAAGCCGAACTACCTGAGCGTGATGAACTACCTCTTCCAGCTGCGCGGGCTTCGCAAGGATGCCGGCGGCCGTTTGTCGACTTCTCGGGGCAGCAACTGCGCGCGCTCAACGAGGCGTCGCCGGGTGAGCCCGGCGGACTCGGCCTCGATGCGCAGACAGGATTGCCCGAGTACCGCACCGGCTGGTACGCCTTGCCGGGCGCAGGCGTCGTCGGTACGCCGGCCTCGAAACATTGCGATGGAACGCCGCTCGTGACGAACGAACGTCAGATGGTTCGCGTCGACAGCGGGTCCATCGTGAGACACCGTCGATCAGATCGACTGGACCAAGTCATCCACGACCACCGTCGCACCCGGAGGACAGGACCTCAACTTCGACGGCACCATCGACACGCTCAATCCCGGGTTCAACGACTGGAACAACATCCGCCTCAACCAGCTCGGAAGCCGGCGCAACGTGGGCGCGTGGTTCTGGGTGAAGGATCCGGTCACACAGGATTACGGCGCGTTCATCGGTCCGCTGTCGCTCGACGTCGGTCTCGCCGATATGGGCCTCGCCGACATGGGTCTCGCCGACATGGGAGCCGGCAGCCTGGCGCTGGGCGATCTGGGCCGGGGCGACTTGAACCGCGGCGATCTGGGCCGCGCCGGGCTCGGTCTGGCTGACATGGGTCTCGCCGATATGGGCCTCGCCGACATGGGTCTGGCCGACATGGGCGGCGGCGACCTCGGTCTGGGCGATTCCGGGCTGGGCGACAGCGCGGATGGCGAGCTGACGACCGATCTGGTCGAGGCGCACGGGTTCGCGCCACCGAACGATTTGACGGCGATCGTTCGCGGGGCTACTGACAATTGTCTCGGGCTGACACCGGCGACGTGCCATCGGATTCGTCTCGACTGGACGCGAACCAACCTCGGAAGCGAAAGCCAGTACCAAGTCTGGCGCATGGCAGGCTCCAGCATCGGGACGGGCGGGACCATGCTGGGCACCGTCGCGGCAACCTCGGGCCAGGCCGCGTTCTCGTTCAACGATACGACCGAGCTTCCCAACGGCGCCGTTCACCTACATCGTCCTGGCGCAGTTCGGCAGCGCGCTCAGCGCGTCCGACGTGCAGGTCACGGCGATCAACACCGCGCCACTCGCCGCGAACGATCCAGCGGCCGGCGCCTACGCCGTGTTCGCGGGCCGACGGCTCGTGGTCGGAGTGCCGGGTACGCTCGCGAACGACACCGATATCGACAGTCCGTCGCGCTCAGTAGCGCCGCTCCGACGGTGGCACTGAGTCTCGACGGCTCATTCCCGTCGCTGAGGGGCGGTAAGGTCTGGCTGAATGCGAACGGGTCGTTCACGTATCATCGGCGCCGGCGACCACCGGGCGGGACTCGTTCGTGTACGTCGTGAAGGATGTCGACACCAGCCGACCCTCTAACGTGGCGACGGTCTCGATAATCGTGAACTAGACAGGACCGCTTCTACGGCTGGCCGGCACGGCGCCGGACATCCGGCAGAAGCGGGTCTTCTTTGGAGCTGCCGCGGATGGCCAGATACGCGCGGTACGAGTTGGCGAATCCGGTCGCGTTGAGCGCTTCGCGCACGCGCCCCTGGTAGTAGTAGACGGGCGGGAAGTACGCGTAGGTCGGCTCTTCGTCGAGGAACAACGCCAGGGCCTCTCCACGCCGCTTCAGACACCGATCGAATTCCGAATCCGCCTGCAGCGGCGCACCGGCTTCGAGGTACGCGCGGCCCAGATCAAAGTGACCGAGCCAGGTGTCGAGCAGGTTGTTCGCGTCGGTGAACAGCTTGATCGCCGCGCGCGCATCCTTGCTGTCGAGCGCGATCAACCCGTCGATGATCTTCGCGTAGGCCTGCGACTCGGTCTGCAGCTCGGCCCCGAGCGCGGCTGCGAGCGTTTGGGCCTTCGCAGTCTCGCCGGCTTCGACAAGGATGCGGGCGGCGAGAAATCGAATCTTGACCGCGCTGCTGTTGGCCAACGCGTCGCCAGCAGCAGCGGCGGCGGGCGCCTTTCGTCCCCGCTGGAGGCGCGCATAGCCAAGCGCCGCGAATTTGGCGGCGGCCCGATTCGGTTCCTTCCCCGCCAGGTCGGCGGCGGCGCCGTCTCCGAGAATGCGTTCGGCGTCGGAGAAGCGGCCCTCGTAGGCGGCGAGATCGCCAAGGCCCGAGGTCATGTACGAGCGCGCGTGCGCGTCGACCTGACCGATCGACTCGTAGGTCTCCGTCGCCAGCGGCACGAAACCCTGCCCCACCTGCGACAACGCCAGCGCGAGCAGGCCGAACATGCCAGGCTTGGTCATCGCGCGCGCTTCGTGCTCGCCGGCCTGGAAGTCGCCGCTGTAGTTGCTGTACAACGCGAGGTTCGTCCGGTAGAGCGCCCGGTTGGGCAGAATCTTGACGACCTGACGCATCTCGTCGAGCGCCTTCGGCAGGTCTCGTAGATAGGTCGCGCACAGCGCGAGGTTGTTGCGCGCCGCGGCGTCCGCGGCATAGCGAGTGATCAGATCGCCGTACTCCTTCACGCACGACTGATAGTCGTTGGTGATCAGGTAGTACATGCCGCGCGTGCGGTAGCGCTCGCGCTCGGTCATGCTGTCCACGTGGCTGACCGCCTGCTTGGCGTACTCCTGCGCTTCCTGCTGCCTGTCGAGATTCCGCGACGTCGTGGCCAGCCCCAGATAGCCGAGACCGAAGTCCCGATCGAGCGTCAACGTCTTCGCGAACCGCTGCCGTGCCTCTTCGAACTGGCCGCGTGAGAGCGCATCCATCGCCGCCGCGTACTCGCGCACCACGTCCAGCGACGTGGCCGAGAGCGCTTCCATGGCGAATCGTTTCGTCGAGTCGGATTGCTCGTCGCCGAGGGCCTCGCGGACGGTGTTCGCGAGCTCTGTGGCCGCCGGAAGGACCTCATCCTTGTTCGAAGCGGTTTCCGTCGCTTCGGCAATGACCTCGCCGGTGACCGCCTGCGACGCCTTCACCGCGAGCGCGTACCGGCTGCCCTGCCGCTTGATCGATCCTGCCAGCACGACGCCCAATCCCTGCTGAATCGCCATCTGCCGGGCCGCGGCCTTCGTTGAACTGCTCGGGAGGACGCACGCCAAGGTTGCGGCCGACGTCGATCCGGCTGTGCGCGCTGATGAACCCGGCGCCTTCGAGCGCCATCTTCACCATCGGCTCGAGCGTCCGATCGAAGGTCTGGTCGCCGGTGCCGTTGTCGAAGTCGGCAATCAAAACGGCGACAGGGTCGTGCTGAACCGCCACGGCCGGTCCGCGCGCGAACCACCATGTACCGGCAATGAGCACGACGAACAGGGCGACCGCCGCCCCCATGACCTTCATGCCGACGACGCGATGAATCGGCAGCGGTCGGCCGTCTTCGTCGAGGCGATCGAGCTCCGCCACGAGCTCTGCCGACGTCTGGAACCGCGCCGCCGGATCGGGCTCGCAGCAACGGGCGATGATGCGCTCGGTCGTTTCCGGAATCGAGGCGTCGATCGTCCGCACCTTCGGCGGCGCCTGCTCGATGCGGCGCTTCAACTCTTCGGCGATGGTGCCTTCCAGGCGGCGCCGGCCGAGGAGCAGGTCGGAAAAGATCAAGCCCAGCGCGTAGATATCGGCGCGCTGATCGACGGCTTCGCCCTTGGCCTGCTCGGGCGCCATGTATTCGACCGTCCCGAGAATCGTCCCGGCCATCGTGTTTTCCGCGGAGGCGGACGTGACGCTCATCTGCGACGGCAACGCTTGCGCGGCCGGCTGCGCCACGGCGGGCGCACCGGTGGATCGGGCGATGCCGAAATCCATGATGATGGCCTGATCGCCCACGAGCATGATGTTCGGCGGCTTGAGATCGCGATGCACGACACCAGCTTCATGCGCGGCCACCAATCCCGAGGCGACGTCACGAACGATCCGAAGCGCCGTGCGGACCGGAAGCTTGCCTTCCTTCTTCAGAACGGACGCGAGATCCGATCCGTTGAGATACGGCATCGTGATGTACTTGACGCCGTTGATTTCCCCGAGGTCGTGAATGCGGACGACGTTCTTGTGGGTGACCTGGCGCGCGAGGACCAGTTCCTGCTTGAACCGCCGCTCCATTTCGCGCGCGGCAGTCGAATCGCCCGACGTTTCCGGGCGAATCACTTTCAAGGCGACGTCCTGCCCCAGCTCGGTATCCCAGACGTGATAGACGGCGCCCATGCCGCCGACGCCCAGCACTCTGATTGGATGGTAGCGGGCGCCAAACGCTTCGCCGACGGCAAGCGGTCCGGTGTCGCGCCTGGGCGCAGCCGTGAACGGCGCCGCCGGTGGCGTCACCACGGTACGATCGTCATCGCCAGCCGCGGACACCAAAGTGACGCGCGGTGTCGGCCGTCGGGCTGACTCGTGTGACGTCGTTGTCGGAGAATCCGATCGGAAGGGGCGTCTGGCAGGTCCCGCATCGCCCCCCGACATCCGATTCAATGGCCCCGCAAAAAGGACAGGTCATGGAGCAGCTGGCTGCTGGAATTATGAGCCAACTGTGTGTCGCGCGGGTGAATTGTTCGTAGTGCTACGCCCCGCCCTCTTCCCGGTCCGCGCGTTCGACCGCATGGGCCGAGAGGTACCCGCTCACCGCCTCCTCGATGGTGGCGTAGAACGTCTCTTCACCGAGCCGCGTGAACAGACCGAAGCGCTTCAGCTTGTCCTTCACCGGGTCCTTCATCTCGGCAAAGCACAGCTCGATGCCGGCCTCACGCAGCGCATCCTCGAGATCGCTGATGACATCGGCGGCCGTGACGTCGATGCTCGTCACCGGCTCGGCGGCCACGACGAGCCAGCGAACCGGCGTCGGCGAGGCTGCCACGGCGTCGAGGACGCGCTCGTGAAACAGCTCGGCGTTGGCGAAGAAGAGCGGCGCATCCCAGCGGAACAGCACGAGGCCCGGAATCAGGCTCGCCTCTGGATAGCGCGTGATGTCGTGATAGCCCTTGATATGGCCGACACGTCCGAGCACGGCCGAGTGCGGACGCCACCCGTCCCACAAGAATTCGATGACGGCAATCACGATCGCGAACGCGATGCCGGGAATCGTACCGAAGACGGCCACGCCCGCGAAGCAGGTCATCGACAGCCAGAACTCCCACTGCTGGATGCGATAGATACGCCGCAGGTCTGACACTTCGATCAGGCCGATGGCCGACGCGATGACAACAGCAGCCAGGGCGGTCTGCGGGAGATCGCGAAGCAGGTCGGGAGCCAGGACCAGGAGCAGCGCAATCGCCATCGCACCGACGACGCCCGTCAACTGAGTTCTGGCGCCGGCCGCCTCGGCGACCGGTGTGCGCGAAGAGCTGCTGCTGATCGGGAATCCCTGAAAGAACCCCGCTGCCAGGTTGGCGGCACCAAGCCCAATCAGCTCCTGGTTCGGGGCGACGGGCGCGCGCAGACGTGCCGCGTACGACCGGGAGAGCACGCTGGTATCGGCGAACGAGACGAGCGCCACGGCAAGTCCACCCGTAAGAATGGAAACGAGGTGATCCATGCCGATGCGCGGCAGCTCGGGCGCCGGCAGCCCCTGCGGCAGCGGGCCGAGCACGGAGATTCCGCGTGCCTCGAGATCGAACGCCGCGACGATCGCCGTCGCGACGACGACGCCAATCAGCATGCCCGGCACGCGCGGCCAGCGCTTGAGCGTCAGGATCAACGACGAGCGTGAGGGCGCCAATGGCCAGCGCGGCGAGTGTGTGTCTCGCCGGCAGAGATGTTCGCGAGGATGTCGCGCACGCGGCGCAACGGCCCATCACCCGAGACGGAAAATCCGAGGAGCTTGGGAATCTGGCTCAGGATTACCGTGAGCGCGATCCCATTCATGTAGCCGTAGCGAATCGGCTTCGAGAGCAGCTCGGTGATGAAGCCCAGACGCGCCAGGCCCGCCGCGACGCAGGCGATACCAGAAACGATGGCCATCGCGGCGGCCGGAGCCAGGGCGCGCTGCGGATCGCCCGCAGACAACGGCAGCACGACGGCGAGAATCACGGCCGCGAGCGCCGAGTCCGGACCCAGCACCAGAATCCGGCTCGGACCAAAGATGGCGTACACGAGGAGCGGGACGATCGTCGCGTAGAGCCCGTTGATGCCCGGCACGCCCGACGCCTCGGCGTACGCGATGCCGACCGGGACGAGCATGGTCGTCATGACGAGCCCGGCCACGATGTCGTGACGCAGCCACGACGATTCGTACCCCTTGAGGGTCTGCAACCCTGGAAGCCAGCGCATCCATCCAGTCTGATTCGCGGGTCTCGAGGGATTGGGGATCACGGGCAGATTCCTCTAGAACGTCCAGAAGAACGTGAGGCGAGCGATCGAGTCCCGGTCGCGTCCAGGGAAATTCACGGGATCGGGATCGTTGGCGTACTTCACCAGCTCGAGATTGGGGCTGAAGCGCACCGCCGGATGCAGGTACACCTCACCGCCGAATATCCACATCGTGAACTTCGATTGCGGGCTCAAGAGCAGGTAGTCGATCTCGTCGGCGCCTGGCAGTCCTGTCTCGACACCGCCGCGATGGCCCGCAACGCCGTCGATGCGAAAAAACAGATCGGCCTTCTTCGGCAGCACATCCCACACGGCGAAACCGGACCAGATGCCGATCGTCTGATCGGGCGCATCGTTCTCACCCGAACTGCGCGTCTGCCACAGATATTGGCCGCCCGCGCGCCCGGCCTGGCCGCGCACGCCCGCGATCGTCTGTGCGGTGTGACGATCTTCACCATCGGGCCGCGTGCCGAAGCTGTAGAAGCCCTCGAGCGCGACGCCGAGGTCGTTCGTATCGACCTTCGAGGCGGAGAATCTTGCCTTCCTGCGCTTCGGACCCGGTGCCCGATTCGTTGCCGAGCTGCACCGCGTAGGTCACGCCGGCTGCCACAGGACCACCGACCGCGACGCCGAAGTCACGCGACGAATCCAGGCGATACAAATCGGCCGGCGTCTTTTCGATGTGGCGGAGGCCCCAGAATTCATCGAGCCAGTCGAACGTCAACGAAGGCTGGATGCCGAGCGTCACGTGGTGGTCTCGAACATACTTCCACTGCAGCGAGGCGTCCTTGACGTACGGCACGAGATCGCTGTCCTCGAAATCGCCGTTACTGTTCATCTCCAGCCGGAACCGCGTGCTGAGTCTCTCGTTGAACGCCAGGTCGTAGGTAAAGTAGATGCGCCTGAACCACAACCCGTGCTGTCCCTCGACGGACGTGGGGTTGGTACTGCTCGCCTGATCCTGATGCCACCTGTAGTACCAGTAATAGTCCCCGAACATGAGACCGCTGATCTTCCCGGCAGGGAACTGGGACTTCGAGGATTCCTGCCGGCGCGGGGAAGGACTCGCTCGGCAGCCCGTGCTTGAAGTTATACAGGTTGACGGCATCCGCGCTGTCGAAGACCACCGTTTCGCCGTTCGTGCCGTAACCGGGGCGCGTGATGACCGGCCCTGTGTCCACACCGCCGCTCTTCACGAACGCGTCATGTCTCGACGCGACGGCAAACACGTAAAGACGACCGTCTTTCGCAATCTCGGTATAGAAGAAGGTCTGCGCGTTCGCGCACACGGAAAGCACCGGCCCCGCGACGAGCAGTACGGCGAGCAGCATGCGTCGCATCGAGCGTCATTCTGACGCCGGGACTCGGAGACGGCAAGCGTGGGCGGATCTCACCAAGCGCGGCAATAAAACTGGGGGGATTGTCGGTCAGGATCGCGCCGACCGCGAGCGCGGCACGATCGAGAGTGCCGGCCGGCACATTCCGGCCGGTACGGCCCTTCGACCCGGACGCGCTCGCGTCAGTGTCGCGAGGTGCCTCGCACGCGGAGGGGACTACGCCTGGTAAACGTGGGTGAGCAGGCGAAGCAACCCGAGGTGTTTAAGCACCGGTTTGGAGTATGCCTTCCGTGTCATGCGGCCTCCGACACGGATACTAGACGTTTCCACTGGCCGTTCTCAGTACGGAAACACTCACTATTACGCGCGATGCCGATCGGCGACACGACGCATCACCCGGAACGGGTGCGTGAGCCGGGCGACCAGACGGGCACCGCCGTGAACGGGCCACTCCATCCGATCCTTCACGGTCGGCGCCGTCAGCGCATCGAGGAGCGCAAGCCCGTAGCGTACGCGATCGTGCATTCGTTCTCTCACCCGCAGGTTGTTGAAGATGCCCACGTGATGGCTCGGCCGATTGTCCAAGAGCCTTCCGCTGAAGAGAGCCGCGAGGTGGCCGACGGCGGCATCCACCGAGATCCGCTCCACGATGGGCCGGGGCAGTGGCGTCGAGAGCATCGTTCCCGCGAGCGCGCAGCCGAGCAACAGAATCCGCAGGCCGCCCGCGCGGGACGCACGGGCGATGGCGCGATCCCAGTCAAGATTCGGGCAGGCGTTGACGAGCTCGGCAACATCGCAAAGCCACTTCAGCCTGCTCCAGCCATGTTTGAAGCCGTGCGCCGACAGGATGAGCAGCAGATCCTCGACAGCGAAGTGTTGCAGGTCGCGGTCCAGGAGGCGCACCTGACCGAGCCGTCCCCAGAATCCGTCATCCAGGTCGAACGTCGCGGGAATGCGCCAGTGCAGCTCCAGAACGACGCGGCCGGCTTCGATCAATCGATCGAATCGCCGAAAATAGCCCGCACGGCTCCTGACCAGAGCGTCAGCCTCGGCAGGCGATAGCGGCACTTCCGGTTCGTAGCCGTGTTGGACGAGCGCCTCACCTGCCCGTTCGGCGTCGTGCCGATGAACGAGCACGTCGAGATCCGTAAACTCGCGAAGCGAGAGATTTCCGTAAAGCGCGGCGGCCAGGACCGGCCCCTTGTACGCGACCACCGGGATGCGCTCGTGCTGCAGAATCGCGACAACCTCGACGAGCTGGCGACCAAGGACAAGGCTGTTGCCCGCGTTCACGACGAAGCGTCGCCACAAGCCGGCAATCCGCTCGTCTGCGGGATCCATCCCGCCAGCCGTGGTGAGCGTGTGAAACACCAGCGGCGCGACACCGTGGAGAGCGGCGTGGCTGGCGACGACATTCCAATCGAGGTCGCGTACGGCCAACTCGCGGAGGCGAGTTCGTTCGCCATCGCCGACGCGCGTGCGCGCCGCCATCAGCAGCAACTGATGCTCGGGTCGAAGGTCGAGAGGCGTCATGGCGCCACATCCACGACGCATTCGCTCGAGGCAAGAAGCTCTCGAAGGACCGCGGCAAGCGCATCGAGATCCCGGCCGGTATGCAGCCGGTAGCTCGCGCACGATTCGAACGAGCGTCCCGAGCACATCCAGATGTTCCTGAGCCAGTTCGCCGCGCGTGTACCTGAATGTTCGAGACCAGCTCGGTGAACGCCTCTGCCGCGCTCATGGACTCGATCCGGCTCGTCGGGGTGTTCGCGACGCCGGGAAACACGAGTGCCGCGGCAGTGCCCTCCCACACGAGCGTCGTCGGCCAGTAGTCTTCCGCGCGCACCTGGTGCTTCCACCAGCCGTGCGGGCTCTCCGTCTGGAGCAGCGGGTTGAGCTCTGGAATCAGGCCGGCCGCTGACTCGCGAATCTCGAGCTCTTCGGGAAATGCCAGCGCCCGCAGCCCTTCTGGACGCCGCGAGAGGAACATGTAGTCGTCGGCCATGAACGCGAACCCCGCGCGGCAGAGTGCCGCCGCGAGTGTGGACTTGCCCGAGCCGCTGTGGCCCGCGACGAGCAGCACTCGACCGCCGATGGAGAGTCCTGCCGCATGAACGTTGAGGTACCCGCGGCGCTTCAGGAGCTCGAAGAGCGCGATGACGAATATCGGCCGCGTCGCGGTCCACAGGTTTGGCGCTTCTGGATGCGCGATTGAAAACCCGCACCCGGGAATGAGGTGCGTCGCAGAGCGCCCGGACTTTGTCTCGATAGTTCATGTAGAGGGAGTCGCCCTCGTCGTAGGTACTCGACCACGAATCCGTCGGCCAGCGAAGGGCCGATGGCCCGGCCACGACCCGCGGGGGCCGTGACGGCATGCGCCGAGCCCGGGTCGAGCGAGATGAAGTCGAACGACAAATCGGGGAGCGCCTGCTCGGCGGACGGAAAATACCGGAGACGGCTGTGCAGGGCCTCGAGGACGGCCCGCGTCCCGGTCACCGCCAGATGCATGCCGAGGAACTGATAGCGGCGAACAGTCGGCGTTGTCGTCACGAGTGGGCCACGTCCTGCGGAATGGAAAAGATCCTCGTGTACAGAAGGTGCGGATCCCGGCTTTCCAGAAACGGGACGCCTGTTCGCGTCAGCCAGCAATGGCCGAGAAACTCGCCGTCGATCTTGCCCATGCCGAAACAGAGCGACACGTCGACGCCCGCTCGCCGCAGGAAGTAGCAGAGCGTCACGCCGCGGGTGAGGCAGCCCGTTCCGACGAGCGGCCTGGCGATTCGACGCGCGAGATGGAAGTGCTCGACGATGCGCGCCTCTGTCTCGGCGGACGCCGGTACGGCGTTCCGGCGGCGCGCAAGGATCCTGTGCAGGTGTGCCGGTTTGAGACGCGTCAGCATCGGGACGGCCGACGCAAACACGATCATCTCGACAAGGAGGCGCCGGTCGGCCGTGCGCAGCACCTCCCGCGCGCGCTCAAGCCGGCGCCGCGACCGGGACCAGGAGAGAAGCATCGGCAAGATCTCCCACGAGCGCCAGCACGTCGTCCTGAATCGCGGCGGCGGTCGAGTCGTATTCGGCCGACAAGTCGCGCGCAATGTCAGACAGCGTACGCGTGCCGTCGCAGAGTTCCCATACCCGCCGGCCGACGTCGTTCAACGTGTAGTACTGGCCGTCCTGCATATTAAAGAGGAGCAGCGATCCGGAAACTTCCTGTTTGACGATCCCGTCGCGAGGCTTGAAGCAATGGAGGGGGCCAATCACTCTGGAAATCTTAGGTCGATTCAATGTGAAGGGAACGCGCGGAATTACAATTTTTGTCTTTTTCGTCGGAGCGTTCGATGTCGTACAGGATGCGGGGCCGAGCTCACATCGACTTCATCGCCCCGCCGTCCATGTCGACGAGCGCGCCGTGAAGGTAGCGGCCTTCCGGTCCGACGATGAACGCCGCAAGGTTGGCGATATCGGCGGGTTCCCCGATGCGTGTCACCTGCTCTGCCGTCACGAATCGATGCTCGGCCGACAGCAACCCGCTGCCGTCTCGTGACGCGAGTTCGGCCAGCCGCTTTTTCAGGCGATCGGTTCGGATCGAACCCGGATTGATCGCGTTCACCTGCACGCCATCGGCCACACCCATCGCGGCAAGCGCCTTCGTGAACGACAGGAGGGCGGCGTTGACCGATCCACCGATCGTGAACGAGGCCCCGGGTGTTCGGCCGCCGATGCCCGCGATGTTCACGATCGATCCTTTCGTATCCTTCAGGTGGGGCCATGCGGCGCGAACCAGACGGACCGCTCCGAAATATTTCAGCGCGAACCCGTCGAGAAAGTCGTCGTCGGTGAGCGACAGAAAGTCGCCGCGTTTGGTGGCGCCCGCGTTGTTGACGAGGATGTCGACTGTCTTGAACGTGTCCAGCGCGTAGGCCACCAGGAGCCCCGGAGCCTCCGGAGCGCGCAGATCGAGCGCAATCGCGGCGCCCTTTCCCCCACCGGAGGTAATCTCGCGAACAACGGACTGCAGCGTCTCGGCGCTGCGCGCGCAGAGCACCGTCGCGGCTCCCTGTGCGGCCAGCTTCAACGCGATAGCCCTTCCGATGCCACGGCTTGCGCCCGTCACGATGGCGACCTTCCCGTTCAGCGTCTGTCTCGCAGCGTCGTTCATCGATTCAGCCACTCCTGGTTTGGAAATTGTATAGGGCCTTAGAATGCAACGAGCGGACATGCGGCGGAATTTCTGCGCCGCTGGCTCGAAGCTCCTCGTATCGCCCGTCGAGATGCTGTGACAGCTCTTCGATAATCTCCGCCGCGCGCGGGACTGAAGCCGTAGCGCGGCCAACCGCGGACGCAAGTGCTCCGTCCATGACTTGTCAGGCATGATCGGCCCCTGTGACGAGATCCATCGATAAAGGCTAGGGAAAGGGTATCGTCGCCGCTACAAAGGCAACGGATTTCTGACGAGGGACACTAGCTAGTCAAAAGGCGGACGTCGCGCAACGGCCTGCAGGTCGCGCGACTGCCAACGTTAATCGTGCTAGGTAAGGGCGATGAAGCGTCCGTCCGGCCGTATCTGGATAACCCCTTGTTGCGCGAGGCTGGCCAACAGGCGGGCGCAGAGATCGGGCGGCACGTCGAACAGGCGCGATGCCTGATCGGTCGTCAGTGCCAGGCCTGGCACGTGCCGGATTTCCCGGCGAAGTCTCGCGAGGAGCGCTTCAATTATTGCCACATCACGACGGTCTTCGGGCTGGGTTTGTTGGGGCATGAAAGATGTTCAGCAATGTGGTTGCCAGCGGCGCTGCGCCAGATGTCTGGAATTTCACGCGGGTCGGCGGGATGACCCGCTTCGTTTGTCCCGTGGTGGAACACGACAAGCACCAATGCGAAACATCGCGCGCCCGGACGACCCGGCCTTGGTCGGTCCGTTCAGCGGCGATCAGGTGCGCCGGACCGCAGTGTCTCCCCCCAATTCAGGATGACGGTGATGGGTTCGGCCATATTCGCCTTGGGCTTGAGCATGATGAACCGGCCGTCCGCTGTGACATCGTAGGACGGTGGTTGATTGGTCCTGAGGTAAGAGGTTTCGAAGAGCCGAACCGCCGGTTTGAAGTTGAAGCCATTCGTCGTGTCGACGGCGACGGCCATCATGACGTTGTCCTGCAGATAGTAGAGCTCGCGACCGTTTTTCGCCCACACAGGCTCGGCACCCCGGTTCGGAGAAATTCGAATCGGCGCGCCCGGGCCTGGGTAGGGCCGAACCCAAATCTCTTGCGCGCCTGTCGTCTCGGCAATGTAGGCGAGCCAGCGACCATCCGGCGATAGCGCTGCAGAAAAACCTCCCTGCGCAATCGATTGAGGTGTTGCATCTGGCTGAAGCGCGAGCCTGACGAGCGAGCCGCCCTCTCCACAAGTTGTACTGCAACGATTTCGCGCGAGTCGGGCGTGAACGAATGGGGATGATAGTGTCCTTTGGGCGCCACATCTTCGGGCTTTCCGCTTCCATCTGCCGACACGGAACGTAGCGTCCCGCCGCCCTCGTACACAATCCTTCGTCCGTCGCGCGACCATACCGGCGACAGCCCGCCATCGGAAGTCAGCTTCGTCGGTGGACGTCCGTCCAGTTCGTACCTCCACACTTCGCTCGCAACGACGAGCGCCAGGCTGCGGTCGTCCGGCGACACCCTTGGATGTTCTGCCCGATCCAAATCGGTCGCGATCGATCCCAGCTCCTTTCCGGCTCTGCTGACGAATACGGGAGACACCTGTTCAGATGCGGCACGGCGATACGCTACGGCTCCGTTCGCCGATGCCGAGAGTGCGGCAACGCCTTGCCAGTGATGCACGGCATCCATCCCCGGCACCCGCACCGGGTCGCCGACGAGCTCGAGGCGGTTCGCATCGAAGTCCTGCCGCATCGTTGTGCCATCCGGGAAGGAAACGAACAGCAGACGACCGTTCCCCCTGTCTTCATCCGTCGCGTAGACAACGCTGGACGTCACGCCATTTAATCTCGTCCGCGATTGATCTTTGGGAGCCGCGTCTATGCGGCCCACGTAAAAGCCGCCATTGGATAGGCCCGAGCCCGAGCCCCGATAGTAAAAGAAATGACGGCCGTCACGAAGCGGCGCTCCGGCGGCATGAAACGTCTCGCCGCCATTGCGATCGATCTCCGTGAGGAGCACAGGTACACCACCG
Organism: Vicinamibacterales bacterium; assembly: GCA_963850725.1. GTDB lineage: Bacteria > Acidobacteriota > Vicinamibacteria > Vicinamibacterales > JAMQPK01 > JAMQPK01. Next base: position 36,923 of record CAWKMQ010000042.1, read on the forward strand.
GAGGCGGGAATACGGACCAGGCCTGTACTAATCGCGATGACGATCGCGTCGTCCGACACCCAGCTGCCTCCGACGTAACTCCTCAGATCGGCAATCGTCTGAGCGGCTCCGCCTGCCAGCGCGATCTTCTTCAGCTTGCCGTCCGACAGAAATGCGAGGTTCTGGCTATCGGGTGACCAGAGCGGCGCGAACCCGACGTCGTCTGGCGCCATGATGCGAGATTGTCCGTCTGCGAATGAGTACACCCAGAGCCGGTCCTCGTCATGGCCCAGGTTTGCGGGATCGGGGGACACATAAGCGAGATACTGACCGTTGGGCGATAACGCAAACGACACACGTTGGATGCCCCCCCTCGCCGGCGCCGGAACATTGACGCGCACCGGAAAACGCGCCACGGGTTCTGTGCGCGTCATCGTCCACACAACCGCAGCCGCGATCGCGGCAGCGACCAGCGCCGCGGCTGATGCGACGGCAAGCACTCGCGATCGATTTGGGACAACCTCACGCGTCGCGCTCGTGACCGGCGCGTCGAACGCACCGTCGAGCATCAGACGCACGTCACCCATATCGCGGATCCGTTGCCGCGCATCTTTTTGCAGGCAACGGCGAAGCAGTAGACGCACCGACTGCGGCGTGTCAGCGGGAAGCGCACCGAGGTCCAGCTCTTTGTGGATGACCGCGCCGGCCACTTCAGTGACGGTCTCTCCGACGAATGCGCGGATGCCTGTGAGCATCTCGTACAGCACGACGCCGAATGCCCAAATGTCTGCGCGTTTGTCCGCCGGTTTAGCCCGCGCCTGTTCCGGGGACATATAGGCCGCAGTGCCCATCAGCACACTCTGCCCCGTCACCAGCGCAGGACTCGTCATCGTCGGCGACATCGAGGAATCGAAACGGCGGGTGTCGCCCAACGCGCCAGTATCGGTTCCCATCATCCGCGCGAGCCCGAAATCGAGCACCTTCACACTGCCTTCGGGCGAGACATGAATATTCGCGGGCTTCAGATCGCGATGGACGATGCCGTGCTCGTGGGCCGTTTCGAGCGCGTCCGCAATCTGACGCGCAATGGCAATCGCCTCTGGAACAGGCACGGCTCCCCGGGCGATGCGATCCTGCAGCGTTTCGCCCTCGGCCAGTTCGAGCACGAGCGCGCGCATGCCGCCGCTCTCTTCGATACCGTGAATCGCGGCGATATGCGGATGTTTGAGCGCCGCGAGCGCCTCCGCCTCGCGCTCGAAGCGCGCAAGACGCTCGGGATCGGCCGAAACTGCGTCGGGAAGAAACTTGAGTGCGACATCCCGCTTCAACCGTACGTCGCGGGCCCGGTAGACCTCTCCCATGCCTCCGGCTCCAAGCAAGGAGACGATCTCGTACGGTCCGATGCGGGAGCCTGGAACCAGCGACATGCGGAAGGCGTAGATTCTACTGCGTATCGCCGCATGGCCACGCTGGTTGGGCGCCCGCATTGTTGACCACGATGCCGAGGGTACGGACTGCAGCGTCCTCGGCGTTGCGCGCGCAGAGAACCGTCGAGGCCCCCTGTGCGGCCAGCTTCAGCGCGATCGCGCGGCCGATGCCACGGCTTGCGCCCGTCACGATGGCGACCTTCCCGTTCAGCGTCTGTCTCGCAGCGTCGTTCATCGGTTCAGCCACTCCTGGTTTGGAAATTGTATAGGGCGTTAGAATGCAACGAGCGGACATGCGGCGGAAATTCTTGTCGCCTGCGGGATGGCTGGTGTGCCTGTTGCTCGCCTGCCCCGCTTCCTCGAAGGCCGAGCCGGTGGCCGTGCGCTTCGCCGAAGGCCTCGCCCACGGGTTCCTCGTCCTCAAGAGCCTCGACGGCAAAACTCTGGCCAGCGGCGATCTGATTCAGAACGTTCGCGGCGGGCGCGTCACCAGCCAGGTGATTTTTCGTTTCTCGGACGGTTCGCTGCATGACGAGACCACCGTATTCTCCCAGAACGACGTGCTTCGTCTCCTGAGCTATCACCTGGTGCAACGGGGACCGTCATTCCGCTGGACGCTCGACATGACGATGAACACGGAGACCGGCCAGGTCGTCGTGCGCCACCGCGAGAAAGGCGACGAAGACGAGGTCGAGAACAGCAAGCTCGACCTGGCGCCCGATGTCGCCAACGGCATGGTGATCTCGGTGCTGAAGAATCTCGGCGCCAAAACGAATGCGGCCACGGCGTCGTTCGTGGCCGCCACTCCGGATCCTCGTGCGGTGAAGCTGGCGATCACCGACGCGGGCTCCGAGTCGTTTTCGATTGCAGGTTCCAGCCGCCGCGCCACACACTATGTCATCAAGGCCGAAATCGGAGGCCTCGCCGGATTCCTGGCGCCGCTCGTCGGCAAGCAGCCGCCCGATACGCACGTCTGGATTCTCGAGGGCCCCGCTCCGGCGTTCGTGAAATCTGAAGGCCCTCTGTTTTACGGCGGGCCGATCTGGCGGATCGAGCTCACCAGTCCCGTCTGGCCGGACTCGAAGCGCTAATATCAGGAGCGCGCATGAATATCCTGCTCCTCTCGATGCCCGATTCCTTCGAGCACATGCCATCGATCGTGGTGCGCATGCCCAACGGCGCGCTGTCATCGATCGCCGGAAATCTCGACCCGCATCATCGAGTCGCGATCGCCGATCTGATCCTCGCGCAGTCTCGAGTCGTGGCCACCGTCGAGCGGTTGATGCGCGAGCACCAGCCCGATGTCGTCGGCATGTCCGTGATGACGTTTCAGCGGGCGACCGCCTTCAAGATTGCCCGGCTCGTCAAGCACCTCCGCCCCGCGACACGGATTGTCGTGGGCGGGTACGATCCCAGCCTCGCGCCGGCGGCCTACGAATCATGCGAGGACGTGGATTTCCTGGTCCGTGGCGAAGGTGAGCAGACATTTTGTGACCTGCTGCGCGCGCTGGAAGCCGGCGCGCCTCTGCCGTCGATCGCGGGGCTCTCGAGCCGCTGCATGGCGGGTCTTGGAAAGCAAAGCCCCGCCTAGCTCGAGCGGCTGGGTTCACGGGCCGGAACGGGCCATCACGAACCTGAAATCGGATCCGTTGCGGCTTCCCAACAGGACGGCTCGAGTCCTCGAGGGCTACACGCTGCTCGGCCGCCAGGTCGATGTCGTGGAAACGTCGCGCGGCTGCACCTACGACTGCAGCTTCTGCTCGATCATCGAGATGCGCGGCCGCAACTTTCACGTCTATTCCATCGATCGCGTGCTCGCCGACATTACCGACGCCCGCAACCACGGTGCGCGGGCGATTTTCCTCGTCGACGACAACATCACGCTCGACATCCGGCGTTTCGAACTGTTGTGCCAGGCGATTATCGACGCCGGCCTGAACGACATCGAGTATTTCGTGCAGGCCATGACCTCGCCCCTCGCCCAGCACGGCGCGACGCTCGCACCGCTCATGAAGCGGGCGGGGTTCCGGTACGTCTTCCTTGGCATCGAGAACATCCTCGAGAGCGATCTCGATTTTCTGAAGGCACGGGCGAAGAATGCGCGGCACGGGCTCGGGCCGGGCGGGAACGCCACCATCGAAGCGATCGATCATCTCCATCGTCACGGCCTGTTCGTCGTCGGCGGGCTCATCGTGGGCAACCCCGACGACACGCGCGAATCGATCGAGACGAATCTCGAGTTCGCCCGGCAGTACGTGGACTGGCCGTACATTCAGCACCCGACGCCCTATCCGCGCACGCCCATGACGCAGCAATTCCGCCAGGACCGCCTCATCGTCGACGAAGACATGTCTCACTACGATGGGACGACCGCCGTCGTTCGCACGAAACATGTGCCGGCGACCGAGGTGGAGTTCATGCGATGGCGCGCGGAACGGTGGATGAAGCTGAAGCATCTGCCTGCCGCGTTCCTGCACAGCCCATCGTTCGTGCTGCGGCATTGGCCCGCGATGACCAGGCACGTTTTTGCCGGAACCACCCTGCGATCCATGATCGGGCTCGAGGCGCAGCGCAACGTCTTCGAACGGTTCCAACAGACGCGCCGCCGCGAGCGCGCGTACGTGGAGTTGCCGCCGGAAGCGCGGGCGCGCCCATTACCCGAAGCCGTCGCCTGATCATGCCAAGCCACTTCCTGATGGAATCGCCGATTGGAACGCTGACGCTCGTGAAGACCGACGGCGTGCTCAGCGGCCTGTATATGGGCCATCCCGATCTGCGAACGCGAGCAGCTTGGGGCACAGGCCGGCTCCGGGTTCGAAGACGTCGTCCACGAGTTGGAGGAATACTTCGCACGAAAGCGGACGGCCTTCACCGTTCCGATCGCGCCTGAGGGCACGACGTTTCAGCAGCGTGTGTGGAGCGAGCTTCAGACCATCCCCTACGGCGAGACCCGCAGCTACAGTCAGCTCGCGGATGCCATCGGCAAGCGATCGGCGATGCGGGCCGTGGGCGCGGCCAACGGCCGCAACCCGATCAGCATCATCGTGCCGTGCCACCGCGTCATCGGCAGCAACGGCACGCTGGTCGGCTACGGTGGCGGACTCGAGCGCAAGCGGTTCCTGCTCGACCTGGAACAAGCCAACGGGCCCGCGCTCGTTGTGGTAGGGCGCGAACTGTGCGTCTAGGGCGCAACTTCAGTTGCGCCACTCCAGCGCCTACTTTCTTCTCGACCTTCACGATCAGCACAAAAAAATTCTTGCCGGGTTCGACGATCGTCTGGTGCGGCACGCCGGGCGGCATGACGAGCACGTCGCCGGTCGTCACCTTCTGAGACGTCCCTCCCACGTGCTTCGGCCCGCGGATCTCGCCGTTGCCGGTGTCTTTCGCATCCGGGATGCTGCCGCCGTACAGGATGGTGCCTTCCCCGCCCTGGACGATGAAGATATCCGTCCAGTTGTTGTGCTGCTCGCCCGCGCCGCTGCCATCGCGGCGGAGAATCTCGAACTTGTGGTTCCCCAGGTCCGACAGGATCTGCGACGCGCTGGTCGTCTTCTTGGCGGTCTGCTGGTCCTTCAGCGTGGGCGAATACCCGCTGAGCTTGGACGCGGGCCAGTAGATCACCTCGGACTTGGACTGCGCGAACGCCGGCGTGGCGCAGAGCGCCACCAACAGAACAATCAGTCGCACGAGACCTCCTATGGCGTTGTTTGCTTTGCCGATGCGGCGTGGATTGTAGCCCATGTGTCGCGCCGACCATCTTGATAGACTATGAGGATTGAGCCTGGATCGCGTCGCCGCCATTATCCAGAATGTCGTCTCGTCCGTTGTCATGCCGTCCTTTCGGGCCCTGCGGCCTGAAGACATCCACTCCAAGGACACTCCCGGCGATCCCGACGATCTCGTCACGATTGTCGACAAGGCGGCCGAGCGAGCGCTCGTCGAGCAGTTGAGCGGCCTCGTGCCCGGCGCGGTCTTTGTCGGCGAAGAAGCCGTCTCGGAGAATCCCGAACTGCTGTCGGCGCTGTCTTCGGAATCCCCGGCGTGGCTGATCGATCCGATCGACGGCACGAAGAATTTCGCGCGCGGCAACGCCGACTTCGGTGTGATGCTGGCGCTGGTTGAGCGCGGGACTGACTCGCGCATCGTGGATCGCCGTCCCGGCAGCGCACCCCTCCGGCTACCTCGTCATCGCCGAACGAGGCAAGGGCACGCGCATCGACGGCGCCAGCGTGAGAACGATGCACGAGAGGACCGAAGTCCCCCGCGGCAGCGTCCACACGAGGATGATGCCCGGCGATGGGGCCAGAGAGGTCGAACGCAAACTGAAGGGAAAATACGAGCCGCGCCTTTCGACGGGGGCGGCGGCCACCGAGTACTCGGCGATTCTTCGGGGCGAGAAAGAGTTCGTCATCTACTACCGGCTGCACCCGTGGGATCACGCGCCAGGTGCACTGGCCATCGTCGAGGCGGGCGGCGCAGCCGTGCATGTCAGCGGCAAGCCCTATACTGCCCTGTCCCCGAACGAGGTGACGATTCTGGCGGCATCGCCGGAACTGGCCGAGACGATTCGCGGCTGGCTGACCTGAGGGCACGATGTTTCCCTATCACGACGAGAACGAAACGCAGCGGACACCGATCGTCACGATGGCGCTCATCGGCCTCAACGTGCTCGCATGGATTGGCATCCAGGGTGCGGGAGCAGAGCAGACGGTAGCGGCGTCGGTTTGCAATCTTGGTCTGGTGCCGGCCGAGCTCACCGCCTCTCTGCCGCCTGGCGTCGAATTTCCCATGGGCAACGGCCTCGTGTGCGTCACCGATCCCGGCCGCGAGCCGCTTCACGTCTTCACCTCCATGTTCCTCCACGGAGGCTGGATGCATCTGCTGGGCAACATGTGGTTCCTCTGGCTCTTCGGCAACAACATCGAAGACTCGACGACGAGGCCGCGATTCCTGATCTTCTATCTGCTCTGCGGCGTCGCGGCGGCGCTGGCTCAGGTCTGCAGCCGACCCGCAATCGGCCGTGCCGATGGTCGGTGCATCGGGCGCCATCAGCGGCGTGATGGGCGCCTACCTCGTTCTCTTTCCGCGCGTGCGGGTGTTCACGCTCATCCCGCTGGGCTTCTACGCCACGACTGTGGCACTTCCCGCGTGGGCGATGCTCATTTACTGGACGGTCCTGCAAGTCGTCGGGGGTATCGGCAGCACGTTGCAGCGAAGAGGGCGGCGGCGTCGCGCGTTCTGGGCCCACCTGGGCGGCCTCGTGGCGGGCATCGTCTTGATCAAACTGTTCGAGCGGCGAGACAAGGTGGCCGCGCACACGTCGCAGCACTGGCAGCCCCGGCGCGCCGGCTGGAACTGACGCGAGTCTCGTAACAGGAGATCAGAGAGACCAGGAGGTCAGGAGAATTCTTCCGAAAAGAAATATTCTTCTCCTAATCTCCTAATCTCCTGTTTCGTATTTTACCAGGGCCTTCTCCAGGGCTACGGCTTCCCGTGACAGCTCCCGGTCCCTGAATCCCTGATCGCCCCGCCATCCACAGACAGAAAGTCCCATCGGTACGACTGGGCTTCGAGCGTCAGTCGAAGCAGACCAAACGCCAGCACGATGGTCTCGCTGTTCGGCACTCGCCGGACCGGCTGCGTCATCGGTGCGCCGCCCGTGCCGACGATGAACTGCCGGAGCCCGAATCGCGGATCGGGCGCACCGTCAGGGTTCTGCGGCGCGAAGCGTTCGTAGAAATGCTCGTGGCCCGTGATCACGACGTCCGCGCCCGCCGCATAGAGCTCGCGCCAGAAATCAGAGACAACGGGCATCGGCGGGACCGTCCCATGCGGACCAGAGCTGAAGAGCGGATGGTGAAAGTAGGCGACCGTGCAGTCCGATGTCTGGGTCGCAAGCTCGCGCCTCAACCATTCGAGCTGCGCCATTCGCTCGGCGCCCTCGGTATTGCTGTTGAGGGAAAAGACGAGCCACGAGCCCTTGTGATAGCGGTAGTAGCCCAGGCCGGTCGGACCTGCGTTCGACCCGAAGTACGCAAAGTAGGGCGCCGCGCCGGCCGAGCCGTACTCGTGGTTGCCAGGGGCCGGACGCGTCCGGGCCTTGTGCCGCCCCCAGACCGGATCGTAACAGGCGCGAAACTGCTCGGCCGTGCCCTCGGTGTAGGCGATATCACCGGCAACGAAGACCGTGCCCTGCTGTGTGTCGAGCATGCGGCCGGTCTCCATCGATCCGCCCGCACCGCATACCGCGATGTCCGCGGCGCCGACGAGCACGGCGACGTCGTCGATGCCGGGCGCAGAGGGTGACGTAATCTCGGCGCCGCAGGCGGCGATGCCGATCGTCAAGGCGACGAGATACCGCCTCATCGCGCTTTCGCGACCTCGCCCGCCACGAACGCCGGACGCTGCTGTGCGAACGCGAGCAGGTGGCCGATGGCCCCTTCGTACTCCTCGTTGGAAAACATCCTGGTCGTGTCCTGGCCGACCGCGTCGCGAATGAGCTGGTGCGTCCACCAGATTTCCGCTTCGAGCCAGCGATCCTGCGCCGCCGCGCGCGCACATTGGTCGAGCACGTCGAGAAACAGCCGCCGGAGGTCCGGGAACATCAACGCGCGCTGGAACGAGCGCGTTCTCGTCGACGCGCGCGAAGATCGGCGCCTCGATCTCCTGGAAGGTCGTGTCCCGGTCCCACGCGATCAACCGGTGCACGTTGGTCGCCACCGGACGGTAGAGGTAGAAGTTCGCCATGCCCGATCCCCCCAGAAACCCGTCGAACTCGGCGAGAAACGTTTCGATCGCGACATACGTGACGAGCTGGTTGAGATCGATGAACCACCCCACGCGCTCGCGCCAGACACCGTCCACCGGCTGATTCACCTCGCGGAAGAGCTCGCGAATGGGCGCATACAGCGTGTAGTCGCCCTCGAGACGATGCGTCGCGGCGGCGAAGCGCAGCTTGTAGGGCTCGTAGTCGTCGCCGAGATACTCGCCGTAGAAACCGTTCTGGAACTTGTGCTCGAAGAGATATCCCAGCCCGTCGCCAAAGCGCCTGCGCCAGAAACGCGCTGTCCGATCGCCTCGACCAGCGCGTACACGCCTTCGTAGGAGCCGTTGATGAACACACGGGCGAACGATTCGCGCGGCGCCGGCTGCCCCATTCGCTTGATGAACGCCATGCTCGTGCGTTCGCGAATCATCGACGGATCCTTCAACGCGTTGTCGAGCACCAGGGCGCTCATGCCGAGAAAGGTCTGCTGGGCGACGTACCGGTCGAAATCGATTCTGAGGCCCGGCTTGATCGGGCTGCGGGTCGCGAGCCCCCGCACGCGCACGCCGATATTGCGCGCGCGGATGCCGCGCCACTCGAAATCCGCCGGGTAGTAGGTGTCCTCGAGATAACGCTCGCGAAGCTGAGCGAGATCGCTCGAGTGGATGTACAGACGCACTTCCTGCAGCGTCCGGCTGTCGAACAGGTCGTCCGGGGTCTGCGCGCCGGCGAGCGGACGCACCGACGAGCAACAGGGTCGGCGATGAAGCGGCAGAATCGTGCGCATAGGTCACATCGTGAGCTGAAGTCTGAAGACGCGGCTCCAGAACGCGGCCTGATCCGGCGAGGGCCCGATCGACGGACGCTCGATGTCTTCCCGGACGAGGTTCGCCTGAACCTTGATCCATTTGTTGAACTGCCAGTTGACGCCGAGCGTGACCGCGCGATCGGTGTTGCCGGCAACCACGTCGGCGCGCGTGCTGGTTGACGGTTCGCCGGCAAGGCCGTTGCTGCCGAAGCGCAACGTCTCGTAGCGGGACGCCAGTTCAACGACGCCGAAGCGGCTGCGTTTTCCGGTCAACGCGCGCGTCGCGCTCAGATACCAGCCCTGGGCCACGAGCGGCGACAAATCGCCGTTCTCGACGCTCTGGCCGCGCCGCTCGTCGCTGACCCTGATGTACTCGGATTGCAACGACCACCGGCCCGGGCGCCATCGCGCTTCCAGCCCGGTCCGCTGCCTTCGTCCCTGCACCCAGACATCCGAGTTGTAGAAGGACGCACCGAAAACCGTGCGGGCGCGGACGGCGGGAAATCCCAGGGGCAGGTTCGCGAACGCGACCGCGCCACCGACCTGCAGGCTCTTGAACTTCGACGTGGAATCTCGAAACGGTTCCGCCGTGGCGCGCAGCGCGATGGTCGGTCCGCCGAACACGCGTGCGCTCGCCGACGGCTGCGCGTTGTCGCCGTCGTGGCGGAAGATGCCCGTTTCGTAGGTCACGATGTTCTTGAGCACGCGGCCATGGACGCTGACGCCACGATCGCGTCCGGGCGCCAGCCGCGAGCTGATGCGCGCGCGATAGATGAAGTCGAGCTTCGTCGAGCTGGTGTTTTCCTCGAGGCCGAAGGGCACCTTGAAGATGCCCGCTTTCACCTGGAGCGCCTTGAGCTGGCGGTAGTCGATGTACACGTCGCGCCACTCGTTCAGGCCGAGCTGGTACTCCACCTGGTAGTCGAGCGCCCGGCCCACGCGCCCTTCGATGCCCACGCGGCGCCGCGCGATGTCGAGGCTGGAGTCGTCCTCCGCGATTAGCGCTTCCGACCGCCGCACGTCTCCCTGGAACCTCGCGCGGAAATCCACCCGCAGCCAGTCTCCGGCCTTTACAGAAGGATATTGGGCGGCTGCGGGCGCCGCCGAGGCCAGGACGACCGCCAAGAGGAAATCGCGCGCACATGAGCATTAACGACGGAATGTCAGTGTTCGAACTACACGGTGAACTGCGTTTACTCAACCATGGAAGACACACAGACGCCAAACGCAGACAACCGGCAGGGAAGAAGAAGGAAAAGAAGGACAAGGTGCGCTCGGCCTGGATTTCGTTCACCGGCCGCATCGTGGCGCAACTGGTCGGCGCCATCGCAACCGTCGCGCTGGGCGTGATGGTGCTTCACCGATATAACGCGCTCGATTCCCGGCCACCGGCGGCCGCGCCTCCGTACGAGGCGAACGGTCTGCCGGTGGCCCTGCCGGACGCAGGCCAGCCGGCGGTGCACGTGATCGTCCTGTCGAAGGAAATGCTAGCCTTGATCGATGCCGACGAACGACTTCGGCCAGCCGATCGGGGATGCCCTTCCCGGTTGGACCCCCCGGCCCCATCCGCCGCGCACCTCGATTCCGGGCCGATTCTGCCGCGTTGAACCCCTGGATCCGACGACGCACGCAGGCGATCTGTACGACTGCCTCGGCGCTCCGGAACACCACGACGGTCGCTGGACGTACCTGCCGTACGGACCGTTCGACCATCGAGAGGGCTTCGAGCACTGGCTCGTCAAAACCGCGCTGAGCCAGGACCCGCTCTTCTTCACCATCGTCAACCCGGGCGGAAGGGCGATCGGGCTTGCCGCCTACATGCGGATCGATCGCGCGAACGGCGTCATCGAAATCGGGCACCTGAACTTCTCGCGGCAGTTGCAGCGAACGGCGGCGGCCACCGAAGCGATGTACCTGATGCTGCGGCGGGCATTCGACGAGCTCGGTTATCGCCGCTACGAGTGGAAATGCGACAGCCTGAACGCGCCCTCGCGCCAGGCGGCGTTGCGATTGGGTTTTACCTTCGAAGGATTGTTCCGGCAGGCCATCGTGTACAAGCAGCGCAGCCGCGACACGACGTGGTTTTCGATGACCGACGCTGAATGGCCGGCACGCAGAGCCGCATTCGAAGCCTGGCTCGCGCCGGACAATTTCGACGCCGGCGGCGCTCAGCGGCAGCCGCTGTCGGTTTTCATGGAGGGGTGTTAGTCTTCAGTACTTAGTTGTCCGGCTTCAGCCTGACCGACGCTTCTATTCCTTGATCTCGCTGAGCTCGTCTGTTTGCGCAGGGTCAGCTTGTGCTCTCTGCCTTCGCCGTCCTTCACGTAGACGATCTTCTTGTCGATCGCGATGAGCACGGGCTGGCCGACGAGCACGTTGATGCGCGGCGTATCGACCGTCGCGTCCTGGCGAAGCTCGAGACGGTGCGTGCTCGTCTCGATCACGTACGTGCGGATTTCGCGCGCCACGGTCGGTGCGAGGCACGTGGCTGTTGGGATCGCGCGGCTCGGCGCTGAAGAGCATTTTCGGCCGCTCGACGTTGTAATCCTGCCAGGTCCCGCTCACCCACTCCCGCTCGGCGGCCGTGCGCGATGCCGGCGACCAGGAACGCGCAGCCGATGAGGTGCCCAGCAGTGTTCGCTTGGCCATGGTCTCAATGGTACGCCGCAAACGGCGGGCGTCGCTACCGGGGCTTTTCTTCCGTGCGAGGGGTGTCGTCCGACGTCGCCACGACCAGCGCGCCCCACTTCTGCCGGCGCAGGCCCTTCCCGGTCGTGCCCGTCACGGCACGCCGCTCGTCCACGCTGCGCAGCTTCACACCGTCGTTCCGGAGTCGCGTGAAGTCCTCGTCGAGCATCAGGATGTAGCCGCCCTTGTTGGTGAGGAACTCCTTCACCTCGCCGGAATTCTGCAGCCGGCTGAGGGGATGCTCGAGGTAATACCGCAGGCTGAAGCGCCATTTCTCGAGGCGATACAGCCCGACACGTTCGTTGGCCGCAAGCTTCGGCCTGCAGGCCGGCGGCCACGGCCGCGGTGGGACGGGTGCTTTCAAGAACAGGCAGACCGATGGCCGCAACGCATGCATAAATCACGAGCAGCGCGACGAGCAGGGACGTAAACAGCGTGGGCGACACGACGCGCTGTCTGAAGGTCACCACGGCCAGCGCGGCCCCGCCCGCCGCGAGACTGATGGGAATGACGATGGCAGCGGCCGGAAGATCGAGCCCGAGGTCGAACAGCGTGTACGCGCCAACCGCGCTGACGACGACCAGTACCAGACCCAGCGTGGCGACGGACCACCGCGCGAACATATTGTCGCGGGCCGCGGCGATATCGGGCCGCGACACGCTGACGCTCATCCAGGCTCGCGCGGCCAGGAGACAGCAGGCGGGCGCCGCGGGATAGACGTAGCGATCGACCTTGAACCGCGCCAGGCTGAAGAAGATGAACACCGTGCCCGCCCACGCCCAGAGCAGAAGCTCCTCCGGCGGAATCCGCACGCTCCGGCGCCAGCGGTGTCACCGTATCGATCGCGCCGCCGATCACGAGGACGCTCCACGGGAAGAATCCGGCCAGGAACGTCGACACGTACAGCGTATGGTTGAACGCGCGATTGGAAAACGACGCCGGCTGCGTGATGTAGTACAGGTTACCGGCCAGCGCGTACTGGTGCACGAAGTGCCAGCCAAGCGTGTGGTACATCCACACAAACCATGGCAGCGACAGCGACACGGCGATGAGGGCCCCGGCGACCCAGCGCAGCGACAGCAGCGCGCGGCGCGACTCCGGTCCGCACGCCATCCCCACGAGGAAAAAGAGGCCGGCCAGGACGAGGGCAACCGGGCCCTTGGTCATCACGGCGAGGCTCAGCAGCACGTACGACGACGTACTGAAGGCGCGGCCGGTTGCGCAGCGCCGACACGAGCGCGAACGCCACGGCGCCGAACAGACACGCCGTGAACACCATGTCGAAGACGCCGATGCTCGCGAGCATGAACGTCATCGGCACGGTGGCCAGCATGAGCCAGGCGCGCACGCCGATGCGATCGTCGAACAACTGCGCGCCGGTCCACCGCGTCATCCAGAAGAGCGCGAGCGCCGCGATCGCGCTCGGCAGACGCATCGCCGTTTCGGTTTCCCCGAGCACCGCAATCGCCAGCCCCTGCAACCAGTGAAACAGGACGGGCTTGTCGATGTAGGGCAGGCCGTCGAGCAACGGCATCATCCAGTTGCCCGCGTGCAGCATCTCGCGCGTGAGCTGCGCGTAGTGCGCCTCATCCGGATCCATCAGCGCGGGCGCGCCGAGTTTCCAGAAGACGACGATCCAGCACACGCTCGCCCATTTGGCGAAGCGGAGCCAATGGTGAGAACTCGCTTGTCGATTTTCCAGAGGGACCGTGTTATATCGTTCTGTCGTCGTTTGCGCAAGTAGAATAGGCCCTCATGAAAATTTTCAAGACCGTCAATCGCGTGCCCGGCGGCCTGATGGTCGTTCCGCTGTTCCTGGGTATGGTCCTGAACACGTTCTTTCCCGATCTCCTGAGGATTGGCGGGTTTACTCAGGCACTGACGGGAGTCGGCTACCCCACGGTCCTGGGGATGTACCTCTTCACCGTGGGCACAAAAATGACGTTTCGCGCAGCGCCGCGCATGCTGCTGCGCGGCGGCGGGATCCTCCTGGCCAAGGTGGGCACGGCCACGCTGTTTGCCCTCGCCATCGCCAACTACTTCGACGGCAGCGTTCTGGGGCTCAGCACCCTCGCCGTGATGGTCGCGATGAGCGATACCAACGGCGGGATGTTCCTCGCGCTGACCAGCGTGATGGGCAACAAGGACGACTCGGGCACCTACGTCGTGCAGAGCATCGAGACCGGACCGTTCCTCACGATGCTCATTTTCGTCGGCGCCGGGCTCGCCGTGATTCCGTGGCTCACGATGCTGTCGGTGATCGCCCCGATTCTCGCGGGCGCCATCCTCGGCAACCTGGACGACGACATCAAGGAGTTCTTCGGATCGCACGAGCCGATCATCGTGCCGTTCATGGCGTTCACGCTCGGACAGACCATCAACCTGAGGTCGGTGGTCACCGCGGGCGTGCCCGGGCGTCATGCTCGGCATCACGGTGGTCGTCGTCACCGGGTTCGTCTGCATCCTCGCCGACAAACTGCTGGGCGGCATCGGGCATCGCCGGCGCCGCGGCCTCCAGCACAGCCGGGAATTCCGCGGCCGTTCCGCAAGGCCGTCGCGATGGCCGACAAGACCTACCTGCCGGTCGCCGAGGCCGCCACGGTTCAGGTGGCCGCATCGGTGATCGTGACCGCGATTCTGACGCCGCTCCTCACCTCCTGGTGGTACAAGCGCGTGCTCGCCCAGACCGAACGGCGCGCCGTACCGACAAGAGAGGCCGACGTCGCGTAGTACGACGGACCTCGCGCGAGGGCGATGGGGCCTGCACGATCAGCAAGAGCGCGCGAGGTCGGCACAAGTGCACAACCTTGATCTCGATCCTGACGCTGGCCGGCGGATTCACCGCCGCGCTCGTTCCTCGGCTATCTCACCCAGCGCGCCGGCCTCTCGCCCATCGTCGGCTACCTGCTGGCCGGCACGCTCGTGGGTCCGCACACGCCCGGCTTTGTGGCCAACGGCGACATCGCCGAGCAGCTGGCCGAAGTCGGCGTCATCCTCCTCATGTTCGGCGTCGGCCTGCAGTTTCATATCGAAGAGCTGCTGGCGGTGCGGCGCGTCGCCATTCCGGGCGCGATCGCGCAAAGCGCCGTGGCCACCCTGCTCGGCGCCGTCATCGCGCGCTGGTTCGGATGGAGCTGGCCCGCGGGCATCGTCTTCGGCATGGCGCTGGCGGTCGCGAGCACGGTCGTGCTTATCCGCGTGCTTGCCGATCATCGCGAGCTTCATACGCCGACCGGACACATCGCCGTCGGCTGGCTCGTCGTCGAGGATCTGTTCACGGTGCTGGCGCTCGTGCTGCTGCCCGTCCTCTTTGCCGATGCCGGATCGGAGACGAGCGTCGTGATGGCGCTGGCGGTGACCGCGCTGAAGGTCGCCGCGCTCGTCGGCTTCACGATCGTGGTCGGCACGCGGGTCATTCCCTTCGTGCTCGACCACATCGCCGACACCGGCTCGCGGGAGCTCTTCACGCTGACGGTCCTCACGCTCGCGCTCGGCATCGCCGTGGGATCGGCCGCACTCTTCGGCGTCTCGATGGCGCTCGGTGCGTTCCTGGCCGGGCTCGTCGTCGGCCGATCCGATTACAGCCTGCGCGCGGCGTCGGAAGCCCTGCCGATGCGCGACGCCTTTGCCGTGCTCTTTTTCGTCGCCGTCGGCATGCTGCTGCCGCCCGGTTATCTTCTCGAAGCGCCCGGACTGATTCTGGCGACGCTGGCGGTGGTCATGATCGGCAAGCCGCTCATCGCGCTCGTGGTCGTGCGCATGCTCGGCTATCCCTTTCGGGTCGCGCTGGCCATCTCCGTCGCGCTCGCGCAGATTGGCGAGTTCTCGTTCATCCTGTCGAGCATCGGCACGGACCTCGGTATCCTGCCGGTCGAAGCCACCAACACGCTCGTGGCCGCGTCGATCGTCTCGATTGTCCTCAATCCAGTGCTGTACCGGCTCGTTCCGCGTGTCGAGAAATGGGTGGCCGGGCATCCGCGTTGGTCACGGTTGCTCAATCCGAGGGTCGTGGACAGCGACGCCGCGGTTCCGGCACGACCCACCGATCGGCGCGAGCGGGCGATCGTCGTCGGGCTACGGGCCGACGGGGCGGACCGTCGTTCGTCTGCTTCGCGACAACGGCATCACTCCCACCGTTGTCGAGCTGAACATGGAAACCGTGCGGCATCTTCGACAGCTGGGGATCGACGCCGTGTACGGAGACGTGACGCAGCGCGATACGCTCGAGGCGGCGGGGACCGGCGAGGCCGGCACGCTGATTCTGACGTCGGCGGGGATGGGAAGCGCGTCCGAGGTGATTCGCATGGCGCGCGAAATCAGTCCCGGGATTCATGTGCTCGCGCGCGCGCAGTATCTGCGCGACCTGCCGGCGCTCGTCAGCGCCGGCGCCGACCGGGTGTTCACGGGCGAAGGCGAGGTCGCGCTCTCGTTGACCGAAAGCATCCTCGACCGGCTGGGAGCGACCGCCGAGCAAATCGACCGCGAGCGCGATCGCGCGCATCGCGAGCTGTTCGACAAGGTGCCGGCCGATGCTCCGTTGAACGTGTGACGCGATGAAATCCAATATCCAGGCGCAAATCGACGAGCTGTACGGACTGCCCCTCGACGAGTTCACGAAAGCCCGCAACGCGCTCGCAAAGACGCTCGACGGGAGCGACAAACAGGCCGTCGCCTCGCTGGTCAAGCCTTCGCTCGCGATGTGGGTGATCAACCACCTCTACTGGCACAACAAGCCGACCTATCAGGCGCTCGTCGATGCCTCCGAGAAACTGCGGGCCGCGCATCGCGCCGCCTTGTCGGGGCGCGCCACGGACACACGCAAAGCCGGCGAGCTCCACAAGACGACGCTGGAGAAAGCCTTCGCACAGTCGATCGGCGCCGCCGAAAAGAAAGGCGTTCACACAACGGACGCGGTGCGCGATACCGTCCGCCGTACGCTTGGCCGCGCTGCCCACCGACGAACCGCCCGGGCGGATCACGCGCGAGCCGCCGCCGGCCGGATTCAGTCTGCTCACGGGAATAAAGCCGCAAGCGATCGAGCGCGCCAAACCTCGCTCTCCGGCCAACCCCTCGACCGCGTCTTCGAGCCGTCGCCGGCCGAGGTCAAGCGCCTGCAAATCGCCGCGCAGAAGGCGGACCAGGTAAGAAAAGAAGAGGCACGGAAGGCGAAGCAGGCGGAAGAGAAAGCGCGCAAGGAACAGGAAAAGCGTGCGCGAGAAATCGAGAAGGCCGAGCAGGCGCTCAGAGAGGCCGAGCGCCGGCTCGCCGAGTTGAAGCGCTAGGAAACGGTTCGGATCCGTTTCACTGGCCGTGACGACGATGGACTGAGAGCTGCCATCGGCCATGCTACTATCCAGAACTCAAGCCCATGTTGAACAGCGACTTCATCGACGCGCTCGAGCGCATCGTCGGACCGGACGGACTCCTTCGTGATGCGAACGAGCTGCTGACATACGAATCAGACGGGCTGGCGCGTCTGAGGGCCAAACCGGGCTGCGTCGTGCTGCCCCACACCGTCGACGAAGTCCAGGCCATCGTGCGGCTCTGTCACGCGCACGGCGTGCCGTTCATCGCGCGCGGACATGGCACGGGCTTGTCCGGCGGTGCGCTGCCTCGCCCCGACGCCGTCCTGATTGGATTGTCGCGGCTGAACCGCATCATCGAGGTCGATATTCCCAATCAGCGCATCACCGTCGAGCCTGGCGTGATCAATCTCGAGGTGACGCGGCAGCGTGGCGCCGAGCGGCTATTACTACGCACCCGACCCATCGAGCCAGCAGATTTGCTCGATCGGCGGCAACGTGGCCGAGAATTCCGGCGGCGCGCACTGCCTGAAGTACGGGTTCACCGTGCACCACGTGCTCGGCCTCGAGGCGGTGCTCCCGAACGGCGAGATCGTGCACCTCGGCGGCGCGGCGCTCGACTCGCCCGGCCTCGATCTGGTGGGCGCGCTCGTCGGGTCGGAAGGCACGCTCGCGGTCGTGACCAAGGTGACCTTGCGCATCGTGCGCGTGCCCGAGGCGGTGAAAACGATTCTGGCGGCATTCGAGTCGACCGAGGCCGCCGGCGTCGCGGTCTCGGAGATCATTTCGGCAGGCATCATTCCGGCGGCGGTCGAGATGATGGACAGGCTGACGGTCGAAGCCGCCGAGGCGGCCGTGCACCCGAACTTCCCCAAGGCCGAAGCCGTGCTCATCGTCGAGCTCGACGGCGCGCAATCGGAAGTCGAAGGGCTATTCCAGATGGTCGAAGCGATCTGCCGGCGCACGGGCGGCACCGAGATACAAATCGCGCGCAACAACGACGAGCGCGCGCGCATCTGGAAGGGACGCAAAGCCGCGTTTGCGGCGATGGGACGCGTCTCGCCGAATTACTACGTGCAGGATGGCGTGATTCCGCGCACGAAGCTGCCCGAGGTGCTCGGCCGGATCCGCGCGCTCGAAGAGCGATCGGGGCTGCGCATCGGCAACGTGTTCCATGCCGGCGACGGCAATCTGCACCCGCTGATCTGCTATGACGAGCTGTTCCCGGCCAGGGCGAGCTTGCGGAGAAGGTCGCGTCGGAAATTCTGATGTACTGCATCGAAGCGGGCGGCTCGATTACCGGCGAGCACGGCGTCGGCGCCGACAAGTCGGCGTCGATGGCGAAGATGTTCTCGCCGAAGCCGACCTCGACACGATGCAGATGCTGCGCTGTGCGTTCGATCCGCACGAGCATCTGCAATCCCGGAAAGGTCTTCCCCACGCCGCGTCTCTGCGGCGAGGTGCCGGGCCCGTATCGCCAGCATCCGGCGGAGAGGGCAGGGTTGGCGGAGCGGATGTAAGAGATGGTGAACGGATGGCATAGGTCGTCAGTTTGCCATCTCCCTTCGTCATTTCGCTTACAGTCCCGCCGGCCCTCTCCCGGGACTCAGCACTCCCACGGGATCGAACTGCTGCTTGACAGATTTCATCAGCGCCAGGCCGTCGCCCGACGGGCCCCACACATCGACGTGCGTCCGTAACTCCGGAGGGCTCTTCACGACGACCGCGCTGCCCCGGCCGAGCGGCAGCGCATCGCGCAGTCCGTTGATGACGCGTTTCTGCAGCTGGACGTCGCCGGTAATGCAAAGCTGAAACACACCGGCGCCCGCGCGTCCCACCGCGGCGTAGCCCCGCGGTCCGGCAAGCTGCTCGATGAGCACGAGCGTCGCGGCCAGTTCGGTCGGCAGCACGCTGACCTTCAGCAAGGCGCAACGATCTTCTTCGGCAAACACGGCGTGGCTCGACCAGAACCGATCCTCTTCGGAACCCGGGACCGATCGCGCGTTGAATCCGCATTCGGCGATGAGCCGTGCCGCAGTCTGCGACTGCTGCTGCACCGAGGCTTCGATCGATTCGAACCGCAGAATCAGGCGCAGCGGGTGCGTGGCGAACTCGAGCGCGGTCGGGGTGAGATGGCTCATCAGCACCTTGCCGGTGAGCGTCGCGAGATCGTTCGGATCCTTCAGATCCACCACCAGCGTGCCAGATGCCGGCGTCTGCGGATAGAGCTTGAAGGTGGCCGTGACGATGACGCCGAGGCTGCCGAACGACCCGGTGAGCAGGCGCGGCAGATCGTAGCCCGCGACGTTCTTCACGACGATGCCGCCACCTTTGGCCAGAAGGCCGTCGGCTCTGACGAATTCAACGCCGATGATCAGATCGCGCGGAGCGCCGTACCGGTGACGCCTCGGCCCGCTGTCGTTGGTGGCCACGAGGCCCCCGATCGTCGCGCGATCGGCGGATGGCGGATCGAGCGGAATCCACTGACGGTGCCGGGCGAGCGAGCGATTCACATCCGCGAGCGTCGCGCCGGCTTGAATCGTCGCCGTGAGATCGCCGTGACGATGCGCGACGACGGCATTCAGCTTCGCGGTGGAGAGCAGCACATCAATCGTCCGCGGCGCCGGTCCCCAGCCGAGCTTCGTGCCCGATCCCCGCGCCAGCACGGACAACTTCTCGCGAGACGCCCACGCCAGAAGGCCTCCTACCGCATCGACGGACGCCGGCTCGACGACAATGCCAGGGACGACGCCCTCGATGGCATCTGCGGGCGCGCCCACGCGAACACCCGCGCTGCCGACGAGAGTGACGGCGGTCTGACAGGAGTCTTTCAGCCATTGGTCCAGTCGATCGACGCGAATTGCGCGTAGCTGTTCGTGTTGGCGATCACCTTGTCGCCAACCCTGGCTTTGTTCTCGAGGCAGTTGGCCATCTCGGCCAGCTTGTACTCGAAGCCGTTCGGCAGATCGATGCGCGCGCGGTGTTCCTCGCCCGTCACGGGATTCCTGATGGGTTCGGCCCGGAACTCGCCGAGCCCGGGGACGTTGAGCCTCGCGGTCCGCCGTTCTCTGATCGCTTTCGAATTCAATCGCCGCGTAGAAGGGCTCGAACATCGTGGACGTGACGGCCGCGAAAATCTCGAAGAGCGTTCCGCCTTCCTTGCCGCTGGTAATCTTCAGCAGCGCCTCGCGTTGAGCAGGGGTGGCGCGTTCGTCGATGACCATCTGGCAGATGCCGTTGCCTTCGTGCAGCGCGCCGGGCCACCAGTACGCCCCCGCGTAGGTGACGCCGTCGAGCCGGGTCGGGCCGTAATGCCCTTCGTGGATGCGAACGGCGACGATCGCCTCGCATCGGCCGTGCGTGGGCAGGGCGTTGAACTGACACGGACAGCCCCACGCGCAATTGCAGGTCGACACTTCGTCGCCAACGATTCGCCATGGCGTGTGCGTCACGGGTGGATTGTAGCGCTGAAGGAAGAGAAGAATGCCCGCCGCCAGCGTGGCGGCGCCCACGACACGGGCCAGCGTTTCTCCATACCGCCATTGCTTTTCCAGAAGGATGACGAGCGCGACGGCCGCCATCAGCGGCACGCTCATGATGCCGAGCACGAGCTGGATGACCATCAATCCCCAGCAGCAGCCGGCGCAATACGCGCCGTGGTGCAGGCCGAATCGCCAGGAGTCTGCCGGGCCGCGAATCGGGTGGTGCGCAAAAAACTCCAGCGGCGAGCGGCAGTGGCGCAGGCAGACCTGTTTCCAGCTCGTCAGCTGAAACACGCCGGCCGCTCCGAGCGCCAGCCCCGTCGCCGCGGGGACGAGCAGGCTGACGTGTATCGATCGCATGGCCGCCGATGCGATCGCCATGCCGATGACATACGCAACCGCACCGAACAGCACCCAGATCGAAAAGTATCCGGCGACGAGCAGCCACTGCGAGCCGTTGGCCTGGTCGCCGCGGCCGACGCGCGAGGCCAGAAGCCCGCGGTGCAGGAGCACGGCCGGCAGCACCGACGGCAGCATCATGGCCACCATCATGACCGCCCACATCACGAGAAACATGGCGGCGTGCGCGAGCGCGGACTGGTTCCCCATGCTCATCCACGCCATCGACATCGACCACCCGCCGGGCATCGGCATCGTCGAAGACATGGAACGGGCGCTGTGAACGGTGAAGACCCAGGCACCGATTGTGACGAGTAACGCCAGCAGGACCGCTGGCAGATTCGGATAGCCGCACCTATCGCACTTCGCACCTACGCACCTATCGCACCAAACGCACCTAACGCATTCGTTGTCCTTCGCGGATGGACTGATCGAGACTTCGACGAGATGCATGATGCGCAGCGGCCGGCCGGCTGCGTCGAGTCCGGTGGCGATCTGCAGCAGACAGCCCGGGTTGCTCGAGACGATGGCCTCGGCGTCGGTTTTCAGGATGTTCCTGACCTTGCGATCGCGCAGCTCGGTCGCCGGCCCGGGCTCGAGCAGGTTGTAGATGCCGGCCGATCCGCAGCAGATTTCCGACTCGCCGATCTCGCGCACCTCCACGCCGGGAATGGCCCGGAGCAGTTGTCGCGGCTGCGCGCGCACGCCCTGCGCGTGCTGAAGATGGCAGGCGTCGTGATAGGCCGCTTTCAACCGGACCGCGCCTCGCGGCGCCCTCGGTTCGAGCTCGGCCAGCACTTCCGAGATGTCGCGGCACTTCGCCGCAAACGCCTTCGCGCGCGCCGGCATATGCCGGATCGTTGCGGAGCAGGTGACCGTACCGCTTCATCGCGGATCCACACCCGGCCGCGTTGATCACGATGGTATCGACCTGGCTGGCATCGAACGCATCGATCAGACGTCTCGCGAACTCCATCGCGTCCTTCTCTTCGCCGGCGTGCTCCGCGAGCGCACCGCAGCACTGCTGGGTCTGGGGAATCACCACCTCGCAGCCCTCCGCGGCAAGCACGCGCGCCGTCGCCTCGTTCACGTTGCCGAAGAAGACGCGCTGCACGCAGCCGAGCAGGAGTCCGACGCGTTTGCGTTGCGTTCCCTGCGCGGGAATGCGAGCGGGAAGCGGGGTCGCGCCGAACGTGATCGGCGGCAGCAACCGCTCCATCGCCTGAAGCCGCGCGGGAAGCAGGCTGAGCACGCCCGTTTTGTGAAGGAGCCGTTGAATGCCCAGCTTCTGATAAAGCCCGAGCGGCCACGACAGGACCCGCAGACGCGAGGGGTGCGGGAACATCGCGAAGATGAGACGGCGAAACGCCCGATCGCCGGCGCCCCGATTGGCTTCGCGCTCAACCTGGGGACGTGCGGCTTCGAGCAGCGAGTCGTACTGCACGCCAGACGGGCACGCCGTGACGCAGGCCATGCAGCCCAGACAGGTGTCGATGTGCCGGACGAAGCTGTCGCTGGCGGTGTCGCGGCCGTCGCGCCGCAATTTCATGAGATGAATGCGTCCGCGCGGCGAATCGGTCTCCTGTCCCCACAACAGATACGTCGGGCAGGTCGGCAGGCAAAAACCGCAGTGGACGCAATCGTCGAGAAGATCGCGGCCTGTTGTCTGGGGGGCAGTGGCGCTCACGAGGATGGAAGTATATTCCACCCTCGCGTTCACGCTAGGGCACGAGCGTGACGTTGAAGCTCGCGGTTTCTCCGGCGCGCACGTCGACATCGACCGCAAACGGTTGAAAGCCGTTCTTTTCGACGCGCACACGGTGTGGCCCTTCGGAAACCTGGATCACAGCCGCTCCCCCGGCTCCGGGCCTCTCTGCGATTCGCCGTCGACGACGATCGTGGCATCGCCGGGCTGGACGCCCAGCGACAGCGTGCCGGAGCGCGACGTCTGGGTCGGTGGCACCCCGGTCTGGGGCGGCATGCCCGGCGGGGGCATCATGCGGGGCACGGGCTGCGGCTCCGGCGCTTCGCCCGGTGCGAGGGCCGCGAGCGTGTATCGGATCGTGTGGGAAGACCCAGGGTTGTAGTAGACGTTCTGCCGGAGCGTGCGATGCGCGGCGTGATAGATCACGATCTCGTGTGGTCCCGGCACAAGACGCAGGCGCTGGAATACGCCGTCGTAGTCGTCGACGACTCCCGCGGCGAAGCCGTCGATATAGACGAACGCCTCGCGCGGCGAGACCTGCAGCCGCAGCACCACGGCGTGATCCGGGACGGGTCCGGGATATCCGAAAATCGGGTACGGATCACGGCCGTACCCGGATCTGAGCAAAGCCGCCGGATAATAAGAAGAGGGGTGCCTGCCCTGATGGTCCTGGGCAAGAGCCGACACCGCAGACAACGCGCAGATAGTGAGCGCGCCGTAGATCGCGACACGTGATCGGTGACGCACGAATGCAAGCCTCCGGATTGACACGCTGACGATCCTGCTTCGAGCAACGGCTGTACCATGTCAAACGTAGCGGAATTGCGGAGAAAACGCATGGATCGCGCGCGCAGGCGTCGCCTTCGCGCGACACCGTGTCAGCGGCCGGGGACGGCATGACCGCAGCGCTCGCCCTTACCGTACTGCTCTTCGTGAGCACCGACTGCCCCGTCTCGAACCGGTACGCGCCCGAGATCGTCCGTCTCTACGAACAGTTCACGCCGCAGGGCATTCGCGTCCGCGCTGGTCTACCCGAATCCCCTCGATACGCCCGCGGCGATCGACACGCACATCCGCGCGTTCCGGTTGCCGCCGGTTGGCGAACGCGACCCCGACCATCGGCTCGTCAAGCAGGCGGGCGCGACGATCACCCCCGAAGCGGCGGTGTTCGACAAGAACGGCCGCCTCGTCTATCTCGGGCCGCATCGATAACCGCTTCGTCGAGCTTGGACGCGAGCGGCCGGCCGCCACCGAGCACGACCTGCGAAACGCCCTCGCCGCGCTCGTCGCCGGCAAGCCGATCGTGCCGGCCACGGACGCAGGCCGTCGGCTGCTTCATCGCTGACATGAAACCTTGAGAAACGGACCAAACCTGGAAAACGGGAACGTTTGGTTGGTCGGTTCGTGAAGTTCGTGAAGTTCGTGAAGTTCGTGAGGTTCGTGGGGTTCGTGGGGTTCGTGGTCGTGGGGTTCCTTGGTTCGTGGGGTTCGGTGGTGGTGCGGCGTGAGCGACGAACCAATCGAACCCGACGAACCACGAACCTGACGAACCTGACGAACCTGACGAACCTGAAATTGGAACCCGGGCCCCCGTGTGTTCGCCCCTACCCCACCCAGCGTTATCCCCTACATGTGGGAACGAGACGCACTTCAACGGGCGCTGTTAGGCCAGCCGGCTTGCGGCGATCCGCTCCAGATCATTCTTCGGCGCAGATCACTTCGACCGACGTCAGTTCGTCGTGGTGGCACGCGAGTCGAAGCGTCGCACCGCCGGCAAATGGCTCGCCCGGATGGCGCAATTCGCCCTGCACGCGAATCGACGCCGTGCGCAACCCTGACGGGTCGGCGTCCGAAAACGACTCGACCGTCATCGTCGGGCGCTGCAGCGCGTATTGCAGCGCCTTGGCGGCGGTGCGGTACCCCGCCGCGCCGCGCGCCAGGAGGCGGATGAGCGGATCGTCGGGCGATCCGCCCAGGAGTGGATTCGTACGTACCGCCGATTCAGCGAGAAGTCGTGCGAGGCGTGAAAGAAATTGGCCGGCACGTCGAGGCTGCCGCGGTTGAACGCCGCAACGAGCTCGTCAACCGCCTCCCTAATCCTCAATCCCTAATCCCCAATCCCTAATCCCTGATCCCTATCCCTTCTAGCTAGGGCTTCTTGACCTCGACCGCCGACGCCTCTTCGATGACCTGCACGATGGCCGAGTGGTCGAGATCGCCTTTGCCGTTGTTCATCAGGTCGATCAGCATGTTCTGCACCGCGCTGGTCAGCGGCAGCGACACCTTCAGCGACTCGGCCGCCAGCAGCGCGTTGCGAAGATCCTTCTGATGCAGCCGGATGCGGAAGCCGGGCTTGAAGTTGCGCGAGTACACCATCGGCGCCTTCACGTTCAGCACCGTGCTGCCGGCCAGACCCGCCTTGACGGCGTTGAAGACGACTTCGGGATCGAGTCCGGCTTTGGTCGCCAGCGCCAGCGCTTCGCCCATCGCCGCGATGTTGACCGCGACCATGATCTGATTGGCCAGCTTCGTCACGTTGCCCGCGCCGATCTTGCCCGTCAGCGTCACGGTCGAGCCCATCGTCTTGAGGATCGGCTCCATCTTGTCGAAGACGTCCTTCTTGCCGCCGACCATGATGGCCAGCGTGCCGTCGATCGCCTTGGGCTCGCCGCCGCTGACCGGCGCATCGAGAAACTCGATGCCCTTCGCCTCGAGGGCCGCGCCCACTTTCTGCGCCACCATCGGGCTGATCGAGCTCATGTCGATGACGGTCGAGCCCTTCTTCGCGCCTTCGAGGACGCCGTTGGGGCCGAGCACCGCCTGCTCCACTTCGGGGCCATCCGGCACCATCGTGATGATGATGTCGGTCTTGCTGGCCACGTCTTTCGGCGACGAACCTTTCTCGGCGCCCGGCCGCGGCCACGTCGTCCATGCCCCGCCGGCACGATGTCGTACACGGTCACTGGTGACCGGCCTTCAGCAGATTCTTCACCATGGGCCTGCCCATGATGCCGAGACCAATGAATCCGATTTTGCTGGACACGATGCGCTCCTCCGCGAATCCTGCGTTGAAAATGAGCGCCTATCCTAGCACCTTGACGATTTGGCGCGGAAGTTGTCCGGAGGCATGACGCGAAGGGACGGCGGCAAGCTGCCGTCGGCAGCTTGCCCGATCTTTCCCGTGTGAGCGGCGCTGGCGCGGAACTGAGAGAAGCGTTACGCTGGAAGGTATGAGTGCGTGAAGAGGATCCGACGTAGCAGGACTTGGAAGGCCCTTGCGCGCGCCCGCGCCGTCACACGGGGAAGATCGGGGTGCCTTTTATTCACGCCAGATGGAATAGCAAGCGGCGTACCACGCGGCGCGACGAGGACCCGCGACGAGATCGCTGGATTTGTTGAGGTTTTCCAGAGTCCCGGCTGACGGTGCCCGCGGCCCCGCGTGGCGATCCTACATTCCTGTGCAGGCTGTCAGGTGAAGGCCACAACGGTGTCGATCAGCCAGCGCAGTGCCTGAAGGCTATTGGCGGTCCGGCGCCGGGCGCTACCGCAATCGACAGATTTGTCTGATGGCAGCCCGGAACCGACGGTTTTTGGCTTATCGCAGAAAACTGAGGCCGAGGTAGACGAAATTGAAATTCGCGCCCGGGTTCGGCTTCACCCGCCCCGCGTTGGAAATGTGCTGAAACCGGTAGCCCACCAGCCAGGCGCGGCGCTGGTTCTGGGCGATGCGGACGCCAAAACCGGCCTCATCCCTGAAATTGAAGGTCGTCGTGCGGGCCGGCACGGGGTCGGTCGTAAACAGCAGGCTGCCGGTCACTTCGCCGAAAATCCGGACCCTCGACCCGATCGGCGGAAAGTTCCACCGCACGAACAGCGGCGAAACCGACCAGCCCCTGACGGGTTCCGGCTGGCGCACCTGCACGAACGGCGTCACGTCCACCATCATCTCCAGGCTGCCGTGGCCAGGACCGCCCGCCATGACCCGGCCGATCGACAGGGACACCATGCTCAACTGGTGCTCGCTGTTCGCCTCGAACCAGGACACGGGAAGCGACGTGCCGCCGAGCACGGTGATTTCCACCGTGCCCTTCTGGAAGGGCATCGGGAGCTCCTCGGATTGCGCGACTGCCGGGCGGGAAGCCGCGACGAGGAACAGAAATGCGAGGAAGAAACGAAGAATCAGCACGCAGGCGACAAGATTATCAGATTAGAATACGCGCGCCCATTCACCTGGAGGAGCGCGCATGGCCAAGAAACGCCGCAAGATGGCAAAAAAGAAGACGTCAAAGTCTCGCAAGCCCACGAGTAAGAAAGCGTCCAAGAAGAAAGCCGCAAAGCGTTCAGCCAAGCGTTCCGCCAAGCGTCCGGCCAAGCGCAGCGCGAAACGTGCGGCGCCGCGCCGCAGCGCGCCGCGTCGTGCTCCGGCCCCCGCACCCGCGGCAAGCCCGGACACGTCGATGGAACAAGTGCTTCCATTGGACGACGTTCAATTACCGTCATAGCCTTGAACGACGGTTCCGGGTTCCGGTTCCAGTTCCCGGTTCTGGTTCCAGATTCCTGTTCGGTTCTGGAGCCAGAACCCGAATCCGGAACCGAACCTCGGAACAGGAACCAGAACTTCGGAACCTCTGTCGCCTCTGCGTCAGTATCGGCGCAGAGGCACGCCGTCTTCAGTGAAGCGCGTCCCGAGCAGCAGGCGTACCACTTCGCCGTAGCTGCGAATGCCCGCCTCCACCCTGTTTGCCTTGAGATATCGATCGTAGACCGCGTAACCGGCACGGTTGGCGATCGGAATCATCTGCGATCGGATGCGCTCGGAGATGGCGATGAGATCGGTGCGAGGTCCCGGCTCGAGCCGGCGTGACAGTTCCTCGCGGTCGGGTCGCGGCAGCGCGTTCATCACGGTGCCATAGAGCGACAGCCATCCGCTGTATTGCACCGGCGCGGTTCCGCGCATGCACACCAGCCACCCCACGAAGTTCGCTTCCGACTCGTCAGCGTACCCCGCCAGATGGCTCCACTCGTGCGCGACCGTTGACGCGCGCTCGAACGGCAGCATGCTCTGGTTGGCGAGCGTCTCGAGAAAGAACGGATCGGTCAGCCCTTCGATCGCCACGCGCGTGAAATAGAAATTGAAGAGCGTCCGTTTGGGATGCCCCGGTTCTGCCGTCCAGGTCATCGCCAGATCGCGTTGCGCGGCCACGAACGCCGGCTGGAGGACGCGTCGCGGTGTCGGCCAGCTCCGGCCATCCCGCGGCGTGCGCATCGCGGTAGAGCGCGTTCAGCGAGTCGATGTTGCGCGTGGCAAAGCCGGACAGCGCTTCGCGCGTCACGCGCTCTTCGTTGAAATCAAGCTGCTCGCGAAGCGGCTGGCGCTGATAGTTCAATCCCCAGGCCGCAAGAAACCACAGATACAAGGCCGCGGCGATGGCGGCCGTGTCGAGCGCGAGCCCGCCGACGGCGGCCGCCTTTCCGTTCCGGTGCCGCAATCCACGCAGGCGCATCGTCCACAACAGAAGGACGCCGACGGTGACGGACGAGCACGATGACATCGAACAGCGCGAACGGGCGCGACGTTGCTCGACCGAGGTGAGCCAGGGCTGAATCGCCGGATACAGGCCCCGCGAATACACCGCTTCGACGCGGCCGCGCGGAAGCGGTGTCGCCGCCAGAACGGCCGCCGCGAGAACGAGCCCGATTTTGAACGCGCGCCGCATGCCGTGGATGCTTTATGCTGACACGGAATGGAAAACGTCGTCGTCGACACCGCCTGTCCCCTCGACTGTCCTGATTCGCTGCAGTCTCGCCGTCACGGTCGGCGAGGGACGCCTCGTCAGCATCGACGGCTCGACGCTCAACGCGCCGACGGGCGGATACATTTGCGCGAAGGTCAGGAAATTCGGCGAGCGCGTGTACGGCGAGGCGCGGCTGCGGCATCCCGCCGTGCGCAGCGGGCCGAAGGGCCAGGCCCGTTTCTCGCGCGTGACCTGGGAAGAAGCCTTCGAGCTCATCGTCGGCCGTCTGAACGAGGTGCGAGAGAAGTGGGGCCCCGAAGCCATCCTGCCGTTTTCCTACGGCGGCTCGAACGGCTTGCTCACGCAGGACACGCTGGACGCGGTTTTGTTCCGGCGGCTCGGCACGTCCCGTCTGGGGCGCACGGTGTGCGCGGCGCCGACCGGGACCGCGGCACAGGCGATGTACGGAAAGATGCCGTGCGTCACCTACGAGGATTACCCGGAAGCGCGGCTCATCATTCTCTGGGGCGTCAACCCTTCGACCTCGGGCATTCACCTCGTGCCGTACGTCCGGCAGGCGCAGAAGCAGGGCGCCCGGCTCATCGTCATCGATCCGCGTGCGACGCCGCTCGCGCGTCAGGCCGATCTCCACATCGCGCCCAGACCGGGCACCGACGTCGCCATCGCGCTCTCGATGCATCGCTATCTGTTCGAGGAAGGGCTCGCCGACGCCGGGTTCATCGCGGCGCACACCAGGGGCGCCGAGCGTCTCCGCGAGTCGTGCGGCGGCATGGACGATCGAGCGCGCGGCCGAAATATCGGGCGTCCCGGAGGCCGCGATCCACCAGCTGGCTCAGGACTACGCGAGCACGTCGCCGGCGCTCGTGCGCTGCGGCTGGGGACTCGAGCGCAATCGCAACGGCGGAAATGCGGCGATGGCGATTCTCGCGTTGCCGTCGGTGGCCGGCAAGTTCGGCGTGCGCGGCGGCGGCTACTCGATGAGCAATTCCAGCGCCTGGAATATCACCAGGCCCTGGCTGGGCCCCGAACCGGCCACGCGCATCGTGAACATGAACAAGCTCGGACGCGCGCTGATGGAGCTCTCCGATCCGCCCATCAAGGCGATGTTCGTGTACAACGCCAACCCGGTCGCGACCCTGCCCGATCAGCAGCGCGTGCTCCAGGGCATGGCACGCGACGATCTCTTCACCGTCGTCTTCGATCAGGTGATGACCGACACGGCGGCATACGCCGACGTCATCCTGCCGGCCACGACATTTCTCGAAGCGTACGATTTCGCGAAAGGGTACGGGCCGCTGAGCCTGCAGCTGGTGAGGCCGGTCATCGACACCGTGGGCGAATCGCGATCGAATCCCGAGGTCTTCGGCGAGCTCGCGAAACGCCTGGGCGTGCTCGAATCCGGCGAAACCGACAACGAGCTCGACATGCTGCTCGCAGGTGTTCAAGGCGCTGCCGGGCGATGCCGGCGCGCAGATCGGCGACACGGGCCGGGCCGTCCCGCCGTTTGGATTGCGCCCCGTTCAGTTCGTCGACGTCATGCCGAGGACGTTCGACGGCAAAGTCGATCTCTTTCCGGAGGCGCTCGAAGCGGAAGCGCCGACCGGGCTTGTACACGTACCAGGACGATCCGGCTTCGGAACGGTTTCCGCTCGCGCTCATCTCGCCGGCGAGCGACAAAACCATCAGCTCGACGCTGGGCGAGCTGCCGCGGCCCGGAGTCGCGGTTGTGATGAACCCGGCCGATGCCGCGTCGCGGGGACTGAAACAGGACGATCCGATCAGAATGTTCAACGAGCTGGGCGAAGTGCAATGCGCGGTGAAAATAGACGACTCGATCCGGGAAGGTACCGTCTCGCTGCCGAAGGGGTTATGGCGGAAGAGCACCTGGAATCAGTTGACGGCCAACACGCTCGTCCCCGATTCGCTGACCGATCTCGGCGGCGGCGCGTGCTTCAACGACGCGCGCGTGCAGGTGGCGCGGCTGGAGGACTCCACGTCTCACCGCAAAGACGCAAAGCCGCAAAGAGAATTTCTTCTCTGATAGAAACTTCTCTGCGCCTTTGCGCCTTGCGGTTGAATCACGGAAAGATTCCGAGTTCCTCGTACACGATCGCAACCTTGTTGATCGCGAGGACGAACGCCGCCGTCCGCAGGTCTCCCATTTTCGGCTCGCGCCGCAGCGTGTCGCGGATTTCCTGGTAGGCCACGATCATCGTGTCTTCCAGCCCCGAATTGACGATGGCGAGCTCGTCGGTGACCTTGACGAACGATTCGCGCTCGGCGGTGCTGAATTTCCGGCCGGTGGCGGTCTCGATGGCTTGCAGCAGACGCAGCTCGGTGGCCGCCTGGCGGCGGCGATCGAGCCGGCCGAGCCGCACATGTGACAGGTTTTTCAGCCACTCGAAATACGAAACGGTGACGCCCCCGGCGTTCGCGTACACATCGGGGATGACGAGCATCCCTTTGTTCCTGAACACCTCGTCGGCTTCGGGCGTCGTCGGCCCGTTGGCGCCTTCGAGCACGATCTTGGCCTTGACGCGCGGCGCGTTCTCGCCGGTGAGGACGTTCTCGAGCGCCGCGGGCACCAGCACGTCGCATTCGAGCTCGAGCGCTTCGCGCGAATCGAGAATGTCGGTCGCGCCTGGAAACCCGAGAATCGATCCCGTCCGCTTGCGATAGTTGAAGACTTCCTCTTCGTTCAGGCCCTTCGGATTGTGGATGGCGCCTTCGCGTTCGGCGAGCGCCACGATAATCGCGCCCTGCTCGCGGCAAAACTTGGCGGTGTGATAGCCCACGTTGCCGAGGCCCTGCACGACGAGCCGCTTCCCTTCGAGACCGGCCGACAGGCCCAGCGTCCGCATGTCGTCGGCCGACCGGCACGCCTCGGCCAGCGCGTACATCAGGCCACGGCCCGTCGCTTCGCGCCGCCCGTGTATGCCGCCCTCCGACACCGCTTTGCCGGTGACGCAGGCCAGCGCTTCGAGCTCGCCGGTGTGCAGCTGCCCGTACGTGTCGGCGATCCAGGACATCTCGCGCTCGCCCGTCCCGTAGTCGGGTGCCGGCACGTCGATGCCGGGGCCGATGAAGCTCTTCCGATCGAGCTCGTGCGTGTATCGCCGCGTGATGCGCTCGAGCTGGTCGGCCGTGTACCGTGAGGGATCGATCTGCACCGCACCCTTGGCGCCGCCGAACGGCACGTCGACGAGCGCGCACTTGTAGGTCATGAGCGCGGCGAGCGCCTTGACCTCGGATTCGTCGACGTGCGGGCTGAAGCGAATGCCTCCCTTGGTCGGCAGCTTGTGATGGCTGTGCTCGGCGCGCCACGCGTGCACGACTTCGATCGATCCGTCGGCGTGCCGCACGGGAAACGCAAAGGAATAGACCGAGTTGCAGGTCCTGATCTGATCGAGCAGACCGGGGGCGTAGCTGCAGAACTTCGCGGCGTGGTCGAAATACGCGTTGACGTTGTCTTCGAAATTCCGCCGCCGCCTGCGCTCGACGAGCGTCGATGGAGCGTTCATATACACTCGATTATAGACACTACCCTCAGCCCTCCAGCCCTCAGCCCTAGCTCAGCCCTCTGATAGGATTACGCCATGGCACGTACCGTGTTTTGCGCAAAACTGCAAAAGGACCTCCCCGCACTCGACGAAGTGCCGTGGCCAGGCGAGCTGGGCAAACGCATCTACGACAACGTCTCGGCGCAGGCCTGGAAGATGTGGGAAGACCGCATGAAGATGATCCTCAATGAATATCGGCTGATGCCGTGGCAGAAAGAGGCGCAGCAGCTGATGGCCAAGCAGATGGAGGATTTCTTCTTTGGCGGAACGGACGTGCTGCCGCCCGAGTACAAACCAGAATAGGTCCGATGACCGTAGCGATTTTTTACACGTCGCCACCGTACTGACCCCCATCGGAAAATCGTGAAGGCGTCTCAAGAACGCAGAACCGTGAACGACTGCGCAGGCGTATACTGGGCGGTATCGTGCGCGTGACCGACCGTTTCTGCGCAGTGCCGATCGAGTTGTTACCCCAGACTCAGTCTTCACACTCCGCATACAACCCCTCTCCGCGTCCCGGCGATGCCATTCGGCGAAGCTCGCCAACGCTCGTTGTGTAACGGCCGAACCATAGGTCTCGCAGTGCGATCGGTGCGGCCATCCGGCCGGCGCCGGGTATTTTCGTGTCCCGTCAGTCGGGACCAAGGAGTCAGTGTTATGGGTCGCAAGCTCTACGTGGGAAACCTTCCATATCAAACCGGGGAGACCGAGCTCACCGAGCTCTTCAGCCGGGCCGGCACCGTCGAGAGCGCGCGCATCATGCGCGACATGGCGACGGGCCGCGCGCGCGGGTTTGGTTTCGTCGAGATGGCCAGCGACGAAGAGGCCCAGCGTGCGATCTCGGAGCTGAACGAGTTCAAGATGGAAGGTCGCCCGCTTGTCGTCAACGAGGCGCGGCCCAAGCCGATGGGTGGCGGGGGTGGTGGCGGCGGCTTCGAGCGCGGCAATCGCGGTGGCGGCGGCGGGGGCGGCGGCCGGCGTGAACCACGATGGTAGGAATGAGGTGCGATAGGTTCGTTGAGTGCGAGTCGAGGTTCGTACAGTTCGTGCGGGTTCGTGAGTTCGTCCGAACCTCAGAACGTAACGAACTCAACGAACTGAACGAACCTCACGAACCGACGAACCTCACGAACCGACGAACCTCACGAACCTGACGAACCGTCCGTGAATGCCTTTAGAGAAGTACAAGCAGAAACGTAACTTCCAGAAAACTCCCGAGCCCGCGGGCTCGCTCGTGGCCTCCCGCAAGGCGGCCGACAAAAAGACCGGCCTGTTCTTCTGCGTTCAGAAACACCTCGCCAGCCATCTGCATTACGACTTCCGCCTCGAGCACAACGGTGTGCTGCTGTCGTGGGCGGTGCCGAAAGGTCCGTCGCTCGATCCCTCGATCAAGCGGCTCGCCATGCACGTCGAGGATCATCCGATTGAATATGGCGACTTCGAAGGGGTCATTCCCGAAGGCTACGGCGCGGGCATCGTCATGTTGTGGGATCGCGGCACCTGGAAGCCGGAGAGCGCCGACATCGACGCCGCCCTCAAGAAGGGGGACCTCAAGTTCACGCTCGACGGCTACAAGCTGAAAGGCTCGTGGGTGCTCGTGCGCACGAAGGGTCCGTCCTACGGCGAGGGAAAAAGCTGGCTGCTCATCAAGCATCGCGACGACTGGGCCGGCCCGGTCGACATCGCCGAGTTTGCGCCGCTCAGCGTCAAGAGCGGCGGCGACTTCCACGAGATCCTCGGGTCGGATACACCGGCGATCTGGACATCGAACCGTCCCGCCAAAGGCGGCACCACCGGCAAGATGTTGGAGGACATCATTCCGAAGGCGGCGGTGCTGAGGACAGAGAAGGAAGAAGGAAAAAGGAAAAGGAAAAAGGAAGACAAGACAAAGGAAAAAGGAAAAAGGAAAAAGGAAAAAAGCAACGCACGGGGTGCAAAGCGAACAGGGAGGGAACCCTAGCGTTCTTCGCGACACGTCTCTTTTGTCTAATCCCTAATCCCTAATCCCTAATTCCTATCTCTATTCCTTCTTCCATTTTCCATTTTTCCTTTCTATAGCAACCTATTCCCCAACGCCAGCCACACGGCCGTCGAGAGCCTTCTGCGTCCGTGGCGCGCGATCTCGTCCTGCCAGAAGTCGCCCTCGATCAACTCCGTCTCTTCCGGCAACGTGCCCAGTTGCAGCGGATGCTTCTCTTCGGCCGCATAGCGCGCCAGCACGTCGAGCGAGGGTACGGCGGCATTCTGGATGACCACATCGACCGGCCGGCCGATGGCGTCGGCGATCTGACGTACGGCATGGCCGGCGGTAAATCCGTTCATGCCGCTGCCTTCGGTCAGCAGGTTGGCCACGAGAATCACCGGCCCGTGCACCTGCTGCAGCGCGTCGCGCACGCCCTCGACGAGGAAGATCGGCATCAGGCTCGTATAGAAGCTGCCCGGCCCGATGATGACGGCATCGAACTCGCGGATGGCCTCGTTGACGGACGGATGAATCTGGACCGCCGGCTCGAGCCAGATGCGCCGGACAAACTGCCCGCTGCTCTGACCGCGATCGACCTCCACCTCGCCGCGGGTCTGCGTCCCGTTGCTGTACTCGGCGCATACGCTGGCGCGCTCGACGGTCACCGGCCAGACATTGCCGCTGCAGCCCAGCAGCGCGCGCAACCCGTCGACCGCCGACAGGAAGTCGCCGCTGTACCGCTCCATCATCGACAACAGCAGGTTGCCGCCGGTGTGACCGGCGAGCCGCGGGTCGATCGAGGGCACGCGCGACAGCAGCACGCGGCGAGCTTCGGCTTCGTTACGCGCAAGCGCCAGCGCGCACTTGAGCACGTCGCCCGGCGGCAGCACACCCAGCTCGTCGCGCAGCTGCCCCGAGCTGCCGCCGCTGTCGAACATCGTCACAACCGCGTTCAGGCGCAGCCAGGGATTGTTCTTCAGACCGCCGAGCAGGCTGGGCAGACCGGTGCCGCCGCCAAAGCACCCGACGTTCAGCTGCCGCATCTTCATCGCAGTGAAATTCTACTCTCATGTCGTGCCTGCCGATCGGCAACTGACGATTGCCGACTGATAACTGACGACTGATAACTGATAACTGATAACTATAGAATGCACTTATGAGCATCGACACGCTGGCCGCGCAGCTGAAGGACATCTTCGGCGAGCGGCTCAAGATGGTCGCGTCGTTCGGCGGTCATACCCACACCTGCGCGATCGTGCAGACTTTGACGCTCGACGATCTCGATCGCTGCGCCGAGCATGGATCGAAATGGAACAAGCTCGGACTGGAAGTGCCGCTGTTCATCGTCGAAGAGGAGCTGCCGCGCGCGCTCGATGTGTTTCCGCTGGAGCTGAGCGAGATCATCGCCACGCGCCGGGTGGTCGCCGGCACCGATGTGCTGACCGACGTCATCATTCCAAAACAGGAACTGCGGCGCGCGTGCGAAGTGCAGGCACGCGGCCATGTCCTGCATCTGCGTGAGGGCTACATCGAGGCCGCCGGCGATCAGAAGGCCATCACAAAGCTCGTGGCGGCCGCGGTCGAGCCGTTTCGCGCGCTCGTCACCAACGTGGCCCGGCTCGAAGGGATTGCGCCGAAGGCGCTGGTCACCCAGCTGACGCTCGAGAACTTCGAACAGGGATTTCCCGACGCCCTCCGCGCCGCCGAGCGCATCGTTGATTATGTCGATCGGTGGAGCCACTAGGTGGCACAGCCGGGATTAGGGATTGGGGATTCGGGACTGGTGTCTGCGACGCGCTGTCGCGCGTTGTCGCTGATCGTGCTGGCCCTCGTCGCACCTATCGCACCCGACGCACCTATCGCACTCATCGCACCCGTTTACGCTCAGCAGCCCCCACCGGAGCTGACGCGGCCGGTGAACGATTTCGCGAACGTCATCGATGCTGACAGCGAAGCGGAAATCGAGCGGCGCATCCTGGCCCTGAAGCAAGCGAGCGGCGATGTCGTGGTCGTCGCCACGATCGACACGTTCGCGCCGTACGCCGACATTCGCGCATACGCGGTGAGGATGTTCGAGAACCGCGGGCGCGGCATCGGTGCCAAGGGCAAAGACAACGGCCTGCTCATCCTGCTTGCGGTCAAGGATCGCGACGTCTGGGTGGAAGTCGGCTACGACGTCGAGCCGTTCATCACCGACGGCTTCTCGGGCGAGGTGAGCCGCGACGACATGCGGCCGTACTTCGTGCGCGGGGAGTACGGCCCTGGCCTGCTGGCCGGCGCGACACGCATCATCGCGCGCATCGCGCAGGGACGCGGCGTGACGCTGACCGGCGTGCCGCCGCCGGCGAACCAGGTCATCCCGCGCGTGAGCCAGGTGAGCCCGTGGGTCGTTCTGGCCATCATCATCCTCATCATCGTGATCAGCAACAGCGGTGGCGGCGGCCGCCGATCGCGCATGCGGCGCGGACCGCCCTACTGGGGCGGCGGATCGTGGAGCGGCTGGAACAGCGGCGCCGGCCCGTTCGGCGGCGGCGGACGCATCGGCGGCGGAGGGTTTGGTGGAGGGTTTGGGGGATTTGGTGGTGGACGGAGCGGTGGTGGCGGAGGTGGAGCGAGTTGGTGACGCCCGAATTCGCAGATTGTGAGATTGGTAGATTGGCAGATTGATTGTTGGAACTGATCGACTGAATGGCATAGAATCAGGCTATGGCCACTTTCACTCGACGCATCGCGATCCTTTCGGTGCTGGTTGCAGCGGCTGTCGCTCTCCGGCTGCTCGTACAACCGCTTCGTCTCCCAGGAAGAAGGGGTCAAGGCGCAGTGGGCGCAGGTGCAGAACCAGCTGCAGCGCCGCAACGATCTCATCCCGAACCTCGTCGAGACCGTGAAGGGCTACGCGTCACACGAACAGGAAGTGTTCCAGCAGATTGCCGAGTCGCGCTCGAAGCTGTCGGGCGCGCAGACGCCGGCCGACACGATAAATGCGGCCAATCAGCAGAGCGCCGCCCTGGCGCGGCTGCTCGTCATCGTCGAGAACTATCCCAACCTCAAGGCCAACGAGCAGTTCAACCGCCTGTCCGACGAATTGTCGGGCACCGAGAACCGCATCGCGGTCGAACGGATGCGCTACAACGAGCGCGTGCAGGAGTACAACACGAGCCGGCGCCAGTTTCCGGGCGTCATCACCGCCAAGGTCTTCAGTTTCAAGGATTATCCGCTGTTCGAAGCGCCGGAATCGGCGCGGCAGGCCCCTAAGGTGAGCTTTTAGGGCATCGAGGGCATCGGCTGCCGCCAGCCGGTTTCGAGCAATTCGCGCTGCAGATCGAGCGAGCGCTTGATGAGATCGGTCGTGTCGTCGAACCGCTCCATGCGCTCGGACCCGTCGGGTTGGGTCACCACCATCTCGTAACCCGCGCCGTTGCC
This sequence comes from Vicinamibacterales bacterium, assembly GCA_963850725.1. GTDB lineage: Bacteria > Acidobacteriota > Vicinamibacteria > Vicinamibacterales > JAMQPK01 > JAMQPK01. The sequence goes on from CAWKMQ010000042.1 coordinate 74,182, forward strand.
CTCCCGGCGGATTTCGCACCGCATGTGTTCGCCCTGGCGTTCGAAGATCCACATCATCGTCATTCGTGTCTATCGGCAGTCTTCCGTAGGACTGCAGGGAGTTTGCGCACTTTCGTGCCTTGCCACGTGTCCGGGCGGTGGCGTAAATTGGAAACGACCATGAAGACCGAGGAAATTTTTCCCCTTCCGTGGGAGCAGGTGCTCTGGTCTTCCCGTCCGGACTTCCCCGCGTCGCTGTCGCAGCCGCGCACGCGCTACGCGTTCACGGATTTTCGCATCGTCGTCCGGCGTAGGAACCGTACGGTCAGCGAGCTTGCGCTCGAGGACATCGAGAGCGTCACCCTGTCGCAATCCTGGTGGCAACGTGCCCTGGGCACGAGCACCGTTCGGATTGTCTCGCGCCGCGACGCCGCGGGGCTCGAACTCGCCAACATTCACCATGGGCCGGAGCTCTCCCTCATCCTTCAACTGCGTGCGACCGAGCTCTTCGGGGACGACCGGCGGAACCTCGACGCCGATTTCTTTCGCCGGGCGCTCGGCCCTGGTGCGCCCTCGATTCTGCATCCCCATCAGGGACTGACGCTCGCCGCCGCCGTGCTGTGTGCGTCGCTCTTCGGCCTCGTCGGACTCGTCCGGCACACCACCCTGCCACCGGTCGTGTATGCCGCCGACGATCCGATCTTCCCGGATGGCCATCACCGGACCACCGAGGAAATCTCCGCCTTCATGGAGCGCGACGTCATGCCGTTCGCGCGGCGCGTGCTCGCGCCGCTCGTCGGCGGCGCCGACAACGTGACGTGCGAGACGTGCCACGGCACCGACGCGCGCCAGAAAAACTGGCGGATGCCCGGCGTGCGGGCGCTTCCCGAACCCGAGCTCCGCCTCGCGGGCCTCGAGCGGGCGCGGTCGTGGCTCGACCCGCAGATGCGCAACGCCGTCTATGGATATCTCGCGGAGGAGAGCAACCAGTCGACCGCGGCCTACATGCGCCAGGTCGTGCTCCCCGGCATGGCGAAGCTGATGCACCGCCCCGCTTACGACTTCGCCCGATCGTACGGATACAACCGCTCGCGCGCGGCCGTCGGTTGTTATCACTGTCATCTGGTCGAGTAAAGATCGATCGCATCGATCTGAAAACCTCCCGACCAAGAATGCCTGTCGCTCACGCACAAACTGGCGGCCGCGGCTCGCGGCGTTCTGTCTGGTCGCGATCCTCAACTGCGGCGGCTACCGCTACGGCGTCGGCGATCAGGCGTTCTACGTGCCGGCGGTCGTCCAGCACCTCGATCCCCAGCTGTTCCCGCGCGACCGGCGGCATCCTGCACGCGCAGGATCGGTTCATGCTCTACGACGATGCGATCGCGGCGATCGCGCGCGCCACCGGCGCATCCGGTTCCCGTGTTGTTCTTCATCGGTTACCTTGCCGGCCTGCATCGTGCTCTTCGGCGCCATTGTCGCCATCGGACGGCGTGATGTTCCGATCGTGGTGGACCGTCGCGCTGCTTGCCGCGCTGATGACGCTGCGCCATCGCATCACGCAGACCGGAGCCAACTCGCTCGAGGCGTATTTCCAGCCGAGAATGCTGGCGTTCGCGCTGGGTGCGTGGGCGATCGCCGCGTATCTGCGCGGCAGAAACGCGGTGGCGCTCGCGCTGGTCGCGGTCGCGTTTGCGCATGCACCCGACGACGGCGCTCTGGTTCGGCATCTGGATCGGCGTGGCGCTCTTCGTTTCGGAGCGCCGGTGGCGCATCCCGCTCGCCGCGCGCGTCGGCGCTGGCCGCGATCGCCGCGGCTGTGGGCCGTCACGCTCGGCCCGCTGCGCGGCCATCTCGATCACGATGGACCCGCAGTGGGCGTCGGCCCTGGCCGGCAAGGACTACATCTTTCCCTCCGACTGGAACGCGGCGTTCTGGCTCGTCAACATGGCTATCTGCCGTCGTCGCCGGCGTCATACTTCATGAGGCGCCGTCGCGGCGTCGCGCAGCCGCGCGAGGTCGGGTTGCTCGCCGGAGCGGCGGCGCTCGTCGCTGCTGTTTCTGCTGTCGTGGCCGTTGATGGTCGCCGGCGTGGCGCTCGCGCTGCAACTGCAGACTTCGCGCGTGTTCTGGATGCTCGACTTCCTGGCGGCGATCTACCTCGCGTGGCTGCTGGCCGAAGTCGCCGCGGGATCGCGGCAGGCGCGCCGCGCCGTCGCGTGGTCGTCGCCGCGATCGCCGTCGCGCGCGGCGTGTTCGTCTGGCGCGTCGAGCACGCCGGCGAGCCCGATCGTGCGCATCGGACTTCCGCAGGATAACTGGACCGATGCCATGAAGTGGATCTCGCGGACCCCGCCGACACCCACGTGCTGGCCGATCCCGGCCACGCGTGGAAGTACGGCACGAGCGTGCGGGTGGCGGGCGAGCGCGACGTCTATCTCGAAGAGGTCAAGGATCTGGCGCTGGCGCTGTATTCGCGAGAGGTCGCCGATCGAAGCGCTTCGGCGCATTCGACGACGCGCACGACTTCGACACGCTCACGCCCGACGCAGCTGCGGCGCGCTCGCGGCGCAATACGATCTGGATTATCTCGTCGTCGATCGCGACGTCGACCTGCCGATGGCGTATCGCAACGAGCAGTTCCGCATCTACTCGCTGAGGCCGACTGCCGAGCAATGATGAGTCGACTTCGTGCCTCTCCCCCGCTGGAAGGGCGGCCATTGGATGACGTTGTACGCGTGGGGCAAGCCGCGCACTTTCCCGCGCTGCCCGCCGCCCAGCTCCGCTACTTCGACGTGGCGCCGGGCACACGCGTGCTCGCGCACTGCCACTGGCAGCCGCAGCCATGGGAGCACCCGACGCTGATCGCGCTGCACGGACTCGAGAGCTCGAGCGACGCGCACTACGTGCGCGGCCTCGCCGACAAGGCGTTCGCGGCCGGCTTCAACGCCGTGCGCCTGAATCAGCGCAACTGCGGCGGCACGGAGCAGCTGTCGGACGGTCTGTATCATTCCGGCCTGACCGGCGATCCGCTCGCCGTCATGCGCGAGCTGGTCGAGGTGGACGGCCTGCCGGCCTTCGCCGTCGCCGGCTACTCGCTCGGCGGCAACCTGACGCTGAAGCTGGCCGGCGATTTCGGCGCGAACCCGCCGCAAGAGCTGCGCGCGGTCTGCGCTGTTTCGCCGACGATGGATCTCGCCGTGTGCGTGGATGCGCTCGAGGAACGGCAGAACGCGCATCTATCAGTGGCATTTCGTGCGCAACCTGAAGCGGCGCATGCGGCGCAAGGCCGCGGCGTTTCCCGGCAGGTGGTCGCTCGATGCGCTGCCGCGGCATCACAACGATCCGCCAGTTCGACGACGCGTACACGGCGCCGCATCACGGCTTCCGCGACGCCGCCGACTACTACCACCGCGCCAGCGCGATGCGCGTCATCGACAGAATCAGCGTGCCGGCGCTGATCATCACCGCTGCCGACGATCCGTTCGTGCCGCCCGGGCCCTTCAGGGAGCCTGCCGTCGATCGGCAATCCCAATATCACGGTAAAGCTCACGCCACACGGCGGGCATTGCGGATTTGTCGAAGAGGCGCGGAACGGGTACGACGGCTACTGGGCCGAGCGGGAAATCGTAAACTTTCTGACGCACCACACTTAATAACCAGGGATTAGCACATGCGCTGGCGCGCTTTCCCCCCTACTCAGAGGACTTGAGTCGTGGCAATCGGCCCTTTGTGAACCTTAAGGACAATCCCTGCATTGTTGCCCCGCGATGACGCTCACCCGGTATTCAGCCAACGTGCCCAGGACTTGAGACACCTCCGAAAACGTCATGCCATGCCGAGCCATCAACCAATCGACCATGTTCGTCGTCGCTTTGCGCAGCGCTTCGTCCCAGCGAAGCACCGAGACCCATAGTCATCAGGTGACTTGAAGATTCGACCCTCGGGGCTGGAGTCGGATACTTCGGCAGAAGCTCCACTCGAATCTCCACCCTCCATGGAGGTTTCGAGGCCGTTGCCATTCAGCTCGCCGTTCCCCTTGCGCTGCGTGTGCATCGCCAGGTACAGGAGCCCTCCAGGAACATCTGACCGGCAAGAAGACGGTGGGTGCCTTCCACAATCTCGTTGAAGTCTGAGGTTCCCTCCCCACTGCGCCAAACTCCCCGGTATCAGGTACCGCTCTCGGCAAACCGGCGGAGCCAAGGCGATGCAGCCGAGCCATCGGCTTCAGAGGCACCGCATACCGCGAAAGGTTGGCTGAAGGGTTCTCGCGGGTCGCTACGCCACGCTGGACATCCAAACGCCAGACGACGAGTTGTCCCTGACCGTTCATCCGCGCCGCAAGCTCTCGGCGTCATCGCGAGTATTGGATAACAGGTGTCGGTGCCGATCGCCCAATCTCGGTTCAGACGCAGCCGAGTCAAGGTGCACGGCGACGGTGTCGCCGGGTGAAGCCTCCGATCACATAGAACGGACCAGTCTGCGGGTTGCCGGCCTTTCCTGCGACTCACACCCTTGTCGTCCGATCCGGCGGCGTCTGATGGTCCGTGGTACGAACAGTGGCACCTGGCGCGACAGCGAAGAACTGGCGGCGTCGTGGGAGAGAACTCAATACGTAACTGAACGAAAGGCACACGTACATAACAC
>CAWKMQ010000043.1:0-72331 GCA_963850725.1 Vicinamibacterales bacterium
TGTGGCGATCCATGTCGAGGTTCATCGCCAGGTAGCGCGCGCTGCTGTTGCCCGACCACCGCGCCGTGTTGCCGTAATACGCGTGAAGCGAGATGCCGTCGACCTGGTCGTAGCACTCTTCGAGCACTTCGCGGTCCCAGACAAGGTAGGTCGGCATGAAGGTGCCGCTCGATCCGCAGGTAATCAGCTGCAGCTTCGGATCGATGACCCGCATCTGCTTCGCCGCGTCACGAGCCTTGCGGCCGTACTCGCGTGCCTGCAGCTGCCCGATCTGCCAGGGGCCGTCCATTTCGTTGCCGAGACACCAGTAGCGCACGTTGTGCGGCCGTTCGTATCCGTGCGAGCGCCGCAGATCGCTCCAGCGTGTGCCGCGTGCGAGGTTGCAGGTACTCGACGTAGGCCACGGCCATCTCGACGGTGCCCGTGCCAAAGTTCATCCCGAGGAGCGGCTCGGCGCCGACCATGGCGCACCAGTCGATGAACTCGTTGGTCCCGAACTGATTCGACTCGAGCGAGTTCCACGCGCGCTCGAGCACCGTTGGCCGCTGAGCTTTCGGGCCGACGCCGTCGAGCCAGTTGTAGCCTGAGACGAAGTTTCCTCCGGGGTACCGAACGGTGGGCACGCCGAGTTCCTTGATCTCGCGCGCGACGTCGGTGCGGAATCCTTTGGCGTCGGCCAGGGGCGAGCCGGGCTCGTACACGCCGGTGTAGACGGCGCGGCCCAGGTGCTCGAGGAACGATCCGAAGAGGCGGCGGTCGAAATCGCCGCGGCCGGGGGCTCTGCGAAGGAACGCGCGCGCGGGTCCGCGACTCTGCGCGTAACCGATCACCTGCAGCCACGATGCGGCCGCCACACCCGCGCCAGCGCTGCCCAGGCCGGCGAGGAACGAACGTCGGTCGAGGGATCGCATGAAAATGGTTCGGTGCCGGCATCCTAGCACACACGGACGACACGAATCGATAATCGATAGGATGCGACGCTGTTAGCGGCGCGCCGCGGCGAATGAGAGCGACGTGCTGAAGAAAGGCATGACGTGATCCTGGAAGCGGAAGGCCACATGGCTCGTGTGAGTGCCCGGGTAGATTTCGAACGCGTGCATCACTTTGTAGGTATCCAGGATCTCGTGCAGCCTGTTCGTGTCGGTCTTCAAGTTGTCCTGGTCGCCCACGTCGATCGCGAGGGCCCGGTATCGCCGCAGGTTATCGATGTACTGATCGATGAAGGCGAGCGGCGCGTTGGCGGCCCATTTTGCCAGGACCGCCTGCTGGTTCGGGCCGACCGGGAGATCGAAGTAGAGCGGCGGGTTCTTCGGGTTCGGCGACCAGGCTGCCGCCACGGCCAGTTGCGTGCGCAGGCCAAACGGCAGTTTCGCCGAATCGCCCGGCGTCTTGACCGCGGCCAGTGCCTCCTCGCTGGCCGGATTCGAGGGGCCGGCGCCACGTGGTGACATGCAGCACGGGCTCATGATGTAGAGACTGCCAAACACGTCCGGGTGCTTCATACCGATCCGGCTCGCGCCGTACCCGCCCATGGAATGGCCGACGAGACCCCGGTTGTCGCGATCCGGTATCGTCCGGTAGTGTGCGTCGATGTAGCTCACGACATCACGCCAGATGTAGTCCTCGAAGTGACCGGTCGTGACGGAATTCGAGTACATCGACCCGTTGTGCACGGTCTTCGAATCGGGGAAGACGACGATCATCGGCCGTGCGCCTTTCGCAAATGCCCCCTCGATGGTCTGCGGTACGTGAATCTCGCGGATCCATTGTTCGGCGCCGATCGAATAGCCGTGCAACGCGTAGACGACCGGGTAGCGGCGCGTTCGCTCAGCCTGGTAGCCGGGCGGAAGGACGATGATGGCCTCACGGTCGACCGCGTTGCCTTCGAGATTTCCTTCGAGGGCCTTGCCGTGGATCCTTATCCGTTCAACGGTAACCGGGCGTGCGCCGGCCACGACATCAGGCACGTTGGTGCTCACCTGACCGATGACAGGACCCCAGAGAGCGACTGCAACACCCAACGAAAATGCGATGGTGCGACGATCGATTTGCTTCTTCGACATAGACCTACCTCTTGAGGGCTTCGGCGATCGCCGCGCTCGCGACCGGTGTCATCAGCGTGTAGCCCTGTGCGTTCGGATGCAGGCCGTCGCCCGTGTAACCCTCTCGAAGGAAACCCTGCGCGTCGACGGTCGCGGCGTAGTAGTCCGCGTACACCGCTCCCTTTTCGGCGGCGTAGCTCTTGAGCCACGCGTTGAACGTCAGGAGATCGGCGGTCGGACGCTGGACAGACTGGATGCGCGGCCGCGGCGTCGGACCGCCCCCACGCCCACCCGCTGGAATAATGGTGCGATCGCTGATGGGCAACAGCGCGCAGAGAATCACCTTCACGCCGTGTCCCTGCGCGAGCTCGGTCATCGCCATGATGTTCTGCTGGATCATCTCGAGCGTCTGCGGCCCGTTGTTCCGGGCGATGTCATTCGTGCCCGCGAGCACGATCACGGCCGCAGGCTTGAGCGAGAGGACATCCGGATAGAACCGCACGAGCATCTGCGCCGTGGTCTGGCCGCTGATGCCGCGGTTGACATAGGGCTTGCCGGGGAATGCCTCCTCGAGGCGGTACCCATCGGTGATCGAATCGCCCATGAAGACGACGCGTCCAGGCTCGACGGGCCGTTTCATCAGCTCCTGGTTGGCTTCGTGATATCGCCCGAGCTGGTTCCAGTCCTGCAGCTGTTCGGCGAGCGTGGTCGCGGTGTTCAGCAGGCAGCAGTTGGCCGGACGCGGCAGCGAGTAGGTGTCGGCAAGCTGCGCATGGGTCGCGCGGACGCTGAGCAGGGCGGCAATACCGACGATGAGCGTGACGTTCTTCCTCATTTCGCGACCGCACCTTTCTTTGGACTACCGCAGATGAAGGCGATTGTGACCATTTGTGACAGCCTTTGAGCGGCCGGCCTGCGCGCCGTGACGACCTCTCGCGCCTTGCGGCTGTCGCGCTATGATGGCGCCGTATTCCAGATCATTTTGCGGGTTTCCGGCGGCATCTCATCGATAATCGATTATAGTCGTCGCACACCTTCCTGGAGGCAGACATGTCTCGTCAACTTCTCGCCCTGGTCGCGACACTCGCGGCGCTCCTCACTGTGCCTGTGGCTGGCACGCGAAGCATGTTCGTCCCCGACTGGACATTCAAGGGGAGCACGCTGACCGGCTGGCACGTCGTCGGCGCCGCCGACTGGAAAGCGGTGGACGGCGAGCTGGTGGGCACACCCAAGTCGGCCGACGGCGGCTGGCTGGTGCTCGACAAATCGTTTCAGGATGTCGAGTTCGGCGCCGACTTCAAGTGTGTCGGTGAGCTGCACGCACCGGTGTGTTGCTGCGCGCCGAGAAGACCGCCACGGGGATGAAGGGCGTCTTCCTCTCGCTCGATGACGGTGAGATCGGCGGCTATGCCGTCACAGTCGACGCCAACGGCAAGATCCTGACGCGCGAGCGTCTGCGCCCCGGCGGCGGACTGATGCGCATCGCGCCATCGGCGGCGGAACAGGCGGCGGCGGCCGCCGCGCGCGGTGCTGGTGCGGGACGTGGCGCCGGTGCGGGACGTGGTGCGGGTGCCGGGCTTAACCAGGACCGCCGTATGTTGCCCTCGGGCGCGATGCTGGCCGACGTGGTGGAGCCCTCCGCGTTCAAGCCTAACGATTGGAACGACGTGCGATGTCGTCATCGACGCCAACATCTTCCGGCCATGGGTGAACACGTCGGGGAGCGGTGGCGGCGCGGCGGACGACGACCTGGGCGCGTTTGGTCCCATCGCGATCTATGTCGGCGGCTCCGGTCAAGTGCACTTCCGCGACGTCTCGTATCGCGATCTGAGCCTGAAGCGCGTGCGTCCCGGAACAGTTGTCGACCAACTACCGCATCCTGCGGCTCACTCCTTTCTACTACTCGTTCGCGTCGGGTGCCGCCGATTTCGACCGCGACGGCAACATGGACATCGTCTCCGGACCCTTCATCTTCCTGGGACCGGATTTCACGAAGGTCCGCGAGTTCTACATGGCGCTCTCCACCAATCCCTCGACGAGCTTCTCGCCGAACTGGCTCGAGTTCGCCGGAGACTTTACCGGCGACGGCTGGCCCGACGTGCTGCTCGCGTCCACCTCGAATACGCGGCTGTACGTGAATCCGAAAGGTGAGCCGCGGCGATGGGATTCGATCCTGGGCGTCGTGCCGCCGGCGCCCAACGTCTCGGAAGTGTCGGCGATGAAGGACATCGATGCCGACGGCAAACCCGATCTCGTGTATGCGAGCGCGGGCGCGATGCGATGGGCGAAGCCCGATCCGGCCAACCCGACCGGACCGTGGCTCTCGACGCAGGTCGGCGAGGAGGGGACGTACGCGGCGCATGGCATCGGCGCCGGCGACATCAACGGCGACGGCCGCGTCGACATCCTCAACGTCTTCGGTTGGTGGGAGCAGCCCGCGAAGGCGACGACCGGGATGTGGCCGTACCATCCTCAGGCCTTCGGCCGTCAGAACGGCCGCGGCGCTCCCGGCGGCGCGGAAATGTGCGTGTACGACATCAACGGCGACAAGCTCAACGATGTCGTGACGTCGATCCAGGCGCACGTGTTCGGGCTGGCGTGGTTCGAGCAGAAGCGCGATGCGAGCGGGAAGATCTCGTTCGAGCGGCACATGATTTCGGACGACTTCGCCATCGAAGAACGCCGGCGGCGTCACCTTTTCCGAACCGCATGGCTCGGCCTGCGCCGATATGACCGGCGACGGCATGCCCGACTTCGTTATCGGCAAGCGGTTCTTCTCGCACAACGAGAGCACGACCGATCCCGATCCGTACGGCGCCGCGGTGCTCTACGTCTACCGGACGGTTCGCAACAAGCAGGCGCCCGGCGGCGCCGAGTTCGTGCCCGAGCTGGTGCACAACCAGTCGGGTGCGGGCTCGCAGGTGCTCGCCGTTGATCTGAACAAGGACGGCGTGATGGATCTGGTGACGTCGGGCGAGCTCGGCGCGTTCGCGTTTCTGGGCCAGCCGCGCGCGAAGAAGTAGGTTATGCACATTCGGTTCGCGGGTGTCGCCGCGATAGCGGCGCTGGCGACAGCATGGCTCGGCGCGCAGGGACCGGCGAATGATTTCCGGCCGGATTCGACGTTCGGCGGATCCACGCTCGCCGGCTGGCATACGCTCGGTTCGTCGCAATGGAAGGCACAGAACGGCGAGCTGATTGGGACCGCGTCAGGTGCTGGCGGCGGCTGGCTCGTGCTCGACGCCTCGTATCAGGATCTGCACTTCTTTACCCGCTTCCGCTGCATCGGCGAATGCCGGACCGGCGTGCTCTTTCGCGCCGAAAAAACCGCCGAAGGCATGACGGGCGTGTACGTCGCGCTCAACACGGGTGAGCTGTCGGCGTTTCGGCTGACGCTCGATGCGGCCGGCCGCGAGACCGCGCGCGAGCCGCTCCGCGTCGTGAGCCCGTTCATCCGCTCGGCGCCGGCGCCTGGCGCGCCTGCGCGCGGGGCCCCGGCGCGCGGCGGCGCGGGCACCGGTGGTGCGGTCATGACCTTGCCGGTACCGCTCGCGCCGCTGATGCCTCCTCCGTCGGGCCTGCGCACGGACGACTGGAACACGCTCAGCGTCGCGCTCGACGCCGACATCATTCGATCGACGCTGAACCAGGGCATCGACATTCCCGCTGCCGCCACCGACGACAGCGCGAATGCGTACGGCCCCGTCGCTCTCTTCGTGGGCAGCGGCGAAGTGCGTTTCAAGGATGTCTCGTTCAAGGATCTCAACCTGCGGGTTGTTCCGTCCGAGCACACCTCCACGCAGTTCCGGATGCAGCAGCTCGACGAGTTTTTCTACACCTGGGGGGCGGGTATCGGCGACCTCAACCGCGACGGCGTGCTCGACGTTGTGGCCGGGCCGTACTACTACCTGGGACCCGAGTACACGTCGCGCCGCGAGATCTACGTCTCGCCAACGGTGAATCCAACCGATCAGTTTCCCCGGAGCGGCTTCGACTTCGTGTTCGACTTCACCGGCGACGGCTGGCCCGATGTGGTGGCCGGCGAGAATCGCCCGCTCTTCTTGTACGTGAACCCGAAAGGCGAGCGCCGGCGCTGGGCGAAGTACCCCGCCGTGCCGCAGGGCAACAGCGAGCTGGTGGTGATGAGGGACATCGACGGCGACGGCAAGCCCGAAATGGTGTTCGGCACCGGCACCGGTACGCCGAAGGGAACGCTGGGGTACGCGCGTCCCGACCCGGCCGATCCCGACGCGGCCGTGGATTGTGCACACGATTTCGGAGCCGGGATTGGCCTACGCCCACAGTCTCGGGGCCGGCGACGTGAACGGCGACGGTCGTGTCGACATCCTGCAGACGGCCGGATGGTGGGAGCAGCCGCCGGCCGGCGCCAACCAGGGCACGTGGATCTATCACCCCGAGGCATTCGGCCGCTGGGGCCGATCGGAGGGCGCCGGTGGCGCCGAGCTCTGCGTGTACGACGTCAACGGCGACAAGCTCAACGATGTCGTCGCCGGCCTCAACGCACACGGATTCGGCATCGCCTGGTTCGAGCAGAAGCGCGACAAGGACGGCCGGATCTCGTTCGAGCGTCACATGATCATCGACGACTACTCGACGAAGAACGCCGGCGACGTCGCGATTTCCGAGATGCACGCGTCGCTGGCCGCCGACATCGACGGCGACGGCGTGCTCGACTACGTCACGGGCAAGCGGTCTTTTTCACATTTGGACGGCTATACCGATGCCGACCCTTACGGCGCGCCGGTGCTCTACTGGTTCCGCACGGTGCGCAATCCCAAAGCGCCGGGCGGCGCCGAGTTCGTGCCCGAACTCATTCACAATCGTTCGGGGGTCGGCTCGCAGTTCTCGGCGGCGGATCTCAACAAAGACGGCGCGATGGACATCGTGACGTCGAGCGTGCGCGGCACGTTCATTTTCTGGGGCCAGAAGCGCGCGGCCCCGGCCAGAGGCAAGTAGCCAGACTCGCAGGAGCTTGAGAATGTTTCAGCCTAAATGGCAAGTCCGGCGGTACCTCGCAGCGGCGGCTGGTCTCGCGGCGGCACTCGCCGCCGTCACGACCATGGCGCAGTCCACCGACAAATGGTGGCCTGGATACGGCAACGGTCCCGACAACTCGCGCTACGTCGCGTCGAGCCAGATCAACAAGTCGAACGTGAGTCAGCTCCAGGTTGCCTGGACGTATCCGTACGGCGAAACAGGCAGCAGCCCGATCGTCGTCCGTGGTGTCGTCTACGGCCGCGGCCGCAACGGATCGATCGTGGCCGTCGACGCGAAGACCGGCAAGGAGCTGTGGGTCCGCGAGAAGATGAACGGCATGAGCAGCCGCGGCATGATGTACTGGGAAAGCCGCGACGGCCGCGACCAGCGGCTCATCTTTCCGATGAACAGCCTGCTCCAGCAACTGGACGCGAAGACAGGAAAATCGATCACGTCGTTCGGCATCAACGGCGCCGTCGACTTGAGAGTGGGCATCGACGGACGCGACCCCGAGACCATCGGGAGCATCCAGTCGCAAACGCCCAGCGAGGTCTTCGAGAATCTGGTGATTCTCGGCAGCGCGCCCGGCGAGGGCTACATGTCGCCGCCTGGCGACATCCGCGCCTACGACGTTCTCACCGGCAAGCTCGTCTGGACGTTCCACACCGTGCCGCGTCCAGGCGAATTTGGATACGACACGTGGCCGAAAGACGCCTGGAAGTACATCGGCGGCACCAACAACTGGGGTGAACTGACGGTCGATGCAGGCCGCGGCATCGTGTTCGTTCCGACCGGCTCGCCGACCTACGACTACTACGGCGCCGACCGGCTCGGCGCCAACCTCTTCGGCAGCTCGATCCTGGCGCTCGACGCGCGAACAGGCAAGCGCCTCTGGCATTTCCAGATGGTCCACCACGATCTCTGGGATTTCGACAACAATGCCGCGCCGCAGCTGACGACCATCCGGCACAACGGGCGCAACCGCGACGTCGTCGCTGTCGCCGGCAAGACGGGCTGGCTCTACGTGTTCGACCGCGTGACGGGCGAGCCGATGTGGCCGATCGAAGAACGGCCGGTACCCCAGACCGACATGCCGGGCGAACAGACCTGGCCGACACAGCCCTATCCGACCAACCCGCCGCCCTTCGCGAAGCAATCGTTCGGCGTCGACGACATCAATCCCTATCTCGAGCCCGCGGAGTACGAGCGCTTCAAGCAGCGGGTTCTGGCAGCCAACAACAAGGGGCTGTTCACGCCGATCAACTTTACCGACACCGTCCACATTCCTGGCAGCAATGGCGGCGCGCTGTTCGGCGGCACCGCGGCCGAGCCGACGACCGGCGCTGTGTACGTCATCACCCAGGACAATCCCGGCATGCTTCGGCTGGTCAAACCCAGCGCGACCCCGGGCGCCTTCACGCCTGCCGGGCAGCAGATCTACCAGCAGCACTGCCAGCAGTGTCACGGCGCGGATCGTCAGGGAACGGGTGACGGTGTGCCGCTCGTGTACACGAACGCCGATCCGGCGGCCAACATCGCAGCCGGCGCATCTCGTTTCAATGCGGAGACGATCCGCGCGATTCTCGAGACCGGCAGAAACCGCATGCCGCCGTTCCCCCATCTCAGCGCGGCCGATGTGGACATCCTCATCAGGTATCTGACCGCGATACCCGGCGGTGGCGGCGTCGGCCGCGGCGGTCCGCCTGTGGCCTCCGGCGCGCCAGCCCGAACTGATTGCGGGATCGGGCTCGGTGTGGGAGCGGCCGGGTGCGCCAGATGGACGCGGTCGCGGCGCCGCGCCGCCGTATCCGGAAGGCGGGCCCCAGACCGAGCGCTACGTGATCAACGAGTACGGGACGATCGGCTCCCGCATGAAGCCGCCGTTCACGACGATCGTGAAGTACGACTTGAATGTGCCGGCCATCAAGTGGCGCATCGGGTTTGGCGACGATCCGTCGCTCGTCGGACGCGGCGTCACCGGGACCGGCGTCACGCAGATGCGCAACAGCATCATCGTCACCGGATCGGGTCTCGTGCTTGGAGCCGGGCGCGACAACCAGATCCGTGCCTGGGACAGCGAGAGCGGCAAGCAGTTGTGGTCGTCATGGTTCGGCGGCAACTTCATCGGGTCGCCGGCGATGTATGAGACCGACGGCAGGCCGTACTTGCTGGTGCCTGCGGCCGGCACGGCGGCACCACCGGCCCGGGGCGCCGGTCCTGCCGCGGCCGGTGCCGGCGGTGCCTGCCGGCTCGCCGATGGGATGGGTGGCGTATTCCCTGCCGCGGCAATAGCGACCGCGCAGGTCAACGGATAACGTGGGAGTCACAATGATCGACCGGAGAACCTTCAGCCAGCTACTCGCCATGTCGCTGGCAGCGACGGCGGCGCCCGTCCTTCCGGCGTGGGCGCAGGGAAAGAAACGAAGCGTCGTGATCGGGCACACCGGTATTACGTGGCCGGGTCGTGTCGGCGGCGGACGTCGTGGTGGCGGCGCGCCACCGCCTCCTCCCGATCCCGCGCTCAACGAAACGATCTTCAAGGACGTGTCCGAGCTCGGGTTCTCCGGGCTCGAACTGTTCGACTGGCAGATCAACGGCCTCGAGAGTCAGGGGCTGCTCGGCGGATTCGTCGAGAAATACAAACTGCCGCTCATTTCGAGCTACACGAGCATCAACCTGACCGACCCGGCGCAGCGCACCGACACGATCGCGGCGGCCGTCGCGGTCGGCAAGATCATGAAGAAGTACGGCGGCAAGACGATCGTCATCGGCCCGAACGGCCGTGTCGGTGGTGAGGCCTACAACTACAACGACCACAAGCAGAACATCATCACGACGCTGAACGAGCTCGGGCAAAGCCATCACCGACATCGGCCTGATTGCCGCGCTGCATCAGCACACCGGCACCGCCGTCGAGACGCGCGATGAAACGTACGCGACGATGGAGGCGGTCGACACGCGCTACGTGAAGTTCGGCCCGGACATCGGCCAGCTCCAGAAGGGCGGTGTGGATCCGGTCGCGGTCGTCAAGGCGTTCCTGCCCGTCGTCCAGCACATGCACTTCAAGGACTGGGTGGGCGGTCCATCGATGGCCGGCTACTGCCCTCTCGGGCTCGGCAAGGTGAACCTTGCCGCGATCCTCGATCTGATGGAAGGCCGCAAGCTCGAAGGCATGATCATGGTCGAGCTCGACGGCGGCGGACAGATGCCTTACACGCCGCGTGAGACCGCCCAGATCGCGCACGACTGGCTCGTCAAGAACGGCGTCACGATGAAGGCGTAGCAAGGCGGCGCCATGACGGCCATGCCGTACCGGGTCGACCTTCCAGGCGGTGGCGCCGATGCACTCGATCGGCTCGTCGAACTTGATGCGCTGGATGTGGAGGTCTCGCACGGCAACGCGATCGCGGCTCTGATACCCGACAGCGTGCCGCCGGAACGGGTCGCGAGCGCGCTGGGTGTCGACACGGTTGCGGTCTCCCCTGCCCAGGCGCGCGATGACGGATCCGTCTGGGTCCTCAGCCTGCGCCCCATTCGCGTCGGGCCGCCACACCCTCAGATTGATCGACGCCTCGGCGTTCGGCACGGGACTCCACCCCACGACAGCACTTTGTCTGGAGGCGATTGAGGAAGCCGTCCAGATCGATCGGCCCGACGCCCTGCTCGACGTGGGAACCGGATCGGGAGTGCTCGCGCTCGGTGCGCTGCGTCTGGGTATGCCACGAGCGTTGGGCATCGATGTCGATGAGGAAGCGCTGCGCGTGGCGGCGGAGAACGCGCGCCTCAACGAGCTCGGCGACCGGTTGTGGCTGGCTCGCGGCGGGCCGGAAGCGGTCGCGGGAACATGGCCGCTCGTCGTCGCCAACATCCTGGCGGCGCCGCTCGTCGAGATGGCGCCCGACCTCGTGCGGCGCGTCGGTCATCATGGTCGCCTGGTGCTCTCCGGGATTCCTTCATCTGCCGAGCAGGACGTTGACCGGGCATATCGCCGTCTCGGAATGCGACGGGTGAGCGTGAAGTCGCGCGCGGGCTGGATCGCGCTCGTGATGCAGGCCTCGTGGTGATGAGGTCATCCGGCCGCTGGCGCGCCCTGTTTCGATCGGACGGCAGATCGCCCGCATTTGCCGCGCTGCCCGCGATTGTCGCCGTCATCGGTCTTCTCGCGCTCGCCGCGCCGCTGCGGGACGCCGAGGAACCGCTGTTGCGCGTCGGCGCCCTTCTCGCGCTCGCCGGCATCCTCGAGCTGCTTCACGCCGTGCGCCGCGCCGACCCCGCGCGATCTCCGGCGCGGACTCACCGGCGGCGCGCTCACGCTCTTGATGGCGTTCCTCGTCATCAACGCTCCCTACCTCGCCGCCGCCGCCATCCTCCTGCTGCTGGCCGGATCGTTCGGCATCGACGCGGTGGCATACGCCGCCGCGGCGTGGCGGGCAACGACAACCCGTGCACGCGTGATGTCGGGACTTGCCGCGCTCGGCAACCTCGCCGTGGTCGCGCTGCTCATTGCCATGCGGCACGAGCGGGCCACCTGGCCCGTGGCGATCGCCTCGGCCCTCCGCATCCTCGGCGTCGCCTGGACGATGGCCGTCACCCGCGTCAACACGGCAGACGATGCGAGCGAGACGGTATTCGATGACCTCGAGCTTGGCGACCATCCCGAGGCCAACGCCCTTCGCGACGAAGTCGCCGCCGAAGAAGCCGCGCGCGCGATCGACCGACCGGCGGGTGATCCTGTCGTTCGTCTTCATCCTGTTCGCGATCCACGCCGCACGGATGCAGGCGGACGGCTCGCTCGTCGGTTACATCGCGCCCGCGGTCGCGGTGATCGGCGACATGGTGCTGGCGACGTTCATCATGCTCGCCGTCGTCGATTCCTGCCATCGTGAGCTTCCGAAGCGGCACGCGCTGGATCGAACGGCGCGTGTGGCGCTGGTATCTCGCGCCGGCCGATCGACACACATGGCTGCGCGAGACTCGCGCGATGGTGGCTGAAGCTCCGGCTGAGGATCGGGGTGCGGCTGCGGGAAGCGCGCTATTCGGTTCCCGCGGCGCTTCGGCGCAGTCTGGTTGAGCGGATTGCCGGTCGCGGCCATCGTCGCCGCCACCGTGCCGGTCTGGGGCATGAGCTGGTTCTTCGATACCGAGAACTGGGCGTCGGGCATCTGGAACTCGTGGGCGGAATCGCGCACCGACGAGTGGCGTGCCGCCATGATTCCGCGCGATCGCCGGCAGCGCGGGCGTGACGCCGGCCACCTTCGCGCTCACACCCTCCGGCACGCGACGGCGACTTCAGCTTCATCGTCATCGGCGACACCGGCGAAGGCGACGCGTCGCAGCACGTGCTGCGCGATCAGCTCCTGAAGGTCGCCGGCCACCGATGACGTCCGGTTCGTCGTGATCTCGTCCGACGTCGTCTATCCCGAACGGCGCGATGATCGATTACGAAGCGAAGTTCTGGCTGCCGTTCAAGGGCGTCGAGAAGCCGGTCTACGCCATCCCCGGCAATCACGACTGGTACGACGCGCTCGAAGCGTTTCTCGCGACCTTTCTTGCAGCCCGACGCCGCACGCGCGGCCATGGAGGCGCGCGCAGACGCCGACCTCAGGCTGACGAGCACGACGACGATCGCGCATCGACGAGCTCGATCGACGAAGCCGCGCGGCTGCGGTCCGAATATCGCGTGCCGACGGGCTTTCAGCGCGGGCCGTTCTTCGAAATCCAGACCGATCGCTTC
The DNA here is from genome assembly GCA_963850725.1 of Vicinamibacterales bacterium. Taxonomy (GTDB): domain Bacteria; phylum Acidobacteriota; class Vicinamibacteria; order Vicinamibacterales; family JAMQPK01; genus JAMQPK01. Next base: position 12,775 of record CAWKMQ010000043.1, read on the forward strand.
GCGCTCATCGCCATCGACACCGGCATCGTCAAGCGCATCGACGATCGCGCAGTGGGCCTGGCTCGAAGGCGCGCTCGCGCGCGCGAAGGGCAAGCTGACGATGGCGATCCTGGGCCATCCGTTTTACGCGGGCGGACTTCGATCAGACGCGCGGCGACGACGATTTCGCGCGGCTGAAGCAGCTGCTGTTGCAGCACGGCGTCGCGATCGTGATGGCCGGCGACACGCACGATCTCGAGTACTACGCCGAACCGGCGCCGACCGGCAGGTCGGCGACGACGGCGTCGTGCACCACTTCGTCAACGGCGGCGGCGGGGCGTATCTCAGCTTCGGCACGGCGCTGCAGTGGCCAGTTACAGCGGCCACGGCGGAGTGGGCGCACTACCCCAGCAAGCAGACGGTGACCGACAAGATCGAGGCGCGGACACCCAGGTGGAAATGGCCGGCCTGGTGGTGGACGACGCGGTTCAACGCCTGGCCGTTTTCCGCCGAATGGCTGTCGGGCATCTTCGACTACAACGTGGCGCCGTTTTTCCAGAGCTTCATCGAAGTGCGCGTCGAGCCGTCGGCTCATCGCGTGCGGCTGCTGCCGTACGGCGTCTACGGCGGCTTCAGTGGAAGGACGTGGCGCATTCGGCGAAGCCAGCCGGCCGAAGCGTCGATGAAGATGCGCTCGTGGAATGGGTGGTCCCGATGCCGTGAACGCACCGGGACCAGTGTAGACGCGTCCGGTTCAGCCGGACTCTAGCGTTTTCGCGACCGGGACCCGTTTGACGTCTTGCGGCCCGCCGACCCGCTTCGGCTCGCGCGCGCGCCCGAGGTGGCCATCCGGGTTTCTTCTTCGTCCTCTTCGGTTTCCGAGGCGGGATTGATCTGACTGGCGATGCCCGTCAGCTTCTCATCCGCTGCCTTCTCTTCGTCGAGCGTCTGGCCGAGGAGATTCTTTGCCTCCTCCATCTCGAGCACTTCGGCAAAGGTCGCGAGCGTACCGTAGGTGGCGATCTCGTAGTGCTCGACCTTCTGTGCCGACGCGATGAGCGCCGCATCGAGCGTCGAGCCTTCCATCTCTTCCATCACCTCTTCGCCTTCCGCGATCAGCCCCTTCATCCCTTCGCAGGGCTTGCCGCGCGCGGCGATGCCGAGCAGCTTGAAGACTTCTTCGAGCCGGCTGACGTGCCCGCGCGTCTGCCCGAGATGCGCCTCGAATGCGGAGCGCAGATCGTCGCTGTCCGCCGCCTTTGCCATTTTCGGCAACGCCTTGGTGAGCTGTTTTTCTGCGTCGTAGATGTCGCGAAGTTCGTTGACGAACAGTTCCTGAAGATTTTCTGCGGCCATGTGCGATCCTTTCGAAGACGCACCCGTGGCGGGCGCGTGTGTGAAGTCTTGTTGCGGCGAATGCCGCGATGAGGAGAGAGCAAAGAGCTCGCCAGATCGGCGAGCCGCAGGTCTACTGAGTGACCGCGATGGCGGGACGCTCGCCGCTGCTGCCGGCAACAACCGGTCGAACACGGCTCTGACGTTCCGGTAACACTCGCACGACGCGCCTTCCAGCCCGGCGCGATCGACGATGCGCACGTGCCCACGCACGTGCGACACGATGCCCGCGCGCGCCAGCTCGGCCATGACCAGCGTCACGGTCGGGCGCCGGACGCCGAGCATGATCGCGAGGAATTCGTGCGTCAACGGGAACTCGTCCTGGGCGATGCGATCGTGGGTCATCAGCAGCCAGCGGCAGCAGCGCTGTTCCGCGGAGTGCAGTCCATTGCAGGCCACCGACTGCATCAGCAACGCCACGAACGCCTGTGAATAGCGTGTCACGACGTCGTAGAACGGCCCATGCCGCTCCATCTCGCGCCGGAAGGCATTGATGCTCATCACGGCCGCGGGTTCGCCGGCGACCTGCACGAAGGCGTCTCCGCTCGAGATCGAATTGCCGAGCACCGCGCCAATGCCAACCAGCCCCTCGCGCCCGACGGTGGCGACTTCGACAATGCCGCCATCCTCCATCGCATTCGTGATCGAGCACACCGAGCCGGCTCGGAAAGAAGATTTCGCTGATGGGCTCCCCGTGCTTGTGCAGGGTCTGGCGTACTTTTTAAAGGACGCCATGTCAGCTGGGAATACACACGCATGTAGTCATCCGGCGGGAGAGACGAAAGGAGCGTATTCATCGCCCACTGTGCGGAAACAGGCGTAACTGACTGGACGGGCTTGGCTAACTGCATCGCGAATCTCCCCTGCTCGAAAGCGGCAACGCGCGTGCGTGGATTCCGGGTGACGACGCGCTGCATCGTCTGTGCCGAAGCTGTTCCGATATACGGACTGTTACGGGAACTTCAGGGTGGGGAGAATCCGACCGGGGAGGCAGGGAACGGCGTGATGCGCGGGCGATTGCCCGATTGATGGTCGATCGTTTCCGACCGACCATCAATCGCCATCGCCAATTGGCAATGCGCCAGGCTTACTTCATCTTCCAGCCGCCCTCGGGCGTCTTCTCGCGGTGCTCCTTGTGGCAGCCCATGCACTGCGCGGCCAGGTTGCCGCGCGCGGTTTCGGCCGCGGCCATGTCGTTCGCGGCGAGCGCCTTCGAGATGGCGCCGAGCGACGTCACCGCCGTCGCCGCGGCCGTGGTGGCATCGGCGACTTTCTTGTCGCTCCAATACGCGTGGACGCTCTTGAACAGCACTTCCAGTCGCGGCACGGCTTTGCCGGCTTCGGCCGCGTCGCCGCCCTTGATGGCTTTGGTCAGCCCGCCGGCCAGCGAGCCAATCTCTTTCATGGTCGCGGCGTAGTCGGCTTCGGATCGCGATCTTTGCCGGAGCTTGCGCGGCCAGTGACACCGCAAACACAAACGCGAAAAGCACGGACGCAATCGAGAGCACACGTTTCATGACGAGCCTCCTGAAATTGGCGATGACCACCGGGAGCTGCACGGGGTAGTCTAGTGCACATGAATTGGCTCTTCAAAGAAGAACCATCGAGCTACAGCTTTGAACAGCTTTCAAAGGACGGCGGGACGTCCTGGGTGGGGGTCAAGAACCCGCTGGCCCAGAAGCACCTGCGCGGCGTCAAGAAGGGGGACCGCATCTTCTATTACCACACGGGCAACGAGAAGGCGGTCGTCGGCGTCGCCCGGGCGACGAGCGATGCGTATCCGGATCCGAAGGATAAGTCCGGCAAGTTGTCGGTCGTGGACGTGGCGCCGGTTCAGCCCCTGAAGCGGCCGGTGACGCTCGCGGAAATCAAAGCTTCGAAAGCTTTTACAACCTTTCCGCTGACCCGCCTGCCGCGATTGTCGGTGATGCCGGTCACCGAGGCGGAATGGAGCGAAATCGAACGGATGTGCAGCGAACCAGCGATTCCACGCGATCGCCAATCACGAGCGCTTACCAGCGAAGCACGCGTTTCCCCCGCCACTCCGGCCCCTCGATCACGTACTTCCATTCCGGGTTGTGACGCTCGTTCCGGAGCGCCCGGCAGATCTGATCGAAAACAGGCAGGTTCTCGTCGGTGCATTCGAAATAGCCGACGAAGTCGAACTCCTCGGGCCGCTGATACCCGTCGGGGTTGTGATAGAGGCGCCGGAAGATCTTCCGGATGCCCGCTTCGGCCGACTTCGCGTGTCCTTTCACGGGCGACCCGCTCGAGTCTTCGTGGTGGGGATAGAAATACGTGTGACGCTCGAGCGCCGTTTTCTCCCACCACGCCGCGGTCTTGCTCATCGGCGCGATGATCGCGTTGGTTGAGACGCGTCCCGATTGACGCGCGAGCGCCGCCTTGTACGCGAAATTCCGCATCTCCGCGCTGCTGTAGCGCGGCATGCGCTCCGCGCCGTCGAGAATGATGAGGCGGGCCGCGTCGCCGAGACGCCGCTTGAGATCGCAGACGACTTCGACGAGCCTCGGACGGTAGTTGGCCGACACGTGGACGACGTATCGGGCCGCGCCGATGCCCTCGCGGCCATGCGTGGCACCCTCGGCCTGGAGGAACTGAATCGTCTCCTGCGGCTGGGTTTCGCGCGTGCCGTCGGCGTCGTAGTCGTTGAAAAACCCGCGGCTCACGTTCGAGCCCGCGGCTCGAATCCTGGCCAGCGTCGCGGCATCCTCCTGAAGCGGCAGCACGAAGATGAACTTCGTGTACGTCAGGTTCGTCGCCGAATCCGGCTGACCGTTGGTCCCCACTGTTGTCTTTCATGTGTTATCGGCCGTACGAAAGCGTAAGGAAAGCTACTGATGCATGACCTGTGCAGATGTGCAATTGTGTGCAGGTTCCTGGCGTTGAGACGTCGGGAGACGTCACTCACGCTTCAGAATCAGGCAGGCCAGCGGCGGAAGCACCAGCGAGAGCCTGTGCGGGCGGCCGTGCGCGGGCGTCGGCTCCGACTGGATCACGCCGCTGTTGCCGAGATTGCCGCCGCCGTACATCTCACCGTCGCTGTTCAGGAGCTCGACATACCGGCCGGCTTCGGGCACGCCGATGACGTAGTCGTGCCGCGGCACCGGCGTGAAGTTGACGGCGACGAGCACGAAGTCCGATGAATGGTGCGCGCGGCGGATGAACGCCACGACGCTGCCCTCGAAGTCGCTGCAGTCGATCCACTCGAAGCCGGTGTGATCGAAGTCCACCTGGTGCAGCGCCGGCTGTTCCTTGAGCGTGCGGTTGAGATCGCGCACCCAGTGCTGGATGCCGCGATGCTCGGCGTACTGCAGCAGGTGCCAGTCGAGGCTCTCGTCGTGATCCCATTCGCGCCACTGCCCGAACTCGCATCCCATGAACATGAGCTTCTTGCCGGGATGCCCGTACATGTAGCCGTAGAGCGCGCGCAACGTCGCCCGCTTCTGCCAGATGTCGCCCGGCATCTTGTCGAGCATCGCGCGTTTTCCGTGCACGACCTCGTCGTGCGAGAACGGCAGGATGAAGTTCTCGGTAAACGCGTAGAGCAGCGAAAACGTCAGATCGTTGTGCGACCAGCGCCGGTAGATCGGATCCTTGCTGGCGTACTGCAGCATGTCGTGCATCCACCCCATGTTCCACTTGTAGGTGAAGCCCAGCCCGCCAAGATGCACGGGCCGCGTCACGCCCGGCCACGCCGTCGATTCCTCCGCCACCGTGATCGTCCCGGGATAGTGCGCGTGCGTCTGCACGTTCAACTGGCGGAGAAACTCCATCGCTTCGAGATTCTCGCGGCCGCCGTACTGGTTGGGCAGCCAGTCCCCGTCCTCGCGCGAGTAGTCGAGGTACAGCATCGACGCCACCGCGTCGACGCGCAGCCCGTCGATGTGGTACTCCTCGAGCCAGAAGAGCGCGCTGCTCAACAGGAACGCGCGCACTTCGTGCCGGCCGTAATTGAAGATGAGCGTGCCCCAGTCGCGGTGCTCTCCCTGCCGTGGGTCCTCATGCTCGTACAGCGCCGTGCCGTCGAACCGCGCCAGCCCGTGCGCGTCCTTCGGAAAGTGCCCGGGCACCCAGTCGAGAATGACGGCGATCCCGTTCAGCGTGGCATTCGTCGACGAACGCCTTGAAGTCTTCCGGCGGGCCGAAACGGCTCGTCGGCGCGAAGAAGCCGGTCACCTGATAGCCCCACGATCCGGCGAACGGGTGCTCGAGCACCGGCATCAGCTCGATGTGCGTGTAGCCGAGGTCCTTCACGTAGGGCACGATCTGCTCGGCCATTTCCCGGTAGGTCAGCGGCCCACCGCCTCGCTCGGGGACACGCTTCCACGATCCGAGGTGCAACTCGTAGACCGACAACGGCCGGTCGAGCCAGCCGTTGCTGCGCGTCCGCTCGTCGAGCCAGGCCTTGTCGCGCCACGCGTAGCGATCGAGGTTCCAGACGATGGCCGCGCCGCTGGCGTCTGATTCGAAGAAGACACCGTAGGGATCGGCCTTCTGCAGGCGGGCGCCGTCGCGCGAGCGGATCTCGTACTTGTAGCGCTCGCCGTCGCCCACGTCCGGCACGAAGGTCTCCCAGATGCCGCTCACGCCGAGGCTTCGCATCGCATGCGACGCGGGATTCCATCCGTTGAAGTCGCCGATGACGCTCACCTTCTCGGCATTCGGCGCCCACACCGCGAAGTGCACGCCAAGCTGTCCGTCGACCTCGCGCTGATGCGCGCCGAGCTTCTCGTAGGCGCGATGCAACGTACCTTCGTTGAAGAGATGCAGATCGTATTCGGTGAGCACGCCTAGCCCTCCACTTCCATGGTTCCCTCGGCGACGAAAACCGAATGACCGCCGACACGCACCCGCGAGATCGTGCCGTTGGCAGAGGTGATGGAGATATGAATCCAGCTCGGGCGGCCGAGCTTCGCGCCCTGCAGGTTCAGGATCGCCTGCGCCTTCTCGGGCGTCACGAGCCCATGGCGAACGAGATACGACCCGAGCGGACCGCTGGCGCTGCCGGTGGCGGGATCTTCGTAGATGCCGAACGCCGGGGCAAACATCCTCGAATAGATCGTCGCCGAATCGGACCCGTCGCCCCGATCCATCGTGAACAGATACGCTTCGAAGTCCAGCCGGCGCGCGTCAGGCACGGCCGCGTCGACGGCCTCGCGCGTCACCATCGGCACGATGACAAACGGCACGCCGCACGAGACCTCCTGCATGGGCAGCCCCGTCGCGCGGATGTCGCCATCGGCGACGCCCAGCGCGGCGGCGACACGGCCCATATCATCGAGCGTCCTTCGGAACTCGGGCTTCTGCTGCGTCATCCACGCGAAGCTCAACCGATCGGCCATCCATTCGAGCGAGACGGGCGTCGGACCGATGTTCAACCCGAACGACCAGTCCGCGCGTCCCCGCGCGATGCGTCCATCTCTCGCGAGCGCGAACGTGCTGCCGACAACCGGGTGGCCCGCCATCGGCATCTCGTTGCCGGGCGTAAAGATCCGCATGCGCACGTCGGTGCCGGCCTGTTCGGCCGGCGTGACGAACGTCGTCTCGGCGAAGCCGATCTCCCTGGCGATCTGCTGCATCGTCTGCGCCGGCAAACCAGCCGCCTCGGGAAACACCGCGAGCTGGTTGCCGCCAAACCGCCGGTCCGTGAACACGTCGTAGTGCAGGTACCGGTACCGGGAAATGCCCATGCTAGGATGTTCATTCTAGCTGTAGGTGGTAGATAGCTGGCAGGTTGGTAAGTGGTAGCGACAAGGAGCTTTCTGATGACGAGATGGCTGCTCGGTCCGGTAATGGCGTTGATTCTGGCGGTTGCGCCGGCCGCCGCGCAAACGTCGACGGCGAAACCCGCGCCCCAGACGCAGAAGCCCGCCCCCGCGAAACCGGCGGCGCCGGCAACCGCGAAGCCGGCACCGACGACGGCAAAACCGGCCGCCGCGACGGCGAAACCTGTGGAACCCGCGGCTCCGGCCGCAACGGCCAAGCAGTACGGACCCGGCATCTACGCGCATTTCACCACGAATCACGGCAATTTCATCGTGCGCTTCTTCGACAAGGACGCGCCGATTACCGTCCAGAACTTCGTCGGGCTCGCCGAGGGCAAGAAGCAGTGGACCGACCCGAAGACGAACAAGCCCGTCCGCCGGCCCTACTACAACAACCTGACCTTTCATCGCATCATCCCGAAGTTCATGATTCAGGGCGGCGATCCGACGGGGACGGGGATGGGCGGGCCGGGGTTCAAGTTCAACGACGAAACCAGCCCGAAGCTCAAGCACGATCGGCCGGGTATCGTGTCGATGGCCAATGCCGGTCCGAACACCAACGGCGGCCAGTTCTTCATCACCGTTGCGCCATACCCATCGCTCGACGGCAAGTATTCAATTTTCGGCGAAGTGGTCGAGGGACTCGACGTCGTCATGGCGATTTCACAGGTACCAACGACCGGACCAAAGGGAGAACCGCCAAACAAGCCGCTGAAGCCGGTCATCATGAAGTCGGTCAGGATTGAACGGGTTTCCTGAACTCACCATTGGTAGATTGGCAGATTCGAAGATTGGAAGATTCAAGAATGCCGTAATCTGCCAATCTACCAATCTGCGAATCTGCCAATGGTGAGTTCAGTCATTGTCGTGGGTGCCGGCTTCGCGGGGCTGAACGCCGCGAAGACGCTGGCCAACAAGGACGGCGTCCAGGTTGTCCTGATCGATCATCGCAATCATCACCTCTTCCAGCCGTTGCTCTACCAGGTGGCAACGGCTGGACTCAATCCATCCGAAATCGCCGTTCCCATTCGCGTGCAGTTCCGGAACGCGCCGAACGTCGAGGTTCGGCTCGGGCGCATCGAGGGGATCGATCTCGCGCGGCGGACGGCCGCCGGCGAGGGGCGCGAGCTTTCGTACGATTACCTGATCCTGGCCTGCGGATCGCGCCACAGTTATTTCGGCCACCCTGAGTGGGAAGAATTTGCGCCCGGGCTCAAGACGCTCGAACAGGCGACCGAAATGCGGCGGCGCATGCTGGTCGCCTTCGAGCGCGCGGAAAGCGAGCTCGACCCTGAAACGCAGCGCGCCTATCTCACCTTTGTCGTCGTGGGCGGCGGTCCAACCGGTGTTGAGCTGGCCGGGGCCATCGCCGATATCAGCCGGACGGCGATGCGCGGCGATTTTCGCCGCATCGATCCGTCCAAGTCGCACATCGTGCTCGTGGAAGCGGCGCCTCGCGTGCTGACGACATTCTCGGAGGAGTTGTCCGAGCGCGCCCGCCGCGATCTCGTGGAGCTTGGCGTCGAAGTGCGTACCAACGCCAAGGTGGACGCGATCGACGGCGAAGGGGTGACGATCGGATCCCAGCGCCTTGCCGCGCGCACGGTGTTCTGGGCGGCCGGCGTGCAGGCCGAGCGGCTGACGATCGTCCCTGCGCCCGCCACCGATCGCGCCTCTCGCATCAAAGTGAACAACGACCTGTCGATTCCCGGCTACCCTGGCGTGTTCGTCGTCGGAGACATGGCATCCTTTGAAATAGCTCCGGGAGCCTTTTTGCCGGGGGTGGCGCAAGGCGCTATCCAGTCTGGCGTGCACGCCGCCCGCATGATTCTCCGCGACCTGACCGGCGAGACGCGCGAACCGTTTGTCTATCACGACAAAGGCTCGATGGCGACGATCGGCAAGAGCCGCGCGGTGGCACAAATCGGACGCGTCACGCTGACCGGCCGCATCGCCTGGCTCTTCTGGCTCGTCGTTCATGTCTACTCGCTGATCGGATTTCGAAACCGGCTCGCGGTCCTCTTCAACTGGGCGTGGAACTACATGTTCTCGCGGAGAGAAGCGCGGCTGATCACCGACAAGGAGTGGAAACTGAGGAATTAGCGCGCGTTTTCCTCCGGTATCACGCTGATGCCGCCGTGACGTTCGAGGATGGCGTACTTGTATTGCTCGAGCCGCTCGAGGCCCTGCTTTTCGCGTCCTTCCGCGAGAATCTCGTTCTCCGTCACACCCTCGCGGTCGGCGGCGTCGAGCATCTTGCCGTGTTTGACGACCACAACGGGCAGGCCGCTCACGACTTTTCCAAACCATTTGTATCGGGTCTCGAGCCACGACATCGCGGCGTCGAGCGTGACGAGCGTGCCGATGACGACGCAGGCGTTCGTCATTGACGTATCGGCCCCGAGAAGCGCCTGCTGTGTCGCTTCTCCGATGATCAGAAGAAGGACGAAGTCGAACATCGTAATCTGGCTGAGCGATCGCTTGCCGCTGACGCGGAACACGACCAGCACGAACAAGTACACCGCTACTGAGCGCAGCACGCTATCCATCGCCACCTCGCTTCAAAAGAGTGCCCATTGGCCGAGCCGGACGGACGGACCATCGACCAGCCCGATCTCCGCGTCGAGTCTTCCGACCGTCACGTGCTCTATCACGAACGTGATTTCGACATCGGCCGATCCCGCCTGCACTTCGTAGACCTGGCGGGACTGCTCGACGACGACGCGTTCGGGCTCGGGGTCGATGCTCGCGATGCGAACGTTTTCGAGGTACGGGGCCGACACCCAGAATTTGACGACGCCGGGCGCATGATGCAGGTGGACGGTCATGGTGGATGTCGCGCCCTGGCGGACGACGCGCTCGAACTCGACGAAGACGGGATCGCCTTGTCTCCCGGCCTCAGCGTCGTTCAGCGGCCCTCCCATGCCGGTCAGGCCGGCAGCCGCAGCGGCGACGAGCAGGGCCAGCAGTGCGATCCCGATGCGCTGGGCGCGCCACTCTTTCTTCTGGAACTCCGGATCGTCGTCGATCTGCAGATCGCGCCGTTCGCTCGTCACCGAACGCGGCCCTTTAACCAGTGATCGATCGGCTCGAGTGACGAGGATCACTACCCCGAAGCCGCAACCGGCCGCCACGATCGGCCAGTACGCCAGACCGCATGCCATGCCGAGAGCCGCGGCAAGCCAGATGGACGCCGCGGTCGTGAGGCCGTGAACCGACTCTTCGGTCCGTCCGTGGACGATGCTGCCCGCGCCCAGGAATCCGACGCCCGTGACAATGCCTTGAATGACGCGCGAAGCGGAATCGACGGTCGCACCTTCAAGCGCCGTCATGACGAAGACCGCGGAGCCCAGCGACACGAGAGCGATCGTGCGCAGCCCCGCCGGCTTGTTCCTGATCTGCCGATCGAGACCGATGAGCGCGCCCACCAGCACGGCAGCACCCAGGCGCACGAGCACGGCGTCGAAGGACAGCGGGTGCATCAACCCAGCGGATCCTTTCTAGCGAAACAGCAGTGGTGAGATCTCGTTCAGATAGCGCCGCCAGACCATCCACGTGTGCGCGCCGCCGGTCTCCCTGAACGTGTGCTTGATGTGGTTCGCCGTCAGGAACTCCGAAAACGCCTTCGATGCGCCGAACAGGCTGTCTTCGGTGCCGCAGCCCACCCACAGCAGCTTGAGCTTGCCGTTCGCCGCGTCGGCGTGGTTCACGAGCGGTGCGAAGGTCTTGGAAAAGTTCGCCGCGTTGCCGATGGCGGCGCTGAACCCGCCGACGTAGCTGAAGAGATCGAGGTTGTTCAAGCCGATGGTCAGCGACTGCCCGCCGCCCATCGACAGCCCGACGATCGCGCGATGCTCGCGGTCGGGGAAAACCCGGTAGGTCGCCTGGATGAACGGGATGACGTCTTCGATGAGATCCTTGCCGAACTTCGCGGTGTTCTCGCCCTGCTGCTGGCCGCCGGGCTGCACGCCGTAGCCGAACGGCATGACGGCGACAAACGGCGTGATCTTCCCCGCCGCGATGAGGTTGTCGAGAATCAGGTTCGCGCGGCCGAGCCGGTACCAGGCATTCTCGTCGGCGTTCGCGCCGTGGAAGAGATACAGAACCGGATAGCGCGACGTCGCCTTGTCGTAACCGGGCGGCGTGTACACCGTCAGACGCCGGATGCTGTTGAGGGATTTCGACTGATACCAGTGCGTCCGGATGTCGCCATGCGGCACCGGCTGCGCGTCGTAGAACGCCGGCGACGGCGTCTTGATTTCGAGCACGCTCGAGATCGTGCTCGGCGTCGAACCGGTCTTCAACTGGGGATTGGCGGGATCGATCGTCCTCACCCCGTCGATGGTGAAGTTGTAGTGATAAATCTCGGGCTCGATGGGACCCACCGTGACGGCCCAGATGCCATCGGGTCCCTTCTCGAATTTCCTGTTACCGTCGAGGAACTCGCCGGAGAGCAGCACCTCAGCGGCCTTCGGTGCGTTCAGCCGGAACGTCACGCGGCCGTCGGCCATCACCTCTGGCGAAACAAGGCGAGGGGCCTGTTGCTGCTGCGCGAACGCGGATGCGGTCGTGATCCCGAAGGCGAGGACGGCACAGACAAGTCTTTTCATGGCCCTAACTGTAAGCTCGAAATCCAGTCAGGTCAAAACGCGCGAAGCGCGCTTACGCCTCTTCGAGATCGACCGCGATGTGGCGCCACTTTCCCTGGTTGAACCGCAACACGCTCAACGCGCAGCGGGTGGCGTGGCCGACGAGGATGGCCATCCAGATGTCGATCGGGTCCAGCGTGCCGGTGCGCCGGATGACAAAACAGATGCTGAGCGGCAGGAAGAGCTGGGACACGATCGAAATGTAGAGCGGGCTCTTGGTATCGCCGGTGCCCTGAAGACCGCCGGTATAGGTCAGCGCCACCGCAATCAGCAGACCCGAGAAGGCTGAGCACGCGAAGAAGCTCCACGCCGATCTCCACGACGGCCGGATCGCTCATGCCGAAAATCGCGAGCAACTGACGCGGCACGAAGAAAAAGAACAGTCCGATGATCGCCGCGCCCATGAATCCGAACCTGGCCGCCACGTGCACGGCTTCGTCGGCTCGATCGGGCCGGCCGGCGCCAAGATTCTGCCCGGCCACGGCGGCGGCGGCGCCCATCAGGCCAATCGAGGTCCACGTGATGAGCGAGAAGAGCTGCGTATAGGTGACCGCGAACGCCGCCTGCGCGGCGGCGCTCTGCGGGAGCGAGCCGATGAACGAGAGCATGAACACGCCGCCGACGTTCATCGCGATCCCCTGGATCCCCGTCGGCAGGCCGAACCGGAAGAGCGACCGGATGATGCGCCAGTCGGGCCCGAATCCATGGCCGTGCGGGAACGAGACGACCCACGTGCCGCTCCAGAGCTTCCACAGCGAGTAGGTCGCGACCAGACCCGACGCGATGGCCGTGCCCATCGCCGATCCGGCTGTTCCGAATGACGGAATCGGGCCGAGCCCCCGGATCAGGATGACGTTGAGCACGAGGTTGAGCACCGTCATCGCGATGCCCAGCCTCATCGGCGTGCGCGCATCGCCCGCGGAGCGCAGCGCGGCGCTCAGCATGAAGAACATGAGCATGCCGCCGATGAACACGAACATGATGCGGATGAACGGCAGCGCCTCCGCCTTCACCATGGGCGCCGCGTTCACCAGATCGAGGAGCCAGGGAGACGCCCAGTAGCCGAGCGGCGCCATGACGCCGAATGAAAGGAAGGTGGCGGTGAGGAACGCCTGGTAGACCGTGCGATCGACCTTCTCGGTCTCGCCGGCGCCCGCGAAACGCGCCACGAGCACGCTCATGCCCGCGAACATCGACGAGATGAAGACGATGACGACGAGGATGATCTGCCAGCTTACGCCGATGGCGGCGTTGCCGGTGAAGCCGACGAGGTGACCAACGAGCGCGTGGTCGACGATGCCCTGCAGCCCTCCAACAATATTGGTGAGCATCGTCGGCCACGCGATTTTCCAGACCGCCGGACGAAGCGGTCCTTCAACAATCGATCGGTCGTACCTGGGTCGCTCGACTACGGTCGCCACGTCCCATAAGCATACTCACTAGTCGCGGTGCGGTGCGCAGAGCATGCCGTTGTTGTAGTTGTCCATCGCGCGATGATGCGGCTCGCCCACCTTCCAGGCATAACTCGACGCCGCCACCTTGGTGCCGACGGGCCCGTAGGTGTCCATCCAGGCATCGGCCGCGGCCACCTCGCCCGTGATGCAGACGGGGTTGGTCCCGATGAGCAGGTTGAGCTTGGCCGATAACAGCGACGCGAACATCGTGTAGGTCTTGTCCTTGTTGCCCGGCGCCTGGAGCAGCGCGATGGCGGTGGCTGAGAGTAGGTGTCGCCGCCAATCACGATCGACGTCACTGGCCACGCCTCGGGATGATTCATCCAGTAGCCCGGCGTGCCGGTGCCAACGGCGGCGGTGGGCGCCGCGGTGAACCCGAAGTCGGTGTTCGTCAGCTCGGTTGCGTCCGCCGGGAATGTAGACCGTGGCCACGCTGTCCGAACCGATCGAGCTCGCCATCGCTGTCGACCGTGTCGTCGCCGCCCACATTGGTCAGCGTGGGAACGGCGCCGTTTGGAATCTGCACCTGGATGGTGTAGGTGAGACCCGTCTCGAGGAATAAATCGTAAAACCCGTTCGTCGTCGGTCGAGGTCACGATCGCCGCCGATGGTCACGACGGCGCCCGCGATTCCGGGCTCGCCCGGCATCCTGGATGCCGTCGCCATCGAGATCGTCCCACACGAAGCCGCACAAATTGCCCGCCCGACCCGCAATCCTGGTCCGGCGCGGCCGCCGCCGGCACCGCCGCGACCGGCAGCAGGGCCGCCGCCAGAGCCACGATGCGTACGTGCTTGAGCGGTCCCTCGAGCAGCTGCTGAGTTTTTTCACGTAAGTCCGAATGCCGTTCTGCCTGTGACATGTTCATCTCCTTGAGAAATATGCGTTCCTTCTGTTGACGTCTGCCGTTTCAACCGATAGCCCGTTGGTGCGTGTTCTCCTGATTAACAACCACTGCATCAGCGATCCCACGGCCGGCGTCACGCAGAGCCTGCGGACGATCGTCGAATGGCTCGGCGCCGAGGGACACGACTGCCACGTGCTGACAACGGCCCGCTTCGAGAGCCGCGTCACGTTTTCGATCGAGGAACATCTCGCGCGCGCGGCGTGACGCTGACGCCGCGCGACAAGGTCGTGCGGTACCAGGTGGGACGCGTGCCCGTCACGCTCGTCGGTGACGCGGCACAACGATGAGGCGCGGCCGAACCGGAAGGAAAGCGCCGCCTATCTCGCGCGCTTCGACGAACTGCTCGAGACATTCCGCCCGGACCAGCTCATCGCCTGCAACGCGCATCGGGATGATTTTCGAAGCGATGGCGCGCGCACGGCGCGCGGCGATAACGACGGCGTACGCAGTGAGAGGGTTCGGCTACTACAGCGCGCGGTATTTCAAAGACGTCGATCACGTCTTCACATGCAGCCAGTTCCTGAGCGACGTGTACCGGGAAACAAGATCGGGCTCGAAAGCACGCCGCTCGAACCGCCGATCGACTGGTCCACGGTCGTGGCGCCCACTGAATCGCGCGCCTTCGTCACCTTCGTGCATCCGGCCCGCCACAAAGGCCTGCTGCTCTTCGCGCGGCTGGCCGACATGCTCGGCAAGCGTCGGCCCGACATCCCGATACTGGTCGTGCAGTCGGGATTGACGGCCGGCGCGCTGAACAGCATTCCGGGCGTCGATTTCTCCGCCTACCCGCAAATCATGGCGGCGCCGCCCGTGCCGATCGCCGCCGAGTACTTCGCGCTCACGCGCATCCTGCTCGTGCCCTCGGTATGGGAAGAGCCGTTCGGCCGAGTGGCCGCCGAAGCGATGATCAACGGCATTCCACCGCTCGTCGGCAATCGCGGCGCGCTGCCCGATGTTGTCGGCGGCGATTTCGCCGACGGCGGCGGCGGACGCGTGCTGCCGATCCCCGGCTGGATGACCGATCGCAGCACGCGACTTCCCACCGAAGAGGAAGTCGAGCCGTGGTTCGACGCGGTCACGTCGCTCTGGAACGACACGACGCTCTATCAGTCGATGAGCGACCGCGCGCGGCAGATTGCCGGCGAGCGGTACAGCGAAAGCGTGTCGCGAAAACGGCACGTGGACTACTTCTCCTCCCTCAAACCCGGAGGCAAGCCCATTGCCACTTCGCTGCCAGTCGCCGACCGGCTTAGTTTTTCTAGGACTTAACTGTGTTCAGCGCCGCGCGCTTCAACTTTGTAACGACGGATTTGTGAACGGCTGGGAAAAAATTGTCGGGAACGAGGTTTGCGTTTTCTAGGGGAGGCCGCCGTAAAGAATCGCGTGGCGGACGACCGAATGCAGATAACGAATTTCGTCATCTCCGAGACCTTCGCCAAAGCTGGTCAATCCCTTTCGAGTCTTCACGGTCACGGCGCCGCGATCGACGAGTTTGTTGACCGTCACGAGCATCCCCTCGACCACCGGAGACAGCGTTGCCCTCGTTTTTCGATGAGTGCGACTGCGCCGCCCGCTGCCGTGCCGACTCCAGCAGCGAGTCGGACGTGCTGTAGTCGATGTCCATCACGTCCGCCGCATCGAGGGACTCGCGCAGGCGTGTCTTCCACACGCGGCGCTCTTCGACGCGAATGCCGGAGGTCGAGACAGTGACGATCGTCCGTCCACGCCGGCTTTTCAGAAACGCGTTCAGGCCGCTCCACACCGGCAATACGCCGAACGCAACGGTCAGAAAACCCAGGAAGACCCAGGAGACCACGTCAGGCGTATTCGTCTGCCGGAAGAAGCGGAAGAACGGCGCGACGAAAAAGATCGGAACGGCCGCGGGTATCAGAAAGACGAGGAACAGCGCCGGATGCACCCGTTTGGGCGGAATGACGATGACGACCTTGCCATTGCCGGCGGTGATCTCGCTTCGCATGTTCACCGGCCGCGCGACCGGCGTTCCACGCCGATGGTCCAGGCGCAGACGATCCTGGAGCGACATCCTGGCCTCGGCCGCTGAAAGCTTCACCGTGTGATCGGTCGACTGGTCTTCGATGTCGAGATGCAGGACGCTGGCAATCGCCGCGGCATGCTCGCGGGCCTCGGCATACTGAGTGGAGCTGAAGAGACGCAGGTCGCTGCCGCTCCGCGCCTTCAAGCTGATCGAGAACTGGTCGGCGCTGTCCGAATCGCCGTGCTGAAAACCGAGCACGACGTTCGTGTAGTCGTCGATCCGGTGCGTGGTCGTGGACATCGGAGCGAGGAGACCCATCTGCGTCACGATCGTGCGGGCGTTGGCATCGAACGTCGTCCAGGTTCGGCCGAACACGAGAGCGCCGCCGACACAGGCGAACACGAGGCCCATCAACCACATGAGCGGCCGGGCAAACCAGGGCGCCGTGTCGGCGTCCTGGAGCGGCATGCCTCCGAGGATCGCCAGCATGATGCCGAGGCCGATGATGAGAAACGGCAGCCCGAACACAGCGAGCACGCCGCCACCCTCGCGCGATTTTGAGCCGGCCGGGACCCACCTCGCTGAGCCGTGGCATCCTTCTTCTTATCGGCGTCAGCCGGTCCGAAGCCCCGGAAACAGGAGATCAGGAGATCAGGAGACGAGAGAAATCTGGTCTACGTACCTCTTCCTAACTCCTAATCTCCTAGTCTCTTGTTTTCTTCGGCTGGTCTCTTGTTTTCTTCGGCGTGGGCACGGGCGAGCAGCAGCTCGCGCTCGCGCGTGTTGCGGGTCAACGCGGCCGCCCGTTCGAACTCGGCCCTCGCCTCGTCTCGACGGCCGAGCTTGGCGAGGAGGTCGCCGCGCACGCTGGGGAGCAGGTGATACGTCTTGAGGGAGGGGTCGTCGACGAGCGCTGTCGACAATCGTGAGACCCGCCTCGGCGCCGAACGCCATCCCGACCGCGACCGCGCGGTTCAGCTCGACGACCGGCGACGGTACCGCGCGCGCGAGTGCCTGGTAGAGCGACGCAATCCGGGCCCAGTCGGTCTCGTCAGCCGCCCGGGCTCGAGCGTGGCAGGCGGCGATGGCGGCCTGAAGCGTGTACGGTCCGGGCGTACCGCCGAGCTGTTCGGCGCGATCGAGCGCCGCGAGCCCGCGGCGAATCAGCAGCTGATCCCATCGCGAGCGGTCCTGATCGAGCAGCAGCACGGGCTCTCCACGCGCACCCACCCGCGCCGCCGCGCGCGACGCCTGAATCTCCATCAACGACACCAGGCCGTGGACCTCGGGCTCCTGCGGCGCGAGCCCGGCGAGCACGCGGCCGAGCCGCAGCGCGTCTTCGCAGAGCGCGGGCCGCATCCAGTCGTCGCCGGCCGTCGCCGAGTAGCCCTCGTTGAAGATGAGATAGATCACCTCGAGCACCGACGACAACCGCACGTCGCGATCGGCACCGCGAGGCACTTCGAACGGCACCTGTTCCCTGGCGAGCGTGCGCTTGGCGCGCACGATTCGCTGCGCGATCGTCGGCTCGGGCACGAGAAACGCGCGGGCGATCTCGTCGGTGGTGAGCCCGCCCAGCAGCCGCAGGGTCATCGCGGCGCGCGCCTCGGCCGACAGCACCGGGTGGCACGCGGTGAAGATGAGCCTCAGGAGATCGTCGCCGACATCATCGTCCATCGCCGCCTCGAGATCGCGGCGAACGTCGTCTTGCCGCTGCTCGAGCTCGTAGCCGAGCTGCTCGTGCTTCCGATCGATCAGCTGGTTACGGCGGAAGGTGTCGATCGCGCGGTGCTTGGCGGTGGCCATCAGCCAGGCGCCGGCATTCTTCGGAATGCCCGACGCCGGCCACTGCTCGAGCGCGGCCACCAGCGCATCGTGCGCCAGATCTTCGGCGAGCCCCACGTCCCGGACGATCCGGGCGAGGCTCGCGATGATTTTCGGCGATTCGATTCGCCACACCGCATCGATGGCGGCGTGCGTGTCCGGAGACGACATCCGCCTCCGATCCTACACGCTGACGCCGAATCGCCCGCCACCGCCAGCCGGCAGGGCTAAAGCCCTGCGCTACCGAGCGGTCTCTTCACAGAAGATCAATCTTCTTCTGACCTTCTGATCTTCTGTAAAAGAGCTCAGGACTTCTGCTTCGCCGCCATCTCCTTCTCGAGGCGGCGATGGTGCTCGATGGCGTCGCCGGGAGCAAAGTCTTCGAGCTCGAAGAACTGGCGAAGCTCGACCTCTCCGTCCTCGAACGGCACGCGCTTGGCCCATTCGATGGCCTCGTCCTTCGATTTCACCTGGATGAACCAGAACCCGGCAATCAGCTCCTTGGTTTCGGCGAACGGACCGTCGATAACCGTACGCTTGTCGCCCGTATACCTGATGCGGGCCCCCTTCGAGCTCGGCTTCAGGCCCGAGCCGTCGAGCATGACGCCGGCTTTCACCAGTTCTTCGTTGTACTTGGCCATCTCAGCCAGTTCCTTCTCGCTCGGCATGACCCCTGCCTCCGACTGCTTGCTGGCCTTGACGATCATCATGAAACGCATATGCTCTGCTCCTTTTTCAATTGATGAATCCTGCCCTCTATTCTCACGACGAACGAGGCAGGATGGAATCGACACGAGGGCAAAAAAAAGATTAAGGTTTACCGATGGCCAATGTCCGCGTGCTCGTCGGCACCCGCAAGGGCGCGTTTATTCTGACCTCGGATGGCAAGCGTGAAAAATGGGAGGTCAGCGGCCCGCACTTCGCGGGCTGGGAGATCTATCACCTGAAGGGTTCGCCGGTCGACCCCAACCGGCTGTATGCGTCGCAGTCGAGCGGCTGGTTTGGTCAGGTCATCCAGCGTTCGAACGATGGCGGCAAGACGTGGGAGGCGGTCGGGAACAAGTTCGTGTACGACGGCGTCCCCGGGACGCATCAGTGGTACGACGGCACTCCACACCCGTGGGAATTCAAGCGGGTCTGGCATCTGGAGCCGTCGCTCTCCGACCCGGACACCGTCTACGCCGGCGTCGAAGACGCGGCGATGTTCCGGACCACCGACGGAGGCCAGTCGTGGCACGAGCTCTCGGGTCTTCGCGAGCATGGTTCGGGCTCGAAGTGGACGCCCGGCGCCGGCGGGATGTGCCTGCACACGATCCTGATCGATCCCACAAACCACGCCCGGATGTTCATCGCGATCTCCGCGGCGGGCGCCTTCCGCACCGATGACGGCGCGAAGACCTGGACGGCGATCAACCGCGGTCTGCGCTCACAGCACATCCCCGACCCCGATGCGGAGGTGGGGCATTGCGTCCATCGTCTTGCCATGCACCCGTCACGCCCCGACGTGCTGTTCATGCAGAAGCACTGGGACGTGATGCGCACGACCAACGCCGGCGACTCGTGGACGGAGGTGAGCGGCAACCTCCCGACCGACTTCGGATTCGTCATCGACGTTCACGCGCACGAGCCCGACACCATCTACGTCGTGCCCATCAAGAGCGACTCGGAACACTACCCGCCGGATGGAAAGCTGCGCGTGTACCGCAGTCGCACTGGCGGCAACGAGTGGGAAGCGCTGACCAACGGTCTCCCGCAGCACGACTGCTATGTGAACGTGCTGCGCGACGCGATGGCCGTGGACTCGCTCGACACGTGCGGCATCTATTTCGGCACGACGGGCGGACAGGTGTACGTGTCGCCCGATGCGGGCAACACGTGGAAGCCGATCGTGAGAGACCTGCCCGCGGTCGTTTCGGTCGAAGTGCAGACGCTGTGACCCGATGATAAGAGTCGTGTTGCCGGCGCATTTGAGAACGCTTGCGGGCATCGGCAGCGGCGATGTGCTGCTCGAGGTGCAGGGCGAAGCGACGCTCCGTTCGGTCCTCGATGCGCTCGAGGCCCGGTACCCGACGCTGCGCGGCACCATCCGCGACCACGTGACGCTGAAACGCCGCGCCTTCATCCGCTTCTTCGCGTGCGAAGAAGATCTGTCGCACGACTCACCCGATACGCCCCTGCCTCCGGCGGTCTCGAGCGGCGCGGAACCCGTGTACGTGGTTGGCGCCATCGCCGGCGGATGATCGTTCATCTTCTCGACGGCACCTACGAGCTGTTCCGGCACTTCTACGGCTTCAAGCGCACGAATCTGCCCGACCGGCCGTTCGGGGCCGTCGCCGGCGTGCTCGGGACGGTCGTGCAGATGCTCGAAGGCGGCGTCACGCACATCGGCGTCGCCACCGATCACGTCATCGAGTCGTTCCGCAACGATCTGTGGACCGGCTACAAAACGGGCGAAGGCATCGACCCCGCGCTGTGGTCGCAGTTTCACCCGCTCGAAGAGGCGCTCGTCGCGATGGGCGTCGTCACGTGGCCGATGATCGACGTCGAGGCCGACGACGCGCTGGCCTCGGCGGCGCATCTGGCGGCCGCCGATCCGCGCGTCGAGAAGGTCTGCATCTGGACGCCCGACAAGGATCTCGCGCAGTCGGTCGTGGGCGATCGCGTCGTGCAGATGGATCGCCGGAGCGGAGAGATGCGCGACGCCAGGCTCGTGCGCGCCAAGTTCGGCGTCGATCCGGCGTTCATCCCCGACTATCTCGCCCTGGTGGGCGACGCGTCCGACGGCTATCCCGGCATGGCCGGCATCGGACCGAAGACCGCGGCGCGACTGATCAATCAGCACGGCCATCTCGAGCAGTTTCCCGCTGAAATTCTGCGGGACAATCGGGAGCGCGCGCTGCTCTTCAAGACGCTGGCGACGCTGCGCACCGACGAGCGTCTCTTCGACAACGTCGACCAGTTGCGGTGGACCGGTGCGCGCGAGGATTTTGCGCCGATGGCCGCCAGGATCGACGCACCGAAGCTGGCGGAACGGGTTGCTATACTCAGGAAGTCATGAAGCTGAAATTCTGCATCGCCGTTATCGTCGGGTTGGTCGCCACAACGGTCTTCGCTCAGACAGCCGACGACGACGGGGGCGGGCGCCTCGCTGCACGCGGTGTTCGATCGTGAGTGGGAGTGGGAGCTCGGTCAGGATCCGCTGTGGGCGTCCTATCTCGGCGACCGCCGCTGGAACGACCGGTGGCCCGACATCAGCTCGCAGGCGCTGGCCGCGCGCCAGGCGCATCGTCAGGCGGTGCTCAAAGAGCTCGTCGCGATTCCGCGCGATCAGCTCTCGACGGCCGACCGGCTCAACTACGACCTGTTCAGGCACCAGTACCAGACGACAGTCGAGGGCTTTCAGTACCGCCAGCACCTCATCCGCACGTCCACGCTGGACGGCGTGCAGAATACCGAGTTCGTCATCGACTCTCTTCGCTTTCAGACCGTCAAGGACTTCGAAGACTGGCTGGCGCGGCTCGACGCCTTCCCCGCCTACATGGATCAGAACATCGCCCTGATGCGGGAAGGCATGAAGGGAAACGTCCTCCTGCCGAAGATCGTCGTCAATCGCGTGCGCGAGCAGGTCGTGCAGCTGACGAAACAGACCGGGGACGACAGCGGCTACTACCGGCCGTTTCGCAACATGCCCTCGGGAATCGGCGCCGGCGATCGCGAGCGCCTGGCGAAAGCCGCCGTCGATCGCATCCGCACGCGCGTGCAGCCCGCCTTCGTGCGGCTGCTCGAGTTCCTCGATCGCGAGTACCTGCCGGCGTGCTACGACGGCATCGGGTGGTGGCGGACGAGCAGCGGGCTTGCGGGCTATCGCTACTTCGCGCGCTACCACACGACCACGGAGCTGGCGCCGCAGGATATTCACGCGCTCGGCCTGAAAGAGGTCGCGCGCATCCGCGCGGAAATGGAAACGATCAAGACGCAGCTCGGGTTCACCGGCACGCTCGAACAGTTCTTTACGTACCTGCGGACCGACCCGAAGTTCTTCTACAAGACCAGCCCCGAGCTGCTCGAGGGCTATCGCTCGGTGGCGAAGCGGATCGATCCGGAGCTGATCAAGATCAGCCGAAAGCTGCCGCGCGTGCCGTACGGCGTCGTGCCGATTCCCGACGCGATCGCGCCGATGTCGCCCGCGGCGTATGCGAACGGCGGCGCGCCGGACGGCTCGCGGCCGCCGTATTTCTTCGCCAACCTCGACAAGCCCGAGACGCGGCCGAAATGGGAAATGATGGCGCTGACGCTGCACGAGGCGATGCCGGGCCACTGCCTGCAGATTTCGGTGGCCCAGGAGCTCGGCGACCTGCCGCAGTTCCGCCGTCACTCGTTCTTCACCGCGTACGTCGAGGGCTGGGGACTGTATGCGGAGTCGCTGGGCGAGGACATGGGCCTCTACAAGGACGATCCGTACTCGAAGTTCGGGCAGCTCACCTATGAAATGTGGCGGGCGGTGCGCCTGGTCATCGACACCGGCATCCACGCGATGGAGTGGGACCGCGCGCGCGCGATCAAGTACTTCATGGACAACGCGGCGAAGACCGAGAACGACGTCACCAACGAGGTGGACCGCTACATCTCGTCGCCGGGCCAGGCGCTCGCGTACAAGATGGGCGAGCTGAAGATCAAGGAGCTGCGCCGGAAGGCCGAGCAGACGCTGGGCGACAAGTTCGACCTGCGCGACTTCAACGACGTCGTGCTGCAATCGGGCGCGTTGCCGCTGAATATTCTCGAAGCGAACGTCAACGAATGGATCGGCGGGAAAGGCCGATAGGCGCCGGCGTGACGCGGCACTTTCGGAAGAGCTCGTAGAGCACCACGCCGCCTGCCGTCGCGACGTTCAGCGAGCCTTTCGTCCCGACCATCGGGATGCGCACGCCGGTATCGCACCGGCCCACGATCGCGGGCGGCAGTCCCTCCACTTCGTGGCCGAAGATCACCAGCACGGGAAATTTCGGCTGCCACTCGAACAGATCGGCCGCGCCCTCGACGGTCTCCACGGCGGCAATTTCCCATCCCGCCGCCCGCCGCTCGTCGATGAGCGCCATCGGATCCGAACGCTCCCAACGGACGTGCTGCTCCGATCCCAGCGCGGTCTTGGCAATTTGCCTCGACGGCGGCGCGCCGGTGAAACCCGACAGGTGCAGGCTGGACACGCCCACGGCATCGGCGGTTCGAAAGAACGCGCCAACGTTGTAGAGGCTGCGCACGTTGTGCAGGAGCACGGACACAGGGAGGGGCATGGGGTGGAAGATATCCGAATTCGCAGATTGGCGGATTCGCAGATTGATTGGCGGATTGGGAGATGGGCGGGCATTCACCCGAAGCGACTCGGATGAATGCCGCGCGGGTCAGCGTTGGGGAGGGGCTTGGTAGATCTGGCGGATTTCGCACTCGCCGTCGCCCGCCACCTCGAGAAACTCCTTCGCCAGCTCGATCGCATGGGCCTTCGAGCGGGCCTCGAGGATGGCAAATCCTCCGACGACTTCCTTCGACTCGGCAAAGGGACCATCTTTCACGGTCACCTTCGACCCATCCTTGCGGACGCGGGCTCCGAGCGCGGTCGGCAGACACCCTTCGGTCGCCACGAGCTCGCCCGTCTTCATGAATTTCTCGATGAGCGCCCCCATCTGGCTCATCTCCTCCGCCGATGGCGGCCGGCCTGTTTCCACGCTGGTGTAGATAGATAGAAATCGCATCGGTTTCTCCTTCTACCAACACGTCGAAGAAGGACGTGCGAAATCGACAGGGGCCTGCCAGATTTTTTTCGTCAGCCGTTGTTCAGCGCGGGAGCCGGCGTAGACGCCACGACATCGGGCGCGCGCGGAATGATGAGCCAGGCCGCCAGATAGGCGATGACCCCTCCCACGATCGCGAAGCAGAAGATGGACACCATGACCCAGAGCAGCCGGATGGGGGTGGCGTCGACGTCGAAATACTCGGCGATGCCGCCGCAGACGCCGGCCACCTTCCTGTCCGCATTCGAGCGCGTGAGCCGGCGCCCTGCGGGAACCGGCGAAGCGCCCGTCGCCTCGGGCATGACCATCCATGCGGCCAGGTAGGCGAGCACGCCACCGATGATGGCGCCGGGCACGATCGACAGGACGACCCAGGCGGCGCGAACGATCACCACGTCGATTTCGAAGTATTCGGCCAGACCGGCGCACACGCCGGCAATCTGTCCATCTGTCCGCGAACGCGTCAATCGTCGAACAGCCATATGTACACCTCGCAGTCAGGTATACGGTCTGCGCCCGCGTTCGGTTCCCGCGGGTTCCATGAACGCGCCAGCGTGTCCCCACGCGTTGTCGTGGTCAGTGCACCCCCGTCGTACCATCCGCCATACGCACGCGAGCCGGTCGGTTGAGCCATCCTCCCCGAACCGAATCGCCGTTGCACGCCGTCGATGGCGCGGACTTATAATCCGCCCCAGCGACGGCGGGTTCTGGAACGAGAGGATGACTTCGACGCGCAAGGCGATCGCACTCACGCTGTTTCTCTGCATCGGGCTGAGCCAGGCGAGCTCCGCCCAGCCGCGTTCGACCATGAACGTGCTGATGATGCACTGGAGCTCGGAAGATCTCCCCAGCAGCCCGGCCATGGACGCGGCGATCCGCGAGGGCGTGTCTCGATCGGGCCTGTCGGTGGAGTACTTCGCCGAGTACCTCGAGAGCGATCGCTTCCCGCAGGAGGCTGCCTCGCTGGCGTTGCGCGACTACATGCGCACCAAGTACGACGGGCTTCGCATCGACGTCGTGCTCGCGCAATCGATACCCGCCCTGCAATTCGTGCTCGACCATCGCGGAACGCTCTTCCCGGATGCGCCCATCGTGTTTGCCGGCGTCGCGGTTCCACGCTCGATCGGCGCCAGCGCGAGGCGCGGGCATCACGGGCGTGGTGTGCAGCTCGGGCTTTCGCGAGACGCTGGCGCTCGCGCTCCGCCTGCATCCGTCGACCGAGCGGGTCTTCGTGATCGCAGAGTCGCCTGGCAGTCCGCTTCGCGACATCGTGCGGTCGGAGCTCCGCGATTTCGAGTCGAAGGTCACGCTCAGCTTCATTGCCGAGGACTCCGTGGCGCGAACGGTGGCCGCGGTCAAGGCGGTTCCTCCGCGCAGCCTGATCTTGTTCGTCCGCCATCCCCCCGAGCCCTCGGGCCACATTCCGCGGCCACCAGAAGTAGCGCATCTGGTGGCCGAAGCGTCGCCGGTTCCGGTCTACGGGATCACGGACGAAGTCCTCGGCTCCGGTGTCACTGGCGGCAACGTGTTCGAGATTCGCGCGGTCGGCTCGCGCATGGGCGAGATCGCGGCGAGGCTGCTCCGCGGCACGCGCGTCGAGGACATTCCCATCGAGCAGGCGCGATACGTGCCGACCTTCGACTGGCGGCAGCTCCAGCGCTGGAACATCCCCGAATCGCGGTTGCCGGCGGGGAGCGTCATCCTGTTCCGCCCGCAGTCCTTTCTCGAGATGCACCCGAAGTGGGCCGTCGGCGGACTGCTCGTGTTCATGGCGCAGTTCGCACTCATCGGCAGCCTCCTCGTCCAGATGGCGCGGCGGCGCCGCGCCGAACAGGAAACGCGCAAGAGCGAACAGCGCTACAAGAGCGTCGTCGATACACAGAGCGATCTCGTCTGCCGCTTCCTGCCCGACTCCACGTTGACGTTCGTCAACGATGCCTACTGCCGCTTCTGGAACAAGCGCCGCGACGAGCTGCTCGGACTCAGGTTCGTCGAGCTGATTCCGCCTCCGTCACGCGAGGCCGTGCTCGAGCGCATCGGCCGGCTGCAGACCGGCATGGATTCGCACGAGCATCAGGTGACGCTGGCCGACGGATCGATTGGGTGGCACCACTGGGTGAATCAGGCGATCCTCGACGAGCGCGGTCAGCTCGTCGAGCTGCAGGGTGTCGGCCGTGACATCACCGACCGCAAGCGCGCCGAGGAAGCCATCGGACAACTCGAGGCGCGCAACAGAGCCATCGTCGGCGCCATTCCCGATCTGATGTTTCTG
The DNA here is from genome assembly GCA_963850725.1 of Vicinamibacterales bacterium. Classification (GTDB taxonomy): domain Bacteria; phylum Acidobacteriota; class Vicinamibacteria; order Vicinamibacterales; family JAMQPK01; genus JAMQPK01. The sequence goes on from CAWKMQ010000043.1 coordinate 38,821, forward strand.
CTGACCAGAGAAGGCGTCTATCTCGACTTCTACGCTCCCGACACGAGCCGCCTGCTGCTCGAGCCTTCACAGTTCCTCGGACGGAACATGCGTGACGTGCTGCCGCCCGGTCTCGCGGCCGCGTTCGCGGACTGCTTCGCCAGACTGGCGTCGGGCGAGACCCCCGTCATGCTTGAATACACGCTGCCGATGGCGGACGGCGACCGCTACTACGAAACGCGCATGGTGCCGTGCGTCGAGAGCCAGGTGCTGGCGGTGGTGCGCGACATCACGGAACGGAAGCGCGCCGAGCACACGCTCGGCGAAACGCAGGCCGACCTCGCCCGCGTGTCACGTCTCACCGCGCTCGGAGAGTTCGCCGCGTCGATCGCCCACGAGGTGCGCCAGCCGCTGACGAGCATCATGATCAACGCCAGGGCCTGCCTGCGATGGCTCGCGAACGGCACGCCCGACCTGTCGGAGGTGAAGGCGGCGCTCATCGATGTCGTCGACGCAGGGCAACGCGCCGACGACGTGATCAGCCGCAATCGGAAGCTGTTCAACGATCACACGGTGCAGAAAGTCGCGCTCGATTTCAACGAGGTCGTCCGCGAGGCGATGGTGCTCACCCGGCAGCGTCTACAGGCCAACCGCGTCACGCTCATGACTTCGTCAACCGGCGTGCTGCCCCCGGTGTATGCCGACCGCGTGGAGTTGCAGCAGGTGCTGCTGAATCTCATCTCCAACAGCATCGACGCGATGGAAAGCATCGACTCGGGCGCGAAAGAGATCTCGATCTCCGCGTCACTCGAACCGGAGGGCCGTCTGAAGGTCGCCGTCAGCGACACCGGTATCGGACTGGCCGGCGTCGACATGCGGCGCATGTTCGCGCTCTCCTACACCACGAAACCGCGAGGGACGGGCGTGGGGCTGTCGGTCAGCCGCGCCATCATCGAGGCGCATGGCGGCGAGTTGTGGGCCGAGCAGAACGACGGGGCTGGAGCGACCTTCTTCTTCACGATTCCGGCGTACTCGACGGCCGGCGTCGCCTTCACAACAACACCGTAGGCTCCGCCGTCCGCCTACTTCGGGTCCCTTTTGAACGTGAACGAGAAGCCGGCGAGCTCGATCTTGGACTTCGCCATGGCAGGCTGGCCGGTCAGGAGCCAGGCTTCCGCGAAATTGAAATGCAGGCTCACCCATTGCCCGGTTCCCGGGAACCGGAAATCGGTGAGCCGGAACGCGACGCCCCAGTCGGTCGCCGGCTGCCAGTCGCGCGAGCGGCCGTTCGGAAGATTGAGCAGAATGGCGCCGGGCGCGACAAACAGCTGAAACCGTCCCTTGACCGTGATCGTGGCGTGCACGCCGACCACGCCGTACACGTTCGATTGCCACTGCGCCATCGGCCACAACGCGTCGAGGTGAACGTGCTCCCACCAAATGGTTTTGGGCGGCTCTTCCTGATAGGGCTGAGGCGGGGGTTTGGCGGGGATACCGGTCTTCAGCTCCTGCAGGAGATCGCAGGCGGCGCCAAGGAGGCCCTTCGGCGTCGAGGAGCGACGCGCACTCGGCTTCGAGCCACGGCGGGGGCTCGGGACGCTTCCGTCGATCCTCATAGCCCGCCCAGCCCCGCTCGGGCCGGTTGCGGAATCTCTCGTACCACTTCTTCCACTCCGAATCCTCGGACATCCACGCACGCAATTCGTCGGCGCGCTGCTCCCAGTCTGCGGGAACGGACTCTGCGATTTGAGCGTGCTGGGCGCGGGCGGGTGCTACCGCAAGAAAGGAAAGACAGACAAAGAGAATCCAGGGGCCCCTGCGCATTTCGGCACTTTTCGGGCGAATGATGTACCAAGTTCGAGCGATCCCGCAAGACAAGAAATAAGACTATTTTTTTCTACAAGTTAAGTGGCGATTCCGCCTGGAACAATGCGAGAGTTGGCTGACAGAGTGCCGGACTTCCGGCATTTGCCCATAAGCGAATCTGACACGGTCTCACAGGCTCTCTTGATATGCTCCGAGGCGCCGTGGATCAGCCCCACGGTCTCGGCCCGAATGGCCCGTTTCCACGCCTCGCCCGTGGAACGCAATCTGCAAAGCCGCTGCGGAGCTTCACATGGATCAGCGAGACAGCAAGGTCGTCCCCTGGCACCGCACGATGTGGCCACTGCTTCCTCTCGGCAGCTTCCGGCCGCTGTCCGCAACGATGCAGGTGGAAGTGGCCGCCGATTGTCATCCGGGCAAGATCAAGCCTTACAACGAGGACAACTACCTCGTCCTCCACCTCGGGCGGAATCAACAGGTCGTCACCACAAGCCTGTCCGCGGCCGAGTTGCCCGGCCCATTCAACGAGCAGGCCTACGTGATGATGGTGGCCGACGGCATTGGCGGCGTCGGGGCCGGCGCCGTGGCAAGCCGGCTGGCGCTCAGCACCGTTGCCCAGCTCGCCCTTCACTTCGGCAAGTGGAACGTCCGCGTCGATCCGGCGATTGCCGAAGACATCATGGAACGGATCGAGTGGTTTTACAGCCGGGTGCAGGAAGCCGTGACGAGCCACAGCCTGACCGAGCGCGGCCTGTCGACGATGGCCACAGCCATGACGGCCGCCTACAGCGCCGGCGACGATCTCTTCGTGGCGCACATCGGTCACACGCGCGCCTACCTCTGCCGCGACGGGCAGTTGACACCGCTCACCCGCGATCACACGCTGGCCGCGGAGGGATATCCCGGCCCCGGCCCGGCGAGCGCCCAGCACGTCACCGACGACCTGCGTCACATCCTGACGCACGCCATCGGCGGCGGCTTCAGCGGCAAAGGCGTCCAGGTGGAGCACTTCCGCCTGATGCACGGCGATTGCCTGCTGCTCTGCACCAACGGCCTCACCGATCTCGTCGATGACCACCGGATCGCAGACGTGCTGACCAACAGGCGGCGGCTCGAAGAACAGTGCCGCGCGCTTATCAATCTGGCGGTCGACGCGGGCGGACCGGACAACATCACGGTGGTGCTGGCCCAGTACGCCATGCCGCAGTTGTAGCGGGGTTGTCACGTCAGTCATCAGCTTGTCAGTTCGCCGGCACACGTGCGCGCGGCCGGCAACGGCCGTCGTCGATGGTCGCCACGACGTCGGCGTAGGACAGCGGTTTGGCAAGCACGGCAGACGCGCCCAGGCGCTGAGCCTTCTCGACGAGACCGGCCTCGGCGTCGCCGGTCATCAGAACGACCGGCAGCGTGCTGCGCGCGCCTCGCAGCGCGCTCACGAGCCCAAGACCTGTTTCGCCGGGCATGCGCACGTCGACGAGCGCGCAGTCGAGCGTCGCGATCGACGAACTGCCGAGAAACGCCTCGCCGGTCGCATACGTCTCCACGTCGTACCCCGCGCAGCGCAACAGCCTCGCCAGCGCGCGCCTGACCGACTCGTCGTCGTCGACCAGGGCGATGCGCGTGGGCCGCGGCGTCACGGCCGCGCCTCGTGTGACGGCAGCGCGAACTCGAAGCGTGCGCCGCGGTGCGCGCTCGTTCGCCAGCCAGATCGATCCGTGGTGGGACTCGACAATCGACTTGGCAATCGACAGGCCCATGCCCATCCCGTTGCTCTTGGTCGTATAGAACGGCTCGAAGATGTGTGCCGCGGCGTCCTTCGGCACGCCGTCTCCCGAATCCTGCACCGACACGTGGACGGCGCCCGCCGCCGTCAGCTCGCTTTCCACCGAAACGGTTCTGCTGGCCGGCCCGGCGTGCGACACCGCATCCATGGCATTCAGGAGCAGATTCAGGATCAGCTGACGCAGCTCGACGGGATCGCCGAGAATCGTCAACGGGAAGCGGCGACAGTCGCAGGTCGAGGCTCAGGTTGCGAAGCACGGCGTCGTTCCGCAGCAGCGAGGCGACCTCGAGAATCACGTTGTTCAAGTCGATCGCGACCGTCTCGCCGCCGTCCTTGCGCAGCCACTTCCGGATCCTGAGAATCGTCTCGGCCGCGCGCTTGTTCGTCGGCGATGATGTCGTCGAGGGTCGCCTTCAACTCATCGAGATCGAGCGACGGCATGCCCAGCATGCGCCTCGCGGCCTGCGCGTTGCCGAGGATGCCGGTCAGCGGCTGATTCAACTCGTGCGCCAGCGATGCGGTCAGCTCGCCCATACTGCGCTGCCGGCTGACGTGCGCCAGCTCCGCCCTGCTCCGCTGCGCCTCGAGCTCGGCGCGCACCCGATCGTCTTCGCCTTTCTGCCGGGCGAGCACGTTGGCAAACGCCTCGGCGATGAGCCGCAGGCGGCCGATGTCGTCGGGCGTCAGATGTCCGGGCTCGGCGCGCCGGATCGCCAGCCCGCCAAACATCTGAGCGCCAGAGCCCATCGCCGCGACGGCCATCGAATCGGACAGCGCCGCGGACGTCCCGTCCCACAAACGATCGAGCAGCACGGGCGAGCGCCAGTGTTCATGCGTCTGCCGTGGACGTGCCCTGGCGATGCGTCCACGACTGCACGACGGTCAGCGCGCGGGCGCCCGGATCGACGCGCAGCAACAGCACCTCTTCGGCGTGGAAGTACTCCGCGCAGCGGCCCAGCCACGCCTCCAGGTGCTGCGACAGTGCGGGAGTCGGGCTTCGCACGAACTCGCGCGACAGCTGCGAGAGCAGCCGCTCGAACTTCAGGCGATCGCGCAGGTCGGCGTTCGTCCTCCTTCGCTCTTCCACGATCGCGGAAAGGCACATCAGCGGCAGCGCCTCGACGATGAGAAAGCTCTGCACGGCCAGCACGCCATCGGCCGGCGGCAACGTCGAGAACGGCCCGTGCTGGTTCATGCCGGTCCAGATGAGAATGCCGGCGATGATCGTGAGCGACATGCTCGCGCCGATCGGCCCGAAGCGAAGCGCGGCCACCAGCACGAACGGCAGCGGAAACGCGAGCGAGATCGCGGGCAGGCCCGACATGGGCCACATCCTGAAAATGTGATCGCCGAACACCGCCAGTCCCGTGATAGCCGTCGCCACGCTCAGGACGATAGCTTCGACCAGCCGCGCCTGAGGCGCCTCTCGAATCCGGCGCAGTCCTGAACTGATCATGATGACGGCCGGCGGCACCAGCGTCAGTTCCGTCAGTGCGTTGGCCGGCACGCGCGTCGCCCAGATCGCCCAGTACCGCTCTCCTGTCATCGCCGACACCAGCGCCGCATCGAGGAACGATGAAAGGGCCGGTGCTGCAAGGACAGCGCCGATGATGAAGACGACCATCCGTCGGAGGGTATCGAACCGATCCGGCCGGTCGCTGAAGGACCGCACAATGACCGCAGCAATGAGGGCCTCGGAGCAATTGGTGACAAAGAGCAAGGGCACCATGCCCGCCGGCTTGACGACCGGGAGCTCGACGAGCAATGGGCGGGCAAGGTGGCCAGCAGGTAAATCCACCATTTTTTCGGATTCACCACGAGCAGCGCCGTCGTCAGGATCGCGTTGGGCGGCCAGAGGATCGAGGTGGTCGCGGGAGGAAACCGCAGGTGGAAGCCGATCTGGGCGCCGATGGCATAGGCCACCGCCGTTGCGACTGGTCCCTTCCAGGCACCTGTTGAAAGCACGTTGCCCGCAGACTCGAACGTCGCACCCGCAGGAGCGCATGGCATCGTCCATAGGACTTTGGTCGTATCTGCAGGTTCAATGCAATTTGTACGCTATCTGGCAGATCCCGGTATCATGGGCCTTAGAATAGGGCCGTGGAATCCTTCCTTGTGGGTACGGCAGTGGAGTCGCCGACCGTGCACATTATCGACGACGAGGAGTCTGTACGCCGGGCCCTCTCGCGGCTTCTCAAGTCTGCAAACCACTCCGTTCTGGAATTTCCATCGGTCGAAGCCTTCCTGGCGGAATGCCGGACCGACGTCGCCGGCTGTCTTCTACTCGATCTCAGGATGCCCGCACTTTCGGGACTCGATCTCGTGGAAACACTCGAGCACCTCGGCTCGCCATTCAGCGTGATCCTGATGACCGGCTGGGGTGGGATTCAGGACAGCGTGAAGGCGATGAAAATGGGCGCGGTCGACTTTCTGACCAAGCCGCTCGACGATACGGAGATTCTGCGGAGCGTCGAGATCGGGCTGAAGCTCAGCCGCGAGCGGTACCAGAACAAAGTGGACAAGGCGAGACTGACGCGGCTGTTCAACCATCTCACTCCACGCGAGCGTCAGGTGTGCGAGCTCGTGTCGCTCGGGCTGCCTAACAAACAGATCGCCTCGCAGCTCGGTGCATCGGAAAAGACCGTGAAGATTCACCGCGGCCGCGTCATGTCGAAGCTGGCCGTGGGATCGGTCGCCGAGCTCGTTCGGTTCGTCGATCGGCTCCAGCGCGGGCCTGGCGACTAGTCGCAACGGCGCTTCCAGGCCGGCGACCGTCAATCCTCGAGAATCATGACGGTGCGTGCGGCGACCTTGTCCACCACCAGCTGCGTGCTCTTCTGAAGCAGCATGCGCATGCCTCGCAGGACGAGAAACTCCTCTGATTTCAGCAACTCTTCCAGGGCCTCCTCGGAGCTCCACTCGGACACCACCATCAGCGTGTTGGCGTCGTCTGCCTCCGTCAGCGAACGGCAGACCACGCAGCCCGGCGTCATCCGCAGGCCGCGCATGACCTGGCGGATGGCGCTGATCACCTCGAGGCGTTTGCTCGGTCGCACCTGCAGCACGATCGTGGCGACGTAGGTCATCGATCACGCCCGGCCCCTGTTCAAAATCGGCTGTCCGGGCGGTGCGTGGGAGAACTGCGTAGGCCCTTTGGCTGATTGATCTAGCCGGAGCGGGGACCTTACCCTTGGCCTGTCGTGGGCTCGGCGTGGGTCCCGGTCGTCGGAAAACCCCTATTGGAGGTCGCATGGCTACGTCACTTACTGCCCGTCTGCCCGGAGGAGAACCGGATGGTTTGTCCGTTCTCCTGCCTCGGCTCTCGATGCACCTCGAGAGCGCGGCACCGGAGGCCGTGGAGCAAGAGGTACGCCACGCCCTCAAGCGGCTCGCCACGGACGTCAATCTCGACGATGCCGTCCTGGCGGTCTTCGAAATGGAGGGTGGTATCCCTCTCCGGCCGCGAGTCCTGTCAACCAGCCCCGCGGACGAGGCCGACGTGCTCAACGTCGCCGTCGAGCCATGGCTCATGGAGAAAGCGGCGGCGCTGGAGCCTGTCGTCCTGACGAGCGACCGTGACCGAACAGCCATCGCCGGTCTCGGGCAGGGCTTCAGGACCTCTGGAATGCCGGGATGCGGGCTCTGCTGGCGACGTCATGGCGAACGCGGACGGAACGCGTCGGTGCGGCGGTTCTGTGTTTCCGAGGCAGCCGGGAAGATATGGGAGCCGTCTCACGGGATCGCTCCTCGCTGCTCGAGTTCGCCAGGCGCGTCGGCGTTCTTCTGCTGGGACGCACAACCCCGGCCGCATCGGAGCCGGCCGACGAGCGACGCGTGCGCCCGCGGCTCCCATCGGCAGGCCCCGCGCGCGGCGCGACGACCGCCCTCGACGGGCGACCGGATGGCATCGTCGGTGAGAGCGTGGCGTGGCGCTACGTCATGTTCCGGGTCGAGCAGGTGGCGGAAACGCAAGCCACCGTTCTGCTGCTCGGAGAAACCGGCACAGGCAAGGAGCTCGTCGCAAGTGCGATTCATCGCCGCAGCCCGCGGCGGCACAACCGATTCGTCGCTCTGAATTGCTCGGCCCTGCCGGCCACGCTCATCGAGAGCGAGCTCTTCGGCCGCGAGCGCGGCGCGTTCACCGGCGCCCACGTCAGCCAGGCCGGCCGATTCGAGATGGCGCACCGCGGCTCGCTGTTCCTCGACGAAGTCGGCGATCTCCCACTCGAGCTTCAACCCAAGCTGCTGCGAGTACTCCAGGAAGGACAGCTCGACCGCCTCGGCAGCTCGCACACCACGACCATCGATGTGCGCGTGATTGCGGCCACCAACCGCGACCTGATGAGCGATGTCAGAAACGATCGCTTCCGGCGCGACCTCTACTATCGGCTGAACGTGTTTCCGATTACCTTGCCCGCCCTCCGTGAACGCGCGGAAGACATTCCCCTGCTGACGGAGCACTTCCTCGAACGTTTCTCCCGCCAGATGCGCAAACCCGTCGAGCCGCTCTCGAAGTCAGTGATGCGCGCGCTGCAGGAGCATCATTGGCCCGGCAATATCCGCGAGCTCGAGAACGTGATTCAGCGAGCCATCATCCTGTCGTCGGGGGGTGTGGTATCGATCAACGACGTGTGTCTGTCGAGCCTGTCCGAAACCGCGGCGGGGCCAGGGGGCTTCTCCGGCGAGACGACGCTTCAAGCGGTCGAACGCGACCACATCTTGAGAATCCTGGCGTCGACATCATGGCGCATCGAGGGACCTCGTGGCGCCGCCCGGGCCCTCGGCCTGAAACCGAGCACGCTCCGCAGCCGGCTGCAGAAGCTCTCGATTCGCCGGGCGAGCTGAATCCGCGACGGGCCGTGCAACGGCCCACGACCCGCCGCGAGATGACGGGGTTCGTCCTACTAAAACGGTTCCAGGTTCGGGGTTCTGGGGTTCTGGGGTTCGGTCTGGTGGACGCCGTGATTCTCAATGCGCATGATCCCGGGCCTTTCGATGTCTAGGGTTGCAGCACCACAGTCGCCGGTGACAAGAGGTGGAACTGAATCAGCGTCTCGGCGGGTATGCTCGCCGCGGCGCCGCGCGTCGCGAGATCGACGCCAACACCCGCCGCCGCCCCTGCTCCCGCTCCTTTGGCAGCACCCGACCCGCCGCCGGCAATCCCACCGATGATCGCACCCACACCGGTCGCAATCCCGGTACGGACCGCGTCTTTCGTCTTCGTGCTTTCCGCGTCCACGCTGTAGGTATCGCTCTTCACCGCGATGATGGCGCCTTTCGCGCCGACGATCGACCGCGCGGTCACACCGAGGCTGGCCGTCCCTTTCACACGTCCGCCGGGATCGCTCGAGACCACCACGCAGGTGACGCGCGATCCTTTGCTCGCCACGACGGTCTCGCCCACTTTGAGGTCGGACTCGAGAAGCCCGTCGAAGGTGGATCCGTTCGCCAGTTTGGCGGTCGACAGTTCCGACGTGGTGCGCACGGGAACGACGGTACCTTCCGCCAACGTGAACTCGCGCGGCTTCATCCGCTCGACGTCCTGCCGCAGTCTGGTGTTCGACTCGGCCTGCTTCGCGTTGATGGTCTTCTGGTCGTCGATGGCACGCTGCAGCTCGGCCTTCTCGCGCTCGGCCTGTTCCCTCGTCATGTACTTCTGGCTTTCGGGAGGGCTCGTCGGCTTCGACGGTCTGGCGGCCGCGGCTGGTCTGGGCGCGCCGGCCGTGGCCTTTGGTGCGGGCGCAGCCGTTGGTGGTGTCGCAGCGACCGGAGGTGTGACCGGCGGGGCCGCCGCTGGTTGTGCCGTCGTCGGCTGCGCGTTCTGCGCCTCTGCAGCGGGTACGACAGGTGCGTCAGGTGCGACAGGTGCGGTTGGTGCGGTTTGTCGCGCCTCGGAAAGCTGCTTCTCTGTATCCGCGAGCCGTTTTTCGAGCTCGGCGACTTTCTGATCGGTGCTGGAACTTTGCGCGTTGCAGGCGATCGCGAGCGCAGCAGCCATCGCAACTGCCATCATGCGGAAGATGTGGAACGTCATACGTGCCCTCTGTCCGCCGGGCCGGGGAGCCAACGTGGTGACCCCGATGCTATCACGTCAACCGCTGTGGCGGACGTGCACGATGTCGCCGTCTTCGACGATGTAGTCCTTGCCTTTCAGGTGCAGCTTCGCTGTCTCCTTCAGGTACACCTCGGCTGCGTGGCCCGAGCCCCGGTCGGCGCCCGCCGCGAGCAGCTCGTCGCACTTCATCACTTCGGCACGAATGAATCCTCTGGCGAGATCGCTGTGGATCGCGTGCGCGGCATCGACGGCCGTGCCGCCGCGACGAACCGTCCACGCGCGCACTTCGTCTTCGCCGACCGTGAAGAAGCAGATGTAGCCGAGCGCCTTGTAGAGCAATCGCGTGAGCAGGTGCACCGCCGGCTCCTCGACGCCGAGCGCCTGGAGAAACTCGGCGCGCTCGCGCGGATCGCCGATCTGCGCCACCTCGGCCTCGAGCTTCGCGCACAGGGTGCACAGCTCGTGGCCGGGCCCCGCGAATCCGGCACGCGCGGCTTCGAGCAATGACGGGTTCGGGAAATTCGACTCGCCGCAGTTGAGCGCCGTCACCATGCTCTTCAGCGTCAGGAACTGGAGCGAGCGAATCTTCTTGAGGTCGTGTTCCTCCATCGGATGGACGCGCAGCGATTTGCCGCTTTCCAGATAGGGCTTGAGCGTTTCCAGCAGCGCCTTCTCTTCGACGCGCTCGGGATCGGCCTTCTTCTTCTGTTCCTGCGCGATGCGCTCGAGCCGAAGATCGACCAGCGTGAGGTCGGTGATGGCCAGCTCGAGGGTCATGACCTCGATGTCGCGGATGGCGTCGACCGCGCCGCCGGCGTGAAATACCGCCTCGTCTTCGAACGCGCGCACGACGTGGCAGAACGCGTCCATGTCTTTCAGCTTGCCGAGCCATTGCTCGCGCGGCTTCGCCTCCTTGGGAGGCGCGGGCGCGAGCGTGCATTCGATCTCGGCGTACTTCGTTTTCTTCGGCTTGTAGAGCGCCGAGAGCTGGTCAACACGCGGGTCGGCGACCCTGGCCATGCCGACGGCGTAGTCGTTCGAGCGGCTGATCAACTGGTCATAGGCCACTCCGGTGAGCAGGGAGAACAAGGTTTTCTTGCCGACCTGCGGGAGGCCGACCAGCGCGATTTTCATCCCGTTGTTGTACCACGGTGGAGAGCACGGAGCACAATCTCAACACGGAGTCACAGAGACACGGAGAATTCTTGAAAAAAAAAAAGATCTCCGTGCCTTCGTGCCTCCGTGTTGAGACAGCTCCGTGACCTCGGTCTTTACCGCGACGTGCGGCGCTCCGCGGGTGCGAGCCACGCGACGAGATCCGCCTCGGCCACCATACCGGTGCGGAGATCCAGCGTGCCTCCCGCCGCTTTCGCGGCCTGGCGCGCCCAGTCGGACGGAAATTGCGGGCTCGCGTTGAAGACGAGCAGCGCCCTGCGGTATGCAGGACGGACGCGGCGATGGAAGTCGCCCGCCTTGCGCATGCCGGGGATGAAGAACTTGCTGACGTATTCCGCGTCGGTGTCGGCCGCAAACTGCGCCAGATCGGCCGCGAGGTTCACGCCTTCGCCGGCCATCGTCCGGCGAAGTACGACCAGACACCCGCCATGTCGAGGCCGACGAGATTGACGGTCTGCGACTTCGAGCGGCTTCGAAGATATTCGAGCGCGGTCAGGATGTCCTGCACGCGGTTGGCATCGTTGGTCTGATTGAAGTGCAGGTACGCCCGGTTGCTGGTGTCGCGCGGCGCTACGGCGCTTCCCGTCTGGAACGCATCGATGCTCATCACGACGCCGCCCGCGGTTCAGAAGGGTCTTGACGAGCGGCGAGCTTCATCACGGCGGCAATCCCGCCCGGATGGACGATCAGTGTCGGCGGCATCTCCGCATTGACCTTCGACGGCGACAGCCACACCGCCGGAATCTGATCGCCTTTTCCGTTCGCGGCCAATCACGAGCCTTTCGCCCATCGGCACCGCCTCCTTCTTTTCGGAGCGCAGCTCGCCGGGTTTGGGACGAAACGCAAGCAGGGAATACGAAAGCGGCTCGGCGAATGCTTCCCGCGCGGACGCGAGCGACGCGGCATCGCCTGGTTCGAGATGCGACGTGTAGGCGCGCGCGTCGCGAATCATGTTCTCGCGCGAGCTCTTCGAGATCCTTCACCGCATTGGCCGGCCGCTGCCGGTTGAAGAGCGCCAGCAGATTCGTGCGGGAACTCCGCCCTGAAGGACGCCTCCGGCACCGGCGCTGGATTGTTCAGGATGTGCTGGTTGAAGAACCTGTAGACCGCCTCGCGGCTTTCCTTGTTGTAGTTGTGGATGAATGCGTGAAGTGCACGTTCTCGACATTCTGTTCCGCGCCCAGCAGCCGGTAGATGCTCTGGATGGCCGGAAACACTTCCTTGGGCGTTTCGACGGTCCAGTCGCCGGAGTTCGAGACCAGCATGCAGCGGCCGCGGCGCCATCAGCGCGCCGACCATCATGTTGCTGAAATCGGTCCAGCCGGCGCGCAGGTTCGGCGCGTTCTCGCAGACGCCGCCCTGCAGACGTGGCCGAGATCATGTTCACCGGCGCGGCCGCCTTGATCCGATCGTCCACCGCCATCAGGAAGAAGGTCTGCGTGCCGCCGCCCGAGCGCCGGTCGCCACGATCCGCGCGGGATCGACGTCGGGCAGCGAGCTGACGAAGTCGGTGGCCCGGATGCTGTTCCAGAGCTGGATGCCCATGGGGCCGATGCTCCACAGGTCGTAGCGTTCCTCGCCCCAGTGATGCGGGATCTGGTCGGTGTCGTTCTGGCCGATCATGTCGTAGGTGAAGACGACGAAGCCCTGCCGGGCGAGATTGATGCGCCCGCCCGGGGACCGAGACCAGCTCGCGTGTTCTCCAGCCGCCCGTAGTTGCCAATGGCCATGCGGCGACACGACGCCGGGAAACGGCCCCTGCTTGCCGAGCGGACGATACAGATTCCCGCCGAGATAGAAGCCCGGCAGCGTTTCGAGAAGGACCTTCTCGATCGTGTAGCCATCGCGCTCGAGCTTGCCGAAGATCTGCGCGTTGAGCGGCCGCTTCTCGGGCATCGGCAGCAATCCCGCGCTGGCCAGGATCTGCTTGCGCAGAAAAGCGGCGCGCTCCTTCCAGGCTTCGCGGCTCGGCGAACGACCGGCATCGCGAAATGCGTGCGCGAGGTAAGGATCGTGTTTCGTGCGTCCTGCGCCTGCAGCGTCGCCGCCGGCATCAGCAGCAGCGCAACGAGCGGAATGGCGAGCGTGTTTTTCATGGCGTTCCTCAGAAAATGACCTTCAGGCCGAACTGCACGATCCTCTGACTGTCTTCCACGACCTGTGTGATCTGTCCGAACTGCGCGGACGAGACGTTGTTATTCGGCAGCCTGAAGTTCACGTTGTTGAACAGGTTGAACGCCTCCGCGCGGAACTGAATTTCAGCCGCCTTCGCCACGTGTGAACGTCTTCAGCAGTCCGAAATCGGTATTGAAGTACCTCGGTCCGCGCAGGATGTTGTCGCCGGTGTTGCCGTAAGTCCCGATCTGATTGACCGTGAACTTCGTCGTGTCGAAGAACTGCTGAATCATCTCGTCGTGCGGGCGGTCGTAGCTCAACTGCGCGCTGCCGCCGCCGACATAATCGGCACGGTCGGTGCCGCCGCTGAAGCCGTTGTCGCGTCCGCTGCTGACCCCGAACGGGAAGCCGCTCTGCCAGATGATGATCGCGTTCAGCTGCCATCCGTTCAGAATCGCGTCCGCACGCCGCTCAGCCGACGCCGCGGGATTTCCCAGATGTTCGAGAACTTCAGATTGTGCGGTACGTCGTCGGCGCTGAGCGACGTCTCGCGCGTGGGGTCGAACGGGTTTGCCCCGTAGGTCACCTGGAGCGTTCTTCGACCAGACGTAGTTGCTCAGGATCGAATAGCCCGTGGCTGAATCGCTTCTCGAGATTCAACTGCAGCGAGTGGTACGACGAATTGTTGCCCGACTCGCCTCTCGGATGCTGCCGTAGTTCGGATAGACCCGCCGCTGCTGCGTGTTGCCGACGGTGAACGCGCCGGGAATGTAGACGGCAGGATTTTCCTCCGCGAGCCACCGATGTAGGTGCCCTTGTTGCCGACGTAGCCGACGCCGGCACCCAGTCCTTGAGGAACTGACGTTCGACGCGAAGGCTGTAGGTGAGCATCTGCGGAATGCGCCGATCCGGGCGACAGTAGGTGACGTTGTTGATGGGCGCAAAGACTGAACGTCGGAAGCCGGCACTGTCGGGCCGAAGTTTTGCTGGAAATGGATTCGGCCAGGCCCTTGCTGCCGTACGGATCGGCCCAGTCGACGTCGTTCAACGTGAACGTCGCGCCAAACGGCGCGGTGTTCGACTGGCCGTTGCTGGCGCCGGTGCGCTCGGCGTGTAGAAATACGCCGGCGCCGGCTCGCAGGCTCGTCTTGCCATCCTCCGTCAGCCGGTAGGCAAGCCCGAACCGGGGTCCGAGATTGGTCCACACGGGTTCGACCCGGCCGGTCGGACAACCCGCATCGGCATCGTCGCCGCCGTAGATGAGTCCGTTTGGCGCGTTGGGATACGCTCGTGGATTGCAGGCCGGGCTGGAAGCAGACGACGCGTCCCTGTCGATCGTAGGCGGCCAGGTACGGATCCCAGCGCAACCCGAGATTCAACGTCAGCCGCTGACGCGCCAGTTGTCCTGGACGAAGAAGCCCCAGCGCGTGCCCTTCAGGTCCTTGAACTCGCCGCCGCCCTGACGGAACTGCGGAGGATCGGCCGAACATGAAATCCGCCAGGCCGTTGCCCGACAGCTGGCCGTTGAAGGTCAAGCTGGCCCGCCATCTGGAACGTGTTGATCAGGTGGTTCGTCACGCGAACGGCTTCGCCGCCCAATCGGAGCTCGTGGTTGCCGGCAATCTTCGTCGCCACCTGGCGGAATGGTGAAATCGCCGCGGTCGAAATCGCCTATGTGATTCGTGTTGATGCTGAAGCCGCCGGTGACGCTCACGATTCAGCTCGGGCGGCGAATCCGAGTTCCGGATGATCCTCCGGGCCGATGATCTTGACGCCCGCGTCCGCCAAGCTGAAGGGCGCCGTCGAGAGCGAGCCGCCGCGCTGGCGGTTCATGCCGAACGTGGTGTTGAACAGCAGCGTCGGTGACCGGTGTACGTGTGGTTGACCGAAATGTTCTGCACGCCGACGGCGTTGGCCGGTTGCGTCGCCGCGAGCAGATTTTCCGTCGGAATGTCGGCCGGCTCGTCGAAGTCGGTGAAGAAGTAGCGGCCGTTGAACTGGTGCTGTCCGCAGCGTGTAATCCACCTTGCCCATGAACTGGTTGTCGATCTGCTCGATTGGGCGTCCCCGGGAAGGTCACCTGCCCGGCCGTCGCCGTTCGGCAGCGGGATGTACTTCAGGAAGTACTGCGCGACCGGGCTGAGCGGCTCGCGGGAATTGATTGTTCCCGAGCGGCTGGCGCGTGACCGGATCGATCAGCTGCGTGAGATGTCGGAGAAGTCGCCGCGGCGCTGCGCCTCAGTGGGCACAAACTGAACGATGCCTGCCGGCGTGCTGCGGATGCGCGTGCCCTGGAACGTGCCGAAGAAGAACAGCTTGTTCTTCACGATCGGCCCGCCGACGCTGCCGCCGAACTGATTGCGCTTCAGCGTGTCCTGCGTCGGCGCGAAGAACTGCCGCGCGTTCATGGCCCCGTTGCGGATGAAATGGAACGCGGTGCCGTGAAATTCGTTCGTGCCTGACTTGACGACGATGTTGACGATGCCGCCGCCGGCGTTTCCATATTCGGCCGTGAAGTTGCTGGACTGCAGATTGAATTCCTGAACGGCATCGGGATTCGGAAACGGCAGGCTGGTGTTCAGGTACGTGTCGTTGTGGCTCGTCGCGTCGAGCTGGAATTGCACCTGGCCCTGCCCGGTGCCGTTCACGCCGGCCGTTTCCTCGCCGGGATAGACGCCGCCCTGGCCGCAGATGCGGCAGGCGTTGCGTCCAAGATCCACCGTGCCTGCGGCGAGATACATCAGGCGTTCGGGCCGCCGGCCCTGCAGCGGCAGCTCCGCGATCTGCTGCTCGCCGATCAACTGTCCGCCGGTGGCCGTGCGCATCGGCACCAGCTCGGCCGCGCCGGTCACCGTGACCTCGTCGCTGAGCTGGCCGATCTGCAGCGTGATCGTAAGATTCGCGGACTGATCGACGGTGAGGACGATCTGGTCCTGCACGTACGCGCTGAATCCCTGCTTTTCCACTCTGAGCATGTAGGTGCCGATCGGCAGCCGCGAAAACAGGAACGCGCCGGTCGCGTTCGATCGCGCGTCCTGGCTGAATCCGGTCTGCACGTTCAGGATCGTCACCGCGGCGTCCGGAACGCCGCCGCCGCTCGGATCACGCACGATCCCGTTGAGACTCGGCGGTCGTGAACTGCGCCGATGCCGTCAGAGGAACGAGAAAGGACTGTCAACGTCAGGCACAACACGACGACCGTCGATTGAACGCTGCAGCGAATGACTGGCAACATGTCGGCCTCCTGACCGCCCGGCGGGGCGGGATTCACATCGCGCGGAGAGGAGTTGCAGTGCCGGTGTGCGACGCAACGTGCGCGTCTCGTCGCATCTTTTACGCTCGCACACAGAGCGAGTCAAGACGCTTCAACGTGCAGAACGGATTTGTCGAGAAGTGCGGAACAGATTTGTCGAGAAGTGTCGCTGATTGTCCTGGAAGGAAATGTCTTGAGACGTACAGTGTTCGCGCACGCCTGCGTGAAGCGCGCATGTGCGGCGGCGCCACTGTCGCAGTAACGACCACAGTGGCGCCTGGAGATGATCTACTTCGCGGAGCAGCTGGGCGACACCATCTTCAGCGATTCGATATCCAGATCGCGCAGCTCGATGGCGGCCTTCTCGGTGGTCTCGACCTTGGGATCGGGCTTGTCCGGGATTCGTTCGCGCTTCGCGCTCGAGTCCGT
The DNA here is from genome assembly GCA_963850725.1 of Vicinamibacterales bacterium. Classification (GTDB taxonomy): domain Bacteria; phylum Acidobacteriota; class Vicinamibacteria; order Vicinamibacterales; family JAMQPK01; genus JAMQPK01. The sequence continues at coordinate 55,435 of CAWKMQ010000043.1, forward strand.
CGAAACGGCCTTTCGCGCCTTGCCGGTCGTCCTGCCGGCAATCTCGACGCGATGACCGACGTGCTCGCCCAGATTCGAGCCGCCGCTGAGCTCGTAGGTGATGTTGGGCACCGTGCCGGACGTCGCCACCGCGACGCCTTTCGCGAGCGGATCGGCCGTCGCCGCCAGCACGAACTGGCCGGGCTGGGCCCCCGGCTGCAGGCACCCGATGACGGTTATCATTTTGCGGTCGTCGTCTTTTGGCCGGCTGGCTGGCTGGTCCTGTGCGAGAGGCGCAGCGGAAATGGACACTGCCAGCGCGGCGAGAACAATGCTGAATCGCATATTCGCTCCTTCCCGTCCTACCCAGCAAAAACGGGGCCTCCTGTGAGCGCCGCTCGACGTGCGCTGTTGAGCCTGTCCGAGTCGCCATGGTTGAGGACCCACGCGCCTCGCTGGTGGTTCGTCCGGAAGGCCGCCACGCGCTTCATGCCCGGCGATACGCTCGACGCGGCGCTTGCGGCCGCACACGCCTTGCAGCGCGATGGCCTCGCCACCGTGTTCACGCAGCTCGGCGAAAACGTGACCGACGCGACAGGCGCCGCGGCCGTGCGCGGTCATTACACCGAGGTGCTGGCCAGAATCCAGGGCGATCGATTGAACAGCGATCTTTCGGTCAAACCCACGCAACTGGGTCTCGATGTCGATCTCGATCGGTGCCACGAGAATCTGCGCGCGATCGTTGAACGTGCGTTCCGCCAGGGCACGCGGGTCTGGATTGACATGGAGCAGCACGCCTACCTCGACAGGACGCTGACAATTTACCGGCGGCTCCTGTCCGAGTTTCCAAACGTGGGCGTGTGCCTTCAAGCCTACCTGTACCGCACGAAAGACGATCTCCAGTCGCTGCTTCCACTCGGCGGCGGCATCCGCCTCGTGAAAGGCGCCTACCGGGAGCCCGCGACGGTCGCCTACCCGAAGAAGAGCGATGTCGATGCCAATTTCCTCGGGCTTGCGCATCAGATGCTCGATGCCGCCCGCCACACCTCGAGTGCCCGACCAGTATTCGGTACGCACGACCGCACGATCCTCGACGCGATCGCGCACGAGGCGGATCGCGCCGGACTCGCGCGCGAGGCGTTCGAGTTCCATCTCCTCTTCGGGATTCAGCGGGCAGAACAGGCAAGGCTCGCGCGCGAGGGTTATCGCGTGCGCGTGCTGATCAGCTACGGCGACCAGTGGTTCGCCTGGTACATGCGGCGGCTGGCAGAGCGTCCGGCGAACGTGCTGTTCGCCGTGCGGGCGATGTTTTCGTAAGAGCGACGGCCTCACTCGGGCAGATTGTTGTCGAGCGTGGACGCCAGCTTGTTCACGTCCGTTTCGCGCAGCAACTGCTGAAGGCGGCCTTCCGGAATGTGCGGATCCACCTGCAGCTTCCTGCACATCGCGTGGAGCATCCGCAACATCGCCGTCAGCTCCTGTTCGGCCAGCAGATCGACCTGCAGATCCAGCTCGGCCCGCTTGTCCGCCGCCCGCGTCATGCGGTTCTGCGACATCAAGCACGAAGACGGAGAGGAAGATCGCTTCCAGCGACACGACCAGCGTGAGGAAATTGAAGGGATACGGATCGAACGGCTCGACGCCGCCGAGCCTCACCGTGTTCGCAAGGATCCAGACCGCGAACACCGCCAGATTCACCGCCGCGAACGCGCCCGTCCCCGTGATGCGGGTAATGGCATCGCTCAGGCGATCGGCGGCCGTCCGATTGTGAAGCGCGCGCCGCTCGAGCTCGGCGATGACACGGACATTGCGCTCGGTCGGTGGCGAGGTAGATGCACGGGGGTGCCGCGGTCGACTCCTCACATGCCAAGCGTCAGCAAGATTTCAGCCACACGCCCGGTTCCCGTGGTCCGGCTAAAGCCGGACACTACGTATCGAGTCCCCGGCTAAGTCCCGGATCGCAACTTACGGTTGGCAACCATCAGGCACACCCGTTCAGGGGGTCTGCTCTTTATCGACTCCTTCGCCTCGTCGCGCGCCCGCGCGCGATCCTGGACCAGCGTATAGGCGATGTAGTACTTGTGGATGTTGCTGACGTACTGAACGGTTTCCCGTCCGACGCGTTCCGAGACCACGCGCTCGACGTTGCCGAACCAGACGTTCGGATTGAGGCCGCGCCGCGCGGTCTCGCGCCGCAGCTGGCGAATCCGTCCCGGTCCGGCGTTGTAGGACGCCAGCGTCATCAGGCCCTTGTCCAGCTGCGTCATCGGCTCATCTTTGTAGAACTGGTCCATCATGAACCGGAAGTACTTGACGCCCGCGTGCACGTTCGGATCGACCTTCGTGATGTCGCCCACCGCCAGGTCCTTGCCGGTCGCCGGCATCACCTGCATCACGCCGATGGCGCCCACATGGCTCCTGCGCCGCCTGGTCGAGACGAGATTCCTGAAACCCCTGTGCCGCCATCAGCAGGTAGTCGACATCGTACTTCTTGCCGTAGGTTTCGAAGAGCTTCACGATGTTCTGCAGTCTCTTCCGTTCCGCGTCCGACGTGGCGTTCTTGACGTAGTTGGTGCTTTCCAGATAGCGCTTCTCCATCGTGTTTCCGAACGCCGTGCGCGGCCCGTACTTGTCGATCCAGAGGTTGATCGCGCGCAGCAGCTTCGGGTTGTCCTTCCGGACGCCGACCGCGATCTCCCCGCCCGTCCGCACGGCGACCTTGTCGTTGAGCTTGACGTTCGGGAAGATCTGCCGCCAGAACTCGGCGACGAAGTCGTCCACGACCGAAATGTCCACGAGCCCCGCGTTCACCATCTCGAGCATGTCGTCGTCTTCGAGGGCTTCCGGTGCTTCCTTGATCGCCACTGGCGGTTTGCCGCGGCTCGTGAGCGACGCATTCAGCTGCTGAAGGCTCTCGTAGTAGCTGCTGCTCCGCCGCACGAACACTTCACGGCCGGATAGATCGTCGACGCTGGCAATCGGCGGGACGTCGGCGGCAGTGACGACGATTTCCGAGACGCCGCTGCGCGTCGGCTTGCTGAACTCCGCAACCTTCCGCCGCTCGGGAGTAACCGTCAGCGCCGCCGCGACGAAGTCGACCTTCCCCTGCTCCAGCGCCGGGAACAACTCGTCCCGTGACAACGGCACGAATGCCACGTGCACGGTGATGAGGCCGGTCTTGAGGCGCTTGTTGATTTCGTCCTCGAACAGCTTGATCGACTCGTAGCTGATGCCGCGCTGGACGCCTTTGTCGATGAAGTACTGCGTGCGGTTGAAGACCACGCCCGCGCGAATCAGCCGGCGCTTCACCATCTCGTCGAAGTCGCCCGTGAAGGGCTTGTCGAGGATTTGGCGCGCCTCCTCGGGGAGCGCGTCATACGGCGAAGCGACCTCCGGCAACGGTTCGTCCGTGCCCGGCTTGCCCGCAGCCAGCGACGCCGGGAGGGCTTTCGCGCCGGTGGATTCAGACGACGTCGACGGGCCGGGAGAGGCGCAGCCGGCCGCGGCCAAAAGGAACATCCCGGTCAACACACGAGACAGCAGAGCAATGGTCATCAATCAAGCCTCAAGAAAACTTTCACTCCGGAACTCATCTTTATGCTGGGTACCAAAATCGAGCAACTCCAGGACCACCTCGTCCCGTGTGGCCGCCGTTTCGAATAAACCACATTGGTGCTATGGTTTGACGCCTCGGATTGCGCCGGATTGGCGGCGCAGTCTACCGCTCCGGACACGACATAGTGGAGTTTCTCCTCTATGGTATGAAATTTTTGCACACCAGTACAGACAAACCGGATCCATGTTCGTCATCGAGCTCATCTATAAAGCCGGCCTCGACCAGATTGACGCCCAGATGAAGGCGCACATGAAGTTCCTGAAGAAGTACTACGCCTCCGGCCATTTCCTGGTATCTGGTCGAAAGATCCCGCGGGACGGGGGGATCATCCTGGCTGTTGGTGGCACTCGCGCGGAGATCGAAGCGATCGCTCGTGAAGATCCGTTCTACCAGCACGGGCTCGCCGACGTCCGCGTCATCGAGTTCAGAGCCAGTCAGCGCGCGGACGATATCCAGGAACGGATCGATCGACTCTGAGCTACCGCGCTGGTTGATAGTCCTTCCACAACCATTCCAGCGCGTTCGGAAGCGTCTGCTGCTTGACGCCGCGATCGCAATGGCCGGAGTTGCGGGAGAAGACGAATTGGTACTTGTAGCCCTTGGCCGCAAGCTCTTTCGCCATGCGCTCGTTCGCGAGCACCCAGTCGTGCATGCCGTCGCTTTCGCTGTAGTTGTCGCGGTCCGACACGTGGAACCAGAGGCGAATCGGCTTGACGGGACTCTTCGGGATGAGGTTCTCGTGAAACTCCCAGGCGCCGTGCGGCGTTTGCCGATTGTAGGGCCACTGCTGATTGACGTAGGTGCCCGAATAGGTGAGCACGCGATGGTAGAGATCGGTGCGGTACCACGCCATCGCCAGAGCTGCCGACCCGCCTGAACTGCAGCCCATCGTCGCACGCGCGTTCGGATCTCTCGTGAGCGTGACGTTGTACTGCTTTTCGACGAGCGGCAGCACTTCGGTTTCGACGAACTCCGCGTAGAGCCCCGACATCGTGTCGTACTCGAGGCCGCGCTGGCTGCCCTGCGCGTCGCCGCTGCCGTTGCCGATTGAAATAGCCACCATGACCGGCACGCGCTTCTCGGCTATCAGCGTGTCGAGCGCCATGAACAACGCGGTGTCGGGACCATCCGCGCCGACGATGAACGGGACGACCGTTCCGGGAACATATTGCTGTGGAACATACACCGCCACGCGGCGCGTATACGGCGCCGGACCGCTGTTGACGATGCGCTTCGCGGGATCGGCCGGGTCGATCATCGCGCGCGATCCGGCTTGACGCGCGATACCCGGATAGATCTTGCTGGCGGTCGACTCCATCGTGAAGTCGTGAACCGTGCCGCGCGGCACGCCTTCCTTGACGGTCATCTCGCGCGCGGGGTTATGCGTCGGGCCGATGATGAAGTTGCCATACGCGTCCGCCGGTGGGACCGCACCGTCTGGAAGTTCCCTCGCGTCGACATAGCCGGGCGTGTGCGGATCGCGGGTGGGATTGGGCGGCCTGTTGGCGCGCGCGGGCGGCGCTTGAGCCGCCGCGCCCGGCTGAGGCGAAGCGGCGTTCTGCGCCATCGGAACCGACAGGCCCACCGAAACGGCGAGCACGACTGCAAGGATCAGTGGTGTGTGTCTCATGGTCATGCGTACATCGGCCGGTTGCCGCTCAGCGCCAGCCAGCCACGAATCACGCGGTAAATGAACCACAGCCCGACGAACGCCATTGGCAGCCACGCGATGAGGATGCCGATGCCGAGCGTCATGACGATGAACAAAAGGCAGAGGGAGATCCAGAGAACACCAAACCAGAACGTCCGGATCTGCCATCGGAAATGCGACTCGAGCCACGTGCCGCGCGTTTCGCTGCGCTTCACGTAGTTCAGGATGACGGCGATGATCGACGGCCAGCCCGTCAGAAACGCGCCTACCACTGTCGCGGCGCCGAGGATGCCGGTGAGGAGGCTGAACGCGTGCAGCCCGTAGATGACCTGCGTCCAGGTGACCAGCGACGAATCCGGCGGCCGAACCGTTCCGCCTGGTACTATCGAGCCCGGTAATCCTTCCATAGCCACTCCAGTGCCAGCGGCAGCGTCTGCTGCCTCGTGGCGCGATCGCAGTGAGCGGAGTTGCGCGCGAACACGAACTGGTACTTGTAGCCCTTGGCCGCCAGCACCTTCGCCATGTTCTGATTGGCGACGACCCAGTCGTGCATGTCGTCGCGCATGATGTTCGGGTTGTAGAGATCGCGATCGCCGACGTCCATCCAGATGCGGATCGGTTTCACCGGGCTCTTCGGGATGATGTCCTTGTGATAGCCCCACGCGCCGCCCGGCGTTTCGGGATTGTACGGCCACTGCTGGTTCACGTACGTGCCCGAGTAGCTCAGCACGCGATGATACAGATCGTTGCGGTACCACGCCATCGACAGCGCCGCGGCCGCGCCCGAACTGCAGCCCATCGTCGCGCGGGCGTCCGGATCCCTCGTCAGCTTCACGTTGAACTGTTTTTCGACGAGCGGCAGCACTTCGGTCTCGACGAACTCGGCATACCGTCCCGACATCGTGTCGTATTCGAGCCCGCGCTGGCTGCCCTGCGCATCGCCGCTGCCGTTGCCGATGGAGATGGCGATCATGACCGGCACGCGCTTCTCCGCGATGAGATTGTCGAGCGCGGTGAAGAGCAGCTGATCCGGACCGTCGGCGCCCACGATGAACGGCGCGACCGTGCCCGGAACGTATTGCTGCGGGATGTACACGGCGAGGCGCCGCGTATACGGCGCCGGATGACTGGTCGTAACGTTGAGCTTCGCGGGATTCGCCGGATCGGGCGTGCCGAACGTGCCCTGATCGCGCGCAATGCCCGGATAGTCCTGGCTGTCGGCCGAGCTCATCGTGAAGTTGTGCACCGTTCCTTGCGGGACGTCCGGCTTCACCGTCATCTGCGGCGCGGGAGTGTGGGTCGGGCCGATGATGAAGTTGCCGTACGCATCGGCAGGCGGAACCGTGCCGTCTGGAAGTTCTTTGGCGGTCACGTAGCCTGGCGTGTGCGGGTCGCGCGTGGGCGGCGTCGGCCTCGCGGGTGGCGCCTGCGGCGCCGGCGCGGTCGCGGCCGGCTGTTGTGGAGTGGCGGCCGCCTGCGCCATGGCCGGAACGGCCGCAGCCATCGAGGCGACGAGCATCCCAACCGTCAAGAGGACTGTTTTCATACGCCAGCATCATAACGCCGGCCGGCAGGTCTGGACTAAAGTAGCGCCCCTTGCAGGGCGTCCACTTTGCGTCCTATGCGCTACTGCACTACGACGGTGCCGTGGAACATGCTCATCCCGCACGCGAAGGCAATCTCGCCCGCCTTCGCGGGCGTGAACTCGATGACGACCGGCTGGTTCAAGGGAAGCGCGCGCGTAACGTTCAGCGACGGGAACACGACCTCGGTCGCGCAGGTTTTGTCCGTCGTCCGAACGAACGTGATCTGCGCAGGCGTCCCGGCCCGAAGGCTGAGCCTGGCGGGCTCGAAGCCCTGCTCGCCAACCACGACCTTGGCGGTTTGCAGGTTCGCCGCGGCCAGCCGACGGTCCTGCGTCTGCGCCGGCACGGCCGCTGCCTGTGCCGCAGGTACGCCGAGACCAAGCCGCTCTCTCTCGGCCCGGACGAAGAAGCTGCCTTCAGTCGCGATCGAGTCACCGGGCTGAACGCCCGACAAGACATCGACGTCCTCGCCGGCTGCCGGACCTGAGACGGACCTCTCGTTCGGTGAACTTCCCCGGCTGCTTCGGATCCGCGAGATATACCACCTGCCGATCGCCGAGGGTCTGCACGGCGGTCCGCGGGATCGCCGGCACGGCCGAACTCGTCCACGCCGCCGACCATGCACGTCGGCGTACATCCCGAGCCGCAGCTGATTCCCCTGGTTCGGCACCTCAACGCGGAGTTTTGCGGTACGCGCCTGAGCGCTCACCTGCGGGTCGATGTAGCTGACACGTCCTTCCAACGCGAGATCCGGGTACGCGGCCGTGGTGACCGTCGCAGGACTCCCGACACGAACGCGAGAAAAATCTTTCTCGTAGAGATCGGCGACGACCCAGACCGTTGACAGGTCTACGACGGTGAACAGCTTGGATGTCGTGTCGACGTTCAGTCCGACGTTCGCCAGGCGCTCGGTGACGACCCCGTCGATGGGGGCGCGTATATCGGCGCTGGCGCGCAGTTCCTGGCCGGACGATGTTTCGAGCGCCGCGGCCGGCACGCCCAGCAACTCGAGCCGCGAACGCGCGCTCCGCACGTCGGCCGTTCGGGCCGTATGCTCGGCGTGAAGGCGCTCCAGTTCCTGGCGGCTGGCGGCGCCAATCGCCACGAGCTTCTCCGTCCGCGCTAGCTCGCGCTCGTGCGCGTCGAGATCGGCTCTCGCAGACGCATAGCGCGTGTGCGCTTCTTCCACCTCGGGACTGAAGATTTGCGTCATCACGTCGCCCTGCCTTACACGCTGGCCCAGCTCGGCAACCACGCGGGTGATCCGTCCTGAGACGAGAGGGGTCACCACAACTTGCCGGTAGGCATTCGGCTCGACGACGCCAGGCAGCCGGAAGCCCGTTGTCTGATGGCTACTGCCGACCGTTGCGACCGCGATGCCGGCACGCGCGACCGCATCCGCACTGAGCGTCACGACGACATCCGGCCGACCGAGCACCTGGCGGCGGCTTCGACGCAGGCATCGCGGCTCGCAGTGCCGGAAGAAGACGTGGCGCGTGATGGGCTGTCGAAGCACGAGGTATGTCGCACCCGCACCCGTCGCGAGCAGCAAGGCCGCCGCAAGAGCCGCGAGCGGCCAGCGTATGTTCACACCTGTCTGTAAATTCATCGTACGTCTCCCAGCGCTCGCCTGAGCGCCTGTCGGGCTTCGTAGGCTTCCCGAAGCGTAGCGGTGAAGGCCTGCTCGACATCCAGATAACGTCGCTGCGCGGTCAGAACATCGAACACCGTCGCGCGACCAAGCTCGTAGGTCTGACCGACGACGGTCAGGTTCTGTCTCGACAGGCGCTCTGATCTCCGACGTGTAGACCGCGACTGCCTGGCGTGCGCGTTCATCGCGCACACGCGCACCCGCGATTTCGGTCTCGGCCGTCAACCGTGCCGCGTCCAGTTGCGCTGACGCTTCCGCTCGCTGTGCTCCTGCGGCAGCAACCGATCCCTGATTGCGATCGCGCAGAGGAAGGGTCACCGCCGCGCCGGCGGACACGTAGTGGAACACGCCTCTGATCGGTTCGAGGCCGCCGCTGCTGCCGATCCCCTGCTGAGGAAAACCGGCGTTCATGCGCATGTACATGCCGAACAGGTTTATGTCGACGCGGCCTTCGCGTTTGGCTCGCTCGATCTCGCGCGTCGGCCACCAGCACGCGAGCGCCGAGCGGCCTCGACATCCGGCCGCGTCGGGTTCGGCGCACCGGCCGGCGGAAGCATGGCGGCGGCATCTTGCCGGACTAGCTGCTCGAGGTCGTCGCGAATCGTCAAGGGCTCACCGGGCGCCATGCCGAGTGCCCGTTTCAGATCGATGAGCGCACGCTCGACGGCACCGGATTGCAGCAGCCGCTCCGACTCGAGCCGCTGCAGCTCGACACGCAGCATGTCCCGTTCGAGCGGCTGGCGTCGCGCCCTGGTCCACACGCGCCGCGACGAGCGCGTGTTGCTTCGACGCGGCCGCGAACAGCTCATCGAGCACGGCAAGCTCGCGAGCGGCTGCGGCCACGTCACCGTATTTGACGCGCACTTCAGCGGCCAGCAGCCGCTCGCGGTCCGCAACGGCGAAGCGAGCGGCGTCGATCTCCCGTGTCTGCGACACCGACACGGCCATCTTTCCGATAGAGGTCGAGCGGCCAGGTGAACTCGAACCGCGTCTGGCGATCCGGGCCCGACGGCTCCTCCTGCTGCGAGAACGAGAACATCGGATTCGGCTTCAGGCCGGCTTGCTGACGCATGCCACGCGCGACATCGACACGTCGGTGCGGGCAGAGCGGAGATCGGGTTCCTGCTCGAGGGCTCGTGCGATCGCGTCGTGAAGCTCGAGACCCGAAGCGGGATCCACGTACTTCGACGAGAGACTCGGATGCTGATCGGGCAGATTGGTTTGCGCCTGAACAAAGGCTCCAGGCCCGAGGCTGAGCAACCAGAGCGAAGAGCGTGACTTGCTTCGTCATTACCGTCGTCATTGCACCATCCCCTCGAAACTGACCGAACCACGTCCGGCCGGACCGTCCCACTGCAATGGCGATCGGCCAGGCGCCGCCATCCCGAATTCCGCTGTGGCTCGATAGCGGCCTGGGACAGCGGTCGGCGTGAGTTGGAGTCCTCCGGACATCACCATGCCCGGCATCGTCATGTTGGCGCTGCCGCTGACGGTGCCGACGTCAACAAGAGCACCGTTGGCCGACCGGAACTCAATCGTGAAGGTGTTGCGTCCCTGTCGAAGCGTGCCGGTCGGCGACAGCAGCACGATCTGCAGGTCGCCCGACTGCGACGCGCTGCACAACCGTGCCGCCGCTCTCGGCCGCGCCAGATCGACTGTCTGGCGCGATAGTCTCTCCACAGCGCAAGCGCTCCGATCAGCGGCACCACGAGAGCGAGCGCGACGATCGCAGGACGCCACCGGAACGCGGAACGTGGCGACGCTTGAAGACGTTGGTTCTGAAGCCCCAGTCGCCGCTCGTGGAGCCAGAAGAAGATGACGGGCGTGACGATCAGCACGTGGACGAGCGACGAGATCATGCCGCCCAGCACCGGGGTGGCGAGCGGCTTCATCACCTCGGCGCCGACACGCGTGCTCCACATGATCGGAAGCAGACCGGCGACGACCGTGCTCACGGTCATCACCTTCGGACGCAGTCGCAGGAGCGCGCCTTCCACGACGGCGTCGCGCAGATCGGCACGCGTGAACGCGCCGCCGAGTTGCCGGCGCTTTCGGGCGACGGCTTCCTCCAGATAGATGACCATCACGACACCGGTCTGCACAGCGGTGCCGAACAGGGCGATGAAGCCGACCCACACCGCAACCGAGAAGTTGTAGCCGAGCAGCCAGAGCAGGTAGACCCCGCCCGTCAGCGCGAACGGGACAGCGAGAAGGACGTGCGCGGCCTCGACGGCGGAGTGATAGGTGAAATAGAGCAGCACGAAAATGATGAGCAGCACGATGGGCAGCACAATCTGAAGCTGCTGTCGTGCGTGCTCCTGGTTCTGCCAGCGGCCGCTCCACTCCGACGAAATAGCCTGGCCGGCAGCGAGACATCGCGGGCGACTCTCTGCGCGCGCCTCTTCCACGAATCCGCCAACGTCGCGTCCCTGGACGTTGATGAGCACGGTCGCCAGGAGCAGCCCGTTCTCGGACGAGATCATGGCCGGCCCGCGCGCGTGCTTGATGTGCGCGAGTTGACCGAGGGGGACCTGCGTGCCCTGCGGCGACGCGACAAGAACCTGACCGAGCGCCTCGGGATTCGCGCGGTACTGTGGCGCGTACCGCACGCGCACGGGGAAGCGCTCGCCGTCCTTCGATCGTCATGCGTCAGGACGGTCTCGCCCACCGCGCTTTCGATCACCTGCTGGATGTCGCCGACGCCGATGCCGTACCGGGCCGCTGCAGACCGATCCACCTCGATATTCAGGTACTGGCCGCTGGTCACCTGCTCCGGGTACACGTTGCTCGCACCAGGAACACCGCGTACGACCTCGGCGACATGCCTGGCCGACTCTTCGAGGACGGCGAGGTTCGTCCCAAACACCTTCACGCCCACCTCGGATCGGATGCCGGTCGTGAGCATGTCGATGCGGTTGATGATCGGCATCGTCCAGATCGTCGAGACGCCGGGCAGTTGAACGGCGCGAGCCATCTCCGCGCGAAGCCGATCGAGCGTCATGCCCTCGCGCCACTGGTCGCGCGGCTTCAGATGGACGACGGTTTCCGTCATGTTCAAGCGGCGCCGGATCGGTGGAGGTGTCGGCGCGCGCCACCTTGGCGACGGCATATGCCACCTCGGGAAACGCCATGAGCGCCTGCATTCTGCTTCGCGGCGATCTTCGTGTTCTCGTCGAGCGAGATGCTCGGGTCCGCGATAGGCATGAACATGAGGTCGCCCTCGTTCAAGCGGCGGCATGAACTCGCTGCCGATGCCACGCGCCAGCGACAAGCGCCCCGGCGAACAGCAGCGCCGGCAAGGGCGACGGTCATGAGCACGATGTGTGAGCGCCGCCTCGAGGACGGGTTGATACAACCGGCGAAGCACCCGCATCACCGGGTTCGCATCTTCTGAATGGAACTTGCCGCCCAGAAGCAGCGTGCAGAGCACAGGCACGAGGGTGACGGCGATGACAGTCGCGGCCAGAACGGCGAACGTCTTGGTAAAGGCGAGCGGGATGGAACAGCTTGCCTTCCTGCCCGGTCAAGGCAAACACGGGGACGAAGGCCAGCAGGATGATCGCCATCGAGAAGAACACGGGCCGGCCGACGAGCCGGGTCGATTCGAGCACCGTCTCCAGATGTGCGTCGGCGGTCTCGCGGATCGATGTCGCGCTGCTCGACGTAACGGAAGGCATTCTCCGTGACGACGATGCCGGCATCGACGAGCACGCCGATGGCGATCGCAATCCCCGCGAGGCTCATGATGTTCGAGGAAATGCCGGCGTAGTACATGCCGAGGAACGAGGCGAGCACCGCCAGAGGAAGCGGAATCGTGACGATGAGAATCGAGCGCACGTGCATAAGGAAGACGATGTGGGCGAGGGTGACGAGCGCAATCTCCTCAACGAGCGCGTGTCGCAGCGTGTCCACGGCCTGCTCGATCAGATCGGAGCGGTCGTAGAAAGGGCACGATCGTCACACCCGCGGGAAGACCGGCTTGAATCTGCGCGATACGGGCCTTGACGGCATCGATCACCGCGCTTGGTGTTGACGCCCGTCCGCGCGACGACGACGCCGCCAACGGCCTCGTGCGCTTCCTTTGACGAGCGACGCCACGCGAAAGGCGTTGCCAATCTGAACGTCGGCGACCTGCTCGACGTAGACCGGCACGCCGTTCGCACGCACCGACGACGATCTTCTTGACGTCGTCGACCGACGCAATCAGCCCGACGCCGCGCACGATCAGCCAGGCGCCGTTCGCCTCGAGCACGTTGCCGCCCACGTTGACGTTGCTGTCGCGGACGGCAGCGACGACGGCGCTGAGGGGCAGGTTGTACGTGCGGAGCCGATTCGGATCGACGTCGATCTGATACTGCTGGACGTGACCGCCGACCGAGGCGACCTCGGCCACGCCGGGAACAGCGTTGAGCTGATAGCGGATGAACCAGTCCTGCAGGCTGCGCAGTTCGCGCAGCGAATGCGTGGGGCTCTCGACCGTGTACCAGAAGACGTGGCCGACGCCCGTCGCATCGGGACCGAGCGTCGGCGTGACGCCCTGCGGGCAAGCTCTTCGCCACCAGGCTCAGGCGCTCGAGCACGCGCGTCCGCGCGAAGTACGAGATCGACGTTGTCCTCGAAGATCGACATAGATCATCGAGAACCCGAACGCCGACTGCGATCGCACGACGCGAACGCCGGCCAGACCCTGGAGGTTGACGGTCAGCGGGTAGGTGACCTGATCTTCGACTTCCTGCGGGCTGTGCCCGGTCCAGTCGGTGAAGACGATGACCTGGTTGTCGGAGAGATCGGGAATGGCATCGATCGGCGTGGCAGACACGCGCCCACCAGCCCCACACGGCAAGGCCGATGTACAGCGGCGAGCGACCAGAAATCGGTTCTTGAGCGATAGTTCGATGAGTCTGTTGATCATGCTCGTCCACGACATTCGTCAGGCGCGCACGTGTGCGCGCGTGCGCGGTCAGCACCGGATCTCTGGTCCGGGCAGGCACACGACGACGTGGATTGACTAGACGAGATAGACGGAGAGCAAGAGGTGCGTGCGGACGGGGCCGAGCGGCTTCGGCGCAACCGTGCGCCATGCATCGCTGAGCATCAGGGCCGGAGCCGTGTCAGGGAGCACAACGCCGGGACCGAGGACGGCGCTGGAGATAACCGCGCCGAACGTTGGAGCTGATTGATTAGAGTGATCGGGTTCAGAAGATGCGCAACAACTGTCGGCCTGTGCTGCGTAGAAGGCTCGCGCCTGCCGAATGGTGCGCGTTCCCATCGTGCATTGGACAATCGCCGTCACCGGTACAGCACGACATCCGGGCTTCCGGTGTTGGCGCCCACCCCGCGCAGACGGCGCCGCTTCCGGCCACAAGCGCCAGAATCAGCCCGAGCGAACCGAACCGCCGTGCAAGGGTCAACACAACCCAAGGATGGCCGAACAACCGGCAAGAGTCAAATGGCCAGGCGCGGTATACTCCGCGCCGCCGTGAGACAGCACCGCGGACGGATCGCCCCGCTGGTTGTCGCTCTCCTGCTGGCCGCCATCCCGGCTGCGGTCTACCACACGTACGTCTTCTCAGAGTTCACGCCGATTCGCATAGACGCGATCGCGGCGAAGCTGTACGCGTCTGACCGCACCATCGCGGTCGCCCTTCCTGATTTGTCGAGGCTTCATGGCCAGACGGCCGTGCTCGAGCTGCAACTTCAGAACACACTGCTCGTGGAGAGACAGATCGGGCTCGTGCGTGATGGCTTCCCGGCCAATCGCGTCACGTTGCCCCCCGGTCGCCTTCTCCACTGGAGCATCGTGCTGCCGCCCGACCGCATCCTTGCGCTCGACCAGGAGGTGGGTGAGGGTGCGCGAGTATTGAAACTGACCGGCGATGCCGATGGCTGGGTCCTCGCTGCGCTCCAGATTCGCAACTATCACCTTCGCGTCGGCGACCGCCCAGACGCTCGTGGTTCTCCCAAAGGGTGCCGACGCCTACACGGCGGGAACGCGTTTCGTTCCAATCGCCATCGGTCTCTGTCTGCTGGCACTCGTGAACGTCCTCGTGCTCGGGTCGCAGCCACGAGCGGTCCGCCTCATCGGCCATGGACTGGGTCTCACGGCGTTCCTCGTGTTCGTGGCCTGTCTGATCCTTCCAACGCTCTCTTCTTATAAGGTTCTGCTTTCGCCCGCCGCGTTTGCGTTCGGCGTCATCGGCCTGTATTCGCCGCTGCTCCTCCAGACCGCGGTGACGCTGGTTGGGAGAGTACCCTCATTCCTTCGAACCTTGACCTCGATGGCGGACCGCAACGAGGGCCGCTTTGCCGCCGTCACGGGATTCTGGAAACGCCACGAGGTGACGCTCGAGCGAGGCGCGGCGCTCGCCGGGCTCGCAGCGATGGCGATCGCGCAGCCGATCTTCGAGGTGGTGTCGAACAGTCCAGAGTTCTTTGCGGCCAGGGGCACGAGGGCCGCGACCGCTCTTCTCGGCAATCGTCGCGATCTGTTTCGGCGTGCCGCTGGTCCTCGTCGGGATGGAGCGTGCGATTCGCGCGGTCAGCCGCGGCGCGGCTACAGCGTTTCATGGCCTCGTGTCGGCGCTTCTCATCGCCGTCATCGTGATGCCGTGGTTCCGGCGCGGCAACCTGCTCGGACCGCCGCGGGACATCGTGGCGAGTGCCCTCATCGGGACCATCCTGGCCGTCGTCGCCGCTCGAAGCCGCACGGTTCGCCAGTTTTTCACCGCGCTCGCGCCCGCCGCTCTCGTCGTTCCGGCGCTCTTTCTCCTCGAGCCCGGCATCAGACAGACGCTTCTGCCGTCACCACCGGCGGGTGCCGTGCAGGCGATGGAACAGACTCCGCCAATCGTGTTCGTCGTATTCGATGAGTTGCCGTTGAACAGTCTGCTCGACGGGAGCGGCGAGATCGATGCCGGGCGGTACCCGAATTTCGCCGCGCTGGCTCGCGAGGCGTACTGGTTTCGGAACGCGACGACGGTCGCGTCCAACACATCGCACGCGGTACCTGCCATCCTGTCGGGGCGATACCCGACGGCCGTGGACGACGCGCCGACGCTGCAGTACTACCCGGTCAACCTGTTTACGACGCTGGCGCGTCACTACGACATGTTCGCCTCCATGGGATTCCCGCTCTGTCCGCCTCGATCGTGTCGAAGCGATTCCACACAGCCCGGCGACACCCTCGAGTCGCTCCTGTCAGATCTTGGGCTTGTGTGGCTGCACATCATCCTCCCGGAGACACTCACAGAAGGGCTGCCACCGGTGACCGAAGACTGGGCGGAATTTGGCGAGCACCGTGAGACGGACCCTGCTGCCGGTCGTGGCAATCGAAGGGACCTCTTTGCGCGGTTCGTGTCGTCGATCGACGATCGGCCCGCGCGGCTGTACTTCATGCACGCGATGCTGCCCCACAGGCCGTTTGTCTATGTGCCGTCAGGACGCCGGTACCCCGACCCTGACAACGCCGCTTCGTACCGAAGGGCTTTCGAGGGAACGAGCCCGGGGTTCGCCGATACCGCGCATCAGCGTCACCTCGCGCAGGTGGGATTCGTCGACCATCTCATCGGCGATCTGGTATCACGACTGCGCCAGCGGCAGATGTACGACAAGGCTCTGGTCATCATCACGTCCGATCACGGCGCGAGCTACCGTGATGGCCGATCCAGGCGGCAACCGCAAATGCAACGCAATATCGCCGACATCCTGCGGGTGCCGCTGTTCATCAAGCTGCCAGGTCAGCGACGCGGCGAGGTGGTGGATCGGATCGCCGAAACCGTCGACATCCTTCCCACGATTCTCGATGTCGTCGGCGCGAAAGCGCCGCCTCCGACTCGACGGGCGGTCGCTGATTCAGAGTCAGGCGCCGCACGCATCGCGGACCTTCATCTGGCGCAACCGGTTCAACGCCGAAGCCAGGACCATCAGCGATAGCGATTTTTCAGCAGACGGTGCCGAGAGCCTCGGCGTGGAAGGAGCGTCGATTTGGACACGGAGATCCCGCGGCGCTGTACGCGCCCCCGGCCTCCAGCATCTGCGCGGGCAGAGCCCATCGGCGATGCACGCGACGCCGGACGTGAAGGTCACGATTCGCAATCCAGGGCAGTTCGACGCGGTCGATCTCACCCGCGATCCCCTTCCCCTGTACGTGGGTGGCGTCCTCCGCACATCGCGATCGGATCCCCTCACGGTCGCCGTCGTCGTGAATGGAGTCGTGGCCGCCGTCACGCAGTCATATCGTCAACGTGATGTCCTGATGTTCGGCACGCTCATTCCGGAAACCGCGCTGCGGACCGGCGCCAACACCGTGACCGCCATCGTCATCGATGACGCGGCCTCACGACGTTAGAGCTATTTCCACTTCATGCAGTACGTGTCCGGCTTTAGCCGGCTTTCACGCGCCAGCCCGTTTTTGT